>JBOFIK010000057.1:0-60491 GCA_051650125.1 Sarcina sp. | reverse complement strand
TTTCGTCTCCCCGTTGATGTAACTTTAGTTTAACCAAACAACAAAATATAATAAAGAACTTAACAAAAAAATGGCGTCCGAAAACACCATTTTTATTATTTAACTATTTTTGAAATACCCATACTTGAGTAAGAACCATAAAACTAGTGCTCCTTATTAGTTAATGAAATATTTTAATTAAATTATTTTATTAGTTTAACTTCATCATCTTCCATATTTAAATTCAGTTTTCCAAACACCTCTAAAATTTTCCCTGTCCCTTCTGCAACACAAGTGATTGCACCTTCAGCAACTTTTACTGAAACGCCAGTCATAGCTTCAAGATACTTATCTAATCCATATAATAAAGCACCTCCACCTGTCATAAGGATTCCAGCTTCCATAATATCTGCTGCAAGTTCTGGTGGTGTTTTTTCTAATACAGAATGTAAGTTTTCAGCTATAAGTTTAACAGAGTCTTCTACGGCTTCTCTAACTTGTTCAGATGATATTATGATTTCATCTGGAAGCCCTGTAACTAAATTTCTTCCCTTAATTGCAATACTTTCATCCCTTAATCCTTTAACCGCTGAGCCAACTTTTATTTTAAGTTCTTCTGCTGTTCTCTCACCAATCATTAGCTTATAATTATTTCTTATGTATTTTATAATTGCCTCATCAAAAGTATCACCTGCAACTTTTAACGATGATCTAACAACAATACCCCCTAAAGATATAACTGCTATATCACAAGTTCCTCCACCAATATCCACGACCATTCTTCCATTTGGCTCTGATATATCTATTCCAGCTCCAATAGCAGCTGCTAAAGGTTCCTCTACTAAATAAACACTTCTAGCCCCCGAATTTCTCGCCGCATCCATTACAGCTCTTTTTTCTACTTCTGTTGCTTGTGAAGGTATACATACCATTACCTTTGGTGCTGCAACTCTATTCTTTCCCATACCCTTTTTTATAAAATATTGTAACATTTTTTCTGTAACATCATAGTCTGATATAACACCATTTCTTAATGGTCTTATAGCAACAATATTCCCTGGTGTTCTACCTATCATCTGCCTTGCTTCTTCTCCAACTGCTAGTACCTTATTTCTTGTCTTATCTATTGCTACAACTGAAGGTTCTTGAAGCACTACACCCTTCCCTTTTATATGAACTAAAACCGTAGCTGTACCTAAGTCTATGCCCATCTCCGTTCCACTATTAAAAAACCACATAACCTTTGCACTCCCCATTTCTATCATTATTCTACTCTTTATCTTTTAATTTTACATTTTCTCTCATTATATCCATTATATACTTATACAAGCTTTCCTTCAACTATTTTATATTTTAATTTTGTAGCTTTTCCACCTCTTATATGCCTTTCTGCTTTATTGACATCTAATATAAACTTAGCTTCATCTGCAATATTAGGATTTATTTTGGGAAGTCTCTCTGTCATATCCTTATGAATAGTACTTTTACTCACTCCAAATACCTTTGCTGTTTTTCTTATTGTTGATTTTGAATCTATTATATACCTTGCTACTTCTAAAACTCTTTCCTCAATATAGTCTTTCACTTTTACTTACTCCTCCTTAATTTAGGTTAATTATTAACCAGCCACATTCTGTTAAGAACATGGCTGGTTTTTAATTATTCTTTAACTTTTAGTTCTTTAAATATAGTCAATGGATCTATTGGTTCTTTGTCTTTTTCAACATGTAGTAATAAGTAATCCTTTGATGTTCTATCTTTAGGACTTACCTTTATTGAATTTCCAGTCTTACCAATTACAGCTCCTTGTGAAACTTTATCTCCTACTTTCACATTTAACTTAACTTCTAAATTACCGTACATAACCGTTAATCCATTTGAATGTTTTACTTTAACGTAATTACCTTCTCTAGAATCTCCACTTTGAGCTTCTATGATTTCACCATCAGCTATTGCTAACACATCGCTTCCTTTTGCTGTCTCAATATCAATCCCTTTATAGACATTTGCAACCTTGCCATCTTTCTCAAGTCTTGGCTCTATATTGAATTTTCTAGTTACTAATCCATCTTTTATAGGATTTATTGTCTCTGACTTTGGTTTAGCACTTGTTGCCACCGAGTCCTCACCCTTAACTGTCGTTTTCTTTGATTCCTCTTCTTTAGCCTTGTCTTCTTTTTTAGCCTCTTCTTTTTTTACAAGTTCAGCCCCTTCTATAACTTCATTACCTGTTTTCGCCTCTTCTTTTTCCACATTATTAGCGACTGGTTTTTCAGTAGAATCCTCAGCTTTGTTTCCTCCCGTTGCAATTGCAACAGCTCCTAACACAACTAAGCACCCCGCTAAAATTACATAGAAACTATGTTTCTTTAAAAAGTTTATTAATTTATCCATGTCAACACCTCCGTTTAGTAGTCTGTCCTATAAAACCTAAATTAATACATATCAATTAAATTTTTTTCTTTTTTTCATTCGTCATTTTTTTACATTCAAACAAAGAAAAAAGGCATAATCTATCGAACTCAATAGATTATGCCCTCTTAATTATTCCACTCTAACTTTGCTTAACTTAGTTATATCAACACCTGTATAATAGTGTTTTAATATATCATCATGTTTCTTACCATTCTTAGCCATATTATTAGCTCCCCACTGACTCATCCCAACACCATGACCATATCCCTTACAATTAATTTTGATTGTTTCTCCAAATACCAATTCAAAGTTCGCTGAATTAATCCCAAATATACTTCTAAATTCCGTTCCTTTAATTGTCACGCCACCAAGTTTTATCGTACTTACACTCCCACCATCAGTTCTGCCTAATATTTTTACTTCTTCTTTAATGTTAGAACTTGTAAGCCCGGCCCCTGGATAAGCAGTATTAACCTTATACATAAAATCTGAGTATGATTCCTCTGTTGACTCTCTATACTTTGGAATGCTTTCATCTTCTACACTCACAACTGATTTCAAATATGGTGCATCAGTATTAAACACATCATATCCATTTTCTGTTTTTCCTGAACTTATTGAGAAATACTGAGGATATCTAACAAGCAATCCACTGTATGTTATCACTTCTCCCTCACTCTTTTTAACAACATCTATAATTTTCTTTTTAAATTGTTCTTCATCATAACCAACAATTTTAACCCTCTCCTCCATTGGTTTATAAACCTGACAGTGAACTGTATCACAAATTACACCACCATATTGTTTTGCTTTGCTACATGGGGTTATCATTTTGCTAACTACATATGTTCTTGCTAAAATACTTTGTGCTATCATAGCCTCTTTTTCAAATGATAATGGTAATTCTGTACTAACAACGCCCTGTACATATTCTTCTAATGGAACACTCCTAACAACTCCTGTACTAGTAAAAACTTTTACAACAGATGTATCAATATCTAGTGGATTTCCTTTAATTATCGAACTTTTGCCCTGTGCATTTTCTTTATCTGCACTGTTTATTTTTTCATATACATCATTATTCATTGTTCCAAAAACTATTGGTATTGAAAATATTATGACAACTGCTAAACATATCGTTATTAAATGCCTTAGCTTTTGAAACTTTATATTCCTACTTAATCTACCTATACTAACCCCTAATTTACCTAACGCTAATTTAAACTTTCTTGAATCAATTTTTTTCATATAGTATACCTCATCATTTTTTTCATTCTAACATTACTTATTTATATGAGGTTCTTTATAAGATATATTACATAATATAAAAATAAGTGAGTAAATTTTTACTCACTTATCTCACTTAACTCTATATACCTGTGCACCAAGTTTACTGAATTTTTCTTCTATATGCATATACCCTCTATCAATATGATATATATCATCTATTTGAGTATACCCATCAGCTACAAGCCCTGCTAATATAAGTGCTGCACCAGACCTTAAATCACTAGCCCTAACCTGACATCCTGTAAGCTTCCTAACCCCAGCAACCATAGCTGAATTCCCTTTTATTTTTATATCGGCTCCCATTCGCGAAAGCTCTGCTACATTCATAAATCTATTTTCAAAAACAGTTTCTTCAATTATGCCAACACCATTTGCAATTGATAATAAAGACATCATTTGTGACTGCATATCTGTTGGATATCCAGGATGTGGTCTAGTTGTTATGTCCACTGAAACTATTTCTTTTGGCCCCTCAACAATTGCTATTTTACTTTCTTTATCAATATTTATACTAGTACCTGATTCAATAAGTTTTTGTATTACCGGCTTTAGATGTTCTTCTTCAACTCCATTTATTTGAATCTTAGATCCTGTTATTGCTGCTGCAACCATAAATGTTCCTGCTTCAATCCTATCATATATAGGTCTATATTCAGTTCCATGCAATGATTTAACTCCATCTATTATAATAGTAGAATTAACATTAAACCTGACTTTTGCTCCCATACTATTTAAAAAATCTGCTAAATCTTCAATTTCAGGTTCTAGTGCAGGATTATTTATAACTGTACGCCCTTCGATTATAGATGCTGCCATCATTATGTTCTCCGTTGCTCCTACTGATGGAAAATCTAGATATAGTTCACCACCTTTTAAATTTTCACCTATAATTTTAATAAACCCGTGTTCTTGTATAACTTTTGCCCCAAGGGCTTCAAATCCTTTTAAGTGTAAATCAATAGGTCTTGTCCCTATATTACATCCACCTGGACATGACAAAGTAAATTTTTTATATTTTGCAAGCATTGGCCCCATCACCAAAAAAGAGGCTCTCATTTTTTTAACTAATTCACAATCTGCTGTAAATTTTTTTATAGTAGTTGGATTTATTTCTAAATTATAATTTATCTCATCCATATTTATATGACATCCCATATCATATAAAACCTCTGTAAGAACTCTTACATCATTAAGGCTTGGATAATTTTTAATAATAACTTTTTCATCTGCTAACAATGATGCCGCTATTATTGGCAATATAGAATTCTTTGCAGAACTTATATCTACTTGTCCACTAAGTTGTTGTCCACTTTTAACTAATATTTTTTCCATATCGTCCTCCATTATTCTTCCTAATACGTGATGAATATTACAGGGCTTCCAACAATTATATAATCATTGTCCTTTTCATAGCTTACTAAAGAATAGTTATATTCTTCTCCATTTCTAAGTTTTATTACTCCAGTTTCTCCATTATCAAGTTTTAAACTTTCATTCTCTTTATTCTTTAGTTCAATTTCTACAAATTTTGATGTTTCTTCTAAGCTATGATTATCATTTACTTTACCTTTTACATAGGTAAATATTTTTAGGTCTTTTTTATTATTAAACTCTTTTCTTATTATTTCTTCTATTTCTTCTATTTTCATAACATTACTAAAATTTTTTATTTCAATTTCTATAAAGTTATCTATACCTTTGATCTCTATAGAAAATTTTTTATTTTCTTTTAAATAGTAAAAATTTTCATTATACATTTCAAAATCATCTGTTAAGTTGAGAGTATTTTTTAAATAAGACTTGTCCATCTTGTTGTCTTTATATTGCACCTTGATACCTTGTTCTACTACTTCACAATTATCTCTAACTAATTTATCATATACATCAAAACTTTTGCTACTTCCAAGAAATATACTTGCTGTTAATATAATACTCATAAATAAAATTACTTTTTTCATTTCAATCCCACCTCTTTAAGTAAGTATTGACAATTTTTATAAAAAGTAATCAATATATTTTCTTATACTATAAATATATTCCGTTTCAATTTCTTTTGTGCTTATTCTTACGTCTAAAATTCAAGCAAAAAAATGGTAGATGCATTATACATCTACCATTCTATTATTTAGCTACTTCTAATCTTGCCTTAGCTCTTGCTAAAGCATTTTTAGCTCTTACTTTTTCTATCTTATAATCTTTTGATGCAAGTCTTTCCTGTGCACGAGCTTTTGCTGCTTGTGCTTTTGCTATATCTATTGAATCTGTAGTTTCTATTGAGCTAACACAAAGAACAACACTGTCGCCTTTAGTCTCGATAGTTCCTTCAGATATAACATAGTTGATTTTTTCACCCTTTTCATCAGCAACAGTAAGTACACAAGGTCTGACTGTTGCAATGTAAGGCTCAAAATCAGCATACATTTGAAACTCTCCAAAAGATGTTTTAGCTTTTAATGATCTAACATCGCCCTCGAAGAATATATCTTCTGGTGTTGATATTATTAGGTTAAATACCTTCATAACATACCTCCCGTTATTACATTAATCCCTTAGCTTTCGCTTTTTCTACAACTTCATCTATTGAACCACAATCATAGAATAATCCTTCTGGTAAATCATCATATTTACCTGATAAGATTTCTTTAAAACTTCTGATAGTTTCTGATACTGGTACATATACTCCTGGGAATCCATTGAATTGCTCTGCAACATGAAGTGCTTGTGAGAAGAATTTTTGTACTCTTCTTGCTCTTGCAACTACTTTTTTATCTTCATCTGATAATTCTTCTAGTCCAAGTATTGCAATAATATCTTGAAGTTCTGCATATCTTGATAAGATTTTTTTAACTTGCATAGCTATGTTGTAATGTTCTTCTCCAACTATTCTTGGTTGTAATATTCTTGAAGCTGATACTAATGGATCAACCGCAGGGTATATTCCGATTTCTGTTAAAGCTCTTGCTAAAACTATTTTTGCATCTAAGTGAGCAAATGTATTAGCTGGAGCTGGATCTGTTAAATCATCAGCTGGAACATATACTGCTTGAACTGATGTTATTGATCCATTTTTTGTTGAAGTAATTCTTTCTTGTAAGTCTCCCATTTCATTAGCAAGTGTTGGTTGGTAACCAACAGCTGAAGGTATTCTTCCAAGTAAAGCTGAAACTTCTGATCCAGCTTGTGAGTATCTAAAGATATTATCTACAAATACTAACACATCTTGACCTTGATCTCTAAAGTTTTCTGCCATTGTAAGTGCTGTTAAAGCAACTCTCATTCTAGCCCCTGGTGATTCGTTCATTTGTCCGAATACTAAAGCCGCTTTATGTATAACTTCTGAATCTGTCATTTCAAGTATAAGGTCTTTACCTTCTCTTGATCTTTCTCCAACTCCAGCAAATACTGATAATCCACCGTGAGCTTTAGCTATGTTGTGGATAAGTTCTTGTATCATTACAGTCTTACCAACTCCAGCTCCTCCGAATAATCCAGTTTTTCCACCTCTTTGGAATGGTGCCATTAAGTCAATAACTTTGATTCCTGTCTCGAACATTTCTGGTTTAATTGATTGCTCAAAGAAAGCAGGAGCAGCTCTATGTATTGGCATTTTCTTTTCTGCTTCTACTGCACCTTTATCATCTATTGGGTTTCCTAAAACGTCAAAAACTCTTCCTAATACACACTCTCCTACTGGTACTGATATAGGATTTTCTGTATCAACAGCCTCTGCGCCTCTTTGTAGTCCTTCTGTTAAATCCATAGCTATTGCTCTTACTGTTTTGTTTCCAATATGTTGGGCTACTTCACAAACAAGTACTTTTCCGTTTAAGTTAATTTCTACTGCATTGTATATGCTTGGTACTAATTCTTCAAACTTGATATCAATAACTGGCCCTAAAACCTGAACAACTTTACCTATATTCTTTGACATCTAAACTACCTCCTTTGCCTACTTATTTTTATTTCTTTTTCTTCTTTTTACTCTTACTTGCTTCTAAGCCACCTATGATTTCCGCAATTTCTTGTGTAATAACACTTTGTCTTAATCTATTATAACTAGCCTCTAATTCGACAGCCATTTTACTTGCATTTGTTGTTGCATTATCCATAGCCATCATTCTAGCACTATGTTCACTTGCTTTTGAATGATATACAGCATTTATAAGTTGTGCTTCTAATTGTCTCATAATATAGTCTGCAACTATTTCATCTGAACCTGGTTCTATGTCAAAATCAAGATCTTCTATAATTTCTTCTGTCTCTAAAACTTCAAATGGTAATAATCTCTCTTCTACCACTCTTTGTTTTCCAGCACTAAAGAATTTTGTATATACAAGACTAATTTCTTCATAACCTTTATGTAAGAATAAATCTACTATATCTGAAACCATATTTTTAGCTTCTTTAATAGTTATCTGATTTTTAGGATCTTGATATTCTTTAATTGTCTCAAATCCATGTTTATTAACATAGTATCTAGCTCTTTTACCAGATAATATCACTGCTACATTCTTCTTGTCATTTCCAAATTTACGTGCTAAATAATTAGCTCCGTTACCATTGAATCCTCCACATAAACCTGTATCAGAAGCAAGGATGATGTATAATTTCTTATCTTCACCATTTTCTTGTGTTAATATATTGTTTTTAGGACTATCTGCATATCTAAATATCTTAGTTCCTATATGCTTTAAATTATTTAGGTAAAAATCATTCTTTTGAAGTTTAACTCTTGCCTTCTTCATCTTTGAAGCTGATATAAGAGACATAGCCTTTGTTGTCTTCTTTGTTGTTTTTACACTCTTAACTCTATTTTTTAAAGCTAATAATCCACCTGCTGGCATCACTACACCTCCTATCTTAAAAGATGGCATAGCTTAAAAAGCTATGCTTATCTTAGAAATTCTTTTTGAAAGCAATTATTGCATTCTTTAATTCTTCTTCAGTAGTTTCTACTAACTTAGACTCACTATCTATTGAGCTAAGTATATTAGGATAATTTGCGTGCATGAATTCTAAGAATTCTTTCTCAAATTTAACTACGTCATCAACTTCTACATCTTTTAAATAATCGTGTATTGCTACATACATAACAACAACTTGCTCTGAAACTTCTCTTGGTGAGAATTCATGTTGTTTTAACACTTCTTGAACTCTTTTACCTTTTTCAATTCTATCAGCTGTATCTTTATCAAGTTCAGCTCCAAATTGTGAGAATGATTCAAGTTCTTTGAACTGAGCAAGGTCAAGTCTTAAACTCTTAGCAACTTGCTTCATAGCCTTAGTTTGAGCACTTCCTCCAACTCTTGATACTGAAATTCCAGGGTTGATAGCTGGCTTTTGACCTGCATCAAATAATCCTTTTTCTAAGAATATTTGCCCATCAGTTATTGAGATAACGTTTGTTGGAACATATGCTGATACATCTCCTGCTAAAGTTTCTATTATTGGTAAAGCAGTTATTGAACCACCACCATTTTCTTTTGAAAGCTTAGCTGCTCTCTCTAATAATCTTGAATGTATATAGAATACATCCCCTGGGTAAGCTTCTCTACCTGGTGATCTTCTTAATAATAATGATAATGTTCTATAAGCAACCGCTTGCTTTGATAAATCATCATATACTATTAATACATCTTCACCCTTCCACATGAAGTATTCAGCCATTGCAACTCCTGCATAAGGTGCTATGAATTGAAGTGCTGCTGCTTCTGATGCTGATGCTGATACAATAGTTGTATATTTCATAGCCCCAGCTTCTTGTAATATGTTATAAACATTAGCAACTGTTGATTGCTTTTGTCCTATTGCAACATAAATACATTTAACATTCTTACCTTTTTGGTTGATGATAGAATCAAGTCCAACTGCTGTTTTACCTGTTCCTGCATCTCCTATGATAAGTTCTCTTTGACCTTTACCAACTGGTATCATAGCATCTATCGCTTTAATTCCTGTTTGTAATGGTTGCTTAACTGGTGTTCTATCTAAAACTGCTGGAGCTTTTGCTTCAACTGGTCTAAAACCATCATTTTCAATTACACCTTTAGCATCAATAGGATTTCCTAAAGCATCTACAACTCTTCCGATAAGTGCATTACCTACTGGTACTTCAACAACTCTTCCTGTGCTTTGAGCTTTAGTTCCTTCTCTTAATCCTCTTTCAGATCCTAATAATACTACACCAACGTTGTCATCTTCTAAGTTAAGTGCCATTCCAACTGCGCCATTTTCGAACTCTACAAGTTCTCCTTGCATGCAGCTTTTAAGCCCATCAACTCTTGCAACTCCGTCTCCAACTTGTATTATAGTCCCTGAGTCTACTGTTTTAATTTCTTTTTCATAACCTTTAACATCTTGTTTAAGTTCTGAAGATAATCCTTCTGTTTTGATATTCATATAGACTCACCACCTTTATTTTCTGCTAAGCATTAAGTCTTTCATTTCTTGGTACTGCGAATTTATAGTTGCATCTATAAATTCATTTTCAACTTGTATATAAAGTCCACCAACAATGCTTTTATCGATTTCCTGCTTAAGTTCAATTTTTCTTCCATATTTAGCTTCTAATTTAGCAACTAAATTTTTATACTGCTCCTCTTTAAGTGGAACTACTGTTTTAACAAACCCACCTAAAGGGTTCTTATTTCCTGAAATCATATTACATACCTACTTTCTCGATATACTTATCGATGATAGCTTGATGCTTTTCTTCATCCATTGATCCTTCTATAGCTTTCTTAGATAAATCGATTGCAAGGTCAACAACTTGTTCTTTAAGAGTAAGTTGTGCTCTAGCTATATCAATTCCTATTTGCTCATTAGCCTTAACTTTTAAATCTTCAGCTTCAGCATTAGCCTCAGCAACAATTTTATTATAAAGAGCCTCAGCAGCAATTTTCTTCTCTGCTATAATTTTTCTTCCTTCTTCTTGTGCTTGCTTTAAAATTTCTTCATTTTTAGCTTTTAACTTTGCAGCTTCTTCTCTTGCTCTATCAGCACTTGCTAATTTTTCATTAATAGCATCTTGTCTTTCTTGAATAGCTTTCTTAACTCTATCCCAGAAGAAATATCTTAAGATAATTACTAATATTACAAGGTTAATTATAGCTGCTACTACTGTTGTCCAGTTAAATTCCATGTTTACTTTTCCTCCTTAAGTTTTTCACTTACTTCGTAATTTTTCGGTTTCATCTTTTGTTTGATTAACTATGTATTTTTTTATGTGCTTAAAATCACAAATGATTTTAAATTTAAAACAGCCGATAATTTAGTATTCTTTCAACGAAAATCGGCTATTTTTATATTCTAATAATTTATGTAATAAAAATTACTTAACGAATAATAATATGATTGCTACAACGAATCCATAGATAGCTGTTGCTTCTGAAAGACCAGCTCCCATGATGAATAAGCTTTGTATTTTGTCTGATGCTTCTGGTTGTCTAGCGATAGCCTCAGTAGCTCTTCCTGTTGCAACTCCTATACCAATTCCTGCTCCTATACCTGCTAATACCGCAATTCCTGCTGCTAATAATGTCATATCCATAATAGATACCTCCTCAAATTTTTGAAAATTATTTTTTAATTAGTTATTTTGATTGATTAGTTAATTAGTTAATTAGTTAATCTTAGTGTGATTGAGCTGTAATCTTAATGTTAATTACAGTTAACATTACAAATACAATCATTTGAATTGTTCCGTCAAATACGTCGAAGAATCCATGCGCAATTATTGGTAAACCAATTTGTGCTGCCCATGTAATATGTGAAAGACCTTCATATACTAACTCAAGGACTATCCCTGCTGCTAGCATATTACCAAATAAACGTAGTGCTAAAGATACCGGGAAGATTGCTCTTTCCATTAAGTTAAGTGGTATCATTGCAATTCCATGGCTAGCATATCCCTTAAGATATCCTAATATACCATTTTTTCTTATAGCGTTACCATGAACAACTAATACTACAACTAATGCGAATGCTCCAGTTATATTTAAGTTATTTGTTGGAGGTGCTATACCTATTAAACCAACATAGTTTAATAGTAATATGTATATCATAAGCGTACCTATGAATGGTATGAATACTGCGCCATCTTTACCTATATTTCCACTAACAAGCTTTTCAACTGCTTCGTAGAACATCTCTGCAACAGCTTGTAATTTTCCTGGTTTCATATTAAGTCTTGCTGTTACAATCCCAGCAAGTATTATTATGACTAACATAACAAACCACTGCATGATTAGATAACTTGGTAAAACAAATGATCCTACTGTTACAGTAAATTGAGGTGCAAAAATATGCATTTAATTCACTCCCTCTCTTGTGAAATATTTAGAAATGTATAGCAATTCTAAATATGCTTTGGTTTTTTCAGTGCATATGTAAAAATTGCTACTTGATGAAAAACGAACCCTATTAAATACATTATAAGGTTTATGTAATTCCCTCTAAATAAGAGTGCAACACCCAAAATAAGTGCCATTCTTATCAGAAAGCTCAGTTGGATAAGTAGCTTTGCTTTTGTACCTTTAAAGCACTTATCAATTACATACGAGCTAAGTATAAAATTAATAATTGCTATGCTAGTTCCCGTTAAAAATGCAATTGCATACGAAAACTTAATAAAGATAATAATAAGAGCTACAAGGAAAGCTAGTATTATGTTTGTCCTAGTTACGATTAAAATCATATCTTTTTTTCTCTTGTCCACATCTTACCTCCTGCTAGGCATTATCCTTAAGTTATTATATGTTGAAAATCAACATTTTAAAAACCTATGTAAACCTTATATTTTTGAATATTTATCAATTAAACGAGTTTAGATTGATAATATGATAATATTGCTCCTATTTATTCACTATTACTTCATCTTTTATTTAAAAAGATTTTACAAGTATGCTAGCTTGCAATTATCAGAATATTCAAAAAATAATTTATTTTTATATTTATTATAGTTATATGTTTTTTATTCTTTTGCTATCATATATGTATTTAAAATATATTTTTGTTAAAATTTTATCCATTTAGTTAAAATAATATCATTATTTATTTTTCAACCTTTTATATCCATTTGTATTTTTTGAATGTATGATTTATTACCATTTCATTTTTTCAAAAAATATTTTAAACTTTTTTTATCTTTAAGTCTTTTTTTTACAACTTTTAATAACTAAATAAGCATTTTTTTTTATTTTTTTCAGTTTTATAATCATTTTTTTAAAATATTTATAAAAAAAAGAAGTTCGCTTCAAAGCGAACTTCTTCTCTATCTTGTCTTATTGACTTTTATTTGTACTTAATTAAAAATCTCTTCCAAGTATTAATGCTGTTCCCATTCCTCCACCAATACAAAGTGTTGCAAGACCAGTTTTTGCATCTCTTCTTTGCATTTCGTGTAATAGTGTAACAAGTATTCTTGTTCCTGAAGCTCCAACTGGGTGACCAATTGCAATAGCTCCTCCATTTACATTAACTTTATTCATATCAAACTCTAAATCTTTAGCTACCGCTAAGCTTTGAGCTGCAAAAGCTTCATTTGCTTCTATTAAATCTAAATCTCCAACTGATAACCCTGTATTTTCAAGTGCTTTCTTAGTTGCAGCAAATGGTCCATATCCCATTATTGATGGGTCTAAACCTTTTGAACCATATGATAAAATTTTAGCCATAGGCTTTAGTCCTAATTCTTTAGCTTTTTCAGCACTCATAACAACTACTGCCGCTGCTCCATCATTAATTCCTGAAGCATTTCCTGCTGTTACTGTACCCTCTTTTTTGAAAGCTGGTCTTAACTTACCAAGTGATGCCGCTGTTGAACCAAATCTTGGGAACTCATCTGTATCAAATACAACTGGTTCTCCTTTTCTTTGCGGTATAACAACTGGGACTATCTCATCTTTAAACTTACCCGCTTTAATTGCCATCTCAGCTTTATTTTGAGAATGAGCTGCAAACTCATCTTGCATTTCTCTTGTTAAATTCCATTTTTCTGCTATATTCTCAGCCGTAATTCCCATGTGATAACCTTCAAAAGCATCTGTTAATGCATCATTTACCATTGTATCTACCATTTGACCATTACCCATTCTTTGACCATATCTAGCAGTTTTTAACACATATGGTCCTTGTGACATATTTTCCATACCACCAGCTACTATGATATCAGCATCTCCTGCTTTAATCATTTGTGCTGCAAGTGAAACAGTTCTAAGTCCTGATCCACAAACTTTATTTATTGTCATTGCAGGAACTTCTACTGGTAAACCAGCTTTTACAGCTGATTGTCTAGCAATATTTTGTCCAAGACCAGCTTGTACAACATTCCCCATTAATACTTCATCAATTTTCTCTGGTGCAATACCAGCTCTATTTACAGCTTCTTTAATTACTAAAGCTCCTAAATCAGCAGCAGAAACATCTTTTAAAGTTCCACCAAAAGTACCTAACGCAGTTCTTACTGCACTTACTATAACTACATCTCTCATTTAAGTTCTCCTCCTAAATTCTAATACCCTCTTATTTAACTTTATATTGCATAATTTCAATATAATTCCATTATAACCATATATTTTATCATATTCAAGTTATTTGTTAAAAAATACACAATCTTTTTTTTAGATCCTTAACCTTAAAAATCTATCATTAGAAATTTAAGCAAAAAAAACAACCTCAGAATTTACTGAGATTGTCCTTTTAATTTATATTTTTTTATTTGCTTATAAACTCTTCTACTTCTTTATCATTTCTTCCATAGAACTTAAGAATTGCATCTACTATTCTTTCCGATGCTTTTCCATCACCATATGGATTTACAGATTTACTCATTTGTGCATAGTAAGCCTTATCATTCAATAAAGCATTTGCCTCTTTTAAAATCATATTAACATCTGTTCCAACAAGTTTAACTGTACCAGCTTCAACTGCTTCTGGTCTTTCTGTTACCCCTCTTAAAACTAAAACAGGTTTTCCAAGATGAGGTGCTTCTTCTTGAAGTCCACCTGAATCTGTCATAACCATAAAGCATTTGTTCATTAAATTATGAGTTTCTTTTGTATCAAGTGGTGATAATAAATGCACTCTATCTTTTCCACCAAGTTTAGCATGAACAACATCTTTAACAACAGGATTTAAATGAACAAGATAAACAAGTTCTACATCTTCATTGTTATCAACTATTTGAGCAAGTGAATCACATATATTATCAATTCCTTCTCCCCAGTTTTCTCTTCTGTGAGCTGTTACCATGATAACTTTTTTATTTTTGAAATCAATTTCATTTAATTCTTCAGTATCAAAAACATAATCTTCCTCAACAGTATGTGCCATAGCATCTATAACTGTATTTCCTGTAATATAGATATCTGAATTTTTAATACCTTCATTTAATAAGTTTGCACTCGAACCTTTAGTTGGTGCAAAATGCAAATCTGCTAAAGCCCCAGTAAGTTTTCTATTCATTTCTTCTGGAAACGGGAAATATTTATCAAAAGTTCTAAGTCCTGCTTCAACATGACCAACTTTTATTTGTTGGTAAAACGCTGCAAGCCCACTTGAAAATGTTGTCGTTGTATCTCCATGAACAAGAATCATATCTGGCTTCTCTTTTAAGAAAAGTTCTTCAAGACCCTCTAATATTCTGTTAGTTATTCCTGTAAGTGATTGTCTTGTTTTCATAATATCTAAATCAAAATCAGGTGTTATTTCAAATAATTCTAATACTTGATCAAGCATTTCCCTATGTTGTGCTGTTACACAAACCTTAGCCTCTATCTCTTCTCTTTTTTCTAATTCCTTAACAAGCGGAGCCATTTTTATAGCCTCTGGTCTTGTTCCAAATATAGTTAGTATTTTAATCTTTTCCATTGAAAAAATCCCTCCTATTTATCTCTCTATAACAAACAATGGAGTTTTTTCAAACCCCATTGAATGTAACTAATTCTATTATAAACTATTTTGTTCCAAATAATCTATCCCCAGCATCACCAAGTCCTGGAACTATATAACCATGATCATTTAATTTTTCATCTATTGCTCCAACGTAGATATTTACATCTGGGTGAGCTTTCTTAACAGCTTCAATACCTTCTGGTGAAGAGATTAAACACATAAGTCTGATATTTTTAGCGCCTTTTTTCTTTAATAATCCAATAGCATCAGCTGCTGAACCACCAGTTGCAAGCATAGGGTCTACAACTATTACATCTCTCTCATCTATATCTTGAGGTAATTTACAGAAGTATTCTACTGGTTGTAAAGTTTCTTCATCTCTGTATAATCCTATGTGACCAACTTTTGCCGCCGGTATTAACTTAAGCATACCATCAACCATTCCAAGTCCAGCTCTTAAGATTGGAACTATTGCCATCTTTTTACCAGCTAAAACTTTTTGTTTTGTCACACATACAGGTGTTTCTATTTCAATTTCTTTCATTTGTAATTCTCTAGTAACTTCATATGCCATAAGCATTGAAACTTCTTCTACAAGTTCTCTAAAATCTTTTGCACCTGTATTTTTATCTCTTATTATTGTTAATTTGTGTAATATTAATGGATGTGATATCTCTGTTACCTTACTCATTTTAATCTCCTCCTGATTCACTTCTTATTTTGAATATTTCTTTTCTATAGCCGAAATTTTACATATTCTATTTTCGTGTCTTCCACCTTCATATTCATTTGAAAGGAAAGTGTCTACTATATCTAGTGCAAGACCTGCACCTGTAACTCTTTGTCCTAATGCTAATATATTCGCATTATTGTGTTGTCTTGTAGCTTTTGCACTAAATGTATCTCCACATAAAGCTGCTCTTATTCCCGGAACCTTATTTGCCGCTATTGATATTCCTATACCAGTACCGCAAACTAATATTCCAAACTCATAATCTTTTGAAGCTACTGCTTCTGCAACTTTTATTGATATATCTGGATAGTCACATGACTCTTCACTATATGTACCAAAATCCTTGCACTCTATTCCTTTTGCTTCTAAATGAGCTAAAACTTCAGTCTTTAATAAAAATCCACCATGATCACAACCAACTGCTATCTTCATGTAAAATCCCTCCTAAGTTTTTAAAAATATATAAAAAAAAGAAGAGTAAAATTAAATTTACTTTCTTTAATTTTGCATAAACTAAGCTCTAAAACCAGTCCTACACATCTATTATATCAAATCCACATGATTTTTTTAACCTATTCATAATAGCTATGCCTAGTCCCTTTTCCTCAAATGATTCACTAAGTATAATATCTACACCAAGGTCATCAAAACTTCTAAGTGCTTCAAAAAGCGACTTCGCTATTTCACTCGGTTCACTTCTTCTTCCAAGGCTGATGACAAAAGCTCCTTCATAAAGGTCCTTTGTTTCTTCAGTTGCCATAACACCAACTTTCAACTCTTCATCCTTGTAATTATGCACCATTTCACCAATTTTTTCAAGCATTTTATCATTTTCGCCCCTAATTACTCTAACTTTAGCATTTGGTGCATAATGCTTATATTTCATCCCTGGAGCTTTAGGTTTTAAGTCTCCCATAGCTTTTTCTTCTAAAAGTGCCTTATCTATATAAATACTTTCATCCACCTCTCTGAGGTCTTCTAATGTAAGTCCACCCGGTCTTAATATACAAGCTGGCTCAACTGTTAAATCTAAAATAGTAGACTCAACTCCAACAAAACTTCTATCTCCACCTAATATATAATCGACTTTTCCATCTAAATCTTGAATACATCTATTCATATCCGTTGGACTTGGTCTACCTGATATATTTGCTGATGGTGCAGCTATTGGTTTTCCTGAACGCTTAATAAGCTCAAGTGCTATTTCATCACTTGGCATTCTAAGGCCTATACTATCAAGTTTTGCTGATGTTCTACTTGGAATAATATCTTTCTTTTTAAATATCAAAGTTAGTGGGCCTGGCCAAAACTTTTCCATAAGTTTACTCGCTATACTTGGAATTTCTGTTACATAATCTGAAATATCCTTTGTTGCAACATGGACTATCAAAGGGTTATCTTGAGGTCTTCCTTTTGCTTCAAATATTTTTAAAACTGCATTAGAATCTAAAGCATTTGCACCAAGACCATAAACAGTTTCTGTTGGGAATGCTACAATTCCTCCATTTTTTATAACTTCTGCAGCCTCGTCTAAATACTTTGAATCTTTTACTATATCTTCTATATACGCTTTTTTAGTTTCCACCTTTAACACCTCTTTCTTCTTATAGTTTTAAATTTCCTTTTGTAACCTTGCTATTTTTATATTTTCTATTGTATCTTCTGTAAATGTTGCAGTAACAGAATTTTTATATATTGCATCAAGCATTATAAATTTCTTATAACCACCATTTTTTATAACAAGGTAAAAATAGTTTTTATCTTGATTTATCTTTTTTAATTTTTTATATTCCTTTGCTGCCATTGGATATTTACTTAAAAAACTTCTTCCAACTAATCTAAGTTGTCTATTTCCAATTCTAGTTGTTGTAACTATAACTAAATCAATGTCACCGTTCCTATTATCTGTATGAATTAATTTTATTTTATCACAAGATATTTTTCTATAAGACTTAAATATCCCTTGTTTTAATCTTAATGTATTATTTTCACAAGTGTAATTTATTGAAACCCTATCTTTCATAACTATCATACAAATAATAATTGCAATTTCTAGTATTATCAAAAATACATTTACAACACCTTTGTTCATCCCTAGTCCAAAAACAACTATCGGTAAAAGAATAAACATAAAAATCATAACACTATTAAATCTTTTGTATCCTGCAGCTTGTTTTTTTAAAGCCTTGTCTATATACATTTTTGCCTCTCCTTCGTGTTGCTTAAAAATAAAGCCCTACATTTTCATGTAAGGCTTTAAGAATTATAACTCAGTATTCCCCATGTTCTGCATCTTCTGAGCTTGATCCTCAGTGATAAGAGCATTAAGTATTTCATCAATATCTCCATTTAGGAATGAGTCTAATTTATAAAGAGTTAATTTAATTCTATGATCTGTAACTCTTCCCTGTGGATAGTTATAAGTTCTTATCTTCTCACTTCTATCTCCTGAACCAACTTGGCTCTTTCTATCTTCTGCAATTTCAGCATGTCTTTCTCTCTCAGCAATATCAAATAATCTAGCTTTTAATACTTTAAGAGCTTTTTCTTTGTTTTTAAGCTGTGATTTCTCATCCTGACATGAAACAACAAGCCCACTTGGTAAGTGAGTCATTCTAACAGCTGAGTCAGTTGTATTTACACACTGTCCACCGTTTCCTGAAGCTCTAAATACATCAATCTTAAGATCTTTATCTTCAACAATAATCTCAACATCATCTACTTCTGGTAAAACAGCTACCGTTGCTGCTGATGTATGTATTCTTCCTGAACTTTCTGTATCTGGAACCCTTTGAACTCTGTGAACTCCACTTTCATACTTAAGCTTTGAGTAAGCCCCATCACCTTTAATCATGAATACAATTTCCTTGAATCCACCAATATCATTTTCATTTACACTGATAACTTCTGGGCTCCATCTGTTAACCTCAGCATATTTTGTATACATTCTGAATAAGTTACCAGCAAATAATGCAGCTTCATCTCCACCAGCACCAGCTCTAATTTCAACGAATACGTTTCTTTCATCATTAGGATCTTTTGGAAGTAGTAGTATTTGCATATCTTTTTCTAATACTACTTGTTTCTCTGATAGTTCTTTAATTTCAGCTTGAACCATTTCTCTCATTTCTTGATCTGATTCTTCCGCTAAAATTTCTTTACTTCCAGCAAGTTCTTCTAAAGTATCTCTATACTCTCTATACTTATTTACTATTACTTCTAAGTCTGCGTGTTCTTTACAAAGTTTTCTCCATTCATTCTGGTTAGCCATAATTGATGGATCACTTATTTTAACTGACAATTCATCATATTTAGTTTCGATAAATTTTAATCTATCAAGCATTTTCTATCACTCCGTACTATAAATTTTCACATTTTTTTATTATAACATAAATTTCTTATATTATTCAATAAATAAATTCCCAATAACAACTCTGTCAAGACCTGCTAAATCCTTTATTACAACCACATTTTCAAAGCCACTATTTTCCATTAATAACTTTACGTCTTCACCCTGATCGTGCCCTATTTCAAAAGCTAAAATCTTTTTACCTTTTAAATAAGCTACACTTTGCTTTACTATTTTCCTGTAAAACACGAGTCCATCTTTTCCACCTGATAAAGCTAAATGCGGTTCATAATTTTTAACATCATCCATCAAAGTTTCTATTACTTCCTCCCTTATATAAGGAGGATTTGAGACAATTATATCATACCCTTTATTAGATGCATTAGCAAATAAATCACTATGTATGAAATTCGCTCTATCTTCTAACTCTTGATTCTTTATATTAAGACCTGTAACTTCTTCTGGTTTTTCATCAATATCTAAAAGATCTACTTTTGTATTACTTCTATATTGCGCAATTGCAAGACCTATTGCCCCACTTCCACAACAAAGGTCGCATATATCAAGTTCTTCATACTTTTCTATATGTTTTAAAACTTCCTCTACTAATATCTCTGTATCAGGTCTTGGAATTAAAACACCTTCTTTAACTATAAAATCTATTCCCATAAATTCTACCATTCTAAGAATATAACTCATTGGATATTTATTTCTTCTTTTTTCTACTAAATCTAAAAATTCTTCTTCTTTTTCTACTTCTAGTCTATTAGTATCATTCATTATAATCCAAAGTTTATCTTTTCCTAGGATATGACACATTAAAAGTTGTGAGTCTAAAATATAACTTTCAACTTCTGCTTTTTTTAAAATTTGATTTCCTTCATTTAGTAATTCTCTTATTGTTTTTTCCACTCTTAATCCCTCTGCTTTTTTTAATGCTAAAATTGCCACTTCTATTTGGCTATTGCTTGGTTCTCTAGTTGTAAGTAACTGTAATTTAAGTCCTGGGTAAGCTATAATCTTTGCAATTATGCTTTCTGACTTACTTGTGTACTCTACAAGTTCATATGATATTCCTGCCACAATCGGTATTATAGAAATTTTAAGTAAAATTCTAATAATAAGCGAATCCCATCCAAATGCCATATAAACAATACTACAATTTATAATCATCATAAAAAGTAGGTTAGTTCCGCACCTTAAATGAAATCTTTTTTCATTTTTCACATTTTCTACATTTAATTCTTTTCCTTTTTCATAACAAAATATACTCTTATGCTCTGCACCATGATAAGCAAACATTGTAGCTACTTCTTCATTCTTTCCTATTATACACATATATATAATCAAAATTAAAATTGTGGTACTAGCCTCTAAACCACCCAAAATAACTCTATTATCAATGTAATCTTTCAAAAAGTAAATAGCTACGCTAGGCAAAATCAGAAATACAAATATAGATATAAATGCCGATATACCAATAACTAAGTTTCTACTTATATTAGACTTTGTTGTCTTTAGCGTATTTTGTATTGTTTTTAACATTTCTTCAGATAAAAATTCACCAATTATATCTTCTGATAAATTAAAACTTTCTACTCCTGATTTTACAGTGTCAAGTATAATAAAAATACCTTTAAAAAAAGGAAAAGACCTAAGGCCTTTTTCTTTTTCTTGTCTATATCTTCTCTCAAACCTTAAATCTATATTATTATTTTTCATTCTTGTTGCTGTTGCTATTCCTTTTGTACCATTCATCATCACGCCATTTAGCAAACCTTGTCCCCCAACACGGCAATCACTCATGATTTTTTAATACCCCCTAAATATTTAATTATTTATTTTTATATTTAAAGTAACATGCCCCACATAATGATTGATATTCAATATTATCAACTAAATCAATAGCCACTTGTTCACCTTCGAATATATATTTTCCATTTAACTTTCTACCATTTAATATTGCTTTATTTCCACAAGTACAAATTGTTTTCATCTCTTCTATACTATGTGCAATAAGTAGTAATCTTTCACTTCCTTCAAATCCATTCATTAAGAAATCTGTTCTTAGTCCATAACAAATAACAGGAATATCATTTTCGACAGCTACTTGAAATAATTCATCTATATGATGTCTCTTTAAAAATTGAACTTCATCCACTATAATACAGTTTACTTGATTGTTTCCTAAAAAATCTGATAATTTAAATAAAATATTATCATCATCAGCTATTAGCATGTCTACATCTCTTTCAACACCTAATCTTGAAACAATTTTATCTCCACCTTTTTTATCAGTTGCCGGCTTAAGTAAAAAAGCTTTCATCCCTCTTTCTTCGTAGTTGTGTGCGACTTGCATAAGGTGTGTTGATTTCCCTGAATTCATAGCACCATATCTAAAATATAATTTACTCATTATATAATTCTCCTTCTTCTAAAACAGATAAAATTTTTCTTTATTACTGCTTAAATTATACCCTAAATCTACCTACTTTTAAACTATTGACGAGTTCAAATACTCGTGCTATACTTTACAGTAGTTGTGTCATTATGACGCATAAAAATAGAGATTAAAGAGGTGAAAATCATGAAAGAAGGCATACATCCAGAGTACCACGCTAACGCGGTAGTTAAGTGTGCATGTGGAAACACATTCGAAACAGGATCAGTTAAAGAAGAATTAAAAGTTGATATATGTGCTAAATGCCACCCATTCTACACAGGTAAACAAAAACTTGTTGACGTTGGTGGAAGAGTTGATAAATTCAACAAAAGATTTAACCTTAACAAATAATATTTTTAAATATTATTATAAATTGGGAAAGACAATGTCTTTCCCTTTTTTTTAACAAAAATATTTTATAGACAACTTTTTATATGGTATGATATTAGTTGAATATTAAAATTAAGAGAGTGAATTTTATGCGAAAAATTTTAATCTTGACTACTGCTACTGGTGAAGGTCATAACCAAGCAGCTAAGTCATTAAAGGAAATTCTTAAAAATAAATATGATGAAGTTGAAATATTCGATTTTTTAGAAAAAACTAAACCAGTAAATGATTTTATAGTCGGTGGTTATGAATTATCTGCTAAAGTATTCCCTTATATTTATGGATTTTTCTATAAAATAAGTGATTTCAAATCAATAAATAGACTTCTTGAAATATTTTTAAAAAAACCGACAGATAAAACTTTAGAGTACATAAATGAATTTAAGCCTGATGTAATTGCTTGTACACATCCTTTAGCTGTTTCTATTCTTGGAAACTTAGTAAGAAATCAGCTTATAAAAGTACCTACTGTATCTGTTATAACTGATTTTAAGCCTCACTACACTTATTATAGTGCTAAGATTGATGCCTACATAACTGGAAGTTCTTTCACTAAGTCTGAACTACTTAAATTCGGCGTTATTGATAATAGAATCCATGCAGTTGGTATTCCTGTTGGGCAAACTTTTTATGACCATTATGAAAACAAAAAAACAAATAAAAATCAATTTAATATTTTAGTTATGGGTGGTAGCATGGGTCTATCTGGCATATCTAAAGTTTTAAAGGAACTTGTAAAAAATAAGAATAATTTAAAATTAACAGTTGTTTGTGGTAAAAATGAATCTTTAAAAACTTCATTAATTGATGAGTATAAAGAATTTAAAAACATAAAGATACTAGGCTTTACTAATAAAATTTCTCTTCTCATGGATGAAATGGATCTAATTATAACAAAACCTGGTGGTCTTACAACTACTGAGTCTATACATAAGGCCTTACCTATGGTTATTCCATTTGTAATTCCAGGGCAGGAAACAGATAATTCTAAACTACTAGTTAAAGAAAATGCTGCTATTAGAATCACTGATTTATCAACAATAAATTCTGTAATTGACAACTTAGTAAATCATCCAGATGAGCTTTTAAAGTTAAAAGCAAATATGCAAAGACTTTCTAAAAATTATTCTATTGATGATACGATAAACATTTTTGAAAATTTATGTTTAAAAAATCCCCAACGTTAACTTATAATTAAGTAACTTGGGGATTTTTATTATTTATTTTTGATTTGGATTTTGTCCTAGCTTTCTGTACATTTCTATAAACTCTTTATTATTTTTAGTTTTTGATAATAAAGCAATTAACTTCTCTGTTATTCTATCAGTATTATTATCCTCGTACATATTTCTTCTTATTGAGTATGCTATCTCTCTCTCATCTTCGTTTAAAAGAAGATTTTCTTTTCTTGTACCTGATTTATATATATCAATAGCTGGGAATATTCTTCTTTCTTGAAGTTTTCTATCAAGATGAACTTCCATATTACCAGTCCCTTTAAATTCTTCAAATATCATGTCATCCATTCTACTTCCAGTATCTACAAGAGCTGTTGCAAGTATTGTTAAACTTCCACCACCTTCTATGTTTCTAGCTGCTCCAAAGAATTTCTTTGGCATAATTAAAGCTCCCGGATCAAGTCCACCTGATAAAGTTCTACCTGTTGGAGTTACTGTAAGATTGTAAGCCCTTGCAAGTCTTGTTAATGAATCCATAAGTATAACAACGTCTTTTCCTTGTTCTACAAGCCTCTTAGCTCTCTCTAAAACCATTCTTGACACTTTAGCATGATTTTGTGGTTCTTCATCAAATGTTGAGTATATAACCTCCCCATTGATACTTCTTTGCATATCTGTAACCTCTTCTGGTCTTTCATCTACTAAAAGAACTATTAGAGTTATATCTGGATTATTCTTTGTTATATTTTGTGCTACTCTTTTAAGCATAGTTGTTTTACCTGCTTTTGGTGGTGCAACTATTATTCCTCTTTGACCTTTACCAATTGGGCATATAATATCCATAAGTCTTGAACTTAAATCTCCACTAAATCCTGTTTCAAGTCTTAATCTTTCATTTGGATATATAGGAATTAATGATTCAAAATTTTTTCTTCTAAGAGCCATTTCTGGTCTATCACCATTAATTTTTTCAACATATAAAAGAGCTCTAAACTTCTCTCCATCTTTAGCCTCTCTTACTTTACCTATAACCTCATCACCTGTTCTAAGATTAAATCTTCTTATTTGAGATGGTGAAACATATATATCCCCTTCCCCTGTTAAATAGTTATGACATCTTAAGAATCCAAAGTTATTAGTTTCTAACATTTCTAATATCCCTTTAGCGCTACTAGATGTACTTACCATTGATTTAAACTGTTCCTTTTTCTCTGCACTATCTTCTTCTCTATTTGATGAGTCATTAGAATTATATCTATTATTGCTATTATTGCTATTATTATTACTATAACCACTATTATTAGAAGTCGTATTGTTATTATTTGAAATACTATTTGTATTCACAGTATTTCTTATGTCATTACTACTTTGAACACTTCTCACTTCATTTTCAACTAATTTTCTTGGTGATATTTTCTCTCTTAATACAACACCATCTTTTTTCACTGTATTTACTGAAGTATCTTCACTTATACTTTCATTCTTTTCTACTTTTAATTCTTTAATAGAATCTATAAGTTCACTTTTTTTCTTTTTTGATATATTTTTCACTCCTAGTTCTTTAGCTATTTCTTTAAGCTCTACTAGAGTCATTTTTTCGTAAGTCTGCATTTAGCAAACACCTCCTAATTACTTAACAAGATTGTTTTGGGAATATTACAGGCGTGATATAAGAATTTATATGTACATTTAAACATCTTAAATATTAACCTAATTATAATACTTATTCCGTCTAATAAACAAGACATTTATTTGAAATATAAATTGTTTTAAGATTTGTTTAAAAAATTAAGTTATATAACATCTAATGTTATATAACTTTTACTTTAAGATTTAAACTTGTATGTATCGGATTTTGGTCTGCTGCTAATAAATCATAATCAATTTTTACCGCCCCACCATTTTCTGTCATATCAATATCTAAAACTTTTGTATTTGTTGTAAGTTCTAGCATTCCATAAGGTGTATTATAAAGACATACATTGCTTCCCTTATTTTCGAATAACATTACAGTTTCAGTATTTCCTTTTCTTTCAAGGATAACTTTTCCACTTTCAATAGTAATAGCTGTTGTTGTTCCTTCCATCCCTGAAATTTCACTTTCCTCGTAGATAGCTTTAAAACCATTCTCTATTATATGAAACTCGCCTGGAGTTATCACCTCAACAACTTGCTCCTTATCATTCATCTGCATACTTGATATAGATATTATTGCTTTCTTTTCCATATTAATCACCTCTAAATATTTATATTATCTTTAGGATAACATAAAAATTACTTTTGTTTAAATAAATCTGCTAACTTAAATCTAAATTCTATTGTACTATCTTCATCTGTTGTTATCAAATCACACTCTTCCTCAGTTAAAATCTTTTCTAATTCAGCCTCACTTTGCTCGTAACTTATTTGCCCCTTTGTCATATCTATAAAACATAATGGTGGAAACATTACACACCACCAATTTTGACCTTTAGCTTCTCCTATAAGAACTCTAAACGCCTCATATTCTCCTTGTGGCAAAGTTACATTTCCATAAGTTTTAACTGGAAAATTAGTCATTGCAAGTTCTACATCAACACTATAATCATAGCCCTCTTCTTTTATAATCTTTTGTGCAAGTTCTATAACTTCCTCTTGAAGCCCTAATAATATCTCTCTTGATTCATCTATATCCTTTGAGTCCTTCAAGCTTGGACTAACAAACTTAACAACTGCATCTCTAACTTTTAACTTTAAATCTTGGTCTTCTTTTGTATCGCTATTAGCAAGTACATGAAATCTAATAATTTTTTCACTTATACTTTCAATTCCACCTGTTGCTTGTACACTATTGCTTTTTATCCCTGTAAATAATCCTATTAATATAATAAATCCTATAACACCTATAATTGTTTTTTTCATAATAAAAACACCCCCGTTACCTACATACTAGCCAGGAAGTGTTTTTTTTATACATTTGAGTTTATTTTTTTTATTTTTTTAAATTGTTCTCGTTATAAACACATCAAAGTTACCATAAATTTCTTTCATTTTATCATAACCCTTTTGTGCAACAAGCATATCTTCAAAGAATGCAAACACTGTTGGACCACTTCCACTCATCATAGTGCCTACCGCCCCAGTATTTCTAAGTTCATCTTTTATTTCTCGTATAACTCTGTGTTTTTTGATAGTTACATTTTCCAAAACATTTCTCATTCTAGTTGAAACACCATACAAGTCATCTTTAGCCATACATTTTATAAGCCCTTCTATGTCTGCATGTTTATGAATCTTAGTAATATCTAAATCTCCGTATACATCCTTTGTAGACACTCCAAAACTCGGCTTAACAATTACAAGTATTTTATCTTTGAAAGGTTTTATTTTTTTTATTTTTTCTCCAATTCCCTCGCAAAGAGCTGTTCCACCCTCTATGCAGTAAGGGACGTCTGCACCTATTTTAACAGCTAACTTTTCAAGTTCACATTTATTTATACCTTGATTAAAAACTTTATTCATAAGAAATAAAACTGCTGCTGCATCTGAACTTCCACCAGCCATTCCTGCTGAAACTGGTATATTCTTTTTTATATGTATATCTACGCCACAATTTATTTTGTAAGTATCCATAAATAATTTAGCTGCTTTATATGCTAAATTTTTCTCATCTGTTGGTAAATAATATTTATCTGTTGTTAGCCTTATTTTTCTCTCTTTATTCTTATTTACCTCTATCTCATCATATATATCGACTGTTTGCATTATCATTCTTAATAAGTGATAACCATCTTCTCTTTTCCCAATAGCGTCTAGAGCAATATTAATCTTTGCATATGCCTTTCTTCTCATATTTCTTCAACCTTCCTCACAACGTTAACTTTTTTATTAAGCTTATTATAATATTTTATTATGCAAACATAAAGAGAATTTAAAAAAGAGATAGGAAAACTTCCTATCTCTTTTCTTCTTAAGCCCTAACCTCAGAGGTTTTACTTAATTTTTTTAATTTTTTTAAAACATTTTTGTATTCCTCATAAAAGACTATTATTGTATCACCCTCGTTACTATCATTAAAAGCCGCTTCAAGAGCCTCATTTTCATCTAATATTACTGAAACATTCTTTAAATCATCTCTAATTTCTTTAATTCCATCCACTAAAAGTTCTGCTACCTCATTTGGATTTCTATTTCTTCTATCCTTATCTTCCTTGACATATATCTTAGAAAAACTTTCAGCTGATAGACTTCCAATTCTTTTAATATTTGAATTACTCCTATCACCTGGTACACCTATCACCGCGGATACATTTTTTCTTCCCATTGCCTCAAGTGATTCTATTATTGCTTTATATCCACCAATATTATGTCCGTAATCAAATATTATTTCTCTTCCCTCTACGTTATATATATTAAATCTACCTGAATTAAAAACTTCATCTGATTTAAATTTCAAGAATCCTTTTGATATAATAACATAATCCATACCAACTCCAACTAAAGCTCCACAAGCAGCCAAAGCATTGTATATATTGTGCTTTAACATCCCATCTATTGTAAGTGGCATATATCTGTAATCACATATTTTATATTCCTTGCCTTTATTATTAACAACTATAAATTCATCTTCCTTATAAACGCTTGGAATACCTAATTTAATATTATTTTGGATAAATTTATTTTCCTTATCCATTGAATAAATTATAGTTTTAACTCCATATTTCCTAGCACGTTCAATCATAAATCCACAGTACTTATCATCCCCATTTATTACGGCATAGCCACATTTTTTAACGGCCTCTACTACTAATGATTTAGTAAAAGCTAGTTCATCAACTGTATTTATACCATCAATTCCCAAATGATCTTCACTTATATTTGTTACAACTGCTACATCTGCAAGTTCATATGCTAAACCTCTTTTAACAATACCGCCTCTTGCAGTTTCAAGTACAGCATAATCAACATCTCTATTTAACAATACTGATTTTGCACTTTCCGCTCCAGTATCATCTCCTTTATGGATAAACTCATTGCCAATAACTACGCCGTCTGTTGATGTCATTCCAACCGTATATCCCATAAGAGAAATAACATATGAAATTAATCTTGTTGTTGTTGTTTTTCCATTAGTTCCTGTAACTGATATAACAGGGATATTAGATATTCCAGTTGGATACATAGTACGCAGAATTGAATCTGAAACATTTCTTTTTTCTCCACATGCAGGAATTTCATGCATCCTGATTCCCGGCGCTGCATTAACCTCTATAACTATTCCATAGTCATTTAAAGATTTACTTATGTTATTAGTTAAAATATCTATTCCACAAATATCTAATCCTAATGCTTTTGCAGTTCTCTCACAAATTTTTATATTCTCCTCACTAATAAGATTTGTACAATCTTCTGCAAATCCTCCAGTTGATAGATTAGCATTTTCTCTTAAGCAAACTTTTTCGCCTTTTTCAAGAACTGAATTTATATCAAGTTTATGCTTTTTAAGATTAGCATCAAGTTCTTTGTCTAATTTAATTTTTGTTAGTGGTTTTTCATGACCATTGCCTCTATTTTCGTCTTGGTTAAGTGCAACAATCAAATCTCTTATAGAGTCAGTACCATTTCCAACTATACATGGCGGTGTTCTGTGGGATACTGCAACAACTTTATAATCAACTACACAAACCCTATAATCTTTACCTTCTATATATTCCTCTAAAATTATATCCTTAGTTTTTTCCGTTAAATTTGAAAAAGCCTTTAATAGTTCAACCTCATTTTTTATATTTACATATACCCCTGCGCCTTTACTTCCAAACTGTGGTTTTAAAACTAGAGGGTAGGTTATTGTCTGGGCAGATTTAAGCAATTCAATTGTGTTAGTTACTTTGTAGCCATTTGCAACAGGTATGCTATTCATTTTCAACACTTTTTTAGTTAAATACTTATCACAGCACATATCTACTGATATCGCGCTTGTATTAGCTCCTATTGTCGCTGAAAATACTCTTCCCTTCTTTCCATAACCTATTTGGTATACACCCTCTCCAATTTCCATAACAGGCATTCCTTGTCTTTTAGCACTGTCATTTATTGCTTTTGTGGATGGACCCATCATTTCTTTTATAAAAATCTTTTCTATAAGTTCAATTCTTTTATTTACATCTAATTGAACTCCTGCAATTAGTGAATTTATAATATCGATTGCTAGATTTGCTATTGCTAAGGCACAGTTTTTATACTCGTATTCAAATATAATATAGTATAGATCTCCTTCTATTTCTCTAGCTTTTCCATATGCTACGTTTATACCAATTCTATTTTGCATTGCTATAATCATATGCTCACATATGTGTGCTAAGTAGGTTCCTTCTTTTAATCTTGTATGGAATCCATGATTTTCGTCAATCCCACATCTATGTTCTCTTAATTCTGGTAAAATATCTAATAAGTTTTCATTAAAACCTTTTATATCCTTACTCGGTGTCTCACAAAACCCCTCAAGGTCAACATCCATTCTTATAACTTTTTTATGAGAATATATATTTTTCCCCTCAAAAAATCTTTGACTTTTTATCTTCATTTCTCTAAATTTCCTCCTCAAAAGGTACCTTTTTTAATAAATCATATTTTTTTCCTGGAGTTAAAACATGTAATTTTACATTATACATACTTAAAAGTTCTTCATATTCTTGTTCTGAAACATTACTATAAGTCATATATCTTCCATCAACTATATAAATTGCACCCGATCCTATAACCTCTAACATATTTTCATTATTTATGACTATCGCCGTGTCTTCATCTATTCCTATACCTATATTTTCTGGATTTTGTGCAACCATAGCTAATAATCGTCCAACTCTTCCTCTTTGAGCAAAATGTTGGTCTATTATTATATCTTTTATTAGCCCAATACCTTTGCACATATTTACATAACACTTACTTGGAGATTTATCGTCTTCCCCTTGAACAATCATAGTTTCACATACAACTGATGCACCTGCCGATGTTCCAACATATATGCAACCATTGTCAAATTGATTTTTCAACTCACTATAAAGAGCTGTTCCTCCTAGTATACTAGTTATCCTTAACTGGTCGCCCCCTGTAAAAAATATTAATTTTGCTGATTTCACAAGTTCTAATTTTTCCTTTTGCGAGCATTCTTCCCTTGTATTTACATATAGTTCTTTTAGGTTTTTTAATCCTAAACTCTTAAATATTTTTTTATACTCAGTTACAACCTCACTTGGGCATTCACTTGCAACTGTTGCAATCACTAATAAATCTTCTGATTTAATCTGATTTGCAACAAAATTCAATATTGTTTTCCTACCTTTTTTATCTTCTGCTCCTCCAATTATTATGAATTTACATTTGTTATTTATTATTTTTTGCATAAAAGTTCACCTCTTAAAACACGCATCTTATATTTTGGCCAATTTATTTTTTTTTATGCAAAAAACACCTAAAATAATTTATTTTAGGTGTTTTACTTTCTTGTATTAAATTAAAGCCCTTCCCGGAATTATAAGCTTAGTTCCTATCTCTAGAATATCTTCTAACTCCATTGCATTTGCATTCGCAATAGCTTCCATTGTTGTATTATATTTTTTAGCAAGTTTCCAAAGTGTATCCCCAGACTCAACAACATATATTGTCACTGATGCTTTCTTTTCCGGAACTTCACTATCTTCATTTTCTTCAATTGTATTTATATACTCTTTTTCTTCTTTATAATTTGCTTTTGCTATAAATGAAATTATTCCCTTAACAGCTATTGTCCCCGCTTCAATTGCTACATTTAAAGTTTCTAGAGTACCTTTAACAGTAACATCCATCTCCTCTGTTAAACCATCAATTTCAACGTTAGCTGTAAATGGTAAATCTATTTCTTTGCTTCCATATGCTTTTTCTTCATTAGTTGATTTATATAAACAATTAACCTTAAGAGTACCATCTATGTTTATACTTCCGTTAGCAACTTCATTAGTTATATTAGTTATTTCACCTTTTGAACTTATAACTGAAATAGGCTCATCATTATCTACTTTAATATTATCCTTAGCAATAGCCTCTGTACAACCTTCACCAAGTCTAATACTAAATATTGATTTTTCCTTTATTAAAGATAGTTCTTTCTCTGGAGAATACGCATCTTCTATAACTTCAACTTCTTCTGATTTTGAAATTCTCACATTTGATTTAACATCAAAAGATAAATTTATTATTCTATCTTCGCCTAAATCATCTTGAGCGACTGCATAATCTGCATTTACTATACTATAATCAAAATCGCAATTTAAATCTGATGTTACACCAACTACATCTTCTTCCTCTGAAATAAATACATCATCTTCTAATATATATAAATCTCTAGAGTCTTCGCCTTTATATATTAGGTTTACTTTTGCATAACAAGAATATATAACTCTATCATCATAAAGTTTAACATCTTTTTTATGTAATAAATAATCAAACTTAATAACTTTTTCTATTTGACTTTTATCCATACTAACCTTTAATTCTAATCCCGCTGTAATATTTCTTGTTGCTGAGTATAAAGACTTATCAACTGTTTCAATTTTTTTGATTGTTTGAATATCTGCTCTATTTTCAACACTTTGAACAAATTCAAATTCTTCATTTTTATATACCTCAACTTTTGATGTGCAATATCCTTCTACACTTATCTTTCTTTCATTTATCAGACTTACATTAATATGTTCTAGTTCACACTCCACATTGCAAAACATCCCTTGTTCTGCACCTAATATGTCTATGAAGTTTGATAACTTACTTTTATAAACAACGTTATTTACTCCTCGTCCATCCTCTTCATCTGATAAATAAATTACACTATATTTAATATCAGCTTCAACTAAAACTCTACCATCTACTACTTCTGTTTTTGTAATTTTTTTATCAACATCTACTGATAAAATATCACTTACATCCGGAAGTGTATCTGAAATAAGATATTCCTCATTGATTGGTTCTCCATTTGTATTTCTTCCAACTTGTATTTGAAGTTCTATGTTTTCTTTTATAAGATCTAAATTAGCCATATTGTACCTCCTATATTCTACCTACTATAATATATAAAACTTAAGGTCTTTTAATTCCACTTTTTCGAAAATTTTTTAAGAATATATTTAATTTTTAAGGCATAATCCTTTTCTCTTAAAATCTTTATCATTTTTTGTCGATTTTTTCTACAAATATAGTTGACACGTGTCGGAAAATATCGTATTATAAAAGAGGTTATTGACCATATAACCTCTCATAAATTCTCAATACCCTTTTATACCATAGTTGAAAGATGGAAACCCACCATCTTTCTTTTTTTTGCGCAAATAAAAAACCCCTATGCCAAAGGAGCTTTTTTCTTCTATCCGATTAACTTTCAAAATCAAGCTGAACTGTATTTGTTAGTATATCTGAATAACTATATGTGACTGTCCTTTGGGCGTCTTTTTGTAATCTTACTACAAAAATGCTTGCATAAACACTTTCTAATATTCCTTCATTAACTAAAATTCTCTTTCTACCACCGTTAGCTTTAAGCATAACCTTCTCGCCTAAATGGCTCTCTAGTGTCTTCTTTATAGATGATACTGTTCTATTCTTATCCATTTTAACACCCTCTTTCTTTCTTTTAGTATATACTGTAAAACTTTGGATGTCAAATAAAATATCCATTTTATCACCAAAGTAATATTTTTGTCAATATATATTTTTTACTAATTCTTATTTATTATTGACAATTTAAAGGATATTATTCAGTTTTTTTTAATTTTGCTATATATATTGTGATTTTGGATAACCTTCCCTGTACTTTCCTCTTGTTTGTAACCCTCCAACACCCTTTATGCCGGTTATTGTATTTTCTATAACTTCGGTTATTTGTACAACCTTATCCATTCCTGTATATGCTACTTTTTCACACACAAAAACTGGATCTAGACAATGTATAAGTACTCTGCTTGGTGAACTAGCATAATTCGCCCCACTATCTAATATGCCTTCATAAAAAGATTGACATGCCCCCGCGAAAATAACAAGTTCATCATAGCTTGAATTATATTCTCTAAGTATTTTTACTGCCCTCATGAAGTATTTAGAATTTCTATAGCTATTCTCATTTAAGTATTCTTTATTATTTTTAAACAAACCATCATGGCCTGTTAAAACTACAATGTCTGGTTTTACTTCTTTGACTATTTCTAATATTTGCATTGGTTGGTCTTTTTCGCTGACAGCTCTTCCGATAGCCTCTAATTGAAGTTGCTTATAAACTTTCAAGCAATTTTCTAAATAATCCTTATCACCATCTATATGAAGAATTTTTCCTGGCCTTCCAAAAACTAAATTTTCTTGTTTAACTATTTTTCCTGATTTTCCACCTCGACTATCTTTTCCACTTCTATTATCTCGCCTATTTGTTGCTGTTTCTTTTTTATTGTCAGAAAACTCTCTCTTAGAACTGGGCAATTTAACAGCACCACCCCTTCTTTCCATTACACTTTTAATAGCCTTGTTAACTCTAGAATTAAACATTTTATCTATATCAGCCTCATAATCATCATCAACTACTTCTAAGTCATCTTCTCTTGAGTCAGCTAATATCCTTATACTAATTCCTTTTAAAACATAAGATTTACTATTGTCATCATTCTCTTTGATGTCCATCACTTTAAAGATAATATCTTTTCCATAAGATTTCCTTACAACATAATCTCCTATCTTCACACGCATGACTCCTTTATACATATAATTCTTATAATATGCAAAACACTTTATATTTGTTACTCTCAATCCTAGTAGTCCCCTTTAAATAAAACAAAAGACTTTACTAAAAAGCTAAAATTAAATTCTAACTACTTTAACAAAGTCTTCTATAAATTCAAATTTGTTTTTTTCATAACCTTATTCGCTTAAAGAGTACTCTTTTTTAAATGCTTCGATAAAATCTGTATATACATCTTTTTCATTTATTATATTTTGGATTTTCTTTGTGAAGGTATTAGCTCCCCATGTAACCTCATTATAATAATGCCTATTAGCAAGTCTCCAATATCTTTGTGGAAAAAGAAGGAATGCTAATATAATTTTGTACTCTCTTTCTTCAATTACTGACACAGAGTCATAGCTCCCTATAATAGCTTTTGCATACTCTAAATTCCAATCTACCTTTTTAAGAACTTTAATCATAAAATTAGCAATATCAAAAGCTCTTATTTCTCTTTTACAGTAATCAAAATCTAAAACATGTAAGTCCTCATTATTGTCTATGACTATATTATGATATGTGAAATCATGGTGGCAGAATACTTTTTCCTCTTCACTTTTTTCACAAACTGCCCCGTACTCAGAACTATTTAGAACTTTTGACGCTCTAATTGCTAAGTCTTTATAAAAATCAACAGTTTTGATATAAGTAAGGTCAAAATTCTGTTTCATATTTTTCTTTCTAGCCATATCTCTCATTTTTGTAAGAGCCTTAATTCTTTTATCCATAAGACTTGGCCATCTTCCTATGTCTGTTTTTAACTTTGAATTTTCTGGTGGGTCATACCCTTTACTAGCATCATGTAATCTTGCAAGCGCCTGTGCTGCAAGCTTTACTTCATCAATATTATGAAAGTCACACTCTCTACCTTCTATCCACTCAGATAAAGTATATAAGTCTTCATTAACTAAAGCATACGGTTCTTCATCTATATTTAAAAAATATCTATCAATATTTGTAAAACCATTTTTAACTAAATGCTCTTTAGCTCCATAAACAAATAAAAGCTTTTGAGTTCCATAATTTATTCTTTTTAAACATCTATCTCCCTTATTAGTTTTAAGGTAATAGATACCCTTACTAGGTTTTAATGTATCAATTTTAATGTCAAATTGTCTTTCAATCTCAAATTCCCTCATCATAATTATTCACCCCCGATATATTTATATGTCAATATACTTTTATTTATTAACATTTTTTAACTATTAACAATATAATATTAATATAGCTATACTGAAAGGATTTGTCATGAATATAACAATAGATGGTAGAGCCTCCACACTTTACAGAGGTACAGGTATTGGAAACTATACCTATCAACTACTAAATAACATAAACCAAATAGACATAGTCAACCAATATAATGTTTATATCTCTGAAAATTCTAGCTTAGATTTAAACCTTAAAAATAATTTTTCTTTAAAATTTTCAGAAGAATTTACAAAAAATAATTTTTGGGAAGATATTAAATTACCCAATTTGATAGATACAAATTCTAACCTGTATCATATACCTCAAAACGGTATAGGATTATCTAATAATATATCTGTTCCACAGATTATAACTTTGCATGATATAATTCCACTCAAAATGCCTGAAACTGTTAGCAATAATTACTTAAAAATATTTGACACCGAGCTACCTAAAATCTTAAATAGCATAAGTGGTATTATAACAGTTTCAAACTACTCAAAAGATGATATACATAGAACTCTTGGATTTCCTAAAGAGAAAATATTTGTAACTCATCTTGCTGCTGAAAGTCAGTATAAAGCACTTGATAAAAAGGCGTGTAAATTATTTTTAAAACAATACTATAATTTAGATGATAATTATATTCTTTATGTTGGTGGTTTTAGTCCTAGAAAAAATATACTTGGTCTTATAGATGCCTTTAGTAAGTCTATCTCTTCTCTTGATCCCTCAACTAAGCTTATTGTTATAGGAAGAAAAGGATTATCTTACGAAACTTATAAAAGTAGAGCTATTACTCTTGGCATAGAAGATAGAGTAATTTTCACTGGCTTTATTCCGACAAATCATATGCCTATCTTTTATAATTCTGCATTAATGCTTGTATATCCTTCTTTTTATGAAGGATTTGGTCTTCCACCAATAGAAGCTATGGCTTGTGGAACTCCTGTTATATCATCTAACCTTACTTCAATCCCAGAGGTTGTGGAGAATTCTACAATTCTTATAAACCCAGCAGACACCTTAGATATTTCAGATTCAATAGTAAAACTTGCTACTGATTTAGACTTTAAAAACACTCTAATTCAAAGAGGATTTGATCAGTCTGCAAAATTTAGTTGGCACAATACAGCAAGGGAAACTATAAAAGCATATGAAAATACAATTAAACTACAATAGCTAAAAGCTACATGATGCTCTGCACACCATGTAGCTTTTTTATAATTCTATTTCAAGTATCTTTTTGTAATATTGTCTTATTAAAACTAGCGAACTTAAACTTATCACTGTAATTGCTAGTTCAAAAGTAATCCACTTTAAAAATAATGGTCCAACATAAAAAGGCCCAATAACTATTGGTGCTAAAAATAAATATCCCATCATAAAAGGCATTCTTTTATATCCTAATTCGTCTAAACTACTCCATGAAAAGTTTATATTCCTTCCATCATTATTTGTAGCTATACATACGCAAGTTATAGTCACTAAAACTATGCTTATACAAGTCAATATTTTATATATAAACCCTGCGTTCAAAAATATAAATGTCATAGCCATAAAGAATAAACATACAGGAATTTGCATCATACATCCTGCAACAACTTTTGATTTTTTATAATCAGCTACTTCTACTGGAAATAACAAAATAAATTCTTGATCAACTTCACTTTTTGAGAACGCAATAAGTGGCAACATTCCACCTAAAATACTTACTTGCACTAATATAAGTATTAGCGAATACATACTAGTACTGTTAAAAGAACTTGGCATTATCCCAAAGAAAAATATAGAGCCTCCAAACATCATTACGGTATTTACTATCCAACCTAAAAATAGCTTTTTATTTCTTAAAACTTTTTGTATATCCATCATTACTAAAGTTTTAAGCTTACTCTCCCTTTTATACCTTCTGCGTTTATAAGTTTTTTCTTTTTTGCTTATACTCTCAATAAGTTCTGCAAAACTAATGTTTTTACCTAGAATAAGATTTTTAACTTTATAATAAATAAAAATAAGTAGAAAACTTAAAAGTAAAACAAGAAAATTTCCTAAAATATATCCTACAAGCACCACTTCATAGTACCACCAAGCTTGTCCTTGAATAAACCCATCAAAGAAATATGCCAGTACTATAAATAAACTTTGAATTCCCACTCCTAAATTTAAAACTATAAATTTAGAAAGCCAAATTTCTTTAATGCTTGTTGGAAATCCTAAATATGTTTCATATTCATCAAATATAAAAAGACTTGTAAGAACACTTTTAAAGTGCATTAAAATAAATATCCCAAGATAAATTGATGTTATAATCATAAATCCTAGATTATGCTCTCTCATAAAATAACTAAGTACAAAAATAGGTAGTGCAAATAAAATTGTATTTAAAATAGTTGTCTTTTTCTCTATCCCTCTCAAATAATTTTTTGCAAATATACTACTTACTATCCGAAAACTACTTTTCATCTTTTATAATCTCCATAAACACACTTTCCACAGTAGCATTTTCCCCATATTTTAAATTAATATATTCTAAATCTCCATTGAATTTAATCTGTCCTTTATTTAAAAATATAAACTTAGAACAAACTTCTTCTGCTATCTCTAACAAATGTGTTGAAAATATAATAGAATTCCCTTTTTTGCAATACTCATTCATCATATCTTTTAAAATATAAATAGCCTCTGGGTCAAGTCCTGTAAGTGGTTCATCTAAAATAAGAAGTTTTGACCCACTTAAAAATGCCCCCATAATCATAACTTTCTTTCTCATTCCTTGTGAATAACTTTCAATCTTTAAATCCAAATCTTTTTCTATTTTAAACCTACTAGCTAAATCATTCACAATACTCTCTCTGACAATTTCCCTAACCTCATACATATTAGCCACAAAATTTAAATATTCATTTCCTGTTAGCTCTAGCAGTACAATAGGTTTATCTGGAACATATGATATATTCTTTTTAACTTCAACTGAATTTTTAACACTTTTATCTAAAAGTAATACCTCACCCTTACTTGCTCCTATAATTCCCATAATCATTTTAAGTGTTGTTGTTTTACCTGCACCATTATGACCTATAAGCCCACAAAGTTCACCTTCTTTTATATTAAAACTAATATTATCAACAGCTTTTTTATCTAGTCCATAAATTTTACTAAGCCCCTTAACCTCTAGCAAAATAATCACTCCCTCAAATCCCTTTTTGATAATATTACCATATACTTATATGGTAATTATTACAATTTAATTAATTTATATATATTGCTTTAGAGAATATTTTATACCTTTATTAATAATATCACTTACTCGACATTGGACGACAAAAAAACACCTTTCTCTAAAATACTTAACTTTTTAGCAAGGTGTTTTTCTATATCCTCTATATACTTATTTCTTTAAGCAAAAGTTCTTTTTCTTTTCTATGAAGAACCTTATTTTCAAGTTTATTTAAATAACTCTCATATCTCCAATCTTTTAATGCAAAGTAATAATTTCTACTTATACTATTAAAATCACTTGGGTAAAGCAATAATGTGTGAAGTATCTCAAGTTCATCTTTTGAAAGCTCTGAAACACTATTATAATCAGCAATTATTTTATTATATACCTCAATATCAAATGCGTGTTTTTTTAATGTTTTAAAAGCAAAATTATATACATCTAAAATTCTTAGATCTATATTAGCATAATCAAAATCTATAAAATTAACCTTTCCTTCATTCACAATCATATTATGGTAAGCAAGGTCATTGTGACATACAGAAATATACTTTTCATCTGTGCAAAGCTTAGTATAGTTACTTTTACCTAATCTCTCTATCGCTTGTTTCATTTGCTCTAAATTATAATCTACATTTTCTAAAAATATTTCATCAAACTCATTTTTATAAGTTTTTACATCTGCTAATTCTTTGCATTTTTCAAGATTTGCTATACCCTCCTCAAATCTTTCTTTAAGATTTCCAAGTGATATTTTTTTTACCTGACTTTCTTTTAAAGAATTTAAAATTCCACTTCCCGCTAAATGCAGATTAGCTATTGCTTTTGCAGCAGCCTCTAAATCCATAGGATTATTAAGATTACACTCAACCCCTTCTATAAGGTCTAAAAGAATATAAGTATTTCCCTTTCTCTCTACCTTATATCTACCATCAGCAAACTGATTTATACTAAGTACGCCATCATACCCCTTTTTAAGATACTCAAGAATATCAACTATAAACTCAAGTTTCTCTTCATCATAATTAATAATCTTTAAAATCTTTTTACCCTCTTCACAGTCTAATATAAAAATATTTCTTGTAGGCCATAGGTCATTAATATTAAGTGATAACTCACTAAAAAACTCAACATCTAAATCATATTTGCAAAGATACTTTGCATCTCTATATTTTATCTTCCCCATATTAACCTCCTAAAAAATGTTAAAACCAGCTTCTATACTAGCAAGTTTTTCTTTTACCTTTTCATCATCAAAATCTCTAAGATATGCAAATGATATATAATTTGCTATCTCATTTGGATAACCTAAAACTGACTTTATATAACTTTCACTACACTCATTAAGATTTTCTTTTTCTATAAATTCTTTTAGCATTATAGAATAATCTATATTCCTATATCTTCTTTGTATCCGTCTAATAAATTTTATAAAGTCATCTTCTACCATTCCAAATCTTATTCTGCTAGTATCTGAAACATTAAGTTGATTATTTCTACTACAAATATTTTGATAAATCTTCCCAAGGGTAATTTCTGAATTTTTATAACTCCTTTTAATCAAAAAATCCATCTCTAAATCACTTACTCTGCTAATACAATCACTAGCATACTTTATGACTTCATTTAAATTAATATTACTTTCTTCCTGAAATCTTTCCATTCTAAGCAGTGCTATTTTCTGCTCATTTCTAAGCCTTCCTGCCTCACTTATAAGTCCAAGACCATAATCCTTCTTAGAACAAACCTTGCTATGAAAACTCACCAAGTTATCAATAACCTCTAAACTATCAAAAGTTTTTCTAATATCATCTCTCTCAATTAAGTTTATATCATAATTTCCTAAGAATTTTTTAAGCAAATCTTCTCTTCTCATAGAAACTACTTGCACCTCTCTCTTAAAGTTTCAATAAATGCCTTTCTTCCAGTCTTATCAATAAGATAATTCCTAAGTCTTCCCATAAATCTTTCCTCTGTCCAAGGTAGCTTTTCCCAATAATATTGAAGACCAACCTGCCAATAATCTTGTGGAAACTCTAAAAATCCAAGTATAATCCCCTCTTCTTCTTTTGTAAGCCCTTTTCCATCATCAGAATAAGCCCTAGTTATAATCTCATATTTTTCTATATTCCACTGACCATTTCTCATAGCCCTCATACAAAGACTCTCAACATCATGTAAGTGAGAATCTAATATACAATAATCAAAATCTATAATATTTATTTCATCATCTTTTCCAACTAAAATATTATGATTAGCCAAATCATGATGACAAAAACCAAGTCCCATAACTTCTTTTGCCATATATTTTTTATAAGTACTTCCTTCTATATCTGTTATAGCTTTTTTTCCACACTCTAACTCTTCCTCTACAAATCTAAGATATGTTCTATCAAACTCTGTCTTATCTTCTTTTCCCTCTATTTTTTTCTTAAAATCTAAAATTTCTTCTAATCTTGTTTCATAAACACTCTGCCAGCATCCCCAATTAACTCTTGGTTTCATACTATCATTAATCCTAAAACCTTTACTACACTCATGTAACTGTCGTAATTTTTTAGCAGTTAAAATAAGGTCTTGCATATTATCATAATTAGCCTCCCGAGCCTCCATCCAATCCGTTAAATATGCAAATTTATCATCAAATTCCACAAAATCTTTATAAGTTGTAGTTAGTATTATTTTAGGTGTACCTTTAAAACCATTTTTCTCTAAATGCTTTATTGCTGATAAAATAAAATTAAAATGTCCAAACTCATAATTAATAACTTTTAAACAGTACTCTCTAAAACCAGCTCTTATTCTATAAACATTTTTTCTTTTAGTTACCTTACTCACCTTTACGTTATAGTTATCTTCTACTAGTTTTTTCACTCTATCGAAATCCACTTAGATAACCCCCTAAATTAAGTTTATTTTATTATATGCTAATATTTCTAGCTTGTGACATTCACATTTAGGACTATCGCTTAATATTATGAATATTATATAAGATAGGATGTGATCTAACTTATGAAAATACTTATTGATTCAAGAGGTGCTAGTTGGTATAGAGGAACTGGCATTGGTACTTACACACATAACCTTTTAAAAGGTCTTAATTATATTGATAAAACAAATGAATATCATTTATTTTGCTCTGGTCCGAACTTTACTGATTATAAAACACCTAATACTAAAATTCTTATGAGTTCAAAAAAACATAAAAGATTCTTTGAAGAATTTTATATGCCAGGATACTCTAAAAATAATGATATAGATATATTTCACGTACCGCAAAATGGTATAGGCTTAAATGATAGTAACAAAACCTTAAATATTGCAACAATTCATGACCTAATTCCTTATGTGTTACCTGAAACAACAGGCCCTGGCTACTTAAAAAACTTTCTAAAAAAAATACCAAATATAATAGAAAATTGCGATGGAATTTTAACAGTATCAGAATATTCTAAAACAGATATTCTAAAATTCTTTCCAAGCTTTCCAAGTGAGAGAATCTTTGTTACACCACTTGCTGCAAACTTTGAATATCAGCCACTTAATAAAATTGAATCTTTAAATAAAGTTCAAAAAAGATTTGATTTTACTGGTGAATATATAATGTATATAGGTGGTTTTAGTACAAGAAAAAATGTTCGTGGACTTTTAGAAAGTTTTAATAAAGTGGTACAAAACTTAAATAAAGAAGTTAAACTTCTTATCGTAGGTGGATTAAGAGATGAGGGCAGGCGATTAGAGGCTTTTACTAAGACATTAAAAAACTGCGATAAAATAATATTTACTGGATTTATGGAAGAAGATTATCTACCAACACTTTATAGTGCTTGTAGTTTATTTGTATATCCATCATTTTATGAAGGTTTTGGACTTCCTCCACTTGAGGCAATGAGTTGTGGTACTCCTGCCCTCGCTTCAAATATGACATCTATTCCTGAAGTAGTTCAAATCAAGGAACTTTTATTTGATCCATATTCAAATAATGATTTTGAAAGTAAACTAACAACTATTTTAAATGACGATATACTAAGAAAAGAGCTTGCAGAAAAATCACTAGACCTTTCTAAAAACTTTTCTTGGAATAACACAGCCTTAAAAACTCTAGATGCATATAAAAAGGTTTATCAACTTGGAAAACGTTAAAAATAAAAGGCTATGATAATAAGGATTATTCCCTTGATTACCATAGCCTTTTTTATGTATTATTAGAAATTTCTCTTTGTAAAATTTCCTTTTTTGATGTCATAAGATATGCGAGTGCAATAGCACTAATTCCTGCTATAATTTTTGAAACTATGTAAATAGTAACAGCCCCTGGCACTTCAGATGATACAAAGCCAAGTTGTCCTCCAAGGACAAAAGCACCACTAACACTAAATGCACTGCAAACTACTTTTCCTCTTTTATCAAGTGTCTCAAAATTTTGAAAAATAATAATATTAGACACAAGTCCTGCTAAAATGCTAATTATTGAACTCTCATTTATTTTTGCTTTCTTTGAAATTCTAGAAAAATATTTAGCCCCATACCTTGTAACTACCTCTAAAAATGGATATGCACCAGCTAAAAATATTCCTATCTTTCCTGCAACTGCTAATGACTCATTTATAGAAATCATTCCTTTAATAACTTCAACACCTAAAATTGAATTTATTCCAAGCATAATTAATCCTATAAGACTTATCACAAGTATCCCCTTAGAAAAAATACTAAACACCTTTTCCATAACATTCTCAAACTTTATCATTCCTAGAATTATAATCCCTGCTAAAATAAACAAGGGTAATAAATTTATAAATAAGACTTTTAAATTCATCCTAAGCATAACCCCAGCAACAATAGTTGCAATAGGCATTGTAGCAATTCCATAAATTATCCCCATTGATAATTCCTTTGAATACTTTTTATCCACAAGTCCAAGTGCAAGTGGCAAAGAAAAACTAAAAGTTGCACCAAGAGTTGATGCTGTTATAACACCAGAAATTATATGCATATCAGCATTTCCAGCAAGTTCACTACTTATCCCTAGTGCACCCATATCAATTGCAAGAAACATTGCTGGAAACATTGATATATCTATTCCAAACAACTCTCCAACAGGCATAAAAATAGCTTTTAAAAACTCACCTATTAAAGGAGAAATTGCAAAAATACCAGTCATAGATAAAACCAAAAGTCCTATTGAACTAATACCCTCTTTAAACTTCATACCAATACCAAATTTATTATCTAAAATATAATCAATTCCACCCAAAATAAAAAATATAGACATTATAACTAAAATAATTTTATCCACTTTACATCCCCCAAAAGTAAATTTTTAACATTATCTTTTATAAGTATAATCTACTCTTTCATCATCTTCAAATATTTTCAACCTCTTCCTTTACAATTGCAAAAACATAGCTATCTAAATATGTGTCAGTATGTGTATTAAACAAGTATTTTCTTCTAAGTCCTTCATTTTCGAACCCTACCTTTTCACACAACCTAATAGATGCAATATTTTCTTTAAAAATGTTAACTTCAATTCTAACAAATCCATATTCTAAAAGAACATCTACAATTTTTTTAAGAACTTCTCCCATCACTCCTTGCCTCATATAACTTTCTTTTAATGCATATCCAAGTTCTGCTTTTCTATCTATATATGAAATATTACTTAGTGAAATAATACCTAGATTCTCACCATCACTTTTTCTTGTAACCATCCATGTTATAGCCTTTCTTACGCTAAAATTATACATTATACTAGTTAAAAGATTTATTGCCATTTTCTCAGTATGAATATACTGTGCCTTAGCATACATATGCAAATACTTATTTTGATAAATCTCTATCATATCCTCCCAGTCACCACTAGTGACTCCCCTAGCAATATAACTTCCTGTATCTATTTGCATAACATCTTTTGCAAACAAATCATCAATACTCTTGTGTTGTTTAAATTCCAAAATAAAATCACCACTCCTATAAAGTTTTCTATATTAATAAAATATGTAAAACTTTAAGTGTAGTTACAAATATATTTTAAAGTTCACTCATAATATAAAAATATCCTAGTTAAAATTCAGTTTAACTAGGATACTTATATTAACTATTTTTTTCTTCAAAATACTTTTTGAAAGTTGGAAGATACTCTCTATGAGCTTCTAAAAGTTCATCTAAAACTATCTTTGCAGTTTTATCTGATCCAGTTAATGGATTTCCTACAAGTGCAAGAAGTGCTTTACCATAATTACCTTCAACAGCTGCTTCTATTGTCAATCTTTCAAAAGTTTTAATTTGTTGAACAAGTCCATTTACACTTACTGGAAGAATTCCAATATTTATTGGCTTTGGACCATCCTTTGTAATCACACATGAAATTTCAACTACTGAATCATTATCAATATTTTGAATAGCTCCATTATTTCTAATATCTACCGGTTGAATATCTCTTGTATCGTTATATATTGATGTGATAAGTCTACAAGCAGCATCACTATAATATGCTCCACCTCTTTTTTCAAGTTGTTCAGGCTTTTCATCTAAATCAGGATTTTTGTAAAGTTCAAATAATTCTTTCTCTACTTCTTTAACAAACTCCCCTCTAGCTTTACCTTTTTTAAACTCGTTTAACTCATCACTTAACATTTCTTCTGTCTGATAATAATATTTATGATACGGACAAGGCATAACACCTAAAGCCTTAATAAACTCTGCATCCCAATCAAAATCAGAAACGTTTTTAACTATTTGCCCAAGCTTACCATCAGCTAATCCACCAATAACTTCCTTAGTCACATCATTTCCATCAACATACATATTAATACCATATACCATATGATTTAAACCAGCAAAATCAACTCTGACTCTACTATGTTCAACATCCATAATACTAGCAACTGCCTTCTCCATTCCTATTGGGACATTACAAAGACCAATTACTTTTTTATTTATACCATATCTAACAAGTGCTTCTGTTACCATCCCCGCTGGATTAGTAAAGTTTATCATCCAAGCATTAGGACATAACTCAGCCATATCTTTATCTATATCTAAAATAACAGGAATAGTTCTAAACGCCTTAAGCATACCACCGGCACCATTAGTCTCCTGACCTATCATACCATGGCTTAAAGGGATACTCTCATCCTTTATTCTAGCATCTAGTTGTCCTACTCTTAACTGACTTGTAACAAAATCAGCATCTTTTAATGCTTCTCTTCTATCAAGTGTAAGATGTATTTCCATAGGTACTCCTGCTTTTTCTACCATTCTTTTTGCAAGATTCCCTACAATCTCTAATTTCTCTCTTCCCGCTTCAATATCCACAAGCCAAAGTTCTCTAACTGGAAGTTTGTCATATCTCTTAATAAATCCCTCAACAAGCTCTGGTGTATAAGATGAACCTCCACCTATTGTTACTATTTTAATGCCACTTTTCATAATAAATACCCCACTATTTTTTTAACTTAAATCCAAACTTACTCCATGGTTTAATATAATCAAGTAAGAATACTTCCTCTTCTATTATATGTCCAACAACGTTAGTTTTTCCATAATTTTTCATATCTTTTAATGCAACTTGAAGTTCTCCTGCATATCTTGAATAAAGGTCTGAATCTATTAAGATATCACCCCTTTTAATATCTGGTGTATTATAAGCTGGGAATGGTGTTCCACTATACTTAACTCTACTTTGAGTACTTCTAGCCATATATTCTGAGTTATCACCTCTATTGTAGTGGAACTCATCTAAAACTATAATTTTTTCTATTTCTTTAATATCCTCATTAAGTTCAACTGTGAACTCTAACATTTCTTTATTTAATTCACTAAGTGCTTTTAACTCTTCCTCACTAGCAAATGAATTTGCTATTATAACATCATCAATAGCTTCTGTTGCAAATAAATGCTTAGCTTGTGTTGTTATAGAAAGATTTCTGTGCTCTTCTAAAGTACAAAGACCTTCTGAAACTGGCCATGGTCCAAACTCAGCTGTTGGTGAATTAACAAAAGCAGCAGTTTTGATTCCAAGTTCTTTAAATTGCTCACTACACTTGATGAAGTGGTCATATGATAATCCTGTGTAAACATGAGGATAAAAATTATGACACCCATATATATTTTGAAGGTTCGCTTGATATGAAAGTATATTATCAACATACTTTGTACCATTACTTACATTAAGCTCGACTTTTAAGCCATGCTTGTTGTATGACATGATTGATTCTTCGCTTCCGCTAAATCCCATATCAAGTCTTATTCCTGCAAGACCCATTTCTTTGAACACTGATAAATCAGTTATTGATGCTTCAAGTTTATTAAAAACTGTTGGATCAAGGTCAGCAATAACCTCCATTCCATGTTTATTAGCAACATCAACCATTCCTTTAAATTCTGCAACTATTTCAGATACTTCTTTATCAGCTGCTGATAAAAGGCATGTGAATATTCTTGCAAATCCATATTTAGCAGCAAGTTCTATATATTCGATATTTTCCTCAATTGACGTGTGATTTGGATAAACTGATATCCCTAGTCTTTTCATAGTATTTTTCCCCCTAAAACTTTTGTAAATGTATATTAAATCAATGTAGCTACTTTTTTATAAATATAATAAGCACCCTTTGCTGGTGAAATATCATCGTCTATAAATGAAACTATATTGGCTTTTTCTCTTAAACAATTTTCATATGCTTCTCTAAATATTTTTGACTTTTTAACAACTCCACCAACAAGTCCTACTGAACAAGAATCAAAACCAAGTTTTGAAAATACTTGTCTAGTTGTTTCCGCTAGCATAATTCCTTCATTAGTCATTATTGAAAGTGATTTTTCATCACCCTCCTCAGCAAGCTTTGATACTACTTGTGCAAGTTTTGCTATTTCATCCTTAGTAGATGAATATACAAATCCTATTATGTCATCAACAAATCTTATTTCTAGCTTTGCTAAAAGTTCTCTTGAAAGCACCCCGAGTTCCATATTATTATCGTTCTCATATATCATATGCTTAAGACCTTCTATCGCAATTTTATATGCAGAACCTTCATCACCTAGTAAATGTCCCCATCCACCAGACTTCCACTGAACATTTTCATGTATTCCAAATGCTATTGAACCTGTTCCTGCTATTGTTAATATCCCATCCTCACCCTTAAGAAGTGCCTTAAGTGCAAGTTCACTATCATTCATAACAACAACTTCTATTTTGAATTTATTTTTAATAGTTTCATAAACTATGTCCGCATTAAAGCCAACTTCTGACCCTGCAAGACCTAAATATATAGCCTTTGCATTATCTTTCCCATATTCTTTAAATACTTTATCTAAACCATCTAAAATATTTTTTAACGCTTCTTCTTTACCATTAACTAAATTTCCAAACCCAGTTAAAACTGATGTAAGCTTATTTCCTTCTAAGTCATATGCAACTGTTTCTGTCTTTGTACCTCCGCCGTCAACTCCTATAACATACTTCATAAAGACTCCTCCAATCTAAACTTTAGAATAAAATTTCTTTATCTATAACAATAAACTCTAATGGAAACCCCACTAGAGCGTATTGCATAAAACATTATTAAGCTATTCTTGAATATATTTCAATTATTTCAGTAGCAAGATCTTTAACTGTGATTGATGTCATTAAGTGATCCTGTGCATGAACTAATAATAATGAAACCTCTGCTTTATTTCCGCCAGCTTCATTTTGAATTAAAGTTGTTTGTGAGTGGTGGGCTTCTCCAAGTTGTTCTGCCGCTTTAGCTATTAATTCTTTCGCCTCATCAACTTTTCCCTCTTTTGCTAAATGTATTCCTTCCATACAATAGCTTCTAGCTTCCCCACTATACATTATAAGATTCATGATTATTTCTTCCATCTTTCAACTCTCCCTTAAAATCTTTATTTATTTTTATTTATTGTCTATTAAATCAAGTGCATGTTTTAACACCTTTGCGCCATTCATTGTTCCATAGTCAACAGTATTTATGACACTTACAGGTATTCCATCTTCACTAAATTTACCCTTTAATTTATTAAATAAGAATCTAACTTGTGGCCCTAATAGTAAGACATCGATATCTCTCTCATACTCTTCAATTTCACTCTCAGCAATAGCATTGATTATGCAATCAATTCCTTTTTCCTTTGCTGAAATTTTCATTTTTGAAACTAGTAATGATGTTGACATCCCCGCTGAACAAACTAATAATATTTTCTTCATAATAAAATTCCTCCTAAATATTATTGAGCTCACTTGTATACACTAATTTAATATAGCAATTTATGTGCCAAAAAAATCTCACATAAAACAACTAAATTGCTTACCTTTTATAGATTTTTTTTATTCATTTTTTATACTTTTTGTTCAAAAAATATATACACATGTATACACATGAGAAAAAAGAAAAGAAATATCCATTTTATCTCTATCAATATATGTATGTATATATCTACTTTATGATTAAATATACATTCTTAAAAATAAAAAACTCAGGGATACCTCCCTGAGTAATAATTAAAATGCTTCTAATTTTAATTCTAAATTAAGATTTTTACCACCTCTAACAACAGTAATATCTATAACGTCACCTTCTTTTGATGACTCTTTACTTGCACTTAAATCTGCAAGGTTTTTTATTGGTTTTCCATTATATGCAGTTATAACATCTCCAATTCTAAGTCCTGCTTTTTCAGCTGGGCTAAAATCTGATATTGACTGTATATAAACACCTTCTGGTAGATTTTGCTCTTTAGAAATTTCTGGAGTTATATCTCTTGCTGTTATTCCTAGTACAAGTATTGGTTTTGATAAACTATCAAGCTTTTCTTTTACCGTATTAATTGGAATAGAGAATCCTATTCCCTCTATTTCTTCTCCAACCTTTTTAGCAGTATTTACACCTATAACTTCACCTTTTGAATTTATAAGTGGTCCACCACTATTTCCTGGATTGATAGCTGCATCTGTTTGAATAAACGTTTCAACATCCTCTGGTGAACCATTTACACTAAGCTTTCTATTTGGAGAACTTATAATTCCCTTAGTAACAGTTTTACTAAATTCTTTCCCAAGTGGATTTCCTATTGCAATAACATCTTCTCCTGCTAAAAGTTTTGATGAATCCCCAAGTTTTGCAACTCCAGGCATTTTCATATGCTCTGTAATATCAACAACTGCAAGGTCTGCCTTTTCATCATAATTAACAACTTTAGCAGCAACTTCTTTTCCATCACTTAAAATAACTTTAACCTCTTGTGCACCTTTAACTACATGGTAATTAGTTACTACAAGACCTTCATCACTTATGATAAATCCTGACCCAATACCTTCTTGCTCTCTAGCGCCATTAAAATATTGATCTCTCACTAAAGTTTTTGTTGAAACTCCAACAACAGCTGGTGTAACTGCCTGAACTGCCTCCGCTGTTGTCATAGCACCCTCTGTTGCCTTAAACTGTGGAGTTACAGCTACTGGAGTAGCCCCTGCTTCTACTTTTTTATCATCATCTTTTGAATCATTCATAGCTGTATAAACACCAAGACCTCCAATACCTCCACCAATTAGAGATGCTGTAATTGCTACTGCAACAGTTCCTGCTATTCCTTTTTTAGAGTTTTTCTTTTCTTTTTTAGGTTCTTCATTTCTATTATAGTCGTTATTTCCAACATAATTCGAAGCGTTATCTTCATTATTTATACCATGTGATTCAGTTGAATTATTTATATTTTGGTTTTCTTCACCCTTTAAACCAAAATACTCCTCATTATCATTTCCATTAAAATTACCCATAAAATCCTCCTAAACATTTTCTATTATAGATAATATTAATAAACATTTGTGGCATATCAATGACACAAATATTTACATTTTGTTAAGGATTTGAACTTTCCTTGAATGGAATATTTTTCAATATATAACTTACTGAATCTAAAATAATTTCTGGTTTTTCAAGACCTATTATTTCAGAGCTACTCTTACTATCAATTACTTTTGTCGTAGCCTCATTTCCAAGCTTGCTTAATGCAGTTTGATCTGCTTTATTTTGCTCATTTGTAACAATAACGTATGGTATATCCTTAAACATTCCTTCTACCTGACTATTACTTGTTTTATTTAAAATATTTTCAAATTCTGCAAGGTATGCTTTATTAAAATCTTTAGTAGGTCTTAACATTTTATAATTATTTAAATCATCTTCTGCTAAATATTCATCTAACCCATCTGGAGAATCTAATCCTATATATTTATCTATTAAATTATTAATTCCTAATTTTGAACCAATTACATCAAATTTTTTCGAAAATCTTTCATTTTCAAAATACTCATAATAATTAGTATTGCCTAAATTCTTTTCATTTATAGGCGAAATTAAAATAATTCCTTGAACTAATTCTGGATATAACTTGGCAAAATTAGTCATAACTAATGATCCATATCCCTCACCAACTAATATGTACGGTCCACTTGCTGCAACTTTTCTTAAAATAAGCTTTAACTCTTTTGCCTGCTCCTGTGGAGTTCTTTCAATAGAAAAGTCTGAAAAACCAAAACCATCTCTATCATAAGCAAAACTTCTTATTCCATATTCATCCTTAAGTAATTTTTTTGCTCTATCCCATTGTGATATACCCATTCCACTACTTGACTCAAATATAATCGTTGGAGCATCTGCACCTTCTAAACTATAATAATTTTTTTTATCATCAATTGTCACATACATATCATCTTTTATAAACTTTTCTTCATTCTTACTAGTAATAATCATGTTAGACACAAATCCTATAATTACGGCTAAAAGAGAAACTACTCCTATCACCTTTAAACTAAACTTCCAATTAAATCTTTTTTTAGGTTCCTTTGTAATAAACCCATTAGAATGCGAAATTAAACTCATTAATATCCTGTCCCCCAACAAATATTTTTTTATTAAATTACAAACTTTTGACTATATATAATTTGAAAAATTATCTTTCCCCAAGTCTAAGATTAGGTCTAGCATTTAAATTAAGTTCTGCACTTGCCCCTCTTAACATTTCAAAATATGCAGCACTACCTATCATTGCAGCGTTGTCTGTGCAAAGTATTGGTGCTGGGAATAATATTTCAATCCCTTCTTTTCCAGCCTCTTTAATAAGATTTTCTCTCAGTGCTGAATTTGATGCAACTCCACCAGCGATAGCTATTTTATTAACATTTCTAGCCTTACATGTTTTAAGCACATTATCAGTTAACACTTCAACAACAGCTCTTTGGAAACTTGCCGCTACATCAGCTTTATTAACTTCCTCACCTTTCATATCAGCTTTATTTAAATAGTTAAGTACGGCTGATTTAACTCCACTAAATGAGAAATCTAAACTATCCCCACCAAAATTGGCTTTTGGGAATTTAATAGCACTGCTATCTCCCTCTTTTGCAAGTTTATCAATCTTTGGACCACCAGGGTATCCAAGACCTAACGCTCTAGCAACTTTATCAAAAGCCTCTCCTGCTGCATCATCTCTAGTTTCTCCAATAATTTCATACTCACCATGTTCTTTAACATAAACTATAAAAGTATGTCCTCCTGAAACAACTAAACAAATAAAAGGTGGCTCAAGGTCTTTATGTGCTATAAAGTTAGCTGCAATATGCCCCTCTATATGATTTACTCCAATAAGTGGTATGCTAGCTCCAAATGCAAGTCCTTTAGCATATTGTAAACCTACAAGTAAAGCTCCTACAAGCCCAGGACCATATGTAACTCCAATTGCATCTACATCTTCTAATGTCATATCAGCCTCTTTTAACGCAGCCTCAACAACTCCATTTATAGCCTCTATATGCATTCTTGACGCAACCTCTGGCACAACTCCACCAAATTTAACATGTGTATCTATCTGTGAAGTAATTATATTTGATAACACTTCTCTACCATTAACAACAACAGCAGCTGCAGTTTCATCACAACTACTCTCTATTGCTAATATAACTTTCTTCTCCATTTGTCTTACCTCATTCTATCTAAATTTTATCTTAATTCTATCTTAAATTAATAATCTATTTTGATTATACTTTATAGCTTTGCCACATTCAAGAAAACCTAGTACAATATAGGGTATAATCTAAATTATTTAATAATCTAGTTTTATACTTTATAGCTTATTTACATCTAGGCTAATCACATGTGCAATATATTGTCATTAGCAAGAAGAAAAATTCCCGTAAAGAAATAGCACAAATGCACTCATATTCATTCGTTAAACCATATTTCATAGAGGAGGTTTATATGGCAATACCATACGCAAAAGTTATTGTAAAAGGCTCGCCAATTACTAAATCTAATTTCAAACTACATAATGCACAAGGCAGAGCTATTCTTCCTTCAAACACAGGTAAATCATATGATAAATATGCAAACTATGAACAGGAAATAGCATATGAAGCTAGAATTCAAAATCCAAATATAGTTTTAGAGGAATCTCTTATCGCAGTTTTAAAAGTATACTATAAAAGTGATAAAAGACACCCTGACACAAGTAACATAACTAAAAGTATATTTGATGGGATTGAGAAAAGTGGAATTATAGTAAATGACATGCAAATTAGAAGAATACTTATAGAAGAATATTATGACAAAGAAAATCCAAGATTTGAACTTGAATTCTTTGGAGAAAGCCATTACCACATAGACTACTCTATCAAAGTTAATGAAACTCCAAATGAAAAAATTCTATATGGTCAAAACAAAAAGCCTAACAAAACTAAGCCTGAGGCAAAAAAGATAGATAAATTTGAAGATATTACATATAATAAAACAATATGCTATTTATGTAACAAGGAACTTAAGGTTGGTGAATTTGTTACTGCAAATAAAGGAACAACCACTATATGTAGAAAATGCTTACTAAAAACTTTTTAAACAATGAAAGGTCGTGTAACAAATGAAGTTAATATGTATAGGAGACTCGCTTACTAAAGGGTACGGGGTATCTCCAAAGGTTTGTTGGGTTGCAAAACTCCAAGAAGAACTTAAAAATGTAACTATAACAAACAAAGGTATAGCTGGTGATTCATCATCTAGTATGCTATCAAGATTTACAAATGATGCTATAAAAGCAGAGGCAACGCATATAACACTTATGTGTGGTTCTAATGATGCACTTCAAGGGAGAAACCCTAAAATAACATTTAGAAATATTAAAGCTATGCTTGATGAGGCAATTGCAAATAATATTGTACCTGTTATAATAACATCACCAAAAATACTTGGAGAACTTGCATTGGTTCGTTGGGATGACACAGTAGATTATTCTAAAGTTAATGAAACAATAAAAATACTTAACACTCTACTAAAAGAGTATGCAATTGAAAAAGAGATCGACTTTATAGATATTAATTCAGTAATTCCTCAAAGTGGTACCTACTACACAGATGGGCTTCACCTTGATAAACTTGGTCATGATTTAATATTTGATAAATTAATGGATAAATTAGCTTAATGCTAGTTTATCCTTTTTTTATTCAAATATTACTTTTTTCTTAAAGTTCTCACTCCCCCCTCTACAACTAATATTTTAAAATATATACTTATATCTAAAGAGGTGATTTTATGCTACGAAGTCCAAAGAAATTTATATTAGCATCTTTTATAACGTTTTTAATAACATATATATTGCCTGCTAATATAGCAAGCACTTATTCAAGTTCTTATGGGTTTCCAGTGGAATTTTTAACTATTCCATCTAACCTTTCACAAGGAAACTCTCTACTTAGTTCAATAAACCTAAACTTTTTAGGACTAGTTTTAAACATTGCTATTATTTATGGTTTAATTACACTTTTCACAAACTATATAGACAAATTAAAACTAAAAAAAATAAACCACTAAAAACTTTAATTTTTAGTGGTTTATTTTTATTTTGTTTTCTCACAATACTTTACTACTTCTCTTGCCACATCTTTTCCCTCTTTAGCACAAGCATCTGCATTATCATATCCTCTAACAACTCCACCAGCTGCAAAAACTCCTTCAATATTAGTTGAATAATCTTCATTTAAAGATATTCCTTGAGTTTCTGAATCAACCTCAAGTCCTAGCATCTCACCAAGTCTTTTATCTGGCAGAAAATTAACTGATATAAGCAAACAATCACACTTTAATGACTCAACTATTTGACTATCCTCAATATCTTCAAGCTTTGAAACTTTAATTTCTTCAATTCTCTCATTTCCTATAACTTCATTTACTCTATGTGAGAATAAAACTGGAATATTAAAATCATCCACAATTTTTTTAGCATACTCAGAAGTAGCACGAAGTTCATCAGAACTTTCTATAATCGCCTTAATCTTCGCCCCTTCTAAAATAAGCCTTCTTGAAACTATAAGACTTGTATCACTAGTCCCTAAAATAACAATTTCTTTCCCAGGAAGATAACCTTGATTATTTATAAACTTATGCGCTGTTCCAACTGTATAAATTCCTGCAAACTTATTAAGAGGAATACTTATATTCCCTGAAAATAATTCTCTAATTCCAGTTGCAATAATAACTGCTTTAGCTTTTACAGTCATAACACCCTCACTAGGACTAACATAAGTAACTTCCCTGTCTTTTGAAATATTTATAACTGATGTATCAGTCTTAACCTCAACTTCAAGTTCTGTTATTGCATCTACAAATCTTTGTGCAAATTCACTTCCTGTAAGTGGTTCATTAAAAACATCTTTTCCAAAAGCGCAATGAATACATTGGTTTAATGTCCCACCTAAATCTTCTTCTTTTTCTATTATAAGAACATTTAAATCATCATTTTCTCTCTTTATTTCAATAGCCCCAGCAAGACCTGCTGGGCCTGCTCCGACAATTATAATATCATAAATCATAATTCAAAATCCCTCTCTTTACCGTTACTTATAACTTTATAAGTTTAGCAACTGAATTCATTTCTTCTACAATAGCATACATATTAGTAACTTCGCCAATAGCTATGACCTCTTTTAAACCATAAAAATCTAAACAAACTCCACAACTTAAAATTTCAACACCCTTATTTTTTAAACACTCTAAAGATTCTAAAACTGAAGATTCTGCCCTAACAAGCTTAACTCCTGAATTTAAAAACATTATCTTTCGTGGTAACTTATCACTCTCACTCAATGCATATATATACCCTTTCATAAGAGTTTCTCCTAATGCATCATCACCACTTCCAAGTTTATCCGAACCAATTAAAATAGAAAATTCGCCATTTGAAATCACTTCTTTTGAGCTATTCTCGAACTTTTCTATTGTTAATATAAAATCTTTTCCGTTAATTTCTGTACTAAAAGTAAATCCATTAGAACTCGCAAACTTCTCTAAATTTTTTTGTGAAATTTCATTATCTACAATAATACTTGCTACACCCTCATTTATAGTATCAAAGTACTTTTTAGTATTAATAACAGGCATAGGACAAACTAATCCTTTGCAATCAATAATTTTCATAATACACCCCCAAAAATCAAAAAAATCTAAGTATAGATAAAAACTATCCATACTTAGATTTTACTACTAACTCTATTTTATTATTATTTATTTCTTTCTTCAACTGCTTTATTCCATAAAGGTACAAAATCACCAGTGGCCCATTCTCCCATTATAGCTACTTCATCTTTCCCTAAATCAATAGTTTGACTAGGCTGAGCCTCTATTTTACCATCCTTTAATTCATAAACATCAATTGATTTTTTATTTAAAGCAACTACAAAACTTTCACTTGGTGAGCTAAAAGCATCAGTTATGTTCGGATCAATTTCTTTTAACTTATTCCAACTTACTGGTAGAGAATCATAATTTACTAACGTTCCAACAGGAGAAATATCTACACCAAAAGATAAATCATTAACTCCTACTGTGTTAGAATCTATTCTTCCTTCTACAACCCACCTAGCATTTTTTCTAAACATAGTAATATCACCTGAATTGGTATCTTTCAAATCATATTTATCTAATATAAAGCTAGGTTTGCTATCTATAAATTGTTCCCTGCTACTTAGATATTGATTTTCTCCCTTAGTACCAAATAAACTTTTCATATCAAGTCCTTTAGTGCTATTTAAATTATCTAGTGTACTAATCTTATATTCATCACCAAGATTATTACTACCAGCAAACTCAAAACCAATATAATCTTTTCCTATAAATGTAACCTCCCTGTTTTTAGCTGAAGGAAGAACATTCTTCTCAACCACAGGCGTTCCATTTTTATTATGGTTTATAATTTCAAGTGTTTGAACACTTTTCCCATTTGATATGCTATCACTTGTATTAGCATATGAGAAGGTTCCATTAATCCTTGGAATTACAAGCCCTTTCATTTTAACCGGTTCTTGAAGTTTACCATTAATCATTCTAAGCCATAAAGTTTCATATGAAGCACTACTAACAACACCATCTTCATTAACAGTTGCTGGTTTCTTTAGACCTAATAATATTCCACTATTTTTCTTATCCTTAGCAACTGCAGTTGTTGAACCTGCCATAGTATCTTTAACCTCATTAGCGTTTAAACTAGAATTTATTTTCTTCACTACAAACAAATCTCCAACCGCATATATATATGCTTCATTATCATTTTTCATAATAAAATCAACATAAAGGTTAGTATTATCTGAGATAGTAATTATATTCATATAACCATCATTTACCGGCACATCTTTAACTATACTATTAAATGCCTTAGGTAAATAATTGTCCTTAACAACTCTTTTAAACTTAAAATTAGGTTTATCTATTTCCATATTTCCAACAATTGCAACACCATTTGAAATACTGACTATTGGTTTTTTAATTTCATTTACTGTTTTAACAGTATTATTATCGCCAATAGTATATTCTTTTGTAATTTCCCATGTACCATCAACTTGAATATTTTTTGGAACAGGGGCCATAATCTTGTTTTCTTCTAGCTTATCACTCTTAAAACATCCAGTTAGCCCTATTGCAACTACTAAAGCAATAATTAAAACAATTATTTTTTTCATTTATTAATCCCCTTTACCCCTAAATAATCTCTTCTTGCATCTTAGGAATACTAATTGAAATTTTTGTACCAACACCAAGTTCACTCTCAATCTCAAATGAACCCTTGTGCAGTTTAATAATTTCATCACAAATTGATAATCCTATACCATTTTGTGATTTAGAATTTTTACCTTTAAAGAACTTTTCTTTAACCTTAGGTAAATCTTCCTCACTAATTCCACACCCTGTATCTTTAATAATCATAACAACATCATTTTCAAGTTCCTCAACAGCAATAGAAATACTACCACCTTCCTCAGTAAACTTAAATGAGTTATCAATTATATTTATAAATACTTGTTTTAATCTATCTCTGTCACCATCAACATAAATATCATGTGGAGCCTTGTGAATAAGGAATTTTTTATTTTCTCTAGTAGCTCTTGGTTCCATATACATTTTTACATATTGTACAAAATCATTAATTTCAATTTCTTCTTTTTTAAGTTGAATTCTTCCACTAACAAATTTAGAAAAATCTAATAGTTCTTCAACCATATGACTTAATCTATCTGCTTCTTTCTCAATAATATTAAATCCTTGAGCAAGCATCTCTTTATCTGTATCATCATTATTTAATATAATAGCCCAACCCTTAATAGATGTAAGAGGTGTTCTAAGTTCATGTGATATAGATGATATAAAATCATTCTTAAGTCTTTCTCTTTTTTTAATTTCATCTGCCATAAGATTTAATGTATATGCAAGTTTTCCTATTTCATCATCTGTTTCAATTTTATTTTTAGCATCTAAATTTCCCTTAGCAAATTCCTCTGAAGTCTTTGTAAGAGTTTTAAGTGGATTTACTATACTATTAGCAAGCAAATAACTTATACCAATTCCTATAATAATTACAGCTAAACCAATAATTATAAATGCCCATGCAAATTTTAATATAAATCTATTAACCCCTTCAAGAGATGTTATATATCTAACAACACCAACAATTTTGCCATTGCTTTCTAATGGATATGAAATAGTCATAACTTTTTGATCACTATAATCAACATGACCTACCCATTCTCCAATTCCACCCTCAAGTGCTTTTTTAACATCAATAGGTTCTCCACTATGTTTATCAACTCCTAGTGAGTCCATAATAAGAATCCCCTTGTTGTTGTATATCTGAACTTGAGCATCTGTTTGTTGCCAGAATATATCCTTATCTTCATAAACATTGTATTCTAATGAATTATCAGATAAATATTTATCATAAAAATCTGCAGCGACTTTTATTTGACTCTTAAGTATATCTTCAGTTCCTTGATAGTAATATCTTGTGATAAACATCAAAAACATAACTGAAGCTATAAGTATGGTTGCAGAAACAACTAATACAAAACTTCTAACTAACCTACTTTTTATACTTTTCATTTAGAATCTCCTATCTCTTCCATCTATATCCAGTACCCCAGATAGTTTCTATGTATTTAGGTTTTGAAGGCACTTCTTCTATTTTAGCTCTTAATCTTCTTATGTTAACATCAACAATTTTTGGATCTCCAAAGAAATCTATTCCCCAAACAAGGTTTAGAAGTTCATCTCTTGTAAATGCCTTTCCTGGATTTTGTAAAAATATCTTCATAAGTAAGAACTCTTTTGGTGTAACATCTATCTCTTCATTGTTTTTAAATAAACTTTGTGAATATAAATCTAATAAGAACTCTTCTGATTTTATTGTATTCTCATCTTCTACTTTTGATTCTTCTAATCTTCTAATTAATGCTTTAACTCTTAAAGTAATCTCTAATGGGTTAAATGGTTTAACAACATAATCATCAGCTCCATATTGAAGTCCCATGATTTTATCCATATCCTCACCTTTAGCAGTTAACATTATTATTCCTATGTTAGGGAATTTCTCTCTTAACTGTTGGCATACTGTGAATCCATCAATACCTGGTAACATAACATCTAATATCGCGATATCAGGTTTTTCTATTGATGCTCTTCTAATTCCTTCTTCTCCACTTTCGCACTCTATTACCGTAAATTTTTCTCTTTGGAAATTTATCTTTAAAAATCCTCTTATGCTCTCTTCATCTTCTACTAATAAAATTTTCATTTATTTCATCCTCCGCTTACATTCTCTATAAATATATTATATCTCATATTGTCGTATTATAAAAATATTTATCAAAATTCATAAAATTATTATTATATCAATACTATAAAGTTTTATTTAGTTCTTTTCTACAATAAAACAATAAATATTTTTTACAATTCCATTACATCTAAGATATAAGATTACTCTTACAAAATTAGTTTTTGTCTTTTGCACTAATTTTATAAAAATATATAAAAAAAAGTCTAAGTAAAATTACTTAGACTTTATTGGCTCCAGAAGTGGGATTTGAACCCACGACCTTTCGATTAACAGTCGACTGCTCCACCGCTGAGCTATTCCGGATTAATACTGTTCTCTGAAAATTACATATATAATGATTTATTCTATTGGTCAAGCCCTCGTTCTATTAGTATCAGTCAGCTAAACATGTTGCCATGCGTACACCTCTGACCTATCAACCTCCTGGTCTCGAAGGGAACTTACTATCTTATGATATGGGAAATCTCATCTTGAGGGGGGCTTC
>JBOFIK010000056.1:0-198480 GCA_051650125.1 Sarcina sp. | reverse complement strand
TTTCGTCTCCCCGTTGATGTAACTTTAGTTTAACCAAACAACAAAATATAATAAAGAACTTAACAAAAAAATGGCGTCCGAAAACACCATTTTTATTATTTAACTATTTTTGAAATACCCATACTTGAGTAAGAACCTCAAAAGATGGAGCCTTTTTTTATCTATTTTTTTTCATTAGGATCTACAAATCTGAATTGAGAGAATGTACCAAGGTTAGTATCAACAATTTTTGATAACTCTTGAGCAGCATCTAACACAGATTCACTAGAAACTTTCATAGTTTGAGCAGATATGTTTATGTTCTCTGACAATGATGAAACTTCAAGTGATGTAGTATGAATATCTTTCATAGTTGAAAGAATATTTATGTTACTATTTAATATTTCATTAGATCTTATGTTAACCTTATCAATTTTAGGTGCAATTTCAGAAACTGAGTTAGAAATAGTATTGAATGAATCAATAGCATTTGAAACTGTATTCTTTTGAATGTTTAAAGTTTCTTTCATATTCCCACTTTTATTAACAAGATTAGTTGAACTATCTAAGGCATCAACAATAAGGTTATTAATCTTATAAGAAGATTCTTTAGTTTGCTCTGATAACTTTCTGATTTCAGCAGCTACAACAGAGAAACCTTTACCAGCCTCGCCAGCTCTAGCAGCTTCAATAGCGGCATTTAAAGCAAGAAGATTAGTTTGTTCAGCTATGTTGTTTATAAGATCAGTTATATCATTAACTTTCTCAATATTAGATTTCATAGTTGTTAGTGTAGAAGAAAAGTCTAAGAATATTTCATTAAAGTTATTAAATGAATCATCTAGTTTGGCCATTTCAATAAAGCTCTCATTAGCTTTATTACTAACATTACTTGTCATAGTTGATATAGTATTAATTTCAGATACATTAGATTTTAATGTACCATTGAATACAGAAATACTATTAACTATATTTGTTATAGCTGAAGTTTCATCAATGATTTCATTTGAAATTTCAGTGATGGAATCAACTATATTAGAACTAGAATCTCTTAATCCCTTTGAAACATCTGTCAAGTTATTTGATTGAAGTTCCATAAGATGAGTTGTTGATTTAATATTAGTAACCATACCCTCAATAGAGTTTTGCATACCTTCAGTAGCAATAGCGATAGCACCAAGTTCATCTTTTCTTAGGAAATGTCTAGGTCTGATGTGATAAAAGAAATCTCCTTCTTTTAAAAACTCAAAATGGATTCTAAAATTGTTCATAAGAGTTGCTAGTTTATCTAATAATTTCCATATAAGTACTAAACTAACAATAGTTAGTATTAAAGAAAAGATAAAGTAGTAAAGAGATATTTTTAAAGATACCCCAGGAGCTACTAACTCTTCCATTGTAAGTTTTTGTATTAAGTTTTTGCTTAAAAAATAAACTGCAAAAGAGTTTACTGTAAGCACGATTGTTAAAATTATAGCTATTTTTGAAGTAATATCTGTCTTAAGACTTTTCCTTGCATCAAAATCAAAATTTACGCTCATAATTCTTATCCCCCTTCCTAAATTTTGTCTACAATAAAAGTTTAATATGTTTTTCTATTAAATTCAATATTTTCCTATAAAAGTAATATTAACAAAGCGTAAATAAATAAAATTTATGTTAAAATATATTATATAATTATACATTTAACTTTAAAAAAAGTAATAAACTGTATTGTAAAGAGATTTATTTGGGTGGTTTGTCGGATGGAATTTTTAAGTTTAAAGAAATACTCTAACGATTTTTTCAATTTTATATATTGTAATGATGAAAATTTGATATATACAACTAAAAGAAAATTAAACAAAAAGGATATTTTTTATATTTGTAACTATGATATAAAAAAAGATTTTGAATATGTTATTAAAAGCTTTGAAATTGAAGAGAAATCATATTACGATTATAAGGTTTTTTGTAGTGATAGTAGCTTGTTTATATTGAATAAAAAAAATAATATATTAAATGTGTCTAAAATAGAGAATTTTTTTTATAACAAAAAGGAAGAACTATTTAGTATTTACCTAGAGGGGGAGATAAAACATATAAATATACTTAACAAAAGATATTTTATAGTATTTATTGAGAAGGCTGATTTTTTGGGTAGTCAATTTAGAAAGTATAGAAGTAGTAAGAGTTTTAGATATAAATTCTCTTATTTAGTAGATTTAGAAGAGGTTGAAAGTTTTTTCATAAAGGATACTAAATTTGTGTTAGGGGCGAGAGATTATATTCAGTTAGAAAATATAATGGATGAAGAAGTTCTTTTTTTTGAGGAGGCATATAGAGAAGCTTGGGAGAAGGAATTTTATTACTTTAAGGGGCTATTTGATAGAGAAAAAAAAATTAAACAAGAAAATAGCATAAATTATATAAAATTCTCGGATTTTGTCGATAGTATAAAAAGAGGAGACCAACGGTTAAATTTTAAAATAATTGATAGTATAAATAAGGAGGGTACAGTTAGATACCTAGGAAGAACAGAAACTTTTCTGTATTATAGAAAGAAATTTTTTGAAAAGGAGAGAGAATTTATATATTCATTTGAAAAGAAGACAGGAAAGATGAATGAAGTCTGTAAAATTGAGCATGATAAGTGGTTAGGAGAATTCTATTATGATTCTGATAAAGTAATGGTTTTTTACGAGGAAGAATTAGGGGATTATAATAAAATTCTTGGGGTTTTTAATAAATCTTGTGATATTACTTATAACAAGGATTTAGGTGAATTTGAAGACTTTTTAGAAAATAGATATTTAATTACATACTATTCTGATGATGATGACGGAAATATTATAGATTGTGCTGTCGTTAGAGATACGGTTGATAATAAGGAGTATCAATATGATGGATGTATACGTTGTTTCAAAGATTATGTAATATTATATTAAAAAATATGAGATGTAATGTTGTGTGTTTGTTCTTGCAGGGACATTTCTATGGCTTTATGTACAAATATTAGTATTAACAGCAAATTTTAATCAAGAGATTAAAATGATTTTGTAAACTCTAAACAAAGATAAATAGTCTTTGTTTAGGGTTTTCTTTTTGTATTTCAAAATAGAGTTATATATTTATCGATATGATAAATATAATGTAATAGAAGCTTTAATGGAGGGATATAAAATGGAAGAAAATATTTTTCTTGATAAAATACATCCGCTTGATATAGATAAAGATTTAGAAATGATAGAACTACTTTTTAATTATAAAGGAGAACTTGGTGTTATATATAATAAAAAGAAAACAATTTTTAGAGTTTGGGGACCAACTGCAAATAATATAAAGTTAGTTTTGTATAATTATGACAAAAAAGAGAGAGTGGAACTACAAATGAAAAAAGAGGTAGAGGGAATATGGGACTTGAAAATTAAGGGCGATTTACATGGTATTAAATACACATATTTAATAGTGAACCATGATGGTACGTGTGAAACAACAGACCCATATGGAAAAAATATAAGCGAAGATGGCAAAAAGTCCATAGTTGTAGATATGAAAAAAACTAACCCGAAACATTGGAATGATGTTAAAATAACACAAAAATCTAAAAGTAATATAATCTATGAAATGAGTGTAAGAGATTTTACAATAGATGAAAATTCTGGTGTTAAAGAAGAGGATAGGGGCAAATACAAAGGGTTAGCTAAGTTGAAAAGTAAATATAATAGATATGGAATGGATTATATAATAGACCTTGGTGTTACACATGTACAACTTATGCCTGTTTATGATTTTTCTTCAGGAGAAGATTTTGATTATAACTGGGGATACAATCCTAAAAACTATAATATTCCAGAGAAAAAATATTCAACTTCAGAAAATGAAATATCAAAAATAGTAGAGTTTAAAGAGATGATTATGAATTTTCATATAAATGGAATAAAAGTAATAATGGATGTTGTGTATAATCATCATACAGATGCTAAAAATTCGAATTTTAATAAAATAGTGCCGGGATACTATTTTAGAAAAGATACTAATGGGAATTTTTCGAACGGTTCTGGATGTGGCAATGAGTTTGCAACAGAAAGAAGAATGGCTAGAAAGTTTATTGTTGACTCTATGTTTTATTGGGTCACAGAATATAAAATAGATGGTTTTAGATTGGATTTGATGGGGCTTTATGATATTGAAACAATAGAAGAAATTAGAGCTATGCTTGATAGTATAAATAAGGATATACTGCTTTATGGAGAGCCGTGGAAAGGTGGAGATAGTGTATTAAGTGAGAGCAAAGCCATGCTTAATGATAATATGAATAGGATTGATACTAAACAAATAAGTTGTTTTAATGATACGTTTAGAGATTGTGTAAGGGGAAAGGTATTTGATTTTGAGAATAAGGGATTTGTAAGTGGTGGTTATGGATTAGAAGAAGAACTAAAGCATTGTATTGTTGGTGGAGTAAGACATAATGGAATCGATTATAATAAAATTAATCATGCTAGATTATTAAATGAGAGTTATCAAAGTATAAATTATAACTCATGTCATGACAATCATACCTTATTTGATAAACTTAAATTGTCTAATAGTGGTGTAGGTGAGGATGAACTTATAAAAATGAATTTGTTAACAGCTGCAATACTTTTAACATCACAAGGTAATTCTTTTATTCACTCAGGTGAAGAATTTTTAAGAGAAAAGGTAAATGAAAATGGTGATATAGAAGGTAATAGCTACAAGTTAGGGGATTATGTTAATAAAATTTATTGGGAGCGAGTAAATAAGTATAATCATGTAGTTAATTATTATAAAAAACTTATAGCTATGCGAAAAGAACATAAATGTTTTAATATAAATAGTGCTAAAAAGATAAATGAAAATATCGAATTTATAGGAAGTGAAAAATTTAGTAGTGAAGGCAATATTGTTGCATATACAATTAATGGAGAGGCTTTAGGGGATAATTATAAAAAAATATTAATAGCATTTAATGGTTCTAAGGTTAATAAAGAGGTTAATGTTGATAAATCAGGATGGGACATTATTTTAGATGGTGAAAAAATTAGGGGGGATAGTATTGAGTATGTCGAAGGAGATACTTTAATAGTAAGAGCTAATTCGGCACTAATAGCAGTTAAATATTAAGGTGAGAAGGGTGTATTACAAGTGTTAATGCATCTTTTTTATGTTTTATAAAAAAATATTGATTTTTGTAGGGAAGGCATTTAGGTTAAAGAAGAAAATAAGGGGAATGGGTAAAAAAATAATTATTATATGGAGAAAATAGATAAACACATTATCAATAATAACTAGGGATGCATAGGATAAAGTTAAGAAATGAAATAAGAAGGGATATATATGAGTAAATTTATACATTATTTTGGTGGGGGAAATACGGCAAGAGGTTTCGTATCATTTTATGAAAGTATATTTTATGATACAAAAGAAGCATATGTTCTAAAAGGGGGGTCTAATACTTATAAAACAAAAATACTAGAAAAACTTAGTTTACAGTATGCGAATCTATATGATGTTGAAGTTATTAATAGTGGAATTGATAATACTGAAATAGAAGGGATTAAAGTTCCGGATTTAGAGATTGCAATTGTTAATGGAAATCTTATACATGATAATAATATTACGTTTAATAAAGCTGTAAAAATAGAAATAGACTTATCAGATGCTACAAATATAGTACAGATAAATAGTAAACAAGATGAACTTAAAGGGTTTAAGGAAAAAGTTTTTGAGTACATGAATTTATCATATAAAAGTTTTGAAAAATCTCTAAAAATTCATGATGACCTTGAAGGATATTACTATAAGTATATGGATTTTGATAAGGCGAATAAACTAGCTAAAAATCTTTCGGATAGACTTGTTTATAGAAAAAATAATGCTACTGGAGTTGTATATCACAGGTATCTCGGTGCAGCAAGCCCAATTGGTGCAATAGATTTTGTTCCTAGTATAACACAGGGCATAAAAAGATATTTTTTAAAAGGAAGAGCCGGGACGGGGAAATCAACTTTATTAAAAACAATAGCTAAAAATGCACAGGAAGCTGGATTTAAAGTTGAAATCTATCATTGTGGATTTGACCCTAAAAGCTTAGATATGGTAGTAGTTAGAGAGCTTAACTTTGCTATTTTTGATAGTACAGCCCCACATGAATACTTTCCAAGTAGGGAAGATGATGAGGTTATAGATACCTATAAAGAATTTTGTACTGATGATGTAGATAAAATATTTGAAAAAGAAATTAAATCTGTTGAAGGTGATTATATAAAGTATAAAGCAGAGGCAATTACTTATTTAAAAGAAGCTCAAAATTACAAAATAGAGTATGATAAAATCTATGATAATGCATTAGATGAAGATAAAGCAAATACAATAGTTACTTCAAAACTTTTAATAATATAAATTTAGGAGGGAGTATTTTACTCTCTTCTGTAATAAATAAAGAATGGGAAAACTCACTACATGAGTCTTCCCATTTTTTAATTAATTTTAAATATCCATCCGTCAGGTGGCGTCATTTCACCAAATTGGATTTTATGAAGAGTATCATATAATTCTTTGACAATAGGACCAACTTGAGTTTCGCTATGGAAGATATGAAGCTTTTCTTTATATTCAATAGCACCAATAGGGGTTATAACAGCAGCGGTACCACAAGCACCAGCTTCTTTAAAATCATCTAAATTATTAACGAAAACATCTCTTTCAAATACTGGAATTTTTAAATATTCTTTAGCTATATACATTAGAGATTTTTTCGTAATACTTGGTAGAATAGATGGTGATTTTGGAGTAACAAATTCATTGTTTTTTGTTATTCCAAAGAAATTTGCAGCGCCAACCTCTTCAATTTTTGTATGTGTTGCAGGGTCTAGATATATACAGTCAGCAAACCCACGTTTAGTTGCAATGAGGTGAGGTGTAAGACTTGCGGCATAGTTCCCGCCAACTTTATCTCCACCAGTTCCAAGTGGGGCAGCTCTGTCATAGTTAGCTATCATAAAGTTTGCAGGAGATAATCCATTTTTAAAGTAAGCTCCAACAGGAACGCAAAAAACACAAAAAATATATTCTTTAGCAGGGCTAACGCCAATATTATCACCAGTACCTATAAGGAAAGGTCTAAGGTAAAGCGTTGCATCAGTTCCGTAGGGTGGAACAAAGTGTTTATTAGCTTTAACAACTTGCATACAAGCATCAATAAATTTTTCTACTGGTACTTCAGGCATTATAAGTTTTCTCGCACTTTTATTCATTCTTTTAGCATTTTCATCCACTCTAAAAAGTTGAATTTCCTCATTGGCAGTTCTATAAGCTTTTAGGCCTTCAAAACATTGTTGGCCATAGTGTAAACAAGGTGAACCCTCGCTCATAGTTAATTTATTATCTTCTGATAGGAACCCATTATCCCAATTACCGTCTTTCCAAGTAGAAATATAACGGAAATCTGTTTTTGTATAATTAAAACCTAAATTGTGCCAATTTATATTTATATTTTTATCCATAAATATAGCCCCTTTCTAATTGATTTGATTAAAATTATATCACAAGAAAAAAAGTATTTCCATAAATTTACAATGATATATATAACAAATTTACTATTAAAAGTTGTTTTTAATAGTAAAAAGAGTATAATTAATAATTGTTCAAATTTTAAACAAATGAAAAAATTTTTAAGGAGAAATAGAAATGAGAAAACCAGAATTTTTTTCTATGATTAGAAAGAAAGAATTAACGAGAGAACAATTTTTTAGGGACTTCAGAGCTGGTGTAGGGGTTGCTATTATATCATTACCATTATCAATAGCACTTGGAATATCATCAGGAGTAACACCTCAAGAGGGGCTTATTACTGCGGTAGTAGCAGGGCTATTAACTGCATTGCTTAGTGGGAGCCCAGTTCAAATAGGTGGGCCAACGGGAGCATTTGTTGTTGTTGTATTTGGAATTGTTCAAAAATATGGTATTGAAGGACTTATAATATCGACACTTATGGGTGGAGTGATATTAATTTTACTTGGGGTTCTAAGACTTGGATCACTAATTAAATTCATACCTTATCCTGTTACAATAGGTTTTACAGCAGGAGTTGCAGCGATTCTTGCAACAGGTGAAATAAAAGATTTTTTTGGACTTACAATAAGTAAGACTCCAGGTAGCTTTATAGATAAGTGGGTAGTTTATATAAGTCATATGAACACTATGGATTACATAACATTTTTAATTGGAATAGTATCAGTACTTATAATTGTTTTTTGGGGAAAGATTAATAAGAGTATACCGGGTTCGTTAGTGGCATTAATTGTTACAGCTATTGTAGTTGAAGTATTTGGGCTTCATGTAGCGACAATTGGCTCTACATTTGGAAATATTCCGGCAACAATTCCAATGCCTAAATTTCCAGTAGTGAATCTAGAGCTTATAAAAGAGTTAATAGGACCAGCTATTACGATTGCATTTTTATCAGCAATATCATCTCTTTTATCAGCAGTGGTTTCAGATGAAACATTAGGTCAAAAGCATAACTCAAATACAGAACTTATAGCTCAAGGAGTTGCTAACATAGCATCAGCATTATTTGGAGGAATCCCATCAGCTGGCGTTGTAGCTAGAACAACTGCTAATATAAGAGGTGGAGGAAGAACTCCGATAGCAGGAATAGTTAATGCTATATTATTATTAATAATAATGCTTGTATTAATGCCTCTTGCAAAATTTATACCACTTACAGCACTTGCAGCAATTTTATTTGTTGTTGCATATAAAATGACTAAGTGGAAAACAATTTATGCTATTTCAAAAGGACCTAAAGCAGATTTATTATTACTTGCATTAACGTTTATTTTGACAGTAGTATTTAATGTAGTAATTGCAGTAGAAGTTGGAATGGCAATTGCAGCACTTGGATTTATGATTAAGATGTCAAATACTTTAGAAATTAAAGAACTTGAAAAAGATAATCTTAAATTAGAAAGAGACATTGATATTAAATCTGTTGGTGGTAAAATAATAATAAAAGAATTAAAGGGTGCACTTTTCTTTGGAACAGCGAGTGTATTTAAAGATTCTATGACAGAGATAGAGTATGAAAATGTTGATGTTCTCATATTTAGAATGAAAAACATTAATGATTTAGATGCTACAGCTATTAAAATGTTAGATAGTTTAAATGTAGCTTGTGAATTATATAAAGTTAAATTTATACTTACAGGTTTAAATCAAGCAAATGCAAAAGTAATAGAAAAACTTAAAGGTGAAGATATTACAATGTTTGGGAGTATAGAAGAAGGAATTGAAGAAGCAAATAGAATTTTGAAATTGAAAGTTTAATGAGTAATTAGAGATGTTTTATAATAAAACATCTCTTTTGTTTTATCAAATTGTTAATTGAAAATGCTTTATGTTAACAATTTAATAAAATATAAACTATATTTTGAAATATATTTAAAGGGTTAAATTGAAGTGGTATAATAAGTGTATATTAATGCAAGTAAAAACTTGTATGAAAGAGGGGAGAGTTCTAAATGAATGCAAAGCAATACGTAGAAAATTTAATTGATGATTTAAAGAAAAATAATCCAGGAGAAGAAGAATTTCATGCAGCGGCATATGAGGTCTTAGTTTCTTTAATACCAGTAGTTGAAGCTAATCCAATTTATGTTGAAGAAGGAATACTTGAAAGACTTGTAGAGCCAGAGAGAGCTATAATGTTTAGAGTTCCTTGGGTTGATGATAACAATAAAGTACAAGTTAACAGAGGATACAGGGTTCAGTTTAATAGTGCAATAGGGCCTTACAAAGGTGGACTTAGATTCCATCCATCAGTAAACTTAAGTATTATCAAATTCCTTGGTTTTGAGCAAATATTTAAAAATTCACTTACAACACTTCCAATTGGGGGAGGCAAAGGTGGATGTAATTTTGATCCAAAAGGAAAATCAGATAGAGAAATTATGAGATTTTGTCAAAGCTTCATGGCTGAACTTTATAGACATATAGGACCAAATGTTGATGTTCCAGCAGGTGATATTGGAGTTGGTGGAAGAGAAATAGGGTATATGTTTGGACAATATAAGAAAATAAGAAATACTTTTGAAAATGGAGTTTTAACAGGTAAGGGGCTAACATATGGCGGAAGCCTTGCAAGAAAAGAGGCTACTGGATATGGACTTGTATACTTCATGAATGAAATGTTAAATGATAATGGAGTTACATTAAGAGATAAAACTATTGTTATATCAGGTTCAGGAAATGTTGCTATATATGCCACAGAGAAGGCAACAGAACTTGGGGCTAAAGTAGTTGCATTATCAGATTCAGCTGGATATATATATGATGCTGATGGTATTGATTTAGATGCAATAAAAGAGATTAAAGAAGTTAAAAGAGCTAGAATTAAAGAATACTTAAATTATAGACCAAATGCAATATATACAGAAGGTTGTAGAGGAATCTGGTCAATTAAGGCTGACGTTGTGCTTCCATGTGCTACTCAAAATGAAATTAATGAAGATGAAGCAAAACTACTTATTACTAATGGTGTTATAGCAGTAGGGGAGGGGGCAAATATGCCTTCAACACTTGATGCTCAAAAAGTATTCTTAGATAATAAGATATTCTTTGGACCAGCTAAAGCTGCAAATGCAGGGGGAGTTGCTACATCAGCACTTGAAATGAGTCAAAATAGTTTAAGAATGTCGTGGACATTTGAAGAGGTAGATGAAAAGCTTCAAGATATAATGAAAAATATATATCACAATGCAAAAGATGCTGCTAAAAAGTATGGAGTTGAAGGAAATATTGTTGCAGGTGCTAATATTGCAGGATTTATAAAAGTTGCAGATGCAATGCTTGCACAAGGGATTATATAATAAGTTTTAAATAAATTCAAAAATAAAGGAGTAGCTTTTTAAAAGTTGCTCCTTTTATGATATAATATATTTGATTTTTTAAAAATTAATTTTTAATAAAGAAAGAGGAATATAGATATGGCTAAGAAAACAAGTAGAAATGATGATTTTTTATTTGCTTGTAAAAATTCAATAGCATCTTCAAAACTATATGATTTTATAGTAGATTTAGTGAATGAAGATAGAGTGAAAGAGGCTAAAAGTGTTGCACAATTAGATTATTTAATGGATTATTTAGTTACAGCAATTAAAGCTAGAGATAGATTTTCAACAATGGATACAAGCAAAAGGATTAAAGATAGATTTGAAGATTTAGAAAAAGCAGGAATAGAAGTTCCGCTTTTAAAAGAATCTTTTGAGAAAATAATAAAAACTAATAAGTTAAAATTATAGAATAAATAAGCCTTCTTATGAAAACAATAAGTATATAAAGTTTTCAATAAGGAGGTTTGTTTTTATGAAAAAAATATTGTACATATCAGTTAACTCAAAGGAAGAAAGTAAGTCAGCTAGTAAAATAGTAGCAAGAAAGTTGATAGATGAGGTTCTTTGTCAATGTAAGTATAAAGTTCCTAAATGCACTGAAAATATTTATGTGTTTGATGGGTGTGAGGATGATGATTTAGGTGAGGCAAGTAATTATAAAAAAGAAGAATGTTGTAATGATAGTTCTCACAAGGATGAAGAAAAATGTTGTACAGAGAATAAAGAAGATATAAAATGTTGTGAGGAAATTGCTAAACCAAATTTAAAATCTGGAATTTTAGCAGTTAGTGATGATGTTGAAGAAGCAACTGATGAAGTTCAAGAACAGGAGTATAATGTAGAAACATTAGAAACTAAGGAAAAACATAAAGCACAAGTGTGCTGTGAGGATATAAATGAATTTATAAAAGATTGTTGTCCAACTGATTTAAAAGAGAAGAAACATAATTGTTGTGAAACTAAGCATAAACATAATCATGAATGTTGTTGTGGTGAAGAACATGATAATGATTGTTGTGATGGGGAACATGCATATCATCATGATAGTCATTGTGATGAAGGGCATTATTACAAAAATAAATGTTGTGATAATGAGAAAAATGAATGTAGTACAGATAGTTGGGAAGAATGTAACGAATTTGTTGTTGAGGAAATTGATTTATATAAAGATTATATTCCACAGCTTACACATGAGTTCTATGAGTGTAAAAATACTTTAGTGGATGGGCCAGGACCATGTTATGAAAGTCTTACTCATGTTCAAAGAAAAGATATTGCAAGAATAAAAGAACTTGCTATTCAGTTTAAAGAGGCTGATATATATGTAATAGCAGCACCAATGTGGAGCTTGTTATTCCCAGCACCTTTAAAGCAATATTTAGATTGTGTAATTCTAAATGGTGTCACAGCAGAAATAAATGAAAAATGTTGTAAAGGTACTTTAGATGATAAGGAAAGAAAGATGGTGTTTGTACAGTCAGTAGGTGGAGAACTTCCTATCTTACTTAAGTGTAAATTAGACCATAGTGCTGCGTATTTAAAGGATATATCAAGATTCCTTGGTATATCAAAGTTTACAGAATTATTAGTAGATGGAACAGGTTATACAGAACATGAAAAACAAGATGCAATAAGTGAAGCTATTAAAGATATTCCTCATATTGCTAAGTGTCTAATTAAATAATATGTAAATATAAATATTATTATGGTACAATATAAAATAGTATAAAGCTTACTAAGTTTTCTTAGTAGGCTTTTTTTCTGAATTAGACGTTTTAAAAATAAGGAGAAATAAATGAACGAATTTAAAGAATTAAATATAAGCGAAGAGTTAGTAAAGGTTTTAGAAAAACAAGGAATAAATAACCCAACAGAAATACAAAAACTAGCCATACCAAAAGCAATAGAGGGATTAAATCTTGTTGCACAATCAGAGACAGGAACAGGAAAAACACTTGCTTATCTTCTACCGGTTATAGAAAAGATAGATATTACAAAAAATGAAAATCAAGCAATAATACTTGCCCCAACACATGAACTTGCAGCACAAATAAATAATACAATCGTTGGCATTAGTGAAGAACTTGAAAATAAAATTTCATCATTAATGATAGTTGGTAGCGGGAATATTAAAAGACAAATGGAAGCATTAAGAAAAAAACCACAAATAATAGTTGGTTCAAGTGGAAGAGTTATGGAACTTATCCAAAAGAAAAAAATATCAGCTCATACAGTTAAAATATTAGTTATGGATGAGGGAGATAAACTTTTACACTTTAAGAGTATAGAAGAAGTTAATAATATTAGAAAAGCATTAATGAGAGATACTCAAAAATTAGTATTTTCTGCAACACTTGCAGAGGAGACGCTTACAATTGTAGATAAAATTGTAGATAATTATGAACTTGTAAAAATTAAAGAAAAAAATGCAGTAAATACTGACATAGAACATGGATATTTCTTTGTTCAATCAAGAGATAAAGATGATATGCTAAGAAAAATAATACACGCATCAAAAGCGGCTAAAATATTAGTTTTTATAAATAGAAATTATGATTTAACAAGAACATTAGAAAAACTTAAGTTTAATAAAATAAAAGTTGATTCTCTTCATGGTGAAAACAACAAAGAGAGAAGAAAAAGAGCTTTAGATGATTTTAGAAGTGGAAAAATACAAGTTTTAATGGCATCAGATGTTGCAGCTAGAGGACTTGATATTAAAGGGTTAACACATATAATCAACTTAGACATACCAGAAGATCCTAAAAACTACTTACATAGAGTTGGAAGAGTTGGAAGAGCTGGTGAAAAAGGAACTGCTTATTCAATAGTTGATAAAAATGAAGAACGTATAATAGGTAGATATAGAGCAGCGTTTAATATTTCAATTCCTGAAAAAGTTACCTATGAAGGTGAAATCATGAGTAAGTCAGAAAGAGATGAGAGATTACCTAAAAAAGAGAAAAAAGAGATAGATGAGAGAGTTAAAAGAGTTGTTAGTGCTAAGTCAAAATCTAAAAAAAGCACAGTAACTAAAGCCTTATCAAGAAGAAGATAATTTATAGAGAACATTCACTTACTAAAAATAGTAAGTGAATGTTCTTTTTATTTAAAAAATGTTAACTTGAGAGAGGTATATTATATACTATATAATTTATATAATAGTTTATAGTGAACGCTTACAAAAAGGGTTAAAATTTCAGTTGCAATATAAAATTGGGGGGATTTAATTATATGAAAAAGATAGTTATAGGAGCATTGGTTGGATTAATGGCAGGAGGAACTTTTATAGGTTGTGGGGCAGATAAGCCAGAAACTGAAACATCAACACAGCAAGCAGTGAAAATAGATGCATTAGGCTCAGTTAATACACTTGTAGAAAAATATCCAATAAGAATGCCAATGGATGCATCAGAGCAAGATTTAAAAGATGTTTATGGGATAAATATGGATAACATAAAATCATATGGAATGAAACAATGTGGGATGACACCAGGAATTGATGTGATTGGAATATTTGAAGCTAAAGAGGGAAAAGTTGAAGATGTTAAGAAAGATCTTCAAAAGATATTAGATACTAAAAAGCAAGCTGCATACTTACCACTAGAAATGGAAGCACTAGACAATGCTAAAATAATAAGCAATGGGGATTATGTAGGGATATTCCTAATGCAAGGTGAAGCAGAGGGGGCTAATCCAGTAGAAGCAGTAGAAAAAGAATTTAATGCATTGTTTGTGAAGTAATATAAATTAAAAGTACTCCTAAAGCGGGGTGCTTTTTTTGTAATTTAAAGTAAAGGTGGGGATTAGATGGTTTTTAGTAGTATTTTATTTATATTTAGATTTTTACCAATTGCTTTACTACTATATTATATAGTTCCATTTAAATATAAAAATTTTGTGATTTTAGTTTTAAGTTTATTTTTTTATTCATGGGGAGAATCTAAATACTTTGGAATAATGATAGCATCTATTTTAGTTGATTATTGCCTAGGGCGAGGTATAGAAAAATATAGAGAAAATAAGTTTAAAGCTAGAAGTTTTTTAATAATATCAATATTTTTTAATTTAGGAATGTTAATTTTCTTTAAGTATTCAAATTTCTTTATTGATAATATAAACATGATATTCTCAACTAGTATTTCTAGTTTAGATTTAACATTACCTCTAGGGATAAGTTTTTATACATTTCAAACTATGACGTATAGTATAGATGTTTATAGAAATAAAATAGCGGCAGAGAAAAATATAATAAGTTTTGGAGCTTATGTAGCATTGTTCCCACAACTTATAGCAGGACCAATTGTAAAATACACAGATATTTTCTCAGAGCTTAAAACTAGAGTAATTAATATGGATAAAATATCAATAGGAATAAAGTTATTTATACTTGGACTTGCTAGGAAAGTTTTAATTGCAAATAATATAGGTTCACTTTGGACTGAGGTACAGAGTATTGGTTTTGAAAATATAGGAACAGGACTTGCATGGCTTGGTGCGATGGCATTTACAATACAGGTTTATTTTGATTTTAGTGGATATTCTTTAATGGCTAGAGGTCTTGGTTCAATGCTTGGATTTACATTTCCAAAGAATTTTAACTATCCATTTATATCAAGGAGTGTTTCAGAATTTTGGAGAAGATGGCATATGACGCTTGGGAGTTTTTTTAGAGAATATCTTTATATACCACTTGGTGGGAATCGAGTTAATAAAGGTCGTTTAATAGTAAATTTACTTGTGGTTTGGACTTTAACGGGTTTTTGGCATGGTGCTGAATATAACTTTATTTTATGGGGAATTTATTTTTTTGTATTTCTTGTAATGGAGAAATTTGTGCTAAATAAATATTTAGAGAAAAATAAAATTTTATCACATATATATCTTATTTTAGTTATACTGATAAGTTTTGTTATTTTTGCTATACCAGATTTAAATAGTCTTTTGGTGTATTTTAAAAAAATGTTTATTATTTCCATAGATATGGAAGTGTTATATTACCTAAGAAACTACTTAGTAATTTTAATAATAGCGGTAGTTTTTAGTATTCCTTATACTAGTAAATTTTTTGAAAAGTATATATTTAAGAATGAAACGATTCAAAATATTATTTTGATGGGATTGTTTTTTGTAAGTATTGCATATTTGGTTGATGCGAGCTACAATCCATTTTTATATTTTAGATTTTAGGAGGTAGTATGAAAAATAAATCATTAGTATATATGTTTTTTATAAGTATAGGTGCATTAGCATTTTTAGATGTAATAAACAAAGAAAAAATATTTTCTGAAATTGAGAATAGATATCTCGAAACTAAGCCAAGCCTTACAGTAGATAAAGTATTAAATGGTGAGTATACAAAGAGTTGTGAGGAGTATATAAATGATAATTTTATAGGACGAGATTACTTTATAAATTTAAAATCAATCTCAGAGAGCTTATTACTTAAATTAGAAAATAATGAGATTATCTATGGAAAGTATGGATATATGTTTGAGAAGTTTAAAAGTCTTGATATTGAGATTTTGACAAAAAATGTTGAGGCTATCAAAACTTTTAATGAGAATAGTAAGGTTGATATGGATTTTATGCTAATTCCATATTCAGCAAGTGTGTATACAGATTATTATCCTATCCATTTAGAAGCAGTATTAGTAAATGAAGTAGAGATAATTAATAAAATCAATGAGTATATAGGTAATAAAAGTATTATAGATGCTATGGGTGCACTTTTAGAAAATAAAAAGTCAGATATATACTATAAAACAGACCATCACTGGAATACTTACGGAGCATACTTAGCTTATGTAGAGTATTGTGAGAAAAATGAAATAAAAGAAATTGTTAACTTAAATGATTTAAAAGAGAATAACGTAGAGGGTTTTTTAGGGACATTTTATTCTAAATCTAAATTGTTTAATGCTAAGAAAGATACACTTTTATATTATGATATGCCACATCTTACTATGAAAATTGGTGATGGAGAATGGGAAAGTATTTATAAAGTAGAGAATCTAAAAAAGAGGGATAAGTATTCGATTTTTCTAGATGGAAATCATTCTAAAACTATAATAAAAAACTCTAAAAACAAAAATGGGAAAAAATTGTTAGTTTTAAAAGATTCTTTTGCTAATTCATTTATCCCATTTATAGCTAATAATTATGAGGAAGTCCATGTAATTGATTTAAGACATTATCCACTAGAACTTAGTGAGTATATGGATGAAAATTCATTTGATAAGGTGCTGTGTCTATATAGTTTAAATAATTTTAGTAAAGATAGAAGCATTGCAAGGATAAACTTTTAAGTGGAGTTTTAAAAATATTAAAATAACGTTCATTTAAGATATGGAATTAAATGTTAAAATTATCATTTAAATAAAGTTTAAGGGGTATTTTATGAAGAGTAAAATGAGGAATAAAAAGATAGTTTATATAGGTTTATGGTTAGTAGTATCATTAGGATTAACCTTTGCAGCAGAAGTCATGACTAGAGAAAATGTTGAAAGTCTTCAGGAGTTTTTAAAAGATAGATTTTCTTTATTTTTGCTTAACTATGCAATAGTAGTAGTTTTAATGTTACCAATGTTGTTATTTAAGAAAACGATTAGTGCTATGATTGCACCAACTATTTTAATACTTGGTATTGCATTTGCAGGAAGGATATTAAATGATAAAAGGGGAGTGCCTCTTACAGGTGCGGATGTTTATTCCATAGAGTATGGAGTTGATATGCTATTTAAGTATTTTAGCAACTTTACACTGATTTTAGGGGTAGCTGGAATTGTAGGTTTGATAGTAGGATACGTATATTTATGTGTAAAAGAAAAGCCTAAAGAGATATTTAAATTATGGCAAAAAGCTATTATTGTTGCTATTGCGTTGATTAGTTTAGGGGGGATATATACTAGCAATGTTAAGGCGGAAGCTATAAGCAATCAATTATGGAATATTAACTATTCGTATAAAAGAAATGGATTTTTATTTTCTTTTATAGATTCATTCACATCTTTAAAGATGAAAAAACCAGTGGGTTATAATAAAAAAGTTATCAATAGTATGAAAGATGGAGAGATAGAAGTTTCTAATAGTAATAAAAAAGTACCAAAAAATATTATTTTGATTCAGTTAGAGTCGTTTATAGACCCAAGTGAAATAGATGGGATTAAACTAAAAGAAAATCCAATACCAGCTATTTCTAAAGTAAAAGAAAATAGTATAGCAAGTGGCAGATTAGAGGTTCCAACTTATGGAGCGGGTACTGTTAGAACAGAATTTGAGGTATTAACAGGTTATAACATGGATTTTATGGGAACGGGAGAAGTTCCTAATAATAGTGTATTAAAGATGAAACCAGTAGAGAGTTTAGCTCAAATTTTAAGGAAAGATGGATATGAGTCAACTATGATACATAATTATATAGGTAATTTTTATCATAGAGATATGGTCTATGCCAATTATGGATTTGATACATTTGTTTCAAAAGAATATATGAGTGAGTTAGAATATAATGGTGGGTATCCAACGGATATGTGCAATATGCCAATAATAGATGAGCTTATAAAAAGAGATGAAAAACAATTCATATTTAATGTATCAGTAGAAAGTCATGGACCATATCAAGCAGTAGAAGGGCAAAAAAATTACTTAGAAGAAGGGAATTTATCTGATGAAGAAAGACTTGAGTTTGATAATTTCTTAAATAGAATAAGTAGATTAGATTTTTATGTTGGTGAACTTGTAAAACAAATAAATGAGATAGACGAAGATACAATGGTAGTATTTTATAGTGATCATTTACCATCTATAAGTGTATTTAATCAAAATAAACTTGTAGGTGAGGATAAAAAGTACCAAACAGAATATTTTGTTTGGGCTAATTATGAAGCAGAAAAAATTGAAAATGAGAATTTAGAGGCTTACGAAGTATCTACTAAGTTACTAGATATTGCAGGTATTAAAAGTGGAATAATTCCAAACTTCCATAGAGCAAATAAAGAAAGTAATGATTACATGGATAAGTTTAAGTATATTCAATATGACCAGTTATACGGAGAAAATCATTTTAAAAGTAATTATAAAAGTACGGACTTAAAACTTGGGTTGAATGAAGTTGTTATAGAGAGTGTAACTCAAAAAGGTAATGATATTGTGGTTACAGGGCAAAACTTTACAAGTTCTAGTAGAGTTATGATAGATAAGGAAGAGTATGATATTAAATACAAAAATGAAACAGAGATTTTAATAAAAGATTTAGAACTAAAAAAAGGAACGTATAGCGTAATACAAAAAGGAATGAATGGAAAAGCTCTAAGTGAAAGTAATTCAATAAATATTTAGTAAGAAGAAGAGTGCTAATTGATATTAGCGCTCTTTTTTTAGGAATTCATTTATGACAAATATTGATATAAAATTAATAAATTTTACTTTTTATGAAGAAAATTGACATAGGATATTGAGTGTGTGACAATTAAACTAAAGTGTTATTAAACATAGGGGGACAAAAATGAAAAGGATTTTTAAAAATATATTTTGGATAGTTAATATTATTTCACTGTGCACTGTATTTCGAGAAGTTGAAGTAAGGGCAGATGTAAATGATAATTACTTAAATTTTAATAATATAACTACAAATGAGGGGCTATCACAAGGTAGTATTGATGATATATTTCAAGATAGTGAAGGATATATGTGGTTTGCAACAAATGATGGGCTAAATAGATATGATGGTTATAATTTTAAAATTTTTAAAGGGGATAATAGTGATGTAAATACTATATGGCCAGGTTTAGTAAGTTGTATAGAAGAAGATAGATACGGAAATCTATGGGTTGGAACAAGTGGGGGCTTAGCTAGAATCAATAGGAAAACATTTCAAGTAACTAGATTTTATGCTGATAAATTAGATGTAGGGAAAATTTCTAATCATAATATATGGGAAATATATGTAGATTCAAATGAAAATATATGGATTGGAACAGAGGCTGGTTTAAATAAATATGATTATGTAAGTGGAGAATTTAAAAAATATTTTTTTGATAAGGAAGAACATAAAACAGAAATTTTGAAAATTCGAGAAGATAGTGATGGAAAAATAATAGTAGCTGGAAAATATGGTGTAAGAGAAGTTGATGAAACAAAAGGAATGTTAGTACCATATAAAAGAGATATGGAAAATATATTTTTGAATGCAGAAATAAAGGAAATGTATAATAGTTCAAAAGGTGAAATTTGGATTAGTACTCTTAGCGATGGAATATATAAATTTGAAACTGCTAGTAACAAATTTGTAAGGCAAGTAAGTGAAATAAAGGAATATAGAAATGAAAATAGCTTTGTTAGAAGTATTAACGAGGATGCTAATGGTGATTTATGGTTTGGAACTAGTAATGGACTATATAAACACTCACAAAGCAATAAAGTTGTTAAGTACATAAATAAAGAAAATGATATTAAAACATTAGTTAGCAATACTGTTTCTGAAATATATAGAGATAAATCAGGGATTATGTGGATTGGAACTATAAATGGTATTAGTAGAGTAAATCCAAAACAAGAGTTTATAAATTATCAGAAAAGATTTGATGAAGAAAATACACTTAGTGGAAAAGCTATATCAGGAATTTATGAGGATGAGTTTGGAGATTTATGGATAGGTACAAGCATAAGTGGTCTTAATAAACTTGAGCGTAAAAATAATAAATATATTCATTATAAACATGAAGAGGATAGTACTAATTCAATTTTAAATAATACAGTTTGGCAAGTTACTGGTGATCGAAAAGGACATGTATGGGTAGCTACTAAATCAGGGCTTTGTAAAATTGATATAAAGACTAACGTGGTTAAAAGATATACTCATGATGAGATGGATAGCAATTCACTTGTTTCAAATGATGTAAGAGAAGTTTTCATTGATGATAAAGGGTTAGTTTGGGTAGGCACAAGAAATGGTTTGTGTGTTTTTGACCCTGAAACTGAAAAGTTTACAAATCTAAATAATATTTTATCGAGTCAAGGGGTAGAGGAGCTATTCGTAAGAAGAATATTCCAAGATTCAAGAGGTGACTATTGGTTAGCGGTTGGCTGGAATAGTGGTCTTGTAAAACTAGATGTGAAAAATAATAAGCTTGAAAGGTACATACATGAGATTGGAAAGATAAGTTGTATAAGTGATAATGTTGTTATGTCTGTTAATGAGGATCTAAATGGAGATATTTGGGTTTCTACAAGTAATGGTTTAAATATGATAGATATAAAAACAGGACAAATAAAAGTGTACAGAGAAAAAGAAGGCCTTGGAAATAGCTATATTTACGGTGTTTTAGTAGATGAGTTTGGAGATATTTGGGTTAGTACTAATGGCGGAATTTCTAGATTGAACTTAAAAACAGAGCAGTTTGAAAACTATACTTATGTAGATGGACTTCAAAGCAATGAATTTAACGTCACGTCAGATTTTAAAAGTAAGACTGGAGAAATGTTCTTTGGTGGAGTTAATGGTGTAAGCAGTTTTAAGCCAAGCAACATAAATAAAAAAGAAGCTGTGATTATGCCAGTTATCATAAATGACTTTAATGTTTATACGAATGAGGAAATTGGATATTCAACTGAAGTGAATTTATTATATCATGAAAATAATTTTACTATTGATTTTATTTTGCCGGATTACAGAGATCCAAATAGTATAAAATATGAATATATTTTAGATGGTTTTGATCAGGAATGGGTTAAAGTAGGCACTCGAAGAGATGCTATCTATACTAATATTCCTTCAGGAGAGTATACTTTTAAGGTTAGAGCAAAATTAAAAGATGGAAATCTAAGCGAAGAAACAACTTTTGATATAATAATAGGAAAACCATGGTATTTTTCTAATTTAGCTATTGGTCTATACTTAAGTACATTTGTAGGGATTATTATGTTAGGAATTAATTATGTAAAAATATTAGATGGATTAGTAAGACAAAAGACATTTGAATTAAATGCTGAATTTTTAGCAAAAGATAAGTTACACGAGGAAAAAGAAAATTTATATGAAGAGTTATTAAGATATGAAAAGTTTAGGAACACATATTTAGTTAACTTATCTCATGAACTTAGAACACCTCTTAATGTTATATTATCAAGTCAACAACTTATTGCAAGTTTAAATAGAAATGATGAGGGAGTTGGGCGTGATAAACTAGATAAATATATGAATATCATAAAATCAAATTCTAAAAATTTATTAGAAGTCATAAATGATTTAATAGACAGTTCAAAAATAAAGTCAGGTGCATACAATATGGAGTTTGAAAAAAATGATATTGTGTATATAGTTGAAGAGGTTTCACTTGGTCTTAAAAGTTTTGTTGAAACAGAAGGGTTAGAACTTACGATAGATCCAGAAATTGAAGAGAAAATAATAGAATGTTCTAAAAAAGAAATAGAAAGGTGTATGGTAAATCTTATATCTAATGCGGTTAAGTTTACAGAACAGGGTCAGATATATATTACAATAAGAGATTTAAATGATTATGTTGAGATTGTTGTAAAAGATAGTGGTAAAGGAATATCAAAAGAAGACCAAGGTATAATTTTTGATAGATTTACACAAATAGAAGATGGAATCTCAAGTAAGCATTTTAGTAGTGGAATTGGATTGAATTTAGTGAAAGATTTAGTTGAATTGCATAAGGGAAGTATTAATATAGTAAGTGAATTAGGAAAGGGAAGTGAGTTTATAATAAAACTTCCAGTATGTATTAAATAAGAAAAGCGCCTATTTAGGCGCTTTTCTTACTTTAAATTTAGAACCAATCATCGTTGTTATTATAATCATCTCTATCATTATTATCAAACATATCATCTATGAAGTTATCTGCAACATCACCAACAACATCACCGATTACATCAGCAGCGATAAGTTCACCCATACCAAATCCGCCGTTATTACCACCGAACATACCACCACCAAAACCACGATTGTCATTTTGGTACATTCTATCCTGTTGCATTCTATCTTGCATCATTCTGTCCTGCATCATTCTATCTTGTTGTAGTCTATCTTGTTGTAGTCTATTTTGTTCATTTCTTTGCTTGTCATAATATTTTTGTTGAATAGAGTGTCTTTCTTCTAGAGAAAGTGGACGACCTATTTTTCTTTCATACATCATAATTTTTTCCTGAAGCATTCTTTCTTGATTTAAACTCTGATCTTGTTGCATTCTATCTTGCATCATTCTATCTTGTTGCATTCTTTGCATAGAAATTTCATCTTGCATCATTCTATCATCGTCATATCTTTGATTTTGCATCATTCTATTGTCGTTATACATATTATTTCTATTCATTTGGCTTTGCATCATTTTACCTTCAATTGCACCTTCAACTGTTCCGCCTATAACATCCTCAATTATATCTTCAAAAAATCCCATTATCATAACCTCCAATTTAAAGAGATAGACTCTTTAGTTTTTTCTTTTGTTAAAAATTAAATTTTAGTTAATAAATAATAAAATCGAATTTTTAACATTATAACATTAAGAAAACCTTATATCAATTCTAAAATAGTAAGGAAATTGACACTAAAACTATTTAAGTTCATTTGATGAGTTCATAATAAGCTATTTCAAGCATATTTGAATTATTTGATTCAATAAGTTTATTTATTTCATTATTTTGTAACATAGCATTGCGTATAGAAAGTTTTTCGCTCGTAAGAGAAATGTGAACTAGAATATCTGCAATAATATTGCGATTATCAGATTTTATAGCGCCTACGAGTTTATAGTTATATATTAACAATTGTTTTATTAGTATTTGTATGCCACTTTTTAGATTTGTGGGGAACAAAAATTTATTTGCAAAAAATACTATTAAAAGTCCTAATAATACTAAGGAAATCCTTACTAATGCTACTTCATTTATATGCAAATAAAGTGAGGTGACAGAGAGTGAGGCTAAAGTTGTAAAAATAGAAAGTTTATAGTATTCTTTGAAACCATAAGTTAAAAATAATGAGATAAAAAGAACCACCCAGGCAAGTTCTTGTATATGAATGAAACTTAGCAGAACAAAAAGAGTTAACCCTATAAGGTTTCCTTTAATTCTATCTTTACCTTTACTAAGAGTTTCTTCGTAGTAAATTTGCATAACGGACATTATGGTTATAGCTATCCAAATAATTTTTGAAATTTCAAATAAATGAGAAAAGAATAAACAAGCTGTAAGGGTTAAAGAGATTCTAAGAGAAAAGTAAAGTCTAGTAGAACCTTTATAAAGATTCTTTTTTAATAAATAGCTGTATTTATTAAGCGAACTACGATGCCAAGGTTTAAAGGGTTTATTAAGGTCTTTAGAAGTATATAGTTTGTAGTTAGCTAGTGTTTTAACTAAGTTTTGTAATATACAAATAAATTCACAGGTTTTATTTGAATAAAATTTTTGTGATGCAGAAGATATTTTACTCAAAAAGTTTAATAGATCATCTACATTATAAATAATAGAAAAATCTTCAGCTGTGAAAAAACTTGAAAGTGCAGTCAGTAAATTTAAAAAATGTGAATCTGGATTTTGTGATTTATAAAATTCTTTGTAAAGAATATTATTTAACATAGAGATATGTAAAAACATATCAAGTTTAAATTTTCCGTGTAAGTTAGTAAGGTAATGCTTTGATTTACTTATATAAATTGAATAATTTATTTCGCGCATATTTTTTGAAATTTTAGAATGAGTCTCTAAACTAAATTCGTTATTTTTCACATTTTCAATTTGGCTAAAAAGAAGTTTTATTGAGGGATTAAAGTCCATCAATAAATCATTTTTATTATTTTTATCAAGTATGAAGTTTAAAGTTATAGTTAAAATGCAACCAAATATAATAGCAAATATTTTGTTGAGTAAACCAGATATAGTATCATGTGAAAAACTTGTGAAAATAAACATCATTAAAAATGGTTTATATATTTTAGGGTTAAAACTAAAACTTAAAAAATAGCCTATAAAGAAAATAGTTATGAAATTTATAATAATTCCAATATATAAATGACGAGTAGCAAAGTATGACAAAAGAACTAATGTGCAGTTTAGCAAAATTAAATTAAAGGTTTTTTGCACAGTTTTAATTCTTATATTTTCAAATGAAAGAGCTATGGAAGTAAGAGCTATTGGGAAAGCAAGCATAGCGTTATCTTCTCCAAAAAACAAAATAATAGTAAACATTGATATACATGCAATTGATCCATATCTGAGCATTTTAGCAATATTTAATCCAGTTTTTGTGATAAGGGTATTTATAATCTTTTTCATATTATTAAAGTTCCTTTTTTATCTGATAATTTTAGTATTTCCAAAAATAAAAAAAATAACCAAAGTTGTGTACTATAAAAAGAGATTTAGCACATAGCATATTATATAAAAGGTTAGTATATAAAAGTGACAAGAAGAATAGTAAATTATAGATAATTATTATAAATGGTTAGGGAATTCTATGAAATTTGCAAAGTGTGTAAAAACAAATAACTATGCTAAGCAAGCAAGTTGTTCATGTACAAAGTTATGTGAGTGTGACAATTGTGATGAGTGCAAATGTTTAGAGGCTTAGATGAGGGAAATGTTAGAATGTCTAATCAGACATTCTAACATTCTAACAAAAAAAATAGATAAAGCGAGAGGACAGTAAGAACAGGTTGAAATATTATTATAGTTTTTCTTTAAATTATTTTTAATATTTTTAGTTAGTGCCATCTATGACTAAATCTAATTTACCAGTTTCTGAGTCAATAATTAAACCATGTATATTGATACCAGATGGCATAAGAGGGTGGTGCTTTATAGTATTAACACTTTCTTTAACAGATTCACTAACACAAGTGAAACCTTTAAGCCATTTAGTTAAATCTATTCCAGAATACTCTAAAGTTTTAAGTGTGTTTTCAGATATACCTCTATTTTTCATTTTTTCCATAATGTTAAGGGGATCAATATTACTCATACCACAACCATGATGACCAACTACAAAAATATCTTTTGCATCAAATTCATACACTGCAACAATAATACTTCTAAGAGCACTACCGAAAGGATGAACTACAGTTGCACCAGCATTTTTAACTATTTTAACATCACCATTTTTAATATTCATTGCTTTTGGTAAAAGCTCTGTAAGTCTAGTGTCCATGCAAGAAACTATAACTGCTTGCTTGTTAGGGATTTTAGATGCAATATATTTTGTGTAGTCTTTTTTTTCTACAAATTTCTTGTTGTAATCCATAATATGTTTTAATGTATTTGTCATAATATCCTCCTACGATTTATAATAAATTATTCAAATTATAACATACATATTATATAGTAGTTAATATATTTAAAAGACTTTACTAAATAAGAATTTTATGTAATTATAAATATAAAGATAAATCAAAGCAAAAGAGAGGAGATTATACAATGGATAACAAGGTGTTTTTAAGTGTAGTTATGCCAATGTTTAATTCTATGCAGACTATTGTGAAAGCCTTAGATTCTTTAAATAATCAGACTGACAAAGATATAGAGCTTATTTTAGTTGATGATGGCTCAACAGATGATTCTTATGATGTTGCAAAAAGCTATTTAGAGAGTGTAGATTTTAAATATAACATATATAAAACAGAGAATAGAGGACAAAGTGCAGCTAGAAATACAGGTATTAGTAAGGTTTCTTCAGAATACATATTGTTTTTAGACTCAGATGATTACATTGATGAAAAGTTAGTTCAAACAGTTAAAGAAGCTGCAAAAAGAAGTAATCCTGAAATAGTAGTTTTTGATTATCAAAGAGTAAATGAAGATTATACACTTAGAAATAGTGTGAAACAAGAATTTGCATTTTTTAATAGTATATCTCCTGGTATGGAAATATTTGAGGCGTATAAAAATAATAAATTAAGACTTTGGACAGGAGCGCTTATTTATAGAAGTGACTTTATAATGGACAGTGGTTTAAGATTTTTAGAAGATGTGTACGCTATGGAAGATTTAAACTTTATATTTAAGGCTTTATGGACTGCAACAAAAATAAAGGTAATAGAAAATTCACTATCATACTATTATCAAAGAAAAGATTCATTAACGAGTATAGCTGATATAAAGAAAAATATGAGCTTATTAATTGCGCTTAACGACCTTATTGAGCTTTCAAGAAAAAGAGTTTTAGGTATAGATTTTGAAAGAGTTATTTCAAGAGAGTTTGCGGTAGAGCATATAATGTATCAAATATTAACTTCATTAAATAGAAATAACAAAGAAGAAATTCTTAAAATATTAGAGGGTAAAGAAGTAAAAGATTATTTAGCAGAAGGAATTAAAAAGACAAATAGATATGGAAGTAGTATGTATATCTGGAGCAAAATGGCTGTATATATGCCAAAATTATTTGTATTTTTATACTTAAAAAAAACAGGTAAGTAAATTTATAAAATACACATAATTTTTATATATATTTAAGATACTATGAGTAAGAGATAAGTTTATGTAAACAAAAAATTGCAAAAAATTTTTAGATAGACACAAAGGAGGATTTTCTTATGGAAAATTTAAACAATGTACAAGCTTGGAAAGGTTTTAAAGATTTTATTGTAAAGAAGAAGGTAATGGAGAGAGAAGATATATCTTCATTATGGTTAGAACCGGTTGATGGACAAAAGGTAGTTTTACCTAAAGCAGGACAATTTGTAACATTAAAAATCAATTCAGGAAATGAAAGATATGATGTTGTTAGAGCATATAGTTTATCAAATAAACCTAATACTGATTTTTATAAAACTACAATAAGAAAAGTTGAAGATGGTAGAGCTAGCGTTTACTTAACAGATATAGTTAAGGAAGGCGATATTATAGGTGTTAGACCGCCAGCAGGAAGATTTTACTTAAAAGATACAGCACCAGCAGAAAAACCTTTAGTGATACTTGGGGCAGGAATTGGTATAACACCAGGTCTTTCAATGTTACACGAAGCAGTTGGAAAAAGAAAGAATATAAAATATATAGAGATATTCAGAAATTCAGAATATCAAGTTCTTCATGAAGAAATAGAAGATTATGTAAAAGATGGACTAGTTGAAAATATAGTTTTCTATACAAGACCATTAGACTCTAATGTAAAAGGTGAAGATTATCACGAATCAGGATATATATCAAAAGAGTGGATATTTGAGAATTTACCTAAAGATGGAGAATACTATTTCTGTGGACCAAAACAGTTCTTAACTTCAACAGATGAAGCTTTAAAAGAACTTGGAGTTGCACAGGAGGATATTAATTACGAATCTTTCTAGGTTGTAAATTAATATTATAGATAAACTAGGCTTGGTTATAGTAGTGATATTATGCTAGGCTTAGTTTTTTTTATTCAAAAATTTAGATAAAATAGGCATTTATACACTTTATAATGTATAATTAAAAAGACTTTAAAATAATGAGGTATTTTATGAAAGGGTATAGATTAAATAAACGGTATATTTTAAAAATTATGATAAGTAGGCTAATTATAATAGCCACTTTGAATATTGTATATGGTGTAATGCGAGATAAATTGCCTTTAAAATTAGATTTTTATTTGATAATTTTATTATACGCAATAAATGTTATAGGAACTATTAGTATTGTTATAATGCCATTTGTGGAATTTTTAGCATATAAATATTTTGTGTATGATGAGGCGATAGAAATACGGTATGGTGTACTGTTTAGAAAATCGGTTTATATTCCAAGAGAAAATATAAAATATATAATATCAGTTAAAGACCCACTAGATAGAATTTTAAGGATAAGTAGCCTGAAATTATACACCACAGCAGGGCATAGAGTAATTAAGGCGTTAGGAAATGAGAAGATGTCTGCGCTTTGGAATATAATGAATATTGATGAGGAAAATTAGAAATGATTTATTATAAAAAAAATCACTGGTATAGTATTTTAATAAATTTTTATAAAATTATTAGGAAGTTTTGGGCGTTGATTATACTTATAGTTATACCAAGCTTACCATATGGTTTTGTAGGGAGTGGGATTCTTTTTGCAGGGATACTAGCATTTTGTATTGCAAGGTGGATGAATGAGTTTATTATAATTGATGAGGACGATATGTTTTATAAAAGAGGAATTCTAGTAACGGAACAAATAAAAATCCCAATAACTAGCATTTCATTAATAGAATTTAATAGAAATATTATTCATAGAATATTTGGTCTTAGTGAGATTAAAATAGAGAGTATATCACCTAAAGATAGAAAATTTGAAATTATAATGATTTTAAAAAAAGAGAAAATCAAAGAATTTGAAAAATTTATGAGCTTAGTAGATGGAGTGAATGATGGTAATTTCGAACTAGATAATAAAAAGTCATATAAAATTTCAGCAAAACATTTATTAATATTATCAACCCTAAGAAGTAATATATTTTTAGGGATAGGTATAATTTATTCAATAGTTCACTTTATGAATGACCTTGATAATCATTTAGGTGAAAGTTTAAGAGGGTATATAATAAATAATATAAAATATGGTTTTAATGAAACACAAAAAAGCTTAAGTATACTAGTTTATGTGCTTATATTATTAGTTGTGAGTGTTAGTGTTATTCTAGGTTTTTCAGTACTAGGAATTATTTCTAAGTATTATAAATTTAAATTAGATAGAAAGCAAAATCATCTATATGTAAACCATGGTTTATTAGTAAGGAGACATTATTCTATAAAGATTGACAATATACATGCTATAAAAGTAGAACAGAATTTTGTAAATCAGATTCTTAACCTTTATACAATAAAAGCATCGGTAGTTGGTTATGGAAATGAGATGCAAGAAGATGAGGTTATATTTCCTTTATGTACTGAGGCTGGCTTTAGGAGTATAATTAAAAAGATGATTCCAGAGTTTAGTTTTGAAGGAGAAATACATAGACCACCTAAAAAATCTTTTAATAACTTTTTCATGTCGTGGACTAGTTATTCAGTGATATTTGCAGTTTTAGTTTATTATTATTTTAATGGTTCTATTATAGGAGCTTTTACAATCCCTATAATGATTTTATGGAGATATCTAATAAAGGAAAACTCAAGTCTTGGAGTTAAGGATAATATATTGTTTTTTAGTTCAGGTTCATTTTTAAGAAGGATAACGCTTGTCAGAAGTACTAGTATGGTAGAGTGTTTTAGAGTAGTTAATTTATTTCAACGAAGAAAAAATATATGTGATTATAGAATAAGATTTTATAATCAAAGAAAGCTAGAATGGATAAGAATTAAGAATATGGATAATTATTTGTATGAAGATATAAAGGTAAAAATGAGAAATACAAACATTTAGGAGGAAGTTTTATGAGTAAAATAGTAGTAATAGCAGAAAAACCATCTGTTGGTAAGGATATAGCTAGAGTGCTTGGTTGTAGAAAGGGTGGAAATGGTTATCAAGAAGGTGATAAGTATATAGTAACCTGGGCTATGGGACATTTAGTAAGCCTTGCAGCACCAGAGGATTATAATAAAGAATGGAAAGATTGGAAGATTGATACTTTACCTATGTTACCTAAATATATGAAATTAATGGTTTTACCTAAAACAGGAAAACAATATAGCACAGTTAAAGGGATTTTAACTAGAAAAGATGTAACAGAAATAATTATAGCAACAGATGCAGGGCGTGAGGGTGAGCTTGTTGCAAGATGGTTACTTGAAAAAGTAGGAGTTAAAAAACCTATAAAAAGATTATGGATTTCATCAGTTACAGATAAAGCTATAAAAGATGGATTTAAAAACTTAAAAGATGGAAATGCATACATGAATTTATATAGAGCAGCCGAGGCTAGAGCAGAGGCAGACTGGATTGTAGGAATAAATGCTACTAGAGCATTAACTTGCAAACATAATGCTCAATTATCATGTGGTAGAGTTCAAACTCCAACAGTTGGAATGATAGCAACGAGAGAAGAGGAAATTAGAGGATTTAAACCACAAGAGTTTTATGGTGTTGATGCAAATGTAGAAGGTGTTAAATTTACATGGGCAGACCAAAATAATAATGTAAGAACATTTGCAAAGGATAAAGCAGAAAATGTTGTAACTAAAACAAATAAAAGCAATGCTCTAGTTAAAGAAGTTAAAAAGACTAACAAAAAGAACTTTGCACCAAGCCTTTATGATTTAACAGAGCTTCAAAGAGAATGTAATAACAGATATGGATATTCTCCAAAAGATACTCTTAACCTTGTTCAAAGACTTTATGAGAGTTATAAAGTTTTAACATATCCTAGAACAGATTCAAGATATTTAACAACAGACATGGTAGGGACTTTAAAAGATAGAGTTAAAGCTTGTGCAGTTGGGGAACTTAGTAAGTTTTCAGTTAAAATACTCGGAAAGGAAATTAAAGCAAGCAAATCATTTATTGATAATGCAAGAGTAAGTGATCACCATGCTATAATTCCTACTGAGGAAAAGCCAGACTTTAGTGTTATGGGAGATAAAGAACGAAAAGTATATGAACTTGTATCAAAAAGATTTTTATCAGTTTTATTACCTCCCTGTGAGTATGAAGAGGTTTCAGTTACTTTAAATATTGAGGGAGAAACTTTTAAAGCTAAAGGAAAAACAATAAAATCTTTAGGATGGAAAGAAGTTCAAGGTTCAAACCAAGATTCAGATGACGTTAAAGAGCAAATGATGCCTGTAATGGAACAAGGTAAAAATATAGCAGTTAAATCAGTAAATCTTACAGCAGGAAAAACTAAAGCACCAGCAAGGTTTACAGAGGCTACACTTTTATCAGCTATGGAAAATCCAGTTAAATATATGTCAGAGGATAGTAGTGAACTTAAAAAGACCATTGGGGAAACAGGTGGACTTGGAACGGTTGCGACTAGAGCTGATATAATGGAAAAACTTTTCAATAGTTTCTTAATAGAGAAAAATGGAAAAGAAATAACAATAACATCTAAAGGAAAGCAACTTTTAGGACTTGTACCACAAGGGCTTAAAACACCTAGTTTAACAGCACAGTGGGAGCAAAAACTATCTATGATAGAAAAAGGTAAACTTAATCAAAAAACTTTCCTTATGGAAATGAGAGAATACTCACAAAAGGTTGTTTCAGAGATTAAAGGTGCAGATAGCAAATTTGTACATGATAATATGACAAGAAGCAAATGTCCCGAATGTGGAAAGTTCCTTTTAGAGGTTAATGGAAAGAAAGGGAAAATGCTTGTGTGCCAAGATAGAGATTGTGGACACAGAGAGAGCCTTTCAATGATAACTAATGCAAGATGTCCTGAGTGCAAGAAAAAGCTTGAATTAAGAGGTAAAAAGGGTTCTAGGTCATATGTATGTATGGGATGTGGATTCAAAGAGAAAGAAGAAGGCTTTAAAAAGAGATTTACAGACAAAAAATCAAAAGTAAGTAAAAAAGAAGTTAATACTTTAATGAAGAAAATGAAGCAAGAAGCAGATGTGGATATAAACAATCCATTTGCAGATTTACTTAAAGGTTTTAAATAATTAATAAAGCACCAAACACTTTTTAAAATGAGTGTTTGGTGCTTTTATTTAAATATTACTTTTTATCAGTTAATACATCTGCTAATGTATGATGTGAAAATTCTTCTATAAACGAATTTAAAGCATTATTCATTATAGATTTTAATTTGCAACCATTTGATATCATAGGACAATCACTTCTATTTGAGAAACACCCTGCAATATTAAGATTCTCTTCTGTTAACTTTAGAACTTCACTAAGAACTATCTCATTTGGACTCAGTCCAAGTTTAAGTCCACCAGAACGTCCTTTTAGTGAGATTACATAGTCTGTTTTAGCTAGTTTTTGAATTATTTTTTTTAAATGATGTTCTGATATATCAAGATTTGTTGATAACTCCTCGACTGTGCAAAGTCTATCAGTATTGTTAGCAAGATATATTAAAGCTCTAAAAGAGTAATCAGTGAATTTTGATAAGTACATATTATACCGCCTTTTTATATATTCTAGTAATTCCATTTTAATATATTTTTAGATAAAAACAAGCATGGTTTAATCAAATTAAAATAAAATTAATAAAAAAAGGCTTTATAAGAAGAAACTGTAAACATATTAGCATAAAATAAGGTTTTGACTTTCCACACACAAATCAAACAATTTATTGTTAATATAATAGTTGATTTTTTAAAAAAATGATAAAGATATGGTATAATTCATGAGAATTAAAAAAGTATGTTTAATATCAAGTAAGGAGTTTATATTTGAAAAAAGTAGATTTAACACAAGGAAATATTTTTAAGGTTATGGTGTCGCTAGCTATACCAATAATGGGGAGTTCATTTCTTCAATTTGCATATAATCTGATAGATATGTTATGGGTTGGAGGACTCGGAAGTGATGCTGTTGCAGCAATTGGAACTTCTAGCTTCTTTATATCATTAGGTTATTCAATATCATCTATGGTAGTTATAGGTGTAGGGATAAAAATAGCACATGCTATTGGAAAGAATAATGATCATGAAATTAAAGAGTACATAAACATAGGAATCTTATCTATGGCAATTTTAGGAATTATATATGCAATAATATTAATAGTTTTTAGAAAATATCTTATAGGATTTTTTGACTTAAATAATATAGTAGTTTCTAGAGAGGCTACAAAATATTTAGCAGTAAGTGCGATAGTTTTAATTTTTTCATGTTTTAATATGATGTATTCGAGAGTATTAAATAGTTTTGGAAACAATAAATTAGCGCTTAAAATAAGTACAACAGGTATAATATTAAATATAATACTTGATCCTATTCTTATTTATGTTTTTAAAATAGGTGTCACTGGTGCAGCTATTGCAACTTTAATATCACAAATACTTATGTTTTTGTTATTTACATTTGTTAAGAGTTCACCTTTTAAATATGATTTTAGTACAAAAATATCAAGTGAAAAGTTAAAGCTAGTATTTAAACTTGGACTGCCTATGGCAATGCAAAGAAGTTTATTTACTCTTGTGAATATTGTTCTTGCAAGAGTAGTTTCAAGCTTTGGTACAGATGCGATTGCAGCTCAAAAAATAGGTCTTCAGGTAGAATCTATAACATATATGGTTATAGGTGGCTTAAATGGAGCGGTGGGAGCTTATATAGGGCAGAATTTTGGTGCGAAGAAGTATGATAGGGTTGATAAAGGGTATGATAAAGCTCTGATTGTCGGAATGATTTATGCACTTATCACAACTTTAGTGTTTTTATTAGTTCCAGAACAAATAGTAAGATTATTTGTAAGACAGAAAGAAACTATTCAAATAGCAGCTGATTATTTAAGAATAGTAGGGCTAGCTCAAATATTTTCAGCGGTAGAGGTTATATCAAATGGATTATTTACGGGTCTTGGAAAACCAAAGATACCATCAATAGTTAGTATGATATTTACTGCACTTAGAATTCCGATGGCATTAATATTTATAAGAATATGGGGTGTTAATGGTATTTGGATAAGTATTGCAGTATCAAGTATGTTTAAAGGTGTAGTTTCATTCTTAATATATAAATTAAAAGTTAAAAAGAATTTAATGGCTATTAAAATATAAAAGAAATAGGCTATATCAAAAAGCAGATTCGATAATACGAATCTGCTTTTTTGCATATATAGATGGATATAAAAATTTTTATCTTTTTGCAAAGAAATCAATTTTTTGATTAAAGTGTTTATTTATTGAGTATTCATAAGGTCGGCCATTACTTAGAAATGCTAAATTTTCAATTTTGAGTGCAAGTGAATTCACAGGAAGGTGTAATAACTCACTTTCTTTAGTAGAGAAGAAAACGGCTTCGATTGTTTTGTAGGAATGAGAAATATTAAATTCTTCTTTAGAATCTATATAAGTTAAAATACTTTCTTTACAAATTTCAAGAGTTAAATCAGGAAATAAACTAAATGGCATATATGTATATTCAATGTGCTTAAATTTATCATTTACATATCTAGCCCTAATTATTTTCCAAACTTTTTTCCCTTCTGAGATTTCTAGTTTTTCAGAAATTTTTTTTGATGCTTCTTTTTGCTTAAAACTTAAAACTTTTGTATTAAGTTTATCTGCAATATGTAATTCACACATAGAAGATAAATTAAGTATATGGTTTTCAGGTAGTTTGTTAATGTAGCTTGAACCATTAGGTGGTTTTACAATGTAACCTTTATCTATCAAATCTTTCATAGCAGCTCTAACGGTATGTCTATTGCAATCATACTTTTGGGCAAGTTTACTTTCAGAATCAATTTTTGATAATTCTTTTAGCTCACCTATGATTATTTTTTTTATTAAATCTTTAGTTATTTCTTTACAGTTCAATGTCAGTCACCCCTTATTAATCTAATTATAAATTTAAAATAAGAAAATTGTCTATACAGTAGGTGATTTTATTGTTAAATTTTTTTAGAATATACTTATAAAAGATTTTTGTAGGGGGAATTTAATATGAAAAAGGTATTTCCAGAGAACTTTTGGTGGGGAGCTGCAACGTCAGGACCACAATCAGAAGGAACTTTTAATAAAGCTAATAAAAATGTATTTGATCATTGGTTTGAGGTATCAAAAGAAACTTTTCATAATGGAGTAGGACCATGTGTTGCTTCAAATTTTTATAATAGTTATAAAGAAGATATAAAAATGTTAAAAGGAATAGGTCTTAATTCATATAGAACATCAATTCAGTGGTCAAGACTTATAAAAGATTTAGAAACAGGAGAAGTTTGCGAGGATGGAGTTAGATTCTATAATGATGTAATAGATGAATCAATTAAAAATGGTTTAGAGGTTGTTATGAACTTACATCACTTTGATTTACCAGTAGAGTTATATGATAAATATAGTGGGTGGGAGTCAAGAAAAGTAGTTGACTTATTTGTTCAATTTGCAGAAAAATGTTTTGAGCTTTTTGGCGATAGAGTCAAGTACTGGGCAACATTTAATGAACCAATAGTTGTTGTTGAAGGGCAATACTTATACAAATTCCATTACCCATGTGTAGTTGATGGAATAAAGGCTAATCAAACAGCGTACCACATAGCACTTGCATCTGCGAAAGCTATAAAAGCATACAAAGATGGAAATAATGATGGAGAGATAGGTATAATACTTAATTTAACACCATCATATCCAAAGAGTAATTCGCTAGAAGACCTAGAAGCAGCAGATATAGCTGATTTATATTTTAATAGAATGTTCTTAGACCCAGCTGTCAATGGTGAATTCCCAGAAAAACTTGTTAAGATATTAAAAAATGATAATGTATTATGGAAGACAAAGGAAGAGGATGCACAAATATTCCATGATGGAAAAGTTGACTTCCTTGGAATCAATTATTATCAACCAAGAAGAGTAATGGCTAGAGAAACAGAATACACAGAAAGTACATGGATGCCAGATAAGTATTTTGAAAATTACTTAATGCCAAATAGAAGAATAAATGAACACAGAGGATGGGAGATATACCCAGAAGCTATATATGATATTGCTATAAATATAAAGGAGAATTATGGAAATATAAAATGGTATATAGCTGAAAATGGAATGGGGGTCGAAGGAGAAGCAAAATTTAAAGATGAAAATGGAATGATAAATGATGATTATAGAATTGATTTTATAAAAGAACATCTTACATTCCTTCATAAGGCGATAGAAGAAGGTACGAATTGTTTTGGATATCACTTATGGACACCAATAGATTGTTGGTCATGGTGTAATTCATACAAGAATAGATACGGATTTATATCTCTTGATTTGGAAACTTTAGAAAAAAAGGTTAAAAAATCGGGAGAATGGATAAAAAAAGTATCAGAGGAAAATTCATTTAAATAATAGTTTTCTGTGCAGTTTATTGAAAAAGATGTTATTATATTAGTGTAATATTATTAATTTGTGTAAAAAGATAGGTGGAAATTAGTAATTACAAAAATTTACATCTTAGGAGCACACTTAAATGAGAAGAAAAGCACTAAAGAGAAACTGCAATTTGAAAAAAAAGAGAAGACTCAGAAGAAAAGTTGAATTAATGAGACTTATAGAAAAAAAGATATGTGCATGCGAAGAATATAATGAGGCTAATAAGGAAGTGTAAAAAAATAGCTAGGAGATAATATCTCCTAGCTATTTTGTGGTTAAATTACTTTTGAGCTAGATACTCATCATATGAACACTCTTTGTTAAATTTAACTTCTCCATCATTAATTTCAATAATTTTTGTAGCTATTGTTTCAACAAATTGGTGGTCGTGACAAGCAAATAATAAGATACTCTTATAATCCATAAGACCATTGTTAAGTGCTGTGATTGACTCAAGGTCTAAGTGGTTAGTAGGTTGATCAAGAATTAATATATTAGCTGGGCTAAGCATCATTTTTGATAACATACATCTAACTTTTTCTCCTCCTGATAATACATCAGCATTTTTAAGAGCTTCTTCTCCAGAGAATAACATTCTTCCAAGGAATCCTCTTAAGTAACTTTCTGATTTTTCTTCTGAATATTGGCGTAACCATTCAACAAGTGAATATTCGAAGCCATCAAAGTATTTTGAGTTATCTTTAGGGAAGTATTCTCTTGAAGTTGTTACACCCCATTTGAATGTTCCAGCATCTGGCTCTAATTCACCAGCAAGTATTTTGAATAATATTGATACTGCTATTTCATCACCAACAAAAGCAACTTTTTCATCTTTTGAAAGTATAAAATCAACATTATCTAAAACTTTAACACCATCAACAGTTTTTGTTAAACCAGAAACTGTTAAGACATCATTTCCAACTTCTCTTTCAGGCTTAAATCCTACGAAAGGATATCTTCTGCTTGAAGGCTGGATATCATCAAGTGTAATCTTATCTAAAAGTTTCTTTCTTGATGTAGCTTGTGTTGATTTAGAAGCGTTAGCACTAAATCTAGCGATGAAGTTTTGTAATTCTTTGATTTTTTCTTCTTTTTTCTTATTTTGATCTTTTGACATTTGAAGAGCAAGTTGACTTGACTCATACCAGAAATCATAGTTACCTACGAATAATTTGATTTTTCCAAAGTCTACGTCACATATTTGTGTACATACCATATTTAAGAAGTGTCTATCGTGAGATACAACTATAACAGTACCTTCAAAACTTAATATGAAGTTTTCAAGCCATTCAACAGCTTTAAGGTCTAAGTGGTTAGTAGGCTCATCAAGAATAAGTAAATCTGGCTTACCAAATAAAGCTTGAGCTAAAAGAACTTTAACCTTTTCATCCCCTTTTAATTCTCCAACATTTTTAAAGTGTGACTCAGTACCAATTCCAAGTCCTTGAAGTAATGAAGAAGCATCTGACTCAGCTTCCCATCCATCCATTTCAGCGAATTCACCTTCAAGTTCTGAAGCTTTTATTCCATCTTCATCAGAAAAATCTTCTTTAGCATATAAAGCATCTTTTTCTTCCATGATTTCAAATAATCTCTTATTTCCCATCATAACAGTTTTAAGAACTTCAATATCATTGAATTCATTGTGGTTCTGGCTAAGAACTGACATTCTTGAGTGTGGTGCAAGTGAAATATCTCCTGTGTTAGGTTCAATTTCTCCTGATAATATTTTTAGAAAAGTAGATTTACCAGCACCATTAGCACCGATAACTCCGTAACAATTTCCTGGGTTAAACTTTAGATTGACATCTTCAAAAAGTTTTCTTTCCCCGAATCTTAAACTTACATTAGTAACTGTAATCATTCTATTCTTCCTTTCAAACTTGTATTTATTAATTAACTTTAAAGTTACATTTATGAATTAACTAAAAAGTTAATATGTTTGCTTTGCAAAAAGTTAAAAAAATCTTATCTCAATTGCTTATTATAGCATAATTGAATTCAAAAGCCTATTGTATACATATCATTATTATGATATTCTTTTTTAGGAAAACTTTTAATTTAGTCCAGAGAGGCTAAGAAGGGGGCATATATGAAAAGTCAAAAAATAGAGACTAAGTCTCAATCGGAATCAAAGAAGGATTTTATCGGAATTGAGGAGAAGGTACCATTTAAAAGAGCATTACCTTTGAGTGTACAACATTTGTTTGCAATGTTTGGAGCATCAGTTCTTGTTCCTATATTGTTCAATATTGATCCGGCAACAGTATTTTTATTCAATGGTATAGGTACTATAATTTATGCAATACTTACAAAACGTAGAATTCCAGCTTATTTAGGATCAAGTTTTGCATTTATTGCACCAGTATTAATGCTTCAAAAAAATGGATTCTCATTTGCACAAATACAAAGTGGTTTTGTAGTATCAGGTCTAGTTTTCGCTGGAGTTGGTCTTATAGTAGCATTTACTGGGACAGGTTGGATAAACAAAATATTTCCACCTGCTTCAATGGGAGCTATCATTGTTATAATTGGTCTTAGTATGGCTGGAAATGCGGCTAAAGATTCAGGATTTTCAATGAATGGAAGCGCAGCTAATCCGCTACATATACTTATTGCAATGATTACACTTGTAACTATAATTTTATCAACAGTTTTATTCAAAGGTTTCTTTAAGATTATACCGATTTTAATTGGTATAGTAGTAGGATACTTAGTATCAATGGCATTTGGAATAGTTGATTTCACGGAAGTGAAAGCAGCAGGCTTTTTAGCAGTTCCACATATGCAAATAGTTAAATTTAATATGGATGCCATATTAACAATACTTCCTTGTACACTTGTTGTAATTGCGGAAAATATTGGACATTTAGCGGTTACTAGTAGTGTTGTAGGTAAAGATTTAGCAAAAGAGCCAGGTCTTCACAGATCACTTCTTGGAGACGGTATTTCAACAGCTATTTCAGGATTCTTTGGATCAGTACCAACAACAACTTATGGAGAAAACATTGGAGTTATGGCTATAAGTAAAGTTTACAGTGTTTATATAATAGCAGGGGCTGGTGTGCTTTCAATCATACTTGCTTTCTCAGGTAAACTTGCAATGATAATCAAAAGTATACCTCAACCAGTAATTGGTGGAGTTAGCATACTATTGTTTGGTAGTATTGCAGCTGCTGGTATAAGAACATTCGTAGAAGCAAAAGTTGATTATTCTAAAGCTAGAAACTTAGTTTTAACATCAGTTGTATTCATTGTGGGTATGAGTGGAATGTCTATAAACATCGGGTCAGTAGACCTTAGTGGGATGGGACTTGCAACTATAGTTGCTATTATTCTAAGTGGAGCATTTATGATATTTGATAAAATTGGAATTATGAATGAAAAGCCAGATTCAGTTGAAGACATATACAATCAAACACCAGATATATAAAGATACTTAATTTCATATATCAATATAAAAACTACCTTCCTAAATTTTAGGAAGGTAGTTTTTTACTCTATATTAATTTTTAAGTGAATGAAGTGGTGCAGGTATTCGACCACCTCGCTTAATAAATAAATCACAATTTCCAGGAGATGTCCTCATTATGGGTGCAGTTCCAAGAAGTCCACCAAATTCAACTATATCACCAACATCTTTGCCAGGAACAGGTATTAATCTAACAGCAGTTGTTTTGTTGTTGATCATACCAATAGCAGCTTCATCAGCTATTATTCCAGAAATAGTTGATGCTGATGTTTTTCCAGGTAGTGCAATCATATCAAGTCCAACTGAACATACACAAGTCATAGCTTCAAGTTTTTCAAGATTTAAGAATCCGTTAGAAACTTGTTCAATCATACATTCATCCTCAGATACAGGAATAAAAGCACCACTTAAACCTCCAACAGAAGATGAAGCCATAAGACCACCTTTTTTTACTGCATCATTAAGCATTGCAAGAGCAGCTGTGGTTCCATGTGTTCCGCAATTTGAAAGACCCATTTCCTCAAGTATTCTTCCAACAGAATCTCCAACAGCAGGTGTTGGGGCAAGAGATAAATCTACGATACCAAAAGGAATATTTAATCTTTTTGATGCTTCATTTGCAACAAGCTGCCCAATTCTTGTTATTTTAAATGCAGTTTTTTTGATGGTTTCAGCAACTTCTTGGAAACTTTGACCCTTAACCTCTTCAAGAGCTCTTTTTACAACTCCAGGTCCGCTTACTCCAACGTTTAAAATTTTTTCGGCTTCACCAGTACCATGAAAAGCACCAGCCATAAATGGATTATCTTCAACAGCGTTACAAAATATAACAAGCTTTGCACAGCCAAACCCATCAGGAGTTATATTGGCAGTTTTCTTTGTTATTTCTCCCATAAGCTTTACAGCATCCATATTTATACCATATCTAGTAGAACCAATATTAACTGAAGAACAGACTATATCAGTTTCCTTTAAAGCTTCTGGTATTGAATTTATAAGAGTTATGTCACTGTTTGTAAATCCTTTATGGACTAAGGCAGAGAAACCACCTATAAAATTAACACCGACTTCCTTTGCAGCCCTATCCATAGCTTTAGCAATAGGAACATAACTGCTAGCACCTGTACTTGCAGCTATTAATGATATAGGAGTTACAGAGATTCTTTTATTTATAATAGGAATACCATATTCTTTTTCTATGTCTTCTCCAACTTTAACTAAATTTTCAGCACTTTTAGTTATTTTGTCATATACTTTTTCACAAACCCTATCTATATTATCACTAGCGCAATCAAGAAGTGAGAGACCAAGCGTTGTTGTTCTTACATCAAGATTTTGCTCTTTTATCATAGAAAGAGTTTCAACTACTTCATTTTGAGTTATCATAACAGCCTCCTATATTTTATGCATTGAGTTAAATATATCTTCATGTTGGACAGATACATCAACTGCTGCATTTTTTGAATACTCATTAAGGATTTTTCTCATATCTCCAAAATCTTTAGATGAGTTTGAAAAATTTGTAATCATCATCATTGTGAAATAATCTTCCATAATTGTTTGGCTAATATCTAATATATTTATGTTATTATCTGATAATAATTTAGAAACCTCGGCAATAATACCAACCCTATCTTTTCCAACTACTGTAATGACAGCTTTCATTAATAAACACCCCAATCTTTAATCTTTTTCCTAATTATACCAAATTTGTGAGTTTAATTACAAATAAAATATATATTTTTAGTATGTTTTTTTATTTAAAAAATTATGTCTATTAAAAAAAATATATATGATATATAATTAAATATGGATTTTTAGAACAAAGAGGTGAATTGTATGAGCGATTTAGCAGGAAATGGGTGCGATATTTTAGTACCATTTAATGAGAGAAAGCCACTTGCTGAAATAGAAAGAAGCTTAATTAAAAAATATAGAAAAAAAGTTTGGACAAAGTTTGTAAAAGCTATCAAAGATTATAATCTTGTTGAAGAGGGGGATAAAATTGGTGTTGCAATATCAGGAGGAAAAGATTCTCTTATAATGGCAAAGTTATTCCAAGAACTTAAAAAACATGGTCAGGTTAATTTTGAATTAGAATTTATAGCAATGGACCCAGGTTATCATAAAAATATTAGAGAACTTTTAGAGGATAACTGTGAATATTTAAATATTCCTCTTACAATATATGATTCAGGAATATTCGAAGTTGTTGATAAAATAGCTAAAGATTATCCTTGTTATATGTGTGCAAGAATGAGAAGAGGTTCTTTATATACAAAAGCTAAGGAACTTGGTTGTAATAAACTTGCATTAGGTCATCATTTTAATGATGCAATTGAAACAACAATGCTTAATATACTTTATGGTGGGAACTTTAAAACAATGCTACCAAAACTTAAAGCAACTAACTTTGATGGTATAGAACTTATAAGACCTATGTATTACATAGAAGAAAATCATATTAAGAGTTGGATTCAAAATGCAGGCATTTGGCCACTTAACTGTGCATGTATGGTTGCAGCTAAGAAAATAGGTAATAAGAGAACTGAAATAAAAGACATGATCGCAGAATTTAAAACTAGATTTAAAGATGTTGATAAGTCAATATTTAAGGCAGCAGATAATGTTAATATGGACGCTATACTTGGTTATAAAATAGGTTCAGAGTATCACTCATATCTTGATACTTATAAAGAGGAAAACTTACAAGATGAAATTAGTGAATTAAAACTTGTCAAAACAGCTACTGATGTTGCTAGAGGTGAAAAAGTTAGAATAGCAACTGACCTTTTAGATGTTTTAGATATTGAAACTATTGCGAGTAAAGTTGGACTTGAAGTAAAAGAGGTAGAAAAAATTAAAAGAACTCAAGAAATGTATAGCTAGAGGAAAAAGTCACACTAAATTATGGTGTGGCTTTTTTTATACATAAAATATAATAAGCAAAAATATAATAAGGTGTAATTAATAAAATAAAGAGGGTTTTAATGATAACAGTTATTGAACTTCCAACACCAAGGATAATAAAAAGAAAAATTAAAAAGTTTTATACAAAAGAAAGAGCAGGAATGTACATACTCATACTTGGAGGTATTGCAATAGTTTGTATAAATACAATTCCGTTTAAAATAATACCAATATCAGTCCTTTTATATTGTGGTTTTGCTTATGAAATGGTAGAAAATATTGATTATATTGTAGATGATCCAAAATTAGTTCAAATGATATTAGATACTTATAATAGAAATAGTTATTTCACATATGTTTAAAATGGATATATATAGAAAATTTTTCGAAAAAGATATAAAATACAGAGAAATTTAATATCTTTGTTATACACATATTAAAAAAAATAAGTTATAATTATCTAGAAATTTGTTCAAAGGGAGATAGGACATGAAACTTATTAAAGAAATATTTAATGAAGATTTAGGATTTATTAGCAATAAAAAAGATAGACTTTACAATTTGAGAAGAGCCGCAAGAGTAGTTTTAACTAACGAACAAAATCAAGTTGCACTGTTAAATGTAACAAATGAGGGGTACTATAAGCTTCCAGGTGGGGGCATAGAAAAAGGTGAAACTAAAGAAGAAGCGGCGATTAGAGAAGTTAAGGAAGAGACAGGATATAAAATGGAACTTGAAAAAGTAATAGGGCTCATAATTGAATATTCAGATGATACAAACTTAATGCAATTATCATTTGCATATAAAGGTAAAGTAACAGAAAAAGCAAGCGTGTCACTATCAGAAAATGAAATTGAACAAGGAATAAAATTAGAGTGGTTTACATATGAAGAAGCTATCAGGGTTTTAAGAAATGCTAAGCCAGATAGTTATCATGGGAAATTCATAGTTAGTAGAGATTTAACTTTTATAGAAGAAGTTTTAGGATAGAAAATGAGCATGTCACTTTTGTGATATGCTCATTTTATTTATTTTTTATAAGATTTAATTATTTCGTGTAGCTTATCAGGATGATTAGTTATTATCGCAGATATCCCTTCTTTTACAAATTTCATCATATATTTTTCTTTATTTATTGTGTAACTGTTAACTTCTATATCATTTGCTAGCATATTTTTTAAACTTTTTCTACTAATAAGCAGTGAATGGTAGTTAGGATGCATAGCATCAGCTCCGCAAGATACACAATATTTTTGTGGATTAAATAAAATTCCATCATAAAGAAGACCTGTTTTTATGTTTTCATTTAAGTTTTTAATTTTAATCATTGATTCATGATTAAATGAGGAGAGTATAACTTCTTTTTCTAGATTAAATTTAGAAATCATATTTAAAGTAATTTCTTCAAGTCCTTTATATTCTAGAATACTATTTTTTAGTTCTAGATTAGTATAAATGTTATTTTCTTTTGCAAATTCTAAGTATTCTTCAAGGCTTGGGATTTTTTCATTTAATCCAGCATTTAATTTCCTGATTTCTGAATAAGTTATATCTTTTACAAGTCCAAAGCTTCCAGTTGTTCTAATTAGTTTTTCATCATGAATTATGACTGGAATATTATCTTTTGTAAGTTGCACATCAAGTTCAATTCCATCACAAAAACCTTCTTCCTTAGCTTTTTTAAATGCTAACATTGTATTTTCAGGGTATAATGCAGAAAAACCTCTATGTGCTATATTTAGTGTCATAATAGAAACCTCCAAAAAAATTATTATTATGTTTAAATATATCAATTTTAGTGGCATAATGGAATAGTAATTTACTAAAGTAGGTGATATTAGATGGGTGGAAAATTTAAAAAAATGGATTTTTTAGCTGGAATAGTAGGTATAATTCTGGCAATACTAAGTTATATACTATATGAAAAAAATATAATTGTATCAGTAGCTATATTTTTAGCGATAACTCTTATTTACAGAAAGTATGTAAGAAATAAAGGTAAAAAAAGACAAAGAAGATTTAAAAGATTTGGAGATGAGGAATAAAATGGAAGTGAAAGTTTATTTAAAAGGACAAAAAGAACCAGTAATATACAAAGGGGATAGAATAGATGTTTTAGATTTTGAAATGGTAGGCATAAAATATAAACAGATTAGATATTTTAAAAAAGGTTTTTCTAAATCAGAATTAATAGAAGCGTCTATGATAATAAGAATACAATAACCAAAGAATATAGGGGGCAAAATATGAGCGCTAGATTAGACTTACTTAAAGATAATGAAACAAAACTTCTTTGGAAGTATATGATACCTTCTGTCGGAGGAATGCTAGGATTATCTGTGTGTATATTTTTTGATACCATGTTTATTGGAAGACGACTTGGAGATATTGGACTTGCATCACTAAATATAGCAATACCATTATTTAACTTATACTATGCAATAGCAATGACATTTGGAGTTGGAGGCGCAACAGCACTATCCATAGCAGTCGGACAGAAAAAAATGCATAAAGCTAATGCTATTTTTACAAGCTCTTTAGTTGGGGCATTAGCTGTCATAATACTATTAAACGTTCTAGGATATTTTTTCTTAGATAAAATATGTTACATATTAGGTGCAAGTACACAAACATTTCCTTATGTAAAAGAATATATAAAAATAGTTTTAAATTATAATGCTATTTTTATAATTTCTAATATTTTAAATGTATTTGTTAGAAGTGATAAAGCACCAAAGCTATCAATGATGTCAATAATTGTGACTAATGTAGCTAATATAATTTTAGATTATATATTTATATATCCATTTAATATGGGGATGGAGGGAGCAGCACTTGCAACAACAATTGCACAAGGAATAGGGGTTGTTGTCTTATTAAAACATTTCTTTAGAAAGGATAATTCACTGCATTTAGAATTTAAAGCTATTAAAATTAAAAAAATAATGAAAGTAATATCTAATGGTATGCCAAGTTTTGTAACTGAGTTATCAGCTGGGTTTGTTATTCTTATATTCAACAATGTAATATTTTCAATAGGTGGAACTATAGCAGTCTCAGCTTATGGAATAATAGCAAATGTCGCACTTATATTCTTAGCTGTATTTAATGGTATATCTCAGGGGATGCAGCCACTGATAAGTGTAAACTATGGTGCAAATAAAAATGATAGAGTTAAAGTTTTATTTAAAAAAAGTTTTGGAATAGCTTTAATAATAGGAATTGTATTTTTTGTAATAGGAGTTACTTTCCCAGTTCAGATAATTAGGATATTTACAAGTCAGACAGGTGCGATTATAGGCATAACAGCTAAGGGGATGAGATTATACTTTATATCATTTATCCTTATGGGAGTAAATATAGTTGGAATAGCCTACCTTCAAGCAATACAAAAAAATAAAGTTTCATTTATACTCTCAACATTTAGAGGACTTATATTAACAATAGTTTTAGTCTTTATGCTTTCAAAATTATTTGGATTAACAGGAGTGTGGTTAACTATCCCAGTCGTAGAAGTTATAACTTTTGCAGTTTTTATTATATTTAAAAGAACTAATAAAATGATAAAATAACCTGTTAGAGTTAATTAGAAAATATGAATTTAGTATTTGTAGAAGAGTCGAAAGTCGTATATAATAAATTATAAAGTCACTTTAAAAAAATGGAGGGATTTAAAATGGAAATAGGAAATTATAAAACAATGGATCCATTTATGTTATTAAGCATAATAAATTTAAAATTAAGAGATTACTATACAAGTTTAGATTCTCTTTGTGAAGATTTAAATATAGATAAAAAAGATTTAGAAGAAGTATTAAGACAAAACGATTTTGAATATATAGAATCAGTGAATCAATTTAAGTAGACTGTGATATCAATTAGGAGGAATTTTTTAATGAACAAAGGAAAAGAGCCATATATTTTAGTATTCGGAGCATCAATAGTGGATATATTCGGATTTAGTAAATCGAAGTATAGACCTTACAATTCAACACCAGGAGAAGTTAAAATGTCATTTGGAGGTGTTTGTAGAAACATTGCAGAGAATATGGCAAGAGTAGATGCAAATGTAAAGTTTATATCAATTTTAGGTGATGACGCAAATGGGAAAGCTATGATTAGACATGGTCAAGAGTTTGGATATGATATGTCAGATTCATTAGTTTTAGAGGGGATGACAACACCTACATATTTAGCAATTTTAGATGAATATGGTGAAATGGTATCAGCAGTTGTTGATGTTAAAAGTATAGATAGAATGAGCCCAGAGTTCATAGAAACAAAAAGAGAAATAATTGAAAATGCAGAATACGTAGTTTTAGATTCAGATAATCCAGTTATAATGGAATATCTTTTAACTAACTTTAATACAAAGTTTATTTTAGACCCTGTATCTGCTGAAAAAGCAAAAAGTGTCAAACATCTTATAAAATATTTCCACACAATAAAACCTAATAGACATGAGGCAGAAATATTAGCAGGATTCCCAATCATAGATGATGAGGATTTAATAAGAGCTAGTAATTACTTTAGAGAACTTGGTGTTGAGAAGGTATTTATAAGTCTTGACGCTGAAGGAATATTTTATAATGATGGAAAAGAATGTGGAAAAATTTGTGCAGGTAAGGTAGAAGTTGTAAACGTAACAGGAGCGGGAGATTCATTTGTCTCAGGTATGGGATATGGATATTTAAACGCTTTATCTATGGAGGATACAGTTAAGTTCGCAATAGCTATGTCAGTTTTAACAATAGCCCATGAACAAACAATACATCCAGATATGTGTCTTGAAAAAGTTAATGAAATAGTTGCGAGTACTAATTGGGTAGTAAAAAAGCTAAATCAAGAGTAATATATATGTTATAAAAATAGGTGGTGATATTATGAGGATAAAAAAAGGGAAAGCTACTTTGCTAGCAGTTGCTAGTGCAGCTTTAATAGCATCTTTAGTTTATGACAAGAAATATAAGAAAAGTTTAGATGAGAATAATACAGAAAATAATGAAGATGAAAGTGAAAATACTTTTGTGGTTAAATAAGAAGTAGCAAAAGCTACTTCTTATTTTTTAAAAAATAATCGAGGTGATTTTAATGAATGCAATAGAATTTCTTAAGAATGAACATAGAAATGTAGAAAGAATATTAAAAGTAATTAAAAATATGAGCTATAAAGTATTGAAGGATGATATGGTAGATTATAATGATTTTAATATTATTATAGACTGTATAAGAAATTATGCAGATAAAATACATCATAAAAAAGAAGAGGATTTTTTATTTGATATGATGATAAAAGAACTTCCAGAGGCTATAAGAAAGACAATTCAATTTGGAATGCTTGTAGAACATGATCAAGGAAGATTATTTGTTACAGAGCTAGAAAAGGCATTGTTAGACTATAATAATGGTAGTAATGATATTGCAAGGCTTGATATAATATCAAATGCTATGGGCTATGTAGGGCTTTTAGAAAGGCATATAAGTAAGGAAGATAAAGTAGTATTTGAATTTGCAGATAAACATTTATCTGTAAGTAGCAAAGAAATATTAAATCTTAAGTTTTCTGAAATAGTAGAAAAAGAAGAATCTAGTCAATATATAGCTAAAATCGAAAAGTTAGAAAAAAAATATATATAAAGAAAATAAGCTTTGGAAAATCCAAAGCTTATTTTTTATTGATTCTTGAATGAATACATCTCAGGCGTAGTATCATCTATGACTTTAAAGGTATAGCCCTTCTCTTTATAATATTTAATAGTTTCTTTTAATGCAATTGAAGAGTTTTTATTAAGTGTTGTACAATGCATCAAGAGTATTATATTATCTTTTGTGCTAATAGATGATTTAAATATATTAGATGGTGGCATATTAGGATTACTACCATCGTGGGTATCAACATTCCAATCATATATTTTCATATTGTTATTATGTAGCATATCAATCCAACTTTGATTAAGTTTAAAACAATAATTTCTAGTTCCAAAAGGAAAACGTAAAATATTAACATCAAGTCCAGTTAAATTTTTTATAATTTCTCTAGTTTTTATCATTTCATTTAAAAAATTTTCTTTAGACTTGTAAATAATCTCTCCTTTGTGGGAATAAGTATGAAGTCCTAAAGCATGACCAGAATCAACAAGTTTTTTTAGTGTATGTTGATTTTCTTCTAAAGTATTTCCGATAACAAAAAATGTACCTTTTACATTTTCTTTATCTAAAATATCTATAAAAGTATCAGTCATATGGGGTGCTAAACCATCATCAAAAGTTAGGTAAATAGTTTTTTCTAAAGAAGTTTCTTCTGAAAAAACGTATGTAGTAGAAATTCCTAGTAATAATATTACTGATATGAAGTAAAAAATAAATTTTTTTAACATTTTAATTCCTCTTTTCTTAAAAGTTATATACTTATGTTTTACTTAATGTCTAAATATTATAAATAAAATTTTTAAATTTCAAAAAATCTTTTTACTATGATATAATATATAAAAAATATCTAAAAATGAAGGGATGTTTATGAAAAGTATATTAAAATTAATTATAGGAATAGTAATAGCGGTGCTTTTAGTTAAATTTCTCATATGGGCTATAATACCAATAGTTATCATAGGTATAGGATTATGGTTTTACTCAAAGCACAAAATGAAAAAAATTATAAAACAATATCAAGAAGAAAATGAAGCAGGATATAAATTCAATCAAGGAATACAAGAAAATACAAAGTCAAATGAAGAAAAAATAGATAAAGAAGATAATTTCAATGGAACAGTTATAGATGTTGATTTTGAAGATATCAAAAAGGATTAGAGGATGATTTTATGAATTTTAGAAAATTAAATATATTTTATGAAACAGCTAATTCTTTAAATATGACAGAGGTTGGTAAAAAATTATATATTAGTCAGCCATCTGTTAGCCAAGCTATTAAAGAGATGGAAAAGGAACTCGGCGTCAGTCTATTTGATAGAATCGGAAAAAAACTTTATTTAACATATGAAGGAGAAGTTTATTTAAAATATGTTAATCGAATTTTAAATTTATATGATGAAGTGAAAGTTACGCTAGAGAATGTAGGTAATAATATAAATGGTAGAATTAGAGTTGGGGCTAGTACAACTATCGGAGTTTATATATTACCGGAAATAGTAAAAAGATTTTTGACTAAAAATGCAGATGTTGAAATATCAATAGTCATAGAAAATACTACCTCAATAGAAAAAATGATAATTGATAATTTAGTTGACATAGGATTTGTTGAAGGGGATGTACAAGCAACAGAAATTTTGGAAGAAAATATGATTACAGATAAACTTATTTTTATAAAATCTAAGGAATACAAAACAGATAAAAATAAAAAACTATCATTGATAATGAGAGAAGAAGGTAGTGGAACTAGAGATGTTGTAGAGAGTAACCTTAGAATTAATAATGTAGATTATAACATTTTAATGGAACTTGGAAGTACAGAAGCTATTTTAAAAGTAGTTGAAGTTGGTCTAGGTATAGCTTGTATTCCTTGTATATGTGCTGAAAGTAAAATACAAGAAGGAATTTTAGAAGAGGTTAAAATTGAGGGTATAGAACATATCAAAAGAGATTTTAAATTTATACACCATCAAGATAAATTTTTATCTAATACAATGAAAGCTTTTATAGATGAGGTAAAGGCTTATAAATAAAAAGATGCATTCAAATAAGAATGCATCTTTTTTTATCTGAAAACATAGAAGTAAACACATACAAAGTGAAATAAACTTCCTGCTAGTATAAACAAATGAAAAATTTCATGGAACCCTAAATATTTAAACTCTAAGAATTTTGGTTTTATAGCATATATTACGCCGCCAATAGTGTATGCAACACCGCCGGCAACAAGCCATAAAACACCTGCTAAAGAAATTTCATGATATAAAGGAGATATTAAGAAAATAGCAAACCACCCCATTCCTATGTAGATGCTTGTTGAAAGCCACCTAGGACAACTAAACCAAACCATTTTAAATAGTATCCCTGCAACTGTAAGTAGAATTATTATTGATGTAAATATAATTCTAGTTGTACCCTGTAAAACTAGAAGACAAAAAGGGATATAAGTACCACCAATTAAAATGAAAATCATTGAGTGGTCAAGTCTTCTAAGGAAAGCTATTGTATTATCCGTAGCTCTCACTAAGTGATAAGTAGCCGACGCACTATATAAAAGTATAAGACTTATACCAAAAACTCCAGCTGAAGTAAGGGCAAGACCTATATTGAAATTTAAAGTTGTGACTTTTATGAGCATAGCTATAAGAGCTACTAAAGATAATATAGCACCAAATAAGTGGGTAAATCCGTTTATGGGTTCTCTAAAATAATTATTTTTCATAATAACATCTCCTAAAATATCTATAATTCGACAAGTAGTTTTGAAAACTACTTGTTGTTATAAGATGATTATCATCTAAAATAGGAATGTTGTCAATAATATTTTGAAAAAATTTTAAAAATTTAAAATTAATTTTTTTTTTTCTGATATAATAGAGAATAAATATAGTTTTTAAAACTACATCAAGAGGTGTTGTATGGAAAGGTTAGAAGAAAATATAGAAGAATTAAATTTATTGACGAATATAGAACTTAAAGAAATACCTGAAATAGATTTATATATGGACCAGGTTATTCAGTTATTTGAGGCGAAATTAGAAGGCTACAAAAGAACAGAAGAAGATAAAATACTTACAAAAACAATGATTAATAATTATGTGAAAGGCAAATTATTAATGCCAGTTACAAAAAAGAAATATACAAAAAATCATATAATTTTGATGAGTCTAATTTACCAGCTAAAAGGTGCTATGTCCATAGCAGATATAAAAGAGGTTTTAGAAGTTGTAGTAGCTAAACTTTCAAATGGAGAAAAGGTTGATTTAGATGAAATATATAAAGATTATATAGAAATGAGTACTAAAAATGTCTATGATTTTCAAAAAGAAGTTGAAAGTATAGAAAATAAGATGAAAAATGATTTTAATAGAGAAAAAGAAGCATTTGATATAGTAATGGTAACAACTCTTATAAATAAAGCAAATATGTATAGAAGACTCGCTGAAAAAATTATAGATAATAACAAGGAAAAGTAAAAAAACTATCACCCTAAGTCTTTAGAATTCATATATATATATTAAGTAAAGGTCGTAATATTTTAAATTAACTAAGGAGGTAAAGTTATGAACTTTGAAGAATATATGAATTGTCAAAATACTAATGAGTGGGTTGATGATTGCAATTGTGGATGTGATGAACCAGAGGAAGATTGCTGTCTAGAAGATAGTATCGACACAGGTTGTATGAGCTGTTGTAGACCTGTTTACAAGCCACTACCAACAATGGGGAAAGTAGAGATTTTTTCTTTATTAAATTGTTCAGATGGAGAGCCTATAAGCTGTGTTCCATTTAACTTATATTTAATTGAGGATGGATGTGAAAAATTAGTAGCGAGTAAAAAAACAGACTGTAGAGGTAAGGTTGAATTTACTTGTTTAGACAATGGATTATATAGGGTGCAACAGGTTGTTGATGAGTGTGTATTCGAATGTCCTGAATATTATCCAGGTAGAGAATTTTGTATAACAGATTCTACAAAATGTCAAAGAGTTTATGTCATCAACAAATTAAGACAAATGGATAGATGTCTTAAAAAAATGATAGATAAAGCAGCTGACGACGCAGTTAAGAGAGCTCTTTGCAAATACTGTTGTAGAAGATAAGAAATTTATTAACAATAAAGTTTTTTTATTTTAAAAGAAGGTGGAGATATCTCCACCTTCTTTTAACTATTCTTCTGTTTGTAAATTTTCCCAATTTTCATAAAGAGTAGCAAGGACTTCTTCATTAGACGTAATTTCTTTATTAACTCTTTCGCTTTGAGCAGGATTTGAGTAAATTTCCTCTTTACATAAATCTTCTTGTAAGAGCATAAGTTTTTCTTCAACGTCAGAAATTTCTTTTTCTATATTTTTAATTTTATTCTTGTTAGCTTTAGCAAGTTTATCTAGTTCTTTTTTCTTTTTGCGATCATCTTTTATTTGTGTTTTGGTTTTGCTTGAGTCTGCAACATCAAAAGATTCAAATCTATTTGGATTTTCTTTTTTTTCTGCATAGTAACTATAATTCCCAAGATAAGTATTTACTGAAGTTTCTTCTAGTTCAAGAATTTTGCTAATTACTTTATTTAGGAAATATCTATCGTGTGAGATAACAATAAGTGTACCATCATAGCTTAAAATAGCATCCTCTAGGGCCTCTCTAGACATGATGTCTAGATGGTTAGTAGGCTCATCAAGTAATAATAAATTTGGCTTTGATAGCATTAGTTTTAAAAGATTAATCCTACATTTTTCTCCACCGCTTAGAAGAGAAATTTCTTTAAAGACATCATCACCAATAAATAAAAATGATGCAAGGGCTGTTCTAAGCTCAGTGGTAGTCATTTTAGGGAATGTATCCCATATTTCATCAATTATAGTTTTATCTAAATTTAAATCAGATTGCTCTTGGTCATAATAACCAGGTATTACATTTTTCCCAAGTGTACAAAAACCAGAGTCAGCATCTATTTTTCCAAGTAATATTTTTAAGAGAGTAGTCTTACCCCTACCATTTTCGCCTATTAAAGCGACTTTTTCACCACGCTTAATTTCAAATGAAATATCTTCAAATAGCTCCTTATCACCAAAGCTCTTTTTAAGTTTTTCTATGAATAAAACATCATTTCCACTTTTAACTTCAGCTTCAAACTTAATACGAGTAGCGCGTCTTGCTATTTCAGGAGCATCTAATTTATCCATTTTATCAAGAACTTTTTCTCTACTTTCAGCAGCTTTAATACTTTTTTCTCTATTAAATGAACGGAACTTTTCAATTATATCTTCCTGTCTTTTAATCTCTGCTTGTTGGAGTTTATAAGCCTTTAGCTTAGATTCTAAGTCCTTTTCTCTAAGTTCTATAAATTTTGTATAACTTGCACTATAACAGTTGATTTTACCACTCATAAGCTCATAAGTGGCGTTAGTGACAGCATCAAGGAAGAATCTATCATGAGATATAACAAAGACAGTTCCTTTGTATGCATTTAAATATTCCTCTAACCATTCAATAGCATTTAAGTCTAAATGGTTAGTTGGCTCATCAAGTAATAGTATATCTGGCTTAGATAAAAGTAGTTTACAAAGAGCAACTCTAGTTTTTTGTCCACCACTTAGTGTAGATATCTTAGCATCATAATCATTTTCAAAGAATCCAAGACCTTTTAAAACTTTAGAAATTTCTCCTTTATATGTATAGCCACCTATATTTTCAAGAATTTCTTGTGACGTAGTATAATCTTTTATAAGTTTGTTGTGATATTCTTCTTTAGCTAGGTCGTATGGTTCATTCATTTTCTCTTCTAAATTTACGAGTTTACTTTCAAGTTCTGTTATCTTTGCAAAGATAGATAACATTTCATCATATATAGTGATATTTTCATTTAGTGATAAGTTTTGAGATAAATATCCGATAGTTTTAGCCCTATCTATAAATAATTCACCAAAATCAGCTGATAACTGCCTTGTTAGTATCTTAAAGAGTGTGGATTTACCTTCACCATTTCCACCAATAAGACCTACTTTATCACCTTCATTTATTCCAAATGTGACATCTTTTAAAATTTCATCTATTCCAAAACTTTTTTTTATATTTCTACAACTTAAAACAATCATATTTTAATAACTCCTTTTCTATATTAGTAATATTCTAATATAAACAATAAAATAATTATACTAACAACTAAGATTAATTTCAAATATATAAGGTTATTTTAAGAGATATTAAGTGAACTAAATTTTACTAGGAAGAATAGAATACAGTGGAGGTAATATTATGAAAAATGATAACCAAGGATATAGAGAGCTTTTTGTGGGTGTAGATTATGAAATAGAAAGGGCTGATGGAAAAAAAGTTATACCAATTAATTTTGATAATGCAGCAACAACACTAGCTTTTAAAACAGTTAAGGAAAATATCAATTCGTGTATGAATATGTATGGGTCAATAGGTCGTGGTGCAGGGGTGAAAAGCTTAGAAACAACAGAGATATACGAGTTTTCAAGAGATATTGTTCTTGATTTTTTTGATTTAAAAGAATCAGATGACTATACAGTTATTTATGTTAAAAATACAACTGAAGGAATAAATCTTTTAGCACAAATACTTTTAGAGAATACTAAAGGTGAGGTTCTATGCACTAGAATGGAGCATCATGCTAATGATTTACCATGGAGGAATCAGGGGGAAGTTTTATATTTAGAAACTGATAAAGACGGCAAGCTTATAATAGATAATTTAGAAGATTTAATGAAAAAAAATAATATAAAAGTTGTTGCAATCACAGGCGCATCTAATGTAACGGGATACACTAATGAAATTAATAAGATAGCAAAAGTTGCACATAAGTATGGAGCTGTTATAGTTGTTGATGCAGCACAACTTGTTGCGCATAAAAAGATTAATTTTTTAGGAGATAATAAGGATGATTATTTAGACTTTATAGTTTTTTCAGGACATAAAATGTATGCACCATTTGGTTCGGGTGTGATAGTAGGAAGAAAAGATAAGTTAGTTGATGGAAAGCCATTTTTGAGAGGTGGTGGGGCTGTTGATATTGTTTTTGACAAAGAGGAGTATTGGGGAAAGGTACCATACTCTTATGAGGCAGGAACTCCAAATTATTTTGGAGTAATAGCAATTACCAGTTCAATGATTAAACTAAGAGAGTTAGAATTTGAAAAAATAGAAATGTATGAAAATAAATTAAGGGATTATTTATTTAAAGAGATTAAAAATATACCCAATATTATTGAATATGGATGTGCAACTTGCGAGAATCGACTTTCTCTTTTAAGTATTAACTTAAAAAATAAAGATCATGCAACAGTAGCAAAAGAATTATCGTATCTTAGAGACATAGCGGTTAGGGATGGCTGCTTTTGTGCACACTCTTATGTGAAAAGATTATTAGAACTCAGTGATCAGGAAACTAAAAAATATTTATATGATGAAAAACTTCAAAGACCAGGACTTGTGAGAATAAGTTTGAGTTTATATAATAATATTTATGAAATAGATGAATTTTTGAATGCTTTAGAATATATAGCGAGAAATCAAATAATATATTAAAAAAGAGGCAAGTAGTAAAAAGACTACTTGCCTCAATAATTATATTGTAAAGCTATCATATGTTGGAAGGTGTGTCTGATCTTTTGCCATATTAGAATCATTGATAAGTGGTGAAAGATAGGCAAGTGCTTCTTGTGTAATACCATTGCTTTCTTCATTAATCCAATGACTTGGGAAGTATTTAACGTTATTAGCCACTTTTTTAGCCTCTATCAAGAAAGACTCAGATTTGTAAATTTCACCATCAAGTCTTTTAATTCCTACCATAAGGCCACTTTCACAATGATTAGAGTAGTTGAGTGCATCCCTACCGACCATTTCAGCTTCAAATAAATCTACTTTAGAAGAGCAGTGCATTGCACATCTTTGTAAAACTCCAAGTTCTAAAGATTTAACTCTATCTGTAATTCCATCATTTATAATTAAGTTTTTAAGAGAAGAAGCAACTCCGCCGAGTTGAGCATGTCCAAAATTATCATGACATGCACTTTCTGTCTCGGCAATGAAAGTACCCATAGCATCTCTAATTCCTTCAGAGGCAACTATATAAACATGGTTATTTTCCTCAAATAATTTTCGTACATCTTTTAAAAACTTTTCTTTACAAAAAGCGACTTCTGGTAAGTATATAAGGTCTGCACAAGGTTTACCATTGATATTAGCAAGAGCAGAAGTAGCTGCAAGCCAACCTGTATCTCTCCCCATAGCTTCTAGGATAAAGATACCATTATTGCTATAAACCTTTGAATCAAGGTAACTTTCTAAAACTGAAGTAGAAATAAATCTGCCAGCACTACCAAAGCCAGGTGTATGGTCAGTATACTTTAAATCATTATCAATAGTTTTAGGAATGCCTATAAATTTTATATCTATATTTTTAAGCTTAGCGTAAGCGCTAAGTTTTGCTGTTGTATCCATTGAATCATTTCCACCTACATAGAAAAATGTAGAAACTTTTAAACTTTTTAGTATTTCCATTAACTTAACATATTCATCTTCTGTGTTGTTAAAATCTTTAAGCTTATATCTACATGACCCAAGCCCAGAGGAAGGTGAGTTTTTGAATGTTTTAAGTCTTTCTAAGTCCATTGAAGAAAGGTTTATTATTTTTTTTTCTAAAATTCCCTCTATACCATTTAATCCACCATAAACATTATTATATATTTTTAGATTGAAGTTTTCTTTAACAACCCCATAAACACTTGAATTTATAACAGATGTTGGACCACCTGATTGAGCTATAATACAATTCATACAAAATACTCTCCTTTAATTTACGTTTATATGTGCTATACAATATAAATAAATGAATAGCACATATACTAATATACAACATATTTATTAGAAAATCAAAGATAAAATGAATAAATTAACCAAATTTAAAATATTTTTAATATAAAATCTTTTAAATAGAGTAGTCTAATTTCCAGGGGGAACTAAGTGAATAGTTAGAAATTGAAAAAATATTTTGATTTGTGATATAATAGTATAAATAGTATTGATTTTAGGAGTTAATAATATGGAAATAAAGCAAGTTTTAAAACTTAAAAATATAAAAGTCACAAAAAGTAGAGTTCTTATTTATGACTTATTATTAAACACAGAAGAGAATCTTACAGTAGATGAAATATACAAAGAATGCAAAAAAGAAGAAGATTTAAATTTATCAACAGTTTATAGAACTTTAGAATTATTTGAAAAACATGAAATGGTTGATAAAGTTTTTGCAGCAGATGGAACGGGAACATATACAATAAAAAGACATAAACATAATCATATAGTTGAGTGTAGTTTATGCCATAAAGAAATTGAAGTTGCTTGCCCGATGAATCAAATAGAAAAATTACTAAAGGACCAAACTGGCTTTAAGCTTACAGAACATAAGTTACAGTTAAAGGGTCTATGCAAAGATTGTTCAGATGAATAAAAAAAACTCTAGCTAAATTTAGCTAGAGTTTTTTTCTGTTTATAAGAAGTGCAACAATAAGTATAGCGACACTTGTAAGAGCTATTGTACCACCAGGGGCACTATCATAGAAATATGATGCAAAAAGTCCGATAACAATATCAACAAAGCCTACGAACATAGATATAAATAATGTTGTAGTAAAGCCTTTCTTAAATTGCATAGCAGTTGCAACAGGGAGAACTATAATAGAAGAAATTACAAGGATTCCCATTACTCTAATAGAAACTGAAATTGTAGCACCTACCATTATTGTGAATATATAATTTATTAATTTTGTATTTATGCCTGATACTTTAGCCCCTTCTTCATCAAAAGTAGTGTATACAAGTTTATCATAAATCAGAAATATACCTATAAAGCAAATAAGTGCAACTACTCCAATTATGATTAAATCAGATTTTGAGACAGTAAGTATACTTCCGAATAAATAAGAATCTACTTTAGCCGAAGTTTTACCAGAGCTTACAAGAACAATGGCAATACCAAGACTTAATGTAAGTATTATAGACATTACAAGTTCTGAGTATTTTTTGAAGTATGTTCTAAGAACTTCTATAACAACAGCACATAATGTTGTAAAAATAAATGCTGTTAAGAGTGGGTTAAGTCCTGCTACAAGACCAATAGCAACTCCAGCAAATGATGAGTGAGAGAGTGTATCCCCTATCATTGAGTAACGTTTAAGAACTAAAAATAATCCTATACATGGGCATAATACAGATATTATAATACCTGCCATAAAAGCATGCCTCATAAATTCAATTTGAAAAATATCTAACATAATTTAATTAACCTTCCTTAAGTTTTCATCATAATACAGAAGATAGTCTTCTTTAGTGTATAAAGTAGCTGCACCGAACTTTAGTTCAAGTATTAATGAAGAATATTTTATTGCTTTTTCTTTGTTGTGTTCAACAGAAACAACAGTGATTTTATTTTCTTTTGTAAGATTTGCTATTAAAGTATAAATTTCATTTTGTGTTTTTTCATCAACACCAGTTGAAAGTTCATCAAGAACTAAAAGGTCAGGGGCTCCAATAAGTGCCCTAGCAATAAATACTCTTTGTTGTTGCCCACCAGATAAACTTCCTATTAGTCTATTTTTAAATTCAGTCATATTAACAAATGAAAGAACTTTATCTATTTCGGATTTATCCTTAATTTTTAAGGCTTTTAAATGACATTTTAAAATTTCATTTACCGTAATAGAAAATTCTGAATTGAAATTTTCCATTCTTTGAGGAACATAACCAATTCTTTTAAAATCTTTTTTGATAAATCCTTTTTGTGGCTTTAAGTAGCCAAGAATTAGCTTTAAAAGAGTAGTCTTGCAACTACCATTTTCACCAACTATGGAAATATAATTTTCTTTAGGTAAATCTATATTAATATCTTCTAAATTATAAGGCTTAGTTCCGTTGTAGGAAAAACTTAAATCTTTAATTTGAATCATTATAATCAACTCCTTACTTGTGTATATATATTGCAAGTTATATTATACAATCAAATGCAAAGAGTTTGCAAATAAATATCAAATAAGTTAATTTTTTATCTCTATGGAGTCTAGCTTCCAAGTGTTTTTTATTTTTTTTAATTTTATAGTATAAAATTCTTTGAATTCAAAATCTTTTTTTGTAATAGTTTCTATTTCATAAATCATTAAATCGTCACTAGAGAAAATTAAATTATAATCAAAAATTTCTTTAATTTTAAAAATATCATTATTTTTCGAATGATATTCAAGTGCTTTTTCTGGTATTTTACAATTAAAAGTTATGTAAAATTTATTTATTGAAATATAAGATAGAAATATGGTCAATAATATTACTAAGAGTTTTTTATTTCGTTTAAATTTCATTTTATGCTCCTTTGGAAAATATTTACAAAAATATTCTAACATATTTTTGTAAATACTTAAAATGATTGTTTTAATTGAAAAATGAACTTTAACTTGTTAATATGTAAAGATAAAGGTAAATTTTAATTTAAAAGGTAATTTACTGTATAAGTAGAGCAAAGAGAGGAAGATAAACATGGATTTTTCATCATTAGTTTTAGTAGAAAGAGATAACGAGACAGGATTTTTAGGAAAAGAAATTGGGAGTTTTGCAGTAGGAGAAGGAGCTGAGTTTGTCAGAAGATTATTTGTGTATAAAAATGAAGTTAATTTAGTTTTTAATACAAAGAGAGATGTTGAAGAATGGGAGTTCTCAGCTATATTTGATTTATTCAATGTAGAGGCTTTTAGTGAGGCAGGATACAAAATAGAGGAAGATGAAGAAGAGTATAACCCAACTTGGAAAATTACATTTAAGTATGATGAAGAGTTAGAAGAACATGAAGAAATGAGAGCGGTATTAAATGAAATTTGTACTCTTATAGAAATAAATATGAAAAAAGTATTTACAGATATAGAAGGTAAAGAAGAAGAATATAAATAGATAGTACAAAAATAAATATTTGTGGCGAGGAGGAGAGGTAGTATGAGTAATAAGGTCAAAAAAAGAGAAGATATAGAAAGTAGATATAAATGGAATGTTGAAAAAATATATTCAAGTATAGATACTTGGAATTTAGATTTTACTGATCTAAAAAATGATTCTATAAAGTTAAAAGAATTTGATGGGAAATTGCTTTCGGTAGAGGGGCTTTTAGGGTATTTAAAGCTTTATGAAGTTCAAGCAAGAAAACTTAAAAAACTTTATGTATATGCAAGTATGAAAAGTGACGAAGACACTGCAAATACAGAGTTTCAAGCTTTATCATCAAAAATAGAAAGTTTTTATGCAGAATTTTCAAGTTATACATCATTTTTTGAACCAGAAATATTGTCATATAATGAGGAGAAATTATTAAGTTTAGTAACTAGTAATTCAGAATTAAAAATATATGAGTTTCTTATAAAGGATATTTTAAAAGAGAAGCAACACATTTTGACAAAAGAAATAGAAGAAATATTAGCAAGTGTTTCTGATTGTCTAAGTGCACCAGAAAATATCTATGAAATATTAACTAATGCAGAATTAACATTTGATAGCATAACAGATGAAGAGGGTGTATTAGTAGAACTTACTGAAGGAAACTATGGTAATTTCATAAGAAGCAAAAATAGAGAAGTTAGAAAAGAGTCTTTTGAAGCTTTATTTAATGCTTATAAAAAATATGAAAATACAATAGCTACAAGTTTAGCAAGTTCATTAAAAGCATATGTATTTAATGCAAAGACTAGAAAATATAAAGATTCATTAGAGTGTTCATTAAAACCTAATGATATACCAGTGAGTGTTTATCATAATGCTGTTGAAACAGTAGAAGCTAATTTAGATTTACTACACAGATATGTAGGAATCAAAAAGAAGCTTTTAGGACTTTCAGAAATTCATATGTATGATTTATATGTACCAGTAGTTGATACTTTAAAAAGTGAAGTGAAGTATGAAGATGCTATTAGTATGGTAAAAGAAGGATTAAAGCCGCTTAGTAGTGAGTATATAAGTATATTTGATGAAGGTATAAGTAATGGATGGGTAGATGTTTTTGAGAATAAAGGAAAAAGAACGGGAGCATATTCAAGTGGATCATTTGATACAATGCCGTATGTATTATTAAACTACAATCATGACTTAAATGATGTAAGTACTTTAGCTCATGAAATGGGACACTCAATACATTCATATTATTCAAGAAAAACACAACCATATATGTATTCATCTTATACATTATTTAGTGCTGAAATAGCATCAACTACTAATGAGATACTTTTAATTAATGACTTAATAAATAAAGAACAAGATAAAGCTAAAAAGTTATATCTCGTAAATCAAGAACTTGAGCAAATTAGAACAACTGTATTTAGACAGATTATGTTTGCTAGTTTTGAACTTAAAACACATGAAATTATAGAAAGTGGAGAAGCATTAACAGCAACAGAACTCAATGCTTTATGGCTTGACCTAAATAAAAAATATTTTGGTGATAATATAATAGTTGATACTGAAATAGAAATAGAATGGGCAAGAATACCACATTTCTATTCAGATTTTTATGTTTATCAATATGCGACAGGATATTCAGCTGCATCAGCTTTTGCAAAATCTATATTAGATGATGGAGAAGAGGCTGTTCAAAAATATAAAGGATTCTTAAAAGCAGGTGGAAGTAAATACCCAATAGATGCAATAAGAGATGCAGGGGTAGATATGACAACATCAAAACCAATGGAAGATACAATGGCAAGATTTAAAGAATTATTAGATATTCTAGAAACATTAATTTAATTTCAGTAGAAGCTTATAAATACTGAGTAAGTAGAGTGTCATTTTTATTAGAAAATGGCACTCTTTTTTTAGAAAAATGACAGGTGCAGTTTATTTTAAAAGATGTTAAAATTATAATATAAAAAATTGTAAATTTTATCTAGGTGATTTTAGGGGGACAAATGAGAAAAGATAAAATAAGTAAGTTTCAAAAAGATGTTTTTAATCAATTAATTAATAGGTATGAATTTTGCGTTGACGAATTAAATGTGAATGGTAAAGAAACTTGGTTTGCAATGAAATACATTGGTGAAAATCAAGTCTATGTTGTAACCATAAGTACAAATGAAGATAAATGTGTTGCAGATTCCTTTTTGAAAAATTATTTTAAAGAAAAGGGATTACTTGTAGTTATGAATTCAATAGTGCCATCAAGAAGTATAGAGTTCGATGATAAAAAGGTTTCAAATGAAATTTCAATTGATGTAAATAGCAGAAAAATAGTAGCATACAATGATGTTTCTAGACCGATAGTTATAATATTAGAGGAAATACTAGCTAAACCTTTGATTAAGAAAAAAACTTTAAAAGAAAGAGTTTTAGATTTTAACAAAAGAACACCAATAATAACTAAATGTATTTTGGGTATTAATATTTGGGCATTTGTAGTTACAGCGCTTGTTGGTGTTTTGATAAGTGGTGATATAATAGAAAATTTAATGCAAATTAATAGTCAGGTATTATACATATCTGGGGCAAAAGTCAATTATCTAATTATGGAAGGTCATCAATGGTGGCGAGTAATAACACATATGTTTTTACATGGTGGATTAATCCATTTAGTATTTAATATGTATGCTTTATATATTTTAGGTCCAGGAATTGAAATGTTACTTGGAAAAGTTAAATTTATTTTAGTATATTTGCTCTCAGGGATAGTTTCATGCATGTTTAGTATTAAATTTTCAAGTGGTTTTTCAGTTGGTGCATCAGGGGCAATATTTGGACTATTAGGAATCACTTTAGTGTTTGCATATTTAAATAAAAATAGAAGTCAGATGAATAATGACTTATTAAAAAATATTTTATTTTTAATAGGAATAAATCTATTTATAGGATTTAACAGTATAGGAATAGATAATGCAGGACATATTGGTGGCTTAATTGCAGGGATATTTATAGGATATTTTGGTGTGAAAAAAGATTTGGTGAAAAAAGCAATTTAATTTAAGGGGAATGATTATGAGAGTTAAAAATGCAGTTTTATTTTTAAATGAAGAGGATATAAAAGAAGTTTTAAATTTTGCTATAAAGTCTGAGGGGATTTTAATAAATGAGATAAAATTTAAAAGAGAAGAAATTGAAGTTAAGGGTAATGTTAAAAAAGTATTTACGTTAGATTTTACATGTAGTGCGTCAATTATAAAAGTTAAAAAAGAAGAAATTTTAATTAAAATCAATGATGTAAAAGCTTTGAAAATCAATTTATTCTCTGTAATAGAGAAAGTGCTAACTAAAAAGAGTGGAAATATATCATTAGGTCGTTATATAAAAATTGATAAAAATATAATAAATATTAATTTAGATATAGTAAAGTGTAAAATAAAAAATATAGATTTTGAACTTGAAACACTAGAAATAGTAAGAGACGGAATAGAAATAAAGTTTGATTATATTGATGTGAATTTTCTTAGTATGCTAAATGCGAGCAAAAAGAAAAAGCAAGAGGCAATGGTTAATTAAAATTAGGAGGAAGATTTATGTATATATCAGAGGTAAATACAAAACTCAGTGGTAGAGATATTAAGAGCATAATAAATGATTTTGTGAAGGTTGAAGGACTTACTATAAAAGAAGTTATAATAGATGGAAGCGATATAAAAGTAATAGGTGCTTTTAAAAAAATTCTTTCACTTGGCTTTACAGCATCAGTAGATATTGTTGATGTAACAGATAATAATCTTACTATAAGATTAAGAAAAGTAGCATTAATGAAAATAGGAGTTATGAAAGCTTTTAGAAAAATTGCTTTAAAACTAGCTTTAAAAGGTTTTAAGGAAAGAGGGATAATTTTAGCAAGTGATAAAATAACAATAGATATAAGCAAGATATTAGAGGAAGTTAAAATAGTAAAATTCAATTTAACTAGTGTAACTGTACATGATGATTTATTAGATGTAAAAGTTCATGATATAGATTTACTTCTTAGAGATATGATTTCTAAAAAACCTATTGTACTCGTTGAGGAAAAAGTAGAAATTGATGAGGATGTATTAACAGATCAAGAAAAAGAAGATTATATATTAAACCTTGAGGTTAATAAAATTGAGGATATATATACTCATGGAAGAGAAAAGGTAGTTGATAAAATTCCGGGAAAAGCAAGAGAATATTCTGATATAATAATGTTTTTACCAGATATAGTAGCATTAGTTGCAAGGCTATTCAAGGATAAGAGGGTTCCTACTAAAACAAAGGCAATACTTGCGGTAAGTTTAGGATATACAGCAATACCAATAGATATTTTACCCGATAAAATACCGGTATTTGGAAAGATAGATGATGTTGCAATTATATTATTTGCATTAAATAGAATGATTGAAGATATTCCAATGGAGATAATACTTGAAAATTGGCAAGGAAATAGAGAACTTGTTATGGTGCTTACAAGTGCGGTTGAATATTTATCTAACTTTACAGGAGCAAAGAATTTAAATAGAGTGTATGAGGTTATAAATGCACTTGCTTAGAAAGGATGAAAATAATGGCGAAGAAAAAATATTATGCTGTTGCAAAAGGAAAATCAGGAGTGCCTATGATATTAGAATCATGGCCAGCGTGTCAAAAAGAAGTAATAGGGGCTAAAGGTGCAATATATAAAAGCTTTGAAAATATTGATGATGCAAAAGAGTTTATAAAGCTTCAAGTAGGTGGTTCTACTTCGAGAGAAGAAGTTGTAGGAGATTCAGCAACAGAAGAATTTGAAGGGCTTAGAATATATGTAGATGGAAGTTTTATGCCTTGTAAAGAAAATTTTTCATTTGGACTTGTAGCGATTAAAGATGGCGAAATTTTACATACAGATAAAGGTGTTGGTGAAGATGCTGATTCTATTGCATTAAGAAATGTTTCAGGAGAAGTTATGGGAGCTATGAAAGCGGTAGAGTACGCTGTGGGAAATGAATACAAAGAAGTAACTATTTGTTATGATTACCAAGGAATAGAATGTTGGGCACTTGGTACATGGAAAAGAAATAGAGTTTTAACACAAAAATATAATGAGTTTATGAAAGAAAACATGAAAAAAATCAAAATTAACTTTATGAAGATTAAAGGACACAGTGGTGATAAGTTTAATGATATGGCAGATAGGCTTGCAAAGGCGGCTTTAGAAGAAATCTAAATTAGATATATTTATGTATATTTGTTAAATAAGATAATTCTACCAGTAAAATACTAAAATAAAAAACTTTCTTTTAACTAATACTAAGACTGTACTAATAAAGAAAGAGGTGTTTTATTATGGGAAAATTATTAAAAGGTATGGCAGCAGGTACTGTTATGGGTGCTGCGATAGGAGTTGCTTTAATACCAACAATGGATAGAAAAACACAAAGAAAAATAAAAAGATTCTGTAAAAAGACATGTTGTATGATAGAAGATTGTTGTGATGATGTAAGAGCAAAACTTAAATAATAAAAAAGAAAAGGAAAGTTCATAACTTTCCTTTTTTTTACATAAAATGAGTAGAATATTTAAAAAAACTTAAAGAATATATGTAAAAATATAGAGAAAAATGTGATATAATAAGAAATATATAACTAAGTTTATGAATATAACGGGTTAAAGGATGATTGAATTATGGAAATATTATCATTGGGTGAGAAGATAAAACGAAAAAGAAAAGAAATGAATATGACGTTAAAAGATTTAGCGGGAGATAGAATTACGCCAGGTCAAATAAGTCTTGTCGAATCAGGTAGAAGTAATCCATCTATGGATCTTTTAGAATATTTAGCTATAACATTAGAAACATCAGTTGAATATTTAATGGAGTCAGAGAAAACGCAAGCTGAAAAAATATGTTTATTTTTTGAGCAAACAGCAGAAAGATATATACTAGAAAATAATCAAATAAAATCTGAACAATATATAGAAAGTGCTTTATATTATGCTGAAAAATATAATTTAGAGTACAGGAAAGCAAAAAATCTTTATTTAAGAGCTGAAATTTATTTAAATGAAGATGATTTTACATTAGCACAACAGTTTTTCTTAGCTGCAAATGTACTTTTCATAAAAACATCAAGCTATGTCGATATGGTCAATACATACTTGAAAGTTGGAAAGTTAAGTTTAGAAGCTAAAGCTTATCATTCATCAAATTCTTATTTAAAAGAGGCTGAAAAAGTTTATATTGCTAATAAATTAACAGAAGATACTCTTTTAGGTGAAATACATTATTATCTTTCAAAAACATATTTCTTGCTAGATGACATTAGACAAGCTATGAATTTTGCGTTTTTAGCAAAAGAAGAGTTTATGAAAATTTACGATAAGAAAAAATATGCTCAAACGTTAGCTTTATTAAGTGAAGAATATAATGAAGCAGGAGAAATTGAAAATTCAATAGTTTATTCTAAAAAAAGTTTAGAAATATACAAAGAATTAAACCAAGAAGACAATATCTCAGAAATAGAAAATTCATTAGGAAAACTCTTCTACGAATTTGATAATATAGAAGAATCATTTATGCACTATGAAAAAGCTAAGAAAATGAGAGAAGATTCAAATGATGAAAAGTTAGTAGATACTTTAATTAATATTTGTGAAAACTACATAAAACTTAAAGAGATAGACAAGTGCTATGACTCTTTAAAACTTATAAAAGAAAAGCTAGATAATAATGACACAGAAAAAGTTCTAGATTATAATTTCTTAAATTATAGAGTTGCTTTATTAGAAGAAAATGTAGAAAAGGCAGAATTTATACTTCTAGATATGCTACATATTTCTGAAAAAAATGAACTAGATAAGAGGAATGCAGAAATTTGCATAATACTTGGAAAGTTTTATTTAGATTTAAAAAGAGATTATGAGTCAGCTAAATATTTAGATAAAGGTATTAATAGTTTAAAGAAAATTGGAATAATAAAAAATTAAACAAATATATTTTGGGTAAAATAGGTGGTAAATATGAACTTCTTATCAACAGGGGAAAAGATAAAAAGAGCTAGAATCTATAAGGGAGTAACATTAAAAGAGTTATGCCAAAAGGATATTTCTATTTCTAAAATGAGTTGTATTGAAAATGATAAAGTCAAAGCAGATCTTTGGGTGTTAGAAATGGTTGCTAACAGGCTTGAGTTAGATTTAAATTATCTTATATATGATGATGTTATGGAACTTGAAAATAGTATAGTTAGCTACGGGGGGAAACAGAATTTAACAGAGGAAGATTTCGCAGGTATTAGAGAGCGAATTGACTATTGTATATTAAAAGAATATAAAGAATTAGCATTAAAGTTTATTCATATACTTTTTGTAGAGTACACAAAAAGAAGAAAGTTTGAAGAAATAAAAGAACTTATAAATATGTATAATGAATTTAACGATTTAGATCAGTTACAAGAACAAACATATTATCAAGATTTATCTAGGTATTTTTTAGTTAGAAGAAATTACACTGATGCGATAACTTATTTTAATAGGGCAAGGAGCCATATATTCAATTATACAATTTCAAATGAAATGAATTGTTATATTGAAAATAGTTTACTTTTAGCAATAACATATTATTTAAGTGAATTATATGAAGAAACTGAAAGTTTATTAGAGGAACTTCTTTATTTAGAAGATAAGATAAAATCAGAAGAACAGATAGTTCTTGTTAACGGTTTACTGTTTGCAACTAAGAGAAGACTTAGAAAAGAAACAGATTCATATGAGAATATATTTAATTCGTATTCAAAAAAAGAAGAACTTAAATATTCAAAAGTAGCTGTTATAATTGCTAAAATGCATCTTTTAAATGGTGAGAAAGAAAAAGCTTTAAATATAGTTCTTGATGTTAAAAGTAGAATGAATAAAGATGATATTTATAGTTATACAGAACTTCTAATATCGATAGTTAGAATGCTACTAGAAATGAAGGAATTAGAACATGCAAGAGGATGTTGTGAGGAAGCTCTAGAAACTTCTATAAAGTTAAATAACTACTTCCTTATAGAGAAGAGCTATTTATATAAAGCTAGACTTAATAGAGCAGATAGAAATCTTATACAATGGGAAATGAATATGAACCTTGCATCAGATATTTTAATTAAATTTGCAACAGTAGAAGAAAAGAAAGAAAGATATATAGAAATGGCTGAAATGTACCATATAATCGGTGAACTTAGAGAATCTCTAAAATATTTGACGCTTTCTATAAATTTAGAAAAAAATAACGATATCTGATAGATTAGGCTACCTTTTTAGGTAGTCTAATTTTTATGAAAAAGTTAAATTTTATTGATATATTTATAAATTTAACATGAAATAGATTGTTAAAAATTTCATAAAGTATTATAATGTGTAAGAAATGTTTAAATGTTTAGGGGGATAAAAATGTATAAAGAAGAAATGGATGCGTTATGTCATTCAGCAGAAAAAAAAATAGGACTTTATAATAAAGGTATATTAAAATATATTATGATATCTTTACTAGGAGGTCTTTTTGTTGGGCTTGGAGTTATGTTACTTTACTCTGTTGGGGGAATACTTGACCATAGTAACTTTGGGGGAACAAAGATAGTTATGGGTATATCTTTTGGGGTTGCACTCAGCCTTGTAATGATGGCAGGCGTAGATTTATTTACAAGTAATTCACTTGTTATGACAATAGGAGCTTTGTATAAAAAAGTTTCTGTTTTAGATATGGTTAAAATATTATTAGCGAGTTATGTAGGAAATGTTATAGGTTCTGTTATAGGTGCGTTTGTCTATGTTCAATCACATGCAGCAACTAGTTATGTCACTGAGTATATTCTACATTCAGCAGAGGCTAAAATGAATACAGGTTCAATGGATTTATTATTTAAAGGAATACTTTGTAATATTTTAGTTTGTCTTGCAGCTTGGTGTACTTATAAACTAAAGAGTGAGTCAGGGAAACTTATAATGATATTCTGGTGTTTATATACATTTATAACAGCTGGATTCGAGCATAGCATAGCGAATATGACATTATTCTCAATGTCACTTATGATGCCAGCTAGTGGTTTTGCAGTTTCACTTGCAGGTGCAGTTCATAACTTATTATGGGTTTCATTTGGAAACTTTATAGGTGGAACATTATTCTTAGCATTACCACTTTATTATATTGCAAAAGAAAATAGTGAAAAAACTGTTTCAAAAGAAAAAGATACTCAAAAGGTAGCTTAATCAAGGCTCCTAGACATTAAGTCTAGGAGTTTTTTACTTAACAAAAAGTTATCAAAAATAAAGGTGAAAATAAGTTATAATTTAAGTATACAAAAGAAGAGGAGAAGAGGATGAATTATGTATATATTTTAGAGTGTGCAGATGGGACATTGTATACAGGGTGGACTAATGACCTAGAAAAGAGAGTGCGAGTTCATAATAGTGGGAAAGGTGCTAAATATACAAGAGCAAGATTACCAGTTAAGTTAGTTTACAATGAAGAGTTTGAAGATAAAATAAGTGCACAAAAAAGAGAGTATGCAATCAAAAGAATGAAGAGAAGTGATAAATTAAAAAAAGACATTTTAGGAGAGAATAATTATGAAAAGAAAACTAACGTATGACATTATTTTTGAAATAATATTATATATAGCTACGCTTTGCTATATAATTTATGGTGGGATTTCAGGGAATCAAAATTATATTATAAATGGTGTTATGACCGCAGGAGTAATGATTTTACCAAGACTTATAATGAAAATATTTAAGTTTAAAGTATCACCATTTTTAAATGTTACAGTGCAGTTCTTTATATTTGTATCTATGTTTCTTGGGAAATTAAATAATTACTATGGAAAATTTTCATGGTGGGATTTATTCTTACACGCAGTATCAGGAATTGTAATATTCATAGTAGCATATATGGTGTTTTTACTACAAAATGATTGTAATAAAGATAATGTAAAGCCTGTTTTAATAATAACATATACACTGTTATTTGCAGTGGCAATGACAGCTATATGGGAAACGTGGGAGTTCTCAGGGGATAAGCTCTTAGGACTTAATTCACAAGGAGGAAGTCTTCAAGATACAATGGAAGATATTGTAGCAGGAAGTGTAGGCCCACTTTTGATGGTTCCGGTATTATATTATTACTTAAAAGGTAAAAAGAATATATTATTTGAAGATATAACAAGCTTTATAAAAGATAATAACAAAAAATAAATAAATAGATTAAATTTTCAAAAATATTTTTTGTACAAGGTCCACTTTATTTTAGTGGGCTATTTTTTTTATTCTAAAACAGTAAATTATTTTGTCTCTCTAGAATAAATATAAAGTAATGAATTATTTTGGGGTGAGTGGATTTTGAAAGTTGAAAATCTTGTTTTAGATAAAAAAAGTTTTATTGATATGAGTAAAATTATTGATTTAACTGAAGTGAAAAAAAGTGAAATAGTAAATTATTTAAAATCAAGGGATGAAAAAGAATTTTTAATACTTAAGAGTTATGACCTTGTAAAGCAGGAAAAAGCAGCATATGAGATAAATAAACTTAGGGAAAAGGTTGATTTTATGATTTCTAGAATTAGAAAGGGGGAAAAAGAGGCAAAGATAAAATCATTAGAAGAACGTTTTAGCAAACAGAAAGACGGTATACTAAATAAAGTTGAAGGTGGCCTTGTAGCTTATAAAAAAGAAGTTGAAAACTTGAATCAAAAAATTAAGGAGATAGACAGGCAAAAGGTGTATTTAGGTTATCCATTTGTTGAAACTGAGTCGTTTGAAAATATTTTGTTTGCTTTTCCGGTTGAATTAATTAGTAAAAATAATAATTTATATATAAAAAATATTATAGGTAAAGAAATCTTATCAAATTCTAAGGTTTTAAGTCATGAAAAGTGCAATTTAGATAAATTCAATATAAAGCATTCGTTAGAGCAATTCACTAGAGAAAAAAAGATAAGAGAAAAAATTGCTATTTTAAATTTAGAAGTAAAAGAAAATCAAGAAATAGATATTATTTTAGCAAATAAAGCTACTCTAACACCAAGAATAACGTCTATGTTAGATAAAAAAGGATATATATCTAATAAGAATATTATTGAAAAAGTAGATTATATTAATACATCTGATAAGGATACTTTAATGGTTACTACGAAAAAAGAAGATTATATAATAATAGGAAAAAGGAACAGAGAAAAACTTTATAATATACTCTTAATGTCTTTAGTAGCACAAGAGAAAGTTTTAATAGTATCTAGTGATTTAGAAGGGACTAAAAACAATATAAATGATTTAAATAAATATTTAAAATGTAATAGTATAACAATTGAGACACAAGATGATATAAGTACTTTACGAGGTAAGCTAAAAGTTAAAGAGATTGAAATTGAAAAATATAAAAAGATACAGAATATCATGAAAATAAAAGGTACAACTAACTTAACTGTAGAAGAAATGTATCAGATTGTAAAAGGGTATGATGCCTATAATGATGAAGAATATTTTCGATATAAAAAGTCATTAAATATTGAAAATATAACATATGATAAACTTGTAAAATCAGCGTATAGTATAACTACTACTGATATTGAAAAATATAAAAACTATAAGGCTCTAAAGGATAGATTTATAACATTTAATGAGTATCCACATTCATATGAGGAGCTTATTGAGATTAAAAAAAGTATAGAGGAAATATTAGAAGTTTCACAAAAGCATTGCAAAGAAAATAAAAATTATTATAAAAAAATAACATTTAAAATGAAGAGGAAAAGTAGTCTTTTAACAGTAGAAGAGGTAAAAGAAATCGGAAGAGAATGCGCTAGAGAAAAGAATAGAGAGTTATTGATTGAAGATAAGAATAGTTGGAGTATTAAAAATATTTTTAATGCATCAAAGCAAAAAGAAAAAAGAAAAGAGGAATTAGAGTTATATAAATCAAGAGAAAATAATGAAATAAATACAGTTGTACAAATTTATTCTGATATAAAAAAATATTATGATATTTTAGAAAAATTAGATGAAAACTTGTTCAATGATATAATATCAATTTTGTGCAAAGATAATTTTAAGGAAGAGATTTCTAAAAAGATAATAAGTATAGAATTTTCACTAACTAATAAAGATACTTTAAAAATAATTAATTCATGGGACTTTTTAAAAGCAGCCTTAGTTGAATACTTGTATAAATGTAAAAATATCAAAGCAAGTATAGAAAAAATTATATTATTTAGAATATCCGATGAGTTACTTAAAATCTCTAAGGAGTATGAGTTAAATATAGCAAGAGAGTGTAAGGAGATTGAAAAGTTAAAAATTGACGAGTTAATTGAGCAAAGGCAGGTACTTATAGATACTGTGCTTAGAAAGGTGATTTGTAAAAATAAAGAGAATAAAAATTTTGAATTGATTAGACTAGCAGATGTTGAGAGTGAAATTGAATTAAAATCAGAAATCTTTGATACTATAATCTTAGATAATTGTAAGTTTGAAAAAGATATAGATATAGTTCCGATAATGTATAGAGGAAAGAGAGGTATAGTTTTTAGAGATGAGATTACTGAAAATGAATTTGAGAAAACTTTTTTATTTATAAAGTAATATTACCATATCAGTAATAATGGTAGCTTGTTTTTATTTGATTTTTATAGTTAAATAAAAGGAGAAAAATTATTTTTTAGATAGATAGGAGATTTAGAGTTATGGATAATAAACTTGCAAAAGAGCATATTGCTACAATAGCAAAAGCTTCAACATATTTTATTTTTAGAAATGGTAAAATAAAAGAATTAAATGAACAGGGAAAGGTTAGTGATGATGAGGTTAAAGAAATGCAGCTGTACATGCAAAATCATTTAGCTTATCTTTATGAAGTTCTTTTAGAGGAGAACAATGTAAAAAAATTTGATTTAATAGTTCAAACTATGAGCAAGTTTTATATAAATGATGAGTCTGAAGTTAAACTTGAAGATTCTGGATTTGAAAATTTTTATAATCAATTGTTCCCAACAGTTGATTCAAGTTTAAAAATGAAATAAGAAAAAAGAATGCCATTTTATTGGTATTCTTTTTTTAGTTTAATGTTAAATTTATTGTATATATAAAAAAAAACGATATTATAGTACAGATAAGCTTGAAAAATGTATTAAAAATTCAATAAAATAGATTATTGATTAATAAATAGATATTACTATAATTTTTACTTTTAGGAAATTTTAAACTAATATATTAATATAGTTACAAAAGTGGAACAAATATTAATATAATGTTTCTAAAATATTTCAAGGGGTGGTTTTTTTGAATAAAAAAAAGGTAGGATTATTAGCAGGTGCAATTGTTTTAATTGTAGGATTTGCATTCTTTAGATCTAACATAAAAAATAATGAAATAAGAGAAATAGATCTAGAGAAAGAAAACTCAACATATAAAGAGGTTGAATATACATATAATGATGGGATTAATAAGCCCGTAGATGTCAAGATAGAGACTGCGCCAAAGAGGATAGTTAGTTTATCACAGTTTATGACTGAGACTCTATTATCAATGGATTTACAAGATGAAATGGTAGGAACAGCTTTATTAGATAATGAAATATTGCCAGTTTACAAAGAAGAATATGAGAAGATTCCAAAACTTAAAATTACACAAGGACATAATATTTCAAAAGAAAACTTTTTAGGCCTTAAGCCAGACTTTGCATCAGGGTGGTATCAATCATTAACAGCGAAAGGAACAGGTACACCACAAGAATTAGAGAATGCAGGGATACATCCATATGTAGCATCAGCCCTAGAAGGAAATGCTACAATAGAAAATGTTTATAGTGATTATAGGGAGCTTGGGAAGATATTTAATAAAGAAGAAAAGGCTGAAACGATAATTACAAAAATGAAAAGTGAGATTAAGGATGTTGAGAAGAAAATATCGAATATAAATGATAAGGACAAGCCTAAGGTATTAATTTATGATTCAGGTAATAAAGATGCTTATGTTGTTGGAGGTGGATTTGCTAATAATTTAATTACATTGTCAGGTGGAAAAAATATTTTCTCAGATCTTAAAAATCAGTGGAATAATGTTTCGTTTGAGAGTATAGCAAGTAGAAATCCAGATGTTATTTTAGTTACAGATTACTTAGCACAAGCACAAAGCATTGAAAAAAAATTAGATTTTATTAAAACAAATCCAGCGTTTAAAAATATCAATGCTGTTAAAAATAATAAAATTTATAAAATTGATTTAGCTGATTTATCACCAGGAATAAGAGCATCAAAAGCAATTAGTGAGATGAATACTATGTTTTATGAGGTGGGATAATGACTTTAAGAAAATATAAAATAAGTATAGTATTCTTACTTCTAGCGCTAGTTGTATCTATTATACTAGGTGTTAGTGTAGGAAGTTCAGACATACAATTCATGGATTCTATAAAAATATTGACAAATAATATTATAGGAAAAAATATTTTTGTTACTCAGAGAATGGACATTATTAATACTATTATTTGGGATATTAGAGTTCCAAGAGTTCTCTTAGCAGCAATAACAGGAGCTGGACTTTCTATTTGCGGGATTTTGATTCAAACCATTACTAGAAATCCTATTTCAGATTCGTACGTATTAGGTATTTCATCAGGAGCATCAGCTGGTGCGGTAGTAGTTATAGTTTTAGGTGGAGCTATTATAGGAGTAGCCTTTGGAGCCTTTATAGGTGCTATGATTTGTGGAGTTTTAGTTTTAATGTTTGGAACTTCATTTGGAAAGTCAACATCATCAACAAAGCTTGTACTTGCAGGAATATCAATTTCAGCTATATTTTCAGCAGTTACAAATCTTGTGATATATTCAGCTGATAATTCAAATCAAGCAAGTGCAGCTATGTTTTGGATTATGGGAAGTTTTGGTGGGGCTAGATGGGAAAATATAAAAATACCTTTATTAGTATTAGTTGTTGTAGTAGTAGGTGGACTACTTTTAAGTAAGTCTTTAGATTTATTATTACTTGGAGATTTAAATGCAAGCATGCTAGGTGTAAATGTATTAAGACTTAAAATAATAATAATAATAGCGGTTACATTATTAACAGCTATAATAGTTTCTGTTACAGGTGCAATAGGTTTTGTTGGTATTATAATACCTCATATAGCAAGGAAATTTGTTGGTTCAAATCACAGGAGAATAATTCCTATTTCAGTTCTTTTAGGAGCGGTATTTTTAGTTCTATCAGATATATTATCAAGATATGCATTTGCGCCTAGAGAACTCCCAATTGGCATAATTACTGCAATCATAGGTGGACCATTCTTTATATGGCTTGTGGTGCGTAATAAATATTCATTTGGGGGTGAGTAGATGAGTAGTATTAGCATAAGAGAATTATCCTTTAATATAGGAAAAAAAGAAATATTAAAAAATATAAGTTTTGATATAAAGGAAAATAATTTTGTGGGAATTATTGGTGAGAATGGATCTGGTAAATCAACTATACTTAAAAATATTTATAAAGCATATAAACCTAAAAAAAATATGGTATTTGTAAGTGGAAGGGATATATACGATATTAAAAAGAAGGAGTTTTCTAAAGTAATATCAGTATTGCATCAAGAAAATTCAGCAGACTTTGATTTTACAGTAGAAGAAATTGTGAAAATGGGAAGATATGCACATAAGACAATTTTAGCTTCGTATGATTTAGAGGACGATAAGATTGTACAACAAACACTTAGTGATATGGGACTTTTACAGTATAAAAATAAAAAGTTTAATGAAATATCTGGTGGAGAAAAGCAAAGAGTTTTAATAGCAAGGGCTATTGTGCAGGAAACAGAAATAATTATTTTAGATGAACCAATGAACCATTTAGATATAAAATATCAATTGCAGATTATGTCTTATTTAAAAGGGATAAATAAAACGATTATTATGACTGTGCATGATGTAAATATTGCAAGTATGTACTGTGATTTTATAGTTGCAATTAAAAATGGAGAGGTTATTTCTAAAGGGCAGGTAGATGAGGTACTGACACAAGAAGTTATTGAAAAGGTATATGGAATTAAAGCAATAGTTGAAGTCAACACTCGAACAAATAGAAAAAATATATGTTTTATACCCTAGACCTAGGCGTTATTAAAATTATGATTGAGGATATAAAAGTGTAGGGAGTTGTAAATCTATTGAAGAAATAAAATAGATAAAAAAAAGCAAGTGATTATTCTTCACTTGCTTTTTTGCTATTTTAAAATAGCTTTCATATTGTCATTGTTATACATTGAATCTGGGTATTTATTTGCAAGTTCGGTAGCATATTGCTTAGCCTCAGTAGGATTATTATTTTTTGCATAATAATTAGCTAAGAAATATAATGATTCAGGTCCGTAGTTCTTAGCATCTGGATAAGTAGCTAAGAAATCTTTATAAGTAGCAACGGCATTATTCATATCATCTAATTTTTCATATGATGTAGCTGTTAAGAATAACATTGTTGGTCCTCTGAAATCATCTTTTGCATATGGTTTTGCTTTTTTGAAGTAATCAATTGCTGTTAAATAATCATTAGCATTATATGCATTCATACCATTATCATAATAATATGTTACACCATTTGCTTTCATGAAGTTTTCAGCTGTTTCATATTCTGCAATAGCACTTTGTGGAAGTGAATCTTTTGGTGTCTTCTCAAGAATAGTATTAATTCCATCGATACTATCAGCAGAAATAAGATATTGCATATCATTTACAAATTGAGTTGCTTGTGCCGCATCTAATTTAGTTGAAGATGCAGTATCAGGTTTTGTAGCCTCAGGTGATTTAGTTTCTGTTGGCTTTGATGTATCAGCTATTTTAGTGTTATTTAAGTTTGCAGCATTATCTTTTGAAACCTTACTTGCATGAATTTTATTATATGATAATGCAACAATTATTATAGCAATAGCAGCTGCTGATGTAATAATAATTTTTTTCTTTGAACTTGAAAAACTTTTTGGTTTTGAAGTACTAGAAGTATTATTTGAAGGTGTAGCAGAACTACTAGTAGGTAATACAGCAGCATCTATTATTTTTTGATCGTCAGTGTGTTTAATTTCATTTGTATCTTCAAGATGTTGTGTTCTAGCTTTTAATTCTTCTAAATCAATATTTGTTGGCTCGTTAGTTTTAGACGGAGTACTTTCAAGAATATCATCAATATTTGTTTCAACTATATGATATTCTTTAGGCTCCTCAGGCACTACTATTGGTTCAACTTCAGATTCAAATGAAGAAGTATGCTCATTGATTGGTGTTGTGTGAGATTCAAAATCATCTACATTTAACTGAGCATTTTGTACTATTGAATCATCTTTTGAGTTATTCAAAGGTTCTGTATCTATATTAGATGTTGATTTAGTATTAGCATCTTTTAAAAGGTCGCTATTATCAACTTGTTTTTTTAATTCTATATTTTCACGGTAAGCATTTTCAAGAAGAATTCTATCCTCACTACTCATATTTTGAATACTTGTATAACTAAGAGCAAGTTCTTTTCTTTCTTTATCAACAGATTCAAGTCTTTGAGTAGCCTCCTCATTATCGTTATATTCAGAGTTGATTTTCCATGTAACGATAGCATCATCAATTCTTCCAAGTTTGTACAGTACGTCACCTTCAAGAGCTAGAGCCTCTTCATTACTGTATTCTTTTTCAAGAAATTTTTCGCAAATTTTTAATGCGCTTTCATATTCACCATTTTTATAGTGATCTAAAGCTTTTTTTAGTTTTTTATTAGAAATATTCATTTATACTCTCCTTAGTTTAAAATAAATCATTCTTACTAATAGTATTCTACCTTATTTTGATGGCAAAATCATATCAAAATAAGGATGTTAACAAAATAATAATTTGTTTAGATTAAAGATGATTTTAACTTAAATTTATTATAAATAATACTTAATTATAGTATTCCTTTCGATTAATTGCAAATTTTGATAAAAAAAGACAACGAGAAAGTTGTTTTACAGTAGAATAAAATTTAAATGCTAGTTTATTATTAATTTTCAATGAAAAAATACAATTTAAATGATATAATGAGGACACTATCATTGTTAAGGTGATAAGTTTTTAAAAATAAGGAAGATAATATGAGACATTACGATTTAGAAAAAAAAGTTTCAAAATTAGATAGAGATATAGAAGCTCTAAAACTTGCTAAAAAACATCTATCAAATAAAGAAGAGATAAATGAAGTTATGGATTATTTAAACCAGGAGAGACAGGTTTTTGCTGATGAGTTATACTTTGAGGATGCAAAGTCATACATAAAGTGTTGTGAGATTATAAGACCTCTTTTAGATACAGAATTAGATGAAAAAGAACAAAGTGAATTATTAGAAGAAATTAAAGAAATTCATGGAAGAAGACTTGCAAATGTAACTAAGAAAACTTTTGGTTTAAATGCATGGCTTAAATTTATGGATATAGAAACAGAGTGGATTGCTAAAGATGGTGAAAATTGGTCAACTTTAATAATTACAGAAATTTGTGTTAGAGAACAGTAATTTTATTTCAAGATGTCGAAATTTCGGCATCTTTTTTTTATTAAAGTAAAATTAACAAAGTTTTTTAGAAAAATATAGTATAATAATTTTAAAAGAAAAACTGTTGTTATTATATTTATGTTTTTTTATAAAATGGATTTAAAAGGGGGACTTATAATGAATAATATTACACATTGTGAAGTTATAGTTAAAGATGATTTTAATAACGTTCTAATTATACAAAGAAAGGTAACAAGAAATCAGCCGAAATTGTGGAGTCTAGTAGGGAAACCGAAGAAAGAAAATGAAACATTAGAAAAATGTATTCATAGAATTATAAAAGAAGAACTTAAAACAATAGGATTTGAGATTCAGGAGTTTGCTACATATGACATAAATGAAGAGGAACAAAATATTGTATTTACATGCGTGTTAAGAGAAAAAGTTTCTTGTCATGCAAAAATTATAGGATGGGAATGGATTTCAAAGAAAGATTTGGAAAAATATGACTTTATTGGGAACGATAAAGCTATACTAGAAGATTTTTGGGGAATTTAATATAATTTTTAGCTTGTTGATATGACTTGTATAGGATAGAATCTATCTTATACAAGTTTTTTTTTGAGAAATTTTATACAAAAGAAAAAAACATATACAAATTTAATTAATATTAATATATAATAGATTAGTAAAAAATTAATCCAAATTTAATGAGGTGAGGAATTGAGTGAAAAAATTCGTCTTTATGGTTTCAACAATTTAACAAAAACATTAAGTTTTAATATTTATGATGTTTGTTATACAAAAACTGAGAAAGATAAACAAGATTATATAAAATATATAGATGAGCAGTACAATGCTGAAAGACTTACTAATATTTTATGTAATGTGACAAAGGCCATCGGAGCAAATGTTTTAAATATCTCTAAACAAGATTATGAACCACAAGGAGCTAGTGTAACTCTACTTATTTGTGAAGAGGAAATTGATGATGAATTCGTTGATAAATCATGCAATAAAGGAAAATTAGAAGATTTTGAAGTTGAGTACAGAGAAACTGTAGTAGCTCACCTAGATAAGAGTCACGTAACTGTACACACTTATCCAGAGTGTCACCCTAATAAGGAAATAACAACATTTAGAGTTGATATAGATGTTTCAACATGTGGACATATTTCTCCAATAAATGCATTGAATTACCTTATAGAAAGTTTTGATTCAGATGTTATTACTGTAGATTATAAGGTTAGAGGATTTACAAGAGATGTTGATGGTAAGAAATTATTTATTGACCATGATATAAATTCAATACAAAACTTTATAGAAAAAGATACTTTAAAGAAATATGATGCAATTGATATAAATGTATATCAATCAAATATGTATCACACAAAAATGATGATTAATGAAATTAGATTAGATAATTACTTATTCAATACAGAAAGTAGTGAATTAACAGCAGCTCAAAGAATTGATATAAGAGATAGATTATCAAAAGAAATGGTTGAGATATATTCAGGAACTAATTTATATTAGGAGGGAATGCTGTGAATAGAAATGAACAGGAAAAAGCTCCCATTTATGAGGCTTTAAAGCAATATAGAAAAAATAAAATTGTTCCATTTGATGTGCCAGGTCACAAACAAGGAAGAGGGAATGTAAAACTCAAGGAATTTTTAGGGGAAAAATGTTTATCAGTAGATGTTAATTCAATGAAGCCTTTAGATAATCTCTGTCATCCAACATCTGTTATAAAAGAGGCAGAAGAACTTGCAGCAGAGGCATTTAAAGCAAAACACTCATTTCTTATGGTGAATGGAACAACATCAGCAGTACAAGCTATGATTATGAGCGTTTGTAAGGAAGGCGATAAAATAATACTTCCAAGAAATGTACACAGATCAGCAATAAATGCTCTTATACTAACAGGTGCTATACCAATATATATAAATCCTGGGATTCATAGTAAACTTGGGATTTCCCTTGGAATGGACCTTGATGAAATAAAAAAAGCAGTTAAAGAAAATCCAGAAGCAAAAGCTATATTTGTAAATAATCCAACATATTATGGAATTTGTTCAGACTTAAAAAGTATAGTTAAGCTTGCACAAGAGAATAATATGCTTGTATTAGCGGATGAAGCTCATGGTACGCATTTATATTTTGGTAAAGACCTTCCTATATCAGCGATGGAAGCAGGATGTCATATGTCAGCAGTAAGTGTTCATAAAACAGGTGGGTCTCTTACTCAGAGTTCATTGTTGTTATTAAACACAGATAAAGTTTCAGCAGATTATATGAGAACAATAATAAATCTAACTCAAACAACAAGTGGCTCATATCTATTAATGTCTTCATTAGATATAGCAAGAAGAAATCTTGCATTAAAAGGTGAAGAGATAGTTGATAGCATAGTGAAAAAAGCTAACTATGCAAGAGCAGAAATAAATAAAATTAAACATTATTATGCATTTTCAAGAGAAATAGTAAATGGTAAAGATATTTTTGATTTTGATATTACAAAACTTGTAGTCAATACTTTAGATGTTGGTCTTGCAGGAATTGAAGTTTATGATATATTAAGAGATGAATATGATATTCAAATAGAGCTTGGTGATGTAGGTAACATACTTGCTATTATATCAGTTGGTGATACAGATTATAATATTGAAAGACTTGTAGCAGCGCTTTATGAGATTCAAAGAGTTCACTATAAAGAGGACCATAGAGACTTAATAGAACAAGAGTATATAAGTCCAATATTAAAAGTTACTCCAAAAGAAGCATTTTATGCTGAGGGAGAACCAGTTAAGATTATAGAGAGTGAAGGTAGAATATCAGGAGAGTTTGTTATGTGCTATCCTCCAGGAATACCAATACTTGCACCGGGCGAATTAATAACAAAAGAAGCGATTGAATTTATTTTATATTCAAAAAATAAAGGAAGTCTTATGACTGGACTTGAAGATATGAATGTAGAATTTATAAAAGTATTAAAATAAGAGGAGCGATTTAGATATGGAATTATGGTACACAGAAGAACATACACCAGAAGCAAGATTTTCAATAAAAGTTAAGGAACAGTTATACAGTGGAAAAAGTGAATTCCAAACAATAGATGTATTTAAGTCAAATGAATTTGGAACATTCTTTACATTAGATGGACTTATGATGGTAACAGAAAAAGACGAATTCATCTATCATGACATGATAGTTCACACACCTATGGCAACAAACCCTAACATCAAAAACGTATTAGTTATTGGTGCAGGAGATGGTGGTACAGTAAGAGAACTTACAAGATACAAAAATATTGAAAATATTGATATGGTTGAAATAGATAAATTAGTTGTAGATGTATGTGTTAAATACTTACCTCAAACAGCTGAAAAATTAACAGATCCAAGAGTAAATCTTTACTATGAAGATGGTTTAAAATTTGTTAGAGGCGTAGAAAACAAATATGATTTAATAATTGTTGACTCAACAGATCCATTTGGACCAGGAGAAGGATTATTCACAAAAGAATTCTACGGAAACTGTTTCAAAGCATTAAATGAAGAAGGGATACTTGTTAACCAACATGAAAGTCCTTACTACGAAGAGTATGCTAAAAACATGATGAGAGCTCACAAAAGAATAAAAGAATGTTTCCCAATATGTAGAGTTTACCAAGCTCACATACCAACTTATCCATCAGGACACTGGTTATTTGGATTTGCATCAAAGAAACATGATCCATTAAATAACCCAGTAGTTGAAGAGTGGAATAAACTTGGACTTGAAACAAAGTACTATAATACAGAAATTCACTCAGGAGCATTTGCATTACCAAACTACGTTAAGAAAATGCTTGCGGAGGCTAGAAATGAATAGAAATCTTACAACTTTTATGTCATGTGATAATGAATATGATGAATCAAGTGTAGTTATTTATGGTGCACCTTTTGATTCAACAACATCATTTAGACCAGGAACAAGATTTGCAAGTCAAGCAATGAGACCAGATTCTTATGGGTTAGAGAGTTATAGCACATATCAAGATAAAGATATGGAAGACTATGGATACTTTGATTCAGGGGATTTAGAGCTTCCATTTGGAAATGCTGATAGAGCATTAAAAATGATAGAAGAATTCTCAGATGAAGTGTTAGCTGATGGGAAGATGCCTGTAATGATAGGTGGAGAACATTTAGTAACTCTAGGAGCTGTTAGAAGTGTAGCTAAAAAGTATGATGATTTACATATTATACATTTTGATGCACATGCAGATTTAAGAGAAGACTATATGGGTGAAAAATTATCTCACGCAAGTGTTATGAGAAGATGTTGGGAAATTGTTGGAGATGATAGAATATACCAATTTGGTATAAGATCAGGTTCAAAAGAAGAAGTTTATTGGGGTAAAGAACATGTTTACACAAGAAACTTTGATGCAGAAACATTAACACAGATAGCTGAAAAGTTAAAAGGTAAAAATGTTTATGTAACAATAGACCTTGATGTTTTAGATCCGTCAATATTCCCTGGTACAGGAACACCAGAAGCGGGTGGAATAACATTTAGAGAAATGATATTAGGAATAAAGGCTATGAAAGATTTGAATATAGTAGCTTTTGATGTTAATGAATTATCACCACATTATGATCAAAGTGGAGTTTCAACAGCAGTTGCTTGTAAAGTATTAAGAGAAATGCTTTTATTAGTTAGTAAATAAAATATATTAGGGCGAGTTATAATTCGGGAAACTGAATATAACTCGCTTTTTTTATTTTGTAGTTATAAATTTTAAGTAAGGAAAAATAAATTTAGGTAAAAAAAGATATTTTAAAGCATATTATATTTTGAAAAGATATTTAATGGAGATGTATTATGAATAAATTAAAAGAAATGATTATCAGAAAAGGATTTAACTTTAAAGTTATAGAGGTCAGTATTGGTAAAGCTGAGGTAAGTTTTGAAACTGCATTAAAGCTTAAAGATGAATATAGCGAATATTTTTATTTATTAGATGAGGTTCCAGGAATTATAAAGGGGATAAAAAAGGTAGAGGTAGAATTAAAGATAAAAAAAGCTACGATAAGTTTTAATAATAATATACTAGATATAAAAGATATCGAGAATTTATTGTTAGATATAAAAGAATTTATAATAGAAGAATGGGATTTTGTAAGTGAAGCAAAAGAAGAAGAAACTCAAAAAGTGATTATGATATTGAAAAATAAGTTTAAAGAAAGGATTTCTAAGAAATAAGGGTTTAAATGAAATATAGAAAGTTATGTTAAGTATACGTTATCAGTTTAATAGTATATAATAAAAATGTGAATATTTTAAACAAAAGATGAACTAGGAGTGATTAGATGAGTAATTTAGAAAAATTACAAAATGGGACAGATATTAGAGGTATAGCACTCGAAGAAGGAGATTTAAAGCTTACTTTAACAAAGGAAGCTGTTGAAAAAATAGCAATTGGTTTTTCTAAATGGTTATATAAGCATAATGGAAATAAAAAGATCAGTGTAGCACTTGGAAAAGATTCAAGACTTACAGGAGACTTATTAAAGAACGCAGCAATAAAAGGTATAAATAAAATGGGGGTAGATGTTGTAGATTGCTCAATGGCAACAACACCAGCAATGTTTATGAGTACAATTATTGATGGATATAAAGTTGATGGGGCAATAATGTTAACAGCTAGTCATATGCCAAAGCAATACAATGGTATGAAGTTTTTTACCAATAAAGGTGGACTAGAAAAAGAAGAGTTAAAGGAAGTTATAGCATTAGCAACAGAGATTGAAAAAAAATATGAAGTTGGAAATATAGTAAATAGAGATTTAGTTAAGGACTATGCAAAGATTTTAGTTGATAAAATTAGACAAGCAACAGCAAAAGAGAAACCATTAGATGGATTGAAAATAATTGTTGATGCTGGTAATGGTGCAGGAGGTTTTTTTGCACATGATGTGCTAGAAGTTTTAGGTGCTAATACTAAAGGTAGTCAATTCTTAAAACCAGATGGAACATTCCCAAATCACATACCAAATCCTGAAAATAAAGAAGCGATGAAATCTATAAGTGAGGCTGTGATAAAAAGTAAAGCTGACCTTGGAATAATATTTGATACAGACGTAGATAGAGCTGCTGTTGTTGACAAAAATGGTAGAGAAATAAATAAAAATAGTTTAATAGCAGTAATTTCAGCAATTATTCTAGAGGAAGTTCCAGGAACAACAATAGTTACAGATTCTATAACATCAGAAGGGCTAAAAGATTTTATTGAGAGTCTTGGTGGAAAGCATCATAGATTCAAAAGAGGATATAAAAACGTTATAAATGAATCAAAGAGATTAAATAGCATAGAAGAGGCAAGTGACCTTGCGATAGAAACTTCAGGACATGCTGCTATAAAGGAAAATTATTTCCTAGATGATGGGGCTTACTTAGTTTCAAAAATACTTATAAAACTTGCCAAACTTAATGAAGAAGGAAAAGATTTAGGTAGTTTAATAGCTAATTTTAAAGAAAGTTTTAAGGAAGATGAGTTTAGATTAAATATAAATGCACAAGATTTTAGAAGTTATGGTATATCTATATTAGATAAGTTTAAAAAGAAAGTAGAGAATTCAGATGAACTTGTACTTGTTGAACCTAACTATGAGGGAATAAAGTTTTATTTAAAAAATACAAAGTCATGGGTTTTAATTAGATTATCACTACATGAACCGATTTTAGTTATAAACTTAGAAGCGGATAGAACTGGTATGGAAGAACATATAACAGAACTTTTAAAAGATATGTTAGCTGAATTTAAATTTCTAAGTTTAAGAGTTTTAGAGGAGTATTAGTTAATTTTTGCTAAAGTTATAGTATTAGCTAAAAATATAACTAAATTAGATAAAAAAAAGGAAAATTACGAAAAATGAAGAAAAATAGAGTTATTTAAAAATAATTTTATGTAAATCCTATTTTAGGGGTTGTTAAGTCGTATATAAAATGATATATTATATGAGTGCTAAGTGCACAAAAAATAAATTTTTTAAATTATCACGGAGGTAATTACAATGGCAAAAATGATGGGACCTCGTTTCAAACAGTGTAGAAGATTAGGATTAAACGTTTCTGGTCATCCAAAAGCAATGGAGCGAGCTTTAAAAGGAACAAGCAGAGCTGATAAGAAGTTATCAGACTATGGTACTCAATTATTAGAGAAGCAAAGATTAAGAGCATATTACGGAGTTATGGAAAAGCAATTCAAGAGAAATGTTGAAGAAGCTTTCAATAGCAACATGCAAGCTGGTGACGCGTTATTAAGAATCTTAGAATCAAGATTAGATAACATGGTTTACAGAATGGGATTTGCTAGCTCAATCAGACAAGCAAGACAAATGGTTAACCACGGACACTTCTTAGTGAATGGATCAAAAATTGATATCCCTTCATACAGATTACAACCAGGAGACGAAGTTGTATTAAGAGAGAAGTCAAGAAAAACAGAAATGTTTGCTGAGAACTTTGCTAACAACTTAAGCACAGTTACATACGTTGAGAAAAACGTTGAAGAATTCAAAGGTGTTTATGTTAGATTTGCTACAAGAGAAGAGTTACCAATAACAATTAATGAGCAATTAATCGTTGAGTTCTACTCAAAATAGTATAAAATGCATATTTGTAATATCAATACTATTTTGGTATTACTTCCTAAAGGATCTAGAGTTTCTAGGTCCTTTTTTTATTACAAAAAATCCATAAATTGCGATTCTAATTTAAGAGAAAAGTTTAATATAGCAAAAAAAATTTACTTTAGGTATGAAAAATAGCCTATTAATTTCTTAAATAAAATACTCGTAAATGATGATTGTAACTCACAAAAGAAATGCAAATTATCTAAACAAATAAATTCTTAAAAAACATAAAAAAAAAGATAAGAAATATGCCTTCTTATCTTTCATTTCAAATTGACTGCAAATATTAATTAGCAGATTCACTAAATTTTAGTTTAATTCTTATTCTAAGATATATCTATCTTACATAAATATATTTTAAAAATTTAGTGCTAATAACTGCTTTTTCTTTATCTAGTGAGGTAATATAGTTAAGACCTTTAGTTGTTATTCGTATCTTACTTTGAGATTGTCTAAGTTGTTCTGCAAAATCAAAAGCATTTGGAACATTTATAGAGCAATTAAAGATAGAAAGAATTTTAAGGTATAGATATTGATTATATATCTCTTGATAAAGTGAGTAATGTTCAAATGATGGTATTTCATCACAAATAAATTTGCAATGTTCATCAAGTGTTTCGTAAATTTCTAGCAATTTATCTCTATATATAAATTCAATAGAATCAACTGATAAAAATGCGTTACATAGAGCTGAAATAAATTCATTCTTAAATATATCTACTTGTTCATTATTAAATTTTAAGTAAAAGTTTAAATAGCTATCTCTGTGAGAGAGAATAGTTTCTAAGTATTTCATAAATGTTTCAAAATCTTCTACATGATCGCCAGGTTCAATATCAAATAATATTTTAAAGAATAAATTCCAGTGGAAGTCTTTATTCATCGACTGTAAAAGTTTATTTCCAATTGTATATGAAAAATCAGAACTGAAGTTTACAGGTCTATCAATAACTATCGAATTCCTAAAACAAATATCATTTTTAAATATTTCATTTAACCTTACAGAGGTTTTAATAAAAGTATTATATTGATCATGTGCAGTACTACAATTGTTTTTAGTAAAGATATAGTCAACCATAATATCACAAGCATTTCTAAAATCCACTGAAATACCAAGGTCTTGTTTGACTTTAGATGCGTATAAATCAAATATCATTTTTGATAATAAATCTTCTAAACGTTCTTTTTTTATGACATGATTAGAATTGTTAAATTCATTCATATGATTATAAATTGTAAGCAACTGATTATCTATCATAGAGAGATTACTTTTTATTGAGTTAAGAATATTTTTATAGAATTTATCACCAAGAACCATATTATAGTTTTTATAGATGACTTTGTGTTCTATTTCACTCCAAAATAAGTTAACCATTGATTTAATTTGAAGTTCAAAATTGAAAGTATGTTCTTCTGTTTTTATATAAGCATCAATTCTATATAATACAAACCCATTTTTTTGATGTAATGGTTGTTCCTCTCTAAGGTCTAGTCTGATATTAGGAGCAAGTGGTGAATAATTATATCCATCTTTACTTGTATGTGAAAATGCTGATTTTAGATATTTAAAGATATTCTCTTCGTCTTCAATGAATCTACATTCTATTCTAACGCCTATAAGGTCAGATAAATTAGAAAAAAGCTCTTCGGGTGAATTGTATGATAAGTAATAATTGTTTCTTATGATTTTTTCTTTTAGACTAAGTCTAGATTTAACTCTTGTTGAAATATTGAAAAAACCGTCACAGTTGTTTTCAAGAAGGGAAAAGAAGAAATCGTCTAATATATCAGAAGCTGCATTTAAATCAGCCTTTAATTCTTTTAATAATTTTACACTCTCTTGTGTGAAGTCAAATACTGTCAGTTGCAATCAAAACACCTCTTTTAAAATTAATATACATTATTATAATAGCAACTAAATCTATTAATAACAACATTATGTATATTTTATTGTTGTATAATTGGTAAAGAATAGAGGAATAGGCAAAAGAAAAGATATTTTATTATTTTGACTTAGAAAAAAATTAGTATTATTATAAATATAATAAAATGAATTCAAAGAGGTGATTTAGTAATGAATACAGAAAAAATGACAATAAAAGTTCAAGAAGGATTAAATGAGGCATATAATACAGCTGTTAGATATAACCATCAACAGGTAGATGTTATTCATCTTTTTTCAGCTCTCATAAATCAGGAAGATGGACTTATTCCTAATATAATAGAAAAAATGGGTACTAACATAGGGATAATAAAAAATGATGTCCATATAGAATTAGATAAGATGCCTAAAATTTTAGGTGAAGCTGCAAAATCTAGTGGAGTTGTTGCAAGTAGAAGAATCAATGAAGTCTTGATAAGAGCAGAAGAGCTTTCAAAAGAATTTGGTGATTCTTATATAAGTGTAGAGCACGTTATGATTGCTATAATGGAAATTGATAAAGATGGGGCATGTGGCAGGATTTTAAATAAAAATAATATTTCAAAAGATGAGTTTTTATCAGTTTTACAATCTGTTAGAGGAAATCAAAGAGTAGATACAAATAATCCTGAGGGAACATACGAGGCTTTAGCTAAATATGGTACAAACTTAATAGAACTCGCTAAAAAAAATAAGTTAGATCCTATTATAGGAAGGGATGAGGAAATTAGAAGAACTGTTAGAATTCTATCTAGAAGAACAAAAAACAATCCAATATTAATAGGTGAGCCAGGTGTTGGTAAAACTGCGATAGTGGAAGGTCTTGCAGAAAGAATTGTAAGGGGTGATATTCCAGAGGGACTTAAAGATAAAACTATAATTTCACTTGATATGGGAGCACTTATTGCAGGAGCTAAATATAGAGGAGAATTTGAAGAAAGACTTAAGGCTGTTTTAACAGAGGTTGAACAAGCGGATGGTAAGGTTATTTTATTCATTGATGAAATTCATACCATTGTTGGAGCAGGAAAAACAGAAGGTTCAATGGATGCTGGGAATCTTATAAAACCTATGCTTGCAAGAGGAGAACTTCACTGCATTGGTGCAACAACTTTTGATGAATACAGAATGTATATTGAAAAAGATAAAGCGTTAGAAAGAAGATTCCAACCTGTTAGAGTTGAAGAGCCGAATGTTGAAGAAACTATTTCTATATTAAGAGGTCTTAAAGAAAAGTTTGAAATACATCATGGAATAAGAATTCATGATTCAGCAATTGTAGCAGCAGCAAAACTTTCAGATAGATATATTAAGGATAGATATATGCCAGATAAAGCAATTGATTTAATTGATGAGGCTGGTGCAATGATAAGAACAGAAATAGATTCATTGCCTACGGATTTAGATATTATAAGAAGAAAGTTATTTATGCTTGAAACAGAAAAAGAAGCACTTTCAAAAGAAGATGATGATGCATCAGCTAAGAGATTAGTAGATTTAGAAAAAGAACTTGCAAATCTTAAAGAAAAAAATGATGCTTTAACTGCTAAGTATGAGAAAGAAAAATCACATATAACAGAAGTTAGAGAATTAAAAAAAGAACTTGAAGTTGTAAGGGGAGATATAGAAAAAGCAGAGAGGGAATATGACCTAAATAAAGTTGCAGAACTTAAGTATGGAAAAGTTCCAGACCTTGCAAGATTAATAAAAGAAAAAGAAGAAAATATGGATAATGGAAATGGAGAAGCCTTACTTAAAGAAGAAGTAACAGAAAATGAAATTTCTGAAATTATATCAAGGTGGACAGGGATTCCAGTAACAAAACTTGTTGAAGGTGAAAAAGATAAATTATTAAGACTTGAAGATGAATTAAGAGAAAGAGTTATAGGGCAAGATGAAGCAACTACTGCTGTTGCTAATGCGGTTATAAGAGCTAGAGCAGGACTTAAAGATGAAAATAAACCAATAGGCTCATTTATATTCTTAGGGCCAACTGGTGTTGGTAAAACAGAACTTGCAAAAACTCTTGCTAGAAATTTATTTGATAGTGAGGATAATATCATCAGAATTGATATGTCAGAGTATATGGAAAAACAAGCGGTATCAAGACTTGTAGGACCACCTCCAGGTTATGTTGGATATGAAGAAGGTGGACAATTAACTGAAGCAGTTAGAAGAAATCCTTATTCAGTTATATTATTTGATGAGATAGAAAAAGCTCATCCTGACGTATTTAATATGTTCCTTCAAATATTAGATGATGGTAGACTTACTGATAATAAAGGTAAAACAGTTGATTTTAAAAATACAATAATAATTATGACATCTAATATAGGAAGTCAGTACCTTCTAGAAAATAAATCAGAAGAGGTTGATGAGGGAATTAAAAATGCTGTAATGAACGAAATGAAAGTAAGATTTAAACCTGAATTTTTAAATAGAGTTGATGACATAATTATGTTTAAACCACTTGGTAATGAGGGGATTAAGAAAATAGTTGATATATTTGTTTTAGCAACAGCTAAAAGACTTATTGAGAGAGGTATTAAGTTAGAACTTACAGAACCGGCTAAAGAGTTATTAGCTGAAGAAGGATATGATCCGGTGTATGGTGCTAGACCTTTAAAAAGATATATTTCTAACATACTTGAAACAAGTTTAGCTAAAAAGATAATATCAGGAAATTTAGCGTCTAGTGATACAGCACTTGTCGATGTTAGTGATGAAAATATTATCATACGTAAAAAATAATTAAATGAGAAATGGCTACAATGCTATTTCTCATTTTTATTAGTATTTGTGCTAATGTAGAGAAAATTTGTGTTATACTTAAAATAAGTTACATGCTTTAAGGAAGAGGGGGGTAACCTTTGGTTAATTATATATTTTTAGTAGTGGGATTTATTCTACTTATAAAAGGCGCAGACTTTTTTGTTGATGGAGCATCTTCAATTGCAAAGAAAATAGGAATACCATCTGTAATAGTTGGACTTACTATTGTTTCAATTGGTACAAGCGCACCAGAATTATCAGTTAGTTTAACATCTGCAATGAATGGAAGTAATGGACTTGCAGTTGGAAATGTTTTAGGGTCAAATATATTTAATACACTTATTGTTTTAGGAGCAACTGCATTAGTTAGTCCACTTATAATAAAAAAGAATTTAGTTAAAGTTGACTTAATAGTTAGTTTAGTAGTTACAGTTCTTTTATATGTGTTAATATTTATTTTTGGTTCAACTGGTGGTTTATCAAGAATTGATGGGATGATACTTATTTTAATAAGTTTAATTTACATAGGATTTTTGATGTATAGTAGTAAAAAAGGTAGTGCTAAAGACGTTAATGAAAAAGAAAAATATAAAAATGTAAAAGTAGTACCTAAAGTTATATTTTCTATAATAGGTGTTTGTTTAATTGTTTTTGGTGGAGATTTAGTTGTAAATAGTGCATCAGAAATAGCAAAATCTTTAGGGATGAGTGAGAAATTAATAGGACTTACAATAGTAGCGATAGGAACATCTTTACCAGAACTTGTTACATCGGTGGTTGCAGCAAGAAAAGGTGAAAATGGCATAGCACTTGGAAATGTTTTAGGTTCTAATATCTTTAATATAGTTTTAATACTAGGGTTATCATCAGTTATTTCTCCAATAGTGGTTAGTGGGGCTTTAGCATTTGATTTGATACTTCTTATAATAATAACTTTAATTTTAGTTATTTCTATCATATTTAATAGAAAACAGAGTAAGCGTATATCAAAACAAGAAGGGTTTATACTTATTTTTGTATACGTAGCTTATATAGTTTATATAATAATGAGAAATTAAAAAGAAACTCAACATTGTGGGATTATTATCCAAAATGTTGAGTTTTTTTATTATATTTATATTAAGTTTTAAATTATGAAATAGTTCGTTTTTATTTATATGATATGATTGTGATAGTAGCTATTTTATAGGGGGAGAGGATTAAATTAGATGAGTAAATTTAATGAATTGAAAAATAAATTCAATAAGAAGGATATTTTTAGTTTACTAAAAGATATAGGAATATTAGTAGGGTTATCAATAATTATAACTTTAGTTATAGAAATGATGCAAAGAGGTTCAGTAATAAAGGTTTTAGAGTTTGTAGGAAATCATTTTACTATGTTTTTACTAAATATAGGAATTGTACTTAGTATAACAGCTTTAGCGTTTTTATTTAAGAAAACTAAAGCTGTATATATTGTCCTTGCAGGGATAATATTAATATTTGCAGCTGTTGGTGGTGGAGTTATGATGTTTAGGGGGAGTCCACTTACAGCAGCAGATATGTATTCAATTAAAGAAGCAATAGGAATTGCACAAGAATATTTAGGTCTTGTTGAAATAGCATTAATTGGACTATTTATAGTCGTATTTATAATAGGAATAATAGTTATGTTCAAGAAAGAAAAAAAGAAAGAAAACTTTAGTTACATAAGAAATATATTATTTCTTATAGTACCAATTATTATATTTACATTTGGAATATACAAATATAATAGAGAAAAAGATAATATAAAACTTTATAGATGGGATTTAACGAGTACTTACGGAGTAAATGGCTATTTAATATCATTTATAGATTCAGCAAAAGAGTTAATTCCAAATAAGCCAGAAACTTATTCAGAAGCTAGAGTAGATGGAATAAAAAGTGAAATGGATGAAGAAACACAGGCAGTTTCGGGAAATGAGAAAAAACCGAATATAATAGTTGTACAACTTGAATCATTTATCGATCCATATAGATTAAAAGGTGTTGAGTTTTCAGAAGACCCTATGCCAAATATAAGAAAATTACAAGAACTTGGCCCAAATGGGCTTGTAAGAGTTCCATGTTTTGGTGGAGGAACAGTAAGAAGTGAATTTGAAGTATTAACAGGGTACTCAGCTAATAATTTAGGTCCAGGTGAAATTCCTAATAATACTATTTTAAGAAAGCAACCAGTAGAAAGTATGGCATATATTTTAAAAAAACAAGGTTATGATGCTACAGCTATTCATAATTATACTGGGAACTTTTATAATAGAGATGAAGTATACGCAAACTTTGGCTTTGATAAGTTAGTTACAAAAGAATATATGGATGATTTACAGATGAAATTTGACTATCCGAGTGATATGAATAATTTAAAACCAATAGAAGAACTTATGAGTAGTGATAAACCACAATTTATATTTAATGTTGCAGTGGAGAGTCATGGACCATATGATGATGATTATCAGGCAGAGAAATATACCGTTAGCGGAGATATAAATGAAAAAGAGAAGAATCAAATTCAAGAATATGTTGATAAAGCAAAAGAAGTTGATAATTACGTAGGGGAACTTATTGATTATGTTGAAAAATCAGGAGAACCAACAGTAATTGCTATGTACGGAGATCATTTACCAGCACTTGATGTTGTCTACGACCCAACAAATTACCCTTCAGATCAAAAGTATGATACAGAATACTTTATTTGGAGCAATACACCAGGTATTAAGCCGGTGAAAAAAGATATACAAGCATATCAATTATCAACTTATATATTTGATGTAGCTGGAATAAAAGGTGGGATGATGCCGTCATTCCATAAAACATATTCTGCAGATACTAAGTATGATGAGTATTTAAAAGATGTACAATTTGATCAATTATATGGAGAAAATTATTTATTAGATCAAGATTTATATAAGAAAACTGACATGCAATTAGGATTAGAGCCAATTAAAGTAACAAAAGCTTTTATCGAAGGCAATCAGTTGACAATAGAAGGTGAGAATTTAACAAAAGCTAGTGTTGTTTTAGTTAATGGGAAACCAATACAAACAACTTATGATAATAGCAAAAGAATAATAGCAACTGGGTTTGATAATGCTAAGACTATACAGATAGGTCAAGAAGGTATGTATGGAAAAATGTTATCAAAAACACCTGAAATAGAAATTAGTAAATAAAGAAACGGAGCAATTTGCTCCGTTTTTGTTATTTTATAGCATTATAAGATTTAAATCCATGTAATGAATCAGCAGATTTTATAGCATTTAAAACAGCTTTTTCCATAACTCTTGTAGCAAGTGAACCTATAAGGCTAATATCATAAGTCTTTTCACCGTTAGATAAAGAGAAAATAGTATCACCATCAAACATTGTGTGAGCAGGATAAATAGTTCTAGCAAAAGCATTATGAGCCATTGAAGCTATTTTTTTATTTTCAGCTTTTGATAATTTAGCGTTACAAATTATAGCCCCAATTGTAGTATTTCCTTTAAAAGCATTTTTGGACTCAGATTGCATTGTAAACATTGTTTCTTCTGTATTTATAAATTCATTATTTTCATTTAAAGCACCTGCTATTATTTGTCCAGTAGTAGGATCTTTTATATCACCAAGTGCATTTACTCCAACTATGGCACCAACTTTTAAATCTCCTATCTCAATAGCATAACTTCCAAACCCACCTTTCATAGCAGAAGTAGGTCCAAAAAACTTTCCGATAGTAGCACCAGTACCACAACCTATATTTCCATTTAAATTATCATTATAAGTTTCAGAATTAATACATGCACAAATCCCCATTTCTTTATTTGGTCGAACTTTTGGATTTCCACAAGCTAAGTCAAATAAAACTGCTGAACAAACAATTGGAACTTTTGCAACGGTAACATCAAATCCAATATTTTTTTCCTCAAGATATTCCATAACACCAGAGGAGGCATCTAAACCAAAAGCAGAACCACCTGCCAAAACTAGTCCGTGGATTTCTTGAATTAATTCACTTGGGTCTAAAAGATCGGTTTCTCTAGTCCCAGGAGCGCCACCTCTAACAGCAACACCAGCACTAGCTCCATTTTCAGCAATGATAACAGAACATCCTGTGCCAGCCTCTAAGTTTGATGCATGCCCGAGTTTGAAACCCTCAATATCTTGTATTTTTATTTCTAACAAAAAATCACTCCCTTATATATATTAAAAAAGAGGAGGCAAGCCTCCTCCTATTATAATGAATTATTTTCTGATTTTTTTAACAGCAAGAACTACTGGAATAGTTACTATTGCTGATATGAAAGCTTCAGGAATACCATTTGTAATTCCAACTGCTAATATAGATGCACCAGCAAGTTGAGAAGATATACCTAATGCATGAGCATATTGGTTTATATAAATAATATAAATTAAACCAAGTACGCCAATAGTGTTTACCATAGTTCCAAGAACTGCTGCAACCCCTATAGATAAAACTTCATGCTTATCTTTCCTTTTTATTTTAAGTGATAAGAATATTATACCCGCACAAAGCACAACTCCAAGAGCGATACCTATAATATGAGCTGGCATATGATCTACATCAAGTAATTTTGCAATACCAGTAGTAGCAAGGAATCCTAGAATTCCAATCACAATACCACCTAAAATAGCTGTAAGTTTCAAGTCCTTTTTTGTAGCTTTTAGAGTTCCTACATAAATGTAATAGCTAGCAATACCGATTAATATTCTAGGTAATACAGCTACTATCGGATTCCAAAATACAAAACTTGTAGGTGTTGGAGCTGCAAATGCTTGATAAATTGAAAATAGTCCAAAGACTAATCCTATCAAAGCACCGACAATAGGTCCTTCTATTATTGCACCTATTATAACTGGAATGTGCATTATAGTTGCTTTTACAGGGGGGATTGTAATAAATCCTAACCCAGAAACTCCAAGAAAGATTGATATTGCTGATAACATGGCAATAACAACTAATTTTCTTGTTTTTGTACGAGATGATTTTCTCGTATTAGTATTATTCATCTTGAATACCTCCGTTCTCATTCCTTATAAGGATATAATTCGGTTAAAGCTAAATTTTAAAAAATAGTTCAGTTTCATAAGAATACCGACAGTTCTAATTTTATAAGTATTTGACAAAAATATCAATTAAAAGTTTTGTTTATTTACAAATAAAATGTAAAAAAGTAGAGAATATAAAATTCTCTACTCTGATAATTTACTAGCGACTATATTTTGTACGAGTTTAGGTAAAGCTAGTTCTTCTTCTTTTGTAAGTTTATCTGTGTATATAGGTTTATGTAGGTAAAGTTCAACGTCAGCAGGTCTAATTTTATGCCCATTACCATCCATAATTTTATATGATCCGTTTATTGTCACAGGAATTATAGGAACCTTAGATTTTGTTGCAAGTTTAAAACTACCAGCTTTAAATTCAGCCATAGGTCCACCTTTACTTCTAGTCCCTTCAGGGTATATAACAAGAGATTGACCGGCTTTAAGAATTTTAATTCCGTCAATTATAGCAGAAGCAGATTTTCTAAGATTACTTCTATCCATAAAGATACATCCCATCATTTTCATCCACTCACTAATCATTGGAATTTTTTCAAGTTCCTTTTTTGCAATAAACCCTTTTGGTTTATCTATATAGTACATAAGAAGTGGAATATCAAAATTACTTTGATGATTACTTACAAATAATACTGGTATATCTGCTGGTACATTTTCAGCACCGAATACTTTAACTCTAGCACCACTTAATTTTATAAATGGCTCAGTCCATTTTGAACTTTCTACATGAACATATTGATATTTTTCTAAAATTTGTCCATTAGACTCAAGTTCAGATGCTTTTTTGTGTGTTCGTTTAGTTAATGGCATTGTTGTTACTAAGCTTGTTGCAAACTTAGTATAAAATGCTATGGTTCTTAACATAAATATCTCCTTCGTGAAACAAATAATATCTTTAATATTAACACAAAAGTTTACAATATTACAATTAATATATTAGTTATATCATCATTATGAAATATGTTTAATATATTTAAGGGTAAATAATTTTTTTAGAATAGGTGGGCGAGTATGGAAAAAGTTAATATTATAGGTGGAAGTCTTTTAGGATTATTATGTGGGATAAACCTTTTAAAAGAAAATTACGAGGTTAATATATATGAAAAAAGAAATTATATAGGAGGTGCATTTAACTCTTTTGAAGGAATGGAACTTACTCAAGCACAAATGTTTCATAATATTATACTTTCTACTGAGGAAAAAAATATGCTTGAAAATAGTTTTGGGATAGAGTTTGAAAAGAAAAAAATATACAAAGTTTTAAACTTTGTTTGTGGTTATAAAATAGATATTAAATTTGGTAAAGATAATTTAATAAAATTATTTCATAGATTAGCTAAAACCCAGAATGATAAGAATATAGTAACAAATTTATTTGCAGATATAGATGAAATAGACCGAGTGGAGAATTTGTTAAGGAATAAAAGTGAGTCACTTTTTTTTAGTTTTAATAAGTTTATTTATGAGAAAAGATTAAATGCAATTGTTAATAAATATAAAAAAATTAGAGTCGAAAATTTAATTGATTCAATAAATAGTATATACATCAAAGAAGTTATTAAAAGCACAACGAATGCTAAATGCTCTAGTATAGTGTTTATAGAATTTTTAAGAATTATGAGTTCTTCTGATATATATTCATTTAAAGGTGGAAAGAAAAATCTTTTTTCTGTTCTAGTAAAAAAAATTAAGGAACTAGGTGGAATGATATATCTTAATTCAGAGGTATCTAAAATTGAATTAGATGAGGAAAAGGCTAGTATAAAAATAGATGATAGATATATTGACAGTGATTATGCAATTTGTACAATTAATAATTTATATTCATTGAAAGAAATGATTGATGAAGAAGTTATTGATAAAGAATTTCAAAAATTGCTTAAGGGCGGAGAGTTATTTGATTCATATTTAAGCATAAATTTTTATTTTAGTGAAGATATATCTTTGGATACAAATGTAAATAGGTATATTTTAGACAAGCCATTTATTGATAATACAGGTTCGTTCCATAGAAAATATGAAATGTATTTTGATAGAAATACAAATATAATGTCAATTTATATGCGAGGTAATTATCATTTTTGGGAGAAAATATTCACTAGAAATAGAATGCAAGTACAGATAAATAAGGAAGCATTAACTAAGCGAGTTTTAGAAGAGGTATTAAAACTTAATTTAGAGTTTACAAAAGAAAATATTATAAAATCAGAAGTGATAACACCCTTTGATTTTATGAGAGAAAATAATTGTATTAGAGGATCAAGTAGAGGTCTTATCCCTACACCTAAATTTTATAATAAGGTGATTAAATACAGTGAGGACACATCAAGGTGTTACTTTAGTAAAAAAATTCTCAGGTATGGAAATTATATAAATGACAAATTTGAAGATAATATTAGAATAATTTCCAAAATTTTGATAAAATAGTATGTATAAATTTTTCTAAGTGTGAGGGGTTATTGTATGAATTTTGAAAAAAAGATAAACGAATTAAAAAAAGAAAAGGGAGCAGTGGTATTAGCTCATTATTATCAAGATGAAAAAATAAAGGCGTTAGCTGATTTTGTTGGGGACTCATACTATCTGTCTAAAGTAGCGAAAGAGTTAGAAAGTGAGTTTATTGTATTTTGTGGAGTTAATTTTATGGCGGAGAGTGCAAAAATACTTTCTCCAAATAAGAGAGTTTTTATACCAGTTAAAGATGCTGGTTGTGTTATGGCTGATATGGTTGATACTCAAGGGTTATTAGAACTAAAGGCAAAACATGAAGATGTTGTTTTAGTTACATATATCAATTCATCAACTGAAGTTAAGGCAATATCTGATGTGATAGTTACATCATCTAATGCAAAAAAAGTGGTATCAAAAATTAAGTCTAAAAATATTATATTTGCACCTGATAGAAACTTAGGTTCATATATAGGAGAACAAATAGAAGATAAAAATATGATATTATGGCAAGGCTTTTGCCCTATTCATGAACGTGTAGATATAGAGGAAGTAATATCATTTAGAGAAAAATATCCTAATGGTGCAGTTTTGACACATCCAGAGTGTCAAAAGAATATAAGAGATATATCAACATATGTAGGAAGTACAAGTGGTATTTTAGCTAAGGCTAATAAATATAAAGATACAGATATATTAATAGTTACGGAAGAGGGAATACTTTCAGATTTAAAAAATAACAATCCATTTTCTAATAGATATCATACGTTTAAAGACAAAATGATTTGTTGTAATATGAAAAAAATTCAATTAGAGGATTTATATTTAGCATTGCTTGAGGAAAAAGAAGAGATATTTATAGATGAAAAGTTGATTAGAAAAGCTAGCAATGCGCTAAATAAAATGCATGAATTAGCAAATTAATACTAAAAACTAGAATATTATGATAATATTCTAGTTTTTAGCCCTTTATAACCACTAATTTACAAATTGTTTAAGTATTTATACTAATTTATCTATATTATGACGTTATAATAAGAAAAAAGTAATAAATAAAAAATGATATCATAAAAAATACTTTTGAGTATTTTTGTGGAAAAAAATTGGGGGAATAATTAATGAAGAAAAGAATAGCAGCGTTAGTCTTAGCAGCTTCAGCTAGTATAGCTATGACAAATGCCCAAACTGAAAAGGTTTTTGCAGATGAATTAGATAGTATAAAAGCAATACCTCAAAGTGAAAAAACTTTAAATATTAGTAAATCGAATAAGAAAGCAAAAGTTGTTAATGTATCAACTAATTTAAGAGTTAGAGAATCAGCAAGTACTAGTTCTAAAATTGTAGGGAATTTAAAAGCAGGTTCAGTTGTCAATATTTTAGAAACTAGTGGGGCATGGTATAAAATAGAATTTAATGGAACAGTAGGATATTCACATAGTGACTTTTTACAAGTAGTTACAAGTGGTGGTTCTAATGAAGTAGTTACTAAAAAAACAGGACAAGTAATAAATGTGTCAACAAGTTTGAGAATTAGATCATCAGCAAGTGCAAGTTCAAGTATAGTTGGGTACTTATATGCTAATGAAAAGGTTGACATAATAAGTGAAACTGGAAGTTGGTATAAGGTTCAACATAAAGGAAAAACAGGATATGTGCATAAGGATTATATAAAAGTTGTTAGTGGTGGAAGCACAACTCCAGACACAAGTAAGCCTGTGGAGCCAGAAGTTACACCACAATCAAAAAGTGGACAAGTGATAAATGTATCAACAAGTTTAAGAATTAGATCATCAACAAGTACAACTTCAAGTATAGTTGGACATTTATACCCTAATCAGAAGGTTGACATAATTGGCGAAGCTGGAAGTTGGTATAAAATTAAGCATAATTCTAAAACAGGATATGTGCATAAAGATTATGTAAAAGTTGTTGATGGGGGAAGTACAAATCCAGACACAAGCAAACCAGTAATTCCAGAAACACCAAATGTAACACCAGCATCAGGAAAAGGACAAGTTACAAATGTAAGTTCTAATCTTAGAATGAGAAGTAATCCAAGCACATCAGCTAGTATAGTTGGTTACTTAGTTTCTGGTGATGTTTTTGATATTACAGGAACAAGTGGTTCATGGTACAAAATAAATCATAATGGTAAAGTAGGATTTATCCATGGTGATTATGTAAAGAAAGTAGATTCTAATACTGGCGGTAATAATGGTAATGGTGGACAAGTTAGTACTAAATATGAGCAAGTTTTAAATATTATGAAAGCACATGTAGGAACACCTTATATCTATGGTGGAACAGGTGAGGAAATTACAACTTCATCATTAAATGCTTTAAAGAAAAGATTTCCAGACCATGATTCAAAAGGTTCATATAATATAGCATCTGAGTATGTTAACTCAGGATATAGAGCATTTGATTGTTCAGGACTTATGCAGTGGTCATTTAAACAAGTAGGAATAAATCTTGGAAGAACAACATACGATCAAGTTAAAGCTGGATATGAAGTTTCAGCAAGTGCTGCAAAGCCGGGGGATTTATTATTCTTTAGTAACCTAGGACATGTTGGAATGTATATGGGTAACGGAAAATGGATAGAATCACCTAAACCAGGACAAACAGTTAGAATAGCTGATGTTCCTTGGAATTTAATAGGAAGAGCTAGAAGGGTCTTATAAGACTTCTAGGAGAGTTAGTCTATGATTTAGGCTAACTCTTTTTTTATTTTACATAATACTTATGTATTTTTTTGAAGTAACCTAAATAGAATATATATAAGAATAATTTATATACTAGGGGGGAAATATGGATAAAGGTTATGAAAGTATTTTAAAAGTTTTAGGGGAAAATGAAAAAATAATATTTACAACGGACAGAAATTTTAAGTTTGGAGAAAAAAACACATTAATCATAGGGGAAAAGTTTTTTTGTATAAGTAATTTAGGAATAATTTATATAGCAGATAAAAATAAAAGATTAAAAGCTATAAAGGTCAATAAATATGATTCAAGTGAAAAAAATATTAAATTCAAAGTATTAAATAAGGATAATATAGTTGCTATTAATTCACGCGAGTTTACTGAAAATAGGAGTGAGAGCTTTATTATAAATATGAAAATGGATGATTTTGTTAATGTATGCAAAAAGGTTAATAATAATCCATTTATTATTGAATGGAGTAAATATACAGTAAAAGTAGATGAGGGGATTTATGAGAGTGCATTAGTATCATTAAAAAATAATATTATAAGTGTTAATAGTTTGAGTTATAAAGTTGATTTAAAGTGTGCAGATATAATTGATTTTAAAGTTAAAGGTGATTTTATTCATATAATAAGTAACAATAAGGAAGCTTATAATATATTAGTGTATGGATTTAATAAAGATGTAACTTTAATAGCAAATGAAATAGAAAATTATAAAAGGAATAAAAAAAATATAGAATTAAATTATTTTTCTGATACTAATATTGAGAAAAGTCAAAATATAAATGAAATATCAGTAATGGGAGATATTTCTGAGAATACCGCTACAAGGGTATTAGAGAAACCAAATGTTGATGCAACTATAATAGATATAGATGGGAGTTTTAGGGCTGAATTAGATAAGACAATATCTAATTATTATAGAAATGAGTTTACAGAGAAAGAAGACGAGAAAGAAATTATATCAGATACTAAGGTGAATTTAGAAACAAAACCCGAAGTGAAAGATACTACTATTCTAAATGAAAAGAAAATACTTGAAAATTTAACTTTAAGCAAGAATGAGAAAAGTTCTAATAGTTCATATGGAAAGTTATATGGGCATTTAAATTCTATTAATTATAAAGGAAGAAAAGCAGCGGTTTCAATTGAGGATGAGCTTAAAATTATTGATAAGGAAATTGATAAAGAACTTGTGAGTATAGCTTTTGAGGAGTTTGAGTATACCAAAAATGATACTGTTATAATTTTGAAAAAAGATGAAAATATGATTTTAGTTAATCTAGAAGAGCAAGATTTAGAGCTTGATATGGTTATGAAAAATCATATTATAAATAATCAGTACATTGGCTATACGAGTGACTTTCAACCGTTTGATATAAAATTTGATGTAACAAAAATGATTTTAAGACAAGGTAATTCAGCAATTTTAAGAGAAATAAATGCTAATGAAATTGCTGATATAAATATTTTAGATGGTAATTTGAATTTTGAAAGTATAGCAATAACACTTACAACCTCAGAGATTTATAAAATATTTATAATGAGGGCTACTGTAAAAAATTTCATAAAAGAATTATATAAGTTGAAAACTAAAAAAACTTATCAAGGAATTGATCAAAATGAACTAGCAGATGTTTTTAATAAAACTATTGTTGATGAATTAAAAGTATTTTATTTTGGTGATTTAGTTAAATTAAAAGTTACAATTGATGATTTTTACAAGAGTGATGATAAAAATAGAAAGCACTTAATAGAAAATATTTACAATACTATTTCAAAAGTAAAAAAATCTTATAAGTTGATTAGAATGTACTATTTTGAAAAGTTTGAAGTTGATTTTACTATACTTAACTTAGATAAAATAGAGATTTTAAGTAAAATTGAAAATGATATATTCACAAGTTTAAACGCTATGGAAAACAAGGTTACAACGCTAGAGTGTTTTAGAAAAGATAAGCAAATCACAAAATTCCCAACCATATTAAATTCAGATATGAATTATGTTTTTGAAAAATTAGGTTTAAATATGGGTAGTTGTATTTATGATGAAGTAACAATAAATACTCAAATTGCAGATTATAAATTTGATGAGGTAATAAAAGAATTAATTATAGAACTAAATTATATAATTAATTTAAAGTTTAGCTATTATTATAAACTCATAAATCTAGTTGTTTCTCAATCAGGAGTGAGTGAAAATATAGAGAAACAACAAATGATAGAAACTATAACAGGATTTTTTGTTGAAATGCAAATGAAGAGTAAAATTGATAATAAAACTAGATTAAAAGATATTTTATTTAGTGTAAATAAATTTGATATTCTTAGTAAGAAAACACATCTGAAAATAAATACTTTAGATTTAGTTAAATTCTAATTTTTTTATGTACTCTGTAAAAAAACACTTGTACTCTCACGAGTAACATGATATATTTTATTTGTAATATTTTTACAAATTTAAATTAAACTTGGGGTGTTTAAAATGAATTTTATTAGTACAAGAAATTTAAAAGAAGTGAAAACTTCAGCAGAGGCAATAATAAGGGGGTTATCAGAAACAGGTGGACTATACGTACCTGAAAAGTTTCCAGATTTAAAGGAAAGGTTAGATAGTTTGAAGGAGTTAAGTTATGAAGATTTAGCTTTTCAAATTATTAAAGAGTTCTTTTCGGACCTAGGGGAAGATACTATACGAGAATGTGTGGACAATGCATATAAAAATAAGTTTGAGGTTAGAGTTAAAAATAACTTTTTAGAGTTATACCATGGACCAACATCAGCATTTAAGGATGCTGCACTTTTATTTTTACCACAAATTATGAAAAAGGCTAAAGATATATCTAGGGTTAAGGAAGAAATAGTAATATTAACTGCTACATCAGGTGATACAGGAAAAGCTGCATTAGAAGGATTTAAGGATATAGAAGGGCTTAAAGTTATAGTATTCTATCCAAAAGATGGTGTAAGTAAGGTTCAAGAATATCAAATGTTAACTCAAGTTGGAGATAATGTTGATGTAGTATCTATTGATGGAAATTTTGATGATGCGCAAAGTGGTGTAAAGGCAATTTTCTCGGATAATGAGTTTAAAGAAATTTTAAAGAAACAAGGGATATTATTTAGTTCAGCGAACTCTATAAATATTGCAAGACTTGTTCCACAAATAGTATATTATTTCTATGGATATTTTAATCTTGTGAAAGAAAATAAAGTTAAAATGGGTGATAAGATCAATGTAGTTGTTCCAACAGGAAACTTTGGAAATATACTTGCCGCATATTATTCAAAGCAAATGGGGTTACCATTAGATAAGTTTGTATGTGCATCTAATGAAAATAATGTTCTAACTGATTTTATAAATACAAAGATTTATGATAAAAATAGAGAGTTAATACTTACAGAGTCACCTTCTATGGATATACTTGTAAGTTCAAACTTAGAGAGACTATTATTTGAAATTTCTAATAGAAATGATAAAGTAGTAGAAACTTTGATGAACTCTCTTAGTAATCAGGGCATTTATGAAATAAGTGAAGAGATGAAAGGCAATATGAACGATTTTTATGCTTATTCAGCAGATAAAGATAGAGTTTATAATGAAATAAAAAATGTTTTTGAGAGCGATAACTATCTTATGGATACTCATACTGCGGTAGCTTATAGTGCATATAAACAATATGTAGAGGCAACTTCTGATGAAAAACCAGTTCTTATAGCATCAACAGCATCACCATATAAATTTATAAAAAGTATCACAGAGGCAATTGAACTTGAATACTCAGGTGATTTAACAGATTTTGAGCTTTTAAATTTATTAAATGAAAAAACTAGAATTGAAATTCCAAGGGGGCTTAAGGATTTAGATAAAAGACCAATTTTACATGATTTAACATGTAATAAGGAAGATATGAAAGCGATTATAAATAAAATAGTGGGGAGTAAGTAGTATGAACTATATAGTGAAAGTTCCGGCAACATCTGCGAATATAGGCGCGGGTTTTGATACTATGGGTTTAGCATTATCTTTATATAATACTTTTGAAATCGGAGAAATAGAGTCTAGTCTAGAGTTTGAAGGGTTTGAAGAAAAATTTTCTAATGAAAATAATATAGTGTATACATCAATGATTAATTTACTTAATAGAACTTCATACGAAAAAAAAGGCTTTAAAATAAAAATTCTAGAACAGAATATTCCAGTTGCAAGAGGCCTTGGTAGTAGCTCAAGTTGTATAATAGCTGGTCTAGTTGTAGCAAATAAACTAGTAAATGACTTTTTTGACAATCAAGAATTACTGCAAATAGCAACTGAAATAGAAGGACATCCAGACAATGTAGCACCGGCGTTACTAGGAGGATTTGTAGTATCTATTGTAGAAAATGGAATGGTATATTATAATAAAGTTGATTTAGATAAAAAATTGTCGTTTTTTGCATGTATTCCTGATTTTGAATTATCAACTGAGGAAGCGAGAGCTGTTCTACCAAAAGTTTATTCTGTAAAGGATGGGGTTTATAATATAAGTAGGGCTGCATTAGCGACAAGTGCATTTTGTTTAAGAAAATATGAGCTATTAAATATAGCATGTTCAGATTCTTTTCATGAACCATATAGAAAAAAATATATAAAAGATTATGATAATATAAAAAAAATATTAAAAGATAATTCTATTATGTGTAGTTTTTTAAGTGGTGCTGGACCAACTATAATGGGTGTGAAGGTAATGAATGAAGAGTTTACTTTAGATAGATTACTAGGTGGAATTAAGAATTTGGATACTAAGTGGTCAGTTTCAAAATTAAAAGCAGATAATACAGGGGCAATTGTAAAAGAAAGGTGATTTAAAGTATGAAGAGTCAATGGCTAGTTATTGATAAAAAAGTATTACCAGAAGTTTTTGAAAAAGTTATAAAGGCAAAAAGGCTTTTGAAAGAGGGGACGGTTAGAGAAATAACAGAAGCTACAAAGCAAGTAGGAATAAGTAGAAGTGTTTATTATAAATACAAGGACTATGTTTTTGAGTTTTCAGAGACATCATATGGAAAAAAATTAATATTTAATATGGTTGTTACTCATAAAAAAGGAGTTCTATCAAGCGTTTTAAATTTATTATCAGAATACGGGGCTAATATACTTACAATAGATCAGAGTATACCTATAAATAACTCTGCATACGTAAGTATAACTATTGATATATCATCTATAAGTGTTGATGTATACGAAATATTAGGTGAAGTTGCTAAAGTTGATGGTGTTGAAAAAACAGAATTTATTGCAATGGAATAAATTTTAGGTGGGGGATTTTAATCTCCTGCCTTTTAAGATTATGGAATTGTTAAAAAACAATGAAATAAAAAAAGATATATGATAGAATATATTAGTTAAGAAAAGGATTTAAAAAAACATTTATTGTTATTTTTAGATATTATGAAAGGAGAGCTAGTTATGGAAGTGTATTTTGATAATAGTGCTACTACTAAGCCATATGAAGAAGTTTGTGAAGATATGTCTTTAGCTATGAGAGAATATTTTGCTAATCCATCATCATTACATAAATTAGGTCTTAAATGTCAAAGAAGGTTAATAGAAGCAAGAGAGAATATAGCAAGAACTATAAATGCTACTAAGGAAGAAATTTTATTTACTTCTGGTGGTAGTGAAGGTAATAACACAGTTCTTAGAGGGATTGCAAAATCTGGGAATCACATAATAACTACTGAATTTGAACATCCAAGTGTTTTAGACACTTGTAGAGATTTAGAATCTAAAGGTGTTAGAGTTACATATTTAAAATTAGACTCTAATGGTAGAATTGATTTAGAGGCTTTAAAAAACAGTATAACTAAAGATACTGTATTAGTTTCTATAATGCATGTAAATAATGAGGTTGGTAGTATCAGTGACCTTGAGGCGATAGGTAAAGTAATAAAAGAAAATAGCCAAAGAGCTAAATACCATGTAGATGGTGTTCAGGGATATGGTAAATTTAAAGTTGATGTTAAAAAGCTAAATATAGATTTTTATAGTATGTCAGCACATAAAATTCATGGACCTAAGGGAACTGGTTTTTTATATATGAAAAAAGACCTAGGGTTTGCATCACTTATAACAGGTGGTGGGCAAGAATCAGGTCATAGAGCTGGAACAGAGAATTTACCTGGCATAATTGGTATGGAAAAAGCTTGTAGTATTACAGTGAAAAACTTGGAAAAAAGTTTAGTAAATGTAACAGAATTAAAAACTTATTTTGTGGAAAAACTAAATGAGATAGAAGATATAAGAATAAACAGTCCGATAGAAGAGTGCATAAGTCCTTATATTTTAAATGTTTCATTTATAGGTGTTAGGGCAGAAGTATTGCTTCACTTATTAGAAGATAGTGATGTGTTTATATCTACTGGCTCAGCTTGTTCATCTAAAAAGGTAATAAGCAAAGGAAGTCATGTTCTTAATGCTATTGGTTTAAAACCAACAGAGATAGAGGGTGCCATAAGATTTAGTTTCTCAGGAGAGAATACTAAAGAAGAGGTAGATTACGTTATTGAAGCATTAAAAAAATCATTAGTATTTTTAAGGAGATTTAAAAGATGAAAAAATTAATATTAGTTAAATACGCACCGGAGATCTTTTTAAAAGGTCTTAACAAAGGTAAATTTGAAAGTAAACTTAGAAGTAACATACAAAAGAAACTTAAAAATGTAGATCACAGAATATTCTCTGATCAAGGAAGATGGTTCATTGAAAGTGAAAATCTTGATGAGGTTATTGAAATAGTAAGAAAAGTATTTGGAATAACAGAGCTTGTTATAGTTACTAAAATTGATAGAGACTATGATCAAATAAAAGACTTAGCTTTAACAAAGGTTAAAGAATCTGGAGTTAAAACATTCAAAGTTGATACTAATAGAGCTGATAAAAGATTCCCTAAAAATTCTATGGAAGTTTCAAGAGAAGTTGGAGGTCACATACTTAAAGGTATGGGCGGAGAAGTTTCAGTTAAAATAAAAGACCCTGAATGTTTAGTTAAAATAGAAATCAGAGAACATGCTTATGTATGGACTAACCTTGATATTGTTAAGGCTGTAAGAGGATTACCTTATGGTATGAATGGAAGTACTATGCTTATGCTTTCTGGTGGAATAGATTCACCAGTAGCTGGTTACCAAATGGCTAAAAGAGGAGTAGAAGTAAACTGCGTTTATTACCACTCACACCCATATACATCAGAGAGAGCTAAGGACAAAGTTAAAGATTTAGCTAAAATTCTTGCAGAGTACACAGAAAAAATAAACTTATATGTTGTTCCATTTACAGAAATTCAAATGGAAATAATAGAAAAGTGCAAAGAAGATGAGTTAACAATACTTATGAGAAGATTCATGATGAGAGTTGCTTGTTCTCTTGCTGAGAAAAAAGGTATTCAATCAGTTGCTTCAGGTGAGAGTATTGGGCAAGTTGCATCACAAACTATGGAAGGTTTAGTAGTAAGTAGTGACTGTGCTGATAGACCAGTATTTAGACCACTTATCACAATGGATAAGGAAGAAATAATGGATATCGCTAGAGAGATTGGAACATACGAAACTTCAATTCTTCCATATGAAGATTGTTGTACAATATTCGTTCCAAAGCATCCTAAGACAAAACCAAGATTAGACGACATGAGAAAATCAGAAGAGGCTCTTGATGTTGAAAAGTTAGTTGAAAAAGCTATCGAAGAAATGGAAGTTTATACTTTTTAATGCTAGAGGATGTCTAAAGTAATTTAGGCATCCTTTTCTTATGTATGATAAACTATAAATTAGTTAATAATTAAAGTTAAGTAAATTTAGGAGGTATGAATTTGATTTTAGAAGCTAAAAGGTTGTTAGAAAAAATTTATGGATATAAAGAATTTAAAAATGGACAGGAAGAAATTATAAAATCTGTTTTAGATAAAAAAGATACACTAGGGGTTATGCCTACTGGTGGAGGTAAGTCAGTTTGTTATCAAATACCAGCACTTGTTTTAGAGGGGCTTACAATAGTAATTTCTCCTTTAATCTCACTTATGAAAGACCAAGTAGATACTTTAAATGAAATTGGAGTTAATTCTGCTTTTTTAAATAGTACGCTTAGTAACATAGAACAAGAAGAAATAATATTTAGACTTAGAAGTAATGATTTAAAACTTTTATATATAGCTCCAGAGAGATTAAATAGTATGGAACTTATAAATGTACTTAATAGTATAAAAGTTGCTCAGATAGCCATAGATGAAGCACATTGTGTGTCTCAATGGGGACATGACTTTAGAACTAGTTATAAAAATATAGTTCCATTTATATTAAAGTTAAATGAAAGACCTGTTATTACAGCATTTACAGCGACAGCTTCTAGTGTAGTTAGGGAAGATATATTAAATATATTACAACTTAGAGAACCGAGTGTTTTTGTAACTGGTTTTGATAGAGAAAACATAGAGATAGAAGTCTTAAAAGGTATTGATAAAAGGTCTTATATCTTGGAATATATCAAAGAAAATATTTCAGAGAGTGGAATAATATATGCTTCAACTAGAAAAGAAGTTGAACTTATATGGGCATTCTTGATGAAGAATAATATAAATGCATTAAAATATCATGCAGGATTACCTGATCAGGAAAGAAAGCAAAATCAAGAGGACTTTATATTTGATAAAGTATCTATAATAGTAGCTACAAACGCTTTTGGTATGGGGATAGATAAACCTAACGTTAGATTTGTTATACATTATGCTATGCCACAAAGTATAGAGGCTTATTATCAGGAGATTGGTAGAGCGGGTAGAGATGGGGAGAAGAGTAAGGCTATATTATTATTCTCAAGTGCAGATGTTCAAACACAAAAATATCTTATAGATTTATCTGTACTTAATTTTGATAGAAAAGAAGAGGCATTTAAGAAACTTCAAAAAATGCTAGACTATGTTTATAGTAATGGATGTTATAGGGCATACATATTAAATCATTTTGGTGAAGAGGCAAGTGAAAAATGTGATAATTGCAGTAACTGTCTAGTTGAAGGTGAACAGATTGATAGAACACTTGAGGCTCAAAAGGTATTATCTTGTGTTTATAGAATGAAAAGACCTTATGGTGTAGGAGTTATAGTAGATGTTTTAAGAGGTTCTAAGGTTAAAAAGATATTAGACCTTGGTTTTAACACTTTATCAACCTATGGGCTTATGAAAGAGTACACAAAGGATGATTTAAAAGAGTTTATAAACACACTTATCTCACATGGATATTTGAGTATGACACCAAGTGAATATCCTACTATATTTGTAAATCAAACATCTATGGAAATTTTAAAGGGAAATAAACTTGTAGTATTTAAAGAAATTAAAGTTAAACGTAACTTAGAGAAAGAAAACGAATTGTATACTATACTTAAAGAAATTAGATATGAGATTTCTATTGAAAAAGGAATTCCACCTTACGCAATCTTTGGTGATTCAAGCTTAAAAGAAATGACGCTTAGATATCCTCAAAATAAAGAGGCATTTATCAGCATTCAGGGTGTTGGAGAGAAGAGATATGAGAACTATGGGGAGCGATTTATTGATGTTATAAAGGAATACGTTTCTGAAAATAATATAAAGGTAGTTGCTACTGCAATAGCAGGTTCTGATGTGAAAAAAGAATTAGATAGTATACCACTTGATGTTATAAGTAATGTAGAACTTTTAGAGAAACTTTTAGAAGTGCGTGATGAACTAGCTAAGAAGGAAAAGACATATAAATCATATATTCTACCATTAAATTCATTGAAGGAGATGAGTGGAAGACTTCCAAGAGATACAGATGAATTTACAGATATATCTGGAGTTGGTCCTAAAAAGGTAGCAAGTTATGCGAGTAGTTTTTTAGCTGTGATAAACACATATATTTCGGAAAATGAATTAGATGTCACTTGGACTGATAAAAAAAGAAGAAAAGTTGTAATTGATGGTGAAACAAGAACAGCAAAAGAAATTACAATAGATGAATTAAAGGGTAAAAAAGATATAGAGAATATATCGGAAACTTTAGAATTATCACTCTCTACAATTCTTGGGTATGTAACTGAATATGTTGTCGAGGGAAATGAATATGTATTTGATTTAGATTTGAAAAAGTACTATTCAGATAGTCAGGAGCAAGAAATAATGAATGCTTGTGATAAACTTGGAATAGAAAATATAGCTAAGCTTAAAAAAGAACTTCTAAGAGAGGTGAAATACGAGAGTATAAGAGCAGTTATATTAAATAAATATATACTAAATGTATAAAAACCAGCTATGCGAGTGCATAGCTGGTTTTCTACTTGAAACTAAGAATGTTAGTGAAATAATTTCTAGGTATATGTCCTTGTTTAATACCTTCTATAACTACTAAGTAAGTAGCAGCAGTATCAAATCTAGCATCATGATAATTTCCACTACCATCAAATAATTTATTAGCAGTTTCTGCTATTTTAGAATCTGTTATTCTAAGGAATTTAACTGCTTCTTCAAGTTTAGGATTTTTATAACTACCAGATGTTTTTATAATTTTACAAACATCTTTATAGTATTTCATTGTGCAAAATATATTTTTAGGATTATATTCTGTTTCCATATAAAGAGCAGATAATTCATGTTTTAAGAATTTTATATCAAAAGGAACATTATGTCCTATTACAAAATCAGCATCTGTGAAATCTTGTAAAAAAGTTTCATATTGATCTTCAAAATATTGACCTTTACTTAATTCATATAATTTTTCAAGTGAAAATTTATGTACTCTTTCAGCTTCTGGGTCCATTTCCTCAACTGTAAAGAAAAAATTGTGACCAGTTGTTTTTTGTGGTGTGCAGTCTGTATCAGTAAGTATATAACTAAGCTGGCATATGCTACCTGGTCTTATACTAGTTGTTTCTGTATCAAAAAATAATAGTTTCATTGTTAGTGCTCCTTAATGTTTAATTTATACATATATAATAATACACTTTACATAAAAACAGTGCAATAAATAAAAGTTTAGCCAATCATGTATAAAATTAATCAAATGGTGGAATATTATTTGTAGTATTTGACTTAGGAGGAATAACAAAATGAACAAAAATTTAAGAACGTTATGTGCAGCACTTGCAATATCATTATTACCGGTGAGTGCTACATGCTATGCTAAAACTAATGTTGAGGAAAGATATGAAACAATATGGGTTGAGGCAGAAAAGAAGGTTGAAGAAAATTCAACAGAGAAATCAGAAAAGACAGCAGCTAGTGAGTATTCAATAGATGATGTTTTAAGATTTAAAAGTGATAAAGAAAAATATGATGCTAATATGGGGAAAGAAGTAACTTTAAAACTAAAAGTTTGTAAATTAAAAGTTAGTGATGACCAAAGCTACATAATGAGTAAAGATAGCTCAATGAAAAAAGCTAAGTGTGTCACTAGTAAAGAAGAGGCTGCAAAATGTAAAGAGGGAGATGAAGTAATAGTTGTTGGAACTCTTAAAGAAATTAAAGGAAATAAATTATTGTTAGAAAATACTAAAGTTATCAAAGTTATTGATGTAAATAAGAAAGAATATAACAAAGATAAGTATAAAGAAAAAGACAAATGTAATGATAAAAAAGAAGATAAGTGTGATAAGGATAAAAAAGACGAGTCTAAGGAAGATAAAAAGACTTCAGTAGAAGAAAAAAACGATGCTAAAAAAGATGATAAGAAAACAGATTCTAAAAGTATAGAAGAAAAGAAAGAAGATAAAAAAACATCTACTAAGAGTTCTGAGAAAGATAAAAAAGAAGAGAAGACTGATTCAAAGGTAGAAACAACAGAAAAAGAAGAAAAGAAAACATCTACTGATGAGAAAAAAGAAAAGTCAGAAAGTAAAGAAACTAACAAAGAGGAAGATAAAAAAGATTCTAAAGTAAAAGAATAACCGAGGGTTTAACCTCGGTCTTTTCTTTTTATATATAATCTTTTAAGCCTGTGATAGAAAATTCGCCCGAAAATATGTTAAATTCTTCTAAGGTATTTAAATTTTGAACTTTTAGAGAACCATCAGAATTTAAATCTAGGATTTTAACGTTTGTCATACTTTCATCATCTGAAACTAAATTTACAGTTTTGTTTTGTAATATTGAAAATGGTTTATAATCATTTAAAATCTCGGATTTTGGTTTAGATAGCAGTAAAGTAAATTCATTTACTATATTTGCAATTATAATTTCATCACTAGGAAGGTCTTTAACAACCTCGTTTAATGAAATGAATTTATTTTTAATTTCATAGCTAGGAAGTAATGAACGAATATTTAATCCAATGCCAACAACAAGACAGCCCATTTCACCTTTATTGAATTTTGATTCAACAAGTATACCACCAATTTTTTTATTGTTTAAAATAATATCATTTGGCCATTTGATCATAGTTTTGATATTTAGTTTATCAAAAGCTTTTACAATAGCTAGTGATGTTAAAAGTGGTACAAGCTCTATATTATCTAAATTTTCTTTTAGAAGTATTGAAAAATATATTCCACCTAATGGTGAAAACCAAGTTCTATTATTTTTTCCACGTCCTAAAGTTTGGTTTTTAGCAATTATGATAGATCTGTTATTTAAAACAGAATAATTATTTTTACAATATGTATTTGTAGAGTCGATTGTTTCATAGTATATAATAGAACTTTTAAATTTATTATCAATTATCTTTTCTTCTATTAAGTGTATATTCATGACTAACTCCTTATTTAAAGTTTATCTGATAGCTAGTGTTTCTAATACTCCTAGCCTCTTATAAGTGGGAGATAAAGAAACACACGCTCCTAGATACGCACAGTGTACCATTTAGGAGCTAAATCATAGATTTAGACTAAATAGCAACTGCGACTAAGCATTCAGATGGAGTTAAAACTCTATTTGAATTGAGTCTGCGTTTATTTTTATTATAAATAAATGTGAATTAAAAAGATAGGGGGAGCGTTGATTAATAGAATTATAAGATTTGTTGCATATAATGATAATATAAAAAGTGAATGAATTTCCTAAAGGAGTGGATTTCTTTGAAAAAAACTTATGTACTAGATACTAATGTACTACTATATTCACCTAAAGCGTTATTTTCTTTTGATGATAATTATGTGGTTATTCCAGATATTGTTTTAGAAGAGCTTGATAATATGAAAAAAGGTAACAGTGATCTTGGAGTGAATGCTAGACATGTTGCAAGACTATTAGATGGGTTAAGAGAACAAGGAAAATTAAATGAGGGAGTTACAACAGAATTTGGTGGAGTAATTAGAATTGAAAGTTCTGATTATGATGTTGATATACCAAAATCATGGGATGTTAATAAAGCTGATAATAGAATAGTTCAAATATGTAAGGGACTAAGTGATAAGGGTGAGGATGTAATACTTATTACTAAAGATATATTTGAGAGAATAAAAGCTGATACTGTTGGTATAAAATCAGAAGATTTGTGCGATGATATTGTTCCGCTCCAAATAAAGGTTTTTAAAGAAAAAATTTCCTTCTGAGTGTAGAATGAAAGGAATACAGAATAAAATATCCTTTGACTTAATATTTATTAGATAAGTAATTAAGTTAAAGGATTTTTGTTATGGATAAAAACAAAGTTAAGAAGCCAAGCCCAAAGGCAATTGAAGACTTTACAAAGGAACTTTTAAGACTTTTTTATAAATACAAATCAATTGAAGAAAAAAAAGTTGATAGTAAGTAGGTGCATGATATGAAGAAAGTTGCTATTTATTTAAGAAAAAGTAGAGGGGTATTGGAAGATTTACAAAGGCATGAGCAGCAATTAATTTCATTATGTGAAAACTCTGGATATGAATATGACATATACAGAGAGATTGCAAGTTCGGATACTATGGAGAGAGCAGAGCTAACCAAACTTTTAGATAATATCAAAAGTTATAGTAGTGTTGTCATTATGGCACTTGATAGGCTTTCAAGAAATGAATATCATCAAGCTTTAATTACACAAATACTAAAGGAAAATAATATAGATATTATAACTCCAGCTAGAAGATATAACTTTTCAAATGAAACTGATATTATCACAAGTGATTTTGAAAAGCTTCTTGCAAGACAGGAGTTTAGAATTATAAAAGGTCGTTTAAAAGCTGGTAAGCTCGATAGTTTTAAACAAGGAAATTGTATAACAACACCACCATTTCCTTATAAGTATAACCCGAAAACTAAGAGTTTAGATATAGTTCCAGAAGACTATGAGAAATATAGATATGTTGTGAAACTTGCATTAGAAGGACTTTCACCAACATTGATATCTGAAAAGGTTGGTATGAAGACCATAACTATAAGGCGTATGCTCTGTAACAAAATTCATAGAGGATATGTGAGATATGCTAATGAATATGTTAAAGGAAAGCATAAACCTGTTATAACAGAAGCAGAGTTTCAGACTATTGAAAAGTATAAGTATGGACGACTTCGTGGTACTAGGAAAAGAGCAAAGCATACTTTTAGTTTATCTGGGATAGCTATATGTCATACTTGTGGATATACAAGAAGTGTTAAATATAGAACTGATAGAAAAGTTCCCGAATCAATAACTAAATGCAAGTATTGTGGTGATGCTGGAGGGATTACAACAGGGATTCATAAAGAGATAAGAAAGAGATTGGAGCAGTTTGTAAAGGATATAGAAGCAGGATTAGATACTTTTAATGTGAATGAGCAGAAACAAGAGTTAGAAGAGCTTGTAAGTGGAATTAAGAGTGAAATAGTACGTTTAGAAAAGCAAATAGAGAAATTAAAAGAGATGATATTAAATGATATTGTATCTATACAAGAAGGAAAAGAGAAAACTCGAAAAATTAAAAATAAGATAGAACATAAACTTGAAGAACAAAAGATATTGGAAGCTGATATTAAAGGCTTAGATGATATACAAGTTGATAAAGTTACTCTTAGTAGAGTGTTAGAGATTTTGGAAACTAATATAACTAATGAGGAGCTTAACGGATTGTATAGAACTATAATAAATAAAGTTACAATTAAAGAGAAAAGTGTCGTTAACGTTGAATGGAAGTAAAATTTACTTCCATTTTAATTTATATTACTTAACAACATTTTAAGATAATAAATGTTAGTGAATAAATCTTAAAACAAATATTTGTGGTATAATTTAACAATAGAAAGGTGTGAGGTAATATGTGGAATAAATATGATATAAAAATCCCTATTTTGACTAAAGGGATGTCTTTTACAGATATAAATTTGAAGATTTCAAAAGATTATGAATTCTCTCTAAATAAGGAAGCAGAGAAAATATTTATAGAGATTATAGAAGGAAAAAAAATAAAAATATTTGAGAGTATTAAAGAAGAAGTTTGCTATCATAAAATCGAGTTGAAATTAATTGAAAATAAAAACAATCATAAATTGATGTTTGTTTTTAAAAATATAATTGCTGAAACTGAAAAATATGCATGTGAGGTTGCTCTTGCATTAGCAAATAATTTTTGTGAAGATTTAACCTTTTTCTTTTTTGTAGACAGCAGAGAGAGAATTGAATTTTATTGTGATATTTTTAATTTTGACATTAAAATGCAAGCTAAAGATGTAAATAGAGAAAATGATATATTACAACTTAATGACTCTATAAATTTAAAAGAGGAGTTAAAAATAGTTCCTAATTTTTTTGTTAAGGTCGATACTTTTTATGATACTTCAAGGTATATTAAAGAGAGTGATTTACTAAGTTTTATAAAAAGGGTAATTTTTAATGTAGCAAATGAAAAAAATGAAAGAAATATTTATTTCAATCTCTACAGTATTCTAGAGTACATTGAAATAAATTATTTAGAGCATAATAACGCTAATGATTTATTTACTCAAAATGAGTTAAACATGTTTGATGAAATAATTGCGAAAGAATTAGATACTAAAATGTTTGATAAAACTAAATTAGGTCAAATAGATGAAATGGAAAAAAGAAAGAATATAAAAGGTATTATTTTAAATAGTTTTAAACAAATGACATATGAAAATAAAGCTCAGAAATTAGCTAGTACAATACAAAATAGATTTAAAATATCGAAGTATTATGTTCATACAGAAGTTTATGATATTAATAAAAGTGAAATGAATTCTTTTATACAACTAAGAAACAAATTATTTCATACATCAAAAAATGGAGAAAATGAAAAAATAGAAACAAGTTTGAAGTCTCTAAATGAAAAGTTGCTTTATTTTAGTTTAGCTCTTATAAAAGCGGAGATTAATTTTGTGAAAACAAAGAAGAATAGTGAACAAGAAGCGGAAAAGATTTAAAAATGAAGGTGTGATTGAGATATAAATATTTAATACTGTCTGATAATACTACAATAATCCGTTGCTATATCTAAGTATATTTTAGTAATGAGAATATTAAGCTAAAGTAAAAAATGATTTATTAAGAAAGGAGATATTATGTATACAGATTTAAAAAGTGCTTATGATATTGGTAAATTAATGGATGAAATTCCACAATTACCAATAAAAATAGAAGCGGATGAAATCTACTTAGTTAAATTAAGAGAAAGTTTAGGGGATTATCAAAGTGCAGTGAAAAAATTTAATAAACATAATAAAAGTATAAATATTAAACGAATTAATTATATTTGTAAAAAAGTTATTGAAAGTATTGAGGATGCTTTAAATGGAAATTTGATTAAGTCATTAAAAAAGATAGATTCAATATTTAAGTTTAAAGAGATAGAAAAAAACTTGAATATCTTAGAACTCAAAAATGAAGAAGGAAATATAGGCATACATTTATATCGTGCTAGAGTTGAGAAAAATTTAGAAAATATACAAAATGTATATGATATGTTTCATATGCCATTAAATTTAAACTGGAGAATTGGAACAAATAGGTATAGTGCAAGTGGTTGTCCGTATTTATATCTGGCATCATCAGTTCATGGTGCTTACACTGAATTAGATAATCCAGCTTATAATGAATTTTTCATTAGTAGATATAGTTTGAAAAAGAGTTTGTATATTTTGGACTTTATAATGCCAATAGCTGATATAGAAAGGGATATTATATTTAATGAATGTGATGAAAGATTACTTGCAAAATATATTTATACATATCCTATTATTTGTGCATCGTCATTTATTGTCAATAATGGTGGGGATAGAACCTTTAAATCAGAATATATATTTTCACAATTGTTATTACAGGTTATAAAAGAGGATACTAAATTAAATCTAGATGGTATAAGATATTCATCTGTAAAGCAAAGTTATAATTATAAAAAAAACCAATATCCATTTCCGTTATACACCAATTATGTAATTATCTCTAAGAGTTCATTACATAAAAAGATAGGAAATAATAACTATTTTAATGATTTATTAGATACTTTTAAATTAACTAAACCTTTTAATTGCAAAGAGGAGCGTAAGCTATTTGAAAAAAAAATAATACCAAAAAAATTTCTTTGTTCATTTAGAGAAAATAGAAATATTTATTTAGATAATATTAATATTTCTAGATACTCTGAAACAATTTTTTACCGTATAGAAAAGATACTATATGATAAAAAAGAAATTGATTTATAGGTTAGAGTTTATAATTTTAATAGTTATAGTTTTTATAAGTAGAAAATAAATTATATGACATAAAAAAAGATAGGTTATATATATAATAAATGAAGGTTGAAGTAGTAATATTTCAGCCTTTTAACATAATAAAACAAATGTCTGAAAATAGGGAATAATATCCTAACTTGTAATTTTTATGAAGATGTTGTACCAAACTATGATAAACAATATACAGCAAGAAGAGATGTATATACAAAGAGTGAAAATATAGAGAGTTTCTTTAAAAATAAAAAAATAGATTTAAGTGATGTTTTAGTTTTTGATGAAATAAACAATGATTATATAGTCCCAGATCTTGAAGTGAATGAATTTTTAATTATTCATTCAAATGATAATAATAAACAAACAGCACTTGGTAGATTTGATGGTAAAAAAATAGCACCATTGTACTATAAAAATAATTACAACATAATGGGGATTTCACCTAGGAATGTTGGACAAAAATTTATGCTTGAATGTTTGAGTGTTGAGGCTAAGCTTGCACCACTTGTTATTATTAAAGGACCTGCTGGTACAGCTAAAACATTATTCTCTTTAGCTGTTGGACTTCAAAAAATATTAGAAGAACAAAATGGAGAGTATAGAAGAATCTTAGTTTGTAGACCTAATGTAACTATGGATGAGGAAATAGGTTTTTTACCTGGATCAGAACAAGAGAAAATAGCTCCATTTATGAGACCTATATATGATAACTTAGAGATATTAATAGACTCAGATGAGGAATCTAGATATTCTAATGAACTCGAATTAAATGACAAAATTGAAGAATTATTTGAGAGAAGAATCATCACTACTGAGGCGGTAGCTTATTTAAGAGGTAGGAGTATTGTCAAGTCATGGGTAATCATAGACGAGGCTCAGAACTTAACACCTAAGCAGGTTAAGTCTATTATTACAAGAGCTGGAGAAGGTTCAAAGATTATTTTAATTGGTGATCCAGAACAGATAGACCAAGCATTCTTAGATTCAAGAAGTAATGGCTTGTGCTATGCATCAGAAAAAATGAAGGGAAGCCCTTTATGTTATCAAGTAACACTTGACTATGATGAGTGTGAAAGAAGTGATTTAGCTTACGAAGCATCTAAGAGATTATAAAAGAACTAGACACCTATCAATACTATTAAATGTATTGGTAGGTGTTTTTATGTTTTGTAAATAACAAGGTTAAAGTATGTTTTTTTATTTAGTTAAAATGAATATAAATAAAGATGGTTGACTACACTTATTAATATACATAAATTTACAAAAAGAGGATTCCTCTTTAACTGTATAGAATTTAATTATAGATTGAGTTTCTTTATATTAAGAGGAAATTTGTAATGTATGAATATTAATAGGGGGGAATTATGCAAGAGGATTTAGAAAGATTACTGAAAGAACAACAAAATCTCACGCAAAGAATTAATCAAGCTCTCATTAATTCAGTAAATGTGAGCTTAGAAAATTTAAAAATATCTAATAGAAATATGGCATCATATCCAGCATTTATAGAAAGCAATATTACAAGAATATATGTTTTACTAAATGACAAGACAAAGGTGTTAAGTGATGCTCAAAGAGAAAATCTTTTGAGGTGTAGGGCAGATCTTATTTCTTTAAGAACTCAAAGTAATTTGCTCTCGCGAAAAAGTGAAGAGTTTATAGCAAATGTAGAATATAATAGCAGAATTGCTAATCATACTGAACAAAGAACTAAAGCAGAGAACGTAGAATCTAAACAAAAAGTTGAAAATATTATGAAAGTTGTCAAAAGTGATAAAGCTCAAGTTATAGAAAAGAATGTTAAATTAACTACAAGAGTTGAATCTTCGCTAGAAAATATTAAAAAGAAAATTAATAGTCCAATTAGAGATACTAGGGCTGTGTATCCTAAAATGGAAATTCGTAAAAAGAGTGGGAAGAGTGCAATAGTTAAAAAGATGGAAGCTAACCTTGGATTGTATTTTATGATAGCTGTTGGAACATTACTTTGCTTATTTGGAATTTCAGTGTTTGGAAAGTATGTTTACCTAAATGTACTTGGGAACCTTGGAAAAGGAATCTTAATGTATTTAATATCATTTATTGTACTATTTACAGGTCAGTTTTTGCTAAGGAAAGTTAAAAATATTACTATTGTAAAGGAATCTGTCACTGGACTTGGGCTTGGCTTATTATACCTAAGTGCACTTGTAAATTTCTTAGTTTTAGATAATGCAAGTTATATGCTTACACATGCGATACTAGTTAGTATGTCATTATATGCGCTATATCTTAGCAGAAATAGTAATTTTGATATTATTAGGATAGTAGGTATGGTTGGTGTTTATATCGCATTAATTCCAATTACTGAGCCAACACTTGGAAGTTCATTTTATATACTAGTGTTAGGATATTTATTTACAGTTTTAAATATAGTTATCCCGCTAAAGAACACCAAATATTTTGAAGTTTTAAATATAGCAGCAGTTGTTATATTTAGTATCTTGGTCAATGTTTATACTTCTATTTTAATTATAAATATATTAAATTCAGCAATTGCAATTATTTTAAGCTTATATATATATCGTAAAAGTGATATTAAATCACCAGAACTATATTTATTTTCATTTATTGCAAATATTATAATTTTTGAGAGTATAGTTAGCCATTCAGAGGTATTATCATTACTAATTGCAGTTGTTACGTTGTGTTATATGCCTTTACTTAATGCTATTGAAGATACAAAAAAACAAATTAATTATAAAACAATTGCACTTTTAATAAGTACATTACTGTTATACAAAACAGTGGAAACAGGTGCACTATTAGTATTATTATTGAATATAATTTATCTTGCCAATATTCATTATTCATCGTTAGTGAAAAATATTTATGAGCATAAATTTGAATTTATATCATTAATATTCTTTAATCTTTTGTTAAATATAACTGGTTCATTGTCAATTTTATATTTACTAGTAGGTTTAGCTCCTACTATTTATACATTGTCTAGATGTAATTATAAAAAGGAATTTACCTATATTATAGCTTTTGTGCTTCAAATTATATCGTTTAGAATATTTATAAATGTATTTAATGCCCAAAGTTTATATGTGAATGACATGATTATACTTATATACGCCATGGCTATGATAGTTTATAATTTTATTCTATTTAAAAATGAGAAAATAAAAAAAATAAACATAATAGTGTACCTTATATTCTCAATGATTTTATTCAGGACATCTATATATTTATCAGTGTTATTACTATTATCAATAGTTATCTTATATAAGAAGAAAATTTCAAATAAATTTATGGTATATAGTGCAATTGTTTCAATGCTAAAGTTAGCACTTTTTGTTTATCTATCAATTGGTGAGAGTTATCATATGGGGATGTTTATAATTACAATATTTATATCATTTATCTATATTTATAAATATCATATTGAGAGGTTTAGTTATGATGTAATTGGGGCGTCAGTAGGGATTTTTCTAGTAAGTTGTTTTGTAATTGAGTCACCTATTTTAATAGTTGTATTATTTGTAGGAATTATGGGAGTCTTTTATAAAAACTCAAAGTCATTGTTAGATATGCTACTACTAGCAACTACAACAGTTTTTGTTATGATTTATAGCTATGATAATTCATATATGATTTATATCTTGTTATTTGCATTATTTATAATGACAAGTATTTTAAAATGGAGTAAGATAGTATTCTTTAATATAGGGTATTATGTATTATTTTATTTTATAATTCATATGGCAATTGAAGCATCTAATAAATGGTTTATATTTGCTATTTTAGTTGTTAATATTTTAGTTTCACACCCTAGATTAAAGAAATTTGAAAAGTATTTTAGGACAGGAAATTATTCATATATAGTATTTTCAGCAATAAGTATTGTTATCTTTGGTTTTATTCTAAGAGATGTTCCGATATTGAGTGTTTTAGTTATATATTATTTAATATCAATGGTGTTGAGCAGTGAAGATGAATCAAATATTGCATCTATAATTCTAATTGTAGCATTATCTGTATTAGTAGTTAATATATCTGTTTATATTACCCTAATAATTGTGATTGCTGCTTTAAATTATAAAAAAATGATTACTCAAAAAGATATAGACCCTATATTAATAGTATTTTTAGGTATATGTATAGTAAAAACCATTCTGTATAAAAACCCAGTCGCATTTATTTTAGTAATACTATTCATTTGTGCATCACGATATATATATGCAGTGAAAGATATTAATGTTTATAAAGAATGTAAATACTTAAAAATCACTTCAATTACACTTACAGGTATAATCGCAGTGATTTTAAGAATGCTTATCTATATTTATTTGTTAGAAAATGTTATAGGAATATTTATATATGCTATTCTCTCTAGTTTTGGGATTATTCTATTAGGTTTTTATATGAAGGCTGCTTGGTTTAGAAAAGTTGGACTTGGTGGGGCTATGGCTACTTGTATATCTATATTACTGTTTATAAAGGGTATGGATACTATTCAAAAAACTCTAATTTGTTGTGGTGTGGGTATTACCTGTATTATAATTGCAATTGTATATTCTAAATTGGAGAAAAAATATATAAAATAATATAGTATAGTTATGCTAGTAAAAATTTTTTTATGATGAGTAGAAAAAGCATGATTAAATTATTGTGATGAGAGAAAATTATAGAAATATAAACATCTAGAAACAAGTTATTAACTTGTTGCTAGATGTTTTTGTAGTAATTCTATGCTATAATTATAATAATAATTAGGAGGTGTAATTTATTGGGTGATTATCTATTACAAAAGTTTTTAATGGTACCAGCAATACTAATAGCATTTACAGCTAAAGAGTATATAAGAGCAGTGGTGGCATATAAATTAGGGGACAAGGCACAAAAGTTACAAGGAAGAATGACACTCGATCCATTCGCACATATAGATATAATAGGTTTTGTACTTATCATATTCACAGGGTTTGGTTGGTCAAAACCATCACAAATAAATAGATATGCATTTAAAAAGCCAAAAGAGGATAGCATAAAGGTTAGCCTAGCAGCTTTTTCATCTTATTTAGTAGTAGCTTTTGTGGCTACATTACTTGCATATATTGTTACTTTAACAATAGGGGTAGGTAGTACTGCTGGAAGTATATTATTCTTAGTTCTAAAGGTTACAGCTGGAGTTAATATAAGTCTTTTTGCATTTAACTTTATACCAATGCCAGGACTAGAAATGCATACATTACTTATGGAACTTGCACCAAGTACAGCTTATAAAATAAGTGCATTTACAGCGCAATATCAATTATTTATTTTATTTGGTATAGTATTTTTAGCACAATATATTTTAGCAGTACCAGTTACTTTGGTGACATTTGGTATTGATAAATTAGTATTATTAATACTTGGTATATTTTTCTAACAAAAAAGAGTGGATTTTCCACTCTTTTCTTTGTTTTATATGATATCTATAACTAAATATTTAGAGCGAGTTAAAACTTCACCTAAATTGAATTTGTATTTACAATTTAGTTATAATTAAATCTCTTTTATAAAGCTCTTTAAAAGCATGTTTTGCTCTATAAGCTTCTTGGATTTCTAACTGGATATTCTTATCTGATCTAATGATAAGCTCTGCTGATTCATCTGTTAGTTTTAAATCAACAAATTCAACGGCTGAAGATAAGCTTCTATCAAGCCCTTCTGCAATTCTTAAAATAATTCCCATGTACTCAATACATTTAGCATCAAGTTTATTAATTAAAGAAGAGTACTTAGCTACTGGTACGGTAAAATGATTATTTCTGTGCATAGCTGTTACAAAAGCACTCATAAGTAGTTCTTTATGACTTAGTCCATTGATTGGAGAGTTTAATACTATATAAAATGAATTTAAATGATGATTATAATACCTTATGCTTATACCTGAATCATGAAGCAAAGAAGCTGTTTTTAGAATTCTTTTAAACTTATTTGAATCAAGTTTATGAATTGGCATTAATTTATCAAATAAACTTTGTGTGAGAGAATAAACTTGTTGTGCATGTTCGTGATTCATATTTAATGAATCCATCACCCCTATAATACTAGAATCTAAAATATCTTTTTTTGACTCTAAATTAGTTTCAATATAATCGAATACTAAGCCCTCTCTAAGTCCATTTCCACAAATATCGATATCATGTGTGTCAGTATAAGTTGCAATTAATTTTAAGATAGATGCACTAGCAAGAATTGTAGTCACAGATTTTTCAGGCAAACCACAAATTTGTCTTCTATGGTCTAAATCTTTACTTTTTAGTAGGTTATACATTTCTTTTACATCATTTAGATAGAAAGTATATCCATGAGATACATGTATAGGATAGTGTTTTTTTGCTCTATCCATTTTTCCAAGTGATATTATTGAATCACCCATTCCGATAATAGAGTCAAATTTTAACTCTGTTAACCAATCAAATTTAGCAAGTTCTTCATTAATATAATTTTTTAAATTTGCTAGAGTTGAAAAATCGATATTATTGTTTAAATCAAATTTATTTGATATATCAATAAATCCAAATGGTAAAAAAGCTCTTTGCTTTACTACGTTATTTTCTATGAAAGCCATATTTACAGCATATGCTTTTATATCTAAAAGAAGGGATTTTTCTATAAACATAGAATTGGTAGCTCCAAGTGAAGTGTAATATAAATCTTCCTCACTTGATAAAATTTTAAATTCTGTATCAAGCACTTCAGAAAGTTTTTTTCTAAAATTTGATTGACCCTCAGAGTTTCTTACTTCTTCAGAAGCTACAAATAATATGTCAGATGCACCCGCGTTAAGGCACATATTCTTAAATACTTGTAAAACAGCTATTGTTTTATCCATTTTTTCGCTTGATATGTTGCAAGAAGATATTGTATTTGAACCTAAATTTATATATTCTTTAAGTTCATCTATTACTTTAAAATATCCCTTTTCACTAGCTTCAGCTAGTAGCATATCTATTGATTCAGCACTAATATCTATAATACCTACTTTATTCATAATAATAATAATCCTTTCGAAATTAAATAAGATAGTTCTATATTAAAGAAAAAAAATTTTTTTTTCAAGTTTTTAAAGAATTATAATAATAATATATAACATATTGACATAAAGGTTTCTTATTTGTTATAATTACGAGTAAAATGAATATAAAAAGTCTTAGAAGAGGAAAGTAGCCTAAGTGAGATCTTAAAGCGAGTAGGAGTAGAGTGTAAGTCCTAAGGAATAGTTTAAGTGAAGAGAACCTCAGAGATATGTACTGTTTATAGATTGATGGTACGTCGTTTAACAAGCGTTAATTTACAAAGTGGATGTTACATCAATTAGAGTGGTACCGCGGATTATATTCGTCTCTTATTTAAGAAAATAAGAAGGCGTTTTTTTATACAAAAAAATAGGAGGATTCAGTATGAATAATAAAAATATTATAGCAAGCAGATTGAAAGAACTTGTAGATTTAGATGTTGAAAAAATAGAAAGTTTAGTGGAAATTCCACCAAAAAGTGATATGGGTGATTTTGCATTCCCGTGTTTCCAATTATCAAAAGTTATGAGAAAAGCTCCTAATATGATAGCAGTTGATTTAGCAGAGGGAATAAATAAAGAAGGGTTTGAAAGAGTTGAAGCTTTAGGACCATATGTAAATTTCTTCTTAGATAAATCAACTTTTAGTAAAGTGGTAATAGAAAAAGTTCTATCAGAGGGTGATAATTATGGTTCAGGAACAGAAGGGGATAACAAAAATATAGTTGTTGAATTCTCTTCACCAAATATTGCAAAGCCCTTCCATGTAGGACATTTATTTACAACTGCTATTGGTAATTCATTATATAAAATTTTAAAGTTTGATGGATACAACCCTGTTAGAATAAATCACTTAGGAGATTGGGGAACTCAATTTGGTAAACTTATATATGCTTATAAGAACTGGGGAGATGAGGCTGCCTTAGAGCAAGACCCAATCAAAGAGTTATTAAGAATATATGTTAAATTTTATTATGAAGCTAAAGAGAACCCAGAACTTGATGATCAAGGAAGAATGCATTTTAAAAGACTTGAAGATGGTTGTGAAGAAGAGGTAGCTTTATGGAATAGATTTAAAGATTTATCATTAAAAGAATTTAATAAAATTTATGATATATTAGGTGTTGATTTTGATTCATGGGCTGGAGAAAGTTTCTACAATGATAAAATGGATGATGTCGTTGCTTTCTTAGAGAGTAAAGAAATACTAGAAGAGAGTAATGGTGCAAAAGTTGTAATGCTTGATGAGTACAATATGCCACCATGTCTTGTAGTTAAATCAGATGGGGCATCTATATATGCAACTAGAGATTTAGCTGCTGCTAGATACAGAAAAGAGCACTATGAGTTTGATAAATGTATCTATGTAGTTGGGAAAGATCAAATACTTCACTTTAAACAAGTTTTCAAAACATTAGAACTTGCTGGTCAAGAATGGGCTAAAGATTGTGTTCATATACCATTTGGGGTTGTTAAGTTTGCGGATAAAAAACTTTCAACAAGAAAAGGTGATGTAGTTCTTTTAGAAGACCTATTAAATGGTGCAGTTGAGAATGCACAAAAACTAATAGAAGAGAAAAACCCAACACTTCTTAATAAAGAAGAAACAGCTAAAAAAATAGGTATAGGTGCAATAATATTCACATACCTTAAAAATACAAGAGAAAAGGATATTACATTTAACTGGGAAGAAATGCTTAGTTTCGATGGAGAAACAGCTCCTTACGTTCAATATGCTTATGCAAGAGCAAATAGTATAATTAAAAGAGCAGGGGATAACTTAGTGGCTGCAGATTTTAGTAAATTAACAACTAAAGAAGAATTTGAATTGAGTAAAACATTAGAAGACTTCCACAAAGTTATTTTACTTGCAATAGATAAGCTTGAGCCTTCAGTAGTAACAAGATATGCTATTGATGTAGCAAAAGCATTTAATAAATTCTATAATGCACACACTGTATTAAATGTTGAGGATGAGAGCCTTAAGAGTGCAAGAGTTGCACTTATAAAAGCATCAGCTCAAGTAATTAAAAATGCACTTGGATTAATAGCAGTAGATGTTGTTGATGAAATGTAGTAAATAAAGAACCTAGGGGATACCCCCTAGGTTCTTTTTAGTTATCTTTCTTTTTTATTGTTATATTAGAAGTCCCACAAGAACCTTCTTTAATCTTTGGACATTTAGCAGAACAAGTTCCACTACAACTGCAAGATCCTTTTGCAGATTTTTTTATGTTCTTAAATAAAATATATACAACAGCTATTATTATTAAAGCGGTTACAATTATTTGCATATATATCGCCCCTTTTAAAGTATTAATGAACCTACATTAAAGACTAAGAATGCGCATATCCAAGCTAATGCTAGTTGGAATACAACAGATAGTATTGTAAACTTACCACCAAACTCTTTCTTCATTACTCCAATTACACTTACACAAGGTGTGTAAAGAAGAACGAATACCATAAATGCATATGCAGATAATGCTGTAAAGTGTGATGCAAGTAACAGATGTAAGTCACCGCTGTAAATTACTTCCATGCTTGAAATAACAGTTTCTTTAGCCATAATTCCAGCGAGTAATGAAACTGAAGCTTGCCAATTTCCAAAACCTAATGGTGCAAAGAAAGGTGCTATGAATGATCCAATGCTTTGTAAGAAGCTATCAGAAACATTATCAGTTAATCCTTGCATATTAAAGCTTTGAAGGAACCAAATAAGTACACTCATTGCAAATATTATAGTACCAGCTTTTATAAGGAATGCTTTACTTTTACTTATGATTTGTTTTGATACATTTCTAGCACTTGGGATTTTATATTCAGGAAGTTCCACAATAAATGGTTCATCATCCTTTTTAAATACGGTATTTTTTAGTGCTAGTCCACAAAGGAAAGCAACAACTATTCCGATTAAATACATTGAAAGAACTACGAGTCCACCATGATTTGGGAAGAATACTGATGCGAAAAGTACATATACAGGAAGTCTAGCATTACAAGACATAAGTGGTGCTAAAAGTGCTGCAAGTTTTCTATCTTTTTCACTTTCAAGTGTTCTAGCAGATGTTATTGAAGGAACAGAACATCCAAATCCGATTGTCATAGTTATGAATGCTTTTCCAGATAAGCCCATTTTTCTCATAAGACTATCCATTAAGAAAGCAACCCTAGCCATATATCCACTATCTTCTAATAAGAAAATACCGAAGTATAATGAAACTATAAGTGGTAGAAATGCTACGATTCCTCCAACCCCTGAAATAATACCATCTACTATAAGTGATTTAAACCAGTCAGAGTTTCCAGCAAGTAGAGTACTTGCATGAGGCATAAGTACATTATCTACAAAATCAGCCATCATATCTGATAGGGGTTGTCCAACCCACTTGAATGTAAATTGGAATACAACATATAATATTAAAATAAATAGCGGATAAGCTAAAAATGGATTAAGAAAAATAGAATCTAAACGTTCTGTAAGTTTAGTAGAACTTTTTTCTAAATCTCTAGTGTAGCTAGTCTTTAATTTTTTTTCAATATAATTATATAAATCTTCTTCATCTTTGAAGTTATAAGATTTTTCATCTAAATAATCCATAAAATTATCATTTTTTATGGAATTTTTTAAATCATCAACTCCGATTGATTTTGTTGCTGACAAAGGAATGACCTTTACACCAAAGTTTTTTTCAAGAGATTTGAAATCGATTGAAATACCTTTTTTTTCTGCAACATCTATCATATTAATAACTAATATAATAGGCTTTTTAAATTGTTTTAATTGCATTGTTAGATATAAGTTTCTATCTAAATTAGATGCATCAACAATATTAATAATTGCATCTACGTTACCTTCTTCTATAAATTTTTTTGAAACTTTTTCTTCGTTTGAGAAGGCATCCATTGCATATATCCCTGGTAAATCTATTACTTTAATATCTTCAAAAAAACCTTCCTTTTTATCAACTGTAACTCCGGCCCAGTTACCAACGTGCTGATTTGAGCCTGTTAACATATTGAAGAGAGTAGTCTTACCCACGTTTGGGTTCCCTATTAAGGCTATAGTCTTCATTGTGTATTCTCTCCTTGCGTCTTAAATTATTTCTTTTAAATAAATATTTTTAGCATCATTTTTTCTAAGTGCTATGTCAAATCCTCTTATACTAAAAATTATAGGATCACCTAGTGGTGCTTTTCTTTTTAATTTAATGCTTGTCCCATTTGTGCAGCCCAGTGCTAATAATCTTTTTACTAACTTATCATGACCTTCTATATGACTAACTTGACCAGTCTCTCCAATTTTAAGATTTAATACATTCATTTCTTAACCTCCATTCGCTATTGAAAACTGTTATCAACAACTTAATAATATCATTAAGAATCAAAGATGTCAAATTGTTTAAGAAAAAAATACTATTATGCAATAAAGATTAAATTTAGAAAACTAAAATATAACTTGCATCTGAATAGGATGTTGTAAAATAGCGATATTAATTTAAATTAATAAGGACTATTAAGGAATATAGTGTTATAATGTTTTTAGTAGATTCTATATTATTAGATTAGAAAAGAGTGATAAGGTGATTATAAGAGAAAGAGATGTAGAAGTAGGCGAATTTAATAGTGATTTAGCAATTAAATTTGGCAAGCATGAGGAAATTTATAAGCAGGCTGTTTATTTTGATTTAGAACATTATGTTTATAAAAAACCTAAGTGTATAGGAGTATTTGGAGCTTGTTATTATGATGAGATTACTAATACTATGAAAGTAACACAATATATGATAGAGAATAAAAGTGAAGCTAAAGATGTATTATACTTAGCTAAAAAATATTTTATAGATGTATGTGCAAATAAGAAAAAGAAATATATAGTTACATTCTCAGGAAATAATGACTTTACAGTTATAAATTTCTTGTTTGAAAAGTATGGAATAAATTTCAACTTTAATGATTATTTTACTTCAGTAGATATACAAAAGGTTTATGAAAATACATTTAAAAAGGGAATTGGACTAAAGGCATTAGAGAAAAAGTTTGGAATTATAAGAGAAGGTGAACTTATTTCGGGTTCTAACCTAGCAAAAACCTTCCATAAAGTATTGAAAGACAAAGAATACTTTAAAAGAATGCCAAAAGAAAAAATTGAAAAAATACTTATTTACAATGAGCAAGATGTAGTTAACTTATTCTATATACTTGTTAACTGGGAGCTTATAATGGAAATTGAAAGTGAAGAACTTAAAAAATTAGAAGCTGAAAAGAAAAAACAAGAACTTGAAAAAATAGAATTAGAAGAAGAAAGTAAGCACTAAGTTAAGAAAACGCAGTGCTTATTTTTTTTGTTCAATTTTAGTTCCATCACTTATTAATATGATACTGCCATCTTCATCAGTCCTAAATATTTGGCTTTGAATTTCTTCAAGATTTTCTAAAGTTTGTTTGTGTGGATGGTTAAAAGAATTATCTATGCCACAAGATATTACAGATATACTCGGTGTCACTTTCTCTAAAAACTCCATACTTGATGAAGATGAACTTCCATGATGACCAACCTTTAATACATCACTATCGATATTAGAAGACAACACAGATGCTTCAGCTTCTTTTTCAGCATCGCCGGTAAAAAGAAAACTATTATTAAAATAAGTTAATTTAATTATGGGTGAGTAATTATTTATATTTTCATATGTTTTTGCAGGAGAGAAGATTTCAAGATGAATATCTTCTGATATTAAAATATCATGACTTAAATTAGGATTCAATGTTACAATATCCAAATTTTCTTTGTTTAAAGTACTTATCATATTAGTAAAATCTTTAGATTTATATAAAACTTTTGGAGAAAAAAATTTTTTAATATTGAAATTTTTTAATATAGCATCAATATTTCCTATATGATCCTCATGTGGATGAGTTGCTATAAGATAATCTATTGTAGTTACATTATTCTTTTTTAAATAAGTTATTAATTTTTCTTCAGAGGAGTTAGGACCTGAATCTATTAATAGAATCTTAGAATTAAATTTTATTAATGTAGAGTCACCTTGTCCTATATCTATAAAATGAACTTCTAAAAGGTTATTATTTATAGTGCAACTTTGAAAATTAAAAATTAATAGAAAAATAAAGATAAATTTTATTATTTTATAAAACAAAAATTCACCACCTAAAAACACTATTTACAATAATTGTAAGTGTAAACAAGTAGTAAGTAAAGTGTGAAATGTTGAAAAAAATTGTGAGAATAAAGTATAATATGCTTATACAGATGGAAGAGGAGATTAAAATGAGTGGAATTTTAGAAAAATTGAGATATGGTTTTGCAATTTTGAGTTATATGGCTTACATGGGACTATTTTTTGCAAAGAGTTGGATAGTTCCAATAATATTGAAAGTGAAAGGGCATGAAGCTGCTGAAAGTTTTAAGCATAGGTCAGTTCAAAAGTGGTGTAAATTTACTTTTGATATGATTGGTATAAAAGTTGAATATGAAGGTGTTGAAAATATTCCAAATGACCATTGCTTATTTGTAGGGAATCATCAAGGGATTTTAGATATTCCTGCACTTATGATGGGGGCTAACAGGACTGTTGGATTTATAGCTAAAAAAGAATTATTAAAAACTCCAATTATGGGGAGATGGATAATGCTATGTCATAGTGTTGCCATTGATAGGGAAGACCCAAGAGATGCAGTTAGAGTTATTAAAGAAGGTGTAGACAAGCTTAATAAAGGTTATTCGTTAGGGATTTATCCAGAAGGTACTAGAGCTAAGGATGGCGTTTTGAAGGATTTCAAAGCTGGAAGTTTAAAACTTGCAATTAGAGCAAAAGTTCCTGTTGTGCCTGTTACTGTTAATGGAACATATAGAGCTTATGAACTTAATAAGAAATTTCAGAAAACCAAAATTAAGGTAAAATATGATAAACCTATTTATGTTGATGAACTTTCAAAAGAAGAACAAAAAAATTTAGGCAAATTAATACATGATATTATTGAGAAAAATTTAGAAAATTGTTAAAAAAAAGTGAAACACATATATTTTTGTGAAAAATATATGTGTTTTTTTATAAATGGATACATATAATAATAAAAAATGTTTAAAATTATTTTATCGTGAAAAATATAATATTTGCAATAAAATAACTTGTTTATAGTCAAAAAAGAAATTTTAAGTTTCAAAAAGTGTATTTTGAAATAAAAAAATTAGAAAAAATGAAAAAAAAAATTTGATAAATTGCAAATTAGTGTTATAATAAATAAAAATGACCAAGAATGAGAGTGACTTTAAAGTAAAAAATGTTTGGGGAACAAGGGGGTATATTTATGAGAAAAGAATTTTCTTTAAGTAATGATAAGGTAACTATTAATTTCACGGCGAAATACTGTGATAGTTTTGAATCTATAATGAACAGTGAAGGATTCAGAAGAATTGTTGAGGCTTTTTTAAATAAAGCTAAAGAGAAAAATACAAATGATTTTAAATTTTTAAAAACATCATTAGGTACTGATGATGTTAAGCTTTTAAGATATGAACTTATAGGGGCTTTTAAACTTTTATCAATGATGAAAGCAGAAGAGGTTGTAGCTGTAAATTCAAAATATGAAATGTTATTAGAAAAAGAAAGTAAATTATTAGCTGTAATAGAAGATATATATTCTTTCTGGAGAAAAATGGAGAGATATACTGTCATTCATAACAATAAAGTCAAAGCAGGTATAGCAGCTGTAAGTTTCGTTGAAGCTAACACATCATTCTCACAATTAATTTTAAGATTCTATAGAAGAATAACTAAAAATTTATTAAACGAGAGTCCAAGAGTGTACAGACAAGTGCCAGCTGGTGGGAATGCTTGTTTAATGTTAAATCAAACAGTGTGGCCAATTCCACGTGGATATGAGGTTCTAGAGAATATTAGTTTTATAGATTCAATTTCATTAGAAACACCATTTATAACATATCCAAAAAGAAATACAAGAGATGGAATATTCACTGAGACTTTTGAAAACCCAATTAAGAATATGAGTATAAATAGAGAACATTGGTTCTGTTATCCTATAAAAGTAGGAAGCCTAATAGCTCATATATACTTCCACAGAGATTTCATGTCACATGGTATAACATTATGTAACTTATTTGAAATGGCAAAGCCTTCTGAGTATAGGGGGAAAAAACCAGATCTTATTTATGCATTTGGTGACAAAGATGGTGAAGAGGTTAAAACAGTATTCTTTGATGATGAGAAGAATGATTTGATGACTGGATATATAAACTATAGTGAAAATGTTGATTATTTCGGTTATATGAAGAAAATGATTTTAACATTACACAATTTAGTTATGATAAAAAGAGGTATGCTTCCAATACATGGAGCTATGGTTAAGATACTTCTTAAATCAGGAAAAGAAGCTAATATAGTTATAATGGGAGATAGTGGTGCTGGTAAATCAGAAAGTTTAGAAGCATTTAGAACATTAAGTGAAGATCATATAAGTGAAATGACAATTGTTTTTGATGATATGGGTAGCATAAATATAGAAAATGATGATGTTTATGGTTATGGAACAGAAATAGGAGCCTTTGTTAGATTAGATGATTTAGACCCAGGTTATGCATTTAAAGAAATTGATAGAAGTATTTTTATGAATCCAGATAAAATAAATGCTAGACTTGTAATCCCGGTTGCAACATATGAAGAAATTATGGAAGGATACAAAGTTGATTTATTCTTATATGCTAACAATTATACAGATGTAAGAGATGGTAGAGATTCTATAAGTTACTTTGATACTCCAAAAGCCGCAATTGATACATTTAGAAAAGGTGCAAGAGTAGCAAAAGGTACAACAACTGAGCTAGGTCTTGTTGAATCATATTTTGCAAATCCATTTGGTCCAGTTCAAAAAAGTGAAGAATGTGATGTTCTTTTAGATAAATATTTTGCTAAAATGTTTGAAAAAGGCGTTAAAGTTGGAGAAATTAACACTTGCTTAGCTATAAATGGAATGGAAAAAGAAGGTCCTAAAAAAGCAGCATTAGAGTTATTTGATATAATTAAAAACTTATAAAATAAAAAAAGTTATTCTGAAAATTCAGAATAACTTTTTTTTATCTAGAATAATATTTAAAGTCTTATATTTCTATCGATAGGTTGAGATAATGATATAAATGTATCAGTTCTATTTATCCCATCGATTATATTTACTTTATTTAATAATATGTCTTGTAAATCAGATATGCTTTTGCATACTAATTTCGCGAATATTGTGTAAGCCCCTGTTATTAAGTGAAGCTCAACGATTTCTTTGATTGATGAAAGATTGTCAAAGATTTCGTTATAAGATGATGTGCAGTCGACATATATTCCAACAAAACAAGTAACATCGTAACCTAATTTTGAAAGATTTAAAAGTATTCTAGTCCCTTTAATTATGCCTAAATCCTCCATTTTCTTCATTCTAACATGAATAGTACCACCTGAAACGTGACATATTCTTGCTATCTCAAGATATGGAGTTCTGCAATCTTTAATCAGTATATCCAAAATTTGTAAGTCTAATTCGTCTAAATGCATTGAGTTTGATAAAGACACAAAACCACCTCGTATTATATAATATTTTTTGATATTATTATTCTAACAAATTTTTTGAAGTTTTTAAAGGAAAACTTACAAAATACTAAAAAAAAATCAATAAAATTGATAAATTGTTCAAATTTTAGCCTAAATTTTGGAAGATAAGTGATGTTTACAATTTTTTTTGTTGAAAATAGGGCTAAAGTACTCTAATATTATATTATAGATTTATGTTAAGGAGGGGACGAGTTTGTTTGAAATATTAAAAACAGTTTTAATGGTAGTTGGATTTGCAATTATTATATTTGCAGCGTATACATTATTAAGTAGGTATGTATTCCCGAAAATCAGGATTAATAAATGGATAGTGTTAGCAATATCTATAATAATATTTATAGGTTCTGTATTTGTTCCAGGGAATGGTGAGGCAATTAATGTAGGAAAGATATTATTATCAGGACTTGCAGCAATAATTTTCTTTTGGTTCTTTGATATTTATAGAGATGGTAATCCTAAAATAAAAAAAGAACAAAAAAAAGTTACTATAAAACCTAAAGCTAAACCAAATAGAGTTAAAAATAAAAAAGATTAATAGTTATAAAAAGTAGCTCTAATGAAATTAGTAGCTACTTTTTTTGAAATATTTTGTGCTTAAGGAGATATTATTATGAATTTAGAAGTCACACGCATATTAGAAGAACATTTACACACAAGATCACTTATTGAATCTAATGATATAAAAATTCAAAATTTAGAGGATATATATATTGATTATATAAAATATAAAGAATCTTATGAAAATCAAGCTGAATTTATAGCTAATATTTTACGATCAAATTCAAAAGTTCATAGTGTTAAGTCTAGAATAAAAAAAAGTGATAGGCTAATAGAAAAAGTAATCAGAAAAACAAGTGAAAGAAAGAATAAATATGGAAAGTCATTCGAATTCACAGTAAATAATTATAAAAAAGAGATAAATGATTTAATAGGAGTTCGTGTAATTCATATTTTAAAATGTGAATGGGAAGCTATTCATAATTTTATAATTAAAACTTGGAATGTCATAGAAATAACTGCAAATGTCAGAGATGGTGATAATACAACTAATTTCGAGGAACTTGGAATTGAAGTCAGATCAAGACCATCAGGGTATAGATCAGTACACTATCTAGTAGAACTTAATTTTACACTTAGCACTCCTATAATAGCAGAAATACAAGTTAGAACGATATTTGAGGAAGGATACGGAGAAATTGACCATAGACTTAGATATTCACATGAAGAAATTCCGGAAATTCTAAAATCAAATTTATTATTGTTTAATAGAATAATTGGAAGTTCTGATGAAATGGCATCTTTAATAAATACATTGAATTGTGAATTGTTAGAGAGAGATAGAAAAACTAATGAATACAAGGCTTTATTATTAGAAAAAAATAGTGAGATTGAAAGACTAAAATTGTCTATTGAAAAGAATAAATAAATAAATAAATAAATAAAAGGGCTATATCAAAACTATAATTGAAATGTTATAGTTTTGATATAGCCCTTTTAGCTTTAAAATTCTATGAATATAGGAGAACTAATCGCCTCTCTTTTATCATTTAAAATAGCTCTTACTATATACCACTTTTCGGTGAGGGATGCGTTTTGCTGGTACATAAATTTTACAGTATGAATTTCAAGGTTGGTAATTTCTTTAACTACTTTACCATTTGTAGTTATAATTTGGACTTTAACAACTTTTTTTATAGAATCTTCCACATTAATAAAAAACTTTAATAACTCTCTATTTTTCACATGGTATGTTGCACCCATAAATGTTGAATTAATTGTAAAGTACATTTTAAGACTTTTAGATTCAGTAGAGAATGTATGATGATTTTTAAAAGCATATATTATAGACTCTTCAGTTAATGAGTTTGCTATGACTGCTGTTAAATTTTCTTCTTTTCCAATATTCAATTTATGGTTATCTTGTCCATTTATTGCGCTTAATTTCCATCCTTTATCTAGCATAGTATAGTAAATTTTGTCGTGTTTGGTATATTTTCTTCCAAAAATACCATTACAGACTTCGATATTAGTGATACATTTATTTATTGTAGGGCTGAAATTTATATTTATCGCTGAATTATGAGGATGATTTATTGAGATTAATGTATTTTTATCTTTTAAACTCCAAAGAACTAGAGCATTTATGTCAGTTACTGTTCCAGAAAAATAATTTTTAGGATTTATTATATTAAAATGCCCCCATTCTGAACTGTGTGCTTCAAATCCTTGGAGCACAAGGAAGTTATTCACCTTTTTATTGTATTTTGCAATTAATTTAGTATTTGTAATCCAATTTGAAGACTTTGCATCCTTTCCAAAGGAACTATTATGGTCAGTTAGAATTAAAAAATCTAAATCATTTCTAAATGCCATATCTATGCACTCGGAAGGAGTACCTTTTCCAGTTGAAATGTTTGTATGACAATGTGGAACTCCATAAAAAAAATTAATTTTATCTAAATCAACTGAAGGGTTATCTTGTTTAGACTTTTTTTTGCTCAAAATTACACCTGCTTTCAAATGCTTATTATTGACTTTAAACTTTACTTTTTAAATAAACAAGGTTAATATTAGTAAGATAGAGAATAGATTATATATATATATCTTAAAAAAATATATATACTAGCTTATTCAAATAGAAATAAGCTTATAACTAACAGTAGTAAGTAGTTTAAAGCAGGAGGAAAAAATGATAAAAATAGGTGATTATAATAAACTTAAAGTAGCTAGAAAAGCAGAGTTTGGATTCTTTTTAGATGTTGAAAGTAGATTTACAAGCGATGATATATTACTACCAATTAAAAGTTTGAAAACAGAAAATGTTGAAATTGGAGATGAACTTGAGGTATTTGTATATAGAGATACTTTTGATAGAATAATTGCAACTGAAGAAAAACCTAAAGCAACAGTAGGGCAATTAGCAGTGCTTGAAATTAAAGAAGTTAAAGAAAATTTAGGAGCATTTGCAGATATTGGATTAGAAAGAGATGTTCTTGTTCCGCATAAAGAACAACTATACAATCTAGAAGTTGGAAAATCATATTTACTTTATATGTATGTTGATAAAACAGGAAGACTTGCAGCAACTACAAATATTGATAGGTATTTAGAGACTATGGAAGATCCAGAAGTACATACAGAAGTAACAGGTATAGTTTATGGATATCAAACAAATGGTTCTTTATGTGTTGCAATAGACAATGAATATAGAGCAGCTGTTTTAACAAAAGAATTCTTCAAAGAAATTAAGCCTGGAGAGAGCATTACAGGAATAATAGATAGAATTTATGAAGATGGTATGGTTACTATAAGATTAAGATCTAAAAAACTTGATGAAAAAGGTAAGCTAGAAGGAAGAATTTTAGATTACTTAAAAGCAAATAATGGTGAAATGAAATTATGGGATAAAAGTTCACCAGAAGAAATCAAGGCTGTATTTGAATGTTCTAAAAAATACTTTAAAATGGCACTTGGTGGATTATTTAAGGATAAATTAATAACAATTGATGAAAATGGAACAAAGTTAGTATAAATTTAAAGGATGTCTTGAAATAGACATCCTTTTTCTATTGTCTATAAGGATGTATCATACTATAATTGAAGTATTCAATTAGTTTTTGGAGGGGAAAATGGAAATTAATAATATAGCTAGAAATAGTCAGACTCAAGTTAGTATGGAAAAAAAAGTTCAAGAGAAAAGAGATTTTTCACAAAGTTTTAGTGATGCAAAACAAAGAAGATCTGATCAAGAGTTCAAGAAGATGATTAATGATATAAAGAATAAGGGAAATAAATTAGTTTTAACTAAATGTTATTCTGATGTTAGAGCTTATAAAAGAATGATAAAAGAATACTTAGCTGAAGTTTTAGAGAATATGTATAAAGTCAAAAATAATACTAGTTTTTGGCAAACACAATACTTTGTTACTATTGAGATAATAGATGAAAAATTAGAGGAGTTAACTAATTCACTCTTAGTTGATGAAAAGGAAAATATTTCGGTAGCAGCAACAGTAGATGAAATACAAGGTATGATAGTAGACATTTATAGATAGAATTTGGTTATCTTTTTAGTAACTAAATTCATAGTATTATTATAGTAATATTATTAAGGTGAGAATTTTTATGATAAAAAAAGGCAAGTTAATTTTATGCATAAGTAATGAATTTGGTGTGCCAATATATAATGCGAAAATAGTAATTATAAAAGATGATATTAATAAAAGTATTAATACAAATTTGTGTGGAATTACTAGTGTTGATTTAGAGTGCGGTGAATACATACTAGCGGTTACTGCTAATGAATTTAAAGGCAAAAAGTTTAAAGTTAAATTTCGTGAGAGCTGTTCATTTTTATCATTAAATTTGAAATTTATAGATAATAAAATTTATGGCTACATAGTAGATGAAATTGAAAAAATGGCCATTAAAGTTAATCTTCTTTATGAAGTTAATGAGGGTACTTATATAAAAGTTAGTGAATGTATTTGTAATAATCAGGGAGAATACTCATTTTATAATGTCCCTCGTGGAAAATATAAAATTGAGGCACAGGAAGATTAAGTAGAAATATTTAATTGAATTATACTTTGTCTTTTTTTTAACATTTACCTTTGTATTACAATATAATTAATATTATAATACAAATTTAATAAATAGTATTAAAAAACCTTTATAAAAATAAAATAAACCTTTTTTAATAGTAAATCTATTGACAATGGTATATTTTAGTAATAAAATGAAAATATCTTAAATGAAGGAGGATTTATATGGAATGGATATGGCTCTTTGTCATTATAATAGCTGTTATTCTTGATTTTGCAACGTCGGACTTTTTATTTGCTGGATTTGGTGTTGGTGCAGTTTTAGCTCTTGTACTTAGTATTGTGGGAATAAACCTAATAGTCCAATTAATTACATTTGGTGTCGTTGGTGGAGTGTTCATATTTGCTATATATCCAGTTATAAAGAAAAAAATCAAAAAAGATAACCTTGGAACAGCAGTAATGGAAGATACTTATATTGGGAAAATAATTACTTTAGATAATAGGCTTGAAGCTAATGCTGAGACTTTAATAAAATTTGAGGGTATTTATTGGACTTTTAAAAATACAGATGATAATTTTTTGGAAAAAGGTGAAAAAGCTAAGATTGCAGGACTAGCGGGAAATAAATTATTATTAGAAAAAATAAAATAGAATGGGAGTGATAAGATATGACAGGTTTAATAATTTTAGCGATAGTAATAATTATCATATTAATAGTACTTGTATCATCAATAAAAATAGTTAATACAGGTTCTGTCTACATTTTAGAAAGATTTGGACAATATTATAAAACTTTAGAACCAGGTTGGCATATAACTATACCTTTTGCTGATTTTGTTAGAAGAAGAATTTCAACAAAACAACAAATTTTAGATATACAACCACAGACAGTTATAACAAAGGATAATGTAAATATCCAAATTGATAATGTTATATTCTATAAAGTTTTAAATTCTAAAGATGCAGTTTATAATATAGAAGATTATAAATCAGGTATTATATATGCAACTATTACAAATATGAGAAATATAGTTGGTAATATGTCATTAGATGAAGTATTATCAGGAAGAGATAAAATAAACTGTGAACTTTTAGAAATTATAGACCAAGTTACGGATGCTTATGGTGTTAAAATATTATCAGTAGAGATAAAGAACATATTACCACCAAGAGAAATTCAAGATGCTATGGAAAAGCAAATGAAAGCTGAGAGAGATAAGAGAGCTTTCATTTTACAGGCTGAAGGATTCAAAATGAGTGAAATAGCTAAGGCTGAAGGAGAAAAAACTTCTAAAATTTTAAGAGCAGAAGCTGATAAAGAAGCAAACATTAAAAGAGCAGAAGGCTTAAAAGAATCTCAATTATTAGAAGCAGAAGGAAAGGCTAAGGCTATTGAAGCGATAGCAGAGGCAGAAGCTAAAGCTATTGCACTTGTAAATACTTCTATTATAGAATCAGGAACAAATGAGACTGTAATAGCACTTAAACAAGTAGAAGCACTTAAAGAGATGGCCAATGGTCCAGCAAATAAACTTATCTTGCCAAACGAAACATTATCTTCACTTGGAAGTATAGCTGCAATTGCGGATATATTAAAAGGTGGAAAAGAAACTAAATAAATAAATTTCTTAGAGAGCATATTTAGATATGCTCTCTTTTTTTTGCTAAAATTATGGGTGATGATAACTTTTTTTTATTATGTTATAATATAATTAAAAAACTTTAAGAAGAAAGTATTTAGAGAGGGTTTGACTATGAATTTTTGGTGCGAAGTTTATTTAAATAGATTAGAGAACAACATAGAAAAAATAAAAAAGTTAACTAATGAGAAAAAACTTATAGGAGTAATAAAAGGAGATGCTTATGGGCTAGGACTAGCTGATATAGCTAATTTCATACAAGACAAGGTAGATATAATTGCAGTTGCAGATATCGAAGAGGCAAATAAGGTATCATTAAAAAAAGATGTACTTATTCTATCACCACTATGTCAAGAAAGTTGTTTCAAAAACAACAGAAGAAACTTAATATTAAGTATTGACAATGAGAAGATTTTAAATTCACTTTCAAAAGAAGAAGAGTACAGAGTTCATATTTATTTAGATACAGGTATGAATAGAATGGGTATAAAGCCAGTTGAATTGGATAGTTTTATAAAAAGAATAAAAGACGAACATAAAAATGTAAAAATAGAAGGTTTATATACTCATTTACATAAAGCAGCAGATGAAGAATTTACATTAAAGCAAATAGCAATATTTAAAAATGCAACAGAAAAATATAAAGGTGAAATTCCTTTAATACATTGCTTGGCATCTAGTGGTATAGTTAATGATAAATTGCGAGCAGCTGCAAGTTTTACAACTGCGGTTAGAGCAGGAAATATACTATATGGATATATTGGTGCTGGAAAAGGAATGGAAAAAGTTTTTGATTATTATGCTAAAGCAGTTTCTATATATGAAGTTAAACATGGAGAAACTGTTGGGTATGGTGCTAAATTTAAAGCTAGTAAAGATATGACAGTAGGTATTTTACCTGTTGGGAATGTTCAAGGTCTTGGAGTGACAAGAGATATACATAAAAATGTTGTATATGATGTTGTTAGAGCTTTTATTAGATCATTTAAGGAAAGACCAATCGTATATCAAGAAAAACACCCTGTTCATGTGTTAGGGAAACCTAATATGAATGTAACTATAATAGATTTTGAAAATTATAATAAAGATTCTAAATTCAAATTAGAGATGTCACCAATAATTTCTAACAGTTTGGTTGAGAAGAAATATATAATAGAATAGGAAATAAAGCTTATAATTCGAAATGACGAATTATAAGCTTTATTTTTATAAAAAACGTTTGACTCATAAGGAATAAAATGGTAATATATACTCATAACACGAATAATAATACTTATAATTAAATTAAAGTTCGTAAATGGGGGTAATTATGGTAGGTTTGTTTTTTGTAGAAAAAAAGACTGGATTTGATGTAGAAGCTAAAAATCTTTTGCAAGATTTTAAAGAAAATTTATCAATTGAAAATTTAGAAGGTGTAAGACTTTTAAACAGATATTTAATTAATGGTGATTCAATTGAGAGAGTAGAGGAAATAATACAAGAACCACCAGTTGACAATTTATATGTAGATAAATTTCCTTTGAAAGAAGATGAAGTTTGCATAGCTGTTGAGTATTTACCAGGTCAATATGATCAAAGAGCTGATGCAACTAGTGAGTGTTTTGCAATTTTAAATAAAGGGCAAAAAGTTGATGTGAAAAATGCTAGGATATTAGTTTTATCAGGTGATTTAAATGAACAAGATATCATAACTATTAAAAAGTATTATATAAATACAGTAGATTCTAGAGAGGTTAATCCTTTTGAGTATATCATTGATGATTTTTATTCAGTACCAAAAGAGATTAAGTTTTTAAATGGATTCATAGAATTTTCACAAGAAGAGATAAATGCATTCCATAAAGAAAATTCATTAGCGATGAGCATTGAAGATTTATTATTAGTACAAAATTACTTTAAGAGTGAGGAGAGAAACCCAAGTATCACAGAAATTAAAGTTATTGACACATATTGGTCAGATCATTGTAGGCATACAACATTTGAAACAAGTATAACTAAAATAGATGTTGAAAATGGTGCATATTCAAGAGTTATAAACAATGCAATTAAAAATTACTGTGATAGTAGAGAATATGTTTATGAAGAAAGAGAAAAAGAAAAAGATATAACACTTATGGATATTGCAGTTATGTCAATGAAAGAGATGAGGAAAAGAGGAGCATTAGATGACTTAGATTTATCTGAAGAAATAAATGCTTGTTCTATAAATATACAAATAGAAACAGGGAATGGTTTGGAAGATTATTTACTAATGTTTAAGAATGAAACACATAACCATCCAACTGAAATAGAACCATTTGGCGGTGCAGCTACCTGCCTTGGTGGTGCTATAAGAGATCCTTTATCAGGAAGAACTTATGTATACCAAGCAATGAGAATAACAGGTAGTGCAAATCCAACAGTTTCAATAAATAAAACTATTGAGGGGAAATTACCACAGAGAATAATAACTCTTGGTGCAGCTCATGGGTATAGTTCTTATGGAAATCAGATAGGTCTTGCAACTGGTGAAGTAAGAGAAATATATCATCAAGGGTATATGGCAAAAAGAATGGAAGTTGGTGCAGTTTTAGGTGCAGCTCCAAAAGAAAATGTTGTTAGAGAAGTTCCTTGTGAAGGAGATTTAATAATATTACTTGGCGGAAAAACGGGAAGAGATGGTTGTGGGGGAGCTACTGGTTCTTCAAAAGAACATAATACAGCATCTATTGAAGAATGTGGAGCAGAAGTTCAAAAAGGTAATCCACCAACTGAAAGAAAAATACAAAGATTATTTAGGAATGGAAATATAACAAAGCTTATAAAAAGATGTAATGATTTTGGCGCAGGTGGAGTTTCAGTTGCAATCGGAGAACTTTGTGATTCTCTCGATATAAATCTTGATTTAGTTCCTAAGAAATATGCGGGACTTGATGGTACAGAACTTGCTATTTCTGAGTCACAAGAAAGAATGGCAGTTGTTGTTGATAAAAATGATGCTGAGAAATTTATACAGATGTCAAATGAAGAAAATTTAGAGGCAACAATAGTTGCAAATGTTACAAACACTGGCTATATGAGAATGTACTGGAATAGAAAGGAAATCGTTAGTTTAAAGAGAGAATTTTTAAATACTAATGGTGCAAAACAGTACACAACTGTTAATATCACTAGTCCAAAACAAGAGGAAAGTTATTTTGCTAAAAAGAATGTTAAAAATCTTAGAGGTGAAATTAATTCAACATTAAAAAAACTAAATGTAGGATTACAAAAAGGACTTGTTGAAAGATTTGACTCAACTATTGGTGCAGGAACAGTGCTTATGCCTTTTGGTGGAAAATATCAATTAACACCAACAGAGGGGATGGCATGTAAGATACCAGTGTTAGATTCATACACAAATACTTGTTCTATTATGACATCTGGTCTTAATCCATATATATCTAGCTGGAGTCCATTCCACGGTGCTTATTATAGTATTGTAGAAGCAGTTACAAAAATAGTAACTATGGGTGGGGAATATAGCAAAATAAGATTAACATTACAAGAGTATTTTGAAAAGCTTGGAAACAATCCAGATAGATGGGGGAAACCATTTGCTGCACTTATAGGAGCATTTAGTATTCAAAAAGAACTTGGATTACCTGCTATTGGTGGTAAAGATTCAATGTCTGGGAGTTTTGGTCAGATGGATGTACCTCCAACATTAGTGGCTTTTGCAGTAACAACTGAGGATAGCAAATTTATTAAATCACCTGAATTTAAACAAACAAATTCAAAAATAGTTCTTATAAAAACAAATAGAACTACTGAGGATTTATTAAATATAGAACAGTTTAAAAATAACTTAAATAAAGTTTATTCTTTAAATAAAAATAATGACATATTAGCTATGACATCAGTAAAAGATGGTGGAATAGTTGAAGCAATAACTAAGATGGCTATTGGAAATAAGATAGGTGCACAGATTAAAGTTGAAAATGATGAAATGTTATTTGAGTCAAATTATGGTTCAATAATTTTAGAAGTTTCAAATGAATTTGATTTTGCAAAACTTGAAAATATAAATTATACAGTAATTGGTCAAACAAGAATGGATAATATAGTTGAAATTAATGAAGAATCATTTGAAGTAGATTATTTAATCAATACTCTTAAAGATACATTAGATGGTGTATTTAAAATTAAAACAGAAGATGTAAATGAAACAATAGAAAATATTACTTATGTTACTAAAGAAATTAAAAAATCAAAGTTTAAGTTCAAAAAGCCAAGAGTTTTAATACCAGTATTCCCAGGTACAAACTGTGAGTATGATAGTAGAAAAGCTTTTGAAAAGGCTGGAGCTGAAGTTTCAGAGGTTATATTCAAAAATTTAAATGCAACTGTTTTAGAAGAGTCTTTAGCTAAATTAGAAAGTGAAATTAAGAAATCACAAATTATCATGATTCCCGGTGGATTCTCAGCAGGGGATGAACCAGATGGATCAGCTAAATTTATAGCAACAGTATTTAGAAATGAAAATATAAAAGATGCAGTAACTGACTTGTTAGAAAACAGAGATGGCCTTGTATTAGGAGTTTGTAATGGCTTCCAAGCACTTATAAAACTTGGACTTGTTCCATATGGGAAGATTGTAGATATTAATGAAACAATGCCAACATTAACTTATAACAATATTGGTAGACATATGAGCTCAATAGTTAAAACTAGAATTTGTTCAAATGTTTCACCATGGTTTGCAAATGTAAATGTTGATGATAAGCATAATGTAGCTATTTCTCACGGAGAAGGTAGATTCTATGCAAGTGAAGAAGTCTTAAATAGTCTTTTGAAAAATGGACAAGTTGCAACTCAATATGTTGATTTAAATGGAAATGCAACATCTGATATGCCATATAATCCTAATGGTTCTGTAATGGCTATTGAAGGTATAACAAGTCTTGATGGAAGAGTTCTTGGTAAAATGGGACACTCAGAAAGAGTTGGAGAAAATCTTTATAAAAATATAATTGGAGAGTTTGATCAGAAAATATTTGAAGCTGGTGTAAATTACTTTAAATAAAAATGGGAATAGGGAGCTTTAAAAACTCTCTATTCTGATTAAAAGTTGTAAGGGGGAGATTTTGTGAAAGTAGCAATATTTTTTGGAAGTAAATCAGATACAGAAACAATGAGAGGTGCTGCAACAGCTTTAAGGGAATTCGGAGTAGAATATAAAGCTTATGTATTATCAGCTCATAGAGTTCCAGAAAAGTTAGAGGAAGTAATTAAAGAGTGTGAGGCTCAAGGTTGTGAGGTAATTATAGCTGGTGCAGGCCTTGCAGCTCATTTACCTGGAGTTATAGCATCACAAACAATTTTACCTATAATAGGAGTTCCAATTAATGGTGCAATAAATGGGCTTGATGCTCTTTATTCAATAGTTCAAATGCCAAAATCAATACCAGTTGCAACTGTTGGAATAAACAATAGTTATAATGCTGGAATGCTTGCAGTTCAGATGTTATCAATTAAATATGTTGATATAAAAGAAAAGTTAAAATCGTTTAGAGTTGATATGAAAAAGAAATTTATTGAAGAAAATGGACAAGGAGTGGATTTATAATGAAAAAAAGAGAAATGTTATATGAGGGCAAAGCTAAAAGAATATTTAAAACTGATGATGCTGATAAAGTTGTTGTTTACTACAAAGATGATGCAACAGCATTTAATGGTGAGAAAAAATCAGAAATTGGTGATAAAGGTATTTTAAATAATGCTATAACTTGTGTTATTTTTGATATGTTAAAAGAAAATGGAATAAGAACTCACTTTATAGAAAAGTTAGATGAAAGAGAACAACTATGTGAAAAAGTTGAAATTATTCCATTAGAAGTTATAGTAAGAAATGTAGCTGCTGGTAGTATGGCTAAAAGACTTGGATTAGAAGAAGGATTTACTCTTAAGACAACAGTTTTAGAACTTTCATATAAAGATGATGCCCTAGGCGATCCATTAATAAATGACTATCATGCAGTTGGAATTGGTGCAACAACATTCGAAGAATTAAATGTTATTTATGATATAACAAAGAAAATAAATGAACTTTTAAAAGCATTCTTTATAAAACAAAATGTTAAATTAATAGATTTTAAAATTGAATTTGGAAGAGATAAAAATGGCGAAGTAGTGTTAGCTGATGAAATTTCTCCAGATACATGTAGATTTTGGGATGCAAAAACAAATGAAAAATTAGATAAAGATAGATTCAGAAGAGATATGGGAAATGTTAAAGATGCATATGTAGAAATTTTAAATAGAATAAGCAAATAATTATAAAAAGAGGGGTATTAATTATGTACGACGCTATAAATGATAAATTTAAAGATGAGTGTGGAGTCTTTGGAATGTTTGCAAAGAATGGTGCTGATGTAGCTAAATATGCTTACTATGCATTATATGCATTACAACACAGAGGACAACAAAGTGCTGGTATAGCTATTTCAAATGGGGAAGATATTTCTATACACAAAGATTTAGGACTTTTAACAGATGCTTTTGAATTAAAAGATTTAGATAAATTAACAGGACATATTGCAGTTGGACATGTAAAATATTCAGCTGAAACAGAGCCTAAAATTGAAAATGCACAACCACTTGTTAGTTCAACTAAACTTGGTAGCATAGCTATTGCGAATAATGGAAGTTTAGTAAACGCTGATGTTATGAAAGGATTACTTGAGGATTCAGGTTATGTATTCCATACAGATAGTGATGTTGAAGTTTTAATGAGCCTTATAGCTAGAAGTGCTAAAAGAGGTATTGTTAAATCAGTTTATAGTGCAGTTCAAGCAATTAGAGGTTCATTTGCAGTAGTTATGTCATCTAAGGACCAACTTATAGGTATGAGAGACCCTAATGGAATAAGACCTCTTTGTATAGGTAAATTAGAAGATGATTATATCTTATCCTCAGAAAGTTGTGCTTTAGATGCTATTGGCGCAGATTTTGTAAGAGATGTATTGCCAGGTGAGATAGTAGTTATTACAGAATCAGGACTTGAGAGTATAATATATTCAGAAAAAACACAATGTGAAACTTGTGCATTTGAATATATTTATTTTGCAAGACCAGATAGTACAATGGATGGTGTTAATGTACACAATGCTAGAGTCAATGCAGGAGCAATGCTTTATCAACAAAATCCTATAGATGCTGATGTTGTTATAGGTGTTCCAGATTCAGGATTATCATCAGCAATAGGATATGCAAAAGCTTCGGGAATTCCATATGATATTGGATTTGTAAAGAATAAATATATTGGAAGAACATTTATAGCTCCAAACCAAACTTTAAGAGAAAGAGCTGTTTCAGTTAAATTAAATCCTTTAAAAGTTAACGTTGAAGGAAAAAGAGTTATTTTAATAGATGATTCTATTGTAAGAGGAACAACTTCAAGACACTTAGTTGAATCATTAAGAAGAGCTGGTGCTAAAGAAGTTCACTTCAAAATAGCATCTCCAATGGTTAAATACCCATGTTATTTTGGAATAGATACACCATATAGAAAAGATTTAATTGGTGCAAATAATTCTATGGAAGAGATAAAAGACATCATAGGTGTTGATTCATTAGATTACTTATCAATAGATAATCTTTTAGAAAGTTTATCAAGTGGTTGTGATGGAAAAGGTTATTGCCTTGGGTGTTTAAATGGTGTTTACCCAGTATCAACACCAACAGAAGAGAGTGGAGATTATTTAGATTAAGATTAATCGTTAAAGGGGAGTTTTGAGATGATAACTTACAAAGACGCAGGTGTTAATATAGAGGAAGGTTATAGGTCGGTATCTTTAATCAAAGATTATGCAAAAAGAACTTTAAGTGAGCATGTTTTAAGTGGACTTGGGAGTTTTGGAGCATTTGTAGAGATACCAGAGGGATATAAAAGACCAGTTTTAGTATCTGGAACAGATGGTGTAGGTACAAAGCTTGAGATAGCTTTTAAAACAAAAAAATATGATACTGTTGGAATAGATTGTGTTGCTATGTGCGTTAATGACATTTTGTGTCATGGCGCAAAGCCACTATTCTTTTTAGATTATATAGCTTGTGGGAAGCTTGAAGCTGATGTCTCATCAGAACTTGTAAAAGGAATTTCAGATGGATGTTTAATGAGTGAATGTTCTTTAGTTGGTGGTGAAACAGCTGAAATGCCAGGCTTCTATCAAGAAGGAGAATATGACATGGCTGGTTTTGCAGTTGGTGTTGTAGACAAAGAAAATGTAATAGATGGGCGTAAGATAGAAGAGGGAAATATTCTAATCGGATTAAAATCTTCTGGAATACATTCAAATGGTTTCTCATTAGTTAGAAAAATATTCACTGACTTAAATGAGGAATTTAATGGTCAAGAAGTATGGAAAACTTTAATTGAACCTACAAGAATTTATGTTAAGCCAGTTTTAGCACTTATGACTAAAGTTGAAATTAAAGGAATGGCACATATTACTGGTGGTGGATTTATAGAAAATATACCAAGAATGTTTAGTAGGGAAGGTTTAACAGCTATTGTTAATACAAAATCATATGAACTTCCAAGCATATTTAATAAAATAATCGAAAAAGGTGTAGAAAAGTCACATATGTATAATACATTTAACATGGGAATAGGTTTTGTTTTATGCATAGATGCAGGTGATAAGGGTATAGTTTTAGAGACGTTGAAAGCTTTAGGTGAAGAACCTGTTGAACTTGGTCATATAGTTGCTGGAGGTGAGGGTATTTGCTTAAAATAGCAATACTTATCTCAGGTAGTGGAAGTAATATGGAGTCTATACTTGATAGTATAGACTCAAATTACCTTAGCAGAGTAGAAGTAGTAAAAGTAATTAGTGATAGAGAGGCTAAAGGAATTGAAAAAGCTCAAAAAAGAGGTTTTGCTACTTTAGTTTTAGATAAAAAAATATATAAAAAGAATTTAAGTAATAAAATATTAGAAACTTTAGATGGTAAAGTAGATTATATTGTACTTGCAGGATTTTTATCAATAATTGATAAAGAACTTATTAGGAAATTTGAAAATAAAATAATAAATATTCATCCGTCTTTAATTCCAAGTTTTTGTGGTAATGGTATGTATGGTATGAAAGTTCATCAAGCTGCAATCGCTAAAGGAGTTAAAATTTCAGGATGTACAGTTCATTTTGTAAATGAAGAGGTTGATGGTGGTGCGATAATTAAGCAAGAAATTGTAGAGGTTTTAGAAAATGATACACCAGAAGTATTACAAAAAAGAATATTAAAAAAAGAACATAAAATACTTCCAGAAGTTTTGAAATTACTAAGCGAAAAAAGAATTGAATTAATTGATAATAAGGTAAAAACTTCATCATAAAAATTAGGGGGATTAATAAATGATTAAAAGAGCTTTAATAAGTGTTTATGATAAAACAGGGGTTTTAGAACTTGCTAAAACTTTAGTAAATGATAATGTTGAGATTATCTCATCAGGTGGAACTTATAATTATTTACAAACTAACGGAATTGATGTTAAAGAAATAAGTGAAATTACTGCTAGTGATGAAATGTTAGATGGTAGAGTTAAAACATTACACCCAATTATACATGGTGGAATATTAGCTATAAGAGATAATGCTGAGCATATGGAGACTTTAGGGAAGAGAAATATAGGTGCAATTGATTTAGTTGTTGTTAATTTATATCCTTTCTTTGAAAAAGTTAAAGAAAATTTATCATTTGAAGCTAAAGTTGAATTTATAGATATTGGTGGACCTACAATGCTCAGGTCAGCAGCTAAAAACTTTAAAGATGTAGTAGTTTTAAGTAATACACAAGATTATGCAGAGTTTATAGAAATGTATCAAAAGCAAGATATTAGCTTTGCATTTAAAAGAAAAATGGCAGCAAAAGTATTTAACTTAATGAGTGCTTATGATGGTGCTATTGCAAACTTTTTATTTGAAGATGAAGATTACCCAGAATATCTTTCAATTTCGTATAAGAAAAAACAAGATTTAAGATATGGAGAAAATCCACACCAAACAGCAGCATACTATGGATCAACAGAATTTGATGGTGCTATGAATAGTTTTGAAATTTTAAATGGAAAAGAACTTTCATATAATAATTTAAAGGATGTTGATATAGCATATAAAGTTGTTTCAGAGTTTGAAGAAATAACATGTTGTGGTTTAAAGCATAATACGCCTTGTGGGGTTGCTATTGGTGAAAATGATTTTGATGCTTATAAGAAAGCTTATGATTGTGATAATATTTCAATATTTGGTGGAATAGTTGCTTTTAATACGAAGGTTACTAAAGAAACTGCACTTGAAATGAGCAAAACTTTCTTAGAAGTTATCGGTGCTCCAGAGTATGATGATGATGCACTAGAACTTTTAAAAGCTAAAAAAAATTTAAGAGTTATTAAATTTAAAAATAAACCTTGTGCACAAAAATTCTTAGTATCTGTTGATGGTGGGATTTTAGTTCAAGAAGAAAATAATAAATTCATTGATGAGTTAAAGACTGTTACAAATAGAGAAGCAACAACTGAAGAGTTAGATGATATGATTTTCGCTATGAAAGTTGTTAAATATGTTAAATCAAATGCAATTGTTGTAGCTAAAAATAAAATGGCTATCGGAATTGGTGGTGGAGAAGTTAATAGGATATGGGCTGCTTGTCAAGCTTTAGAACGTGGAGAGGGTGCTACTGTATTAGCATCAGATGCTTTTTTTCCATTTGACGATACTGTTAAGGAAGCTAATAAATATGGAATTAAAGCAATCATTCAGCCAGGTGGTTCTATGAGGGATAATGATTCTGTGGCAGCATGTAATGAAAATGATATGACAATGATTATGACTGGGATTAGACATTTTAAACACTAATAAATATAAATAAGGATGCCTAATATTAGACATCCTTACTATTTTAAGGAGAGATTTATTTGAAATTATTATTAATCGGGTCAGGTGGGCGTGAACATGCCATAGCTAGAAAACTAGCACAAAATACTAATGTAGAAAAAATATATTGTGCACCAGGTAATGGTGGTACTAAAATTGAAAAAAAATGTGAAAATATAAACATTAGTGAAATTAAAGAATTAGTAAGTTTTGCAAAAAAAAATAAAATCGAATTAACTTTTGTAGGACCCGAAATTCCTTTAATTGAGGGAATTGTAGATATATTTAAAGAAAATAATCTTAAAATATTTGGACCTGCTAAAAGTGGTGCTATGCTTGAAGGGAGTAAAAGTTTTTCGAAAGACTTTATGAAAAAATATGATATAAAAACAGCTAAGTATGATATTTTTACTAATGCTAATTTAGCGCTAGAATATTTAGAAAAACAAGAATATCCTCTAGTTATAAAAGCAGATGGACTTGCAGCTGGAAAAGGTGTTTATATTTGTGAAACTTTAATAGATGCACAAATTGCAATTAAGGAAATTATGGTAGATGATATATTTAAAGGTGCTGGAAGTAAAATTGTTGTAGAAGAGTTTTTAGAAGGTGTTGAGGCTTCTATTCTTTCTATAACAGATGGAGAAACTATTCTTCCTTTTGTCAGTGCAAAAGATCACAAGCAAATTTTTGATGGTGGAAAAGGTCCTAATACTGGAGGGATGGGGGTAATTGCTCCTAATCCATATGTAACGGATATAGTAGAAAAGCAATTCTTAGAAGATATTATGTTACCAACATTAAAAGGAATTCAAGCAGAAAATTTTGATTTTACCGGGATAATATTCTTTGGAGTAATGATTACTAAAAAAGGAACTTATTTATTAGAATATAATGTTAGAATGGGAGACCCAGAAACTCAATCGGTTTTAGAACTTATGGATTCAGATTTGTTTGAATTAATTGAATCTGCTGTAAATAAGAATTTGAAAAACTTTAATATAAAATGGAAAAATGAAAGTTGTTGCAACGTGGTTCTTGCATCAGGTGGATATCCTGGGCCATTTAAAAGTAATTATGAAATAAGTTTTGAAGCATCAATACTAGAAAATATTTATTTTGCTGGAGCAAAAGAAGATTCAAATAAATTATATACTAATGGAGGAAGGGTTCTTTCAGTTGTTGCAATAGCTAAAACATTAGATGAAGCGATAACAAATGCCTATAAAAAAGCTAAACTAGTTAATTTTACAGGCAAGTATAATAGAACTGATATAGGAAAGTAATAGAGGCTGTGGTGTTTAATATACCACAGCCTCTATTACTATTAGTGTTGTCAATTTTGAATAAATGTAAAAATCATCTTTTAAAGAAAAAACTTACAAAATATTATTTTATATTGTAAAATAAATAAGTAATGATATTTTATTCTTGTAAATTTGAAAGGGGTATAAAAATGTTAAAAAAGATAACGGAAAGAGTTTATTATATGAATTATAAAAATGAGGACAAGCCAGTTGTAGGTTTAGTCATTGGAGATAATTCAAGTTTGATTATAGATGGTGGTAGTTCTAAAGATGAATTTGAAAAATTTAAAGAACATATAAAAGAAATGAATATAGCGCCTTTAAAATACCTTGTTTTAACGCATTCGCACGAAAATCATGTAGTTGGTGCTATTGGTAGTGAACTTATCAATGTAGTTAATGGTATGACTAGTGAGAAGTTAAAATCTCGATTATATGTTGATAATGAGGTATTTACTCCAGATATTATATATGATGAATTTCTTAAAATTGATTTGGGTGGAATTGTCGTTGAACTTGAGAGGATTCCTAGTGACCATACTAGAGATTGTTCAATAGTTCATATTCCGAGTGAAAAAGTGGTTTTTCTAGGTGATGCATTACATTCAAATAGAAAGTTTGACAAACTTTGTTATACAAATGAGTTGATGATACCCTTATTAAAAGAATTACAATGTTATGAAGCGGAATATTATATTCCATCACATAGTGATACATTTGACTATCAAGAGTTTTTATTATATTCAACTAGAATAATATCAATTGCTAAAATAATTAAAGACTTATCAGATTTTGAAGAAGCAAAAAATAAAGTTGTAGATAAATTAAAGATAGAAATAGATTCAAATATTGAAGAGTTGATACTAGCATTTCTTCATGGAAATAATAATTAATCTTACTAAAAAAAGGTATGCAAGTGCATACCTTTTTTTAGTAAGATTAATTTAAGGAACTAGTAAATTAGCAACAATTACAGTCACAGTCACATTTATTCTTACATTTAAAAGAATTGTAGAATTCTTCTTTTGAACATTCTTCAAAATCACATTCACATTGGTGAGGTATAGGTTTTGAACAACCGTTGTTAGGATCTACTACTGATTCTGAACCACAGTCATAGTGCTTTTCTACAACCTCTCTATCATAATAGTAAATGTCTTTGTTGTAGTAAAAATCATTTACATAATAAAAATCTTTAACATAATGATGATTAGTATTATTGTAGTGATTGTTTTTTGCATAGTGATTGTTTGTTCTGAATTCTTTTGATGTGTTATAGTAGTTATCATCTCTCATATACTTATCTTTTGTTGAAGATTGACCATTTTCTTGGCTATTGCCATTTGCTCTAGGGTCTGAATTTCTACTATTTCCATTTCTGTTTCCATTTTTAAAATTACTCTTACTTTTTTCACAATTATTGCAATACATATTATGACTCCTTATTTATTCCTTAGATTTCTTATTGATAATATATATTATGAATAAGTACACAAATGGTGACATAATATTTTTGGGTTTAATAATTTATTCCAGCACTTGCAACATTAGCTATATCTTTAGAACTGCAAGGTGTAACTCCAAAAGTCATTGAACAATTTGGACATTTACAAACTAGCTTAGTCATTTCAAATTCTTTACCACAAGAACATTTAATTATTAGATTTCCCATTGGTTTATTATTTTCAAAACCTTTTCCTCTAACTAAATCCACTATTTTTGTTCCGTTATTATTTAAGTCTTTACAACCACAGTTACTCATATTAAAACCTCCAAGTTAAATTAAAATCATAGCAAATTATACATTAAAATTTCCTGTTGGTCTATTTAGTTTTTTTAATTTGTTAAAATGTGGTTTTATGTACTAATTTATTCTATAATAAAATTAAATGGACTAACCATTGCGTATATTAAGGAGTTGATTTTATGAAGTTTATAAAAAAATGTAATGCGGAAAATTTTTCGTGGGATAATATAGAAAATAATGTTATAGGGAATTTCCCTTGGGATTCAACTGGTTATACACCAAAAACAACTGTAAAAGTAGCAGTGCTAGAAGAGGGGTTAAAAGTTAAATTTACTGGGACTGAAAACGAGGTTATTATCAATAACACAGAACTTCATTCTAGAGTTTATCAGGATAGTTGTGTAGAGTTTTTTGTAAATCCTGATTTTGAGAATAGCAATGATTATATAAATATAGAAATCAATGCATTAGGAACAGCACTTTCACAAATAGGACCAGATGCAATAGAAAGAGAGTTTTTAACAGCAGGTGACATTAGAAGTTTAAATATTACTACTGATATCACAAGTGAAAATGTCAGAGAGTTTGATGGTTTTAAGCCTTGGAATTTAGAATATTTAATTTCTTTTGATTTAATAGAGAAATACTATCCAAAATTTGATAGAAATAATTTAAAATCAATTAAATGTAATTTCTATAAATGTGGTGATAAAACAAAAGAAAAGCATTATGGGTGTTTATTTAATATAAAATACCATAAACCATCATTCCATAGACCTGAATTTTTTAAAGAAATTTTAGTTAAATAGTATAATAATATTCAAATTGTATATACTAGTAAATGTAATTATAGTGATATAAGCATACAATAACTTCTTTTTTATGCATTTTAATTCGTATTAATTCTATTTATTTTAATTTTTTTTCAAAAAAAGTTGAAATAAACTTATTAGAGATATATAATCTTAATTGTAGAAGAAACAAACACGAATGATAAGTGTTTGAAATTTAAAATCAGTTTATACTGAGGGGGAATTATTGATGAGAACAATTGGAACAGTAGCAATCGGAGTTAGAGCACCTATAGTAAAAGAGGGAGATAACCTTAAGGAGATTGTAGTTGACTCACTTTTAAAAGCAGTTGAAAATGATAATATAGAATTAAGAGACGGAGATGTAGTAGGTGTAACAGAATCACTAGTTGCTAGATCACAAGGAAACTATATTAAATTAACAGATATCGCTCAAGATATTAACAACAAGTTTGAGGGAGATAGTATCGCAGTTGTATTCCCTATTTTAAGTAGAAATAGATTTGCGCCAATATTAAAAGCGATTGCTTTAACAGGAAAGAAAATTAAGTTATTCTTAAATTATCCATCAGATGAAGTTGGAAATCACTTAATGAACTTAGATGTTATGGATGATGCAGGAGTTAATCCTTACACAGATCATTTAACAGAAGCAGATTATAGAAGAATATTTGGGGAAGAAGTTATTCACCCATTCACAAAAATAGATTATGTTCAAATGTATAAAGAAGTTGTTGGAGAAGATATGGTTGAGGTTTACTTAACAAATGATCCAAGAGTTGTACTTAAATACACAGATGAGGCTATCGTATGCAACATTCACGAAAGATTCAGAACAGAAAAAATACTTAAAAAAGCTGGAGCAAAGGTTCTTACTTTAGATGGTATTGCAAATGCATCAATAAATGGAAGTGGCTATAACTCAGATTATGGTTTACTTGGGTCAAATATGGCAACTGATGATTCAATCAAGTTGTTCCCAAGAGACAGCAAAGAGTTAGTATATGATATTCAATCAATATTAAAAGAAAAAACATCTAAAAATATTGAAGTTATGGTTTATGGAGATGGGGCATTCAAAGATCCAGTAGGGAAAATTTGGGAACTTGCAGATCCAGTAGTTTCACCAGGATTCACAGCAGGACTTGTTGGTACTCCTAATGAAATTAAAATTAAATATATTGCTGATAATACTTTAGTAGAAGGTATATCAAGAGAAGAGCAAATAATTGAAAAAATCAATCACAAAAAAGACCAAAGTGAAATTGGTAATGATGCTTTAGGAACAACACCTAGACAAATAACTGACTTACTTGGAAGTTTATGTGACTTAATGAGTGGTAGTGGTGATAAAGGTACACCTATAATATTAATTCAAGGATACTTTGATAATTACGCTACAAAATAATATAATGTAATAAGAAACTATCTTTTAATAAGATAGTTTCTTATTTTTTTAACAAGGGAGTTATATAAATGAATTATAAATTATTAATCCAATTTGAAGGAACTAGATATTTAGGGTGGCAAAAGCAAAAAACTGGCGTACAGACAGTGCAAGGTAAAATAGAGGGTGTATTAGATAAATTGTTTAATGAGAGTATTCAGTTAATAGGATGTAGTAGAACTGATTCGGGCGTTCATGCAATGAATTATATTGCTAGTTTTAAAGCTCCTAATATTGAAGTTGAAGATTTACATACATACTTAACTCAATATCTACCAGAGGATATTGTTATTAAGGAAATAAAAAAAGTTGATGATAGATTTCATGCACGATATAATGCAAAAGCAAAAACTTATCTTTATAAAATAGATAATTCAAAATTTGGTAATGTGTTTACAAAGAAATATGCATGGAATATAAAAGAAAGTTTGAATATTGAAGAGATGAGGTTAGCTAGTGAATTACTCCTAGGAACTAATGATTTTAAAGGGTTTACAAATAAATCTAAAAATAAAAATACAATAAGAACAATAAATTCAATCAAAATAACTCAGCAAGATAAGGATGTTGCTATCGAAATAAATGGAGATGGTTTTTTGCTAAATATGGTGAGAATAATCGTTGGTACATTGGTAGAGTGTGGTCTAGGTAAAAGAGATAAAATGACTATTGTAGAAGTTCTAAAATCTGGCGATAGGGATCAAGCAGGTGAAAGAGCTATTGCAAAAGGACTATATCTTTATAACACAGAATATTAAAAAAGGAGAGAAGTTTGCTTTTCAACTTCTCTTTTTTGTTATTATATAGATATCATGAAGGGGGGAGTGCATGAGGTACATATATAATTTAACATTTAAAATGGCTATATCAGCAACTATTTCATTAGCGTTATGTGATTTACTAGGGATAAAATATGGAACTGTAGCGGCTGTTATTTCTATTTTAAGTATTCAAAGTACTAGAAAAAAATCTTTTAAGGTTGGAGTTAATAGGGTAATTGCCTGTTCAATAGGAATTTTACTCTCAGCTATTACTTATACTTTTTTAGGTAATAATTTTCTTGTTTTTGGATTATTTATATTAATATTTATTCCAATAACAAATAAATTAAAAGTTGAAGAGGGAATGGTTGCGGCAGTTGTACTCTCAAATCATGTATTAATTGCTGAAAGTATAACTTACAGCTTAATGTTAAATGAATTTGCTATAATGATAATTGGTATTGTAGTTGCATTTGTTTCTAATTTATTCATGCCATCATTTTCTGAAAAATATAAACAAGACAAGCTTTATATAGAAGTGAATTTTAAAACTATAATTTCAAATATGAGCACAACATTAATTACAACAACGGTTAGCTTAGATGAAGAAAGCCTTTTCTACGATTTAGAAAAGAGGCTTATACTTAGTGAAAGAACAGCTTATGATATTGTAAATAATAAATTATTAAAAACTAATACTTATTATCTAGATTATATTAATATGAGGAAAAATCAATTTAATATTATAAAAAAGATGAGAAAACATTTTGATAGATTTTATATGCCATTTGAACAAACTGTTTTAATATCTAATTACACAAAGAAAATTGCTAATAATATGGATGAGTGTAATGATTGTACCAAATTATTAGACGAACTAGATGAACTAAGAATAGGTTTTAAAAAAATGGATTTACCTAAAACTAGAGAAGAATTTGAAAATAGAGCCCAGTTAATCCAATTTTTAAATGATTTAGAAGATTTTTTAAATGTAAAAAGAGAATTTATGACTAAAAATAAAAATAGTAACTTTTAAAAGTTACTATTTTGGTTTATTATTCTTAAATATTCGTTTAAAATATATTTAAAGAATATTTATAAGGAGTTGTTAAATTATGAAAAGAACAGGGTACATATCATGGGATGAATATTTTATGGGAATAGCTCTTATCAGTTCAAAAAGAAGTAAAGATCCTAATACACAAGTTGGCTCTTGTATTGTAGATGAAGATAATAAAATAGTTGGAATCGGATATAATGGATTTCCAATAGGGTGCTCTGATAGTGATTTTCCATGGGAAAATCAAGGTGATTTTTTAAACACTAAGTATGCATATACATGTCATGCTGAATTAAATGCTATCTTAAATAGTATAGGAAAAAAAATAAAAGGATGTAGGATATATGCTACATTATTCCCATGTAATGAATGTGCAAAAGCAATTATTCAGTCAGGAATATCAGAAGTTATATATTTATCAGATAAATATAGGGATACAGATATAGTTAAAGCCTCTAAAAGAATGTTTGATACTGCTGATTTAAAATACTATCAATTGAATACTGAATTAAAAAATCTTAATATATCTTTTGATCCAAAAGACGTTTAAAAGTAGGAATAATAATTATTATTCCTACTTTTTTGTATAAAATGATAAAATATTGGAAAAAATAATATTAAAATGTTATTTAAAAAGATACAAAATATATTGACAATATATTTTGTTTATAGTATATTTTGATTATCAAAGTAATTGTTTTGACAATCAAAATATATATTAGTCTATTTAAAAATCCTTATAATATTGATATTATAGTATTAGTAATACTTTCATAAGGAGATGACTTTATTGATTAAAAGCGAAGAAATATTAAACTCATTATTTGTAGAGGTCTTTAATGATATTCTACTAATAGAACAAAAAACTTTGAAAGCTGGTGTTTTATCAGATTTGTCAGTTACGGAAATGCATACAATTGAGGCTATAGGATATAAGGGGTCAAGAACTATGTCTGAAATAGCTAGTGATTTAAATATAACAGTTGGAACATTAACAACGGCTATAAATAAACTTATAAAAAAAGAGTATGTTTCAAGAAAAAGAATAGAAAGTGATAGAAGAGTTGTTCTTGTAGAACTTTCTAGAAAAGGCAAGCTTGCTCATAGATTGCATGAAAGATTCCATAGAGAGATGATAAAAGCGACAGTTGGATCTTTAACTGAGGCAGAAGCATTAGCTTTAGGTAAAGCTTTAAATAACATGATAAGCTTTTTTAAAGTTCAATGTTTAAGTGATGAAAATTAAGGAGAATTATTATGTTTAATTCTAAAGTAATAGGGGTTGGGGCTTATGCTCCTAATAATGTTGTTTCAAACCAAGATTTGCAAAAAATAGTTGATACTAGTGATGATTGGATTAAATCAAGAACTGGTATTAGAGAACGTAGAATCTCAACTAGTGAGCAAACTTCAGATTTGGCAACAAAGGCAGCTAAAGTAGCCTTAGAAATGGCTAATATTAACGTAGAAGATATTGACTATATAATAGTTGCAACAATTACACCTGATAACTATACACCATCTACTGCGAGTATGGTTCAAGATAAAATAGGTGCTATAAATGCATCTGCGATAGATATAAATGCAGCCTGTACTGGTTTTATGTATGCTATGGAAATTGCAGATTCTTTAATAAAAACAGGTGCTTATAAAAATATTTTAATAGTAGGTGCTGAAACTTTATCTAAAATTCTTGATTGGAATGATAGATCTACATGTGTCTTATTTGGTGATGGAGCAGGTGCTGCAATACTAACGAGAACTGAAGAAAAAGGGATTCAAGCTATTATTACAGGTTCAGATGGTTCAAAAGGTAGTTCGCTTGTAGCAGAAAATTTAGCTTTATCAAACCCATTTGTAGAAAATTGTGAAAGTCCTAATCCATACATAACTATGAATGGAGGAGAAGTTTTCAAATTTGCTACGAGAATAATGGAAAGTTCTATTATTAAGGTTTTAAACAAAGGTGGAGTTTCACTTCAGGAAGTCGATTATATTATACCGCACCAAGCGAATTATAGAATTATTGAACATGTAAGTAAAAAATTAAAACTAGATATATCTAAATTTATTATAAACTTAGATAGGTACGGAAATACATCAGGTGCTAGTATACCAATAGCACTAGCTGAAGCTGTTGAGCTTGGAAAAATAAAAAAAGGCGATAAGATAGTTTTAGTTGGTTTTGGTGGTGGACTCACTTGGGGTTCTGTACTAATAGAATATTAAAAAAACGGAGGAATTGTAATGTTTGAAAAAATTAAAACAATAATATGTGAGAAATTAGAAATAGAAGAGGAAAAAGTTACTCTTGAAACAACATTTGAAGATTTAGGAGCAGACTCATTAGATTTATTTGAAGTTATAATGGATATTGAAGATGAATTTGATGTTAAATTAGAAGATCCTACTAAGATAAAAACAGTAAAAGATGCTGTTGATTACGTTGAAAGTGCATCTAAATAATTATTAGGAGGCTATTTATAGCCTCTATAATTTTACTTAAAACTAGGAGGTTTATATGAAAAAAATAGCTTTTTTATTTGCAGGACAGGGATCGCAATATGTAGGCATGGGAAAAGATTTTTATGAGTCTTTTGAAGAAAGTAAAAAAATATATGAAATAGCAAATTCTGAATTAGGATTTAAAATATCTGATATTTGTTTCTATGATAGTGGAGATAAATTAAATAAAACAGAATTTACACAACCTAGTATTATTGCTACAAATATGGCTATACTAGAAGCTATGAAAAAATTTGGAATTAAATCAGATATAAGTTGTGGATTAAGTCTTGGAGAATATTCGGCTCTTATCAATGATGATATTATTGATTTTAAAGATGCTGTGACATTGGTACAAAAAAGAGGGAAATTCATGCAAGAAGCTGTTAAACCTGGTATTGGCGGTATGGTAGCAGTTTTAAAAATGTCAAAAGAAGATATCCAAAATATTGTTACAACATGCTCTGAGTATGGAGTTGTTGAGATAGCTAATTATAATTCACCAAATCAAATTGTTATATCTGGTGAGTTAACTGCATTAGATAAAGCAATGGATCTTATTAAAGAAAAAGGTGGAAGAGCCATTAAATTAAATGTTTCAGCACCATTCCATTCATCTATGTTAGAAGTAGCTGCCTCTAATTTATATAAAGAATTAGAAAATATAAAAATTAATGAACCTAAATGTGTAGTTTTATCTAATTTAAAAGGAACTGCTTATCAATCAGGCGATGATATAAGATCAATACTTAAAGATCAAGTGAAAAAATCTGTTTTATTTGTAGATAACATTGAATATATAAAAAGTTTAGGTGTAGATATATTTGTAGAAATAGGCCCAGGAAAAGTTTTAAGTGGATTTGTAAAAAAAATAGATAAAAATTTGACAGTATTAAATATAGACACAGTTGAAAGTTTATATCAAATAATTGGAAGATTAAAAGAACTGGAGGTAATATCTTAATGCTAAAAAATAAAAATATAATAATAACCGGCGCTACTCGTGGAATAGGTAAATCAATAGCCTTTAAATTGGCAGAAAAAGGTGCGAATTTAGTAATTGGGTACAGAACTTCTGATGATGAAGCACAAAAAATAAAATTCAGTTTAGAATCATTAGGTGTAAAAGTCTTATTAGCTAAAGGTGATGTTAGTAATTCAGAATATGCAAAAGAAATAATTTCATTATGTAAAAAAGAGTTAGGCAGTGTTGATGTTTTAGTAAATAATGCTGGAATTACAAAGGATGGATTAGTTATGAGGATGAAAGAGGAAGATTTTTCATCTGTAATTGATGTTAACTTAAAAGGTACATTTAATTGTTCTAAAGAAGCTGCGATAGTAATGCTAAGACAAAAGAGTGGTAAAATCATAAATATTTCTTCTGTAATAGGATTAATAGGGAATGCTGGTCAAGTGAATTATGCAGCATCAAAGGCAGGAGTTTTAGGGATAACTAAATCTCTTGCAAAAGAGTTGGGGAGCAGAGGGATAACTGTTAATGCAGTTGCACCAGGTTTTATAGAAACAGATATGACATCTGAATTATCAGATAATAATAGAGATTTTATTAAAAATAATTTACCGTTAAAAAGATTTGGAAGTGCAGATGATGTTGCCAATGTAGTTAGATTTTTAGCATCAGATGAAGCTAATTATATAACAGGGCAAGTAATAAATGTTGATGGCGGAATGGCAATGTAAGGAGTTTATTGATATGGAAAATAGAGTAGTTATAACAGGAATGGGTGCAATTACACCTATCGGAAATAATGTTCAAGATTTTTGGAGTAATACAAAAGAAGGTGTTTGTGGAATAGAAAAAATAAATGCTAAAGATTATTTTGATGCAACAGATTTCAATGTTCAGATAGCAGGAACTGTAAAAGGTTTTAATGTAGATGAATATATAGGAAAAAAGGATGCAAAAAGAATGGATAGATTCACTCACTTAGCAATAAAAGCTGGGGATGAAGCTTTAGCAGATGCAAAACTAAAGATTGAAGAATTAGATGCGACTAGAGTTGGAGTAATTATTGGTTCTGGTATTGGTGGCAATGCTACTATCGAAGAACAAGTTGGTAATTTAATAACAAAAGGACCAAGAAGAGTTTCTCCTTTTTATATTCCTAGTTCAATAATAAATAGTGTTGCAGGAAGTTTATCAATGAGATATGGTGCAAAAGGAATTGCAGCATCAGTTGTTACTGCATGTGCTAGTGGTTCAAGTGCTATTGGAGATGCATTCAGACAAATTAAACATGGATATATGGATGTTGTAATAGCTGGTGGAACTGAAGCTGCTATCTTACCATCATCAATTGCTGGATTTAACAATTTAAAAGCCCTAAGTACAACTGAAAATCCTAAAAATGCATCTATTCCTTTTGATAAAAATAGAAATGGATTTGTTATGGGTGAAGGAGCTGGAATATTAATTCTTGAAAGTCTTGAGAGTGCAACAAAAAGAAATGCAAAAATTTATGCTGAAATTGTTGGATATGGCGCAACGAGTGATGCTTATCACATAACAGCACCATCACCTGATGGAGAAGGAGCTGCTAGGGCAATGAACCTTGCTATAAAAGAAGCGTCTATAAATAAAGAAGAAGTAAGTTATATTAATGCACATGGTACTAGCACACCTATGAATGATAAGACAGAAACTAAAGCTATAAAATTATGTTTTGGAGATTTTTCAAATAAAATTCCAGTATCGTCAACAAAGGGTATGACAGGACACTTACTCGGAGCAGCGGGTGCAGTTGAAGCAATTATTTGTATAAAAGCATTAGAAGATAGTTTTGTACCAGCTACAATTGGCTTAAAAGTTCAAGATGAAGAGTGTGACTTAGATTATGTTCCTAACAAAGGGAGAAATCAAGAAGTTAACTATGCAATGACAAATTCATTAGGTTTTGGTGGGCATAATGTATCATTACTACTAAAAAAATGGAACTAGAGGTGAAATTTTATGAATTATAAAGAATTAGAAAGCTTAATTGAGAAAATAAATAGTTCAGATATTAGTTTATTTGAAATGAGTATAGATAATATTCATTTAAAGATGGATAAATCACTTACAAGATCAAGTAGAGAAAGTACAAATAGTTTTGGTGCAACTTCTGTAAAGGAAGTTGCTACTGCTAAACAAGATGTAGTAGAATCAGTTCAAACTATAAAATCAGTAGAGGAAAAAATAGAAGAAGTTTCAGAAAGTCTTGATTATACTAATACAAAAGTAATTACATCACCAATGGTTGGAACTTTTTATGAATCACCTGGCGCAGGACTTGAAGTCTTTGCAAAAAAAGGTCAAATTGTAAAAGAAGGGGATACTCTTTGTATTATAGAAGCGATGAAACTTATGAATGAAATAGAAGCTGATGTAGCCGGTGAAATTGTTGAAATCTTAGTTGAGAATGGTCAAATGGTTGAGTTTGGAACTGAATTATTTAGAGTTAGGAGTTAATTATTATGTTAGGAATACAAGAAATAAAAGAAATATTACCACATAGATATCCATTTTTATTAGTTGATAAAGTTGAATCAATAGAAGAAGGAAAAAAAATAGTTGCTTATAAAAATGTAACAGCCAATGAGGAGTTTTTTCAAGGTCACTTTCCAAAGCATCCAGTTATGCCAGGAGTGTTAATAATAGAATCATTAGCACAAGCTGGGGCAATTGTATTACTTAAAAGAGATGAATTTAAAGGAAAAATCCCACTATTTGCTGGAATAAATAAAGCAAGATTCAAAAAACAAGTTCAACCAGGTGATGTTTTACGCTTAGAGGTTGAATTAATTAAACTTAGAGGGCCAGTTGGGGTTGCAACTGCAACTGCAACTGTTGATGGAAAAGTTGCATGTGCAGCTGAAATAATGTTTGCTATACAATAGGATGGTGTAAGTATGTTAAATAAAATATTAATTGCAAATAGAGGAGAAATTGCTGTTAGAGTAATTAGAGCTTGTAAAGAACTAGGAATTAAAACAGTAGCAGTTTATTCAGAAATTGATAAAGATGCACTCCATGTAAAACTAGCTGATGAGGCTATTTGTATTGGACCATATATATCAGCAGAGAGCTATTTGAATATAAAAAATATTTTAAGTGCTTGTGTGTTAACTGGAGCGGAAGCAATACATCCAGGGTTTGGATTTTTATCTGAAAATTCAAGATTTGCTAAAATGTGTGAGGAGTGCAATATTAAATTTATTGGACCATCTTGGCAAGCGATTGAGTTAATGGGAAATAAAGCAAGAGCAAGAGAGGTTATGAAAGAGGCAAAAGTGCCTGTTGTTCCAGGATTTGAGGGCGTAATAGAGACTGAATTACAAGGTTTAGAAATTGCAAAAGAAATAGGATTCCCTGTAATGATAAAAGCTGCTGCTGGTGGTGGGGGAAAGGGAATTAGAATTGTTTATTGTAAAGAAGATTTTGTAGATAATTATAATAGTGCGAAACTTGAGGCTAAGGCTAATTTTTCAGATGATACTATGTATATAGAAAAATTTATAGAAAATCCAAAGCATATAGAAATTCAACTTTTAGCAGATTCTAAAGGGAATACAATTCATTTATTTGAGCGTGATTGTTCTGTTCAAAGAAGAAATCAAAAGGTTGTTGAAGAGGCACCATCAACTATTTTAAGTGATAAACTTAGAAAAGAGATGGGGCAAACAGCTATAAATGCAGCAAAAGCTGTTGGTTATGAAAATGCAGGAACTATCGAGTTTTTAGTTGATAAGAATAAAAAATTTTATTTTATGGAAATGAATACAAGAATACAGGTTGAGCATCCTATAACAGAAATGATTTCTGGTGTAGATTTATTGAAAGAGCAAATAAAAGTTGCTAGTGGATATGAATTAAGTATTTCACAAGATGATTTGAAGATTATGGGTCATTCAATAGAATGTAGAATAAATGCGGAAGATCCAGAAAAAAACTTCAGACCCTCACCTGGGCTTGTTAGTAACATTATGGTTCCGGGTGGCTTAGGTGTTAGAGTGGATTCAAGTATATATCCAGGATATAAAATACCTCATTGTTATGATTCTATGATTGCAAAATTAATAGTTCATGCAAATACTAGAGATGAGGCTATTCAGAAGATGAAAAGGGCTCTTGATGAATTTGTTGTTGAAGGAATTAAAACTAACATAAATTATCATTTAAAAATATTAAATAATGATAAATTTGTAGAGGGTAATTACGATACTTCATTTTTAGCAAATGAGTTGGTGGATTAAATATGATAAAAAGTTTATTAGGAAAAAATAAAAAGAAGCTTATAACCGTAAGTACAGTTGACTTAAAAGAAGAAAATGAAGTTAAGCCAACTATACCTACTGGTATGTGGAGTAAGTGTAATGGCTGTAACACCATAATTTACACAGAAGATTTAAAAAATAATTTATATGTATGTCCAAATTGTAATTTTCATTCAAGAATAAATTCAAAAATGAGAATAGATAATTTATTAGATAAAGATAGTTTCGTAGAACTTGATAAAGATCTAATTGGGAAGGATCCATTAAAATTTCAAGGATATTCTGAAAAGCTACTATCAGTTAAACATAGAACAGGCCTAAATGAAGCAGTTACTACTGGAATTGGTAGTATAAATAATAAAAAAGTAGTAATTGGTATTATGGATTCTGAGGTTTTAATGGGGAGTATGGGAAGTGCTGTTGGTGAAAAATTAACAAGAGCTATCGAAAGAGCAACTGCTGGTAGTTTTCCATTAATTATATTAACCTCTTCTGGCGGCGCAAGGATGCAAGAAGGAATTTTTTCTTTAATGCAGATGGCTAAAATTAGTGGTGCTATTCAAAAGCATGGTGAAAAAGGCGGTTTATATATAACTGTATTAACTGATCCTACAACCGGTGGCGTAACTGCAAGTTTTGCTATGGAAGGTGATATAATACTTAGTGAACCTAATTGCACAATTGGATTTGCTGGAAGAAGAGTTATAGAACAAACTATAAATCAAAAACTTCCTGATGATTTTCAAAAATCAGAATTTCTACTAAAAAAAGGATTTATTGACAAAATAGTCTTTAGAAAAGATTTAAGAAATGCATTAGATAGAATATTAAAAATGCATGAGGTGAGTAATGAGTAGAGAATTAATAAGAACCATGGATGCATGGGATAAAGTTATAACTGCTAGAAGAATAGACAGACCTAATGCGGAGTTTTATATAAATAATATATTTGATGACTTTATGGAATTTCATGGTGATAGAAATTTTGCTGATGATAAAGCTATAATCGGCGGAATTGCAAGACTTGGAAATGATAACTATACAGTTGTTGGTATATGTAAAGGTAATAGCACTAAGGAAAACTTAGAAAGAAACTTTGGAATGCCTCACCCAGAGGGGTATAGAAAAGCACTCCGTTTAATGAAGCAAGCTGAGAAGTTTAAAAGGCCAATAATATGCTTTGTAGATACATCGGGTGCATTTTGTGGAACTGCTGCTGAAGAACGCGGGCAGGGTCAAGCTATTGCTCAAAATTTAGTAGATATGATGGGTTTAAAGGTACCAATTATCTCAATAGTTATAGGTGAAGGCGGTAGTGGTGGTGCATTAGCACTATCGATTGCCAATAAATTATTTATGCTTGAGCACTCTATATATTCTATACTTTCTCCAGAAGGATTTGCTACAATTCTTTGGAAGGATGTTACTAGAGTAAAAGAGGCTGCTGAGGCAATGAAAATAACAGCTCAAGATTTAAAAAATTTTGGAATTATTGATTCAATAATAAAAGAACCATGGGGTGGTGCACACAAAAATCCAGGCAGAATGGCTATCATGATAAAAAAAGTAATAATAGACTCTATGAATGAATTAAAAGTTAAGTCAACTGATGAATTATTAGAGGAAAGATACAAGAAATTTAGAAATATAGAAAATAATTTATAAAAATATCGGCTACTAGATGAAATTAGTAGCCGATATTTTTTCAATCCTTTTAATAAATAATTATATTTTGGGAAAAAATAATTATATAACAAAAGGAGGATTACAATTATGAAAAAAATCTTTAATAAAATATTAGTAATAATGATTGCTATTATAACAATCTTTTCACTTTCCATTCCCACTCTAACTTTAGCTGATAATGAACTCATAAAAGTTGAAGCTAACTCAGCACTCTTAATAGAAGCTAAAAGTGGTGATGTAATATTCGAAAAAAATTCAAATGTGAAGTATGCACCAGCATCTGTTACAAAAGTAATGACTATGCTTTTGACTATGGAGGCAATTGATTCAGGAAAAATATCATTAAATGATAAAGTTACCATTAGTGAAAATTCAAAGCGTATGGGTGGAAGTAGCATGCTTTTAGACACTGGTGAAATCAGAACCGTTGAAGAATTAATTAAAGGTGTAGGAATTGCATCGGGTAACGATGCAGCAGTTGCACTTGCTGAATATCTTGGTGGTAGTGAAGAAAACTTTGTCTCAATGATGAATAAAAGAGCTAGTGAACTTAAAATGACAAATACACACTTCAAAAATTGTAATGGACTTCCAATTGAAGGCCATATATCAACAGCAAATGATATAGCTATAATGTCTAGAGAGTTGTTAAAACATGAAAGTATACTAAAATATACTAGTACATACATGGAGACTATCTCAGAGGGACGAAAATCGCCAATAGAGCTTGTAAATCATAATAAGCTAGTAAGGTTCTTTAAAGGTTGTGATGGGCTTAAAACAGGTTTTACACAGGAAGCTAAGTATTGCATAACAGCAACAGCTAAAAGAGATGGTACTAGAATGATTGCAGTTATAATGGGTGCACCAACATTTAAAATTAGAAATAGAGATGCTAGTATGCTTATGAATTATGGTTTCTCTAAATATGAAACAGTAAAACTTGTTTCAAAAGATGAAGATGTCAAAATAGAATATCTTGATAGTGCTAATAAAAAATACTTTATATTAAAATCTAATGCAGATTTAGAATTAACATTCCTAAAAGGAGTCAAAGACAAAATAGAGGTGGAAATAACAGTTAACGAAAATACTAACAAAATTAAACGTGGTGATGTTGTTGGTAAATATACTTTCTATCTAAAAGACAAAAAAATTGGTGAAGTAGATTTATACTCCGATAGAGACTGTAAATATACTGGATTTATAGGGAAAATAAAAAAAATGTTTACATAATATAGAAAATAGCTACTTTTTAGGTTAAAGTAGCTATTTTTTGTTGCGTTATATATTAAGATTTTGTTATGATATAGTTTGAGATTTCTTTAGTTAGGAGCAAACAAATATGGAAATGCCAAAAATTAAAATTTCTAACTTTGATGGTCCATTTGACTTATTAATACATCTTATTAAAAAACGTGAAATGGCGATAACAGATATTAGAATAGAGGAAATAATAAATCAATATTTGGATTATATATCATTAATGCAAGAACTAGATTTAGAAATAACATCTGAATTTATAGTCATGGCAGCAACATTGATAGAAATTAAGTCAAAATCCCTTCTCCCTAAAGAGAGTAAAAATGAGGATGACGAAAATGTAGATTTAGAAACAGAACTAAAAATAAAATTAATCGAATATACAAAATTCAAAAAAATATCAGAGTATTTTAAACGAAAAGATTTAATGTATGGTGAAGTCTTTACTAAAAAGGCAGAAATAATAGAAATTGAAGAAGAGATAGATGTTTTATCAACAGAATATCTAAAAAAAATAAACATGCGAACTCTTTATAATATATATATAAATCTTATACAAAAATATAATGATAAGCAAAATACTGCAAACGTAATCGAGAGAAACATAAATGTAGATAAATATAAAATGGACGATAAAATGATATATATCCGTGATAAGATAAAATTAAGTAGTATCATAAGATTTTCAGATTTATCATATGAGTGCGAATGTAAATTAGAAGTTGTCGTAACATTTTTAGCAATTTTAGAGATGATAAAATTAGATGAGATTAAGATAATGCAATACGATAATTTTGAAGAAATAATAATAGAGAAGGTGGACCAATATGAGTAGTTATTCAGAACAAATAGAATTTGAAGAAATTTCAAATAAAAATAAGATTTATTCTATAATAGAATCACTACTTTTTGTAACAGGTGAACCCTTAAGTGCTAGTGACATTGGGAAAATTATAGAGTGTGATTTTAAAGAAACATCAGGTTACTTAAAAGAAATGATGATATTATTTGATAATGTAGAAGAACGCGGTTTGAAAATTATATCAATCAATGGAAAGTTTCAGTTAGTGACAAAAAATGAAAATAGTGCTTTTATTCAAAAACTATTGAAAAAAAATACAAGACAATCATTATCACAAGCCTCATTAGAGAGCTTATCTATCATAGCATATAAACAACCTATTACAAGAGTTGAGATAGATGAAATTAGGGGCGTTAAAAGTGATAGTGCAATACAAAGATTGATTGAAAAAAACTTAGTTGAAGAAACGGGGCGAAAAGAAGTTGTAGGTAAACCTATTCTATATGGGACAACTGACGAATTTTTAAGACACTTTGCATTGACAGATATAGAAGAACTTCCATCTTTAGATTTATATAGTGAGGATTTTGAATTATCTACAATAATAGATGAAAAGAACTAGGGGCTAACCCCTAGTTCTTTTTTTAGTCTAAATCAGAATCATCAATAGTATCCTTTTTCTTATCTTTGCATAAATGACCTTTTAACATGTCAATAACCTGTGGAATTGTATCAACAATTCTATCATATGTATTGTTTTGATCTACTTGAAGGATTCTAACAGTGTCATTTTTTACAACTAAAAAAGCTACTGGTTTGACTGAGACACCTGAACCAGAGCCTCCACCGAATGGGAATCTCCCTTCTGGTGTTAAACTATTTTTATCCTTTGGAAATTCTGACCCACCAGAAGCAAATCCAAATGAAACTTTTGAAATAGGCAAAATAAAACTACCATCTGGCGATTCTATACCATCACCTATAACTGTGTTCACATCTATCATATCTTTTAAGCTTTCTAGTGTACTTTTCATTAAACTTTCAATAGGGTGTTTATTCTCCATACTATCCCCTTACTGGGACACCTCCTTTTAACTTTATATTTTTTATTAAAATAAATAATATAAATATAATTTGTGCTAAACTCACAGATAATATACTTTCAAATTCAATATCGAAATAAGTTTTATTTGAAAATGTAGGGATTAACTCTATGTAAGGAACTATATTTAAAAATAATCCAATAATAGAAAGTACAGAATATATGCCAAAATTCATAAATCCAAATAATTCAGCCGTTAGGGCAGCATCGTCAAATGAGTAATTCATATTGTTCTTAATAACTATTTTAGGTTTGTATCTATTATTAGTTAAGTCATTTAAAAGTTTCAATGGCTCAATAGTTATTTTAGTAATTACTTTTTTAAAGAAAATAGCTAATTTTCCTTTTTTATTTTTAGAATTCTTACTAGACCTATTATTCTCTAGGTTTTTACTGTCTTTACTTGAAGAAATCCCCTCTTCTTTATTTTTAATTTTTTTAGGTAATATTTTAAATTTATATATATATATCGCTAACATATTTTTTTTAAACAAAACTTTCAACTTTATTTTTATTGGAACAAATAAAATTAAAAATAAAAATAAAAAAAATATAATTCGAGTTAACATATCTAATCACCTCCATATTAAATTATGTGCAAAAATAAGATTTATATTTACTTTATATTTAGCACAAACTAATCATAGGAAATATAAAGGAGGGTTTAATTTGAAAAAAATTGTAATACTACTTATTAGTCTTATTCTTATCTCAAGTACTTTTGGGCAAATAGCACTAGCTAAAGATATAACTCCTGAAGCACACCATGTTATTGCAATTGATAGTAAGACGAAAAAAGTTTTATATGAAAAAAGAGGTTATGAGAACGTAGCTATGGCAAGTACAACAAAAATGATTACTTCACTTGTGGCAATAAATTATGGTAATTTAGATGATATTGTCACAGTATCTAAAATAGCAACTTCAGTAAGAGGTGCAAAAGTTGGATTAAGAACAGGAGAAAAAATAACATTACGAGAACTTGTATGGGGTCTTATGTTTAAATCAGGTAATGATGCTGCAATAGCAATAGCAGAACATCTTGGTGGAAGTGTTGAGGGTTTCTCTATTTTAATGAATGATTTTGCTAAAACTATTGGAATAATAGATTCAAACTTTCAATCACCACATGGACTTGATAGTGCTAATCATTTTTCTAGTGCTTACGATTTAGCTATTCTTGGTGCAACAGCTATGGAAAATAAAGTCTTTGCTGAAATAGTGAGCACTAAAGAAATATCTAAAAGTTCAACAGGATTTAGTAGAGATTATAGAAATATAAATAAAATTCTTTGGAAAATTCCAAATGCAAATGGAATAAAAACAGGATATACAGGTCAGGCAGGTAAATGTTTAGTAACATCTATTAAAGAAAAAGATAGAAATATAATAATAGTAGTATTAAATTGCCCACAAAGATGGGATGTTACAAGTAGAGTTTATGAGCATGTAAAAAAAGATTACAATTAAGTTTTTAATAGGTAATTACTAAAATTTATAGTGATTACCTATTTTTTTGAGTAACAAAAGAGAGCTAATACAAATAATCTATATTAATATAAATAATTGGGAGATATATATGAATCACAAAAAAATTGAATGTATAGACTCTGGAACAGATTTTTGCCCGTGTCACTTAGCAGAAAAGGGAGAATGTATACTATGTTCTCAATTACAAGGTAAGTACTTTTGCGACTGTAAAAACTGGAATGGCGTGTGTATATATCAAGAATATATATATAATAAAGCAAAAGCTAAAAAAAGTAGGGAAACATTTTTTACTAAGATTTTAGAAAAAGTTATTTTAGAAGATAATTTACTTAAATTAGTTATTAAAGCACCACATAAATTAGTTATGGATTTAATAGGCCCTGGTTCATTTGTTTTTGTTAAATCTGATACAAGTAATAATTACTTTGATTTTCCTATTTCAATAGAAAATGCAAATCCAGATAAGGATACTTTAACTATATATATTGAAATTAGAGGAGTTAAAACTAAGTCAATTCTAGACATAGATATAAATTCAGACCTTATTATAAGAGGTCCATATTTTAACGGAACATTTGGGCTTGAAAACATAACTAAAACTATAAATGAAAAATGCTTAATCATATCTAGAGGAATTGGGCTTGCTCCTAGCAATCCTGTCATAAAAAAACTTTTATCTCAAAATAATAAAGTAAATATAGTAAATGATATCACCCCTTTTAAGAAAAATCACTTTGACTTTTTTGAAGAGGACAGTCAGATAAATATCCTTGATGCAAATATTATTGATAGGGGTGAATTATCAGAAGATATAAAAAAAATTATTATTAGAAATCTAAATGAGGGAGTTTCATTTATACATTGTGGTGGAGCTGATATATTAATCTATAAAATGATAGAATACTTAGATTCTATCAATAGACCAGATATTAAACTTAGTTGTTGTAACAATTCAAAAATGTGTTGTGGAGAAGGGGTTTGTGGTAGCTGTACAGTAAGGTTTAAGGGGCATACAGTCAAGAGGTTATGCAAAATACAAACAGATCCAAGAAGTATTTTTGAAGGGAGGAGATTTATATGAAAATTATCATTATCGGAGGAGGCTGGGCAGGAGTTGCTGCAGCTATTTCTGCAAAAAAAGCCGGAGCAGATGTTGAAATTTTAGAAAGAACAGATTTAATATTAGGACTTGGTAATGTAGGTGGTATAATGAGAAATAATGGAAGATTTACCGCATCAGAAGAACTAATAGCTATGGGCGGTGGTGATCTAATAAATCTTTGTGACAAATTTAGTAGACACAAAAACATTGAATTTCCTGGACATAAACATGCTTGTTTATATGACGTAAATATCATAGAGGGGGAAGTATATCGTTATATAAAAGCAATGGGTATAAAAGTAAAGTTTCTAACAAGAGTAGTTGATGTAAAGCTAAATGAACAAAAAATAGAAGCAGTTATTGATTCAAATGAGAATATTTATGAAGGTGATATTTTTATAGAAACAACTGGTTCAACAGGACCTATGGGGAATTGCTTAAGATATGGTAATGGTTGTTCTATGTGTATACTAAGATGTCCAGCATTTGGACCTAGAATGAGTATAAGTGCTAGATGTGGAGTAGAAGATATACAAGGAGAAAGGGAGGGGGATGAACTTGGTGCATTTAGTGGGTCGTGTAAATTAGCAAAAGAAAGCCTTTCTTTGAAAGTTCAAAATGAATTAAACAGTACTGGTGTTTATATAGCAAAAATTCCTGATGAAGATATCAACTATGGAAAGTTAGATACAAAGGTATGTCAGCAATATGCATTAAAAGAATTTGCGGAAAATATTGTTTTATTAGATACTGGACATGCTAAGCTTATGACAACATATTACCCACTAGAGAAATTAAGAAAAATTGAGGGCTTTGAAAATGCAAAGTATGTTGACCCTTACGCTGGAAGTAAAGGGAATTCAATTAGATATTTATCAGTAGCACCCAGAGCTAATGATATGCTCGTTAATGGGGTTGATAATTTATTTTGTGCTGGCGAAAAAAGTGGATTGTTTGTTGGTCATACAGAAGCCATAACAACAGGCACTATTGCGGGACATAATGCAGTCAGAAAAGCACTTGGAATTCCACTTTTAATACTGCCTTCTTCATTAGCTGTTGGAGATATAATATCATTTGCTAATAGTAGCATAGATTCAAGAGAGGGTAGAAAAACAAGATATACTTTTGCAGGGTCTATATTCTTTAAAAGAATGCTTGAAAAAAATTTATATACAACAGATAAAGATGAAATATTTAATAGAGTAAAAAAAGTGAATTTAGATAATATATTTGGAATAAAACTAATTTAATGTAATATTGAATTTAAAGAAGAGATAATGCACACTGTAATAGTAAGACATTGCCTCTTCTTTTTATTTTAAATTTACATATAAAGTAAATAATTCTATACCAAGGAATAAAGCATTTATGATTAGTGGCGAAGTTTTGAACATTGAATTTCTGAAAAAGAGAATAAGTGAAACTCCTCCTAATAATACTGGTAAAATAATCACAAACATAATTTTAGGAACAAAGTTCGTGAGTTCACCTGAGATAGATAATTGCATTCCAACTTCATTTGGAAGAAAGTTATATGCTATAAAGTTTATAATGCAAATTAAGATAAGGTTACTTAGTGTTATTCTAAAAAAATTATTATTATTCAAATCTAATCCCCCTTTTTGACTAATGACTGTATAATTTAATTATAAATTTCATAGTTTAATAAATACTTAAGAAGTTCTTAAATAAATCTTAAATAAATAAGCATGTATGATACTTATATTTTTCAGATGTTCATGAAATACTAACAATATACATAAAAGAAAATTGATAATAGTTATTGAATAATACAAAATATTGTGTTATTTTATTAACAAAGAAATAATTATTATTAGATAGTGAGGTTTTTAATATGAAGGTAATCGTAGTTGGATGTACACATGCTGGTACAGCTGCAATAAAAAATATAAAAGAAACTTATAAAGATTCAGAGGTAGTTGTTTATGAAAAAAATGATAATATTTCATTTTTATCATGCGGAATAGCACTTCATGTAGCAAATGTTGTTAAAGATGAAAGAGGATTATTCTACAGTTCTCCTGAGGAATTAAAAGGACTTGGAGTAATTACAAAAATGCAACATGAAGTAGTTGCGATAAATATAGAAAAAAAATCATTAACAGTGAGAAATCTTTTAACTAATGAAGTTTTTGATGATTCATATGATAAATTAGTTTTAACACCTGGTTCATGGCCTATAGTTCCAAAATTTACAGGATTAGAACTTGATAACATTCTATTATCAAAGAACTATAATCATGCTAAAACAATAATAGAAAAAGCTAAAACTTGTAAAAATGTTGTTGTTGTTGGAGCTGGTTATATCGGTGTTGAATTAGCTGAAGCATTCGAAATTTTAGGTAAAAATGTTACTTTAGTAGATGCTGAAAGTAGAATAATGAATAAATACCTAGATAAAGAATTCACTGACATGGCTGAAGAAGCATTTACTGAAAAAGGGATCAAACTTGCAACTAGTGAGCTTGTTGAGAGTTTTGAAGGTGAAAATGGTAAAGTAGCAAGAGTTAAAACTAACAAATGCACATATGAAGCTGACTTAGTTATACTTTGTATCGGATTCAGACCTAACACAGACCTTGTAAAAGGACAATTAGATATGTTACCAAATGGGGCAATCATTATAGATGAATATATGAGAACTAGTAACAAAGATGTTTTAGCAGCAGGAGATAGTTGTGTTGTAAGATATAACCCAACAAAAGAAGAGAGATATATCCCACTAGCAACAAATGCAGTTAGAATGGGAACATTAGTTGCTAAGAACTTAGTAGAACCTAAACTTAAATATATGGGAACACAAGGAACTTCAGGAATCAAAATTTATGATTATAATATAGCTTCAACAGGATTAACAGAAACAGTTGCAGCTAGCACTACTAATTATAATATTGAAACAGCTACACATGTAGATAATTTCAGACCTGAATTTATGCCTACAAACGAAAAGGCAATGATCAAAATAGTATTTGATAAAGATACAAGAAGAGTACTTGGTGGTCAAATAATATCAAAATATGATTTAACAGAAATGATGAACACATTATCAGTAGTTATTCAAAATGATATGACTGTAGAAGAACTTGCAATGACAGACTTCTTCTTCCAACCTCATTATAACAAGCCATGGGGACTACTTAATGCAGTTGCGTTAAAAGCTCTATAATAAAATTAAAAGAGCAAATCATGTCTTTGTCGTGATTTGCTCTTTTTTGTACAAATTGCTTGTAAACGATTGTGTAAGTCTTTATTTTTTGATATCATTGTAGTATAGAATTTAAAAATTTAAATAGTTTAACTATTTTATAACATATGATATAAAAAAAGATAACCAAAGATTTTAGGAGGAAATGAATTATGAATAAATATAATAGAATTTTTACAGTAGTTATAGATTCACTTGGTGTTGGAGAAATGCCTGATGCAAAAGACTTTGGAGATGTTAATGTAGATACGCTTGGACATATTTCAGAATCAGTAGATAGTTTTGTGATTCCTAACTTGCAAAAAATAGGCATTGCAAACCTTCATAAAGTTAAACATGTAGAGGCAGTGAAAGATCCTATGGGATATCAAATGAAACTTGCTGAGGCAAGCAATGGGAAAGATACTATGACAGGACATTGGGAAATGATGGGCTTACATATAGTTACACCTTTCCAAACATTCACAGAAACAGGATTTCCAAAAGAATTATTAGATGAACTAGAAGCTAAAACAGGTCATAAAATTGTTGGAAATAAAAGTGCTAGTGGAACAGAAATACTTGATGAACTTGGCGAGCATCAAATAAAAACAGGAGATATGATAGTTTATACATCTTCTGATTCTGTTCTTCAAATTTGTGGACATGAAGAAACATTTGGACTAGAAGAGTTATACAGATGTTGTGAGATAGCTAGAGAATTAACTCTTAAACCAGAATGGAAAGTTGGAAGAATAATAGCTAGACCATATATAGGAAACAAAAAAGGTGAATTTAAACGTACAAGTAATAGACATGACTACGCATTACAACCTTTTGGTCAAACAGCTTTAAATGTGCTACAAGATAATAAACTTGATGTAATTTCAGTTGGTAAAATCAAAGATATCTTTGATGGAGAAGGAATCAACGAAGGCTTAAAATCAAAAAGTTCAGTCCATGGTATGGAACAAACAATAGAATTACTTGATAGAGACTTTAAAGGTCTTTGTTTTGTAAACTTAGTTGATTTTGATGCTTTATGGGGACATAGACGAAATCCAGTAGGATACGCTAAAGAATTAGAAATGTTTGATGTTAAACTTGGTGAATTCATATCAAAAATGAAAGATGACGATTTATTAATGATAACAGCCGACCATGGAAATGATCCTACTTACAAAGGTTCAGATCACACAAGAGAGTATGTTCCTTTAATATCATACTCACCTTCAATGAAAAATTCTGCTATACTAGAGACAGCAGAAAACTTTGCAACAATAGGAGCAACAATTGTTGATAACTTTGGACTAAAAATGCCACAAGGAACAATCGGAACATCTATTTTTTCAGAATTGAACTAAATCTTAAAGGATTTCTGCAAGGAGATCCTTTTTTTATATTAAAGGAGTTTTTTATGTTTGAATTATTTAGAAAGAAACCTAAATCTAATTTATTATTAACGGAGGTAATGGATCTGTCCGAGTATGCTCAGAAAATTTATAATAATATGGAAATAATTTTAGATTCAATTGCAAATAAAAGGTTTCAATTTACTTTAGATGTAGCTAGAAGTAATTACAATTTTTCTCACAACCTACAAGAGAGATTATCTAACTTAGAATATAGATTAAAGGAAAAAAGTTCTTCTAACACAGAAATTTTCATTCAATTAGAGGAAACTAAATATAAATCTTTTGTTGTCACAGATTTCTTGCATGATTTAATTACATTTTCACCAAATGATATAGAATTAGATAAATTCTTTTACTATGTTTTAGACTCTTGCAAAGATTTAATGTCCAATATAATTGTATTTTTAAACAACCTATTCAATTATATTGATAGACTTAGTAAGTAAAATTTATAATACATAATATAAATGTAACCAAATATCTACCAATTAAATAATATAATGTAAAGATTATTTTATATTATGGAGGATTTACAAATGAAAATAGCAGTAAGAGGTGGTCATAATTTTCAAGCAAGAGGTGCAGCCGGAATTATTGATGAAACTACTGAAGATAGAAAAGTTAAAGATGCAACAATAAAGTATCTACAAAAATTAGGTCATTCTGTTTTAGATGTTACACCGGGTAATATGGATAGTAATAGTGATTTAGCCTATGGAGTGAATAAAGCTAATAGTTGGGGAGCTGAGCTATTTATATCAATTCACTTTAATAAAGCTTACAACTCATATGATGGTGGTATAGGAACAGAAGGATGGATTTATAGCAAGGGAGACTTAGCAGAAAAAGTGTCAAATAGAATTTGCGCTAAATTAGCATCTACGGGTTTGAAAAATAGAGGAACAAAAACAAACGGATTTTATGAACTTAGAAATACAAATATGCCTGCTGTAATAGTTGAAGTTTGTTTTGTTGAGGCAACTGAAGATGTTAGCATTTATAAAACAAATGGTTCAGATAAAATAGGAAGTTTAATAGCAGAAGGTATACTTGATCAAAAAATATCTAATGATAATTTACAACCTAGTAAAAAAACAAGTTATAGATGTGTAACAGGCTCTTTTTCAGGTAGAAAAAATGCAGAAGACAGAATTAGAGATCTTAAGGTTAGTGGATTTGATAGTTTTTTAGAGAGCTACAAAGAGAATAATAAAGATCTATATAGATGTATAACAGGAAGTTTTACAGATAAAGTAAATGCAGAAAAAAGAGTTGTGGAGTTAAAATCTAAAGGATTTGATAGTTTTCTTACAGTGATATAACAATAGGGTTATACCACTGTAAGATTCCAATCGTAATTGATAAATTTAGAATTAAAACAGACCTGTGGAGTTTTAATATTTCCACAGGTCTGTTTTGGGGATTAATATAGTTGTCCTTAATTCGCAAAAAAACATGCTATTTTGATATAGCCCGCATCTAATAAATGCTTGAAGAATATGTTTTGTTATGACATATTTGTTTTTATTTTGTAAGCATATTAATTAGGATGTCAAGTGTAGCTTTGTTTTTATGTAAAGCATCGACATAATCGGCTATATGAGTTTTATAATATCTAATCCCTTCATCAGTTATTCTATAAACTTTTTTACTACGTTTATTTACAAATTGATCACCAAGCCAACTGCTAGTTACAAGACCATTTTCCTCTAATGCATAAAGAGTGTCATAAACTGTACTAGATGATACTGGAAAAGGTAATGGAGAACGTGAAAATTCTAATTTAAATGCCTCTAATACCTTATTTCCAAAGATTTCTTCACCTTTAGACAATTCTTTTAATACATAAAAAGTATATAGTTGTTTTGTGTTTACTGTATTTCTTGGAGCAACCATTCTAGTTCTTGAGCTCATAATAAATCACCTCTTCTCCTATTATACATATTGTACTATTTAGAGTAAATCTTTATAAGTAACCTTTACGCACTTGCATTAAGTATTTTATTTAATTAGAATTAGATATACAAAACAATTAATGGAGGATTTTTTATGAGTGAAAGATTACAAAAATATATGGCAGGATGCGGAGTTGCATCAAGACGTAAATGTGAAGAAATAATATTATCAGGTGTGGTAAAAGTTAATGATGTAACAGTAACAGAACTTGGTGTTAAGGTAGATGGAAAAACAGATGTAGTTAAAGTTGATGATAAAGTTATTAACTTAGAAGAAAATAAAGTTTATATAATGCTTAACAAACCAGAAGGGTATATAACAAGTAATAGTGATGAAAAGAATAGACCAACTATCCTTGATATAGTTAAAGTAAAAGAAAGAGTTTATTCTATCGGAAGACTAGACTATGAAACTTCAGGTTTATTACTTCTAACAAATGATGGAGATATTTATAATAAAATAATCCACCCAAGAAAAAATATAGATAAAACATACATTGCTAAAGTTGATGGTACATTTACAGATGAAGAAATGGAGAAATTCAGAAATGGTGTTGAGATAGATGGATATGTAACCTCAAAAGCGAGTATTAAAACTTTAGAAGTATATAGAACTAGCAGTCTTATAGAGATAAAAATACATGAAGGTAAAAATAGACAAGTAAGAAAAATGTGTGATGCTTTCGATCATGAAGTATTAACACTTAAAAGAGTTGCTATTGGAGACTTAAACATCGACTCTTTAGATAAAGGTAAATGGAGAAATTTAACTAGTTCAGAAGTAGAGTATTTAAATAATTTATAGTAGATGGGTGATTTAGATGATATTTAACTATGTAAATAGCTTTAATAATATAATGCACGATATTATTAAGCATAATAAAATTGGTGAAAATAAAATTGCTATTGATGCAACTTTAGGTAATGGACATGATACAGACTTTCTAAAAGATTTGTTTGAAGAGGTTTATAGTTTTGATATTCAGGAGAAAGCAACCTCTTTTTATAAAGAAAAGAATTTTGACAATGTTACAGTTATATTAGATAGCCATGAGCACTTTAATAAATATATAGAAAAAAATGTAGACTGTATTGTTTACAATTTAGGATATTTACCCGGTGCGAGTAAATATATAACAACAAAAATGGATAGTACTATAAGAAGTATTGAAAGTGGATTAGAACTTTTGAAGGCTAATGGAATAATGTTTATAGTCATGTACCCAGGACATGAAGAAGGTGCTAGAGAGAAAGATTCTATTTTGAAACTTGCAAAAAGTTTAAATACTAAGCATTTTGGTGTTTTATATCAAGAGTTCATAAATAGACCTAATAATCCACCCTGTTTGCTAGTTATAGAAAAAAAGTAAGGGTTGAATCCTAAATACTAAAATGATAGAATTAAAGTAAAATAATGCATTTTAGTACGAGGAAGGAAATTAAAGATGGAAAATAGTCAAGATTTAATGAAGGTCATTCAAACTAAGTTTCCAAAACTTAGTAAAGGTCAAAAATTAATAGCTGAATATATATTAACAAACTATGACAAAGCTGCCTTTATGACAGCTGCAAAACTTGGTGTCAGTGTGGGGGTTAGTGAGTCAACAGTAGTAAGATTTGCAATAGAACTTGGATTTAGTGGATACCCTAAATTACAAAAATCATTGCAAGAACTTATTAAAAATAAACTTACAACAGTGCAAAGATTAGAATTATCAAGTGATTTTATAAGAGAAGATAATCCTTTGAAAGGTGTTTTAAAGGCTGATATAGAAAATATTAGAGCGACACTTGAGAAAATAAACTACAATGACTTTGAACAGGTCGTAGATGATTTATTTAAAGCAAAAAGAATTTATATAGTTGGACTTAGAAGTTCTATGGCACTTGCTGAATTTTTAGGTTTTTATTTAGGGTTAATACTTGACAACGTAAAAGTTGTTTCAAGTGGAATCAGTGACATATTTGAACAAATGATTAATATAGGAAAAGGTGATGTTGTTATAGGAATTGGATTCCCAAGATATGCAACAAAAACTATTGATGCATTAGCTTTTGCAAAAAGCAGAGATGCTAAAGCAATTGCTATAACAGATAGTTTAATTTCACCTCTTGCAACAAATGCAGATTGCACGTTAATAGCACAAAGTAATATGGCATCATTTGTTGATTCACTAGTTGCCCCACTAAGCATAATAAATGCTTTAGTTATCTCAATTGGTATGAGAGAAAAAGAAAAAATAACTCATACATTTGAAGACTTAGAGGGCATTTGGAAAGATTATAATGTCTATACTTACAATAAAAATAATATAGAGCATTAATAAACAAGCTGTTTATACAAGTTATAAGCAGCTTATTTATTTGACAAAAATATTTTAAACGATTAATATAAAAATGTTTTAAATTAAAGTTAGGAGCTGATAATTTGGCTAAGGTAGTAGTAATTGGAGCAGGCCCAGCAGGAATGATGGCAGCTATAAAAGCAGCAGAAAATCATGATGTTATATTATTAGATGGAAATGAAAAAATAGGTAAAAAATTGTTCATCACAGGAAAAGGTCGTTGTAATGTAACAAATTCTAAGGATATTAGTGAGTTTTTTGATTATATATATGCAAACCCTCACTTCTTATATAGCGCATTATATACATATGACAATACTAGAGTGATAGACTTCTTTGAAGAACAAGGAATCCAACTTAAAAATGAACGTGGTGGAAGAATATTCCCAGTTAGTGATAAATCCTCTGATATTATCTACGGATTTAATAAAAAGTTAAAAGAAGCCAAGGTCAATGTTATGTTAAAATCAAAAGTAGCTAGATTAAATTTAGAAGGCACTGAGATTAAAAGTGTGACACTACAAGATGGCAAAAAAATAAATGGTGATTATTTTATAATTTGTACAGGGGGTAAATCATACCCTAGAACTGGTTCAACTGGAGAGGTCCATGAGTTACTTCGAAAAGCAGGTCATACAATAACTAAACTTAAGCCATCATTAGTGCCAATAGAACTTGCTTGTGATGATTTAAAGCAGCTCTTAGGCTTAACTCTTAAAAATGTATCATTAAAAGTAATTGATACAACAAATATTAAAGAGAAGGCTATCTATGAAGAGCAAGGCGAAATGAAATTCATGATGTATGGAGTTTCTGGTCCTATAGTATTAAAAGCCAGTAAATTTATCAATGAAGAGTCTACTTATAAAATATCTATAGATTTAAAACCATCTCTAGATACTAAAACTTTAGATTTAAGAGTTCAAAAAGATTTTAATTTAAATCTTAATGCACCTTTTAAAGATTCTTTAAATAAACTTTTCCCAACGCAATTAATCCCATTTATACTAGATTCTTTAGAAATTGATAGAGAGAAAAAGGTTCACTCTATAACTAAAGATGAGAGAAAAATGCTTGTTAATTTCATTAAGGATATAGAATTTGAAGTTAAAGGTTTAAGAAGTTTAGATGAGGCAATAGTGACTTCAGGAGGTGTATCTGTTGATGAGATAGATCCATCAACTATGAAATCTAAAATTTTAGATAATGTTTCTTTTGCAGGAGAGTTAATAGATGTAGATGCATTTACTGGTGGATACAGTGTTCAAATTGCAATGTCTACTGGGTATTTAGCTGGAGATAATATATAATTATAAAATTTGAAATGAGGTATATAGATTTGGATAGATTAAGTGTAGCAATAGATGGCCCAGCAGGGGTTGGAAAAAGTACAATAGCAAAAATAATAGCGAATAAGCTTGAGTTAATGTACATAAATACAGGGGCTATGTATAGAGCCGTTACTTTAAAAGCACTAGAAAAAGATATAAGCTATCAAAATGTAGAAGGTTTACTTGAATTAATAAATTCAATGGATATATATTTTGAAAATGATGAACTATTTTTAAATAAAGAGAATATAAATGATAAAATAACTATGCCAGAAATAAGTAAGAGGGTATCAGAATATGCAGCAGTAAGAGAAGTTAGAGTAAAACTAGTCGAACTTATGAGGGCTATGTCTAATAAATACAATGTTATTATGGATGGAAGAGATATAGGAACGGTAGTCCTTAAGGATGCTCCTTACAAATTCTTCTTAGTTGCTAGTGCAAAAGAGAGAGCAGATAGAAGATATAAAGAACTTGTAGAGAAAGGTCTTGAGGTTGATTACAGTGAGATATTAGAGGATATTATAAAGAGAGATGAGTATGATTCAACTAGAGAAGTAGATCCGCTTAGAAAAGCAGACGACGCGATTGAAGTGGATACTACTTATTTAAATATAGAAGAGGTTGTATCAGAAATTCTTAAAAACATTAAATAAAAATGGTTTGGAGGAATTTAAAATGAAAAGAGAAGTTATATTAGCAGAAAATGCTGGGTTTTGCTTTGGAGTAAAAAGAGCTGTTGATGAAAGTCTAAAAGCTAGAGATGAAAAAGGTGAAAAAATCTATACTTTAGGACCATTAATACATAACAAAGATGTTGTTAATGATTTAGAGTCTAAAGAAATTACAGCTATAAGCTTAGCTGATATAAATAATTTAAATAAAGAGGACGTTGTTGTAATAAGGTCTCATGGTGTTAAGGAAAATATAATAGCTACTCTTAACAATAATGGCCTTGTTGTCAATAATGCAACTTGTCCTTATGTAACTAATATTCATTTAAAAGTAAAAGAATATTATGCAAAAGGATATCAAATAATAATCCTTGGAGATAAAGACCACCCTGAAGTTGTTGGAATAAATGGTTGGTGTCAAGATACCGCTATTGTAACTACTGCAGAAAATGTTAATATTACAAATTTCCCTAAAAAAGTATGTGTAGTATCACAAACAACTGAAAAAAAAGCAAACTGGGATGCTGTTTTATCTAAAATAGTATCAGAGGTTAAAGAGTTAGTTGCTTTTAATACAATTTGTGCAGCAACAGATGAACGACAAGAAAGTGCAGAAGATGTATCAAAAAAAGCTGATATGGTAGTTGTCATAGGTGGTAAAAATAGTTCTAACACAACAAAACTTTTTGAAATTTGTAAAAAGAATTGTCCTAAAACATATCATATTGAAAATGCTAAAGATTTAACTGATGAAATTATAAATTATGACTGTAAAGTCGTAGCGGTTACTGCTGGAGCATCTACTCCGGATTATATAATAAACGAAGTTATATCAATATTAGAAAATAACTAATGACTTATTGAATTAAGTCTAGAATTAATGTAAAATATTTCTGTAATAGTCATTTTGAGGTGAGTTATGGAAATAAAATTACTTAATATTCTAGACTTTTTTTATTTTAGAAAAGATATAAAAAAATGTTTAGGAACTGACTTAATAGGATTTATAAAAAATACATTAGTAGAAAAGTATATCTTCCATGTTGAGTACTCTAACGGAAGTACGATGCTTTGGAAAACAGATAGAAACAATGATAAATTTGAAATTATTGATATCTATGATATAGATACTAAAGATAATAACAAAATATTTGGACAAAAATATTCAAAAAAAGATTTTGTATATGTTTCAAATGAGAAAAAAGAAGATTGGATAATTTCAAAACTTGGTTGTACTGAAAGGTCTTCAAATAAGTTTATGAAGATGTCACCACTTGATAGTGTGGGATTTGAGGAAAACTTTCTCGATTTTAAATTCGAAAAACTTGAACGAAATAAAAATGAGGAAGAAAGGTGTATATTGCAAAATGATGCATTCTTTTCTAATGAAAGAGCTCCTCTTAAACCAATAGACGTAAGATATGAGATGGGAAGGAAGTGCTATGTACCAGAATTATCATACTTTATAAAAAGTAATGACGAATATATGGGCTATGGACAAATTCTTTTCTTAGATAAAAAATATACTATATCAAACTTTTGTGTTAGATCTGACCTACAAGGATATGGAATAGGTAAAACATTGCTCAAATTCTTACTATTTAAAGCAAAAGAATTTGGAATAGAAGAAATCTATATAAAGGTAAAATCAGATAATCTAGCAGCTTGTAATCTTTATAGACATACTGGATTTGAAACATTTGAGAAAACTTCATTTTATGAAATATAGCAAAAGAAGAGGAACTATACTTAGATTACTGCTAGTCAGTATTCTGAATATAGTTCCTTTCTTTTTATTAATTATTAAATGCTTTTAAAAGGACCTCTTCATTTTCTTTAGTTATAGTATTATCTATACTAAAATCATATTTACTATTTGGTGTAGTAAAGTGAATATATTTCTCATTTTTTTCAGTTAAAATTTCAATATCCTTAACATCACTAACTGGAAGATTTTCTATAATTTCATATTCTTTATCAAAATCACCACTTTTAATTTTTAGAGTAAAAAGACCCTCATTTATTTCTAGTGTAGCCATTTTAAATATTTTCATTGTAGTACCAATCATAAATGGCTTTTGTGCTCCTAAAAAAGCACCGGTAATACTGTTTAATATATTATATCCTGTTCCACTTTTAATTGGATAGCAATTTATTCTAATCATTGCTAGTCACCCTTTCATTTGAATTTAATTTATAATATTAATACTAAAAGATGTGATAGATAATCACAAACTCAATACATTATTACTTTCATCTTTCAATAGAGATTAAATTACCATTAAAATATTTTTTGTAATCTTTTATTAACTAATAAGTTGTATTTTCTAAATCAAATTTATAAATACCAAAAACTAGAGATATTAACAGAAAAAGATATATAAAATGTAATCTTTAATTTTAAAATGCATATTAATAAATAACTAAAAAGTTATGGTGAGGGATGTTATATGAATTTAAAGTTTAAAGAAAATAAAAAATTAGAATACTTTATTGATGAGAAAGATATAAAAAAAGAAAAAAATCTATTCTTCATTGAAACGTGGGGTTGTCAAATGAATGAAGAAGATTCTGAAAAACTTGCTGGAATGTTAAAGGGATTAAATTATATTAGTACCAATATAAAAGAAAAGGCTAACATAATAATATTTAATACTTGTTGCATCAGAGAGAATGCAGAAAATAAGGTTGTAGGTAATCTTGGAGAGCTTAAAAGGTTAAAGGCTAAAAATCCTAATTTAATAATTGCTATATGTGGATGTATGATGCAGCAAAAGGATAGTGCTGATAAAATACTTCAAAAATTTCCTTTTATTGATATAATCTTTGGAACTCATAATGCACATAAGTTTCCTGAATATTTAAATAGAGTGTTACAAAGTGGGACAAGTATAAAAGAAATTGTAGATAAAGAAGAGGATATAATAGAAGGCATTCCTATTGAGAGAAAAAGCTTAGTTAAAGCTTTTGTTACTATTATGTATGGATGTAATAACTTCTGCACTTACTGTGTTGTTCCTTACGTTAGAGGGAGAGAGAGAAGTAGGAAGTCTGATGATATCGCAAATGAAATTGTTGAGCTTGTTAGTAAGGGATATAAAGAAGTTACTTTACTTGGGCAAAATGTTAATTCATATGGTAAAGGGCTAGAAGAAGATATAGATTTTGCTAAACTCCTTAGAAAGTTAAATGAAATTGATGGGCTTGAAAGGCTAAAGTTTATGACTTCACACCCAAAAGATATTTCTATGGATGTTATACACGCTATAAGAGATTGTAATAAAGTTTGCGAGCAAATACACCTCCCTGTTCAAAGTGGCTCTAATAGCATTTTAAAAGATATGAATAGACATTATACAAGAGAAGAGTATTTAGAGATTATAAATAACATAAAAAAAGAAATTCCAAGGATAGGAATAACTACTGATTTAATTATTGGATTCCCTGGTGAAACTGAAGAGGACTTTAAAGATACACTAGCGCTAGTTAATGAAGTTAAGTATGATGCATCATTTACATTTATATATTCTAGAAGAAATAATACTCCTGCTGATAAAATGGATAATCAAATTCCAGAAGATATAAAGCATAAGAGATTCAATATGATAATTGATGCTATAAATAAACACTCAAAAGATATAAATCAAAGCTACTTAAATGAAGAGGTAGAAGTCTTAGTAGAAGATTTAAGTAAAAATAATGATGAAAATCTAAGCGGAAGAACAAGAGAAGGTAAACTTGTAAACTTTAAGGGAGATAAATCACTTATAGGAAGTCTAGTTAAAATTAAAATTAAAGAAGCTAAGTCATTTTCTTTATTTGGTAGTTTATTTTAATACATTTGAAATATAGATAAATTAGAAGAACCATATTCTTATAATTTAAGTTTGTTACCATCTGCATATAAACTTGGTATAAATGACGCAGTAGTTTTTAAATTTTTAAATCTATTAAGAGAACCGAAGAAGAACAATGAAGGTGAAAATCATCAAATTTCAATGAAGTTTGGTGATCATGATGGTGAGGTAAGGATATATTTAAAGCTTCATGTAGATGAAGTAAACAAAATGAAAGAATGTATTTTCAACTTATTAAATACGGTTTACAGTCATGAAGTAAATGACATAATTAAAGCACTAAAAGCTTATGTATTTTTAAATTCTTCAATTAATGCATTTAAAATGAATATTATTAATGAAGAACTTGAAAAAATATTTATAGAAAAACTTTTAGAAGAAAATGAAATATGGTAATTCTAAAAATATAAATTAGATAATTTGGGACTTGTATAGAAATATATGAGTCTTTTTATAATGAGATAAATTATTTAACTATGTTTTTAAAACTGATAAATCTAATATTTTAGAGGGAGTTATAAAGCTAGATTTTAGTCTTATTGCTTTTAAAAAAAGATGGTATAATTATATTATTGAAAAATTTGTAAGAATGAGGGGATAATTATATATGGAAGAATTAAAAAGTTTTGATCAAGATTTGCTTAATAGAAAAGAAATAGCTGTTAAATTAACAGAGATAATAAAAAATAAGAGTGATTTAAATGTACTTGCTATAGATTCAAATTGGGGAACAGGAAAAACAACATTTATTAATATGTGGACTGATATGTTAGAAAAGGGTTCAGCGTATAAAGAAGATTTTGAGGTTATGTATTTTAATTCATGGGAGAATGATTATATAAATGAACCACTATTAAGTTTGCTAGATGAATTAAATAATCAAATAAAAGATAGAGATGGTAAAATAAAAGAATTTTTATCTGGTACAAAAGAGAATGGTATAAAAGGGGCTAAAGTAGTAGCTAATCTTGTGATGAAAATAGGAAGTGCTGGAGCAGTAGGTACTGATGATTTAAAGATAAATGATGTAGATATATTTAATAGATTAACTGAAATTAAAAATAGTAAAAAGGAGTTAAAGGAAAAACTTGAAAAGTTTCAATCTAAAATTGATAAAAAAGTTATTATCTTCATAGATGAATTAGATAGATGCAGACCAACTTATGCAATTGAATTATTGGAAATAGTTAAACATATTTTTGATATAGATAAGTATGTTTTTGTAATTTCATTAGATAAAGAACAACTTAGTCATTCGATAAAAACTATATATGGTAACGGAATGGATTCAGATGGATATTTAAGAAGGTTTTTTGATTTAGAATATACATTGCCTAATAGTAAGCTAAAAGATTATATTGAAGTTAAAAATAAAAAGGTAGGAAGTAAGTATAAAAACACTCTATATATAGAAAGATTTTTATCAGAAATATTTACATTAGAAAATTATTCATTGAGAGATGTGGATAAGGCATATGACTTTATAGAATTGATGTTATCAGAAATAGAAATGTATAATACGGAAACAAATGTTTATAGTATAACACAACTAGGGTTAGGGTATATATATGCTTACTTTATTAATTTAAAAATAAAGCATAATAATCTGTTAGTAGATATAAAGAGTTTAAATTATATATCTGAAAAACAGGCGATTGAGGAGAAGTTTACAACATTTGATTTCACTAAGATAAACTTAGATTTTGGATATAAATTTCATAAAACCCAAGCAGAGAAAGTTTTGAAAGATATAATAAGTTTATACCTAGAAGTAATAACTTTGAGACATAATAATAAACATGGTATAGGTATGACCGATGAAGAGATTAAATATTTTAGTGTAGGATATAGTGAGGAGAAGGCTGTTTTTGGATGTGAGGACAATATAAATTTATATCATGCTTATGATCAAATAAATGCATTAGAAAAACTTGATTTTTTATCTAATTTTAATAAATAATTTAATAAAATTATACAAAAACACCAATTATTTAGTTGGTGTTTTTCCTCTATTTAAATATATTTCTTCATTAATTAACTGTAGATTCTAATAAAAATTTAAAGTGGAAAATCTTGGAATATTAGTATAGTATTAAAATATATAGGAAATATAATATGTATAGGGAGATGGTAGAATGAATATTTTAGAATTTAAAGTTAATGTAATTCAAGATAATAATATTATAGATAGAAAAGAAAATGAAATTCAAACTTCAGAAAAAGATTTAAAAGAATATATATTGGAAATAGCAGAAAAAACAATGAATGGGAAGACTTCTAGGTATTTTAAGTTTAATGAGAATAATAAAGTTGAAAGTAAAATAAAAGACTTTATTCAGGATAAAAATATGAATGATCAGACATTAGAGGTTGCATGTACAAGTCTAGAAGATAGGTCAAGTATATGGGAAGATACAACAAAAGAAATTTTAAAATTATTATTAGAAGCAGAGAAAGAATCTAATAAAAAAACATCAAATATGGAGAAATCTAAAAAGGTGAAAAAAGGTAGCTTAATTCAGGCGTTAATTCAAAATGATGGAGGATGGATTTTTGTTTTAGCAAAAGTAGAACACTCAGAATTTATAGATGAAGATGATTATAGAAAAAAAATGGGACTGCCAGTTGAAAAGCAGATTATCAAAACTAGTACGATTATTTTAAATGAAAAATTAGAAGTTCAAGAGGTTATTGTCTTAGATAGCACACAGAATAGTTATTGGACTAGAAATTTTCTGGATATTGAACCAATGAATACAGATATAGCTAATACCAAAAAGAGCTTTTCGTATATTAGTAGATTTTTAAGTACTGAGTTGAAAAACTCATCACCTGCTGATTATACTCATATATATAATAAAGTCTTAGCGTATTATGAAGTAAACTCGATTTTTAATATTGATAAATTTATTAAGATTTTTAATGAGCATGAATCAAACCATTTAGATGAGGCGAAGATGAAAGTAATAGGTAAAAAATTTAATGATAATTTTCTTAAATGGAGTAATTCTCGTGAATTTGATGGTAGTTTTAAAATTGATAGATTGGGAATAAAAAGCAAAGAGCCTAAAAAATATATAATCCATGATAGGATAACCTTGAAAATAACAGGAGCTATTACAAACTTCAAAGATATAATAAAAGGAAAAACTGATAAAGAAACTGGAGAAAAATATTTAAAAATAAAAGTTAGCAACAGTTTATATAATGAATTTAATTTTGAAGAATAAAAAGGAGGGAGTCTATGAATTCCTTAATAACATCATTGAAAAGTTTGTTTCTAGGGGCAGTAGATAAAGAAATTAAAGAAAATTTTGAAGAAGTTGAAATAGTTTTAAGTGGAAGCGATTTAAACCTTTCAAGTGATATAATATTAGATTTAAAAAGAGAAATTTTAAAATCAGATAGTAACTTTCGTATTGAATTTTATGATGATAATGAAGACTCTATGTGTGAAATATTAGTTAAAGAGTCTTCATTAGAAGACATAGAGGATATTTTAAAAGAGGTAGAAGAATATCCCAATTGTGATAAACATATAATTAAAATTAAAATAATGAAAAATAATATAAATAATGAAATAGCAATATATTCACTTGAACATTTTTCTTCGTTTTTAGAGGAAGCAACTTTTGAAGTAATAAATATGAAGGTAGGTAATTTAATTAAAGAAAAACATTTAATTTTAAATTTAATTAATGAGGATATAACATTAGAGGCTAATAAAATATTGCTTAAGAATTGGAGTTTAGAAAAAGAACATATTAAAGAAAGTTATAATAGAAAAAAACTGCTTAGAGATTTAAAGCTAAATTCAACATGTATAAGTAAATTAGAAATCCTTCCAAATGACTTTAAATTATTAAAGGTTTCAAAAGAAAAAAGAATTAGTAGAGTATTAATGCAATTATCAATAGCTATATCATTAATAAGTTTCTTAGAGCAGATTGAAATCAAGGGGAATATAATAAGAGGATTTTTAAATGCGTATACAAAAATGAAAATTAAGATAGAAATAGATTATAAAAAAATAATTGATATAGAGATGCTAAGTAATTATATAGAGATTTTCAATTGGATTTATCAAGATGATAATTCTATAGATAAATTGGGAATTGTAAGAAATGTATTATCTGCTCCACTTCAAAATAATAAAGATATACTAAGGTTGAATGTTAAAGAAGTTTTTGAATCTATTAAATCAGCTCATAATATTTATCAAAAAGAAAATGTGAAAGAATATTTGGAAGTAAGAAAAAATTTAAGTAATAGTTTGTTAGATTTAAGTTATAAATCTAGTGATGTAGTTAAAAGTTTTTCACAAAGTATGAGAGAAAATTTAGGGGTGATTATATCTATCTACATAGCGGCTTTTGTCGGGAATATAATAGTTGGGAAGGGTGCTACATTTCAGATTTCATTTGATATGTGTTTAATATCACTAATAATAACTATAGCATCTCTAGTTTATACAGGTCATGTGGAGAAGAATATGGAATTAGAGAGAAAAAGATATATAGAGTTATATACTAGGATAAAAGATAGTTATAGAGATATTTTAACAGAAAGTGATATTAATAATATTTTTATGTATGATAAAAATCACAAGTCAGATTTAAAATATATTGATAATATAATTAATAAAGATTTGATAGCATGGAGAATTTTATTAATTATGATGGCTATTATCTTTTTTTCTTTAATGTTTTTGAGAGCGTGATAGTTTAGCTGAGAAATATAATGCTAAACTAGAAGAGAAAGCAAAGTTGGAATCTGAAATAGAACAGACTGAAAGTAATATAGAATTTATTGGTGAATAGTAGGATTGGGAGATTTAGATTTTAAAAATAATTGAATAGACATAAGAAGATTAGTAGTTATAGAAAGTATTAATCTTCTTGTGGTTGAATTGTGTTGTTAAGCTTGGAGTCTATATCTTTTTTTAATGCATCATAAATAGCATCTTTAAAAATATCATTTTCAATGTCATTCGATTCTTTGATTAAGTTTTTATCTATTAAGGTATTTAGTAAATCATCTATTTCAGAAGAAGGTGTTGTACTTGAAGAAATCCAATAATCATAATCAAACCCTGTTACTTCAATTAATTTACTTAGAATGTTTGAGCTAATAGCTTTCTTTTTAGACTCTATTTTGCTTAACATACCTTTACTTATACCCAGCAAAGAAGCTAACTCAACTTGAGATATATTATTTCTAAGTCTATAATCTTTTAATTTGGTAATATCCATATATTTTTTAAATATAGTAAACCTGAATAATTCATAAAAAAATAAGAGCCATATCTAATACGGCTCTGCGACTGTCTTTTCATAATTCTAAATTTTCATCTAAAAAGTGATAAAAAAGATAGAAAAAAAGATTCAACTTTGATAGTGTTAATTTGCAGAAAAACACAAAGGAGAATCTTCTATGAATAGTTTATTCGGAAAACAATTAAATTTCAACAAAAATATAAAATTAAATTTTGATGGTGGTGATTTAACATCTGATGCTGGACTTTTATTGTACAAAGAATTCGATAAGAAAATAGGGTTTAGCGATATTATAAAAAAATATTTAAATGTGTTGGACAATGCTAAATTTAGAATTCACAGTAATGTTGATATTACAATTCAAAAGATATATCAGCATATCGCAGGGTATCATGTTGATGACAATGCAGATGAACTTAGAAATGAACCTACTTTTAAAGCTATATTAAATAAAGAGAGTTTAGCATCGCAACCCACGTTATCAAGATTTAACAATAGATTAAGTGTTGAAACTATAAAGCAATTTGAAAAGATAAATGAAAAACTTACTGATATTATTTATTCTATCGAAATGCCAAAACATATTTTACTCGATTTAGACTCTACTAATTGTGCTACTTATGGAAATCAATACGGAGCAAAATATAATTCACATTATTCAGCTAATGGTTTTCATCCCTTAGTTGCATTTGATGGTTTAACGGGAGATTTTATAAAAGCTGAACTTAGGGCAGGATATGTTTATACGTCTAGAAATGTGGTTAACTTTATAGGTCCTATACTATGTAGATATAAAAACAAATATGAAAAACTAACAAGAATTGTAAGAGCAGATAGTGGATTCGCAATCCCTAAATTATATGAACTTTTAGAAGATAATAACACTTTATATTCTATAAGATCAAAAGCATATAAAAGCTTATACACTCTTGCTAAGGGTGCTACTGAAGAAATGGATATTTTATCTTCGAAAAATATTTTGGATTATGGAGTTGTTTATGATGAGTTTCCGTATAAAGCAAAAAGTTGGAAAGAAAAACGTAGAGTTGTTGTTAAAATTGAAAAGCCAGAAGGGCAAATGACATATAACTATACCTTCGTAGTTACAAATATGACTTCTTCACCAAAGGATGTAATTAAGTTTTACTCTAAAAGAGGAACTATGGAAAACTTTATAAAAGAAAGTAAAAATGGTTTTGCTTTTGATTCTTTAAGTAGTACTGAATATATTGCTAATGCAAATAAACTTCAAATTTCATTATTAGCATATAACTTCAACAACTGGTTTAGACGAATTGCGCTAACTCCGGCTATGCAATCAAATAGAATGGAAACTATAAGACTAAAAATGGTGAAAATAGCCGCGAGAATAACTAAGAGTGCTAGATATTTAACTTTTAAATTATGTAGTAGTTGTCCGTATAAAAAACAATTTTGGGATACATTGAACAGAATTAATAATATCTCAGGATTTGTGTAAATCATAGTAAAATAGAATAAATCTTTAAGTACTAATTTTTATTAGGATAAAGTCCTTAGAGAAGTTATATCTAAAAATCTGAAATTTAAGGTGAAAATCTAAAAAATTAACGAAATAACAAAAACCGAATTTATTTTGTTATGATTTTTCACTTAAAATAAATTCGGTGAATAATTCAGGGTAAAGATTAAAAAACCAAATAAAAAAGTAAAGTGGACCCTATGTCAAGGACAGAATAAAAAAGAGGGCTATGAAGCTAGAAGATGATTTCGGTATCGAACCGGGGTCATCTTTTTCAAATTCCACTGACATCTATGATAATTATAATAATCAATATAATCATCAATAGCCTCAATTACCTTAGTTAAGCGTTGTAATTCCTTAAATATAATTTCATCTTTCATATGCCCGAAAAAGGATTCTTGTGGCGCATTATCCCAACAGTTTCCACGACGAGACATAGATTGCCCAAGTTTATTTTTCTTTAGAAGTTTTTGGAATTTAGGACTTGTATAATGCACACCTTGATCTGAATGTATAAAAGCATCTTTATGTAACATAGCTTTATGATTTTTCATTAGGCTTTTAATTGTGTCAGTAGCTATATTTAAAGTTATCCTATCTGAGACTTTATAGGCAAGAATCATATTTGTACTAGCATCTTTTATCGTCGATAAATAAGCCGTTTGACCGGCTCCATATTTTAAATATGTAATGTCTGTAAGTAACACTTTTTCAGGGATTTCTTGTTTAAACTCACGATTTAATATATTTGGAACAACTCTATGTTCCTTTGTAGCTTTTGCCATCTTTCTATATGGATTACCCTTCCTTATAGGGCATATAATCTCAAATTTCCTCATAATACGTTGTATTTTCTTTCTACTATAAATGATATTAAACTCATTAGCTAATATCATTTTTATGGTTCTATAGCCTTTTTTGTAACCACGAAAATCAGATGCCATTAAAATATTATTTCTGGCTATAACATCATTATCTTCTTTAGCTTCATGAAGTTCTTGTGAATTTAAATAATTATAATATCCAGAACGTGAAACGTTTAGCAATTTACAAAAATAACTTACCATTCCAACATAATTATTTTCAGTTATTATTTCAGAAATAAGTTTAAAAGCAGCATTATTTTTTAGATTTAAACAATTCTTTACAAGCCTCCTTTCGCTCACGTCTAACTTTTTTAGCATCTCTAACTGCTCCTCTAATAACCTTATTTTTGATTCTTGTTTTTCTATGATTTTATCCTTCGATAATGGTGCATTCGTTGGACGTCCTGAATTTTCTT
>JBOFIK010000055.1:0-26881 GCA_051650125.1 Sarcina sp. | reverse complement strand
TACCTTGCCCTAATATATTTGCTGGTGGAGAAAACTTCCACGGTAGACATGAGTTTGTTGCAATAGAATCAATGGAAAAAGCTGTTGAAACTATTGTAAACATAGTTAAGATATACGGAAATAACTAATAATAAAAGGCGCACTATTTCATCATAAAATAGTGTGCCTTTTTAGTGTAGATAACCTTTGAAGGTATAGCATTGAAAAAGGAGAAGCTTTTTTAGATGGCTTAAATAAAGGGATTAGAAGGTGTAGGTTATCGGGAAGTATAATTATAGTTTATGAAACGAAAGTTTATATAAAATATATATTAGGAGTTAATAGTATAAAAAGTGAGATGACTAGAGAATAGATTATTTATGAGAAGAGAATAAAAGATTTTGTAAATGTATGTATATTGTAAGGCTGTGCTTGTAAAGTAAGTGTGCAACTAAGTTTAGAACTAGGTATAATGAAAATTATAAAATAAATTGCTTTTAGAAAAATTAAAGATATGTATGTTAAAAGATAAGATATTTAAATAGAATGATAAGCTATATTAAGGGTTAAAGGTTGCGTGGATAAGTGGCAAAGGTTCTTTCCAATTAGGAAAGAACCTTTGAAAACTTTGGCTAAATAACTGGGTTAAAGTGAGGTCTTAAAAATCAAAATCTTATCAATAGATTTTGTTATACTAGCTTTATAAAAACTTTTCACTTCCAATTGAAATACCTAGACTTTGGTAAAGATTAAGTAATAGATTTATTTTATCATTTGGTGAAGAATCTGAAAGTTCTATATATTTTTCAACTAAAACAAACAAGGATTCCCCTTCCTCTAAGCCTTTAGGCGTAGGTGGGGGAGGAATTGTACGTAAGCTTTAGCTTGACCGTTACCAAACATTACCTCTTGATAGTTTCAGTAAGAATGTTATACTTACATAATTACTGAAGGGAGGTGTATGTTTTGATAAAGGAATTTGTCGTGACTGCTAAAATTAAAATACTACCAACTATAGAGCAAAAAGAACAACTCATTGAAACTATGAACGTTACAAGAGATGGCTTAAACTTTGCGTCTAAAGTGGCTTATGATAACAACAAACTATCATCTATGAAAAAGCTACAAGGACTAGTCTACAAAGAGCTAAGAGAAACTTATAAGCTTAAATCACAGATGGCTTGCAATGTTTGCTCTGTTGTTGCAGGGACATACGCTTCTATGAAAAGTAATAAAGAAGATACTCTTGCTATATATAAGAAGTCTAAACTGCAATACTCTTATAATAGAGACTATTCTTTCCTACAAGATGGAACTGTAAGCGTTGGAACTATAGGTAAAAGACTTAAACTTAACTATATAACTAAAGGTTTAGAACATTACTTTGATGGGACTTATGAATTTGGTACTGCTACTTTAGTATATAAAAAAGATAAGTTCTACCTACATATAGCTTGTAAGAAAGAAGTTGAAGTTTCAGAAACTATCCAAAACGTAGTAGGTGTAGACCTTGGAATGCGCTTCTTGGTATCAGCGATAAATAGTAGTGATAAACACCTATTCATAAATGGTAGTGATATCATTCGTAGAAAAGCTAAATTTCTAAAGCATAGAAAGAACTTACAGGAAGTTGGAACGAAATCTGCAAAGAGAAAGCTTAAAGCTATCTCGGGAAAAGAAAACCGTTATCAAACCAATGTTAATCATTGTGTTAGTAAGGCACTTATAGATTTTGCAAAAGATAATAGTCTTATAGTTTTAGAGGACTTAACTGGAATAAATATAAATACTAAAATACACCATAACTATTGCTATTATAGAATGAGTTGGGCTTTCTATCAGCTTAGACAGTTTATAGAATACAAAGGATTTGTAAAAGGTATACAGGTTATAGATGTAGACCCGTCCTACACTTCTCAAAAATGCCCAAAATGTGGATTTACACATAGGGATAATCGAAATAAAAAAACTCATACATTTACTTGTATGAGTTGTAATTATAAATCTAATGATGATAGAATCGGCAGTATGAATCTAAGACAAATGGGAATAGAGTACCATCATAGATTAACACAAGCTAATTAAGTATATCTTAATTAGACAGGGGTGCAGTCAGCCACCCTATAGTAGCATAGGTTTGAGGAGGGAGGCTAAACAATAGTCGTTCGCACTTCGTTACTATAGTTACAAGCTTCCACTTCAAGCAACTTGTTTGCTAAGTGGTGAGTAGTTGACATCATCAATTACGTAATAGCCATCTCTAAGGATGCTAGGTAAAATTTTATGTCTAACCAAAGATTTAAAAGGCATAGCTTCAGGTTTATCACAATAGCTTAAAAATCCCAATAGTCCACTTTCATAAAAAATAATTAATTTTGGGGCATATCTAATATCAGTATTATTTAAGTTAGCAGATTCCTTAAATATTTTAAGGGTATCACCAGTTAAAATATCATAATCTAAACCTTGGATAAAACATTCTCTTTTTATACAATGATAAATTATTTTTGAAGGTGTTAAATATTTAAATGACTTTACGATTTGGATAGCGACCCAACATACCTTCCCATTCCAAAGATAGGTACAAATATTATATCCATTAAATTGTGTAGTAAGAAATTTTTTTCGCATAGTTAAAAGCTCCTTATTGTTTTAATTTATAAGGATTGTTATAATCAAACTAATGTTGAGTTGTTTATAGCAATTCTTATATAGAAAAGGTAGTTCTAAAATTGTCAGATTTTTTTAGAGTTGCCTTTTTTATTTTTTATTTTAAATTTAATTCTTTTTTTATAAGATGAACTATATGTCTTTGTATAGTTCTATCTTCTTTTTCAGATTTAGATTTCAACTGATTATGAAGTGAATCATCTAGTCTAATAGTAATAACTTTCATGTGTGCCCTCCTTAATAAATAAATTTTAAATGAAGTCTTTTATTATTTTCTTAGTTTATCTCAAAACGTAAAATATATTCATTAAAGTTCAAAAAAATTCTGGGAATAAGTGAAAAGAGGTTACTATCAATATGGTAGTAACCTCTACAAGCATTGGTATAACTAGCTTTAAAAAGGATAGGATAATTGAATGCTTATAGATAGAGGCTTTTTTAGGGAATTAGCTTGTGATAAGTAGGGTGTATTTAAGTGTATTTGAGTGGTGTGGATAACCTAGAGAAAAATAATACTACCGAAGAAAAGTTTTGCAGAAAGTAGAGAAATTAATTGTTCATTTACAGTTTCATATGAGATAGTACATAACTTTTTTATAGAATGAAAATAGAGTTAAAAGAGAAATTATAGGATGTTATTTAAATTAAAGAGGAGTTGTGATAATGAGAAAGATGAAATTATTAGGTGTTGTGGCAAGTGTTATAGCAATTGGAACAATCGGATTTATAGGATGTGGAACTACTGAAGTTGAGAAAAAAGTAGAACAAGATGTAGAAGTTAAAAAAGAGGAAGGAGCTATATATCTTGTGACCAATAAAGATGATGATGGTCTTGATAAAAAACTCTCAGTTCTAGATGATGGTAAACTTATAGATATTGGGGAGTCTAGAACAAGAACACCTATGTATGCAGAGTTTACAGATGAGTTTATAAGTTTTGATACTGTGAATGATGCAGACTTTTCAAAAAATGTAGGTGATGGTCTGAAAGAATCCACAGCAAGAGCTTTGGAGTTAGAGAATGAGATAGTTGCTACAAATAAAAATGGTGAGAAGAGAGTTTTATTAAAAACTAAGGTAGAAAGTGATTTTGGAATTATAGATGGAAAGAATCTTTATTTTTCCGAAACTGGGCAGGATATAAAAATTTTAAACATAAAAAGTGGAGAAGTCACAAATATTCCAGTGGAGGTGAAAACAGAAGCATTTAGGGTTATTGATGCTAATGATAATTATCTTGTGGTTCAAATAGATGAAGAAGTTAAATCTTATAATTTGAAGGATAAGGTTTGGGAAACTATTGCTAGTGGAAGAGCTTATGGACTGGGAAAGCTATTCCATATTGATAGAGAGGCTTTTAGAAAAAATACTTTTAGTATGATAAGTAAGAATAATGAGTGTGTGTATTTTAATATGAGTAATGGAGAAATTACAAAGGATAAAATTGATAGTAAGGGTAGTTTAATTATTGGAACTGATGACACTATAATTTACCAAGATATTTCTAGTGTTCTAGGTGAGCTTGGTAGCAGGGATATATATAGAAAAGAAATTGGAAAAAAAGAAGTGCTTTTAATTAAAGGTGCTGCTAATACTGTGATATATGGAGATTATATTTATGGAATGGTCACAGATGGTGAAAATACGAAGATTGTTAGGGTAAATATGTTTGATAAAAAACCAAAAACTGAAGTTATTTATGACGGTGATGGTATATTCTCACCTTTTAATTTAAAGGCGAGTGGTGAAGGCAGAATAGTATTTGAAGTTTCAAATGAGGGTGTGTATGAATTTAAAGATGGAAAATTAGAGTTATTGATAGGAGCAGAAGGAAAAACTACTAATGTATTTGAGTTTGTAGATGAAAAGCTTATTAGAATTACCTTAGAAAGCAATGAACTTGGTAAAGCAATGAAGTATGATATTTATATTGATAATGAAAAAGTAGAAGAAGATGTATCTTTTGCTAGTTTAGCAAATGGTGAGGTTTTATATAAAGGTAAAGATGGATATATGTATAATTTAGTGAATGGAGAAAAACAAAAGCTTGATATAGATATTAGTGAATATGATAGTATTTTTAATATGGGACACAATGAATTAGTAAATGAGAATATACCTTCAGGGTGGAGCATAGATTATAATAAATTTACTATAAACTAAAATTATATAAGGTTCAAAAAAATCTGTGGATAAGTGAAAAGAGGTTACTACCAATATGGTAGTAACCTCTACAAGCATTGGTATAACTAGCTTTAAAAAGGATAGAATAATTGAATTCTTATAGATGGAGGCTTTTTTAGGGAATTAGCTTGTGATAAGTAGGGTGTATTTAAGTGTGTTTGAGTGGTGTGGATAACCTAGAGAAAAATAATACTACCGAAGAAAAGTTTTGAAGAAAGTAGAGAAATTAATTGTTCATTTACAGTTTCATATGAGATAGTACATAACTTTTTTATAGACTAAAAATAGATTTAAAAGAGAATTTATAGAAATTTATTTAAACTAAAGAGGAGTTGTATTAGTTATAAATAAGAAAAGGTTAATCTTCCAGAAAAATTATATATTGATGCAAATGGAAAGATAATTGATATGACTGATAAGAGTGATTTGATAGAGGGGTATTCAGTATCATTATGTGTACCAAATAAGAAAGCAGAACTAGGTAGTATGGAGCATAACTTGATGACTAGAGAAATTGAACATCCTTCAAGAGAAGATGCTGAGGAAGAAATTTCAGAGGGGGAGTTTATAGCTACAACTACTGGAAGGGTGAAATGTAAATTAAAAGACTCAAATAAATTATAGACGGAGGTAATCAAATGAAAAAGATTAAATTATTAGGTGTTGTGGCAAGTGTTATAGCAATTGGAACAATTGGTTTTGTAGGTTGTGGGGCATCTGAAAAAGAGGAAGAAACAAAGTATAAAGATAAGGGAATATATCTTACACAACTTAAAGAAGAAGGTGCAATGGATACAAAACTTTCTGTTATAGATAATGGGAAAGTTATTGAACTTGGTGACAGTAGAAGTAGAGCACCTATGTATGCAGCATCTACTGAGGAGTATATAACTTTGAATCTTATTGGTGATGAGAATGTGTACAGCGAAATTTATGATTTAGAATCAGTAGATAATATAGATGAGATATTTAATAAGGAAAATGAAATAGTAGCAACAAATAAAAAAGGAGAAAAGAGAAGTCTTTTAAAAACTAAAGTTGAGAGAGTATTTGGTATTTTAGATGGTGAGAATTTTTATTTTTCAGAAACGACTAAAGATATAAAGATTTTAAATATAGAAAGTGGAGAAATTACAGAGATAGCAGTTGAATTTAATGCTGAAGATTTATTGTTAAATATTATGGGTGTTAGTGATAACTATATTGCAATGAAAATAAAAGATAAGGTTAAAGCTTATGGTTTAAAAGATAAAACTTGGGTAGAAATTGGAACTGTTAGCGACGTAGTAGACACTCTTGGAGTATATGAAAGAAAGCAATATACAGATACTACAATTTCTATTATTAATACGGATAAAGAAGCAGTCTATTTTGATATGAAAACAGGAAAGATTACAAAAGACAAGATAGAACAAGCTAGTAGTATAATTTTTGGAACAGATGATACGGTTATCTATGATGCTCAAATGGCTGGAGAGGAATTTGGAAGTAAATCGATTTATGAGAAAAAGATAGGTAAGGAAAAAGTTCTTTTACTTGAAAATGTGGATGAGGTTAAAAAGTATGGAGATTATCTTTATGGGACAAGTAGAAAGGATAATAAATCGAAGATTGAAAGAGTTAACATATCTAAAAAAAATGCACCGGTAGAAGTAGTTTATGAGGGGGCAGATGCTCTAGGAACTTTTAATATGAAAGTAAGTGATGGTGGAAGAGTAGTTTTTGAAATTCCAAATCAAGGTTTATTTGAGTTTAAAGATGGTCAGTCAAAACTTGTGCTAGAAGTTACAGGTAGTGGTAATAGAATATTTGATTTTGATGGCGAAAATCTTCAAGTTGTTATAGAAAAAGATAGACAATATGATAGAAATATATCAGCACCAAAAGGCTATGATATCTATTCTAATGGTGAGAAGGTAGAAGAAAATGTACCTTTTGCAAGTATATCTAGTGGAGAGGTTTTATATAAAAGTCATGATGGGAACATGTATAATCTAGTAAATGGAGAAAAGCAAAAGTTAGACATAGATATTACTAAGTATGAGAGCATTAGTAATATCGGAAGAGAAGAAATATTGGAAATGGCTTTATATAGTGATGGAGAAGTTGAGTATAGTGAAGAGTTTAATTTGAGCACAGTAGATGGTTATTATAAAGTAATTGATGATAATGGGTCTGGTGCAGAATATATGAAAATTGATAGTTATGGATATAGAGCAAATGGAAAAGATGAGAATGGTAACCTTGGAATTACAACTAAGAAGTTAACAATGGTTGATGAAAATGGTGAGGATGTTTCTTTGGATAAAGTACCAAAAGATGCTACAAAACTTAATTTATTAAGAGGATATTATAGAGATAAAAAACTGGAACTTGAAAAAATTGATGATAATAAAATTAAACTAGAAGGATTGGTGTTAGAAAGAGTTACAAAAGCTGAGTATCAAGAAGGTATTAGTGCAGATATGGAAAATGGGCTATATTTTGAATTCGCTAAGTGGTATTTTAGTGATGGTAGTGATGTAACACTTTTAGAGAAAAAAGAAATAGATGGATTTATGTATTATGAAGTACAATCAAATGAAAGTGGAGTTACAGTTCACATAAGAGAAGATGGAGATATATTTACTTATCAAGAAAAAGAGTGGTTTGAAGATAAAGATATGAGAGAAACACTAAAAAATATTGAACGTAATTTAGAAACACAGGCAAGATAAATAAAAAAGAGTTAGGCGTTCTATGAACGACTAACTCTTGCTTTTTCCTCAAGTGAACATTTTTTAATTCTAGTCTTAGATTTACCTTTATTCATACTACTTGCAATAAATAAGATTCCAGAAACCATAACTGGAATTATTGGAAGGTATATTTCAGGTTCAAATATGAAACCTTTTAAAAGTAAGCCAAGGTTACTAGTAGCTAAGTTATATCTACTTGAGTTAATTAGAAGCAGTACTGATATTACAGTGACTCCTAAGTATAATATTGCAACACCCCTGTTGTTTAAGTTGAAAGATATATGTATTCGCTTGTATCTGCCATCTAGAATTGATAGTAGTAAAAGTGCAAGTCCAACAAGATTCAGACCAAAGAACATATAAAGACTTACTATTGTATCAATGCCGTAAGAATTAACAGATATCATTATTATTTCGAAAGTGCAGAGAATAAAGATAGCAAAATATCCAACTATACCAAATTCATAAGCTAATTTCTTCATTCAAATTCCTCCTCTTATGTATTTTCTCAATTTCTCATATATTATGTAGTAAATTATATCCGAGTAAGATGTAAAAATAAAATACTTAGAGTTAAGATATATTGACAAAACAATATCATAACAAGATACTATTTATATAGGGAAATTAAGTGGAATTAATAGGGACAAACAAAGGAGGACTGCAGATGGATAACTATTACAAGGTACAAGAGTTTGCAAAGATGGCTGGAGTTACCGAGAGGACTTTAAGATATTATGATAAAATAGAGCTCCTAGTTCCAAGCCATAAGAATGAAGCTATGCACAGATTTTATACAAATGAGGATTTTAAAAGGTTAAAGAAAATTACAGCTTTAAAGTTTTTAGGGTTTTCAATTGCAGAGATAAAAGAGTATGATCTTGATGATGTAGAGAAGACATCAGAGGCGATAAGTAATCAGCAAAAAGTTATAGACTTAAAGATTAAGCACTTAAAGATTATAAAGGAATCTTTGAATGCTATTGATGATACTTTAAGAAGTTCTGATAGAGTAGATTGGGAAATGTTAGTTGATGAAGTTAAAAATATAAGAATCAATAAACATAAAAAAAGAGATGGTATAAATCCAGATATAGATGAGGGATACAGAAAAAGTCATCATAATATGATGTTACTTTTAGGCGAGTTTACTAGAGCTAGAGGTGAGCAAAAAAGAATAGAAATAGTAAAAGAGATTGAAAAGAACGTTAATAATATGGAAGATATAGAAAATGGTCTTGATAATTTACTTCAGGTATTAGAAGAAGTAGAGGTCATACCAGAGGAACTTAGAGGTGTTAATCCTAAGGATATAGAAAATCTTATTGGCTTTATAAATAAATACAAAAATGAAGCATAAAATAGGGCAAGAGAAAGTTGATATTTGATTTATATCAACTTTTTTTGTGAATACAAATGAAATTCTATTTTAATTGATAAATATTTTCAATTGTGATAATATTGTGTGAGTATCATTTATAAGGTAGGGAGAAAAAATCAATGAAACATAAGATGAAAAGCTTAGAAGAAAAACGTATGAGCTATAATATATTTTTATTTACAATAATATTTGCTTTAGTTGGAGGAGTTAAGAGTATAGTTGGGGATGCTTATAGGAGTTATTTGGGACTTAGCAACAAAGCAGCATCGGATGATTTATCAATGCTCATAGGGTTTGCAATGTTAATATTAGTTATCGCACTACTTACAGTAAGGTGGTTTGGGCATAAGAAAGTATTTATTGCCATTGCAATTTCTATGCTAATAGGATTTATTTTACCAATTTATTACCATAGTTATTTACCAATAGCAGTTTCATCTGCTGTATTACATTTAGGTGATAAGGCATTTGATATAATGATGGCACTTGTAATAATGGCTTACACTAATAAGGATAATAGGATAGCGGTATTTACAAGAGTTATTATAATTAATGTTATAATAGAGTCAGTCGTTAGTATGCTTGATGGAAAATTAGTTGTTTGGAGATTTAAACAATTACTTGGAATATCATATGATAAAGCTGATAAGCTTACAGCTCACACAGGTAAGATGACAGCAGATCAACTTGCACATTATATGGAATCATATAAGTTTGTTCTTTGGATTGCAGTTATAATATTAATTGCAATTATAATACTTCTTTTAATGATGAAAGAGAAAAAAGAAGATTATAGAGGTATTCAAGAATTAACAGTTGAAAAGTTAGAGAAAGTTAAGTTTGATAAAAGTGTATTTAAGAACAAATATATAGTATGTTGGGTAATCTATTCAGTTTCAATGGGAGTTGAGTCAAACTTTATTACTCCAAACCTTGCAATATATTTTAATAGGATATTACATATAAGCAGAGGAACAACTTCAACTATACTTTCGTTTAAAAGTATAGGAATGCTTGTATTTTTACTTGCAACACCATATATCGTTAAGAAAATGGGAAATATTAAGTCATTTGCACTTCTTATATTTTTATCAGGCCCGGTAATGATAGTTATTGGGATGGGGAATGTATTTTTGCCAGCAACTGCGATAATTATGGGAGCAGCAATATTCTTAAGATATGGATTTACTCACGCAGTGCATCCAGTACAAGATTCATTACAACTTCTTTTAGTTAAGAAAGAAAATAGACCAGTATTCTTAGCTATAATAACAGGAATTAATGCAATCATTTCAATAATAATAGGGTTCTTTGGTGCTAAAACATTATTTAGTACAGCAAGAGGATATCATATGTTATTCTTTGGATTTGCAGTAGTGTTTATCTTATGTGGAATTATGTTATATGTAGTCTTTGATAAGAAATATAACAAATCATTAGAATATTAATATAAAGCTTTTAAGGTGATTTTACCTTAAAAGCTTTTTTTTACTTTAAAATAGTTAGCTTGCTAAATATTTTTTTACATCTTTAAATAGCATCATTGCTAGTTTTAGGAGGGTTTCTTTATAGGAAACTTAGAAAAAGTTAAAAAAACTCCTTGCACCTTACCTAAGGTAAGGCTTTATACTTTAAATTGTGGAAAGGGATAACCTTTAAATAAAGAAATAATAATAAAAGATATATATTAAAAGAAGGAGATTTTAATTATGGGCATAAGTTTAAAGATAGCCGCAAGGTTCTTAAAGTCAAATAAAATACAAACAACTTTAATTGCTTTAGGAATAGCACTTGGAGTTACAGTTCAAATATTCTTAGGATTATTAATTAAGAATGTTAATACTAATATGATTCAGACAACTGTTGGAAATAGTTCGCAAATTTCAGTGGTTAATGCAAAGAGTTCATCTAACACATTTGATAATTATGATGCAATAATAAATAACATAAAAAAAGAGTATCCAAATAAGGTTACAGAGATTACAGGGGTTTTAGATAATCCAGCACTTATAAGTATGGATAGTATAAATACATCTGTTCTTGTAAGAGGAATGAATTTTGGAGAAGGTCAAAATATCTACAATGTTAAAAAAGATGTTACAGTGGGAACACTTCCAACTGCTAAAAATGAAGTTGCGATAGGTGAAGGAATAGCTAAGAAATTTAACTTAAAAGTTGGAGATAGTATGACACTTCAAACATCACAAGGTCCAAAGAATGTTAAAGTAAGTGGAATACTTAATTTAAATGTTGGACAACTTAATGATACTTGGGTGGTTACAGACTTAAGTTATGCACAAAGTATGTTTAATGAGAAAAACAAAGTAAATTCAATAGAAATGAAGGTTTCTAGTAATGAAATATTTAATGCTAATGTAATAGCAGATGGGATTTCAAAGAATTTAAATAAAGATTTAAAAACTACTAACTGGAAAGCACAAAATGCTAGTCTTTTAGGAGCTTTAAGTGGACAAAACTCATCATCACTTACAATACAAGTATTTATAATGATTTCAGTAGTTATGAGTATAGCATCAGTTCTTGCAATCTCAGTTTTACAAAAATCAAAACAAATAGGTATTTTAAAAGCTATGGGAATTAAAAACAGTGATGCAGCTAAAATATTTATATATCAAGGTTCAATACTTGGAGTTATTGGTGCAATCATTGGTGGAGGACTTGGAGTTGGAGTATTTGAGATATTCGCTAACTTTGTAAAAACACCAACAGGACAACCTATAATACCAGGAGTGTTAGACCCAACATTTATCATAGTAAGTATGATAATAGCATTTATAGCAGCTACAATAGCAGCAGTATTTGCAGCAACTAAATCATTAAAACTTGATCCTATGCAAATAATCAGAGATAACTAGGAGGTATGAAAATGAGCGTTTTACAGTTAAAAAATATAAATAAAATATACGGTGAAAAAATTAAAACACAGGTTCTTTTTGATATTAACCTAGATGTTGAAGAAGGTGAGTTTGTTTCTATCATAGGACAAAGTGGTAGTGGTAAAAGCACAATGCTTAATATTCTTGGGACACTTGATTCTGCAACAAGTGGAGAGATTTATATAAATGGACAAAGAACAGATAAAATGAAGAAGAATGAACTTTCAAAAGTTAGAAATAGAGATTTAGGATTTATATTCCAATTCCACTATCTTCTACCTGAGTTCACAGTAATGGAAAATGTTCTAATGCCTTATATGTTATCAGGTCAAAAGATAACACCAGAAATAAAGAACAGAGCTGAAGAATTATTAGAGATAGTTAATTTATCAAAAGTTAAGAATAATAAGGCAACTGATTTATCAGGTGGTCAGCAACAAAGAGGAGCTATTGCAAGGGCACTTATCAACAACCCTAAAATAGTGTTAGCTGATGAACCAACAGGAAACCTTGATTCAAAAACAACTGATGATATTTACGCATTACTTAGAGATATCAATAAAAAGTATAATACAACATTTGTTGTTATAACACATGATCAAAAGATAGCAGATAAAGCAGATAGAGTTATAACAGTTGGAGACGGAAAGATAGTTTCAGATATTAAAAATAATTAATTTAAATAAAGACCATTACTGTAATGAAAAGTTAAAGTTTCATTATAGTGATGGTCTTTTTTTGTTTAGAGATAGTTAATTAAAAAGTAACACGAGTGTTAGTATTTATAATTTTAAAAGATTTCTAAAATTCCAAGGATTACAAGAAGAATACCAGAAATTAAAGAGTCATATTTACCTATAAATTTACCTATAACATGGTCTCCGAGACCTTGTCCTATTGAGATAGTTAAAATGCTTGTTATAAAAGTGAAAATAACTACCCACTTAACTCCAAGTCCAGTTATACTAGCAGCAACACCAACACCAAGATTATTTGATGCAAGGGCAAGAGCAAGAAGAATTGTATCTTTTGTACCCATTTTAGTTACTTTTTTACTTTCTATCTTTTTATCTCTTTCTTTTTCTATAATACTTTGTGATACAAAGTAGGCACCCATCAAAAGTAGAGTTATTGCACCGAATAAATTAGAAATATCATTACTTATAAACCTACAAATAAACTTACCAAACTCCATTGAGATATAAGTCCCGAGTGTAGTTATAATGGCTATTATTATATTTGAAATCATAGAAATTCTTTCGTTTTTTATTCCATAAGATATTCCTATGACTAAGTTATCTATGTTAGAAGATAAACTAAAGATAAATGCTGATAATATAAGCATAAAAATTCCTCCTAAAGAAAATTATTGTATATTTTTAATATAGGATAGTAGCTAGTATAAAGCAATTTTAGAAAAAAATTAAAAGTCACATAAATTTTAAATATAGCTTAGATTAGGAGGTATAGATATTTAGTTTTATAGATGAATTTTATATAGAGTTTTGCTTATTAGAATTAATTTTATAAATATAGATAATTTAGCTATATTCCGATAACATTTACACTTTCCTTAATGTATAATTATGTTAAGTAAATTTTGGAGATAGAGGTGATTTTGTGAAGTTTGTACATTCAGGAGATTGGCATATGGGAAAAATAGTTAATGAATATTCTATGCTAGAGAATCAAACTAAGTTTCTTGATGATTTAATAGATATTTTAAAAAGGGAAGAAGTAGATGCACTTGTTATTGCAGGTGATGTTTATGATAGAAGTGTTCCACCAGCGGCGGCTGTTGAACTTCTTGATAATTACGTTGATAAGATTGTTAACGGGCTTAAGATTCCTATCCTAGCTATTTCAGGAAATCATGATGGTGGTGAAAGATTATCATATGGTAGCAGTATCATGAGAAATAGTGGATATCATATGGCTGGAATTTTAAAAAGAGAAATCAAAATGGTAACTATAAAAGATACTGATTTTTATTTAATACCTTATTTTGATCCAGCGGTAGCTAGAAAAGTTTTTGAGGATGATAATATAAAATCTCATGAAGATGGGATGAAAAAAGTTATAGATATAATTAATGTAGATAGAGATAAAAGCAGAAAGTCAGTCATTGTTGCACATGGATATGTTACAAGTGTTAATTTTGATAAGACTAAATCTAGAAAAGAGATTATAGAAGATATTGATGTGATTGAAGTAGATTCAGAAAGACCTTTAACTATGGGAGGAACTGAATTTATTTCTAGAAAAGTTTTTGAGGGATTTGATTATGTTGCATTAGGACATTTACACGAAGCAAAGAAGGTTAGTAAGGATGATGAAACTATCAGATATTCAGGTTCACCACTTAAATATTCAATATCAGAAAAAAATCACAATAATAGTATTAGTATAGTTGAGATTGATGATAATGGAGTAAAGGTTAAACTTGAAAGAATTAAAGCCCTTAGAGATATTAGAGTTTTAAAGGGTCAGATAGATGAGCTTACAAGTAAAGAGTTTACAAAGAATGAAAAGTTAGATGATTATATTCATTTTATTTTAACTGATGATGGTGAGCTTTATGAACCTATGGCAAAACTTAAAAGTATTTATAAAAATCCTTTAAGTCTTGAAAGAGATTATAAAAGAACATTAGAAAGTAAGGATATAAATATTAAAATGGCAGAAATGAAAAAAAGTAAGTCAGAGCTATTCAAAGATTTCTATGAAAATGTGACTAAAGCAGAACTTTCACAAGAACGTTTTGATATTATGAGTGAGATTATAGAAGAAGTGGAGGGTAAAGAGTAATGAAACCACTTAAATTAACAATGCAAGCATTTGCAAACTATGCAGGAGAGCAAGTTATTGATTTTACAGAGCTTAATGGAAGAAATATGTTTCTTATAACAGGAAAAACAGGCGCAGGAAAAACAACAGTTTTTGATGCTATAAGTTACGCACTTTTTGGAGAGCCTTCAGGTGATTTTAGAAGTGTTGATTCTCTTAGAAGTGATTATGCAAATGGAGAGTTAGAAACTTATGTAGAATTAGAATTTGAACTTAGAGGCGAAATTTATAAAGTTAGAAGACAGCCTATGCAAAAGCTTAACAAAAAACGTGGAGAAGGGCTTAGATCTGTTGAGGCAGAGGCTAGATTTGAAATTCCTAATGCACAAAGACCAGTTACAGGAGTTACAGCAGTTACAAAGAGTGTAATAGATACTTTAGGGGTTACAAGTGAGCAGTTTAGACAAATAGTAATGTTACCTCAAGGGGAGTTTATAAAACTCCTTAAGGCGAAGTCTGGAGAGAGAGAAGTTATATTTAGAAAGATATTTGGAACAGAGCAGTTTAATAAAATCCAAACAAGTCTTACTGAAAAGGCAAAAAAATTAGCCTCAGAACTTAAGTTTGAATTAAATAGTAGAAGTGTTTTTGTAAAAAAAATAAAAGCAGATAATGATTCGATTTTAGCATCAAAATTGCTTGAGGCGGATATTGATATAGATACTGTTTTAGGGTTAACAAATGAGTTAATACAATTAGATATAGGGAAGGCAAAGCTTTTAGAAAAAGAATCTAACTTAAATAAAGTTAAAATTAAAAAGTCAGAAGACAATGAGAGGCTTTTAAATAATAATAAAGCTACGATAAAATCTTATGAAGAAGTAAAAAAATTATATGAACAAAAGAATGCTTTAAAGAGTACTGTTGATGAGTGGAGAGTTAAACTTGAGAATGGTAAAAAAGCTAGTGCTATAAAATCTTTAGAAGAAAATTATGATGTGGCAAGTGAAAGATTTAGTTTAGCACAGAGAGTATTAAAAGAATCAGAGATTGAAAAGAATATTCTCTCTAAGCAAGTTGACGAGGCAAAGGTAGGTTTAGAGAAAGAAAAACTAAGAAATGAAGAAAAGCAAAAGCTTATCTTAGAGTTAGATGTTCTTAGTAAACAAGAAAATAAGGTAACTGATTATGATACTAAAAAGAATGAACTGTTAAAAAATGAAAGAGAGTTTTTGCAATTTGAGGCACAGATTAAAAGACTTGAGAAGTCACAGGAAAATGAAGAAAAATCGAAAGTAGAGTGTGAGAAATATATAGCAAATACACTAGACCTTAAAGTTAGAAAAGAAGAAGTTAGAAATATAGGAGTTAACAAAAAGATTCAAATACAGCAAGTTAAAGGACTTGCAAATAACTTTGAAAATATAAGATATCAACAAATGGAATTTGATGAAAAGAAAAAAGAATTTGATAAAATAGAATTTGATTATAGGAATACTAAGAATGTTTATGAAAGGTCAGAAGATTTATTTAGAAAAGCTCAGGCTGGTATTTTAGCACAAATGCTTATAGACGGTGAAATGTGTCCTGTGTGTGGGTCAAAGGAACATCCGCTTAAGGCAGTTAAGCCAAGTGAAGTTCTAACAGAAAATGAGCTTAAATTATTAAAAGTTAAATTTGAAGAAGTAGCTTTAAAAAGAGAGAAAGCTTTAAATGACTTAACGACTAGAAAAACAACGATAGATAGTGATTATGAAAATAAGATTGTATTACTAGCAACAGAACTTTTAGAGTTTTTAGGTGATGATTTCTTAGAACTTACAGAAAGTGAAAAAAGAGAAAGAACGAACTTTATAGGGCTTAAACTTAATAATGAGCGAGAAGATTTACTTGTTGAGTTTAAGGAATTAACTGCAAAAACAGAATTGTTTGAGCAAAAGAAAGAAATGTTAGAAAAAATAAATAAGAGTTTAGATGATATAAAAATTAATCTAAATAACTTAAAACCAAAGTATGAGGGACGCAATAATTTAGTTCTTACATTAAGAGAACAAGTTAAGTTTATAGAAACTGAAATACCAGAGGAATTAAGAAGTTTAGAAAAAATAATTGAAAAGAAATCTAAGTTAGAGAAATTTATATCAGAAATTTCAACGGCTTATGATTTAGCTGAAAATTTATATTCTGAATTAGCACAAAAAAATTCAGCAGCCATAAAAGCTATTGAAATGAATAAAGAAAGTGTAATTAAAAACAAAGCAGAGTTAGATATTTTAAAGAAAAAATTTGATGAGATATTAATCAGTGAAAACTTTACGTTAGAACAATATAAAGAATATAAAGTAATAAATGATTTAGATTTAATTGATAATAGGATTAAAGGTTATGATAAAAGTTTGAGTGAACTAAAAGGTGCGTTAGGAAATGCACAAAAAGAGTTTGATAAACTTGAGTTAAATGATTTAACTCAAATAGAGGAGTTATTAGTTAAAGAAAATGCTAAAGTAGAAGAATTAACTAACACAGATAGAGAAATTCAAGGGCAAATGAATGTATTAACAAACAGGGCAAATCATAATAAAGAAAGCGTTATGGATGTAGAAAAAGTCACTTCTAAAATTAAAGATAAGGAAAATGTCTACAAAGATGTAGAACACTTGTCTAAAATAGCTAGAGGTGAGGGGGGCAATGAAAAGAAAATAACATTTGAGAGTTATATTCTTACATCATATTTTGATGAAATCATAATTGTTGCGAATCAAAGACTTGGAAAGATGACTAATGGTAGGTTTGAACTTAGGAGAACAGAGGAAGTCAAAGGGGGCGGAAAAAAAGGTTTAGAACTTAGTGTGCTTGATAATAACACAGGTAATGTTAGAGGTGTAAATTCATTGTCTGGTGGGGAAAGCTTTAAAGCTGCACTTGCTATCGCTCTAGGGCTTGCAGATGTTATACAAAGCTATGCTGGCGGGATATCAATCGAAACTATGTTTATTGATGAAGGTTTTGGAACACTTGACCCAGATTCTTTAGATAGTGCAATTCAATGCCTGTTAGACCTTCAAAGTGGGGGAAGACTTGTAGGTGTTATTTCTCACGTTCAGGAACTAAAAGAAAGAATAGAAGCTAGACTTGAGGTTGCAGTTAAGGATGACAATAGAGGTAGCAGAGCAGAATTTGTAATTCAATAAAATAAAAAAAGGCTAGGCGCTTTGCGCCTAGCCTTTAAAGATAAATAAAAGGACAGCATATTATCATACTTTCTAAAAAGAATAAAGTATCTAATATACCTATGTGACATTCATATATTTTGAATAAATCGATACAAATATAAGTATGTGATATAACAAATAAATTTATTCAAAAAATTATTTAGGTTCTCTACCATTTCCAATAAAGAAAATAGCTAAAGCATCAGGACCTGTGTGAGAACCAATGACTAAACCTATGTGATTAAAAATAACATTTTTAAATTTAGTTGTTTCAAAAATCAAATCTTTAAGTGCCATAGCATCTTCAAGACAATCTGCATGGCTTATATATAGAGTTTGTTCTTCTGAATTTATAGCATTATTTTCAACATAACTAGCTAAAGTTTTTAATAGTTTTTTCTTTCCTTTTACTTTTGAAAACGTGATAAGTTCACCATTTTCATTTACATATATAATAGGTTTAACATTTAATAAACCACCAACAAACGCAGTCGCAGCTGAAATTCTACCACCTCTTTTTAGGTGGTCAAGACTACTTACAGCTAGTATATGTAGCAATTTTGGTGATATTTCTAGAAGTCTTTGTTTTATTTCATCAATAGATTTCCCGAGTTTTTTATCCTCTGATGCCATAGTTGCTAATATTCCGCTTCCAGTTGAAGCGCATTTAGCATTAAGAATTTCAATTCTAGCATTAGGATATTTTTCTAATAATTCCTTTTTAGCAATTAAAGAAGAATTGTAAGTACCACTTAGGGCAGATGAAAAAGCTATATATAAAATATCATTTCCTTTTTGAATTTCCTCCTCGAAAGCATTTTCAAATTTATAGGCATTTACCTGAGATGTTGTCGGTAAAGATTTTTCGTTTCTTAAAGAATTATAAAAAGTAGAATATTCTAAACCAAAGTTACCTTCTTCTATATATTCTGTATCTTTAAAATTACAACTAAGACCGAGTGATATAACATCTAATGAATTTAATTGCTCAAAGCTTAAATCACAACTAGAGTCAGTAAAAATAGTAAAATTTGTCATAAAATCATCCTCATTTAAAAAATAGATTATCTTCTTTATATAATAATTAGCAAATAATATTCACATTAAACATTATAAACTAATATAATACTTAGAATTTTATATTAAATATTATCAGAAAATATTCCAATTACATAATTAAATTTTGTAATAATATCATTATAGCGTATCTTTTACTCTTTATCTTGATTTATTTTCTTAAGTATGTTAGAATTCTAAAAGTAATATGCATTAGTAGCTCAGCTGGATAGAGTAGTCGGCTACGAACCGATTGGTCGGGGGTTCAAATCCTCTCTGATGCACCATAAATAAAGGCACTAAGCTCGTAAAGAGTTTAGTGCTTTTTTGTTATAAAACAATATTTTCTAACAAAAAAAAGAAGTAGAGTGTAATACTATTGTAAATACTATCCGAATAAGACTTAAAAGCAACCTTTTAGGATTAAATTTACATTTTATTGAATTAATTTGGTAAGATGAAAGTGTAATAATATTTTTTAAACAATAGAAGATGTGTGTGAAATTTTTATTGTTTGAGTATCTGAGGGGTATGGGCTTTTTTTAATTAGGGGAACACATAGCCTATAAACTTAGATGATTTTTAATTTTCATCATAGGAGGATTTAATAGTATGACTGAAAAAAAGAATCCACAGACAGAAGCAAATAAAAGATGGCAGCAAAAAAATAGAGAAAGAGCTAGATACCTAAGAAATAGATCATCAGCAAGAAGTTTTATAAGAGGACAGGCAACACCTGAAGATTTAGAAGAATTATCACTTCTTTTTGCAACAAGAAAAGAGTTCTTAGAAAAAAATAATTAAAAAATAGAAGCACTAGAGGATTAGACAATCCCTAGTGCTTCTATTTTGTTTGCAGGTTATTTTTGAATTTCTAGAATTTTTTCAAGTAGTCCAGTACATTTTCCACATCCTGTACCTGCACTTGTTTTTTCTTTAATTTCATCAACTGTTGATGCACCATTAGCAATAGCAGTTTTTATTTCACCAAGTGTAACATTTTTGCAATTACAAATTACTTTATCATCTTCAGTTACATTACTATTAATTTTTTCTGGCATAAAATCACCTCCAATATTTACGAATCATATTTAGTATTAGAATAATTAAATACAATTATTCTAAATATAATTTATAGGTAGAAAATATTTTTTAATAAAAATATTTAATATGTATTTTAAATATTAAAAAAATGGTAAAATAAGGTAAAATATTGGAGGGTAGTATGAAAAAGGTAGCGATAGTTTTTTTACTTATAAGTAGTTTAGCATTAATAGGGTGTGGTTCAGGGGATAAAGTTGATTTAAATACAAGTAAAAAAGTTGAAAATGAAGAAATAAATCCATTTGCTAAGAAGGATGAGATATTAAGAACAGCAAAAGAAGTTGATGATGAATATTCAAGTAATAGAAAAAACATTGTTGCAAGAAAGCAAATAAGAAAGCTTGAAGAAGATGAAGTTGATAAAGATGATGTAATAGAGTATTCAAAAAAATCAGTGTTAGTTGCATATACCAATGAGAAAAGTAAAATATCAAATAAAATAAGGACTGTTGAAAGATTAGTGATGCTTGACGATTTACATCATAATACAAGTGATAATGTGAGAGTTAATGTAATGTTATGTCTTTTAGAATTATGGGAAGATGGTGGATTTATGGAAACGTTAACTGAAGATGAAGGGTTAGAGCTATTTTATTTGACTAAATATTTAGACCTAGCATTAGAGGAAAATCCTTTATTTGCGTCAGCAGATGATATAGCACATAATATGAATCTTATTATCGAAGATAAGCTTAAAGGGAAGACAAGGAAAATAGAAGAATATAAAAGTAATATAGAGCCATTAGTTGAGTCCGTTAAGAAGCAACTAGAAAGTTTTTAGCTAAATAAACTACCTAGATGATAATGTTTAGTGTAGTTTATTTCATTTTGTACTAGCATTAAGAATTATAAGTTATAATATTAAAGAAGTAATAAGAGACTTTTAAGGAGATAACATTATGGAAGAAATAGCAATTGTTGATTTTGAAGATAAAATAATTGGTTATGATGAAAAAATGAAAGTACATAGAGAAGGAATTTTACATAGAGCTTTTTCAGTTTTAATCTTTAATAAGAATAATGAGATGCTAATACAAAAAAGAGCTTTAGAGAAGTATCATTCACCAGGAGAGTGGACTAATGCTTGTTGCAGTCATCAAAGAGATGGGGAAAGTATAGAGGGTGCTGCAATTAGACGAGTTAAGGAAGAATTAGGTATAGAGTGTCCAAAACTAACAGAACAATTTATATTTCATTATAAATGTAAATTTAGTAATGAGTTATATGAGAATGAAATAGATCATGTTTTTACAGGCATTTATAACAGTGATGTTGCAAACTTTAATAAAGATGAGGTTTGTGATACAAAATGGATTTCTTATGATGAATTAATAAAATGGATTGATAAGAATCCAGAGAAATTTACTTTTTGGTTCAAAGATATCATGAAAAAAATACCTAATAATTTTAAATTCTAGAAAGATGGTAAAATATAAAAATAAAATAATAAATATTAGTAGATAATTATTATTGTTTATGATATTATGAAAAAGTAGAATGTTTGAAAAAATGAATTTTGTCTTTTAGTAAAATTAAATTTAGTTACGTTAATAAATAATCCAAATAATAAATTATTTAAGTATCCCATTAAAAAATTTATTTAATAAATATCCCTAGAAGCCTATGAGTTAAGTTCCTCCAACACAACTCGTAGGCTTTTTCGCGTCTATTAATGTATATTTATGTTTAAAGAAGTGAAAATTATAAGTAAATAAACTTATAAGGACTGATGGTATGGAATTTGAGTTATTAATAAATATATTTGATACACATAATGAGGCAAGCATACTTTTAACTGAAAAATATAAACCTAAAAATATTTTATTTTTTTATATGAATGCTGATGAGGAACATGCAATAGAAAAATTAAAATTATATTACAATGTGAAATTTCCATGGTGCAAATTTGACTATCAAAAATTAGATATAGACAACCCTAGTAGTATAGAGAAAGTTATATCATCATATCAAGGACTTGAAGGTGTTTGTAATCTTACATCAGGAAAGAAATTAGTTACTTTGATGGTTTATATATATTGCATCAAGCATAACATTAATTGCAGATATGTAGATATAAAAAATGAGGTTTTAATTAAAATTGATTTAGATGGCATTAGTATTGAAAAAGATAGCTTTGTTGATTTAGATATAGAAGATATTATAGAGAGCATAGGTGGTTCTATAATTGTAGATTCTACAAAAGACTATAATGATGAGGCTATTTTTGAATTTACAATGTGGATAGGTCAAAATTTAAAAGTATGGGATAGGTTAAAGTTCTTGTTACAAGATACTAATATATTCTTAAGAGATGAGAATGATTTAACTAGACTAACAGTAGACATTGAAAAAATTCCGATAGAATGTAGGGATGATTTAAAGAAACGATTTAAATTTTTAGCAGACAAAAATCAAATTAATTTAAAAGAAGAAGGTCAATATTATAAAATTAGCTTTCTTAATGACTTTATAAAAACTTTCTTATTTAAAAGTGGTACATGGCTTGAAATTTTAACTCAAAATATAGTTGAAGAGATAAAAGAAATAGATGATGTTAGAAGTGGTCTTATGTTTCTTTGGAATAATGAAAAAGCTAAAGTTAGAAATGAGTTAGATGTAGTTGCTATTAAAGATTCTGTTATAATTTGTATTTCTTGCAAGGATTCTAAGAAATATGATGAAGTGAGTTTAAATGAATTAAATGTATACGCATCACAACTTGGTGGAGAAAATGTTATAAAAATTCTTGTGGCTACAAAAGAACCAAGTAAATCCACTGTTGAGCAAAGAGCAAAAGAAATGAATATAGAACTTGTAATATTTGATGGTAATATAGATAGTTTTAAAACAAAGATTACTAAAATAATAAATAAAAAAAGAGAAACTAGCTGAAATAAAAAATTATATATTTTACAATAATTGAGCGTAAAGCCCACTGACTAAAATGGTATGGAGTATCAAATCCTGAAAATAGCATTTAATGAAAATTTGGTTACAATGCAAAATAAGTATTGTTAATGGATAATAACTATTATATAATAAAAACAACAAGAGGTTAGTAAATAACTGCTAACGAAATAGAAATGACAATGGAGGTAATTATTATGGGAAAATGTCCTTTTTCAGGAATGGTAAAAAAAGAAGATAATATAGATAAGGTTACTGCAAGTAACGGAACATCAAATAATGATTGGTGGCCAAATCAATTAAACTTAAAAGTTTTAGGTCAAAATTCAGAAATGGTTTCACCATTAGAAGCAGATTTTGATTATATTAAAGAGTTTAACAAATTAGATTTAGAAGAAGTTAAAAAAGATATTATAGCTTTAATGACTGATTCACAAGAATGGTGGCCAGCAGATTACGGACACTATGGTCCATTCTTTATAAGAATGGCATGGCACAGTGCAGGTACTTATAGAACTGGAGATGGACGTGGAGGTGCTAACACAGGTAACCAAAGATTCGCACCATTAAACAGTTGGCCAGATAACGTTAACTTAGATAAAGCAAGAAGATTGCTTTGGCCTATTAAACAAAAATACGGAAATAAATTATCATGGGCAGACCTTATGATATTAACAGGAAACTGTGCATTTGAGTCAATGGGACTTGAAATGGTAGGTTTCGCTGGAGGTCGTGTAGATATATGGGAACCAGAGGTAGATGTTTACTGGGGTAAAGAAAAAGAATGGCTTGAAAATAAAAGAGGCGAAGAAGAGAACTTAGAGAATCCATTAGCAGCAGTTCAAATGGGATTAATTTATGTTAACCCAGAGGGACCTAATGGACAACCTAGTGCAATAGCTTCAGGTAAAGATATAAGAGAAACATTCGCAAGAATGGGAATGGACGATGAAGAAACAGTTGCTTTAGTAGCTGGAGGACATACTTTTGGTAAATGTCATGGTGCTGGAGATGCAGCAAATGTTGGACCAGAGCCAGAAGCAGCTCCTGTAAAAGCAATGGGACTCGGATGGTTAAGTAAGTTTAAGAGTGGTAAAGGTAACGATACTATATCAAGTGGTATAGAAGGTGCTTGGACAAAGAATCCTGCGAAATGGGATACTGGATACTTTGATAACTTATTTGGATATGATTGGGATTTAGTTAAGAGTCCAGCAGGCGCTTGGCAGTGGATACCAACAAACCCAGAGGCTAAAGTTGTTCCATCAGCACATGATGAATCAATAAAAGAATACCCAATGATGACAACAGCTGATATGGCATTAAGAATGGACCCTATTTACGGACCAATATCAAGAAGATTCCATGAGAATCATGATGAATTTGAAAAAGCTTTCGCAAGAGCTTGGTTCAAACTTACTCACAGAGATATGGGACCAAAATCTAAATACTTAGGTTCACAAGTTCCAAGTGAAAAATTTATATGGCAAGATAATGTTCCAGTAGTAGATTTTGAAGTTATAAATGAAAATGACATCAAAGAATTAAAAGAAATGATAGAAGCAACAGGACTTTCAGTTTCTGATTTAGTTTCAACAGCATGGGCTTCAGCAGTTACTTATAGAGGAACTGACTTCAGAGGTGGTGCTAATGGTGCTAGATTAAGACTTGCTCCTCAAAAAGATTGGGAAGTAAATGAACCAGCAGAACTTGATAGAAAACTTTCAAAACTTGAAAGCGTTGTAGAAGAGTTCAATAAGAAGCAAAACGGAAATAAAAAAGCTACTCTAGCAGATATAATCGTTTTAGCTGGTAATGTTGGGATAGAAATGGCAGCTAAAAAAGCTAACATTGATTTAAATGTACCATTCTCAGCAGGTAGAACAGATGCATCAGTAGCTCAAACAGATGTAAATTCATTTGAAGTATTAGAGCCAGTTTCAGATGCATTTAGAAACTATGCTAAGTTTAACTTTAGCGTATCATTAGAAGAACTAATGGTTGATAAAGCACAATTACTTAACTTAACAGCACCTGAATTAACAGTATTATTAGGTGGATTAAGAGTTCTTGATATAAACTATAAAGGATCAAAGAATGGTGTATTCACAAAGAATCCAGGCGTATTATCTAATGATTTCTTTGTTAATGTACTTGATATGGCAACATCATGGGAGCAAAGTGCTGATGATGAGCACTTATTCATTGGTACTGATAGAAAATCAGGAAAAGAAGTATGGACAGCAACAGATGTTGATTTAGTATTTGGATCAAACTCACAATTAAGAGCATTAGCAGAAATATATGCAAGTTCAGATTCTAAAGAAAGATTCGTAAATGATTTCGTTAAAGCATGGAATAAAGTTATGAATGCTGATAGATTTGATTTAAGAAAATAAAATTGATTTAAGGTTCATGATATAAATTAATGAATAACCCTAAATACTAAATTAGTATTTAGGGTTATTTTTTTATGCAAAAAAGACTTAATCATAAGAATTAAATTCTTATGATTAAGTCTTTTTAAATTTATATTAGCAAATTTTTATTTTGCTTGTGTGATATAGAATGTTTCAGTTGTTGTTTTGTTAGCTATAACATCAAATGTATGATTTGATGTAACATATCCATTAGCTTTAAAAGTTAATGTTTGTTGTCCAGGCCATAATGTTCTAAGTGTTGCTTGACCTTTTGAGTTAGTTTTAATTGTAACTCCTGAAACATTAAATTCTGTATTGGCTATTGCCTTACCAGTTTCTTTGTTTAGAAGAGTTATAGTAGTTTGGCCAACTTGTGGAGCAAGTCTAACTGTTCTTTCAACTGTTTCATTAGGCTTAGCATCAACATTTATTTTAGCAACTTGGTATCCATGTGCTGAAACTGTGATGTTTTGATTTATTCCCCATACTGGAAGAGTAATTTCACCTTTTGAATTTGTTTTTAGAGTTGAACCATTGATTTCAACTTTAGTGTTAGCAAGAACTTCACCAGTTGCCATATTTTCAACTTTTATTTTAAGTGAAGCAGAATTTGGACTTACAATAAGTGTAGTATTACCAGTTTCACCTTGAACTGTTTTAAACTCTAAAGTTGAATCTTTATAGTTGGCAATTTTAACTGTGAAGCTCTGATTTCCAGCCCAGAGATTACTCATTGTTACTTGACCTTTAGAATTAGTTTTCATATTAATTCCACCGATAGTTACATTAGTGTTTGCAACAGGTTCTCTGTTAGAACCATTTACAATTGTTATAATTTCTTGTGATGGAATTGGAGCAAGTTTAACAACTCTGTTTATTGTTTGGTTTGGTTTAGCATTAACATTAACATCAGCAGGTAAGAATCCATTAGCACCAATTTTTAATGTTTGATTCATTGCTATAAATGGAAGATCTGAAACTTCACCTTTTGAGTTAGTTGTGAATGTAGCTCCATTAATAGTAACTTTAGTATTAGCCATTAAATTACCAGTTGACATATTAATTACTGTTAAGTTTAATTTAGCAGAATATGGTGTAACTTCAAGTGTAGTATTGCCAGTTTCACCTTGAACTGATTTAAACTCTAAAGTAGCATCTTTATAATTATTTATTTTAACAGCGAAGTTTTGATTTCCAGCCCAAAGATTGCTCATTGTTACTTGACCTTTATCATTAGTTTTCATACTAATTCCGTCTATAGTAACTTGAGTATTAACTATTGGTTGTCTAGTTGAAGCATTCATTAATGTAACAACTTCTTTGCAAGTTATAGGTGCAAGATCGATTGTTTTATTAACAGTTTCATTAGATTTAACATCTACATTGATAGTAGTTGCTGTAAATCCGTTTGAACCAATTGTAAGAGTTTGAGCAACAGGTTGAACTGGAAGTCCGATTACTTGACCCTGAGCATTAGTTTTAAATGTTGAACCATTAATAGTAACGTTTGTGTTAGCCATTATTTCACCAGTTTCAACACTTTTGA
>JBOFIK010000054.1:0-23791 GCA_051650125.1 Sarcina sp. | reverse complement strand
TCCACCTCTTACTGCTAATACTGATGTGATAGCAGCTGTTAATGTTGTTTTACCGTGGTCAACGTGACCGATTGTTCCAATGTTTACGTGTGGTTTACTTCTTTCGAATTTAGCCTTTGACATTATAAATTCCTCCTTTAATTAAATAAACTTTGCCTAGTGTTTTCTCTTTTACAATTTTTGGAGCTCATGATCGGACTTGAACCGACGACCTCCGCCTTACCAAGGCGACACTCTACCAGCTGAGCCACATGAGCAACTTTATACTTATTTAAATTTAGCTCTATACCTTAAAGAGTTTACTACTAATACTTATTTTTGTCAATAATATTTACTAAAAGTCTTACTTCTTTTTTTTATTAAAAGAACGCTCTAATTTACGCTTAACTCTTTGCAGTGCATTGTCTATAGACTTTGCCTCTCGGTCTAAATCTATAGCTATTTCTTGATAGCTTTTTCCATCTAAATATGAGTTCAAAACTTCCATCTCTAACCCTGATAAAACAGTCTTGATTTGTTGTTCTATATCAGCAACTTCTTCTTTTCCAATTATAAGTGCTTCTGGGTCTGTTATTCTCAATCCATCTATAACATCTAAAAGTGTTCTTTCTGAATCTTCTTCATATATTGGTTTATTAAGTGAAACATATGTATTTAGAGGTATATGTTTTTGTCTTGTCGCAGTTTTTATTGCCGTAATAATTTGTCTTGTTATACAAAGTTCTGCAAATGCTTTAAATGAACTTTCTTTATCATCTTTAAAATCTCTTATCGCTTTATAAAGACCTATCATACCTTCTTGATGTATATCCTCTTTATCTGCGCCTATTAAAAAATATGACTTGGCTTTTGCTCTAATAAAGTTTTCATACTTTGTAATTATAAATTCTTGAGCAACACTATTTCCTGCCCTTGCTTCTAAAACTATTCTTTCATCTGTAAGTTTTTTTTCTAACATCTCCAAATTCCCGATTGATTCCATATGCACTCCCCCTTAGACCATATTTAAGAAAACCCTTCTATTTATCATTAGAAAGAATGACTACATGTCACTCTTTCTAAATTTATCTAATGCTCTTGCAACTTTATCATCTATACTATCACCTAGAAGATTTCTACTTGCACTAGTGCTTTTTTTTGTTCTTTCACGTATTGTTTCTTCTACTTTTATAACTTCGTTATAAAATTCTAATGAAGGCATCCTGTTAGCACCTCTTTGAAAAACAGTTTGTTGCTCTAGGTTATCTGATGTCACTACAAGTACATCATACTTTTTACCTAATTCATCAACTCTTCTTTCAATATATGAGTCAGCTGTTTCTCCACCTTTTGTATATACTACACTTACTTTTTTATTTTTCCCAACAAACTCTTCTTTTTCTTCACTATTATTGACTTTATGTGCATCAAATACTATATAAGATTTACAATTTTTGAATGAAGAATAATTTTCTATCTTTTCGATAAGTTTATTTCTTCCATTTTCAAGTTCATCACCTCTGATAAGCTCTTTTAAAATTGGCCAACTATTTATAACATTATATGCATCTATAAATACAATTTTCACCAGTAATCTCTCTTTTCCTACTTAACTAATCTTGATTTTAGGACTTCATACATCATTATACCACCTGCTACTGAAGCATTTAAAGAGTTTATTTTTCCAACCATAGGTATTTTAACCAATTTATCACATTTTTTTGCAGTTAATTTTGACATTCCTTTACCCTCATTCCCTATTATTAGAGCACATGGGCCAGAAAAATCTGTATTGTAACTATAATCCCCACCTCTGATATCTGATCCATATACCCAGATACCTTTAGCTTTTAATTTATCTATTTCATTATTAACATTTGTCACTTTAGCAATTTTCATATGTTCGATTGCCCCAGCTGCTGTTTTATAAACTGTTCCTGTAACTCCAACATTTCTTCTTTTTGGAATTATTATTCCATGAACACCACAAAGTTCTGCTGTTCTTACTATTGAACCAAGGTTATGAGGATCTTCTAATTCATCAAGTATTATGATAAATGGATGTTCTCCCTTTGACTGAGCAAATGCAAGAATTTCATCTACTTCACTGTAATTAAATGGTGTAATTTGTGCTATAACACCTTGGTGTGCACCTGTCTCACTCATTGAATCAAGTTTTTTTCTATCAACTTCTTTTATCACTACTTTTAAATCTTTTGCAAGTCCTATCACTTTAGTTATTGAACCTTCAGTTTTTCCTTTAGCCATAAAGATTTGTTCTACTGTTGTTCTTCCTGACTTAAGAAGTTCTATTACTGCATTTCTTCCTTCTACTAAATCTTCTCTTCCTTCTATTCTCCCCTCAGCTGCTGCTGTTGCTGCCTGTCTTTCCTCATATCTTTCTCTTCTTTGTACTTTTTCTAAATCTTTTTGGTATTGTCTCATTTGTCTTGATCTATTTTCTGATTTTGTCATTATAAAAACCTCTTTTCTTCTATTTGTTTAAAATATTTTTCTCTTTTTTCTTTAATTCTCCCGCATGTCATTGCACCCTCCGGACATGGTGCATTTACACAAGCTGGCCCTGCATATTTGAATAGTGTTGGTGCTATTTCTTTTACTTGCACTAACATCTCATCTGCCATTTCTCTGATTTCCCATTGCGCTCTTTCGCAACATCTATGATTAAAGAAATTATATAAAGTTCTAGCATTCATTGTAAATACTATTTTAGTTTCACAAGCATTAGGGAATACATATCTTGCATCCTCAATTGCTTTTTTCTCTGCAACTTTATCTTTTATGCCATCCTCTATGTATTTAACTTTTAATCTTTCTGATAATTCATCATAAGATTTTTGAGCATTCTGCATAGATTGTATAAATATATCTTTTGCTATTTCATCACTTTCTATTGATGGTGGCATGACGTATTCAAATTGTGCTAATTTTACATACCTCTGACTCTGTTGTGAGTAAGATGCAATTCTATGTCTTACCAATTGATGGCTAAGACTTCTTGATACTCCCTCTACTGCAAAGGTAAAATTAACATGTTCTATTGGTGATTGATGTCCATATGACATAAGCATATTTAGAAACTTTTGTGTTCCTTCTTTTGTTAGGTTCTCCATTATATCATCTACACCTACTGCACTGTAACATAGCTTTGCAGCAGCTGCTATTAGCCTTTCTGGTTCTGGTGTATATTGTAACAATCTAACTTTTAATGTCATATTGATATCCCCTCTTTACTTCACTAATTCTGTTATACCCTTTTTGATTAATTCTTGTAATCTCGCTTGTTGGTTAGTTAAATATAAATAACCAATTAACGCTTCCATTCCTGTTGCAGCTCTATAATCTCTCACGTTAGCATTTTTAGGAACAGTAGCTGATTTTGTATTTCTTCCTCTTTTGAAGATATATATTTCATCTTCTGTAAGGATAGGCTCAAGTATTTTCATTATGTCACTTTGTCCTTTAGCTTTTACATAGTTGATTGCCTCAACATGAATTTTATGTGCTGATAACCCTTTATTGTTATTAAAAACATAGTTTCTCACATAAACTTCATAAACTGCATCACCTATCAATGCTAATTGAAGTGGATTAAACATTCTTGCTTCTTGTGCTGTGTACTCTTTAAATAACATTGTATCTACCATTTTTTCTCTCCTTAAATAGAAGTGGATTTTATTGAAACCTCTTTCTATTACTATAAATTATATATTTATTATTGTAATAACTCAATATTGGATTATATTATGTAAGGTTCTCTCTTCATTATATATGATAACCAAATTTTAACACACAAAACTCATCCACAGGATTTTCTTTCAAAATTATCCACAACTTAATGAATTTATGTAATAAATAAAGACTGCCTCTTTTGAGACAGCCCCAAGTTTTAATTTACATTAAAGTTTTTTCCATTTAACTCCTTGTGGAGTATCTTCTAAAACTATTCCCCTAGCTTTAAGTTCATCTCTTATTTCATCTGATCTTGCAAAATCTCTGTTCTTTCTTGCTTCCTGTCTCTCTTGAACTAATGCATCAATTTCATCATCTAAGCTAACTTTAGTTGACTCTTGTAGTATCCCAAGCGGTGCTCCTAGTTCTCTTACTATTAATAATGCTGCCTCTGCTAATTCTTTTGAACTTTCAACTGACATATTTGTGTTTATATCTTTTACTAAATCAAAGATTGCTGTTATAGCATCCGCTGTATTAAAGTCGTCATCCATTTTTTGAATGTACTTTTGTCTATACTTATCTAGCCCTTGTAAGTAAGCCTTCTCAGTATCATCCATAGCTTCTTTTTTACTATCATCTATAATACTTTCAAGTTTTGAAACACCATTATATAATCTCTCAACTGATGCTTTAGCTGATTCTAATAAATCTGCACTAAAGTTTAGTTGTTGTCTATAATGAGCTGATAACATTAAAAATCTAATTATATCTGCATTATATTCACTTAAAGTTTCTCTTGCTGTCTTAAAGTTATTTAATGACTTAGACATTTTTTGATTATTAACATTTACAAATGCTGAGTGTAACCAATAGTTAGCAAAAGGTTTTCCTGTTAGTGCTTCACTTTGAGCAACTTCGTTTTCATGGTGAGGGAACGCTAAATCTGAACCACCCGCATGAATATCTATTGTTTCTCCAAGAAGTTTTTTAGCCATGCATGAACATTCAATATGCCACCCTGGTCTACCTTCGCCCCATGGACTTTCCCATGCTGGCTCTCCTTCTTTTTTAGATTTCCATAAAGCAAAGTCTAATGGATCTTGCTTTCTTTCATCAATATTGATTCTAGCTCCTGATTGAAGTTGATCAATATCTTGACCTGAAAGCTTTCCATATCCTTTAAATGATTTAGTCTTAAAGTAAACATCTCCATCTACTGCATATGCATATCCTTTATCAACTAATCCTTTGATAAAATCAACAATCTCAACTATAAATTCTGTTGCTCTTGGGTTAGTTGTTGCCCTTTCTATATTAAGACCATCAGCATCTTGATAGTACTCTTTTATATATTTATCTCCTAGTTCTTTTACAGTACAACCTTCTTCATTAGCTTTATTAATCATTTTATCATCTATGTCAGTAAAGTTCTGAACAAAGTTAACTTTGTATCCTCTATATTCAAAGTATCTTCTAATTGTGTCGAATACTATAAATGTTCTACCATTTCCTATGTGGAAGAAATTGTAAACAGTTGGTCCACATACATACATGTTAACCTCACCTGGAATTATAGTTTTAAATTCTTCTTTCTTATTAGTAAGAGTATTATATACCTTCATTCTTTTTACCTCCTTATATATTTAATTAATAGAATGTAGGATTTTCTACACCCTATTAATTTATATTATAAAATTTTAGTCTTATTTGTTAAACTCTTCATTTATTCTATCATATATATCTGTAACTTTAACAACTTCTGCTTCTTGAGCTGTTCTTAATTTAAATTCAAGTTCTCCCTCTGTGATGCCTCTACCAACAGTGACTCTCATAGGAACTCCTAAAAGCTCAGCATCTTTAAATTTAACTCCTGCTCTCTCTTTTCTATCATCTAAAAGAACATCAAATCTCATTTTCTTAAGTTTTTCATATATTTCAGTTGCAGCTATCATTTGCTCTTCATTCTTAGCATTAACAGGAACTACAACAACTTGATATGGCGCAATTTCCATTGGCCAAACTATTCCATTCTCATCATTGTGTTGTTCAATTATTGAAGCAAGCGTTCTAGTAACACCTATTCCATAGCATCCCATTAAGAATGGTTGTGATTTACCATTTTCATCTATAAATGTAGCACCCATTGACTCTGAATATTTTGTTCCAAGTTTAAAGATATGTCCAACTTCTGTTCCTCTAGCTATTGTAATAGTACCATCGCAACATGGACATTTTTCACCTTCAACTATGTTTCTAAAATCTCCAATTGTTCCTTCAAAATCCCTACCATAGTTAACATTCTTTAGGTGGTATCCTGTTTCGTTAGCTCCAACTACAAAGTTGAACATTTTTGCTACTTCTTCATCTACAAGCATTTCATCTACTTTAATACCTATTGGCCCAGCGAATCCACACTCAGCATTTGTCGCTTCTCTAACCATTGAATCACTAGCTAGGTCTAAAGCAAGTATATCCCCTAAAGCATTTGTAACTTTAGTTTCATTAACTTCTCTATCACCTCTAACAAAAACAGCAACTGTTTTTTCATCAGCTTTGAAAATTAATGTTTTAACTGTATTTTTAGCAGAAACATTTAATGAAGTAGCAACTTCTTCTATTGTTCTTTCATTAGGTGTTTCTACTTTTTCTACTGCTAACATTTCTACAACTTCTTCTACATTTGGAGTTGTTTTAGCTTTTTCTATATTTGCTGCATAATCACATTTAGTACAGAATGCTATATCATCTTCTCCAACTGATGATTTAACCATAAACTCTGCTGAGTTTGAACCACCAATTGCACCTGAGTCAGCTTCAACACATTTAGCATCAAGTCCACATCTATTAAAGATATTAACATAAGCATTATGCATTCCATCAAATGCTTTATCTAATCCATCTTGGTTTATATCAAAACTATAAGCATCTTTCATTATGAACTCTCTTGATCTCATAACTCCAAATCTTGGTCTTCTTTCATCTCTATATTTTGTTTGAATTTGGTATAAATTAAGAGGTGCTTGCTTATAAGACTTAACTGTTCCTCTAACGATATCTGTAAATACTTCTTCGTGAGTTGGTCCTAAGCAAAATTCTCTGTTATTTCTATCTGTAACTCTGAACATTTCTCCGCCATAAGCATCCCATCTTCCTGACTCTTTCCAAAGTTCTGAAGGAATTATAGCTGAGCATAAAAGTTCTTCTGCTCCTGCATTACCCATTTCATCTCTTATTATTTCTTCTACTTTTTTAAGTGCCTTTAATCCATAAGGCATATAATTATATATCCCCGCTGCACTTTTTCTCATAAGTCCTGCTCTTAGCATTAACTTATGACTTTCTATCTCAGCTTCTGCTGGAACTTCTCTTAATGTAGAGATTAACATATTTGACATCTTCATATTAAAAAATCCTCCTAAAAACTTATATTTAAAAACAAAAAAACTCCCCCTAAATATAATTAGGGCGAGTCTATATTTCTCGCGGTACCACCTAAATTTGTACTTTGGTCATGATAACGGTATTTAACCGATAGTTTTGCTATACTCTAAAGTAGGTTCAAAGTCTATTTAAGAATCTCACAGCCTAGGATTCTATCTCTGAAAAAGCCGACCTCTACTAGTCTTCATCAACGTTTTGCAATATTTTTTTGTAACTTTTTATAATTATATATGTTAATTTTATTCATGTCAATAAGACGCTACATTAGCTTAAAATCTTTAATAAATTCTTTTGCTAAAATTAAATCTTCTTCTGTTGTAAGTTTTATATTTTTGTAATCACCATCATAAAGATAAACTCTATTTCCATATCTTTCAACAACCATAGTATCATCAGTAACCGCAACATCTTCTTTTTTTATTCTTTCATGACAATCTTTAATCAAAGAATATTTAAAGCATTGAGGAGTTTGAATTGCTACTAACGTTTCCCTTACTGGAGTTTCTTTAGAAAACGATTCATTATTTTTCACCTTGATAGTATCTTTTGGAGTTACCCCTGGTGCGGCTGCTCCAAATTCTTTTGCATTTTGTATTCCTTTTGAAATAATTCTCTCTGAAACAAAAGCTCTTGCTCCATCATGTATTAAAACAATGTCTGCATCATCAACTTCTTTTAATGCATTATATACTGAGTCACTTCTTTCTGTTCCACCCTCTACAATTTTACTTATGTTGAAATTAAACTTATTTTGTATATTTCCCACGAAATAATCTACTTCATCTTTTGGAAGAACTAAAATTATTTCATCAATATCTTTACACATTTCAAATCTTTTCAAAGTATAATATATAACTGGTTTCCCATCAATCTCTATAAATTGTTTACTAACAGGGGCATTCATTCTCTTGCCTTTGCCCCCTGCTAATATTATAGCTACATTTTTCATAATCTAACTAATCCTTCTTTTTTGCAAATATCATTCTTCCAGCAGCAGTTTGCAACACTGATGTTACATCAACTTTAATTTCTGTGTTCATATACTTTTTACCGCCTTCAACAACAATCATTGTTCCATCATCTAAGTAAGCAACCCCTTGAGTAGGCTCTTTACCATCTTTAACAATAGTAATTATCATTTCCTCACCCGGTAAAACTACTGGTTTAATAGCATTAGCAAGTTCATTTATATTAAGAACTGGAACTCCTTGAACCTCTGCAACCTTATTAAGATTATAGTCATTAGTTAAAACTTTACCCTCTAACTTTTGAGAAAGCTTTAATAATTTACTATCTACTTCAGCTATTTCTGGAAAATCACCTTCCCAAATTTCAACTTCCATATCTAGTTCTTTTTGAATCTTATTTAAGATATCAAGACCACGTCTTCCTCTAACTCGCTTTAAAGAATCTGAACAATCAGCTACGTGTCTTAATTCATCTAGTACGAAACTTGGTATAACAAGTGTCCCTTCTATGAATCCACTTTTACATAAATCAAAAATCCTACCATCTATGATAACTGATGTATCTAATACTTTAGGTAATTTAATTTTTTGAACCTTTGGTTTCTTTTCCTTAGGTGTAGAACTTTTCTTAAGACCTTGGAAAAAGCTAATTATCTCGTTCTTTCTTTTAACAGATATATTAATGCATATAACAACTAATATTATGTTTGCAAATATATAAATTATATTTCCAATAAGTGCACCTAGTGACTCACTTATATCTGTAAGTAAACCTTTTATTGGTAAAAATACCAATGAAGCAATCACAAGCCCAACAACTGCTCCTACCGCCCCAAATATTATTTCACTTCCACTTAATTTTCCTATGCTTGTTTCTACTGTTTCTACAAGTTTTGAAATTCCCTTGTAGATGTATGGGGATATAATAAAGAATATAATTCCAAAAACAATCGAGATTAACGTATAAAATAATACCTTAGGTACTATATTTGATAAATACTCCATTTGTTCAACTACTTGACTTTTTAAAAATACATCTGCTACAACTGCGCCAAGCAGAACACCAAACGTTGTAACAAGTCCTCTAAAAACCTTCTTAATCATAGCTACCACCTCCTATTTCTTTATTATTGACATGAATAAAATATATATAATAAAGTTTTATACTTTTTTTTGCTTATATTACCTAATTATAACACAGGATATACTTCTAGTGTTACAAATAAAATTAATACTATCTTACTTTTATTAACAATAATTTCACTTTTTTAAATTTAGACCCCCTATGAATTTTAAATTATTTGTTTTATATTATATTAAAAGTTCCAAGTGTTTTTTATATGTACTTTACTTAAAATTTAGATGTTATTTACACAATTAATATTACCAAGCTATAACTTAAGGAGTTGAATTAGAATGAACGATTTAATATTTGATAATTTTCAAGACACAATAGCTAATTCCCTTCTAAGACACAAAAGTATCTTAGATATATTAAGCAAACACCAAGATTCTCAAGCAAGAGTTAGTAGAGCAATCTGTAAAGCTGTGACAGCTTGTGGTTGTATTAAGATAAATGCCTCAAAACAAAATTTCTGCGACACAGATTCAATTGCAGAACTTAGAAATTCTTTAAACTCACATCTTGATGGTGCACTATGTGATAGCTGCCGATCAGTCATTGAAAATGAACTTGGAAATAATCTATTCTACCTTGTTTCATTATGCGAAACACTTGATATAAACTTTTTTGATATATTAGTTAAAGAAAATGAAAAAATGAAAACACTCGGAGAATTTACATTTAGATAAAAAAAGGTGTAATGTAGGGCTAGTTTATTTTGCCCCACATTACACCTTTTATTCTATACAATTACTTTTTTAGTGAAACTTGTTCTTGAATTCTTCGAAGTCCATTTCTTATCGCCTTAGCTCTAGCCTCCCCTATACCCTCAACTAAATCTAACTCTTCCTTAGACGCTTCAAGCACTGCTTTTAATGTTTTAAAGTGTGTTACTAGATTTTCTATAACATTAGAAGGAATTCTTGGAACCTTATTTGTTATTCTATAACCTCTTGGCGATACCAAACTTTCTGTAAGTCCTTTTCCTGTAAATCCAAGTATTTTAGATATCTGTTCTAAATCTATAAGTTCTTCTGAACTAAGTTTTTGAATCTCTCTATATATAGTTTCATAGTCTAGAGTATCTTTACAGTAATCCCTTATTAGAAGTATTCCATCTTGTTCGACACATTTTACAAGTTCGTTAAGCTGCATTGATATAAGACGCCCCTCATTTCCAAGTTCTATAATATATCCTTCAACTTCCTGAACAATTCTCATAACCATTTCAGTCCTTTGAATCGCAGTTGCTATATCAAAAAGTGTTGCAAGATCTTGGAACTCAAGAATATTAAGATTGCTTATGACTTTATCTAAAACTTTTATATATCTTTCAAGCGTTTGTACCGCTTGGTTTGCTCTTGATAACACAACGCTACTATCTCTTAAAACATATTTAATATCACCTTTATATATTGAAATTATATTTCTTCTTTGTGAAATTGCAATAGAAATACACCCTGTTTGTTTTGCAACTCTTTGTGCTGTTCTATGCCTTGTTCCAGTTTCATAAGTTGAAATACTTGGATTTGGCATTAACTGTGCATTAGCTACTAGTATTCTTTTTAAATCAGAACTAACAACAAGTGCTCCATCCATCTTTGCAAGTTCATATACATAAGCTGGAGAATATGGAGAATCTATCTTAAATCCACCATCAACTATATCTAAAACATCTTGTTTATCACTTAAGACTACAAGTCCCCCTGTCTTAGCTCGTAAAATATTTTCAAGCCCTTCTCTTAAAGCAGTACCTGGGCTCATTATTTTTAGTACATTTTTTAGTTCACTATTACTTTCTAATCTCATACACTCACCTATCTATTTATAAATCTTAGCGATTGCCTCTCTTACTGTACTTACTCCAATTATATTAATCTTATTTTTCCCTTTAACTTTATCAACATTTCTTGCTGGTATAACAGCATTAACAAACCCCATTTTCTCTGCTTCATTTAATATTCTGTCACAATTAGAAATTGGTCTGATTTCTCCTGTTAGGCCAACCTCACCTACAATTAGCATTTTCTCTAAGGAAGTTGTAACTCCCTTATTTGATGAAAATAGCGATAATGCTATTCCTAAATCGCCCGTTGTTCCCTCTATACTAAGACCACCAACAACGTTAAGGTAGACATCACAATTATAGAATGGAACTCTTAATTTTTTTTCTAGCACTGCAAGAAGCATACTAAGTCTTGAATTATCAAACCCAATTGCAGTTCTTCTTGGCATTGGTGCTTTGGTTTCACTAACTAATGATTGTATCTCAACAAGTATTGGTCTTGTTCCTTCCATTATTCCTATAACGGCTGATCCTTCTTGACCAAAGCTTGTATCTTCAAGAAACATTCGCGATGGATCTGAAATTTGCACAAGTCCTTCACTACTCATTTCAAAAACTCCAATTTCAGATGTAGTACCAAATCTATTTTTCATAGTTCTAAGTATTCTGAAATCTTCTGTTCTTTCTCCTTCAAATGATAAAACTGTATCTACCATATGTTCTAAAACTCTTGGACCTGCAAGGTCTCCTTGTTTTGTAACATGGGCCACTATAAATAAAGGAATATTTTTTCCTTTTGCAATTCTCATCATAGCATTTGAACACTCTTTTACCTGTGAAACACTTCCTGGTGCAGAACTTACACTTTCTCTAAAAACAGTCTGAATTGAGTCAACAATTATAAAAACTGGATTTAACTCATCAATAAAAGCCTCTATAACATCTAAATTAGTTTCTGAAACAATGTATAACTCTTCTGCTGTTACACCTAGTCTATCTCCTCTAATTTTAATCTGTTCTTCTGACTCCTCACCAGATACATATAAAACTTTTCCATAATTTTTGCACATATTATTAGCTGTCTGTAAAAGCAATGTAGACTTACCAATTCCCGGTGCACCAGATATTAATGTCAAAGACCCTTTAACAAGTCCACCACCAAGTACCCTATTAAGTTCTATAATTTCAGTATCAAACCTTTGCTTATCACCTGATTTTATATCACTTATTTTTTTTAATGAATTTATCTTTTCACTTATATTCACAAGTGATTTTGTTCCTTTACCTGCTACTTCTTTGACTTCTTCAACCATTGTGTTCCACTTACCGCAAGCTGAACATTTCCCCATCCACTTAAGCGATTCGAATCCACATTCTTGGCAAAAGAAAGTAGTTTTTATCTTAGCCATTTATATCAACTCCAAATTTTACAATATCAAAAATTTAAACTAATAACATTTTATCATACAAATATGTTAAATTTGCAATATTTTTGCAAAATATCTTACATATTCACTTCACATCTCTTATTATTGGCTTTTTTCTTATGAGTTAATACTATAATTTAAATAAAATTAAAAACTTCTTTACTAATTCTTATGCTTATTGATGAAATTTTAATTATCAAACCTAAAAAAAAGATATCTCTTTTAAAGAGATATCTTGTCCTATATTTTTTAGATATTACTTAGCTAATTTAGCAGCAGCTGCTTGATCAACTATTACAGTTACATTTCTGTGCATTTGTAACATTGAAGCTGGGCAGTCTGTTGTTATTTTTCCATTCATCATAGTTTGTACAGCATCAGCTTTTCCTTCTCCACTAGCGATAAGAAGTATTCTTTCTGCTTGCATTATTCCACCAAGACCCATAGTTACTGCTGTTTGAGGAACTTCACTTGCTGAAGCGAAGAATCTAGCATTAGCATCTATTGTATCTTGTGTTAAACCTGTTAAGTGACTTCCAACTATTAAGTTTTCTTCTGGCTCATTGAAAGCTATGTGTCCATTTCCACCAAGACCTAATAACTGCATGTCTATTCCACCAAGTTCTTCTATTCTAGCATCATATTTAGCACATTCTGCTTCTATATCATCAGCTAAACCATTAGGTACGAATGTTTTTTCTTTATTGATGTTGATGTGGTTGAATAAAGTATCATTCATAAAGAATCTATAACTTTTTTTGTGATCTCCTGATAATCCAACATACTCATCTAAGTTAACTGTTGTAACTTTAGCAAAGTCAACTTTTCCAGCTTTGTTCATCTCAATTAAGTTCTCGTACATTCCAACTGGTGTTCCACCTGTTGCAAGACCTAATATAGCCTCTGGTTTTTGGTTTACTAATTCAGCCATAACCTCAGCTGCTTTTTTACTCATTTCTGCATAATCTTTTACTACTATTACGTTCATGTTAATTTCCCCTCTCTTTTAGATATATTTACTTCTAAAGTATATTTATCTGATCTATATATCGCCGTTTCAAAGAAAAGCAATTCTTCATCTGAACCATATACCTTGTTATTAACTTTTAATAATGGCACTTCTATTTTTATTTTGAATAACTTTTTGTACTCATCTGTAAGTAGCACTGAATTTATATTTGAATCACAGTAACTAACATTATGATGTAACGACTCAAGATATTTATAAATAGAATGTTTTAAATTTTCTTCTTTCAGTTCTTTTCCAATGGAATATGGCATGTATATAAGCTCATTAGCTATTATCTCCCCATCAACCATTCTATTTCTGTTAATTTTATATGCTGTTTTTTCCGAAAAGACTGCTTTCAAAAATTCCGGAGTTTTTATAACATCAAAATCTAAAATGATATTCTCAAGTTTACCACCTGATTTTCCTATCATTTCTGTAAAGCTCATAATATCTTTTTGAGTAACTTTAGGTTTACATACAAAAGTTCCCTTACCTTTCTTTTTTAAAAGATATCCATCTTGAACAAGTTCACCTAACGCTTGCCTTATAGTCATCCTACTTATAGAATATTCCTCAGACAAATCCCTCTCACTCGATATTAAATCGCCTTCTTTCCAAAAGCCTATTTCAATCTTTTCTAAAATAATAGACTTCAATTGAACATATGCTGGAACTAGACTACTTTTATCTATCATAAAACTCTCCTCCTAAGTAAATTATAACTGGTCTATACCAGACATGTCTAGACCAGTTGTAAAAGTTCATAATTTATTAATTTATATCACTAATCTCTATTTTAAACAATTTATAGAAAAATATGAATATCTAGGTCACATTTAATAAATACTATATTTAAATACTTACTAGGAGTGATTTTTCATGAATATTAAAATTAATCTTTTCAACGACAGAAATATTGCTTGCAGAAATCCACTTAAACTAGATAAAATAACACTTAGTTATCCTAAAGATGACACACTAGAAATAATAAATAACTTTCTAATTAATGACTCTATTGATATAAAATCTACACAAAAAAAACATCTTTAAAGAATATAATTAATACATAATTACAATTACTTATATTCAAAATATAAGTAATGATAGAACTACTCTACAAATAAATTTTTGTTGTAGTTGACATAATAAACATATACAATTAAATTCTAAAAAAATTATGAGGTGATATAAATGATAAAAGTATATAGTACACCAGTATGTCCTTGGTGTGATAAAGCAAAAGATTATTTAAAAAGAAAAGAAGTTGAGTTTACAGCTTACAACGTTCAAGAAGATATGGAAGCTAGAGAAGAAATGATAGCTAGCTCTAAGCAAATGGGAGTTCCAGTTTTAGATATAAATGGAACAATCATAGTTGGATTTGATAGAAAAGCTATCGATGAAGCTTTAAATCTTTAATAAAAAAACTGTGGATAACTTTCGATAAAGGTTATCCACAGTTTTTTTTATTTACTTAAATACTTAATTGCACTTAGTGATGCTATAGTTGCATCATTTAAATCAGTCGGAATTTCATTAAATATTTTTTCTATTGCAGCTCCCGCTGCAAAAACACCATTGATATTAGTTTCCATATTTTCGTTTACTTTAATATATCCATCATTTCTATGTTCTAAATAAACGTACTTGTCATATAAATTTGGTTTCTTTCCAAAACAACCAAATATAGCATTTGCCTTTAATCTTTTTTTCTTCCCTGTTTCTAGGCATCTTAAATATACCCCTTCTAATTTATCAAACCCAAAAGCATCTATTAGCTCGTACCCTTTTATTATAGTTACATTACTCTCTTTCTTTAAATCTCTTAATAGGAACTTATTGTATTCCACTTCCATAGATTTTCTTATAACTACAACTTTCCTAGCTACATTAGATAAATATAAAGCTTCTTCTAAACAAGAATGTCCTTCTCCAATTATCGCAACAACTTGCCCTCTAAATTTTTCAGTATTTAATAATCCATTATAATAAATACCTTTGTCTCTAAACTTTTCTTCATTTAAAATTTCAAATTTTTCCGATTCATTTCCCAATGTTATTATTACTGCTTTAGCTATATATCTTACATTATCTGTTTCTACAATTTTTGTATCATTAGTTAAAATCATTTTTTCTATGGTTTCAAAGTATTCAACTTTTGCTCCAAACTCTTCTGCCTTTAACTGCAAACTTTCTGTATCTTTATTTCCTGATACTGCAATAAAACTTGGTGAATTAACTTTACTCTCTTCTTCACACTTCTCTGAATATTTATCTAAAATAACAGTCTTAGCATTAGATCTTGAACAATATATCGCAGAAGTAAATGCTGCTCTATTTTTTCCAATGATTAAAATATCAACACATACCTTGTTCTTCAACACTAATCACCCCTTTTATCTTCTGTTAGCATTAATATTTTCAAATTTATTTCAATCAAAAATTAATGAAGAAAATATTAATATTTAGTTAAATTCTAAATTATTTTTAACTTAATTACAAGTAAAAAAAGAAGTCACTATAAAATAGTAACTTCTCCACCTAGTATTATTCTTGTATATTTATAACCGTTGCTTTTGGTCTAGACATTGATTCAATAGAATATCTAATTCCTTGTGTTCCCATACCTGATGACTTAACTCCAAGGAATGGGAAATGATCTGGACCTCTCTCAGTTTTATTATTTACTTGAACTGTTCCAACTTCTAATCTCTTAGCAATATAGAATGCTTCATCTATATCTTGAGTAAATACTGATGATTGTAATCCGTACTCTGATTTATTAGCTATATCAATAGCTTCTTCTCTGCTGTGAACTCTGATTATTGGTAATATTGGTCCGAATGGTTCTTCCCAAGCTATTTCCATATCAAGTGATACGTTATCATAAAGAGTTGGCTCTATAAGGTTTCCCTCTCTCTTACCACCAAATAAAACTTTAGCCCCTTTATCTGTTGCATCTTTCATTAACTTTTCAACGAAATCTGCTGCTTTTGTATCTATAAGTGGCACTACCGCTGCATCTTCTATATCAAGTGGGCTTCCAACTTTCAATTTAGCCATTTCAGCTACAACTTTTTCTATTAATTCATCTGCTACTTTATCCATAACAAGAACTCTCTTAACTGCTGTACATCTTTGTCCAGAGTATGAGAATGCTCCACCTACAATATTTCTAGCTGTTAGATCTAAATCTGCATCCTCTAATACGATAGCAGCATCTTTACCACCTAGTTCCATTAATAAAGGTGTCATTTCTGTTATTTTTGAAATTCTTCTTCCAATTTCTGTACTTCCTGTAAAGTTAACAAAATCAACGTCTTTGTGAGTTACACAGTAATCTCCTATAACGCTACCTTTTCCTGTTACAGTATTTACAACTCCGGCTGGAATTCCTGCATCTTTAAATACTTTAGCAAGGAATAATCCACTTAAAGCACCTTGGCTAGCTGGCTTGAATACTACTGAGTTTCCTGCCATTAAAGCTGGTCCTATTTTTGATGCTGCAAGGTTAACTGGATAGTTAAATGGTGAAATTGCAAGTACAACTCCAAGTGCTTCTCTTGAAACAAATGAAATTTTTCTCTTATTAAATCCTGGGAAACTATCTGATGGTATACTTTGTCCTTCAATTGACTTAGCTGCATCAGCTGTAAATTTTAAGAAATCTGCTGTTCTTGTAATTTCTGATAATGAACTCTTTTTATCTTTAGCAATTTCCATCATTAAAAGATTTGCAAGTTCTTCTTTTCTCTCTAATAATAAGTCAGCAACTTTATATAAAACTTCAGCTCTGTGAGCTATTGTTGTTTCTGCCCAATATTTTTGTGATTGTTTTGCTGATGCCATAACAACATCAACATCCTCTTGACTCATCGCTTGTACAGTTCCAAGAACTGAATTATCAAGTGGTGATTTAACTTCTAATATATTTGTTGATTTAGCTGTGTAAAACTCACCATCAACTATATTTTTATATTCTTTAACATTCATTATTTTTTCCTCCTTAGCAAAAACTCTATTAAAGAGTTTTTAATGCCTCATCTATTTGATTTTTCTCAAACCCAACAATTACTGTATCTTTAACCTTAAGAACTGGTACTGATCTTTGTCCTGAAACTTCTAGTACTTCATCTCTAGCTTCTTTCTCATCTGCAACTGTTACTACTTCATATTTAACACCTTTTTGATCTAAATATTTTTTTAATTTATTACATGGTGGACACCATGCTACTGAATAAACTTTTACCATGATTAATTCCTCCTATTTGCTTTCTTTTGCTTTCATTTCTTCAATATATTCTGCTGCGTCAAGTGCTGCAATTGTACCATCAGCAACTGCTGTTGTTATCTGTCTAAAGTGAGTTGGTGTAACATCACCTATTGCATAAACACCCTCAACATTTGTTCTCTTGCGAGAATCAATTTCTATATATCCTTGAGCATCCATATTAACTTGACCTTTAACAAGTTCAGTTCTTGGACTTCTTCCTATTGAACCAAATATAGCCTCAAGTTTTAATTCTTTAACTTCGCCTGTAATAACATTTTTGATTATAGCTTTTTCTACTAGATTTTCACCTTCTACATCAACTAAATCCCAGTTATACATAACTTCTATTTTTTCATTATTCTCAACTTTTTCTATAACAGATTTTTCTCCATGGAAGAATCCTTTTCTTCTTATAACATAAACTTTGCTTGCAAGTGTTGATAAAAACAGCGCTTCTTTTTGAGCTGAGTTTCCTCCACCAACAATTGCTATAACTCCATCTTTGTACATTGCTCCATCGCATACTGCACAATAATGTATTCCCTTACCTGTAAACTTTGCTTCATTTGGTATTGGTAAAAGGTTTGGGCCAGCTCCTGTACCTAAAATTATAACTTTAGCTTTATATATAAAATCTTCTGTTTCTACTATTTTTTCATTTAAAGTTAATTTTTCTATTGTATCAAATTCTTCAATTATAGCTCCAGCATGTTCTGCTTGCTCTTGCATTTTTGTTGCAAGTTCATCACCTGTTATTGAAGTGAATCCAGGATAATTTTCTATAATACTAGTTGTTTTAACCTGTCCACCTATATATTTATCTTCTAACACTAATACACTTAGATTAGCTCTTGCTGCATATATAGCCGCTGCAAGTCCTGCTGGACCTGATCCCACAACAACTATATCAATATCTTTAACTTCTTTTGCCATAACCTTATCCTCCATCTCAAAACAATTTCATATACCCCCCACGGGTATCTTTATTAATATTATATCACCATAATTTAAAATTGCAAGTACAATAGACATTTAAAAAAACCTCCATTTATAGATTTATCTAAAATGAAGGTTATAATGCCTATTTAATTTATTATTTTACTTACTATTTTTCTATATTATAGATTTTTTTCTGTATTAACACATATTTTTTGAATTCTTTTTTCAAATACTATTTTTTCCTCTTCAACAAGAACATCTAAAGAATCTCCACTCTTTATCTCCCCTGCTAAAATTTTCTCACTTAGTTTATCCTCTAAATGTTTTGTAATAACTCTCTTTAGTGGTCTTGCTCCATATTTAAGTTCAGTTCCCTTTGAAACAAAGAACTTTTTACTTTCTTCACTAAAAGATAAATGAATTTCATGCTCTCTAAGTTTCTTCTTTGTGCTCCTTAACATTATATCCACTATCTTCAGTAAATGCTTTTGAGTTAATGAATGGAACACCATAATATCATCTATTCTATTTAAGAATTCTGGTTTAAATGTTTCCTTAAGTTCTGCCATAACAGTATCTTTCATTTTCTTATACTCATCATCATCTTGATGTTCTGTTATAGAGAATCCAACCTTATTTTGTTTATTTATGCTATGTGCACCTAGATTAGATGTCATAATAATTATTGTATTAGTAAAATTAACATTCTTACCCTTTCCATCAGTTAATCTTCCATCTTCTAAAATTTGTAGAAGAATATTAAATACATCTGGGTGTGCTTTTTCAATTTCATCAAGTAAGATAACTGAATATGGACTTCTTCTTACCTTTTCAGTAAGCTGACCTCCATCCTCATATCCAACATACCCTGGTGGGGAACCTATAAGCTTAGAAACACTATGTTTCTCCATATATTCAGACATATCAATTCTTATCATATAACTTTCATCTCCAAAAAGATTACTCGCTAATGCCTTGCACAGTTCTGTTTTCCCAACTCCTGTTGGTCCAAGGAAAATAAATGACCCTGCTGGTCTATTAACATCCTTAAGCCCTACTCGTGACCTTCTGACAGCTTTTGCAATTGCCTCTATTGGTTCTTCTTGACCTATAACCCTTGTTGCTAATGTTTTCTCTAAAGCTAAAAGTTTTTCTGCTTCTTTTTGAGTTAACTTTTCTACTGGTATCTTAGTCCATCTTGCTACTATATTAGCAACACTATTAGCATCTACAATATCAACCTTATTAACCTTATCAGCCTCCCAAGCCTCACTTAGTTCTACACATTTTTGTCTTAATTTCTTCTCTTCATCCCTAAGTCCTGCTGCCTTTTCAAAGTCTTGCTCTAATATTGCTCTATCTTTTCTCTCAGATAATTCTTTTATCTCAGATTCAACCTCTTTCACATTTGATGGCACTCTAAAATCATCTATTCTAACTCTAGCAGCCCCCTCATCTATAAGATCAATTGCTTTATCTGGTAAAAATCTATCATTAATATATTTAACAGATAAATCTACCGCTGCATATATTGCTTCATCTAAAATTTGTACATTATGATGTTTCTCATAATGCTCTCTAAGTCCTTTTAATATAAGAATTGTTTCACTCTTAGTTGGCTCTCCAACCGTAACAGGTTGAAATCTTCTCTCAAGTGCAGTATCTTTTTCTATATGTTTTCTATATTCATCAATTGTAGTTGCACCAATGCACTGTATATCACCCCTAGCTAACGCAGGTTTTAAAATATTTGATGCATCAATTGCACCCTCAGCTCCACCTGCACCAACTATTGTGTGTATCTCATCTATAAATAAAATAACATCCGGATTTTTCTTAAGTTCTTTTATAACATTTTTAAGTCTATCCTCAAACTCACCTCTATACTTTGCACCTGCAACCATAGCTGTTAAATCAAGAGAAATTATAACCTTATCCTTAAGATTCCCCGGAATAGTTCCATCAACAATCCTCTGTGCTAACCCTTCTGCAATAGCTGTTTTACCAACACCTGGTTCTCCAATTAAACATGGGTTATTCTTAGTTCTTCTACATAAAATTTCTAGAACTCTTTGAGTTTCCTCTTCTCTTCCCACAACAGGGTCAAGTTTTTTATCAAACGCACTCGCAGTCAAATCAACTCCATATTTTAAAAGAACAGGTATATCCTTCTTCTCTCTTTCACGTTTCTTTCTTCCATCATCTTTTCTCTTAACCTCTCCTGAGAATATATCATCACTTAGATAATCCTTTAAAGTCTTTTTAAGCTTTATAAAATTAGCATTTAAATTATATAAAATAATATATGCAACACCCTCTTTATCCTTCAAAAGTGTATAAAGAATATGTTCAGCTGATGAGTACTGCGAACCTTCTTTTCTAGCATCTAAAATACTCTCATCAAGAATCTTCTTACTTCTTGGAGTAAATGGAATATCTAAAATATTATAATCAACATCCCCTACCCCTATATAACTCTTTATAAGTTCTGTAACATCTTCCTCAGTCACTTCAATATCTAATAAAAATTTTTTTGCCTGTGTATCTGTTCTATAAAACCCTAAAAGTATGTGTTCAGTCCCAACATAGCCATGCTTAAGTTCCTTAGAAACATTTTTCGCTTCCTCTATAACTTTTTTTGCATCTTCCGTAAATTTATCAAAAAACATAAAATTCTCCCTTCTTTTATACCTTATACTTCTCTATAATTTCTCTAATTCTAGTTGCCCTTAATATATTCTCTTGGTTTTCATTAATTTTTTCATCTGCTAAACTTTTTATATGGTTATACTTAGTTATTAAAAGCAAATAATTTAATGTTGCAATAAGAGTATCCTTTATAATATCTAGCTCAATGCCAAGTCTAATCATAGAACTAAGCTTTAGAGCTTCTGTATATGTTATTTTTCTTGCACTACTAAGTAATGCTTGTGCTCTAAATACATTGTCACACAGCCCCTCATAATCAGTTTCCTTAAGATATTTTCTTTCTTTTTTTTCCTTTATCAAAACTTGATATGTCATCGCTTCTAAATCATTAAGTGATTCCTCTTCTGTAACATCTAAAGTCACTCTATTAGATATTCTATATAAATTACTTACATCCTCATTTTCATCCGTAAATAAATCATAAAAATCAATACCAACCTTATCAAGTTCAGATGTAACATTTTTAATCATTTTTATATTATTCAAAAGTGGCAAATGTAGAACTGAATATAATTTCATTCCCGTACCTACTTTATCAATAGTTGAATTTAAATACCCAAACCTTTCACTGCGAGCAATCTCAAATTCCTCATCAATTCCACTAGTAAACTTGATTCCCTCATTATATAATTCTCTGCATCCCTTATTAATTCCTCTTAATAACAGAGTTATATGATTTTCTTCATTTATCATAATTATAACTCGTTCTTCTTTGTCTACTAACAAGGTGGAAAACTCTCTATTCTTATATAGCTTTAGAGTCATGAACCCCATCTCTAATAGTAAAAATAAATTCTCTTTAGACTCTTGCCATAAATTTACTTTTTTAAACTTATAATCTTCATATTTCATAAAAAAATTTGCTATCTTCTCACCTATTAATCGCCCTTCCTCAACCGATAACTTATTTGAAAAAAGAACTCCCTTAATATTTCTATACCAATATATCTCATTACTAACTAACACATCAGTATCAAAAGTTTTATCAAATAACACCCTACTCACCACCTTTAGAATTTTTAACTAACCTAATTTCATCTCTAATTCCAGCTGCTTTCTCATAATCTTCAAATTTTATTGCATCCTCAAGTTCCCTTTTCAAATACTCTAAATTCTTTACGAGTCCCTCTCTTATATAACTAAAACACCTATTTCCACCATGAAACTTACTTCCATGATATCTATTTACTATCGGTATTATTCTTTCTTCAAAAACTTCAAAACATGACTCACACCCAAGAATGCCCTGGTCCTTAAACTCATCATAAGTCATACCACATACAGGACATATAAACTCCTTTAAACTACTTTTTTCCTCACTTGTCTTATTCATATATTCTACTAAACCATTCAAAACTTTATTAAAATCAAAATTATCCAAATCATCCATTTCAGATTTTAATACAACCTCTGCCATTTTATTTGCACACTCATTACATAGCATAAAAAATTCTTTTTTCCCCTCTATTACTTTTACAAGCTTAACCTTCGCCTCTTTTTCTTGACACTTCTCACAAATCATTACTAAACTCCTTATTCATTATCTTCTCTATCTTTATTTTTATCTAAATTTATAATTTAAAACATAGTTCTTATGTTTAATTTACTCAATAATTGTTAATAACTATTAATATGTAGTAGGAGGTTATTATTATGAATATTTACTATCTTGGACACTCATCATTTTTAATAAAAACTGAAAACGGTAAAAGAATCCTAACTGATCCATTTAAAATAGACTCTGCACTTGAAAATGTAGATATAGTAACAGTTAGTCATCCTCACTTTGACCACTCTGACACAGACACATTTCCTGATAAATCAAGAATCTTACAGACATATTTAAACTATGAAAATAATTTTTGCAAAATAGAAACTTTCAACAGCTATCATGATAATTTTCTTGGAACTAAAAGAGGCTCTAACCTTATATTTTTCTTTACAATAGAGAATATAACTCTTTGCCACCTTGGAGACCTTGGGCATATTTTAGACACTCCTATAATTGAAAAAATCAAAAATGTAGACATTCTTTTTGTACCCGTTGGTGAAAATTACACAATAAACTTAAAATCCTTATCTAAAATGATAAATCAACTCAATCCTCGCTATATAATTCCTATGCACTATAAAACAGAAGATTCTAACCTATCACTTAACTCTTTAGATAAATTTCTTCTTATTTTTAAAAGTTACTCAAAAGAAAAACTTGATACTCTTTTAATTTCAGAAGAATTACTCCTAGAGACTCGAAAAAAAATTATTATTCTAGATAAAACAAAAGTAGATGCCTAGTTTACACGGTTCTTACTCAAGTATGGGTATTTCAAAAATAGTTAAATAATAAAAATGGTGTTTTCGGACGCCATTTTTTTGTTAAGTTCTTTATTATATTTTGTTGTTTGGTTAAACTAAAGTTACATCAACGGGGAGACGAA
>JBOFIK010000053.1:0-103789 GCA_051650125.1 Sarcina sp. | reverse complement strand
ACCTTTTCAAAAAATGTTATCTAGCATTTCGGGCAAAACGCAAAGATTTTATATTGGAAAATTTAATAAGGACGAATGCATTAACATAAAGCATTCGTCCTTATTAAAAATTTATTTACCCAAAGATGAGTAAGAACCGCTAAAAGATGATTTCGGTATTGAACCGGGATCATCTTTTTTTATCAAAAAAGGTATGGAACGGGCGAAAAAAATGCCTAGAAGATAAATTCTAAGCGATTTTTTTATTTGCCTGCCTGCTAGCAATTACATCAAGTAATTCTTTAACAGCTAAAGGCATATTTGTAGCATCTACTTTTTCAAGTTCACTTTGGTGAATTCTTATATATCTATCTATTTCGTCAAAATTAAGCTCTTTTTTGTGTCCAGTCCAGTATTGAAAATCTAGACTTGTGGCATCAACAAGTTTTTCAATGAAATTATCTGTGATACCTCTTTTAAAATTAAGTATCCTACTTAAATAAGATGAGGAAATCCCAAGTGATTTTGAAAATTCAGATAATTTAAGATTATTTTCTTTCATATATGATTTAATTCTTTTTACAGCTTTAAAGTTCATTAGACCCCTCCTTTTCCGTTTCTTTATATTATTAACAAGTAGTACCTATAATTATACTACAAATTTTAAAAAAAGTTTAGATAGGATTAACTATAATAATATATTTTTAATAATTATTATAATTTTTATTTCAAACTAGATAAACAAAAAAAGCTTTCTATGAATAGGTAATTCTATCATAAAAAACTTTTGTGGTTAAATTTTTTTAAAATATAGCAGTATATTTAAATTTGTAGCTATTGTTAAATATTGTGTAATCTTTTTGAGAAGAACTTCACATAGAGTTAAATTAAACTAAGATAAACAAGATGAAATTTTGTCAAGTTGCTTAAAAATTTGTACTTGGTATAATATACTAGGCTAGAGAGATTTCTCTAAAGAACCTAATGTCACAATAAAATTTAAACTTAGGATAAACTTAAGATAAATTGAGGGAGATATACATATGAAAAGAAAATTAATTTCAATAATTTTAATAGGAAGTTTAGTAGTAGGTGGAGCTAGTGCTTTAGCTACTAGAAATAGCAATGTTAAAAATGAAGTCTTACTTGCACAACCAGCAGTAGGAAAAATAATAGTAACAGTTGGAGCTAATAATTCATGGCAACAAAGACAGGAATTATTAAAAGATTTTAATGTAAATACAAATGATTCAAATATAACATTCATTCAAACAACAAATAGAGATATTGCAAAAGAACTTGGATTTACAGGAAATATAAATGATATTCCTAACACAGGTTCATATAGCTCTGCAAAGATAACTATATTACCAGAGGGTTCAGGAATACAGGTTACAACAAATAACCTAACAGAAGTTACAGGGGATATGCTTGCGAGTGCATTAACTACTTGTGGAATAAATAATGCTAGTATAGAGGCAGATGCACCAATGCCAGTTACAGGACAGGCTGCATTAGCTGGGGTGTTACAAGCATTCCAACAAGCAACAGGAAAAGTTGTTCCAGAGCAAAATAAAAAAGTTGCTAATAATGAGATTAACACAACTGCAAGTATAGCTAAAACTGTTGGTCAAAAGAAAGCTGAAACAATAGTAAATCAAGCTAAATCAATAGTAATCAAAGATAACCCTAACAGTAAAATAGAAGTGCAGAATATTGTAAACAATGTTGTAAACAATAATGGTGGTGGATTAAATCAAAGCCAAGAAGCACAACTTACAAATCTTATGGAGCAAATCAAAGGTCTTAATTTAAATTATGATAAGGTTGAGGGAACTTTAAAAAATATACAAAGCTCAATAGCAAGTGGTGAGAAAAATTTCTCTAATGTATCAGCAAAACTTCAGGAAGAGATAAAAAATAACCATGTTGCCATAGAGAAAGCAGAGGGAATGCTTCAAAAGATATGGAACTGGATTACATCATTCTTTGAAGGTGGAGAAAAGGCTGTATCACAGGATAATCAATCAGCTAATACACCTGCAACAACAAGTACAAATACTCAAAATACTAGTAATCAAAATCAACAACAAGACAATGGACAAACTCAAGCTCAAACAAATAGTAATGGGCAAAGTTAGTTGTATTGAAAGAATTAAAGAGAAATCTTTAGTTCTTTTTTTATTATGAAATCACTTAAAAAGGTAAGAAAACTAAACACTATGTGTAGGATATATTAGTTGTAAATCTAGAAATTTAATCTAAAAAACTAGAAAAAATAAGTATTTTTTGATAAAGTTATTTTATATAAAAGTATTTTTATTACAAATGAGGAGATGTTTACAGATGTTTAGGAAAAAAAGTGCAGATATAGAAACAAGATATACAAGTTTTATAATATTAGAAGATAAAAAGGATAGTGAAATAACTTATTTGTTAAGAGTTAAGGATTCTACAAGGGCACTAGTAACAATTGATAAAGATAAAACTATTGTGGATAATGATTATGTTTCATCAGAAGATTTAAGATTTTTACTATTACAGCTGATTGATAATTATAAAACTTTAAAATACACAGGGGATGAACTTTGCATATTAGAATATGGAATAAATATTGAATTTGATGATGATTTATGCGAAGAAATTATTATTGATAAAGCATCAATTTTAGATACGAAGAGTTTTCAATATAAAGAAAATGTTGAAATTAGAACTACATTAATTTAAAAATAGAGTTAAGGTTATTTAAGGTGGTAGATGTTATTTTAGATAACCTTATTTAATATTTAAAGGGGCGTATTATGAATAAAGTTAGGTTTGGAATAATAGGAACAAGCAAAATTACAGAGCAATTTTTAGAGGCAGCAAGTAGACATAATAAATTTGAGCTTGTGGCAGTTTATTCAAGGGATATAGAGAGGGCTAAAAGCTTTGGTAAAAAGTATAATGCAAGTTTATTTTTTGATAATATCGAGGCATTTGCAAGTTCAAAAAAGTTTGATGCTGTTTATATAGCATCACCTAATGTACTGCATTGCATGCAAAGTATAACTTGTATGAGGGGAAACAAGCATGTCTTATGTGAAAAAGCTTTTGCGGTAAATGTAAATGAGGCACAGACCATGATAGAAACTGCAAGAAAATATAATGTATTGCTTACAGAAGCAATGAGAAGTACGAGTTCTAAGGGATTTGTAAAACTTAAAAATAACTTGCATAAAATAGGTAAGGTTAGAGGATATTTTGCATCATTTTGTCAATATTCATCACGATATGATGCTTATAAAAAAGGCATAGTGGAAAATATATTTAAAAAGGAAATGTGTGCAGGTTCTCTTATGGATATCGGAGTTTATACAATAGCACCTATGATAAATTTATTTGGAAGTCCCAAAATAATACTTGCTAATAGTTATATGCTAGAGAGTGGTGTTGATGGAAAGGGAAGTGCGATTTTTGATTATGGTGAGTTTGACGCTATGGTAACACACTCTAAAATATCAAATTCAAAACTTGGGGTAGAAGTGCAAGGGGAAGATGGGGTTATACTAGCTAGTAACATATTATTTGAAGAGGTTAAAATAGTATATAAAAATGGAGATGTTGAAGAACTATATAAAGAAAGTTTAGAAAATAATATGTTTTATGAGATAGATGATTTTATATCTAATATAATAGAAGGAAATATTGATTCAAAAATAAATCCACTTAGTAATTCTTTAAAAGTTGTAGAAGTATTAGAAAAAATAAGAAAACAGATAAATATAGAATTTTAGGTTTAAAAACTTATTCTAAGTAGAGCATAGTTTAGAGTTCAAAATATAATATGGATATGTTACAATAAAGCTTGTGAATATTTAGAATTAACTAGATATAGTACATTTACAAAGGGAAAGGAGCATATTTAATTATGTTACAAGAAGAAAGAGCAGGAAAGTTTCAAGTTATAATAGATGGACTTAAAAGAGGCGATAAATTCGATTTAATAGATGCTATAAATAGAGATAAAACAGATGAGAGAATAAGAAATATACTTTTAATGGTTATGGAAACGGGAGACATACATCACCTTGACTATGAGTTTGATGGTGGGAATGTAAATCTTGCTTACAAATCAGCAGAAGAACTTTTATATAGTTTAGAGCTTAAAAGAGAGTACCCAGTTATAAATCTTTACAAAGCAACAGGAAGTTTAATGCCATTTATAGTTTACAGAAGTGGAATAACTTTAAGTTTTGATAAAGAGAATAACAAAATAATATTTAATCACAAAGGTGAGATAATAGAACTTGAGGCTAGAAAAAATGTTGTTGATACAGCACTTGATATAGCAACAGAAATATCAAGATTTAAATTATCACCAGATCCTAGTATGATATTAGAAGTTTTAAGAGAGGTGACACTCCACTAGGCTAAAGACTATCGTGGTGTTCTCCTAACCTTATATAAATACAAATTCAATTGAGGGGGAGTTTAAATTCTATCTGAATAATTATTTGTAGTGATCAAATAATTTGATTTTTAATGAAAAATTTAATGTGATTAATATTATGAGAATCTCCATAGGGGATTCTTTTTAGATTTGTATTATATTTATAGGGTTTTTAGCAAAAAAACAATAATAGAACATTATTTTACAAAAAATCATAAATTACCTTTAATTTTAGCGCAATATATGATAAAATTGCATAAGTATTAAAGAAAATACACATAATAGTAACAAAAGCAGAAATTCACATAAGTGAAAAGAAATTAACGAAGGAGAAAGCAATGAAAAAATTTATAGCAGAATTTAAAGCATTTGCCCTTAAGGGTAACGTTATAGACCTTGCAATAGGTGTAGTTGTTGGGGGTGCATTTAGCACAATAGTTAAATCACTAGTAAATGATATCATAATGCCATTAGTCGGTATGTTAGTTGGAGGAGTAAACTTCCAAGAATATAAAATAGTATTAAAAAATGCAGTAGGGACTCACCCAGCAGTTACTTTAAATATAGGTAATTTCATACAAAATATAATTAATTTCTTGATTATAGCAATAACAGTATTTTTATGTGTTAAAGCAGCATCAAAACTTTACAAGAAAAAAGATGCACCAGCAGCTAAAACACCAGATGACGTATTATTACTTCAAGAAATCAGAGATTTACTTAAAAATGAGAAAAAATAGAATATATTAATATAAGAAAGACTATCTAAAATCTTAATGGGAATATTCCTAAAGATTTTAGGTAGTTTTTTTATTATTTAAAAATTATGTTTATTATGTTTTATAAAATAGCATAGAGAAGAATTAATTTTAGAATAAAGTTTTCTAATATTCAAATTTATGCTAAAATATGGTAATTATACAAATTAGTTAAAAAAAGAGGAGGAAGAAGCAATGATTCATATGGGTACACAAAAAATAGAAACGGAAAGATTAGTTTTAAGAAGATTTAAAGAAGATGCAAATGCTATGTTTAAAAATTGGGTTAATGACTCAGAGGTTACAAAGTTTCTTACATGGCAGCCACATCGCAATATTGAAGTAACAAAATTTATTTTAAATAGTTGGCTTGAAGAATATAAAAAGGATAATTTTTATCAGTGGGCAATTACTTTAAAAGAAAATGGAGATGAACCAATAGGAACTATAAGTATAGTAGAGCAAAATGAAGAAATTGATATGGTGCATATAGGCTATTGTATGGGACAAGCATTTTGGAGAAAAGGAATTATGTCAGAGGCACTTAGTAGTGTAATTGAGTTTGCAATAGAAGAACTTAGAGCAAATCGTGTTGAATCAATGCATGATCCAAGAAATCCAAACTCAGGTAAAGTTATGATGAAATGTGGACTTAAATATGAAGGAACATTAAGACAAGCGGATAAAAGCAATCAAGGGATTTGTGATACAGCAATGTATGGAATTCTTGCTAGTGAATATTATAAAAACTAATGGTGAATATTATAAAGGCTTTAAAGTGAGAATACAAAATTAGTACTCTCACTTTATTTGAGTTATTTTTTATTTCAATAAATTATCAATTCTATGTGCTTCTTGAATTGCACCAGATATAGAACCTTCATAGCCACCACCAGGATTTGTCCAAGCTCCTACAAAGCTAAGATTAAAACTAGTTTCTTTTTTGAATCTATGTCTTCCAGCTTGTTTAATACCTTGGTGGAAACCATAAACTGCACCACGGGGGTTACCAGTATATCGCTCCATAGTTCTCGGAGTACCTAGTTCTAAAACAACTATATGTTCTCTAATATTTGGATAGTAAGTTTCAAGTCTAGTTATTATTTTCTCAGTAACTTCAAGTTTTTGAGAGTTGTAAACATTTTTGTTTGTAGACCAGTAATCATAATTATCTATATATGTGATTGTAATAACTCCCTTGTCATCTGGATTAAGTGAATCATCCATGCTATTGTAATTAGTTAAAAGAAAGCCGCTTTTTTCGTACATATTATTTAAAGCCATTTCATAATCTTCTTCATGAGAGGAACCTTTAAGTACAAATAATTCATCATCAGGTATTCCGATATCAGATGGATTACAATCAAGGCCGAGATAAAGCTGTGATAAAGTACAACCAACTTCATCTGTATGGGCTTTATTAATCTGAGATTCGCAGAGTATGCTTTTATCCATCATACTGATTGCAAAACTTGGATTTATATTAGCAATGATATGTTTTGCATTGAAAACTCTACCATCTTTAAGCTCTACGCTTTTAATAATTTTATCCTCACAATGAATTTTTGTTACTTCACTTTTAAGAAGAACATCCCCACCATTTTCTTTTATAACAGAAACAAAAGCATCTGATAATGCCTGTGCACCGCCTTTTATATAATACTTACCATGCTTATGATATGAAAGCCAGGGGATAAAGTAATATAAAGCAGAGAGTTCTTGTGGTGGTAGACCATAGTAAGTCCAAAGAGCTGTAAAGATAGTTACAAATTCTTCATTGTCTACATAGCTTTTAACAACTTCATAAGTTGTTTTAGAAGACCATTTCATAAATAATGCAACATCTAAGCTAAGTTTATTAAAGAATCCCTTATCTTTTTCAATTATAAATTTTGTGAAGCCATTTTCAAATTTATCTAAAGCTTTAAATAAATCTAAAATAGATTTTTTGTCACTCGGAAATATAGATATTAAAAGATTTTTATATTCCTCATAATCATTTGGAATATCTATTTTTTTTCCTTTGTAGTTTACAGAATAAGCAAGTGAGTTTTTTATAGGTGTAATTTTATCTATAACATCACATGCAGATAAAATTCTAAAAAGACTGCCGCCTTCTTCAAGACCTGCAGTTCCATGAAGTGAAACATCAAAAGTATATCCTTTTCTTTTGAAATTAGTAGCATACCCACCTGCTAGAAAATGTTTTTCAACAACTAAAACTTTATGTCCAAGCCTCGAGAGTCTACTTCCAGCAGTTAAACCACCAAGACCTGAACCGATTATAACAACATCATACATAATTTCTCCTAATTAAGTTTATATAACATATTTTATATGTTAGAATATATTATACAATTTTTATACATAAATTGTATGAAAAAAAATAAAACATTAGATAAATATGAAAATAATGGGCAAGATATAAGTTGAGTATTATTTTTATTAGGAGGATTTTTAGTATGGATGATAAAGTTAAAGAACTACTAGAAAAAATGAAAGAACTTGGAATGACAGAAACTGATGTAATCAAAACTCTTAGTGTAAGTGCTAATGAAAAAGAGGACCAACCAGTTGATGTAGATGCTTTTAAAACTACATTTAATCAAATGAGATCTATTGTAAAAAACACAGTGAAAGAGATTTACATAGAAAAACTTGATAAATTAAGTGAAAAAGTTGTTTTAAAAAACATAATGACAGTAAGTCAATTTAAAGCAGAGTATAGAGAACTTGCAATAGCTGAAAATGCTAGAGTTGTAGCATTTGTAAATAATATTATAATTAAACTTTCAGAAGTAGAAGGAAATGAAAATCTACAAAATGAATTCTTAAAATATATGATCTCATTAGAAGATGTAGTATATGGAAATATAATATTATTTAAAAATGTCCCAGTTGAAGTTTTATATGGATTTGCAACAGGAACAGGAGTGACAAGAGCAGCAGCATATTCATTTATCAAAGAAAATATAGAAAGTAACAATATACTACCTTTAGAAACAGAGGAAGAGATATTAAAAGCTAAAGAAGAAATGACAAATCTTGTAGCTACTATATTTAGAGCTAGATTTGCATCAGTATTAGATGATAAATATGTAGTTGAATTTATAAAACTAGCTAATCTTAAAAATACAGTATTTGATGATATCAAAGACGAAAATGATATGTTCATAGCTTACGGAGTAGCAATATCAATGTTACTTATAACAGGAGTTATAAGAGTTAGAACAATGTTTAAGGTTGCACTTTTGGATGTTAAAAAAGAGATTGAGGCAACAGATAACGACAAGCTTATAAATCTTATAGGTTTAATAAAAGAGTAATTTGGAAATTAAAAAAATTTAAATAAGAAAAAACTCAGTAAACTAATTTAGTAGTCTACTGAGTTTTTTTATTATAAATTATATTCTAGTAAGCATTTTGTTTTTTGAATGCGTGCTCTGCAACATCTACTAAGAATTTAGGAGCATCATCCATATCCATGATAACTTCAACTATTGCAAGTTGCTCTCTGTTAGCATTGATAGTATTCATAGCTTCTTCAAGCTCTTTTTCAGTCTTAACTTTAAAGCTAAGTGATTTTCTGTTTCTAAGACCAAATACATTTCCAAGTTCAGCATAGTTCCACATGTTTATGTCATTATACTCTCTTCTTGGTCCGTGTATAACTCTTTCTATTGTATAACCATCATTATTTATAACAAATAATATTGGGTTAGTATCTTGTCTTAGCATTGTTGAAATTTCTTGAGCTGTTAATTGTAATGAACCATCACCGATAACTAAGATATTTCTTCTGCTTCTATCAGCCATTTGAGTCCCAAGAACAGCAGGTAGTGCATATCCGATTGATCCCCATAAAGCTTGCCCTACGAATGATGCAGCTTTAGGCATAGTTAAAGTAGCAGCTCCATAGAATGAAGTTCCTGTTTCAGCAACTAATACATCTTTTGCATCCATAAAGTTTTCTATTTGTTTGAAGAATCTGTTTTGTACTAAATCATCATTTGTAGCAACAAATTTAGGTTCTTCTTCTTTTACAACTTTAACTGAGTTTTTAAATGAAAGCCCAGCTTTTTGTATAGCATCAATAGCATCTCTCATTCTGATGTTTTTGAATTTCTTTCCGTTTACAAGAGCACAGTTAGCTAAGATTTCTATTGTTTTAAGATTTGAGTTTATATAACTAAATCCAGCAGTTGTACAGTCTGTAAGTTTAACACCAAAGTAAATACCAAGGTCACTTGCATTTATAACATCTGTCATTAATTTTGAACTAAGTTTACCAGCATACATTCCAGCGTAGTATTCATTAGTTTCATCAATTGCAGTTTTTCCAAGACATAATGTACCAGCAGGGATTTTAATGTCATTGATAAAGTCTGAAAGTTTGTTTTCAAGACCTTCTCTAATAACTTCATAATCTGCAAGTAAGAATTGTCCTTTTGATGATGCAACTTGTTCTGAAACAGCTTCTACGAATTGAGCAAGTGTTGTTTCATTTGATTTAACATCTAAATCAATTTTAGTCATTTCAACATCAATTTCTTTTTCAGCTACATCAACTGGAAGTCCGATATATACTGGTTTTTTATAAACATAACAGTCTTTTAAGACTCTATCTATCTCACTTTTAGCATTCATTTCTGTTAATATTGTTTGAGAAACTGTTATTTCTTCAAACATTTTTGAAAATCTGTTAAATTCTCCATCACCAAGTGTGTGGTGTACAAATAATCTGTTTTCTTGAACTTCTGTTGTAGGCATTCCTGTAATTTTAACTACTGGTACGCTCTCAGCATATGAACCAGCTATTCCATTAACAGCACTAAGTTCTCCAACACCAAAAGTAGTTACCATTGCAGCAAAACCTTTGATTCTAGCATATCCATCAGCAGCGTAAGCAGCATTAAGCTCATTACAGTTACCAACCCATTCAATACCTTCAGCATCATCTATGTGATCAAGGAATCCAAGGTTATAATCTCCAGGAACTCCATATACACTATCTACATTTAATTCTTTTAATTTTTCAATTAAATAATCACCAATTTTAATTTTCATATAATTATCCTCCTAAATCCATATGATAATAAATTTCACTCTATGTACAAATTGTAACATGATTTAACTTAGTCACCATTTATTCACAATTATATTTGATTACATAATATACCGTTCTCTTATTAATCTTATAAAAATTTAGTGAATTTTTGAATTTAAAACATAAAGTTTTTTAATTAAAGCTCAAAAGTTGTAAAAAAATTACTAATAAACTCATAAATTTTTTTAAAACTAACAATAAAAAAAGAGTATTTTATATATATTTTATATACAAAAAACGTTTACTTTTTAATAATTAGAATAGTATAAGAATTATTGTAGATTTTACAATCTATGAAATCATATCAGTATAGAAAAAGTGTTTATGTAATATTTAAAATAGATTTAAGTATAACTAAGAAAGGAACAATATGAATAAAGAAATTTATGAAGAGTTAAAAAAAATTTAAAGTGAGAGGAAAAGACAATAACGAAATAAAAAAAATTTTATGATGAGTATGATAACAGGGGCAAATAGTGAAAAGTATCTAGAGATTTATGATGCAGATAAAATAATAGACTTTGGGTATATTCAGGGTTTTTGTAGAGTTATATGCATAGATGAAGTAGAATTCTTAAGTGATATAACTCATTTTGTAGATAGCTGTATATGGAAGATAGATTATAAATTAAGGGATATTGTAGAAGAAAATAAAAGTAAGTATCTAGGAAAAGATATAGCTAAAAACAGTGAAAAAATAAGAGTGGAAATAGTGAAAGCTATAAAAAAATCAAAAATACATAAAGACTATATTTTAAATATAGAAGAGCCTATTACGTATTTAAATAGGAAAAGTGCTATGTACACTAAAATGGATATTATTATAGAAGGTGAGGAAGAGAGGTATTCATATAGACCATTTGTTTATATAGACAATACTTTTGATGTACAGATGGAAGAAAAATTAGAAGAATTGATTGATGAGCAAGAGGTTGCTCATATAGATTTTTGGACAATTCAAAATAAAGAAGAAAATGAAGAAATTAGATTAATATTAGATGGAAATTATAATCTCTACATAAGTGAAAGTGGAAGGTTTTATACTCCAGAAGGAAAACTTGGAGACAATGCAGCTCAAATGTGGAACAATATACTTAGTGAAAAAATTGATCAGATAAAATTATAACTTAATAAAGATAGGGGAGAAAAAATAATGAAGGAAAAACAGGCGCTTTCGTATTTAATGAAAAATAGACAGTTAAATATAGGAATGATAGAAATAATAAAAAGAGGAACAGCAGATATTTTATATGCAAATGTAGATGGAGTTCTTTTGATTGATAAAAAGAGTAAGGCTTGTATGCTTTCGGTAGATAATTTTGAACTCGGAAAAGAACTTTTAAGTGGAATAGATGAAAGTTCTTTAGTAATGTTGCATCAAGAGTTCATGTATGAATATGCTTTAAATAAATTTAATTTACAAGATAAAATGATATGTTTTACTGCAATTTATAACAAGGAAAATAAGTTTAATTTAGGTAATGAACTAGAAATTAAAAGTCTTGATGAAACTTATATAGATGTAGTAATGCAACATTATAAAATACTTCCAAGAGAAGCACTTATGAGTGTGATAGAGGATAAGAGTTTGTTTGGTGGATTTAAAGATTGTGAGCTTGTAGGGTTTATAGGAAACCACGGCGAAGGAACAATAGGGCTTTTAGAAATATTGCCAGAACATAGAAGAAAAGGCTATGCTACAATGCTTGAACATTTTATGGTGAGTAGAATGTCAGAAAGTGGTTTGACTGCATTTGCACATATAGATGTGGATAATAGTGATTCAGTAAGGCTACATAAAAAGTTAGGCTTTGATATAACAGAAGAGAGAATATTTTGGCTTTTTTAAAGGTACGAATCTAAATTAGAAGAATGTAAGTACGGTTTATTTTAGATATTTTTTTTGCTAGGTCAGGAAATATATCATAATATAATAAGAAATAAAAGAATATAATAATAAAAATACTTTATTAAAATTTTAGGGAAAAAGTGTTATAATAAAAACTAGAATATTTTTACAAAGAGGTTCAAAAGTTTTAATTAAGATGTGGGCTTAAAGGAAAGAAGGGGTTAATTTGAAGTTTATTTTTTTAGATTTAGAATTTAATCAAAAAACTGGATGGATTGTTGATATAACAAGGGGACAAGACATCATTCAGATAGCTTATACGACTACTGATGAAAATTTTAAAAATGAAAAATCTAAAAATCATTATATAAAGTGTGATTACTTAGATATAAATGAAAAAGTAAAAAAGCTAACAGGAATAACAGCTGATAATATTAAAAAAGGCACAAGTTTTACAAGAGCTGGAAAAGAGTTTCTAGGGGCAATAGATGCAAATGATGCACAGAATACCTATTTATTAACATGGGGGGATTCAGACCTTAGAATACTTAAAAGAAATTTGTATAAACATAAGATGAATTCTAAATTATTAGATATGGTTATTGTTTTAGATGTTCAAAGGATTTACATGGTAAAAAATAATTTAAAAGATCACCCTGCATTAGTTAAAATATTTGAAAAAGAATGTAAAGAGATATTTAATTCAATGGAAGATAACCACCATAATGCATTTTATGATGTGAAGGCACTTATAGAAGTTTCTAGAGTGTTAGGTGTTGAGTATATATTAAGTCATTCAAAAAATGCTAATATAGATAATATTCCACTAAAAGAATCTATGATAGATAGGTCAATAAAAATTAAACTTAGCAATGAAAAGTTTAGAAAGTATTATACTAATAAATTCAACTGTAAATTCTGTGGTAAATTTACAAAGCTTGTATTTAATGATTATATTTGTCTTGATATTATTAGTGATAGAAGATATCACTCGCAGATTAGATATTGTAAGTGTTGTAATAGAATGTTTATAAAAAGAGAAAATGTTACAACAAAGCATAAGGTGATTAGTTCAAGGGTTATAGAAATGCCTAAAGATAGTCAAATAGATAAACTTATAAAAAGAAATATACTTAATTATAAGTCTGGTGAGATGAAACTTAATGATTTTTTAAGTAAATACGGATCAAGATAAAAGGCATGTACAACTATCTTTGTTGCACATGCCTTTTGTGTTGATATTCTATTTTGAAATTTACTTAAATTACTTAGCCTCTTGAAGTTTTTTATTGTTAGTAAGCATTATGCTAAGAACTACTAGAGCGCCTATTATACATAAAACTGTTGCAACAATAAATACAACATCCATTGAACTTACAAATAAATTTGAATGTCCAGGTACAAATCCTTGAACTTTAAAACCAAGTTTATCACTCATTAATTTATAAAGTAATGAAGTACCAAATGTTATACCAATTATCATACCAAGGTTTCTTACTAAAGCATTTAAGCTACCAGCAACACCAAGTTTAGTTTTATCTACTGAAGACATAACTATTGAGTTCATTGGTGATTGGAATAATCCAGAACCTGCTCCCATTATAAGAAGGTAGACAATTATTTGGTATAAAGATGTTGTTGCTGTAATAGTTGACATTAAAGCGAAACCTATTGCAGAAACTATAAAGCCTATAAGTGGAAGAATTTCTTTTCTAATTTTATCAGATAAGCTACCACTAAGAGGTCCTGTTATTGTTAAAGCTATTGGGAATACTATCATAAGGAATCCACTATACATAGGATTTATTCCTCTTACCGCCTCATAGTAAAATGGTAAAAGTATTGAATAAGAACTAATTGTAGTAAATGCGATTAATGATGATAATATACCTTTTGAAAATTGATGGTTTTTTAAGATATCAAAGTCAAGTAATGGTGATGCAAGTTTTTTTTGTGAAACCACAAATAAAATAAAAGCAATAATTGCCACTGCAAAACCTATAAGAATTTTAGTATCTGTAAATCCATAAATACTTCCCTCTGTAATTGACAATATAAGAGGGATAATTGTTAATATAAAAAATATAGTTCCTATAAAATCAAGTTTTGAACCTTCTTTAACAGGTACATGTATATTCGGAATAATTTTAAATGCAAGAATTAAAGCAATTACTCCTATTGGCACATTTATTAAGAAGATATATTCCCATTTAAAATTTGAAATAATTCCTCCAACAGCAGGTCCAACCATTGTACCAAGAGCAACTATAAGCCCTGTTGTTCCAAGTGCTTTTCCTCTTTCGCTAGCAGGAAAGACTGAAGTTACAAGTCCTTGACTGTTTGCCATTGTACAAGCAGCACCAAGTCCTTGAATAGCTCTTGAGACAATAAGCATTGTGATGTTATTTGAAAGACCACAAAGAAGTGAACCTATTGTGAAAATTATAATACCCACTCTAAAAACATTTGTTTTTCCCTTCAAATCTCCGAGTCTACCAAAAGTAAGTAAAAGACCAGAAATTACTATTAAATAAGTTGTTACTGTCCATTGAACTGTTGACATTGAAACTGATAAATCTTTTGATATAACAGGTAATGCAACGTTAACTATACTAGCATCTAGTGTACACATGAAAGTAACTATCCCAATACTGATTAAAATAAACCAACGTTTATTATATATTTCCTCTTTAGTTAGCATAGATATTCCCCTTTTTTATTTTTAAAATCGCTTAGTTACTATTTGCAACTAAAATAATTATAATACAAATAGTTGAAAAATGCAACTAAAATGAATTTAGATATAGTAAGTATTTTTTTAAAAAAGATCATGTATATTAAAAATAAATATTTCGTAAAATGTATAAAAGTATAGTAGATATTGAAATATATTTTATTTTTATATTTAGAAAATTTTAAATTATCTTCCTAAATACTGCTATTTTTTTAATTTAGGTACATGCTTAACTAAAGTTTAAGGTTAAAGATATTATAAATATACCAAATTATTTAACAGTTTAGTAATTTATAGTTTTTGAGAAAACATAGATATCTTGGTAAAATAATTACTAATATAGAAATTATAATAATTAATAAAAATCTATAAATATAATCGAAAATAAGGTTTCTAGTAGACTTTATAAAGATTGATTTAAATGAGGTAACTACCTATTACATATTATTAGTGGGTGGCTAGAGTTACAAAGGTAAAGTGATAATGGAGGAGATAGCAAATGAAAAAAGGAGTAATAGCGGTAATAATAGCAGTTGTTATACTTGCAGGAGCAGCCTATGGTCATCATAAGGAAGTTTTAACACAAGAAAAAACAACAGTTCAAAATGAAGTGGGGTTAATGCAACAAGAAATAAAAGGCGGAAATGCAATGGGTGCAAACACTCAACTTGTAAAAATAATGGAAAGTAATTATCCATTAACAAAAATACAAGAAGAAAGTTATAGGAGTCAAATTGATAATATATCAAAAAATAATGCTACTGTAAATTCAAAAGACACAACAACAAATAAAAGTTCAAAAGTGAGTGATAACAGTAATGTATCTACTGCTAAAGCAGATAGTAAGAAAGAAACTAATATAGCAGAAAATAAAAGTGCTCAAACTAAAGATGCACAAACAAGCGAGTTATCAGTGAAAAAAATAATTGCAGATTACTTAAATGTAACAAGCATAAATAATATGGCAGGAATTGGAGAGGCATCTGTTAATGGAATACCATTCTATGTAGCAACAGAAGGGGCTGCGCCAAATGGAAAACTTGAAAATCTTGATAAGACAATAAAACCAATTTCTATATTTAAAGGAATAGAGGGATATGAATTTTCAATGAAACTTGTTGATTCAAAAGTAAACTGTTACTTCTTTGTTTCAAAAGATGGAATAGTTTATACATGGGATAACATATTAGAAGGATTTAAAAATGGAACATTAGAAGCTAATATAAGTAGTGGTTTAGATAGAAGTAATCCAAATGATTTAAACAAATTCGTTGGAGAGTTTGGACCTACTTCAGGAACAAGCACATATTACAGATGGAGTGGAAAAACAGCTTAAGATTAGAGGGACTTGAAGATTCTAAGTTTTTAAAAATATTAAAATCATATAATGATTAAGAAAAGAGATATATCAAGTTAGAGAAATCTACGATATATCTCTTTTTGTTGATGTAAAATTATATAAATGGACATTAAATATATATAAGATGAAAAATTACAGACTAAATAATATATTTTGCAATGTGATTTTTTATTTTATTAATAAAATAAGTTATATTTGTATAATTTTAGAAGTGCATTTATAATATAGGTATATAATTATATTAAGGGGTTTAGGGGAGAGTTATGTTAAATAAAAATAAAAAAATGGAAAAAATTATAGATATAAATATTTTATTAAGTGAGCTACTAAGCATTGCAACATCTAAGGGGTATAAGAAAGAATTTAGAAATATTAATACAGTAATTAACTCTATTAAAAAGGTATTTATTAATAATAAAAATTTGCGAGGGAAGATCTATAAATTAAGTGATTTTTTAAGAATTCTTGAAATCGATTTAAGTAGTGAAAATAAGGAAGATTTAGAGTATGAGTTTTTAAGGAAGTCAGAAATAAGTAAGGAGCTCATAGCAAGTAGTGAGAACGAGGAGTATATGATAATACATTCTTTTAAAAAAATGCTAGTAACATTTGTTTACGAAAAATTTCGAAAAATAATGTTTAAAGATATATCTTTTGATGAAGTATTTGCAGAAATAGGCGAGATTTTTGAAGCTAATATAAGTCATACCTTATTTATAGTTATGTCAATATATAGTGAACTTCATAGAGTTGAAGATGTAAAGTATTATGAGAAAATAAATGAGTTATATATTATAGGGCTTGAGAGAAAAATTAATTTAGATACAGAAAGTTTTGAGACAGAGAATGAAAAAATAGGAGCAAAGCTAAAGAAAATGTTAGAGGATTTAGATAGTGAGAGAGAAGCTAAAAAGGAAGCTAACAATAAGCTAAAAGAACTTAAAAAGAAATATAATAGCATTAGTGATGATAATAAGAGCTTAATGAGGGCCTTAGAGGGACTTAAAAACAAAATAAATCAACCAGTAGAGTTTACGGACACTATTAAAAAAGAGATTGTTAATATGATAAGTGAGGAGAGAGATGCTTCGTTACAAAAATCATTTGATATTTCACTTAGTAGTTTGAATAAAAAATTATTAGCACAAAAGGTAAAGTCAGAAAGATTAAATGATAAAGTTATACAGCTAGAAGAGAGAATAGTTGATTTGAAAAATGAGATGAAAAATTCACAAAATTTAGAGGTTAGCGCAACATTAGTAGAAGAATTAGAAGAGGTTCAAGATGAACAAGTAAAAGAATTAGATAAGTCTAAAATGAGATTTTTTGCAAGAGTATTAATTGAAGATAATAGATATTATCTAAAGTTTAATGGTGGAGAGTATGAATTTATAGAAGAAGATGAAAGTAGATATTATGTTCAAGGAGAACTTGTGGTTATAGATGGTGATAAAAAAGTTGTAGAACTTACTGATTGCTATGATGATAAAATATTTACAGGGTTAAAATATGCAAAATTACAAAGAAATTTTGAAGATGTTTATGTACAAGATGCTTATGGAAATAAGCTCTTTGATGTGGTTGATAAGGATACTTTGTCAACAGCTAGCATTATTGCATATAATTCAGACTTTGAAATAAAAATAGTATTTAAAAAAATAAAAAATAATATTGATCTTTATAAGGATTGTATAGAGGCTAAAAAACATAAACCACTTATTGTTATGGGAATGATATCAAGTAATTTATTAGTTAGAAATGCACTAACGAGCGAGGAAGAAGTTATAGATATAAAAAATATAGACAAGCTTACACCAGAGATTATTAATGCTAGTGAGTTGCTTATAGTAAATAAAGATTATGAGTTTATAGGAATAATAGATAATAGTAATTACTATACTTATTCAAAAAATTATGATAAGAAAGAAACAGTTGTCGTAAAGTATGTTGGAGAGATAGCATATGCAGACAAGCTTAATGGAGAAAGAGTAAAACTTAATTATTATAATAGGGACAAAATAGACGATGGTGCTGTATGTATAATAGATGAATTTAACAATATTTTATATGAAACAGATAACGAACTTTCTGTAAGACGAGCATTTAGGGATTCAAAAGTAAATAATTCAACAGGTGTTAGTGAAAATATAGAAATAACTGACGAGATTGCAATTGTTGGCAGAACTAATTATAAAGATACGTATAAATTAACATTTTTAAAAAATGGTGTAAATGTAAAGTTTGTTGATGGAAATGAGAATTATAGTAAAGTACAGCAAGTTTTAAAAGGTGTTGATAAGATAATAGTCTGCATAACAGGAATTTCACATGGAAACATGTGGAGCATCAAGGAGCACTATAAAGGGCAAAATGTTAAATATGCAGATGCAGATGGTGCGAATAGACTTTATGAAGAATATTTAAAGATGAAATAAAAATGACATTATTTAGTATATGAGGGTTTTAGAGTTAATTGACAATAATCTATTGAAAGTAATAGAGTGAGAAGGTAGAATATAATAGTGTATTGATAAGATAAAGTCCTAAAAAAATAGGCTTTAGATTAATAGATTTGTGTGTTTATGCATGCCCACAATATCTAATTTTATGTATATTATTTTTAAATAGATAAGCGAGAGCTTATCTATTTTTTTGCGTAAAAATGGATGCATTTTTAAAATTAAGAATTAATTAAGATTTCCTTTATTTATACTTAATATTTATTATATATAGTATTAATTAAGAGATATAGAGGTTTAAATTACGAATTAAAAAGTAATGGGGGTATTTTAAGAATGATAGAAATTAAAAATTTCACTAAGAAGTTTGGTAATAAGGTTGCAGTTAATAATTTAGGACTAGAAATTAAAGATGGAGAGTTGTTCTCTTTTATAGGTCATAATGGTGCAGGAAAAACTACTACTATAAAAGCAATGGTAGGTATCAATAGTATAGAGGAAGGGGATATAAAAATAAATGGAGTTTCAATAAAAGAAAATCCACTTGAGGCTAAAAAGAAATTTGCCTATATACCTGATAATCCAGATATTTATGAGGGGCTAACAGGAAGTCAATACTTAAACTTTATAGCAGATATGTTTGAGGTTAAAACACAGGAAAGAAATAAAATAATTAGAGAGTATGCACAAGTATTTGAAATAGATAAAGATCTAAATAGTTTAATATCATCATATTCACATGGAATGAAACAAAAACTTGTTATAATTTCAGCGCTTGTTCATAGCCCAGAGGTTATGGTTTTAGATGAACCTTTTGTAGGACTTGACCCTAAGGCAGCTTTAAAGGTTAAAAATATTTTAAGAGATTTTTGTGATAAAGGTGGAATAGTATTTTTAACAAGCCATGTTTTAGAAGTTGTAGAAAAGATAAGTGATAGAGTAGCTATCATAAAAGATGGAGAAATTAAAGCTCTAGGAACAGTCAAGGAAATTGCCGGTGACAATTCACTAGAAGATTTATTTATGGAGTTGAATGATAATGAATAAGTTATTTTCTTTAATTAAATATTCTATAAAAAATTCTTTAGGTGGAAATAAAGGTAAGAAAAATTTAAACAATATAGGATTATATGTTTTAGTTGCAGTTCCTCTTATAATAGGGATATTTTATATGGTTAGCACAGTTATGAATTCTTTTAAGCAAATGGGACTACCAGATGAGTTTATATTTGTTATAGCATTTATGATGGCTATGGGAGGTATCTTTGTAACTGATGTATTGAAATCAGCAGGGGCAATTTTTAATGTAAAAGATTTTCAGCTTTTAGCATCACTGCCTGTGAGTAGTGGGACTATAATTCTTGCAAAAATTACAGAAATGCTTTTAATTAACTATGTATTTGTTTTAGGTGCAACTGTGCCAGCGCTTTGTATTTATTTTACAACAAATGAATTTAATATAGCATTATTTTTAATGATTATTATTGCTATGATATTTGTACCACTTATACCTATGAGTATAGCTATATTACTTGGTTATATTATATATAAATTATCTTCAAAGTTTAAGTTTAAAGAAATTGCAATAACGGCTCTTTATATAATTGGAATGACAGTTTTCCTTGGAGTTTTTTATACAGCACAATTTTGGATGCAAGATATTTTAGAGAAAGCACCATACGTAGTAGATATTATATCTAAGATATATTTACCATTACAATTCTATATGAATATGGTGATTAAAACATCATGGATAGACTTAATATACTTTGTAGGAAGCTCACTAGCTATATTTACAGTATTTATGATGATTATAAAGAATACCTTCTTTGTTTTAAATAGCAGATTTATAGTTTTTGGAAAATCAAATGAAACAAAAATAAAAGATGGTGTAATTCAATCAAAAGTTAAATCACTCTTAAAGATGGAACTTTTAAAATATTTCTCAAAAGGTGGAGTTGTAATTAATACTATCGCTGGAGGATTAATATATGTAATATTTTCTGTGTTAGGTGGTATGGAGATATTACCAATAGACTCTAATATAGTTGTAGTAATAGGGTGTATTTTCTTTGCAATGTCACCAGTAACAGCAACATGTATATCACTTGAGGGAAAAGCTTTTAATATGAAAAAAGCATTACCTATAAAGGTATCTGATGTTATAAAATCTAAAATACTTCTAAATATAGTAGTAAATCTACCATTTGTAATTCTTGGAACTATAATAAATATAGTTTTACAAGGAGATATAAAGAGTTCTTTAATTGGACTAGTTGGAATTTTATGTGCTTTATTATTTGCATCAATTTTTGGACTCTTAATGGATATGAAATTCTATAATTTTAATTGGGTTTCAGAAATGGAAGTTGTTAAAAGAGGTAAGGCAGTAATTTTTACAACAATTCCTAATATGGTTATAATGTTTGTTTTAATGGGTATTAAAATTCCAGGAGTAAATACAGGGTTGATAGCTGCGGGCGTTTATGGAGTAGCAGCTATTGTAGCTGGAATTGTTTTGATTAAACATGGAGAAGAGTTATATAATAAAATAGGTGAAAATTAAAATTTAGAAATAAAAAAGATAGCTATAATTAGAGGGAAATCTAATTATAGCTATTCTTATTTAGACTTGTTTACTTACTTCATATAAAACATTGTTGCAACAATGACATTCGATAGCTAATGTTTCTGTTTTATCATCAAGTGTTTCAGCTATATCAAAGAAAGGTACACCTTTTTGAACTGAACATTTTAAGTGTTTTGATGCATCAATATCTTTAATTATACTTTCTTTAGTTAAGTTCTTTTTTTGAACCTCTTCTTTAAATTCTTCATTTAAAACTTCTAAATAGTCATCTACTATATCAGATATTTTATCTTCTAGGTAAAATAGTTGTTCACTCATTTAAAATTCCTCCTGCCTGTAAAAGGGTTTATTTTCTTATATAAATTTTACCAATAAGGAGCGCTTTATAAATTACAAAAAAGTTCCAAATGAGGATATTTTTTTGAGATTATAGTGTTAGATTTTGTGTTATTTATATTTAAAGTTATAATATGTATATGAATTTTAGATGAGTTTCTTTAATTTGATATTTTAAATTTAGAAACTTAATGTATAATATTATTTGAATTAACTTAGATACAAAAGAAAAAAGAAAAAAGGTGAAATAGATGAATTTAATAAAAAAAATTGTAAGTGTTCTTTTAGCAGCAATAGGTATTCCATATTTAATATATGAGGGACTTATATTTGCTAATAGATTTATTTTTGATATGTATTGCAAAATACATGGAGAGAGTGTTTATACACTAACACAAAGTCAAATTAATAATATAATGCTCAAAAGAGTATATCTTGGGAGTGTGCTTGGAGAATTTTTAGCGATAATTATTTTAGGAATAATTTTCTTTTTCACAGGGAAGAGCTTATACAAAAGATGTAATTTTAAAAAGATGAAACCTAGAAAATTAGGAGTTATAGGCCTTATAATGGTAGGGTTTAACTTTTTAGCATTAACATTTATATATTACGCACAACATTTAACAACAACTTATCAAGGATCAGAGGCCGCAATGCATAGTTCTTGGTTTTCACCATATGAACTTATAGGAACTATAATACTTGTACCAATTTTTGAGGAGATATTATTTAGAGGAGCAGTTTTTAGTGTTTTAAAAAATAATATGAATATATATGTTGCAGTTCTACTTCAAGGAATAGTATTTGCATTTATGCACTCAATGGGTGGTGGAATAATACAAGCTACTTATACATTTGTATTAGGTATTCTTTTACTATTTGCATCATATTATGCTGATAGTATGTTTGGAGATATATTTGGGCATATAGTTTTCAATTTATTTGGGCTTATCATAGTTCCCATTTTACAAGCACTATACTTTAATGTTGCCCTATATATTGGAATTGGAGTAGTTCTTATAGTAATTGGAATTATTCTGTATAGGAAAGATATGAATGGCGAAAAACTTAAAATAAAATAATTTTTAGAGATAAAAGCAGATAAGCAGGTGAAAAATTCACCTGCTTATCTGCTTTTAAATATTTATTTTGTATATTAATGTAAAATCATGTTACTATTCAAATAGTATATTAGTAATTAAAGTGGCTAAAAATTTATAAATTATATAAAAAAAACATTTTTTGAAATTAATTTTGTAATAAAAAGAAGAAAAAAAATGAACCTTTTACTAGTTAGGAACAATAGTGATATAAGAAGGGGGGCTTTTAGTGAATTGCAGGGAACTTGAAAAGCTCATAGATGAATTTGGAGATTATATATATAGTTTTTGCCTAAAGCTTACAAGAGATAAAACTCTTGCGCAGGATTTATATCAAAATACTTTTCTTAAAGCAGTTGAAATTCAAGAAAAGATAGATGTGAAAAGTGCAAAAAATTATATTATAGGAATTTCAATAAAGCTATGGAAAAATCAGAAAAGAAAACAAGCTATAAGAAATAAAATAGCATTTTTTATAAGCTCAGATGATAAGGATTATGTAGAAAAAAATATTGATAAGACAGACATAGAGAGTGACTACATAAGGGAAGAAGAGAAGATGGGTGTAGCAGGTATAATTACAAAAATGAATGATAAAATTAGACTTCCAATTATAATGTTTTATAACCTTGAGATGAGTATAGAGGAGATTTCAAATCTTTTAAATATCCCAAAGGGAACGGTGAAAAGTAGATTAAATAAGGGAAGAAATATAGTTAAAGAGGAAATTTTAAAGGAGGAGTATAAATGTACAAAGATGGCATAGATAAGATTATTAAAGAGAGTTTTAGTGAAATAGAAGAAGTATCAAATTTAGATAAATGTAGCCTTAAAAGAGCAATGAGAGACAAAGATAGTAAAAGAGGAATTTCTATATGGTGGGTACCGCTCTTTGGCGCAGTTTTATCATTTATTGTATTGAACCTTTTACCATTTATGATAGTAACAGATAGTTTTCTTATAAATAAGATGATATTTAAATTTGTAGAAATGACAAGAACAGGATTTGTTGTAGTACTCATATTAACTGGTCTTGGAATGTTTAAATTTAATTTAAAAGAGGAGGCGAGATTGTAATGACAGAATTTCTAATTATGGTATTGCCAATTATAATAATTGTAATAGCAATTTTAATTTTAGTTTTGCTTATAGGGACTACTATATGGGTTTATAAAGATGCAAAACAAAGAGGTTCAAATCCTTGGCTTTGGGTAGCGGTAACATTATTTTTTAATCAGGCTTTTATAGGATTTATAATATACCTTCTAGTTGGTAGAAAAAATAGACAAATAGAATGTGAGAGTTGTGGGAATAAGGTAGATATAATATCGAAATTTTGTAATTACTGTGGAGCACTTCTAAATGTTGATAATAGCGAATTAATAGAAAAAGATAAAAAGACTAATAAAATTATAGTTAATTTGATAAAAGTGGTAGTAGTAGTATTTTTAATTTTTGTTGTGGGAGTGGTAGGTTTTGCATCATTTCAAATGGTTAGAGCTGTTTCAGATGAGGGGAGTGCAAGTGTTGAATTAGAGATGGATTTTATAGATGGAGATAAGCTCGGAGGTAGTGGTTATTCTATTGGAATTATAGAAAATAGAGTTAATGGAAAGTGGACTAAGAGCGCAATAAAGGAAGTTACTGACGATTCTATAACATATGATGTTAAGAACCCAGAAAGTGAAAAAATATTAGTAAATTATAGTCAAAAGAGTGGAAGTGCAAATATTATAATTACGCAGGAAAGTAGAGAGCAAAAAGTAGATATAAGTAATATAAATAATTATGATACAGAGCCACTAGAGGTAGATTTATCTGACTTTGAAGAAGGTAAAATAGATGTAAGAGTTATTATGAATGCTAATATGATGAAATTTAAACTAGAAAAAAATAATAAAAAACAGGAGATAGCTAGGTTAAGGCTATCTCCTATTTATTTCACGAATAAAACTTATAATAGCAAACTATATAATATAGTAAATCAAACTTATAGCATTGTAGGAGTAGCTATAAATTTGTAGGATCACAAAAATCTTAAGAAGTTTTTTGTAATTTAGAGATTAGACTAATAGGTTTAATTAATCTAATCTCAGATTACAATCATTCTAGAAAGAAGTTTGTAAATTTAAAATTGTAGGGCATAGCATATTAAGATTGATTAATATCAAAAGTAACCTGAAATAAGAATTTCAATCTTTTTTATATTTGTAGTATTTAACAACTAGACAAAAGAGTTTAGTGTATGAATAGTTGTTATTTAAGCTTGCTACGCTAACAAATTTAATTTTGCTATATGGTATTTATCACACCATATTCTTTAGCAGAATTTCATTTTAAAAAGTATCAGATTACTATTAAAAGTTAACATTAAACTTAATTATACACAAATATAAATAACTAATATAATAGCAATCTTTGTTACTATTAGAAGTTTTAAAAGTAACAAAAATAAAACTAATTTAAAATTTTATAATAGAAATACCTATATTAATGATAAATTCATAAATTTCAGAGTAGTTAGTATTTACGAGTAGCAAATATAAATTTTTATATGAAAATTATATTTTATATAATTATTATTAATATTAGTATTAATTTATCAAATATATAAAAGGTAATTTAAAAATTTTTTAAAAAAGGAGTAGGAATATATTATATTTTTGATAGTAAATTCAAAGTTTTAGTTTACTAAATATAAATATTTTAATTTTAATACTAATAATTTGAAATTAATATATTATTAGGCAATAAAGATATTTATAGTTATATTAATAAAATAGTATTCTTTTATGAAAAATGGTATTTCTAAGAATTTAGAAGAAAATAAAGAAAAAGTTAGCTAAAAAGCATTTTAATATTAAGATAAGGAAAGCTTATGTAAATTATAAAAAAGCTTTCCTTATTTTTATGCTATGTTTTCAAAATATTTGTTGCGAAGAAGCCAATGCTTAGGAAGGCTAAGGTAATAAATACAATTGTAAAATCACCTAAAATTGGACCATCAGTTATAATAATAGGTCCTTGTTCAGGAATCCAATCTATATTAGGTGCATAAGCAGAAGGATCAGATTTTGCTGCAAATTGAATTTCTTTTCCTAGTAGTCCTATTGAACTAAGAGGAATAGAAAATTCTATTTCCGTACCATCAAGTGACGATGAAGAGAATTTGCCACTAAGGCTTGTTGATATTGTGGGTCTATCACTTGATGTACCACTTCTGCTAACATTAGCAGTAACTGTTGTAGCCATTATGTTTTTCCAATTAAAGTTATCTTTAGGATTGTCCCAAGGAGTATAATGAGAAGAAAGATGGCCTGTTCCATTAAAAAATATAAGTTGTATATCCCAGTATGGATTTGAAGTATCATATCTTTCAAAATAGAAATATAGAGTTTCACCATCAGAATAATATTTCATTGATTTCAGGTCTTCTTGTGCATTAAATGAGTCACCAAAAATATCTGTTATACCAGCTTTGTTTTCCCAATCAGAGAATTCTCCATCAAGGTATATTTCATTAGCAAAGGCAGCAGTTGAAGAGAATAAACTAATGCAAATAGTTGTTAAAAATATTTTAAGAATCTTCATTTAGTACCTCCTTTTGTTTTTTTTCTTCTGTTTCTTCTAAATATATAATTTTTAATTTCTGTACGTTCATCACTAAATGATTTTCTATTCCAAGAAGTGCCTGTTTCATAGGAGTTTATAATCCCAATTGCTCTAATCATAAAAGTCATACTTCTATAAAGAGGCATTAAGATAGAGATAAAGAAATTCTTATTTAAGAAATTTTTTAAATCATCACTTTCTTTTATAAATAATTTCATTATAAAAAAATTAAGGAATGACATAAGCATATAAAGTATATATAAAATAAAATTAGCAATTATAAAAATTTCAATGGGATAGCCATAAAATATTAAATAGACAGTAGCAAATACCCAAATTAATCTTGGGAAAACTAATGTATGATCTTTTAATAAAGCTATTTTTAAGATATTAAAACCTTTTTTATTTCCTTTCTTTTCATTAAAAAGACTAGCTACTTCAATTTCACCTATTTGCCAACGTTGCCTTTGTTTATATAAGGTGTCGAAGTTGTCAATGGGTTCAACAAAAATATATGCATCACTGCAAAGTTCAATTTTACCTTTAATAAACTTTCTAATTTGAGCTGTCATATGAGCATCTTCACCAATAGTATCTTTATTATATAGTTGGGTTTTAAGTATAGCCTCTTTTCTAAAAACAGAGAAAGCACCAGCTATATTAAAAATTGAGTCATTTTTTGATTGAAATGCTCGTCCAATTAGGAATGATTCTCCATACTCAAATAGCTCTAATTTTTGTAGTAACCTTTTGAAAATACCTTTTGTATTTTTTATTTGTGAATAGTCAGTTAAAACACTTCCAGTAACAGCAACTGTTTCAGGTGAATTTTCAAGTTTTAGCACACAGTTTAAAATAGCATCTTTATGCAAAATACCATCAGAATCTATATTAAATATATACTTGCCGTTAGATAAATAAATACCTTTATTCAAGGCTATACCTCGCCCAGTACTAGATTCTAGCCACCACATTTTTAATCTTGAAATACCTTGTTTCTCGAGAAAAATATTATGTGAATTATCAGTAGAACCATTATCTACAAGGATTAATTCAATTTTATCAAGTGGATAATTTTGAGCAATTATAGAATCAATACACTGTCCAAGACTTCTTTGCGTATTATATACAGGTATTACAATGGACACATAGGGCTCATATTCTAATTTTACTTTCTTTTTATTTTTAGTGAAAATTATAATAATACATCCATAAAGATTATAAAGAATATCAATAATTAGAGGAACAATAATCCATGCACCAACAAATAAAAATATATTAATGTGATTGTTCAATAGTAACACCTCCAAATATGTATTCTTTTAAATGAACTTTAGTAAATATTACATAGTAGATACTGATAGTCAGAATAAAAAAGAGTATTCTAGCAAAAAATATGTGAGTCAATAAGTAAGATTCAATCCCAAATACTTTAGATATGCTAGCAATAAACATTATCCTAAGAACATTAGCAATTACTAATGCAAAAAAACCACTAATAGTTAATAATAATTTTTTTAGCCTAGTTCGAAAAGGGAAAAATAACGCTAGTGATATAAAGACTAATATTTCAATGACACCAGAACATTCATAAGTAAGGTTCATAGATATTATTCCTGTATTAGTATTGATAAGAACTGTGTTAACATCAGAAAAAGACCCGAAAAGATTAGTTAAATTAGTAATTAGATTAAGCAAAAAGAATAATATTTTATTTAATATAATTTCTAAATATTTATTAAAAAATATAAGGGTTATTAAAAAAAATCCAATTGAGCCGGTGAAAAACTTAAAAGCTATCATATTTAATTTGTGGAACATTCTAAATAGATAACACCAAAATAATAAACAAAAAGCAAATATAAATAATTTAATCATTACTTAAAGAGTCTAGACTTGAAATTATATAAGTTCGAGTAGGATTTTCACTTATTTCAATAGTATCTAAATTGAAGTCTTTACTTTCGATAAGTTCTGTTATTTCATTGAAAAATATACAAGCCATATGTTCCATTGTAGGCTCTACATTTTTAAAACTTGTAAGTTCATTAAGATGTTTTCCCTCAAAAGCTAGAAAATAATTTTTAAGATTATTTTCAAACTCTGAAAAATTTATAATTTCATTTTTGCTCACAGCAAGAAATGTAACGATTTCCCATGTGTGAGGATGGATGCTAGATTTTTTAGAATTTATTGTAACACTGTGCTTAGCATTAACATAAAACTTGAATTTGTATTTAAATTTTATCAAATTTAAAGGTCCTCCCTGAAGATGTATTTTTTTGCATAAGTATATTCTTATACAAAATGATTAAAAAAGAAAGCAAACAAATAGAAAACTTTGTGAATTTAACGACATAAAATGATGAAATGCGACAAAAAAAGAAAATGCTAAGAAAGCATTTTCTTCAAAGAATTAATATAAAACTTATTAAAAAAAATGGATAAAATTCATCTAGTAAAGTCTATCCATTTATTTTACATTTAGATTATCTCGTCTAGAAAAGATGAAACTTATAAGTGCAGCGCCTATAACTACAATATATCCAATGAAATTTATTGGACTTGGAAGTGCATCAAAGAATATTCCAGATAAAAGTGTAGCAAAAAGCACTTGGCTATAACTAAATATAGAAATATCTTTTCCAGGGGCAAATTTATAAGCAAGGGTAGCACCAAATTGTCCAAATACTGTGCATACTCCAGCGAGTAAGAGATAAATAACTTGTAGTAATGTCATAGAGTGATAATCAAATAGCACAAATGGAAGACTTACTAGTATAGATATTGAAGAAAACCAGAAAACAATAGTTTGAGGACTTTCTTTATCACTAAGATATCTTATACATGTAAAGACTATACCAATAGATAACGCACCTAAAATTTCAACAAAACTTGCAGTAAGATTTTTATCACCAGATGGTCCAATTATAATTATAATTCCAAGAAAAGCGACAACGAGTGCACCAATTTGAAATTTTCCTATTTTTTCTTTTAAGAAGAAAAAACTTAAAATTATTATAAAAAATGGTCCAAGTTGATTTAATATAACTGCATTAGGTAAAAGTAGGTGTTCTACTCCATAAAAATTCGCTAGTGCACCAAAAGTACCTATTACGCCTCTAAATAAAAGTAATTTTCTAGTAGCTTTATGCCCAAAAAATGAGTTATGATTTTTCATTACGAGATATATAGCAATGAAAAATGTTAGTAAGTTTCTGAAAAATATTTTTTGTATTATAGGTATATTATTTCCAGTAAGTTTTATGAAAAAGCTCATCCCTGCATAACCAAGAGAACTTATCAAAATAAGTAATATACCTTTAGTGAGTTTATTCATAATATTTATATAGTTAAACTATACGTCCTTTCATGATTAATTATATGGTTAAACATACCATATCATTATACATTTAAGCATAAGAGAAAGTCTATGAAAGAGATTTAATATATCAGTAGGTAAGTTGGTTTATTTTACTAAATCAATTTAATTTAAACTGTTTTAGTATTGTTATTTTATAAAATAGAGAAAATTTACGACCTAGAGATAAATTTATGAAAAATGCCATAAAGTTCGACGAATTTTGCTATATTTTAGTGGGTATGATAAAATGATATGATGAAAATATCAATAAAAATCAATAAAAATTAACAAAAGATAAAAAGGGGGCACTTAAAGTTGGAAAAAAAAGTTGGACTACTTGGTCTTATAGCTATGGTTGTAGGATCGATGATAGGTGGTGGAGTTTTTGAACTTCCAGCAGAAATGGCAAGATCGGGACGACCATTCTCAGCTATTATAGCTTGGTCGATTACAGGTCTTGGTATGTTCTTTGTAGGTAAGGTTTTTCAGACTTTATCAAATTTAAAGCCAGATTTAAAGGATGGGATTTATACTTATTCTAAAGTTGGTTTCGGAAAGTATATAGGATTTAACTCAGCATGGGGCTATTGGTTAAGTCATATACTTGGAAACACTTCATATATTGTGTTATTTATATTTGCGTTACATAGTTTCTTTCCACAAATGGGTGGTATGGGAAGTGTAACAGGAGTTATCATATCAGTAGTTATGATTTGGGGAATATTACTTATAATTGCAAAAAGTATGGCAATGGCAAATAAACTTAATACGATAGCAACAATAGGTAAAATATTACCAGTTATTTTTGCGATTATACTTTTATTCTTATGTTTTAAACTTAAGATTTTTACACAAGATTTCTATGGTTTAAAAGAATTTAGTACAGGTGGAACTAGCATTTCTAGTGTATTCTCACAAGTTAAGCATGGACTTCTTGCTACTGTTTGGACATTTACAGGAATAGAAGGTGCAGTTGTTATATCAGGAAGAGCTAAAAATATTAAAGATGTAGGTACGGCTACAATTATAGGTTATATTTTTACACTTATATGTTATGTACTTATAGTAATGCTAAGTTTTGGTGCTCTTAGCCAAGGTACATTAGCGAATCTTCAAAGTCCAGCACTTGCAGGAGTTTTAGGAGATACTTATGGTACCTTTGGTAGTGTGATGATAAATGTTGGAGTTATTATATCAGTTCTTGGGGCATGGGTTGCTTGGACTATAATAACAGCAGAAGTTCCAATGTCTGTTGCAAGGGATGGAGTATTCCCTAAATTCCTAGGTAAAGAATTAAAAAGTGGAGCAGCAATAAACTCACTTATTGTAAATGCTATAATAATGCAAGTAGCATTTATCTTATCAATGCTCGCAAGCAATGCATTTGCACAAATAACTAGTCTTGCAACAATGATGGTTCTTATGCCTTATATATTTTCAGCGCTTTATTTAATAAAGCTTGCAGTGCAAGGGAAAAAAGTATCACATTTTATTTATGGAATGATAGCAGTTATATTCTGCGTGTATGCTTTATCAACAGCAGGGCTTGTTGGGGTATCAAAAATATTTATTTTCTATGGACTAGGGATAATTTATTTAGTTATCGCATCAAAAGAAAATAAGGAAAAAATATTTAATAAAAAATGGGAAATGTATCTTTGCATAGTAATTTCTATAATAGGTATACTTTCATTAATATATAGTTTTATATAAGAATAGAGCAGATTCTAAATGAATCTGCTCTATTTTTCTTTATCACCATTATCACTAAATTTTTTTTGTTCATCTTCAAATTTATCAAGTTCATCTTCAAACCTATCTATTATTTCATTTAAATCATTTGCATTAGTATTTATGTTATCAAATGATTCTTCAGTTTTATATTCAATCAAAAAAATAAGAATAGCTGCAATTAAAGCAGAGAGGAAAGTTAAAGTTACATTTTTAGATATCATATCACAAATTAAAAATATAATAGTTTTAGTTGAAACAGATATTAGGAATTTAAGTAAAAAACTTTGATTTTTATTTAAATTCCTAAACTCTATGAGTATAGCTATAAAAGCATCTGTAAATAACTCTAAAATAGTTGCTAGAATGCAGTAAAGTAGCATAAACAAAAGAAGATATTTAATTGAGGTAAATTTAACACTAAGAAGTGCAAAAATACTAGAGCCTACAAAACTATAAAAAGCAAAAATAGCTACAAAAATAATAATTCCAAATATGCTAATTCCTAGAATATGTTTAAGTTTTTCTTTCATGAAATATCCCCCTGATAATTAACTTACTAATATAGTATACAATTATATTTACTTTGATAAATTTAAATATATATTAATTTATTAAACTTACTAAAGTAAGGTGTTTATTTTATTTTCAGTAATTTCATATAGATGGTAAAAAGTTAAAGGAACTTTACATTAATGTAAAAAATGAATGTAGTTATATAATATATAATTGTATATACAAAGAAGGTATTTGCATTACTTAGGAGGAAGAAGATGAGAAAAAAATTTTTAATAACTACAACATGTTTTGTACTTATAGGAACTTTTGTATCACCTGTGACTAGTAAGTCAAGAGAAAATTGGGAAAAAGTTGAAAAGCAATTGACAGAATTAGATAAAGAGGAACAAGAAAAGATAAAAGCAGAAGAAGCTAAAAAAGAAACGAGCTTAGAAGAAGAAAAAATCGAAAGAATAGTATTAGAAGAAGCTAGAGACTATAAAGATAATATAGATTTTTATTACTATAATTTTGATACAAAGGTGGAGTATGCTTTAAATGAAGATAGAGAGTTCAGAGCAGCGAGCACAATAAAATTACCACAAGTTATGCTTATAATGGATGATATACATAAGGGGAAATTATCTTTTGATACTACAATGTATTATAATAAAAAAACAGATTACGAAGGTGGGACAGGCTCACTTCAATATAGAAAAAAACTAGGAAAAGTCTCAGTTGGAGAGGCAGTTAAATTATCTATAACAACGTCAGATAATATAGCATATAAAATGCTAAAAAGAAATGCAAGTATGAGAGTTAGAGATTATGTAACTAATATAACTGGTATACAAACAGTGGGAACAAATCATTTGACTGCTAAGCAAGGGATGCTAATATTGAAGAGATTATATGAAAATCCAGATAACAATCCGCATTATGAAAAATTAATAGGGTATCTAAAGCAAACAGTTTTTCATGATAGTTTTGATAAATATCTTCCACATAATGAAGTTGCACATAAAATAGGTTCATATTACAGGTATTATCATGATATTGGAATTGTTTATGGTGGGACAGACTATATTATGGTTATGTATACTAAGGATGTAGGGGAATTGCCAAAGGGGGCAAATCTAGAGAGGGATAATATTCTGTTAACTGATGCTGGGGCAACAGCTTTAGAGTTGCAAGCGAAAATATCAGAAAGAATTTACAATTTTCATAAAGATATAGAAAAATCAGAAAAAGTAGAAAATAAAGATATAAAAGAACTAGAAAAAACACAAGAGTCAAAATAGTATAATAATATAAAAGGACTATCTTAAAAGTTACTTGCATAAATAGTATATTCAGAGTTAAATAAAACATTGAAATACATATTATATGGAGGAAACTACGGTGAGATAGTCCTTTTTTTAGGTTATTAAAGTTAAGTTTTATTTATAAAATTTCAAAGAAATCTAAAGATAGTGAAGTGTTTTTATTAATTTTATCTATTATTTTATACAAATCATTTTCATTGCGAATTTTAATTTTGAAGTTAAAGGTATTATAAGAATCATCTTTTTGAATTCTAGATGCTAAAATAAAATGTTTTTCATCACTTAGATAGTTTTTAATTTCAAAGTAATCAAGTGTCTTAGATTTAAACTGAATTTCAATGTGGATAGTATAGAAGTTTTTTGACAAGCGATTTAAAACTTCAAAAATGATTATCATAAAGATAGTAAAAGTTATTGCTAGAGTATATAATCCTGACCCAACAGATAGACCTATTGCAGCAACTCCCCAAAGACCAGCCGCGGTAGATAATCCTTTTATTGAACCATGTTCTTTAAATATTACTCCAGCGCCTAGAAATCCAATACCTGAAACAACTTGAGCAGCTATTCTACTAGGGTCAACTCTTATATCGTTTTGAATGATTTCAAAAAATCCATACTGTGAAACAATCATAATTACAGCAGATCCAACTCCAACAAGAATATGGGTTCTAAGGCCTGCATCTTTAGAACGAAATTCTCGTTCATATCCAATAAAACCAGCTAAAATAGCAGATAAGACAAGTCTTAAAAGAAATTCAAAATATAGAGTATAGTTATTGAATGTATAAAAATTCCCAATCATAAGGAAACCTCCTAAAAATAATTACTAAATGACTAAACTATTTTAGTTTTTGTACGAATATTAATAGTGTGTTTAAAATTATAAAATTAATTCATATTAAATTTATTTTATTGAAATTTTAGGGGGAGCGAATATTGAAAAAGGTAATAACGCTATGTTTAAGTATACTTATTATATCTTCTTTTGGTGGTTGTGGAAAAAGTAAAAAAGTAGATACAGAAAAAGAAATTGTTGTAGAATCAAAAATTGAGATTTTACAGGAAAAAAAGATAGGTGAAATTGAGAGCAAAAACCTATATCTAGAGTATGATTATGAAATAAAAAATATAGAAATAAAAAATGAAATATTAGAAATAACAGTAGATTCAGATGTTAATAGCTTTGAGGGGGCATATGCATTAGGTAAGTTTATATCTGAATATGTAAAAGAAAAAAACAATGCAAAAATAGATTTATATGGAGTTAATAGCGAAAGAGTAATTCTTAAAACAGAGAAGGAACAATGGCTATATGATGGAACAGATATTATAAAAATAATAGAATAGGGAGAGATGGAAATGCATTTTAAAAATAAGGTAAAGTGTAGTCTAATCAGTAGTCTGTTAGTTAGTGCAATAGCGACTACTGTATATTCTAGTGAGTTAGAACTTAATATCAAAGATAATTTTGTGAATATGATTGAGTATGTAGACTTAATAGGTGCAGAACAAGAAATTAAAGAAATTAAAATTCATGGAACAGAGGAAGTTGAAAATAAATACATAATAAAATTAAAAACTAATATTAAAGACGAATTAAATATATTAGAACTTTTTGAAGATGGTAGAGGGATTTATATAAATGGTAAATATGTTCCGTTTGAAGAAACCGAGGTGAATGGATTTAAAGCACCTAAAATGACTAAAATAATAAATGAAGAAGGAATGGTAAAAGTTCCTGTTGCTTTCTTTGAAGATTATTTAGGGGCTAGGATAAAAGAAGAAAAATTGATAATAAATAAAATGCCAAATATTAATATAGGGAATATTGGAGAATATAATGATCTAAAAGAAATACCTGCCCCGAATGAAAAGTTAAAAGATATCATAGAAGAAGATAATGAATTAGATGAAGAGATAGAGATAGAGAAGCCTAAATTAGAGGTAGAAAAACCTAAACCAGAGGTAGAGAAACCTAAGCCGGAAATAGAGAAGCCTAAACCGGAGGTAGAAAAGCCTAAGCCAGAGGTAGAGAAACCTAAACCAGAGGTAGAAAAGCCTAAACCAGAGGTAGAGAAACCTAAACCAGAAGTAGAAAAGCCTAAGCCAGAGGTAGAAGAGCCTAAACCAGAGGTGGAAGAACCTAAGCCAGAGGTAGAAGAGGGTTTGCCAGCTCCACCAAATGTTAATAATGATGAAAATGAAGTTATTGAGTAGCTAAAATTAAAATAGTTAATTTGAATAAAGATTCTAATAAAACCTTTATTAATTCATAATTTTATTTTAATATATAATAGTTAGATTATTATGAAACGAAAGGAATTTAAATAAATGATAAATTTAGAATATAAAGAATTAACACAAGCTGAGGCTAAACATAATTTAGACTCAAATTTAGATATATTACTTGTAGATGTAAGAGAAGTGGGGGAATTCAATATGGGTCATATTGAAGGAGCAGAACTTATTCCTCTTGGAGAAGTTGAAGATACATTTGAGAGTATGGATATAGAGAAAAGTCAAACTATATATGTTTATTGCAGAAGTGGTCATAGAAGTGGAGTAGCACAAGAAGTACTTATGGATATGGGATTTACAGATGTTTATAACATAGGTGGGATAATGCAGTGGCCTTATGAACTTGCTTAGTAAAACAAAAGTAAATTAAAAAAAGATTGCCCGAGTTGGGCAATCTTTTTTTTATGAATTATAAAATTCTTCTAGCAGAAGTTACATTTTTAAAGTTCCATGATGAAATATCAACATTAGAACCAGGTTTTGGGGCTTGGATATATTCCCCTCCCCCTATGTAAATAGCTACATGGTAAGGTGAATCTCCTCCCCAGAATATTAAATCTCCAGGTTGCAGATTATTTAAAGAAACCGGAGTTCCTTGATTTATTTGAGAATAAGTATCGTCTCCTATTTGGTATCCAAAGTGAGCATACACATAGTGAGTTAACCCTGAACAGTCAAAAGCATTTGGCCCAAGTGCCCCCCATACATAAGGTCTTCCAAGGAAATTCATAGCATATGAAACAATAGCTTGTCCACTAGCAGAACCAGAATTAGCTACTGCAGCAGGTTTTACATCAGGTTTAACAGGTGTTTGTGCTGGTGTAGCATCAGGTTTAACAGATGTTTGTGCTGGTACAACATCAGGTTTAGCAGGTGTCTGTGCTGGTTTAGCACTAGATTTAACAGCTGTTTGTACTGGTGCAGCTACTGTATGAGTTTTAATATCATTAATTTTTGTTTGACTATTATTAATAGCATCATTTACTTGTGCTTTGATAGCACTTGATGTAGTTGTATTTGCTATATGTTTTAAAGCAGTAACGGCATTAGTTGCTTCATTTACAGTGGTTGCTTTTTGAAGTAATTCGATAGATGCTGCAGCTGTAGCTTTAGCTTGTTCAAGTTTTTGTGATTGGTAAGCTGAATTACTTTGCATTTTTGTCAATAAAGTTTGTGCATCTGCCTTTTTTGAAGTAAGTGATGCAAGTTTAGCTTCATTTGATGATTTTAAATCAGTAAGCTTTTTCTGAGTTGCATCCATTGAATTTTTTGCAGTTTGAGTTTTTTCAACTGCTTGATGGTCTAGTTGCATAAGCTTATTTATTGCATAAAATCTTGAAATCACTTGACCAAGATTTTTTGATGAAAGCATTAATGATAGGAAACCATTGTTATTATCATTTTGGTAAATAGACTTAATTCTTGATGCCTCCATTTGCAAATCTTTTTGGTACTCAGCTGTAAAGATTTTTAATTGTTTTTCATTATTTGTTATTTGTACGTTATTTTCATTAATTTGTCGAGTTAAGTTAGAGATTTCATTACTAATTTGCTCTAAATTAGTTTGCGCTGCCTCTAATTGTGACTGTGCATTATCGTAAGCCTTTTGTTGAACTGCAACATTAGCTTTTGCAGTAGAAGTACTTGGTATAGCGGGAGATGCCATGGCAACTGTGCTAACCCCTCCTAACATACTCACTGTTAATAAACAGGTAATTGCTGTCTTCTTCATAGTAAATTATTATAAATAGGTTGTCCTATTTATATTTCCTCCTTATTGTTTAGTATATTTAAAGCCTCTATTCAAACTTTATTAATATTTTTAAACATTTGTGTATATAAATATAACGTCTATAATTATACACAGATTTATATGTAAAGTCTACTTTTACCAAAAGAATATGAATAAAAAGTTAATGAAGTGTTCTACAAATGCAATAGAAATTCTTTAATATGGAATTAATTTTATCAAATTTGGAAAGAAATTAATAAAAAAGAGTAATTAGTTTCATTTAAAAAAATAATAGTATGATAATTTTAATTAAAATGAAAGAAAAATTTAAGGAAGTGATTACGCTTGTGTGAATTAAAAAAAACAAATGTGATATAATAAAATATATATCTATAAATCTATATAGTAGAAATATATTAGAATGACTGGAGGGGAAATTATGTCAGGTATATTAAATTTACAAAAAAATGATATCCTAGATTTAACTAAAAAAGATCCATCTTTAGATAGGATTGAACTTGGTGCGGGATGGGATGTTGCAAAAAAAGGTTTTTTTGGATTTGGACAAAAAGATTTTGATTTAGACTTAGTGGCAGTATTATTAGATTCTTCAGGTAAACTTATAGCTAAAGATAATTTAATATATTATGGAAACATGAGACAAAAAGGAATAATGTTACATGGTGATAATAGAACTGGTGCTGGTGATGGAGATGATGAAAAAATATCTGTTTCACTTAGTAACTTAGATTCAAATTGTAGCAAAGTTATTTTTGCAGTTACAATATATGACGGAAATAAGAGGAATCAGAACTTTAGTCAAGTAAAGAATGCATATATTAGATTACTAGATGAAGACAAAGGTAAAAAAGAAATATGTAGATTCAATTTATCAAGCAGTACAGAAGAAAAAATAACACTAATATTTGCAGAACTTTATAGAGAAGGATTAAACTGGCAGTTTAAGGCTGTTGGTGATTTAGTTAATTTAGACATGAAGGGTCTTGCACAAAAATTTATATAGAGGTGACTAATAATGGGAATTAATTTAGGTGGAAATTTTGGCACAACAGGAAATGCAGAAAATACTGGGGTAGTAGCCCCAATATTAAATCTTCAGAAAAATGATATTTTAGATTTAACAAAAAGAAATCCGGGTCTTAAGAAGGTAACTCTTGGAGCAGGGTGGGATATCGCAGTTGGAGGGTCAGATTTTGACCTTGACATAGCAGCATTCTTACTAGATTCAAATAATAAATTTGGTGATGTTTCAAATGTGATATTCTTCAATAATAAGATGGGAAGAGGAATTCAACTAGGTGGAGATAACAGAACCGGAGCTGGAAATGGTGATGATGAAGTTATTAAACTTAACCTTGAAGAAATAGACCCAAGCAGACAAAAAATAGTATTTGTTGTTACAATACATGGGGCACAACAAAAAAGACAAACATTTGGTATGATAAATAATTCATATGTAAGACTTTTAGATGATGAGAATACAGGAAAAGAAATATGTAGGTTTAATCTAAAAGAAGATGGTTCAACTGCAACATCAGTTGTATTTGCAGAACTTTATAGAAGCGGTATGGAATGGCAATTTAAAGCATTAGGTGAGGGTAAGCTCGCTGATTTAAACGGAGTTCTTGCATTATATCAGTAAAAAATAGAGAAATTAAAAAAAGTAGCGTGGCTTTTAGTCATGCTACTTTTTAATTTATATTTATATTTGAATTTGTAATAATGCTATGAGAAATCACTTTATTTTTAGAAATTGTTACTTTTAAATATTCATTGTTTATTGAAAGTGAATTTTTTAAATCCCAATAATAGCTAGTATTATTATAATGTTCAGTTTGATAATTTTCAGGACCTAACAGATTAAATAATTCTGAACTAGTCATATCAGTCAGTTTATAGTTTTTTAATAGGTTATCTACTGATGCATACCTAAGATTTGGTACACTTGTCCAATTCTCTACACTAAAAGTACTAACATACACATTGCTCTCAGCAGCAAGGAAAGGTACTATACTAATTGATGTTCCAAAGAGTAATATAAGAGAAAAACAAATTTTAAGAATCATATTTTTTCTTTTAAGAAAAATAAATTCTATGAATATTATTATTATAGCAAGTACTAAAGGAAAAAAGGCTATAAAATAAAGTGTATGCGCAAAGGCAGAACTGAGACCACTAACACCATTTTTTAAAAAAGCATTTGTTGAATTACTATAAGATGGAAATTCCCAGTAGGTTAATAAAAACCAAAAAATAGCCATAATGCAAAGCAGAACAAAGCTTATCATCGATAAAAAGGTAGTAAGAGTTTTATTTAAATTATTCATAATATTCCTTTCAAGGTATATAAATTCATTATTTTATTATTATACAATGCTTTAAATATTAATAAAAAATTATGAAATATCTAAAATGTGATAAAAATAGAAAAAAAATATTAATGTAATAAATTTTTATCGAATAAAAAATTATTATTTAGTAATAAATTCATAATTAGTTGTATAAATAAAAAAAATACAAATATTTATAAATATTTGTATTTTATGCTGAAATTCAAAAGTTAATCTGTGGTAGAATCTTTATCTAGAGTCTTTATTTCACCATTTTCATTAACTATAAATTCCATTATAATATTATTTTTTTCGTCTATTTTTTTACAATGAATAAAAGTTTTTCCATCAATTTGTGTTTCTGATGAACTATAAGTATAACGCTTTCCTTTTTCAAGGATTTCAAGTGAGCCTTCCCAGTTAGGAAAATTAGGGGCTTGCTTTGAAAAATTATTGTTATCAATTATGGATATAATATCTTTTTCTATAAAAGGTTTTATAGGAATATCAAGATCTATAAAATCAAGATATTCTTCAGCTTGCTTAACTTGAAGGTCCATAAGAACTGTAGTTATATAAGTGAAATTTAAAGCATCTTCATGATATTTTTCAGGGAAAAATGCTTTAACACTTTCATGAAAATCAGTTGGATTAGAAGCCTCTATATATTCAAGTTCTGTATATCTATCATTTTCAGGATTCACTTCAAATTTTATTATTGTAGGAATTATACCACTTCCACTAATAGAAGTTAGTATATTATTTTGCACCCCATAGTTGTTTACTGAAGCAATGACATAAGTTGTTATTATATTTTTATTTAGTTCAGTTCCAATAAGGACATGTCCCTCTGTATTTAGTTCAGAGTCAGCTAATCTTTCATGTGTTTTAAGAACAGATTTACTAATAGCATTATTTAATGCCTCAGTATTTATATCAGTTTCATTAATTTCTTTTATTTTATTTTTTGGACTTAATGAAATTTCTTTATTTAAAGTACGTCCACAAGCTGTAAAGAGAGAGGCAAGTAATATGACAGAAAAAATTAATGTAAGCGTTTTATTTTTCATATGAAAAACCTCCTTAATCACCAAATTATAGGATTATTATACACTCCTCTTATGGGAGTAGTCTTGAATATTAGTTAATCTTAATTTAAAAGTAATATTCTATTTATAAAATTTTATTAGATAAAATTATAAGTATATTAAATAAAATAAAATTTGATATACTTGTAAAAATAGTATTTAAATAGATAAAATATAGAGTTTCAATATATTTACAAGAGATTTTTTATTATTTTAATAAAATTGATGTAAGAATATGGTAAAATATAAATTGATATTTTATATTTAGGGAGATTTTATGTTTAAAAGAAAAAAAGAAAAAGAAAATCATATGGTACAAAATAATAATTTTAATATAGATAATCAAATCTTAAGAAATCAATTGAAAAATGAACTGATTAGAGATGTGAATTCAGCATTTGTAAATAATTTGAGGAATGAAATAAAAAAAGATTTAAAGATAGAACTTAAAAGAGAGATAATGTCACAAATTAACACTGCAGTTTTAGAATCTATAAAGAGAGATTTAAAGGAAAGTATAAAAAAAGAACTTAAAGTAGAACTAAAACTAGAAATTTCTAAAGAAGTTTCGCTTGATATGAAGATAAAAGAGGCTAGAGAAAAAAATTTAAGAGATAAATTGAATAACAATAATAGTAGTAGAGGCAGCAGTACAAACATAAATAATAGTATTAATAGGCTTAATGATAGCTTAAGTCAAATTAATGTACGTGATGAGGATTTAATAAGACATTTTTTAGCATCTGAAGATTTTAATGAGGTAGTTCTAAAACAAAAAGATATAGAGAAATCTTTAGTTTTAGAAATAAAGAAAGAGCCACTTATAGAAAATAAGCAAGTTCAAAATGAAAGTGCGGTTAGTTTGAAAAAAATAAGTACACAGCAAGTAGCTAAGACAGAAATAATGCAAGATGATAAAATGGCAAAGCTTGAATTAGATAGGACAGCATATGATTTAGGAGATTATAATGCAAAGAGTTTTGATGAAATGTTTTTTGAAGAAGAAAATATAGATCTAAAAGCAGATGAGACCTTTAGTGAAAGTATGAAGTTTTTTGCAAAAGAGCAAGGTCGTAATATAAAAAAAGTAGGAAATGACTTTAAGGTTATTAGTAGAAAAGGCTATGAGGTTAGCAAGGAAGAGGTTGAACGAATTAGAAATAGCGAAGCATTTAAGAAATATGTACAAAAAATTAAAGAATTCAAGGATAAAAGATAGCATTTATCTTTAAAAATATTTTATAAATAATAAAAAATGATGCATTATCATATAATTATTTATTGTAAAGACCTTTTATTAAAGAGGGGGATTTTTAACATAAGGGAGGATTTTAAATGTTTTGTGGTAAATGTGGAAATAATATAGGAAGCGAAAAGTTTTGTGGTAACTGTGGGACCAATACAGAACAAATGAAAAGCACAGGAAATCAAAAATTAGCAGAAAATACGCAAGAGGATTATTTTGATATCGAGCTAGAGGGGAGCCATAACTCAATTCAAGGCAATTTAGTGACAATGCAACAGAAAGAAGATAATTCGTATAATGGTAGAGATAACACACAAAATAATTTTGATGGTAAATTATTTTTAGAGTTTTTAAAGAATCTTGTAATTAGACCTTTTGAAATATCAAAAACGCAGTTCAATAATAATTTATCAATTATTATTACAGTGGTTGCAATACTAGCAATTGCTATAATGGGAATTATAGGACAGACAGTAGAATTTATGAAAGTAGATGCTTTTGATTATTTAGGAATTTTTGATATAGTAAAAATGGCAATAAGTAATATTTTACAGGTTAGTTTATTCTATGGTGCAGCAATTGGTCTTGGATATGTATTTATCTCTATGGTCTTTAAAGAAAAAACAACAATATTTGAACTTTTAAATATATTTGCAGGTATTCTTATAATGCACACTGGAATTAAGGGGGTAATTCTTCTAGCAGGGATATTAAATATTGGACTAATAAGTTCGATAGGATGGGGTCTTTTATACCTTGTTGTATTCCCAGGTCTTATCATAAATATATTAAATATTTCACAGAAGAAAACACAGGTAATGTATTCATTAGTAGGAATTATGATAATTGCTAATTATATTGCAAGAAAAATAGTAGTATTATTAAGTTAAAGATCAAATTATTTATCTATAAAAATAATAAATTTTAGAGGGCGTTAGTTTAAAGTGAAAATTTAAACTAACGCTTTTATGTTTACATAAAAAGTTAGTTAAGAAAGATTTAAGTTTTAATTTAGAGTTAGTTAAGAGTAATTTTTAGAAAGTAAATATATAATTTAAATATAGAGTTTAGGGGGAAGAAAAATGGACTATAAATTACTTTCTATTAGTTTAACTATATTAATTTGTATTGGAATACCAGTGGGTAGAATGATTTACTTACTAGTAAAAGATAAAAAACGAATGAAGATGTTCTTATTATGATATATATAAGTTTTAAATTAATTAAAAAGTCAAAAGTAAATATTAGTTGATGAAAAATGATAGTGAAATTTAATGTTTAAGGGGTTAAATAAGTTATGAAAAAAAAATGTGGCTATTGTGGTAAGAAGATTAGTGAGGAAAAAACTTATTGTAATCACACATGTAAAGGTAGTTATGAGAAGTTTGAAAAAAATATAGATATTCAATCTAAAAAGTTTATGATATTAGTTGCAATATCACTGATAACTGCTTTTGTAGGAAAACTATTTACTGTATCGAGTAAAGTGTTTGGTAATACAGTTTCTAATTTAGGGATTTTGTTATTTTTTATAACACTGGTAATATTCCCATTTTCAACATCTACAACAATTGATTTTTTCGGAGTAAAAAAATCTAAATTAATTGTAAGAGTCGTAGCAGTAATATTTGCAGTTAGTTTTATTATATTGAATGTTTTAAATTAAAATATAAATTAAAAAGTTTTAGGGGGAATTAAAAAATGAGAAAATTATTTAAAGGGTTAGTGTTAATGATGCCAATGATGTTTTTAGTAGCGTGTGGAGGAGCACAGCCGCTAAGTGATAAGTACAATGAAGAAGAGGTTAAAAGTCTTACAACTGAAATAATAATAGAACTAAATGAAGGAAAGTTTAAAGAAGTAGAAGAAAGACTTGCAACAGGCGGAGCAGAAAAATTACCAGAGTCAGAACTAAAAAAAGTGTTTGAGCCTATAAATACACAGGTAGGAAAATATAAAGGGGTAAGTAAATTTGTTACAGAAGAAAAAAATGGAATGGCATTTATAGCAGCTATAACAGAATTTGAAAATGGAAAACTACAATTTACACTTTCATATAATGAAGAACTTGAAATAACAAATCTATTTGTAAAATAGAGAAATTAAGTAGTTGTGTAAATAAATTTGTGTAAACTAAAATAAGAATTCCTTTTTGTAAATTAGATATCACTAAATTACAAGAGGGAGTTCTTATTTTATGATTAATATCTTAAAAGAGCCAACTTTAAGAAGGTTCTTTTTGTTTTAAAATATTAGTTTAGGTTTATGTGACAGTAACCACCTGGATTTTTTTGTAGATACTTTTGGTGATATTCTTCAGCTCTAAAGTATCTTTCTAAAGGTTTTACTTCAGTGACAATCTTTTTATCATGATTTTTTTGCTCTTTTTGAATGCTAAGTTCAATATCAGCAATGTCTAGTGCATCAAAATAATAGATGCCACTTCTATATTGACTACCAACATCATTTCCTTGTTTATTTAAAGAAGTTGGATTTACAATGCTCCAAAATTTATCAAGTAAACTTTCTAAGCTTATTATATTTTCATCAAATCTTATTTTACAAGCCTCAGCATAATTTGTATTACCATTACAGATTGCCTCATATGTTGGGTTATCAGTTCTACCATTAACATAGCAAACTTCAGTTTCTACAACACCTTTTGTACGGATAAAGAATTCTTCAACGCCCCAAAAGCAACCACCTGCAAGAACTATTTCTTTCATAATATTAATGCTCCTTTTCTTTGATTTTTAAATATTTTATATAATTTTATTATATCTCAAAAACAATTATTTATTAGCTTATAATTAGTATCTAAAATTTATGTGTATTTTATATGGAGAAAATTTCAAATATATTACGAATAAAGAAAGAAAATATTAAACTTAACCTCTAAAGTGATTGTTTTTATTTTTATATATAGTATTTAATAACCTTTTGTGGTATAATAAAAATATAAAGAGGAAGTTTGTAAGAGAGCTTGTTTCAAGGAGCCGAAGAGTTTTTGACTATTTGAAATATTAAATAAAACTTTCAATATTGACTATGAATAATAAAAAATAATCAACTTGAATAGATATATTAAGAGAACATTAGAATATTGAAGATAAATAAATTAGATTGCCTAAAATGTATGAATTTCACAACTTTTATGAGATTTTTATTGTATGTGAAGTTATATATAATTAGAGACATAGCAAGTAGAGCTAGTACAAAATTCCAATTATTAAATTTTAAGGAGTGAATGGACATGAGTAAAGGGGCCTTTAAGAATTTTAAGTTTAAGAACTTAAGTTTTAAGAATAAAGTTATCATGGCACCAGAATCAAGTAAAAGCGCAGATTCAGAAGGGTTTGCAACAGAGTTTCATTTTAATCATTATGACAGTAAAGCTCTTAATGGAGTAGGAACTGTTGTTGTTGAGGCAACGGCAGTAGATAAAGAAGGAAGAGAATCACAAAAAGATTTAGGCATCTGGAGTGATAAGCATATAAAAGGGCTCAAGAGTATAGCAAGTTCTATTAAGAAAAAAGAGTCAGTAGCTGGAATACAGCTATACCACTGCGGAAAGGCTATGCAAGTAGCAGATGATAAAACAGTGATAGGAGAAAAAGAATTTTCAATTAAGCAGATAAAAAATATAATAAAATCTTTTAAAAAAGCTACTAAAAGAGCTTTAAGAGCGGGATTTGATTTTGTTGAGATAAATGGAGATCTAATAACAGAGTTTTTATCAAAAGATTTAAATAAGAGAACAGATATTTATGGTGGGAAATTTGAAAATAGATCAAAATTTTTAAAAGAGATTGTTGTTGCAATAAGAGAAGTATTACCAAGTGAAAAAGTTTTAGCAGTAAGATTATCAGCGGAACTTTATGTAAGTGATAAAGAGAAAAAAGAACTTGCAAGACTTATAAATATGCTTAGAAAAGAAGGGGTAGACCTTGTTAATTTAAGTACAGAAAATGAGTATGATATAGAACATGCAACTTTAGCAAAAATAAAGGACAAAGAACTTGAAAAAGAACTTCCACTAGTAGAAGGTGGTCTAATTAACATAGCACTAGAAGATACTGATATATTAAATACACAGCATGGATTAGCATTTTTAGGACAAGCTATTTTAAGAGATAGTTATTGGATAATAAATGAAATGAAAAGCTTTGTAGAAGTAACTAAATATTCAGTTTTAAGATAACACCAAATTTGGTGTTATCTTTTTTTTATATTATTATGTGTAAATTTGAAAAGTTGAATTATAAAAGCACCCAGCCTTTTTGACCTTGAATAGTTACAAGATACATATATTTATTACTACCAACTTTAAGCATTGCACTAGCAGTTGTAGTAACAGGTGAATTAGTTGCTACTATTTCTTCAGAATATTGAGATGGGAAATAGTAAAGTTTTGTATTTGCAGGAAGATTAATTTTTAAGTTAGATGTTTCAAGTGTACTTGCCTTTAAATTATATTTTACTGTTGGAGCACTAGCATTTATAAATCCATTATCAGTCACACCATCAGAATCTATTATTGAGTAGATATAAGGAGCAGTTTTGCTAGTGGTGTAATCTTCATATCCTTGAGTTGAAATTTTTTGGTTTGGAGTTATTGTTTTACTAACAGTAGGCAGTTCATTACAAACACCAGGTCCATCAACAAGGAATTGTATGTGAGTATTTCCATTTTTTGTGATAGTAAGATAACTAGTCCCACTAGGAATATCATAATGGATATTAGATATTGTGCTATCAGTTTTTTGATAAGTACTCATATTTGGAATTGCAACATTAGTACGTACATTACAAGTATAATTAAGTGATTTTTGAGTATAAGAATAATAATTGCTTTCAGTTATTTTAGCATCATAAAATATTTCCATTTTCCAGTTGTCCATTTTAACTGAGTTGATAGTTATATCAACTACAAAGTTTGTTGGGTATTGTGATTTTATAAATGGAAGTACACTAGCTTTGTATTTTACAAAGTAAGGAAAGTCTTTTTCATTTATAAAGTGAATTCCATAATCAAGTACTGGTTTTGTACTTTTTTTAACTTTAGGCTTACTATTAACTATTTTATGAATTTCAACAACAGGTTTTATTTTAGGCTTACTTTGTTTTTTCATATATATTAATTTGCCTGCAATACCCGATAGTAATACAGTCGCAGTTATTATTATAATTAGATTTTTTTTCATTTTAAAATTCTCCCATAAAAGTGTTATATTATCATAGATAATTATACTTTGATATAGCAAGATAAATAGGGAAAAAAAGATTCAAGAATATTACAAAAAATATAAGAAGTCAGGTATTTACTAAAAATTAAAAGTAAGTTACATATTATTTTACACTCTGTTGCATGTTAGTTAATTTATTGTTGATATTATATGAGTAATTAGAGATAACAAAAGAAAAAATATAAATTTTAGGGGGATTACAAATGATGAAAATGTTAGTTATAGGTGGTACAAGTTTTATAGGAAGTACAATGACAAAACAGTTAATAGAAATGGGATATAATATAGATATTTTAGCAAGTAAGAAAGAAGATGTTTTCTTTGATGGATATAAGAATGTTTTAGAATGTGATAGAACTAAAGAAGAGGAGTTAAAAGAACTTGTTATTGATATGCGATATGACTATATAGTTGATATAGACACTGCAATGAAAAAGGATGTTATGAACCTTTTAAATGCATCAAGCAAAGAGAATGTAGGACAGTATATCCTTTGTTCGAGTAATGATATATATAATGATTTTAGATCATATATAGGAGTATAATTATAGAATGAAATAAATAAGCATAAGAGTAGTGGGTAAGCTAATGTTTTAGTTTATTCACTTTTTTTTATGCATTTAATGTTATAATAGTAAACTAAAGCTTAAAAGAAACTGTAGCTCAAAATTAGAAAAAAATAATTTACTAAAGATAAAGAAAGAAGTGATTTAATGAAAGAGGCTTTTAAACTTTTTTTAATATTCCTAAAAATAGGTGTATCTATACATGGTGGTGGATACGTTATGATAGGGGTTATGGAAAGAGAATTAGTTGAAAAAAGAAAAATGCTTGATGAGGATAGTTATATGGAAATTATATCTGTGTGTCAAAGTTTACCAGGGCCAATAGCAGTTACATCTGCAACATTTGTAGGATATAGATTGAATAAACTATCAGGTGCAGTAGCCTGCCTTGCAGGAATTATAATACCAGCATTTATAACAGTACTTTTAGTAGCTAGTGTACTTTTGAACTTTCAAAATGTAGTATATGTAAAACATGCATTGCGTGGAATCAGAGCAGCAGTTCCTATATTAGTTTTATCAGCAGTTTTAAAATTTTGGAAAAAGCTTGATAAAACAATTCATAATATAGGTTTTGGACTTATAGCCCTTGTAGTACTAGATTACTTTGGATTAAATGCAGCAATTCTTATAATATTTTCTGCAATTTATGGAATTATTGCATATAGAACTTTCCTTAAGAAAAAGGAGGGCAAATAAATGTTACTTAGTATTTACTTAGCGTTCTTAAAAATAGGGGCATTTGCTTTTGGTGGCGGCTATGCTATGTTGCCATTTATAAAGCAAGTTTTAGTTAATGAACATGGATGGATTACAGCAACTCAGCTTAGTTCGTATATCGGAATAGTGCAAATTGCATCAGGACCGGTAACAGTTAACCTTTCTACATATGTAGGATACAAAGTTGCAGGAGTACTTGGGGCGCTTGTAGCTGTTCTTGGAATTTCAACAGTTCCATTTATATTAGTACTTATTGCTTGTGTTTTATTTGAAAAACTTAAAAATTCAAAAACTTGGAAAGATGCTCTTTTAGGTATGAAACCAGCACTTATAGCACTTATATTTAGTGCATTTATAACAATGTCTAGTGTTTATAAAATTGGAATAAGAGAAGTTGTAATAGGTGCAATAGCAGCAGTATTGGTTTTATATAGAAAGATGTCAGCACTTTCAGTAATAATAATATGTGCAATAGCGGGAATAATTTTATATTGGTAAGTTTATGAGGTAGGTATAACTGAGTTATACTTATCTTTTTTTTTATCGTTAGAAAAAAATTTCAATAATTTCCATAAAAAGTATTTACAAAAAAAGATAAAAAAGATATAATTTAACAAAGCCAAGGATTATTGCTTGGTTAATTTTTTACTCAAATGTGTATTTCTATGAGATACAAGTGTTTTCGTTAATTATTGGGGAATAAATAAAAAGGGGGAATTAAATTGGCAAAATACATACTAAAGAGAGTATTAATAAGTCTTGTCACTATATGGGCAGTTATCACAGTAACTTTCTTTTTAATAAGACTTATGCCTGGTGGTCCATTTGATGGAGAAAAAGTAACACCTGAGGTAAAGGCACAACTTAATGAGAAATATGGATTGGACAAGCCTTTATCAGAACAATATTTTATATACATGAAAAATCTTGCGAAAGGTGATATGGGAGAGTCTATGGTATTCATAGGAAGAAGCGTAAATGAAAATATAGAATACTCATTTCCAACATCAGCTAAACTTGGAGGAGTTTCAATTTTATTTTCACTTATAGTGGGAGTTTCGTTTGGAATTATAGCAGCATTAAAAGCTGGAAGGTGGCCTGATAAATTATGTATGGTACTGGCCACGATAGGGATGACAATCCCAAGTTTTGTAATAGGGTCAGTATTAATATTTGTATTTGCAGTAGAACTTAGGATACTCCCAGCGATAGGGTTCACAGAACCAGCAAACTATATAATGCCTGTTCTTGCATTATCAGGTAGTGCAATGGCATTTATAACAAGACTTACAAGAACAAGACTTTCAGATGTTTTAAAATCAGATTATATCAGAACGGCGAAAGCTAAGGGGCTTAGTAATAGAAAAATTATCATAAAACATGCACTAAGAAATTCACTTATTCCAGTTATAACTTATCTAGGGCCACTTACAGCGGGGGTTTTAACAGGAAGTTTCGTTGTAGAGCAAATGTTTGCTATACCAGGACTTGGAAATGAATTTGTTTTATCTGTTGGTAATAGAGATTATACAGCATTACTTGGAATTACAGTATTCTACTGTACATTAATAGTAGTTTGTAATTTAATAGTTGATATTTTATATGGAATTATAGATCCAAGAATTAAATTAGAGGGGTAGGGTATTTATGGAAATAAAAGAAGAATTATATGAAGACTTAAAACTAGATAAAGATGCCTTTACACCACTTTCAAATGATGAGAAAAAAGTTGAGGCAGTAGTAAGGGCAAGTGTTGGTTATTGGAAAGATGCATGGAGAAGACTTAAGGGGAATAAACTTGCGTTAATTTCACTTATAGCAATTATATTAATCATATTTGCAGCGGTGTTTTATCCTATGATATCACCATTTGCGTATGATGAGAATAATCTTGCACTTGCAAACCAAGCACCAGGCGGAGAGCATTTTTTTGGAACAGATCATCTTGGAAGAGATATTTTAGTTAGGGTTATGTATGGTGCTAGGTATTCACTTATGATAGGTATATCAGCAGCAGTTATAAATATTATTATTGGTGTTATTTATGGAGGGATTTCAGGATTTATAGGAGGAAAGGTTGATAACTTTATGATGAGAATAGTTGATGTTTTATACTCAATTCCTCTTACAATTTACGTTATTATCTTTATGGCAGTATTCTCTACACCAGGAGAAGATAATGGTAGTGGAATAGGAACTATTATTCTTGCACTATGTATTTCTTACTGGATTAACATGGCAAGAATAGTTAGAGGTGAGGTATTGCAACTTAAACAACAAGAATTTGTACTTGCAGCAAAAGCATTAGGAGCTTCAAAAACAAGAATATTATTTAGACATCTTATACCAAACTGTGTAGGGTCAATAATTGTAACAATGACGCTTTTAATTCCACAGGCTATATTTACAGAGGCATTCCTTGCATTTATAGGACTTGGAATAAATCCGCCACTTGCCTCGCTTGGAACACTTGCAAATGAAGCTCAAAAAGTTATAAGTATTTATCCATATCAATTATTATTCCCAGCTCTTATGATATGTGTAATAATACTTGCATTTAACCTATTCGGGGATGGTCTTACAGAGGCTTTAGACCCTAAAAACAGAGTTTAGGAGGACGTTATGGAAAAGTTATTAGAAGTCAAAAATTTAAAAACTCACTTTGAAACTCATGTTGGAAATGTCCAAGCTGTTAGGGGGGTAACTTTTGATCTTGGATATGGGGAAGCTATTGGGGTTGTTGGAGAATCAGGTTCTGGAAAATCAGTAACTATGATGTCTGTATTAAAACTTTTAACAGCTAATGGAAAAGTTAGTGATGGAGAAGTTATATTCAAAGGTGAAAATATAAAAGATTATACAGAAAAGCAAATGGAAGCTATAAGAGGAAAAGAAATAGCAATGATATTCCAAGACCCTATGACTTCATTAAATCCTGTTTTAAAAGTAGGTGACCAACTCACAGAACATCTTATAAAGCATGATAAAATAAGCAAAAAAGAGGCTATGGAAAAAGCAATAGAGATGCTTGAACTTGTTGGGATTCCAAGTCCTGAAAAAAGAATTAATCAATATCCTCATGAGTTTTCAGGTGGAATGAGACAAAGAGTTATGATAGCTATGAGTCTTATATGTAATCCAAAACTTATAGTAGCAGATGAGCCAACAACAGCTCTTGATGTTACAATTCAAGCTCAAATACTTGATCTTATGAAAGGTTTAAAGGACAAGTTTGATACATCTATAATTCTTATAACACATGATTTAGGAGTTGTAGCTGACCTTTGTACAAGGGTTAATGTAATGTATGGTGGAGTAGTTATAGAAAAAGGAACAACAGAAGAAATTTTCTATAATGGAAGACACCCATATACTTGGGGACTTTTAAGAAGTGTACCTAATCCTAAAGAAACTATAAAAGGAAAATTAAAACCAATAAATGGACAACCACCAGATTTATTAAAACCACCAGTAGGATGTCCATTTGCAGCTAGATGTGACCATGCAATGAAAATTTGTATTGAAAAAATGCCACCTAGCTTTAAAATGAGTCAAACACAGGAAACTTCTTGCTGGCTTTGCCACAAGGATGCTCCAAAAGTTGAAGGGTTCGTAATTAAGGAGGGAATGGATAATGAGTAATGATGTTGTTTTAGAAGTAAGAGGCTTACAAAAATTCTTCCCTGTAAAAAAAGGAATGTTCAAACCTAAAAGTTTTGTAAAAGCAGTTGATGATATTTCATTTACTATAAATAGAGGAGAAACATTAGGGCTTGTGGGTGAGTCAGGATGTGGAAAAACTACAACAGGAAGAACTATTTTAAAGTTATATGAGCCAACAGGTGGAAATATAATTTTTAATGGAGATGATATTACAGGATTATCTGAGAAGGAAATGGTTCCGCTTAGAAGAAAAATGCAGATGATATTTCAAGACCCATACGCATCTTTAAATCCAAGGATGACTGTTGGAGATATAGTTGGAGAATCAATTGATGTTCATGGTCTTTATAAGGGGCTAGAGAGAGAAGAGCGAATAAAAAGTCTTCTTTTAAAAGTTGGACTTAGTGGAGATTCTATTAATAGATATCCACACGAATTTTCAGGTGGACAAAGGCAAAGAATAGGAATTGCAAGGGCACTTGCAGTAGAACCAGATTTGATTATTTGTGATGAGCCTATATCAGCGCTTGATGTTTCAATTCAAGCTCAGGTTATTAATATGCTAGAAGAGTTACAGGAAGAAATGGGGCTTACTTACTTATTTATAGCACACGACCTTTGTATGGTTAAACATATATCAACTCATATAGGAGTTATGTATCTTGGAAAAATGGTTGAAAAAGGACCAAGTGATGATGTTTATTCAAAACCTAAACATCCATATACACAGGCACTTTTATCAGCAGTTCCGATTCCAGATCCTAAAATAGCAAAAAGCAATCAAAGAATAGTTCTAGAAGGAGATATTCCATCACCAATAGACCCACCAGATGGTTGTAGATTTGCAGGAAGATGTAGCAAAGTTATGGATATTTGCAATAAAGAATGTCCAAGTCTTAAAGAAGTTGAAAAAGGGCACTTTGTAGCATGTCATTTATTTAATTAATCTAAAAAATTCAAAATGATATTAAATTACCAAAGGGGTAAAGTAATATAAATTAAAATTTAATAAGGGGGCAAATTTTATGAAATTAACAAGACTTAAAAAGTTTTGTGCAATTGCTATGGCATTAGCAATTAGTACAAGCACATTCGCAGCATGTGGTGGAGCAGACGACGCAACAAGTGCGGGTGCAGCAGTAGAACAAAAAATTATATACAATATGGGGGCTGACCCAAAAACTCTTGATCCTGCATTAAACCAAGAGAGCCAAGCAGGTTCAGTTATAGCAAATGCTTTTGAGGGGCTTATGAAAATAGGAGCTGATGAGAAGCCTGTTCCAGGTGTTGCAAAAAAATATAAACTATCAGATGATGGTCTTGTGTATACTTTTAATTTAAGAGAAGATGCAAAATGGTCAGATGGAAGCAAAGTTACAGCAAATGATTTTGATTATGCTTGGAAAAGAGCATTAGCAAAAAAAACAGGGGCAACATATGCATACCAACTTTACTATATCAAAGGTGCAGAGGCATACAATAAAGGAACAGGTAAAGTAGAAGATTTAGGGATTAAAGTTATAGATGAGTCTACTTTAGAAGTAACTCTTGAAAATCCTACACCATATTTCTTAGAACTTATGGCATTCCCAACATATTACCCTGTTAAAAAGGACATTGTTGAAGGAAATGATGCTTGGGCTACAAAGCCAGAAACTTATGTTTCTAATGGACCTTTCACAATGACTGAGTTTAATCCAAAGCAGTCTTTAGTATTTAAAAAGAATGAAAATTATTGGGGTAAAGATAAAGTTAAACTTGAAACTTTAGATGTTAGAATGGTCGCAGATCAAAACTCAGCTTATTCATCATTTAAATCAGGTGGAATGGATATGGTTGATACAATTCCCCCAGCTGAGATTCAAAATGCAGTAGAAACAGGTGTTGGAACAGTATTCCCACAACTTGGAACATACTATTATTCAGTTAACGTATCAGGAAATGACTTAAGCCATGAGGCTTTAAGAAATCCAAAAGTAATAGAAGCTTTAAATCTTGCAATAGATAGAGAATCTTTAATTAAAAACGTAACTAAAGGTGAGCAAACAGCTGCTACAAGTTTCGTACCATCAAGTATAAATGATACACATGGTAAGAGATTCAGTGCTGAGTATTACCCAGCTGCTGGAGATGTAGAAAAAGCTAAGAAATTATTAGAAGAGGCTGGATACCCAGGTGGAAAAGGTCTTCCAACATTTGAATTAATGTTTAATACAGAAGGTTCACACAGTGAAATAGCTCAAGCAGTTCAAGGTATGTGGGGAGCAATTGGTGTGAAAGCTGAACTTAAAAATCAAGAGTGGAAAGTATTCCAAGCTACAAGAAATCAAAAGAATTTCCAAATCGCTAGAGATGGTTGGATTGGTGATTATGTTGATGCTATGACATTCCTTGATTTATTTGTAACAGATGTAGGTCTTAATAACCCAGGATACTCAAACCCTGAATTTGATAAACTTATACATGCAGCTAAGGCTGAGCCAGATGTTAAAAAGAGAGAAAAGCAACTTAAGGATGCAGAGGCTATATTAATGAAAGATATGCCAATCATTCCAATCTACCACTACACACAACCAAAAGGTATTCAAAAGAATATTAAAGGTGTAAGAGTAACTCAACTTGGTAAAATCTACTTTGAAGATGCTCATGTAGAAGCTAAGTAAGATAATTTTAAAACATCCTAAGAACTATATGTTTGAGGGGTGTTTTTTATTTGTTTAAAAATAATAAATCACAAGTAAAATACCCTTTTAAATATTGATTTACAAATTAGACACATTGACTTAATGAAAAATTAATAATATAATCAATTTAAACTTAAAAGTTTAAAAATAAATATTTTTAATTAAATATACTAAAAAATAGGAGGATAATAATGACGGATGAATTTAAAGTGAATCCAATTAGTGGTAAGTGGCTAATAGCTTCGGTATTATTACTTGGAACTTTTATAGCTTTTCTAAATGAAACTGCTCTAACAACAGCACTACCTACAATTATTAGAGAGCTTAATTTAACGGCATCTAATGGGCAGTGGCTTACAACAGCATTTATGCTAACTTCGGGAATAATGGTTCCCATGACAGCTTTCTTAATTAAAAGATTCTCAACGAGAGGGTTATTTTTTGTATCTATGGGGCTATTTACAATAGGAACGGTAATTGGTTCTATTGCACCTAGTTTTGATATTCTTTTAATAGCAAGAATAATACAAGCAATGGGGGCAGGGATTATTTTACCACTTATGCAAACTGTATTTTTATTTATTTTCCCAGCTAAGGAGCGTGGGACAGCAATGGGAATAATGGGAATAGTAATTTCATTTGCACCAGCCATTGGACCAACATTTGCGGGATGGCTAGTTGAGCATTATCGCTGGCAAGATTTATTTTACATAACATTACCAATAGCAATTATAGATTTGGTTTTAGGATACTTCCTACTTAAAAATGTTAAAAAGAGTGAAAAAGCAAGTATTGATATTTTATCAGTAGTAACTTCAACAATAGGCTTTGGAGGATTACTTTATGGATTTAGTAATGCTGGAAGTTATGGATGGGGAAGTTCAAAATTCTTAATTCCGACTATTGTAGGAGTTCTAGGTTTAATAATATTTACATATAGACAATTTACAATGAAAAATCCATTCTTAAATTTAAGGGTATTTAAAAATAAAACATTTTCATTTGCTACATTAATAGTATTAATAGTTTTTGCAGGTTTCTTATCAACAGAAGTTATCTTGCCACTATATGTACAAACTGCTAGAGGATTTACTTCATTTGAATCAGGACTTTTACTACTTCCTGGTGCATTAATTCTTGGAGTAATGAGTCCAATTACGGGTAGACTGTTTGATAAATTTGGAGGAAGACTTTTAGTTCTTTTAGGACTTCTTTTAGTAACCGCGGGGACATTAACATTTATGTTCCTTACAGCAACTACCTCTTTAGTATTTATTTCAACAATGTATGCTATAAGATTACTTGGAATTGCACTATTTATGATGCCACTTACTACTATAAGTTTAAATGCGCTAGAACAGCAGTTTTATTCTCATGGAATAGCAGCAAGTACAACTTTAAGACAAGTTGCAGCATCAATAGGAACTGCAATACTAATTACAGTAATGGTTAATGGTGCTAAATATTCAAATATCAAAAATCCAGAATCTGCAATGATTCATGGGATGAACATATCATTTGGTATCGCATCACTATTTACATTAATCGCACTTATTTTAGCTTTCTTTGTCTTAGGAAAAGAGAAAAAGACAACTTAGAAATTTAAGTTAATACATATTTTAATAAATAAGATTAGGTTTACTATAAGGTAAATCTAGTCTTATTTTTATTTTTAACAATAAATTATGGAAAAGATAATTTAAAGTTTTTTAAAATATTGAACATGTGGAAAATAATGTAATTAAGTGGTATTATAAAGTTTATAACAAGTCATAAGTATTGGGGGATAAAATATGATTATTAATGGAAAAGAAATGACTATTTCAAGTTGTAGTGTACTGAAAATGTTAGAGAAGTTAAAGCTTGATAGCAAAATAGTTGTAGTTGAGGTAAATTTGGATATTGTACCAGCAGAGGAGTTTGAAAGCAGAATTTTGATGGAGGCTGACAAAATAGAAATTATAGCATTTGTTGGTGGTGGCTAATAAATGAGCAGTATAAATATAAAGATTAATGAGGGGCAAGTAAGTGCTAATATACAAGATAGTATTTTTACGCTTAAAGATTTATATAAAAAAGATGCAGATGTTGTGATAGTTAATGGATTTCCTCTTAAGGAAGACAAGGCTATTAAAGAAAATGATAAGATAACTTTTATAAAAAAAGGTGAGAAATTATCATATGAACAGGTTGAGTCTGTAATAATGGCAAGACACACTCCCTTAGTATATGAAAGGCTCAAAGGAGCAAAAGTTGGAATTGCAGGTCTTGGGGGACTTGGTTCTAATATTGTAAGTATGCTTGCTAGAATTGGAGTAGGAGAGCTTGTTATAGTTGATTATGATGTAGTAGAACCTAGTAATTTAAATAGACAAAACTATTTTATAAATCAGCTTGGAGAGTTTAAGACAGATGCAACTATTAAAAATATAAAAATGATTAATCCTTTTATTAAGGTAGAAAAAATAGATGCTTTTTTAGATAAGACAAATTGTGTTGAGATTTTTAAAGACTGTGATGTAGTTATTGAAGCTTTTGATGATGCAAAGTGTAAGGCAGAACTTGTGAATACATTACTTACAAAATCTAAAAAAATAATAGTTTCAGGTAGTGGAATGGCAGGAATATATCCATCTAATACTATCAAAACAAAAAGAGTAAATAGCAGATTTTATGTCTGTGGAGATGAGGCGTCAGAGGCTAGGGAGTTTTGTGGTCTTATGTCTACAAGGGTAAATATAGCAGCGGGACATATGGCAAATACAGCAGTTAGAATAATACTTGGTGAAATAGATAATGGAGGAGAATTATAAAAAATGAGAGATGAATTGAGAATTGGTGGAAAGACTTTACGTTCAAGATTATTTATAGGTAGTGGGAAGACTACTAATATAAAGGTTCCAGAGATAATTACAGCATCAGGAAGTCAGGTTATTACAATGGCAGTTAGAAGGGTTGATATTCAAAACCCACAGGAAAATATAATTGATTATATTCCAAAAGATATAGTGCTTATGCCAAATACTTCAGGTGCTAGAAATGCAGAGGAAGCAGTTCGAATTGCTAGAATTGCAAAGGCTATGGGACTTGGGAATTGGATCAAGATAGAAGTTATAAATGATTCAAGATATTTAATGCCAGATAATATAGAAACTTTAAAAGCAACAGAGATACTTGCAAAAGAAGGGTTTGAAGTATTCCCATATATGAATCCAGATTTAACAGTTGGAAGATATATGATGGAAGCTGGAGCAGCTGCAGTTATGCCACTTGCAGCACCTATTGGTACAAATAGAGGGCTTAGAACAAAAGAAATTATAAAACTTATGATAGATGAACTTGATACTCATATTATAGTAGATGCTGGAATTGGGATGCCATCTCACGCGACAGAAGCTATGGAAATGGGAGCAAGTGCAGTATTACTTAATACAGCCATCTCATCAAGTAATAACCCAGTACTTATGGCACAGGCATTCAAAGATGCAGTTAAAGCAGGTAGAAATGCTTATCTAGCAAAAGGTGGAGACGTTTCAAGTCTTGCAAAAGCATCATCTCCATTACTAGGATTCTTAGACTAAGATGTCATTTTTAAAGGTTATTGAAGAATTTGAAAACTTTGATTTTGCTGGGTATTTTGATAAAGTTTCAGATTCAGATATTTTAAATTCAATTAATAAGAGTAAAAAAGATTATACTGATTTGCTAAATTTACTTTCTCAAAAAGCTGAAAAGTTTTTAGAGAATATGGCAAGTGTTGCAAATGAGATAACTACAAGAAATTTTGGAAAGACTATTTTATTATATACTCCAATGTATATTTCAAATATTTGTGTTAATAAGTGCGCTTATTGTACTTATAATATAGAAAATGATATTTTAAGAAAAAAACTTACAATGGAGCAAATTGATGAAGAGGCAAAAAGAATAAATGCAGAGGGCTTTAGAAATATTTTAGTTTTAACAGGGGAAAGTGAAAAACATACAAATGCTGATTATGTTGTTGAATCTGTAAAAGTTTTAAGAAAGCACTTTGAGTCTATAACAATAGAAATCTATCCTATGAAGGAAGAAGATTATAAAAGGGTTGTAGAAAGTGGAGTAGATGGACTTACTGTATATCAAGAAGTTTATGATAGAGAGATATATAAGAATGTCCACCTTGCAGGACCTAAAAGAAATTATAATTTTAGGCTTGATGCACCAGAGAGAGGAGCAAAAGCTGGAATAAGGAATTTAAATATAGGGGCATTACTTGGGCTAAATGAATTTAGAAGAGAGATGTTTTTTACAATAATGCATGGAAAATATCTTTTAGATAAGTATCCATCAGTGAATTTATCATTTTCATTCCCAAGAATTAGACCGCATAAGGGAATATTCCATTTAGTAGATGAAGTTAGTGATAGAAATTTAGTTCAGTCTATACTTGTAGCAAGATTATTTCATCATAATGCAGGGATTAATATTTCAACTAGAGAAAGACAAGGTTTTAGAGAAAATTTAATCCCACTAGGAGTTACAAAAATATCTGCTGGAGTTTCAACTGATGTAGGTGGACATACTCTTGAAGAAGATAAAGGTGAAAAGCAATTTGAAATAAGTGATGATAGAACAACAAAGGAGATAAAGACTGCATTAAATAATATGGGATATCAAGCAATATTTAAAGATTGGGATGGTATATAAATGAGCTATATATGTCTTATAACAAATAGAAATTTAGTAGATTCAGATCAGGAATATTTTAGAGTCATAGAAGAGGCTATAAAAGCAGGGATAGACCATATAATTTTAAGAGAAAAAGAACTTCTATATGAAGTAGTTTTAAACTATGGAGTTAAAATTAAAGAGATGATAGGTAGTAGAAATACAAAGCTTTTTATAAATTCAATGCATCAAATGAAAAATGATATAGAAGATATAGGAGTACATTTACCTTACAATATGTTTCTAAAATTAGATGATAGAAGTTTAAATTGTGGTGTATCTGTTCATAATATAGAGGAAGCGGTAAATGCATATAAGCTCGGTGCTTTATATGTACTATGTTCTAATATTTATGAAACAAATTGCAAAAAAGGCTTAAAAGGAAAAGGGCTTTCATTTATAGAGGATATTAAAAAAATAGTGCCTATAAAAGTAATTGCACTTGGTGGAATAAACTTATCTAATTATAAAGATGTGTTAGATAGTGGTGCTGATGGTATTGCTATAATGAGTGATATTATGAAAAGTAAGGATACCTATGGGCTAGTAAGTGAGTATAAAATAGATTTACCGTTATAAAATAAATTAAGAAGAGGAATATTATGGCGGTTAGTAAAAAGAGAAAGATAAAAGAAAAAACTAAGAAGATTAGGGCAGCAAAATATACACCTTTAACTAAATATGCTAATAATCCATTAGTAATTAATGAAATCCGTAGGTGTAGAAAATTTTATAATGATTTTTTATTAAATTCAGTTGATGGGTTAATAGATGAATGTGATACTATTATTGCAGATATTGTAGAAAATGATTTTCATGATTTTTATAATGATGGTAGGACTTATGATGATGTAGTAGGAGATATAGAAGCTTTAATATTTGGTAATATATCAAGAAAAATTAATCGTGGAAAAAATGATAGAGAAGTAAGAATAGCAATGATATCAAGTTTACTAATGGGTGCTAAACTCGGTGCTAATGGGAAAATAGACTTTATGCCAGCAATTATTTTTGAAAAAGTCATGAGAAGAAAATATAGTAAAATAACAAAAATAGAATTTGCATTAAAGGAATTTCCGATAGTTATGGATTCAGGTTGTATGCCACCAATTTTACATGAATTAATGAATAAAATGAATGAATTATCGGAAATATTTGAAGCATTAATCTTAGAAACTATGTATGATAGAGTAGATAAATATTTAGATGAAATTAATATTTATAAAGATATTGAAGATATGTTCTTGAAGGTATCTAAAGTAATAGGCTCATCTGAAAAAGTGAGAATAGTAGAGTTTATGATAGCTAATAAATGTAGCAAGGAAATGATTGAAAGTATGAAAAGTTACATAGATGATGTGGCTAGCAATGCTGACACAAAAGAAGAAGAAATATTAGTTACAAAAGAAGAAAGAAAACCAACACACAGAAGTTATATTCATAGGACCTATAAAGAGTTAAATACTATGGCAGTAGATAGTGGATATAAATTAATAAGGTGTCATGGAGATCATGGAATATTTAGTAATGATAGTGGTGAAGTCATGATTATACCTCAAGGAAGAGATATAGGAAAAGGACTGCAAATACAAATAGTTAAAAAGTTATCACAATAAATTTACTAGGAAATAAATATAAAACTAAGCTCAAAGGGATAATATCAATTTAAATTTGATATTATCCCTTTGGTTTAATTGATTTTAAGCTTCAAAAATACTAAAGTTTGCATCTTGCATTTGCTTTAGATATTCACCTCTTATAGAGTGTAGTTTTCCATTGATATCTAAGATTAAAACATCTAAATCAAGGTATCCCACAATATCACATCTTATAGCATCACTAGAGTAAACTCCTTTGTAATAAATAGCTTTATCACAAGCAGTTGCTTTAGCTGAGATAAGTTTATATTGTTTAAGTTTTTCTAGTTTTTCAGATTCAGTTTCAAACCTTATAAAGTCATTCTTAGGAGGTATTAGTGAGTAAGTTCTAGCTTCTGTTTGGATTTCACTTTTTGAGGTTTCAGTTGCAACATTTGTTAAATCATTGCTTAGTGAAGTTGTAGTAGTTACTTCAGGCTTAGAAATTTCAGCATCTAAAGTTTCTGTTGTAGTCACCTCCCCAGTTTCCTCAGAAGGTGAACCACCCATCATTAAATCAAACATTGATAATTGTGTATCTGAACCTCTAGGTTTGAATTTAGGTTTTGTAGCACATACCTCTTCTTTAGGAGTGTCTATTACAATATTATCTTGAGTTTCTTCTTTTACATCCTCTATGATAGGAGGTGCAATAGGTTTAGATATTTCAATAAACAGTTCAGAATCTTTACTGTTTGCAATAGTGTCTTCAAGGTCTAGAACTAAATTGCCTAAGTCTCCAGTAGGAGTTTTACTTCCTTGTTCTGTAGTATTATCAATATTAGAATTTTCTTCAAGTATAACAACATCTTCACTTGATGCTGGTATGATATTTTCTTTTTCAATAATTTGTTTATCTTCTTCTATTTTTTCAGTAGCAGATTTTACACTTAAAAGGTTCATAAGTTCAAATTCAGAAATAATTTGAATATTACATCCCTTATTATTGTAATCAGCAACTTTTTGGACTTTTGAACCTTCCATTGGAAGTCCTGTATTAAGGTTAATTCCTTGAACTAGGTAGTCATTAGCTTTAACAAGTCCATCTTTGAATGTTCCACCAAGGTCTACAATTCTTTGTGCAGCTTCTTCTTTACTTGCAAAGTTAGTGAAGTCACCTGTGAAAGTAAATACTTTTTCAAAAACAGGATGATTTTCATCAAAGTTAGTTGATTTAGGTTTTAAATCCTTTGCTTTAAAGTTACTAGTTGAAAACTTATTAAAGCTTTGTCTTTTAACTCTAGCAGTATATCTCTTGTTTTCATCAGTCATAGTAAATCTACTAACAGTTGTTCTAAGTTCATTTTCTATAAGATTTCTATTAAATAATCTAGGTGTATTAACAACATTTAAAAATGCTTTAAGACATATAAGTGAGTCATCAACAGCTTTATGATGTTCAAAACTTTCACCTATGTGAGTACCAACAGCTTTTAAATTATAAGCATCAAGCTTTACATTACTTCTATATAAGTTTTGAGTACAAAGATAATCAAAATCTTTAAATTCACATTTATATATAGCAACAAGTTTTTGTAAAAGTCTTATATCAAAAGCAGCATTATGTGCTATAACAAGAGTTCTACTATCAATCATATCAAAGATGTTTTTCCAAACAGTAGGGAAAGTAGGTGCATCTTTGACCATATCTTCAGTTATACCATGAATACTAATATTAGTTTTATTAAAGTAAGTTTCAGGGTTTATTAAAAATTCTTTACTAAGATTAATCTCACCATTTTCATATATAGCAATACCGATGCTACAAGCCTTATCATGGAATTCATTAGCAGTTTCAAAATCTATTGCTAGAATTTTATCATAATCAACACCTGTATATAGTTCATCTAAAACATCAGAAATATTAGAATCGTCTAAAAGTTCCTCTGAATATTCAACATTAGTCATAATATCATTTGAGCTATTTTCAAAATTTTCATAAACAGTAGCATCTTCACTTACAACTTCTATAAATTCCTTAGATGAATTTATAGAGGAATCTGCATTGATGAAATTAATAGCCTCATCTTTAGTTCTAAAGATAGCTTCATTTTCTAAAGTTATTAATTTAATATCCCCAGAAATATTTGTTGTTATAAAGTTTGCAGAACTTTTTATACATTTAAAATCTATATCATTCTTTTCATAAACACCTTGGGATGCAAAACAAAAATTACTATTTATAAAGCAATCAAGCATTCTCTCCTTAGTTGCAAATGAAAATATATTTATCTTATCATCTTTGTAATTTAAAATTGCATTATCTAGTTCATTTATTCTTTCTTGTAAAAGTTCTTTGTTAGAAAACATCCTTTTCCTCCTAATAATTAAGCGTATTTCTTAATTATAACCTCTTTAGGAAATTTAATCATTCAAATTGTTATGTAAAGCGACAAAAAAATACTATTGCATATAATTTAAACCTAAATTAGTATATGCAATAGTATTTTGTGGGGTTATTTGAGGAAAGATTAACTTTTAATTATTTTGATTTTTGATTTGTAGCTTCAACTCTAGTTAAGTCTTTTATCCATTTATTAGCGATTCTTTCTTCATGTTTTTGAACATGATTGTGAGCTTTGAAATTTTTTAGATATTTTCTAAGTTCTGCAAATAAAGTTTCTAAATCGATATCTTCAACAACTTCTGAATTACCATAAACAGCTCTTAATATCTCTACCATATTAGCATTCTTTTTAGCATCTTTAATTTTGCAAAGTAGAGTTTCGCATAAATCTTTTTTCTTTGGATTTTCTGCAAGTGCAATAATTGTTTCAAGTCTTTTTTTAGAGTGGTTTGATGTGATGTTTATAAGTTCTTCTTGTAAACCATATTCAGTTACAAATTCCTTGAATTCATCAAAATTACCTGATTGACTAAACATTTTGTCTATTTGTTCTGTTGTATAAATTTTCATAATAAAAACCTCCGAATATTATAAGTTTTACTAACAATCTCTTGCCTTGAGACAATCATAGCACTAAGAAATTTACTTGTAAAAAAATAAAAATGAGGTTGTTTTATCTAAATTAAAGAATTCTTTGATAAAAAAATTAAGAAATATAAATATTGCTTAATTTAGTAGAAGTGATTTTTAAAATTAGTATACTTTTTAATAAAAAACACTGCTTATTTTAGACGTGTGGAAAATTATGGTTGACAAGTTGCGATTACAAGTGTAAACTTTAGTTGTAGTTTAAATTACAAACGTAATCAGAAAGGGGATGATAATAAAAAATGTCAGAGATACCAAAGATATCAGAGGCTGAATGGGAAGTTTTAAAAGTTATTTGGGATGAACCTAAAATAACAGCAACAAGGGTTATTGAATTTTTAAAAGATAAGGAAGAATGGAAAGGGAGTACAGTTAAGACACTTATAAACAGACTTTTAACTAAAGAAGTTATAAGTTTTGAAAAGCAAGGAAAAGAATATCTTTATTTTGCAGTTATAGAGGAACATGAGTGTGTAATTAAGGAAAGTAAATCATTTCTTGATAGAGTATTTAATGGTTCTATAAATTCAATGGTTTCTAATTTTGTGAAATCAGAGAAACTATCTAAGGACGAAATAAATGAACTTAGAAATATTTTAAATGAAAATCTTGACGATTAATAGCATTTGGGGGTGCTTGAGGTGATTTTTGACTTTATAATGGAGACTTCAGTAATAGCAAGTTTTCTAATTGTGCTTATACTAATAATTCAAAAAGTTTTTAAAAATAGTATAGCACCACACATAGGATATTACCTTTGGATAGTATTAATAATTAAGTTACTTATACCTATTAATATTTCAAGTAATGTAAGTTTAGAGAGGTTTATAGATGTTAAACCAGTTAAAACACAACAGATAAAGTATGATTATTTTAAAGTCATAACAAAAGAAATAGAAACGCAGGATAAAATAAATCAGAATATTAATGTAAAAGATTTATGGTTTATTGTAGTTTCAATGATTTTTTGTTATGGCTTATTTTTATATATAAAATTAATGGTCAATATAAAAAAATCAAAAGAAATTACTGATTTAAGATATAGGGAAATGCTAAATAGATGTAGAAAACAGCTTAATATAAAGACTAAAGTAAAGATTATTGAGGCAAAGTTTATACAAAGTCCTGCAATAGTGGGGATTTTTAGACCAGTTATATTAATGCCTGCAAATCTTTTAGAAAATATGTCTGATAAAAATATTAAGTTTGTACTTTTACATGAACTTACTCATTTTAAGTTTGGGGATGTAGTTATAAATATGTTATTGCAAGTGGTTAAGGTCTTATATTTCTTTAATCCATTAATATATTTTGCTACTAGAAAGGTTAAAGATGAATGTGAGATAGCTTGTGATTATAGAGTGCTAAAGCATATTGGTAAAGAGGAATTTAAAAACTATGGGAATGCATTAATTGATTTATCAACTAATGAGTATAAGAAGGAATATATACCTTTAAGCATAGGTATAGCAATGAATAAAAATGAACTGAAAAGGAGAATTATTATGATAGGTAAAAATAATAAATTTGGTAAAAAGCAAGTTATAGCAGGTGTTGGAGCACTTTTAATGGTTGGAGCAGTGGGGCTTACAACTTATGCTGATGGAAAAGATGCTAAAGAATCAACAAAGATTGAAAGTGAGATAAATTAGATTAGGGATATTTCACTGCTTTTTGTAGTGAAATATTCCTTTTTTAGTATAGGTAGTGAAAAATAATATATTAAGTTATAATAGTGAGTGACTAAGGTTTATACTAGATATAATTATTTTAGGTTTAAAATAGCCAAAAGTTAGTTATAATATTAAAATACATATAAGTCTTTAGAAGGAGAAAATAATGAAATTTGATTTAGATTTAAAAACAGGAGAGTTTAGAAAGACTTTCAATCACATATTAGAGAGTGAGAATCCTATTGCGTTATCATATGATAATTATGAGGACTTATCAGGCGTTATACAAAGTAAAACAGGTTTTGAGTACGATGAACTTTTATATAAAGATGCTTGTGAGAAAGCTCTTGTGGAGTTTAAGGATAATAGAGAACCTTTTGATGTTGAGTATGGAGTTAACTTATATAATGAGTATGAGAGAATATTTAATAATGGATATAAGGCAAGTGTTCCAAGTGCTGAAACTGATTTATATACATTCTTAAAAGAGTTTGACCAAGATATGTCAGACGAGGAAGTTACTTATACGGATGAGTTATTTGTTTCAAATATGATAGCATTTATGTTCTCAAAATTATATGAGTATAAGGTAAAAGAGTATGTTTTATTTATAGAAGGATTAGAGTATGGCTTTACTAATGAATCAGAAAAACTATCAAAACTTGCTTTAGATGAAATAGTTAAGTTTGTTATAAAACCTTGGTATGAAAAAACTGGCTACCTTGGAATAACAGGAGAAGAAGACATAGAGTATAAACTTGATGAATTAGTTGCACAAAGTTACTGTAAATGTGACTATCAAACTGCTTTATCAATGCATGTTATAACTTATATGATAGAGAAAAATGTAAGTTATGATAATAGTGAGATACAAGCAAATTTAGATAAGTTTAAGGAAATGATAGAAGTAGAGCAAGTTACAGAAACTAGTTTTTACTCTGATGAGCTTATGCAGCTTGGATTTGATACTTATATGATGATATTAAATGCTAATATAAGAAGATTTATAGAAGAAAATAAATAAACGAAGATTGAATTTAGGTGAAGTTTTGGCTTAATCTAAATATTTAAGAACTGATATGAATTCATTTAAATTTTACTATCTAGAAAAAAGTGATATAATGAAATTTCTATTTAAAACAAATGATAAATTTAGATATTGAAAGAGAGTGATTAATTGAATTTACTAAAAAAACATATCACTAATCTAAAATACTTGTTTATAGTATTTTTTATGATTGGTGGATTATATACAGGGTTTGGTGTACTAGAGGGGATTCTAGGGCTAGGAAGTGGTGTTGTAGTTATCACAATGCTTGATAAGGATTATAGTGAGTGCATACTTATAGAGGCAGGTAGGATTATAGGAACACAGCTTATTATAGGAATTGCAGCGTACATAGCAGGATTCAATTATCTTACACTTATATTATTTACTTTTGCAGTAGCTTTTGGGCTTCATTATATGTATAACCATTATAAGAGTGCCCCAAGAACTATGGGGTTTTTATTTAATTATATGTTCCTTGTTTATTTTGGTGTTAATCAAAAAGAGATGCCAAAACTTTTACTAGCACTTGCTGTATCAGGAATTTTTATAATGATTTTGTATTATCTATTTACAAAGGAAACTTATTTTAAAGAAGGTTTTGAAAAGAAACTCATTAATGTAAAATATGAGGATAAGTTAGAATTTAAAGACTTTAAATTAAGATATTCTGTGTTAAATGGAGTAGCTTTTGCAGTTGCTATATTTGTTATGGTCTACTTTAAGCGAGATCATGCTATATGGCTACCTATAACAATTATAATTTTACTTATACCAGATAAGGGACTTACATTTAGAAAAATTATTGATAGAATCCTTGGGACATCAATAGGCTGTGTATTATTTATGATAATAGCTAACCTTATAACTAATAATATTGCTTTATATATTTTAGTAGGGGTTGCAGTTTACTTTATGTTTTTCCCAATGGCTTATTATAAGAGAGCGATATTTATAACTTATGCTGCACTTTTTGCTAATCATATGCTTTACAAAGGACAATCAGCATTATACCTTGATATGTATAGAGTTATATTTACGATTGTTGGGGCATTAATAGTGTTCTTGATATTTGTGATTGAAGAGGCTATTAAGAAAGCTAATAAAGAAGAAAATATATAAAATTAAAGGTAACTATTTTCAGAAGAGAATAGTTACCTTTTTGAATAACAAATATAAAAATTATTTGATGCTAAAGGATTTACCAATTACATATCCAAAAAGGTATGCAATAAAATAATAAAAGAAATAAGGTAGTGTAAATCCTGTTATAGCAAAACCTATAGTTGCAGGAGGAAGCCCTGTAATTAAAAGTTTCATTTGATTTTTACCAGCTGTAATACCAGAAATGAAAATTGAAATTGGAAGCAAAAGAACCATTCCAACTATAGCGAGTCCAGGCATTGTAAGCATTGCACAAAATAAAAAGATACTTAAAAAATAAGGTGTACCAATTCCAATAATAGTACTTTTTTTCATGGCTAAAACCTCCTAATAATTTTAATATGATATATATTAATCATCTATAAATATCTTCTGAATAAGTAGCCCAATAATTGAACCTATAAATGGAAAAGTAGCAAAAAGAAGTCCTATTCCTAAAATTGAACCAATCATTTGTACAAATTCAAGGACTGACATATCAAGGTAGCTTTGATATGGACCAAAGGCTATTGTTATAGTTTTAAGAAGAAAGATTATAGTAGGTGCAAGTAAGAGGCTTTTAGATTTAAAGTATACAAAAGCACCAAAGATAGGAAGGATTAAAAATCCTTTGAAAATCCATTGGTCACTTGTCAAAAGTATAGCGATAAGTCCAACAATAGCACTTGTAATTAGCATTTTACTATTAGAATTTCTTTTGATTTTTTTTATAAGTTTAACTTGTGCCATATCATTTTTATTTGTTAGAGCTTCAGTTTCTAAAATTTCAATAGGCTCAGAAATTTCTTCTAAGTATAACTTACAGGTTTCACAAGTTTTTATATGTTCATCAACAATATTTTTACTATCGTCTGATAGCAAGTCATCAATATATAGACTTATTAAATCCTTTATTACATCACAGCTAAGTTTACTCAAAATATCACACCCTTTCCTTTAAAATTTTTTTGAGTTTAATTTTCCCTCTATGGAATTTAACTCTAATATAAGTTTCTTTTTTATCTAAAAGTAGTGCTATATCTGTATTAGATAGATTACAAACAGCACGTAGCATTATAATTTCTCTAAAATCTTCATCAAGACTATCTATTGCTTTAAATAAACTTAAAAGTTCTTCATTTTCTATTAGTTTTTTATCTAAATTACTTTCGTAGGTTAGTTTAAGCCCTGCTTGATCTAAGGGAACTGTATCAAACTTTTTTTCCGTTCTAAGATAATCTTTAAATACATTTTTAGATATTCCCATTAGCCAAGTGCTAAATTTAGAATTTCCTTTAAATGAACTTAGTGATTTATATGCTAAAAAGAAGGTTTGTGCAACAAGTTCTTGGGCTATATAATCATCTTTTGTTTTATATAAAAAGTATTTATATATTGTATCTTTATTTAGTTTATAAAGCTCTGAAAACTCATCCACAAATAATCCCTCCTTCTTAAAATTACATTATTTAACATATAAAAGTATAACTTAATAGAAAAGATAATTTTATATGTGGTTGAAATTATTAATTTATTTTACAAAAAGATATTATTTAGCTATATCAATTTTAGGCTCTTTTTCAGTTGTATTTTCAAACTCTGTGAAAAGTATTTCTCCACTACTGTGTACACCTGAAGAAATTGAGATATCTTTAACTGAATTTTTTACATCTTCATCAGTCATAGTAAGATTATCATTAGTAATTAAAATACTTTTAGAAATACCATTTTCATCAAAGTTTATATACATACCTTTAAATCCATTATGCTTATTTTGAGCTAGGTGATTTTTAAGTTTAGTCATAACTTCTACAACTTCATCTTGAGTATAAGTTTGGTCATAGTGAGTACTTATATTAATTGTAAATTCATCATCAAAGGATTTATCATATTGCACATTTTGATCTTTATATTTTTCTTGGAAAACTATTATTTGAGGAAAAATATCAAACTTATCATTATTTATGACAGCTTTAAACTCATTTTCTAGTGCGTTAGAAAAAGTTGTAGTAAGGTTATTAGCAATAAGTCTACCATCTTCAGCTTCTTTGTATTGATCATAGAAATAACTAGTATTATACTGAGTTATCATAAATTCTAGACCACGAGACTTAGATGTTATGGTGCAGGTATAGTTAAGGTCTTTAAAGTTATAAATAGTAGATTTTATAGTGAAATCTGTATTAGGGTAAGTAGTATCTATATAACTTTGCACCTTGTTTTTAAATAAAGATTTACTAATTGGATTACCATTGATAGCATTATTAATAAATAGAAGTCCTGTGATAAGTAAAATAAGTAAAGCTAAAAGTATCTTTTTCTTTTTAGTAAGATTTTTAAGTTTTGTAAACATAGAATCCCCCCTTGATTAATATGTATTCAGTTAATTAGTGTAAGTTAAGGGGGGGTTGTTTCACTTTTTGGAAAATAAATTTGAAAATATTTCAAAGAGAAATTTAAAATTGTTTGAATCTAAACAAATAGGGTATAATTTATATAAGATTTATATTTTCACTTATGAGGATGTGGTAATTTGATAACAAATGATAAAAAAGAAAGTGTTAAATTAGATCAAGTTTTAAAATTCTTATTCAATACATCAAATAAGGTTTTAGTAAACTTACTAAATGGACTTTTTGAAGAAAGTTTTGATGAAAATGAAGTGAACATAACAGTTAGTAATAATGAATACATAGAAGAATCCCTAGATGTCTTAAGGGGAGATATGTTTTATACAGCTTTAGATAATCAAAATAGTGACAAAAAAGCAAGTTATCATATAGAATTTCAAACTAAAAATGATTCTACAATGGTAGTTAGAACTTTTGAATATGGTTTTAGGAAAGCAAGAGATGAGGCAAAAGATTGCGATGGAATAAAAACAGTATATTTTCCAAAACAAAAGGTGATTTTTTTCGAAGAAAATAGTAATATAGAAGAAAGTCTAAAATTAAAAATTGTATTTCCAGATGAAAGTGTTCATATGTATGAGGCTGGAGTAATGAAATACTGGGAATACTCAAAAGAAGAAATATTAGAGAAAAAGATGTACCCACTTGTACCATTGCAGCTATTTAATCTTAGAAAAGACTTAAAAAAATTAGAAGCAAAAAATGATAAAGAGGGAATAAAGCGGATATCAAAAGAAGCAAAAGAACTTGCGAGAAGTCTTGCTTATACATCAAGTGAGTTATTTAATAATAAGGAAATATATGGTGAGGATTTTCATAGAATGCTATTGGGGGTTCAAAACTTAATTGAATATTTAAATAGAGTATACTTTAAAGATAAAAATATTGAGGATGAGGTGGTTACAATGACAAAAACTTTATATGATCCAGAAGTAGAAAAAAAGGGATTAGAAAAAGGACTAGAAAAAGGAATTGAAAAAGGAATTGAAAAAGGCATAGAAGAAGGAAAGTTAGAAGTAGCAAAAAATCTTCTTGATGTTTTAAGTGATGAAATAATAGCAGTAAAAACAGGGCTTTCAATTAATATAATTAAGAAATTAAGAGCTGAAAATTAAAATTTTATAAAATGATTTTTTAGATGAACTAAATCTTGAAAACATTCTAGCTTTAAAGTTAGGATGTTTTTTTAGTTGAATATAAGATAATAAAAAGTTTAAACAGGAAATAATTTTTAGATTTGATGTTATAATTATCTTATAGAATGAGAAAAATATAAGAATGGAGGGAAGTTACATGAAATGGAATGAAATAAGAGATAATTATAACAATAAGTGGGTGTTAATTGAGTCACTTAAAGCAAATTCGGTTAGTGGAAAAAGAGTTATAGAAGATATGTCTGTAATAGGAGTTTATGAGAATGGTAATGAGGCTCTAAAGAATTATTGAAAAACTCTAGTTGTTTGTGACTAGAGTTTTTTGCTATCTATTTTTATTTTAAAAGGCTTATATAGCATCAATAATTGGCTTTAAGCTATCAAAATCAATAAAGTCTACTGTTTTATTAAAAGTTTCAATCATTGCTTTAATTTCAGGTGTTTGTTTTTGCTCTGGTAAATTTTTTACTTTATGATATAAAAGTGTCATCATTGTTTTATGTGTAAATTTGAGTTTACTATAATCAATTACACCACGTAAATGAAATATCTTAGCATTATTAAAAAGTTCATTTGGAACTTGTACTTTTATAGATTTCTTTATGTTTTCAGTATTCTCTTTATTTGTTACATCTGCTAGACCGACAGTGGCAAGTATCATTTTAGGTTGATTATTTTCAGGCATTAATTTAAGAATATTCTTCAATCCTTTAATCCCACCAGCATATAAGCCACCGATATAAATTATAGTTTCAAACTTAGAAATATCTTTTACACAAGTATAAGATAGTGCCTTTATTCGAGTCTTTTTTGATAACTCTTCAGCATATGCCTGACTTGTACCATAATTACTACCGTAGATTATTAGTTTATTCATAGATTACCTCCATATAAATTCTATTAGATAAGTAAAACTACCTATCATTATATGCTAGGCAGTTTTTTGTTCCTTTCTTTTCTTGAGTTTACGATAAATTGTAGAAATAATAAGGAAAGGAATTGAGTAGTTAATAAAAATATCTTTATATGCACTGTCAGCAAGTTCAACAAAAAATCCTGAAATATATAGTAGAGCAAAAATTAAACCCATTGAAAGAGCATATTGAATTGATAGTGTTAAAATAGCATTTTTACTTTTAATTAAAGAAAATGTTGCCCAAAATAAAACGGCTATAATAGATATTACAAATCGCATTAATATATGCAAGTTAGTATCGGTTTCTCTTCCTTGAACTAGTTGAAGTATTGAGCTAAATACGGTTATTACTGTGAAAATTAAGCAAAGCATAGTCCCATAAAATTTAATTGAATTCTTCATTATTTAGACCTCCTTTATATTTATATAGCGAAAGTGAGTTAAATATTAATAAAAAATTGATTTTAATTCTATGCACTTTTCTTGAAAAAAATGTAAAATTAAAATATTGATTAAGTTAAGCTAGGGGGAAATATGTTTAATATTTTAGTTGTTGAGGATAATGAGAAAATAAGAAAAGAACTTTGTGTATTACTTAAAAATAATGCATACAATGCCTATGGAATAAATCAATTTAACAATGTGGCAGAGCATCTGAAAAATAATAAGGTTGATGTTATTTTACTTGATATAAATTTACCTTTTGATGATGGGTTTAAAATTTGTACAGACATAAGAGTATTTTCTGATGTGCCTATCATATTTGTAACGAGTAGAGATACTGATATGGATGAGCTTATGAGTATTACTCTTGGTGGGGATGATTTTGTTACTAAGCCTTATAATACTCAGGTTTTACTTGCTAGAATTAGTAGTATTCTAAAGCGTGTTTATAAAAAGGCTGATATAGAGGAGCTAGTACATAATAATGTGAAGATTGATATTTTGACTAGCAAGGTTAGTTATTTAGAAAAAAGTGAGGAACTTACTAAAAATGAACTTAAGATATTAGTTTATCTTTTTAATAACAAAGGGAAGATAGTTTCAAGGTTTGATATTATGGATTATTTGTGGGAGAGTTCTATGTTTATCAATGATAATACTCTTACTGTAAATATAAATAGAATAAGACATAAACTTGAAGCACTTGGTGCAATTGATTTTATAAAGACTAAAAGGGGACAAGGTTATATTGTATGATGAATGATTTTAGTTTTATAAATTTTGTGTTTGAGAAAAAGCTAAATATAATTTTGAAAATTTTTGTTATGAACTGTCTAGGAATATTTATATATAGCAAGGGTGTGGGGATAAAAGATATTTTTATTATAGCTTGTGTAGTTATAGGAACAGATCTAATTTTAAATTTTGTGGTGTACAAAAATAGAAAAAATTATCTAACGTACTTAAATAAAACAGTTAATAATTTAGATAAAAAATATCTTTTGAGTGAGTGTATAGATACACCAGAGTTTTTAGAAGATAAAGTTTATTATGATATTTTTAAGAAAACTAGCAAAAGTATGCTTGAGGATTTTTCAAAAGTTAAGAGAGAGAGAAGTGATTATAAGGATTATATAGAGAAGTGGGTTCATGAGATTAAAACACCAATTTCAGCTATTAAGTTAATTTCTGAAAATAACAAAGGACAAGTATCAAGTGAAATTTTATCAGAGGTTTCAAGTGTTGAATCTTATATTGAACAAGCTCTTTTTTATGCTAGAAGTGAAACTTTAGAGAAAGATTATCTAGTTAAAGAGATTAGTTTAACTGAGTGTATAAATAAGGTGATTATAAAAAGTAGAAGACAGTTTATTTTAAATAATGTTTCAGTTAAAGTGCTAGATAAAGATTTATTTGTGTACTCAGATGAAAAATGGCTTGAGTTTATAATTACTCAGATTGTAAATAACTCTATAAAGTATAAAAAAGATAATCAGCAGAGTATAGAGTTTAAAGTTTTAGAAGTCAAAAATGGAGTTCGCCTAAGTATTAAAGATTATGGACAAGGAATAAAAAGTGAAGATATAGAAAGAGTATTTGAAAAAGGATTTACAGGTGCAAAGGGAAGAGGGAATAATAATTCAACAGGAATAGGATTATATCTAGTTAAAAAGCTATCTGATAAGCTTGGGATTATTATCAACATAGATACAAACTTTAATGTTTACACAAATGTTGATATTATTTTTCCAAAAGGTGAATTTGCTAGTAATGATATTTTTGAGTAGTTATCTTAAGTGACAATATTGTAACTATAAAGTAAGTTACAATCGAATTTGATTTATGAATAGTGACTTACAATATAGTCAGAGGTGATTTTAATGAGTAAAATTTTAGAGGTTAAAAATATTGAGAAGTATTATGGAAAAGGGGGAAATGTATTTAAGGCAATAGATGATATAAGTTTTGAAGTTTCAGAGGGAGAATTTGTTGGAATTATGGGACCATCAGGTTCAGGTAAAACAACACTTCTTAATTTGATTTCTACAATAGATGAAGTTAGTGCTGGGAATATAATTATTTCAAATGAGGATATAACTGATATTTCAAGAAAGAAACTTGCAAAGTTTAGAAGAGAAAATTTAGGATTTATATTTCAAGAGTTTAATCTTTTAGATACTTTAACGTTACATGAGAATATAGCACTTACGCTTACTATAAATAAAACTCCAAAAAATGATATAGATAATAGAGTTTTAAGTGTTGCAAAAGAGCTTGGAATAAGTGAGTTTCTAGATAAATATCCTTATGAAGTATCAGGGGGGCAAAAACAAAGATGTGCCTGTGCAAGAGCACTTGTTACAAAACCTAAGCTTGTTTTAGCAGATGAGCCAACAGGTTCACTAGATTCAAGGTCTGCACAGATGTTTATAGAAATGATCTCAGGTTTAAATAAAAAGAATAAATCAACTATTTTAATGGTTACACATGATAGTTTTACTGCAAGTTACTGTGATAGGATTCTTTTTATCAAAGATGGAAAGATATTTACAGAGCTTGTTAAGGGCGATAATACTAGAAAAAGATTCTTTAGTAAAATTTTAGATGTTGTAGCACTTTTAGGTGGTGATTTAAGAGATGTACGTTAATTTAACTCTTAAAAATGCTAAAAAATCAGTAAAAGATTATCTAATATATTTTATAACTATAATGCTTTGTTCTAGTTTGTTTTATGCTTTTACATCACTTTCAAGTAGTGAGTATGAGTTTATAACAGAGAGTACACTAAATTTTGAATATTTACAGATGATGCTAAAACATTCAACTTATCTGATAACACTTGCACTTACGATATTAGTTTTTTATGTGAATAGTTATATGGTGAAAAGAAGGTACAAAGAGTTTGGAACATATATACTTCTTGGAATGGAGCAAAAGACAGTTGCACTTATGTTCTTTATGGAAGCACTTGTTATAGGTGTGCTTGCAATAGTGTGTGGGGTACTACTTGGAACTATATTCTCACAACTTTTAACTATATCTATTTTGGTAAGTGCAGAGCAAGAAGTTTTATTTAACTTTAGGTTTTACACAGATGCAGCAATTCAAACAGTTATTTTCTTTTTAATAATGTTTGGAATTATAGGTTTATTTAATATTATTGCACTAAATAAAGTTAAGCTTATAGATTTTATGAATCAAGATAAAAAGACAGATTGTAGATTTAAAAAAAAGGGAATATTCTATGTAGTTTTATTTAGCATAGCAATAATTTGCTACCTTACAAGTTTAAAATCTTTTATGACGTTTATAGATTTTTTTGATAATAATGTAGCTTATAATTTAATGAAAGCATTGCTTGTTGGAGGAGTTTCATTTATAGTTGGGACATATTTTATGTTTTATTCAATTTCCTACATAATAGTTGTAGTGAAGGAGAGGTTTATAGGTTTTAAGTATAAGGGGACAAACCTTGTTTTACTTGGAGGTCTATCAGCTAAAATAAAATCATCCCCGGGGATAATGGCAACTATAAGTTTAACATTACTTTTTGGAATGATTAGTTTTATAGGCTCTCTTATGATGGCACAATGGTCATCAGGATATTTAGATTACAGACTTCCATTTGATATAGCAATTAGCAATGAAATAATAGTTGATAATGATAAGTATAGTAAATTTAATATGGATTATGATGCTTATAAAAAAGAACTTAGTAAAGATGTATATAAAGGAAAAGATTTTATAGAATTTAGTAGTTATTTTGTAGAAGATAATTCAGAACATGAAAAACAAATAGCAATTAAACTTACAGATTTCAATAAAATTAGAAAAATGCTAGGTTATGAAGAGGTTAGTCTAAAGGATAATGAATATATACTACAAGTAGAAAAGACAATGCGAGATGAAATTTTAGATGAATATATAAAGGAAACAGCTAATATAAAAATTGATAATCAAAAATTAATTCTAAGAGATGATGGGATTTTTAAAGATAGCATAGGAGAATGTTTCTATGACTTTAGCAAATTCCCATTAATATATGTAGTTAATGATAAATATCTAGATAATAAAGATGTTGTATTTTATAATTTTGTAGCAGATTTAGATGATAAAATTCCTTTTGAGGATGGAGTGGAACTAGCTGGGAAGTTAGATAAGATTTTTGAAGAATCTAATGGTGAAATTATAGAAAAGGTAGAGGGTAGAGTATATCCGTATGCAAGAATTAAAATAGTAGAGAAAAATACAATACTAAATGCAACACTTGGAATGAGAATACTTGGGATGTATGTAGGGATAGTTTTATTTATGATAAGTCTTACTATTTTAGGACTAAAACAACTTGTAGACTCAATAGAAAATAAAGATAGATTTATAGTTCTTCAAAAACTTGGGGTGGAAGAAAAAGATATAAATAAAATAATCTTAAAACAAATATCAATATACTTTGGCGTGGCACTTTTAATTGCAGTAACAGGCTTTATATTATTCTTAGCAGGATATTTAAATATATATAAAGAGCAAGTTGAGGTCTATATAGGAAATGAGGCATTTATTTTGAATATTATAGTTTCATTTATAATAATGTTTATGCTTTATAGTGGATACTTTATGATCACATATCAAAGTTTTAAAAGAAACATTTGGAAATAAATAAAATAAGAAAGTAAATGATTAAATTTCTGTTTATATGTTAATAGTGATAATATATAATTAAGCATATATAAAGATAAGAGATTAGAAAAACTTTATGAAATATGATTATGAAAGATTTTTACAAACATTAATAGAAACAAAAGGAATACACAATTCTTTAAATGAAATATTAAAATACGATTATATATATCATTCTAATAAGATAGAGGGAAGTACATTTACAACAGAGGCTCTGCAAATGTTAATGGAAAAGAATATAGTGACAGGAACACATACGTTAGATGATGTTCAAAAGAAAAATTTAGAAATAATCAATAAAGAAGTAGCTTGTCTTATAAGCTACTTCTTTATTATTACTTTGTTTTTTCATCTATAAGAATTTGAATAAGTTTCTTACATCTACCACAACCAGTTCCAGCACTAGTTTTAGCCCCAATAGCTTCTACTGTGTTAGCACCTTTATCAATTGCATTATTAATTCTATCTATTGAAACACTCATACATCTACATCCTGTTGAAAATGTTTGTAGTATTTTATCTTTTTGTTCTTGATCCATTTTAATCACCCTAAATATTTATTTTTTATTATAGAAAAAACTATAATGATATTATTATAATACTAAAACTAGCCAATAGCAAAAACAGGCTAGTTTAAATCTGTTTTTTGTTTATAAAATTTTAGTGAAGTATAGAAATATATATTTTAAAAGGACTATAATGAAGTTAAGAAGTAAATTGTAGGAGGGTGAAAAATGAGTAGAAAAAGTGAATTAGATTTAGATAAGGAAATTGAAGTTGAAGCTGTAGAGGCTGAAATAGTAGAAGTTATAGAAAAAGATAGTTATATAGCAGAGAAAAAGAATTATACAAAGCTTAAGGTATTCATTGATATAGAGAAAGAGAATATTCATCAGGACTTTGCACTGCCACTTGCACTACTTAAAATGTTTAGTGGAATTGCAAGTATTATTCCAGAAGATAATATAACTAAGATAGGAAAAGAAGGTTTTGACTTTAGAAATTATGATTTTAAGAGATTACTTGAAGATATAGAAAGTGGTAATCTTAGAAATCCTATCATATATAAATCAGATCATACTAGCGATAAGGTAAAAATTAAAATATACGTAGATTAGTATTAAAAGCTTAAGGATAAAGTAATAAGCAGAGTCGAAAAGGATGATATTATAGGGTAAAAGTAAAAAAAGGTGGGAGAAAAAATGAGTGAAATATCAGCAAAAGATTATAAAATAAAGGATTTATTTGGCATAACATTAATAGTAGCAATTATAGTACATACATTATGGTTTGTTAGAATTGATCCTTCTAATCCATTATTTTTAGACATGAAAGCTTTTATCCCTGTAATATCTGGACTTATTATGATGATAATAGTATTTAAGTGTACTTGCTTTACTAAATTATTGTATAGTACAAAATTATTTGTATCTTGGCTTGCATATGCTTTGTTTTATTGCTTTGGGTTTTTAATTTTGGTGATAATAAGTTTATAGTGAGCAAAGAGAATTAAAAAATTTAATATAAAAAAACAAAGTGTATGCCTAGATTGTAAGGCATACACTTTTTGAAGTTATTAGGCTCTGATAGTTTCCTCTATTGGTCCACCACCAAGACATTTTTCTCCATCATAGAATACTACAAATTGTCCTTCTGTAACTGCTTTTGCAGGTGCATCAAACATTACTCTAAATTTATTATCTCCAAGTGGAGTTACTGTTACATCTATATCTTTTTGTCTATATCTAAATTTAGCTGTACATCTAAATTCTTCTGTTGGTTCTTCTCCAGAAGTCCAGTTTACGCCTTCTGTTACAAGTCCGCTAAAGTGAATTTTTGCATTTTTCTCACCTTGAACTACATATAATATGTTATTCTCGATATCTTTTTGTGCAACAAACCAAGGTTCTTCTGATGTACTGAAACCACCACCGATTCCAAGACCTTTTCTTTGACCTATTGTGTAATACATAAGTCCTTTATGCTCACCAATAACTTTTCCATCAAATGTTTTCATTTCACCTTTTTGAGCAGGAAGATATTGGTTTAAGAATTTATTAAAATCTCTCTCACCTATGAAACATACTCCTGTACTATCTTTTTTAGTAGCAGTAGCAAGACCAGCCGCAGTAGCTATTTCTCTAACTTTGCTTTTTTCAAGATGCCCGATAGGGAATAAAGCTTTTGATAATTGGTATTGATTTAACATACATAGGAAGTAAGTTTGATCTTTATTATCATCTCTTCCACGAAGTAATTCAAATTTACCATCTTCATTTTCATTAACCTGTGCATAGTGACCCATAGCAATATAGTCAGCATCAAGTGTTAATGCATATTCAAGGAAAGCCTTGAACTTAATTTCTTTATTACAAAGAACATCAGGGTTTGGTGTTCTACCTTTTCTATACTCTTCTAGGAAATATTCAAAAACATTGTCCCAGTATTTTTTTACAAAGTTAACTGTATAGTAAGGAATATCAAGTTGACTACAAACTCTTGCAACATCTTCATAATCTTCAGTTGCAGTACAGATACCCTCATCATTTTTCTCATCCCAGTTTTTCATGAAAAGCCCTATAACTTCGTATCCTTGCTCCTTTAATAAAAGTGCTGATACTGATGAATCAACTCCACCAGACATACCAAGTATAACTCTTTTCTTTTGTTTATTTTCCAATTTAAAATCATCCTTTCATTTTTTAAAATTAAGTTGTGTAATTATAAATGTGGCTCAAATATTATCTTATGCTAAAGCTTAAAACTCTAATTAAATTGAGTCTGCGTTTATAATTAGCTTTTTAATAAATAAAGTAAAGATTTATATGCTAAAAAGTAACTAAATTTATATTAAGGCTAGGAGAAAACCACGACAGTCTTTAGCTTCGTGGCTGAATCCGTCACAGACAGTTCACTTCTTCTACTAACCAAGTTTTTCTTGCACTAATCCTAGAGCAATTAACAAGCTTTGGTGTTTTAAAGCCTTTTGGAGCATTAGAAAAACTTATTTTGTTTCCCAAAATATCCATAAGAATAGCATACCCCGAACTCATTTTTCCTTTGATAAAATATTCTTTTCCGAGATATTTTACCTTATCAAATTTTCTGAATCCTTTAATTTTTCCTGTTGGTATTTTCTGTTCGCTACGAATACCCTTTGATTGTTGGTAATCGCCTTTAGATACGCATTTTTTAACTAAAAGCTTAGAAACTTTAAAAGTTACTTTCTTTCCACCACTAGCAATAGCTACTGCATCAAAATAATGCTCCTTTGGAAGTTCCATAGCATATCTATTTTCTTTAGTTATAAATCCAAATGTTTCTTCGCACTCTAAGTTTTTCAAAAGCTGAACTCTTATACTATTCATTTGAGTTGCGTGTTTTAATAAAGTTTTCTTTTTACCAGTAAGTTTTAATTTAATCTTATTGTGGTGTAAAGCATAATGGCAAGTGTGACAAAGAGTAATTAAATTATCTTTTTCGTTACTACCTCCATTGCTTCTAAATGTAATGTGATGTATTTCAAGCTTACTGTCTTTCTTTTTACCTTTACAGTGCTGACAAGTGTAATTATCTCTTGTCAAAACAAAAGCTTTAGTATTAGCAAAGCCAAAGTTATCACCTTTTTGATAACCCCACTTACTATATTTTAGGCTTGGATTTTTTAATAAATGAGGGTCAAAGGTTGCTGTTTCTAAAACTAAATTTGTTATGGGTAAAATGCTTTTGATAAAATTAATTTCTTTAAAATGACTATTAAATTTACTTATCATAGTAGGAGAGAACCTGTCGTTTTTGATAGAGTTTTTCCTATTAAGCCATCTAGCTTTTCTATATCTAGTTTTTCTATTACGCCTATTTCTTCTGTATTTAGACCGTTGAGTCATTTTTTCTGTTATATTATTTCTTACCTCAACTTGAGATAAGTAAATTACATTGCTGTTTTCATCTACAACAGAGCTTCCTATATGAGAGCTACCTGTATCTATTCCACAAGTCATATCTTGTGTATAATTTGTAGTTTCGTAAGTTAGCTTAATTGTAAATGGAGTTTTAGATTTAACCTTAGCTTTTCCTTGCCTAAGGAGTAGTCTAGCTACTACATTGCTACAAGGCATTAAAGGTTCATTGTGTATATTAATAACATATACCATAAAATTTCAGTCCTTTCTGAAAAATACTCTATATTATAAAAGTATAGGTTGTGAGTATCTTGCTACTGTTGCCATAACAAGAATCCTTCTTCACTTCGATAATGATATAAAAGCTTACATGTATATATCACAGGGCTTTTCTTACTCTAACCCAACTTAAATATATACGATAGAGCAACGGTCTAGTGCGTCAACCGTAGGTATCATGACTTAAATATCGTAGTTTTAATTTCTTAAAACTTAATCTGATGAATTATTTAATAGAAGCCTCTAGGTCTTTAGCCTAGAGGTAGTTCACATGTATTTACAAGTATATTAAAGTTTTTAAAAAAATTAATATATCATTGCATCTATAACAATTATAACATCCTCGTCAAGTCTTGAAATATTAAAAAAAGAAGTATTTGATTCTACTTAGAGATAGTGGGAAGATAAATACAATAACAAATGAGAATTATTATCTTTTGATTAAGAGATGAAATGAAATACTAAAGGAGAATTTTAAAATGTTATGTTTAGTGAATAGTGTTTAAAAGATTTAATGGCGTAATAAAAATATAATATGTAAAAAAGGAAGTTTGAAGAAAACTTCCTTTTTTGAGGTTCACTTAAAATACTTTGTGAAGTTTATAAATTTTAAGACATAATATGTTAAAAGTTAAACTCTTCTATTTTAAAATTATCAAAAAAATAAGATAATATAAAGTGTAGATAAAGAAAAGGTAGTAGATAATACATAAATAGAAGAGGGGAAAATATAAATGAAAAAACACAAATTGATTTTTGGAGTAAGTGGAATTGTAATTTTACTTATGAGTGGGGCTATCTTACCTAAATTAAGTAGTGAGAGAAAGAAAATTATAGAAAATAAAAAAAGTGTTTATAAAGAAAAGGAAGATAAGAGTAAGGATAAGGATAAGAAAAAAGAAAATGAGAATCAAGAAAAGAAAGAGAAGATGAATTTAGATAAAAAGAGTGAAAGTACAAATGAATATAAAAATAGTCTTATAAAGTTTATAGATGATAAAATGTCTAATAGATATGGAGTTTATACTAATTATTTAGATAAAAGTTCAGATGAAAATGACATTACAACGGGGCATAATATCTTATCAGAATCACATGGACTTATGATGCTTTATAGCGTTAATACAAATGATAAGGATAGATTTAACAAGGGTTTTAATATTATAAAGAATAATATGCTTATGGAAAATGGACTTGTTGTGTGGAGAATAGATAAAGAGGGGAAACAAAAGGATACTACTAATGCTATAATAGATGATTTGCGAATTGCAAAGGCTCTTTTATATGGCTATGATAAATGGAAAAATGAAGATTATAAAAGGTTAGCACTAGAAATAGGTAATGCACTTAAAGAATATTGTGTAGGGGCAGATGGTTATTTAAGAGATTTCTATGATACAGAGTATAATGTGACTAATGAGAAAGTAGATATTTGCTATATAGATATTGCTGCAATGAAAAAACTTGCAGAACATGACAGTGAGTGGAATGAAATTATAAAGAAGAATAAGAAACTTATAGATGGGGCATATGTATCAGATGAATTACCACTATATCATAAGGAATATTATTATGATACAAAAAAGTATGTTGATATGAAAAATGAAAAAGGGAAAGTGTTTATAGATACAACAACATCAGTAGTTACAGTTTTAAATAAATCAGAGGCAGGAGAAGATGTTTCAAGTTTTATAAAGTGGGCAAATAAACAAATTACTGAAAAAGGTTTTATAGTTGGGGCATATAATAAGGATGGAAGTGCTGCAAGTAATATAGAGTCAACTGCTATATATAGCACTGTCGCAATAATAGCAAAAGAGCAAGGAGAAACACAACTTATGAATAAATGCTTTGAAAAGCTTAAAGAATTCCAGCTTAATGATATAGGGTGGAATAATGCAGGCATAGATGAAGAACTATATGGAGCATTTGGAGATAAAACTAATCAGAGTGTCTTTAGTTTTGATAATTTATATGCATTAAATGCTTATGCATATATGAAATAGAGATTAAAAAAGGGGACAAGTTCTAGATGAAATTCTACAACTTGTCCCTTTTAATATTTAAAATTAGATTGTATCAGGTGCAGTTTTTTTATCAAACTGCGCTAGATCCTCATCAGTAACATTACTATCATTTTGTACTTTATCAAGCTTAAACCATGTGCTCATAACATTTTCAAACTCTGTAAGTTCTTCTCTTATTTTTTCAATATCACCTGCTGGGTCTATATCAAGAACAAGAGGTTTTACACCAAAGATATAATTTACTGCTATATCATTTATATTATCTGTAAGTATAGCTTTAAACATATCTGCTTGTGAAAAATCTTCTAATGTTTCAAGTGATAACAAGTAATTTATAAATCTATCCTCACCATCTAAAAGACTAGCATCTTCAAAGAATTTTATAAGAAGAGGTGACTTTGTGTAGTGAAGATATTCAATTAACGCATTACTTTGTAGGTTACCCTCAAGCAGTGGTGGGAAACTATAAAGTTTCTCATTTTTGTTTATTGAATAAAGGTAAGTTCTATAAAGTTTTTTAAACTCTTCATTAAATGAAATATCAAGTGCATATTTAAAATCAGTATCAAGAACTTCTAATGCTTTATGCTCGTAGTAACAAGCAAGTCCCTCTGTAACCCAAAGGTTAGGTGGCATATGGAATACTGAGTTATTAAGTCTTGTATCCATAAATGCATGGAACATTCTGTGTGAAATTAATTGATAATCTCTTTTATCATTAAAATCGAATGTTGCACAGATATTTGTTTTACTACTTCCTGCAAATAGTTTTTGGTCTAGGTCTGTTTTAAGAGATGATAAGTTTAGTTCTATTTCAGTCTTAAATAAATTAGTATAGTAGTTATATAATTTATTTAAATTATTTTTTGCAACATCATCAATTTTGAAGTTTGTGTGCAGTTTAAAGTTGTTATTTATATTGTGAGTATTTACTTTTGCAAAGACATAAGAAGATTTCATTATTTCAAACATATCTCCCCAATTTTTAGCTACAAGAGTAGTTTTATTATCATTTTTAAATGGAATAATCATATTTTTATAGCTTTCTAAGTCATAGTTTATCTCTATATCAAATGTAAAATCATTTTTATTACTAGCAAGATTTAAAGTTTCAAATGGAAGTAAAAGAACCTGTTCACCAGCGAATGCAACAATATCCTCTGTTGCAATTCCATAAGCTCCATGCTTTGCAAGGAATCCAAGCTTTACAAGGTATTCCATTTCAAAAGTAGTATTATTATCTATTTTACAATGTATAAAATCTTTATCTTCCTTAAATTCAACATCAGTTATTATATTAGATACTTTTGATTTACTTCTAAAAAGGTGTAATCCATCTAGTTGTGGTATTTCGCTGATAAATAACTTCACCTTTAAAGTCATATCTTCAATTGAGTTAATTGCAATGTTAAAGTTAATTTTCATGTTTTTCATAAGTCTTCAGTCCCCTTTTGTAAATATTTTCATAACTATAATTTGATTATAATAAATAAATCCCTAAAATGGTAGATACTTCATGTTAATTTAAATAAGTATACATAATATAGCAATAAAACCTAGAGTATGTTTTATATTTTAATATTGAAATACATATTTTGATAAATGGATTTCTAGGCATTAAAATAGGAAATTGTAATTAAAAATAGATATTATAAAAGATAAAGTGTAAAATTGATTTGATAAATATAATTTTAATAGCTTAAAATATAGGCTATTGAATAAATAAGAAAGATGAGGTAGAAAAATAATGGATGGAACAAATAGAATAAATATAAAAATTGGTGGAAAAGTTAGAGGAGTTCAAAAGCAAGATCAAAGAACTGGAAAACTTACAGAAGGAATAGTTGGTAGAATACTTACTAAGTCACCAAATCATCATCATGGAATTAAAGTAATGCTTGAGAATGGTATTGTTGTTAGAGTTAAAGAAGTATTATAAAAGTTACGAGAATATATATTATGTGTGATTAATTTAAATTAGGAGATTTACTTATGTTAGATATAATAGATATTTCAATTTATAAGAATATAGATATAAAAACCTTTCAAGGCATATTAGATGAAAGTCTTACAACAAGCTATAAAATACTTTGGTTTAAAGGAGTTTTAGAAGAGGTAACACAAGGAAATAGAGAGATAACATTTGAAGATATAACGGTTAGAATGATAGTTAATGCTTGGTTTCCAATAGTACAATATAAACTTAGTTTTGGAGCTTCTGACCAAATGAAAGTTGTTTTAAACAATCTTATAGAAGAGTTTAATATACCTTTAGATATTAAAAAGGACAAGCTATTGAAATTGCTTAAAGATAATAAATTTAACTTAAGGAAAGAAGTTGATAGATTGTGTAAGTACGTTCCATATAGACTTTTAAGTCCTTTTTATAAAGATAAAATAAATGGAACTGATTATGAAAAACAAAAACAAATGGCAGTTTTGAATGATGAGGAAAAATATCCTTTATATAAGATAGATTTAAAGAATAAGACTATCAAAATAATAGATGATGAATGGTTTATATACCTTTATTCCAATCAAAAAATCCTTAAGGACTGGGTTAGTTATAAATATATAAATTTTGTTCAAAGAAGAAATTTAAGTATTCCAGCAATTCCTATGAAACTAGATTTTGTATCTAGGAGGGAATTAGCAAAACCAACAAAAGTTTGGAAAGAGTTTTTAAGTAGTGAAAAATTGATAGATATTTATACAGGCTTTGAAGTTAAAACAAAAACAATGAGCCTAGACCATTTTATTCCTTGGAGTTTTGTTATGCATGATGAACTTTGGAATTTGATTCCTACTCCTAAAAATGTAAACAGTGCTAAAAATGATAAACTGCCAAATTTAGATGAGCTTCTTGATGATTTTTGTGAAGTACAATTTAGATTTGTAGGTATGCTTAAAGAAAATAAGAGCAAATATAAAAAAGCACTTGAATCATATTTAGAAATTGATATAAATGTTTTTGATGACCAGATTTCTAAGGAAGTATTTATAGACAAGTTAAAAAATACAATAATTCCACTATATCAAATTGCAAATAATCAAGGGTTTGAAGTTTGGGATAGCTTAGAATATACTCAAAGAGTAATTCCAAAGGAAATTAAAGACGTTGAATTGATAGAATTTTAGGCAAATATATGATTTTGATATAAGAAGATTTACAGTTAAGAGAATAGTGGGTATTTAGATTTTAAATTAGAAATGTAATAAATTAAAAAAGTTTCTTCGCCAGTGGCGAGGAAACTTTTTTTATATTAATCATCATATTCAACTATTTTCAAGACCTCTTTAGGGTCATAAATCGTAACTTTAACACAAGATTCATCATCACAAACATATAAAGTAAAATCATTTAGATGAGCTATACCATTACTATAAAGCTCTCTTATATTATCAACAAGATGTCCTTTTACAAGTCCTCTTAATTCATCATGTCTATAAATTTTCTTTATGTTATTAGCATATATGGTTTTTACATCCCTAAAATTTGTGTTCTCTAGAATATTTTCTATATAAATATCAAATAAAACTCTGCTAACTTCTCTGTTTATTTTATACTCATCTATTTCAGAAATTGAAAGCTCACCTTCAATAGCTAATGCCATTGTTATGCTATCAAGCATATGTTCATCTTTATCCCACTTTTCTAAAAATATTAGAAGGTCATTTAGATAATCTCTTGATATTTCTTTTAGGTAATACTGACTTATATAGTCATTTAAATCTTCTCTTAATTTGTATAGTTTTCTGTTAAATATTTCGTCATCATACATAATTTTAATCCTCACTTATACCCATTATAGCATAATAAAAAAGGCATTCAAACCTAGCACACTATAAGTATAAGGCTAAGAAATACAAAGGTTTAAGGAGTTAAAGTTTTATCCTAAGATTTGAGAACTTTTATTTTTAAGTTCAGATATTTTTTGATTTACTATGTTTATAATTTGTTTATTTGCATTTGTAGTAGAATTTATAAAGTTTTGGATTTTAGTAAAATCATTTTGTGTTAGGATTCCTGAATTTATAAGTGAGTTTTCATTTATTGTTTTAAAAATATCATTAGCCTTAGATAAATCCTTAGTAGCTACAAGGTTTGCAACTTCATTTAATTTATCAAGACTAGGAAGTGCAGTTTTTATATTATTAAGTTTACTTGAATCACTACTAATAAGGTCATTTGAACTTATATTATTAATTGCTTTTGTGAAAGCTGCTACATCATAATTTTGTTTTAATGCTAGGATGGCACTAGAAATAGAATTATTAAAATTCTGAGCACTTTCCTTATAGCTATTTAGCTGCTTAGTAAGCGATTGTATTTCTTTTGGGTTAGATAGTGCAGCAATTTCTTTTGTAGCAAGGTCAAAAGCTCCATCTTTTATGTGTAAATTGATTTGAATAGCTTTATTATTATTAGCAATTTCTTGATTTTTCTGTGCTACTTGAGCTTTTAAGTTAGCATTTTCTTGAGCGAGCATACTTGCTTTTTGATTATTATGATAATAGCTAGCAAAGCCAACCCCAGTAGCGATAATGATTCCGATAATAATTGGTAGTATAACTTTTTTCTTCATTTGTTTATCTCCTTTAGATTATTAGTTAGTTTTCTAATATGTATACTATATATTTTAAATTATAGAGGGTGTAGCTTTGTATATCAAATTTTGAGCAAAAAGAGATGATGCATCTTGAGAAATTATAATTAAATTAAAGAAATTTAAAACAAATAGTCTGAAAATAATAAAAAATTCCAAAAAATATATTATAATATAATAGTGGTAAAAAGTTCATATTACTTGCAATATATTTTCGTGTGGGAAGTTTTCTAGCTTGTTAAGTTTAAATTAACAATATATTATCGGGAAAATATAACATTTGTAAGAGATTGTGCTTATATACTATCAAATTTTTTAGAAGTTGCGATTTTATTTATCTAAAAGAGAATATATTGAATATCCAATAAAAAATCATCAAAGAAGGATATTAGCTATTCAGTGTGTTTACAATTATAATTTAATTAGGGTAGATAAAAAATTATTATACTATTTAGTTATAGAGAAATGGAGTTTAATGAATGTTTATAAAAGATATTATAGATAAGCTTTCGGTAGAGCATAATGCTAGCAGAGAAGAACTATTATATTTAATTTCAAATATCAATGAAGAGGAAACAAAATATTTAGTTCAAAAATCAGATGAAGTTAGAAGAAAGTATTATGGCAATAAAGTATATATGAGAGGACTTATTGAGTTTACAAATTATTGTAAGATGGATTGCATGTATTGTGGAATAAGAAAAAGCAATAAAAATGCAGATAGATATAGACTTACTTTTGATGAAATCATGGAATGTGCTCAGATGGGAGATAAGCTTGGGTATAAAACATATGTACTTCAAGGTGGAGAGGATCCTTATTTTACAGATGAGAGAATGGTAGCAATTATTAAAGAGATGAAAAGAAGATATCCTAATAATGCTATTACACTTTCTATGGGAGAGAGAAGTTATGAGTCTTATAAAAAATTATATGAAGCTGGGGCTGATAGATATCTTTTAAGACATGAAACAGCGACAAAAGCTTTATATGATAGCCTGCACCCAGGGGCGTGTATAGAGAGTAGAAGAGAGTGTCTTAAAAATCTTAAAGAAATAGGTTTTCAGGCAGGGGCTGGCTTTATGGTAGGACTACCAAATCAAACTGATGAGGATTTAGTTAATGATTTGATGTTTGTAAAAGAGTTTGAACCAGCTATGTGTGGAATAGGCCCTTTTATACCACAAAAAGATACACCACTTGGAAATGAAAAAGGTGGAACATTGGAAAAAACAATTCTTATGCTTGCACTTGTAAGACTTCTTTTACCAGAACTTTTACTTCCAGCAACAACAGCACTTGGAACTATTGATCCAACAGGTAGAGAAAAAGGTGTTAAGGCAGGTGGGAATGTTGTTATGCCTAACTTATCACCAACTAGTGTTAGAGAGAAATATGCTTTATATGATGGAAAAATTTGTACTGGTGATGAAGCAGCAGAATGTAGACTTTGCATAGAAAATAGAATGAAAAAATTTGGTTATGATGTTGAAGTAACTAGAGGAGATAATTTTAACTGGCAAGATACATTTGAGCAAAAGAGTGATGATCGAATAGATACAAAAACTGAAAATTTAGCATTTAAGAAAAAAGGAGAATAACATTATGTTTATAGATCAAGAATTAATTAATGGAATATTAAAAGAGACAGAAAATCCTAACGCACAAGAAGCTAAAGAGGTTTTAAAAAGGGTTAAATCAGGAGAAAGACTAACATATAAGGATGCAGCCATACTTTTAAAAGTAGAAGATGAAGAAGTAGTTGCAGATATGTACAAGCTTGCAGGGCACCTTAAGGAAAGCATATATGGTAAAAGAATAGTTATGTTTGCACCTTTATATGTTAGTGATTACTGTGTGAATAACTGCGTTTATTGTGGTTACCAAAAGTGCAATAAGTTCACAAGAAGAAAACTTACTCAAGAAGAAGTTGCACAAGAAGTTAGAATATTAGAAAAAATGGGACATAAAAGACTTGCATTAGAACTTGGGGAGGACCCAGTTAATGCACCTATTGATTATGTTTTAGAGTGTCTTGATACTATATATAACACTCAAAATGCTAATGGAGCTATAAGAAGAGTTAACGTTAATATAGCAGCTACAACAGAAGAAAACTATAAGAAACTTTTAGATAAGGGAATTGGAACTTATATTTTATTCCAAGAAACTTATGATAAAGAAGCTTATGCTAAAATGCACCCAAAATCATTAAAAGGAAACTATGAATATCACTTAACATCATTTGATAGAGCTATGAAAGCTGGAATAGAAGATGTTGGTGGTGGGGCATTATTTGGACTTGCTGATTATAGATTTGAAGTTTTAGGTCTTATGATGCACAATAACTATCTTGAGGATACTTATGGGGTTGGATTCCATACAATATCAGTTCCAAGACTTAAAAAAGCTAAAGGTATGGCAATGGATAACTATCCTAATCTTTTAACTGATGAAATGTTCAAAAGAGTTGTTGCAGTTCTAAGAATAGCAGTTCCTTATGTAGGTCTTATTCTTTCAACAAGAGAAACTGCGCAGATGAGAAGAGAAGTTTTAAGATATGGTGTCTCACAAGTATCAGCTGGTTCAAGCACAGGAGTTGGTGGATACAAAGAGAGAGAAGAAAAAGGTTCAGATGATAAACAATTTGAAACTTCAGATGAGAGAACTCCACTTGAAGTTATAAAAGGACTTTTAGATGATGGGTATATTCCGAGTTACTGTACAGCTTGTTATAGAACAGGAAGAACAGGGGATAGATTTATGGAACTTGCTAAAACTGGTGAGATTCAAAATGTATGCGAGCCTAATGCTATAACAACTTTAGTTGAGTATGCACTTGATTATGGTGATGATGAGTTTAAAGAAAAAGCTATGAGAACAGCTTTAAAAGTAACTTCAGAAATTAAAAATGAAAAAACTAAAAAAATAGTAGAAAAAAATATAGAGAAATTAAAAAGTGGTAAGAGAGATTTATTCTTATAATTTATATTGGAGGATTCAACTTTGAATAATGTTACAAATGGAAATAGGAAGCATATAGCGATTTTTGGGAATGTTAATGCAGGAAAGTCATCACTTATGAATGCACTTACAGGACAAGAGATTTCAATAGTTTCAAGTGAAAAAGGAACTACAACAGATTCAGTTAAAAAAGCTATGGAAATTCTAGGGACAGGGGCAGTACTTCTTACAGATACAGCAGGGTTTAATGATGATACAAAGCTTGGTGAGAAAAGAATTGCAAAGGCAATTGAAACTTTAAAAAGCACAGACCTTGCGATATATGTAATGGATTCAAAAGATATAGATTTAGATGGGTTTAAAAATTGGAAATCACAGGCTAAAAAATATAACGTAAACTTTAGAGTTGTTATAAGTAAGAGTGATCTGTTAGCTAAAGAAGAGAAAAAGAAGATAGAGTCTGATATAAAAGATTGTATATTTGTTTCGGCTAAAAGTAGAGATGGCGTTGATAATTTACTTGATGAAATTAAAGAGGCTCTAAAAGAAGAGGAAGATGATAGAAGTCTTATAGGAGATTTGCTACCATATGGTTCAACAGTTATTTTAGTTGTTCCGATAGATTCTGAGGCACCAAAGGGAAGATTAATACTTCCTCAGGTACAACTTATAAGAGATTGTCTTGATAATGGAATAAAGAGCTATGTAGTTAGAGATACAGAACTTGAAGAGGCACTTAAAGACCTTAAAAAAGTGGATTTAGTAGTAACTGATTCACAAGCTTTTAAGAAAGTTAGTCAGATAGTACCAAGTGATATAAAACTTACTAGTTTCTCGATACTTTTTGCTAGACAAAAAGGTGATTTAGATAAGTTTATAGAGGGTGCTACTGCTATTAGAAGCCTTAAGCAGGGAAATAAGGTTCTAATAGCAGAAAGTTGTACACATAATGTTTCACATGAAGATATAGGGAAAGTTAAAATCCCAAGACTATTAGAAAAATATGTTGGTGGAAAGCTAGATTTTAGTTTTTCAATGGGAAATGATTTTAGAAATAATCTAGAAGATTACGACCTTGTAATACATTGTGGGGCGTGTATGATAAATAGAAAAACTGTTATAAATAGAATTAATTTGTGTGAAGAGAGTAGTGTACCTATGACTAATTATGGAATAGTCATAGCGTTTTTAACAGGGATTCTTGATAGGGCTACAAATAGCCTATAATAATTTTAGCAGCTAATAGGGAGGCAAAAAAATGCAAAAATTAATAATTGATGGTAAAGAAGCAGAATTTGAAGAAGGGAAGACAATACTTGATGTAGCTAGAAGTCAAGGTATTGAAATTCCAACACTTTGTGCATTAAAGGATGATGTGTGTAATCTTGGCAGATGTGGAGTGTGTGTAGTTGAAGTTGAAGGTATGAAAATGTTACCTAGAGCCTGTGTTGTTAAGGCAAAGGATGGAATGGTAATAAGTACTACAAGTGAGGCTACAATAGCAAAAAGAAATGAAACTCTTCAAAATATACTAGATGATCATGAGTTTAAGTGTGGTCCATGTTCAAGAAGACTTAATTGTGAATTATTACAGGTTTCAAAAGAACTTAAAATATTCCCAAAGAAAAAGTTTGAAACAGAAGATAGACAAGCTTTAATAGATGATAGAAGTAAGTCACTTGTTATTGATAGAGCAAAATGTGTTAAATGTGGTAGATGTGTTAGTGCATGTAAAGTTAGAACTACAACAGAGTCAATAAGATTTGAGAAAAATGAAGCAGGCGAGAGAGTTATATCACCAAGAGATGGAAAATGTTTTGATGATTTTGGATGTCTTTTATGTGGTCAATGTTTAATAGCATGTCCTGTAAATTGTCTTCAAGAGAAATCACATATTGCTAGAGTTAAAACAGCACTTGCAGATGAGAAAAAGCATGTTATAGTTGCTATGGCACCAGCAGTAAGAGCCTCAATGGGAGAGCTTTTTGGGCTTGGTTATGGAGCAGATGTAACAGGTAAGCTTTATTCAGCATTTAGAGAACTTGGATTTGATAAAGTATTTGATATAAACTTTGGAGCTGATATGACTATTATGGAGGAAACAACAGAGTTCCTTAAAAGAGTTGAAAACAATGGACCTTTCCCAATGATGACTTCATGTTGTCCAAGTTGGGTAAGACTTGTAGAAAATCATCACCCAGAACTTATAACTAATTTATCAAGTGCTAAATCACCTCAACAAGAATTTGGAGCAGCAAGTAAATCTTACTATCCAAAACTTGAAGGTCTTGACCCTAAAGATGTCTTCACAGTAACTATAATGCCTTGTATTTCAAAAAAATATGAAGCTGATAGAGAAGAGATGGAGAAAGATGGATTAAGAGATATTGATGCAGTATTAACAACAAGAGAACTTGCAGCATTTATAAGAGCAGAAAAAATAGATTTTGCAAATCTTGAAGATGGAATTGCAGACCCAGCAATGGGAGAATACACAGGAGCAGGAGCTATATTTGGAGCAACGGGTGGAGTTATGGAAGCTGCACTTAGAACAGCAAAAGATATGGTGGAAAATGCTGACCTTGAAGATGTTGAGTACACAGCAGTAAGAGGTGAAGCTGATATTAAAGAAGCTACTGTAAATATTGGTGGAGTTGATTATAAAATAGCTGTAATCAATGGTTCAGGTTCATTCTTTAAATTTGTAGAAGAAGGTAAACTTAATGACGGATATCACTTTATAGAAGTAATGTCTTGTACTGGTGGATGTGTAAATGGTGGTGGACAACCTCATGTTAGCGCAAGAGATAGAGAATCTATGGATATAAGAAAAGTTAGAGCATCAGTTCTATACAACCAAGATTTTAAATTACTACCAAAAAGAAAATCACACCAAAATGGAGCACTTATGAAAATGTATGACACATACATGGGTAAACCAGGTGGACATACCGCTGAAGAATATCTTCACACAACTTATACAGATAGAAAAAACAAATAAAATAGAAATTTTAGAGGATTAAAAATTGATTTTTAATCCTCTTTTCCATGTAATAAATTGGACATCTATACTATTAGGAAAAATGGTATATTTTAGATGGAAATAGTAAATTAGAAAATCAAAGAAACTTAGATGAGAAATGTAAAAATTAGCCTAAATGTAATATCAAGCTATCTTATTTACTTGGTCTCAAAGGAAGGAGTTAAAATAATGAGAATTGGTAAATATAAATTTATTATATATCAATTTTTACCATATGAATATAAAGTGATTGAGCAGTATCTATCTGAAATGGCAACAAAAGGATGGATATTAGGATCAATTAACAGTTTATATATTAAATTTAAAAAAGTTGAACCTAAAGAACTAAAGTATAATGTATGTGTTATGGAAAATAATAGAATAGCTACTAAAAAGAATTATATAAGAAAAGCTAGAAAAGATGGATGGGAATATATAGGTAGCAGAAATAAATTTCAAATTTATTCAAATATAGATAAAAATGCTACTGATATTGAATTTGATAATGAAAAAAAATTACAGAAGGTCAGAAATAAAAGTTTGCAACAAATAGTCTTAGTATTAATAATGCTAGGATTTATGCTATGGTTACTTAAAGGAATAGCTGAACTTCCAGGAGATGCTGAATGTCTTGCACAAATAAGTTTTCTTGGAGGAGTAACACTTGGTGTATTATTAATAATAAATTATAGTATAAACTTAATTTTATTTGTTAAATGGTATGTTTGTTCTAAGAAATCTTTAGAAAATGATATATATATTAATCAATACAGTAACATTCATATGAAATTTAGATGGATATTGATGGGGATTGTATCCTTATTATTTATAGTAGTGATACTTGGAATGCTTCTAAATAAAAATATAAGAACAAGAAATATATTTTCAGTGTATTTTAGTATAATCATAATTATTAACATAATTATGTATACACTAAAGGACAAAATTAATATAAAAAGAAGAAAGTTGATGGTCATAGTAGGGGTTACAGTAATTGTTATAGCAATTATTAGTGGAAGTTATTTAGTTACAATGAATAATTTTGATAATAGTGAGGCTATAAATAATAGTACAAGCAGACCAACATTGAGTATAACTAATTTTAATGGTACAAAGGTAAATCAGTCGTATCTATATATCAATCAGTCAAGTAGCCCAATAGCAAAATATACTTTTTATGTGGGGAATAATTTTCAGTATAAGTTATTTGAAAGTGATTATAAATGGGCTATAAATTATGATATGAAAAAAATTATGACCTCTGCAAGAATAAATGGGCAGGAGATTGTTAAAGAAAACTTGAAGCTTCCAAGTGATATAAAAGTTTATTATAATCATAAGCAAAATAATTATGTATTTAAGTCAAATGATAAAGTTTTAGAGATTCAAGCAGTTTCAGGAGTTTCACCTGAAAAACTTGCAAGTGTTGTTTATAATAAAGTACTCAAAGTAAGCTAACAAAGAGAATATTATACTTTAAATATAATGAAGAATAACTCTAGGTAAAAGTAGTAAAATTTGCCTAGATTTTTTTGTTTATAAAACATACTAAAGAAAGATTTATCAGTAGTAAAATAGTTGTTTTTCTGTAATAAGTATGTTGGTTTTTACTCAGTTAGAATCTTTATAATAAAAGTAATTGTTAAAAAAAGTAATCTGATATAAAGTCGAGATTTTGGAGGAACAAATGAAGAATAAAGTGATAGTTGCAATAATTGCAGCAGCAATAATAATAGGGGCAGGCAGTACATATATCTACCATAAAGATAAGAATAATGATGCAGTAGTGCAAACTACTTTATATCATAAGAAAACAGCACAAAATCCTAATGATACAGTTATTTTAAGTAAGGGTAATAATCAAAAAGAAACTTCAAAGGTAATGCACAATAATAAGATGGTAAAAATAGATGGTGTTAATCTTACTAACATTAGAAGTTTTAAAAACTCAAATTACTTTATTGGGTTTGTTAACATAAATGAAAGTGCAGGAACTACGGCTTGTTATCTTGGAAATTATGATGGAATAGTTAAAGAGCTTTTCAAAGGAAATGTTGCAACTCAAATTATCAAGGTAACAAAGAATTATGTATATATTCAAAATGATAAAGACCTTATATCAATTAATTTAAAAGATGGCACAGAGAAAATTATCAATAGCAATTATGCTAGCTATAACATAAAGGCAATTTCAGGAGATGATGTAATGTTCTCTAGATGTAATAATAGTGGTAATGACAAGAGTTATTTTGTCTATAATACAAAAACTAACAAAAGCATTGATATAAGCAAATTAGATTCTACTATTGGTGGAGAGGTTACAGCTATAAATGATGGCTTTGTAATTGTTGGAAATGAACACAAGTTATCATATTATAATATTCAAACAGGGAAAATTACAAATGATACAAAGTCTGTAATGCCAAAAAGTTTTGAGGGTATGGCAAAATCTAATATGAATGGATTCACAGGAATGCTAAGTGCAAGTTTCAATAAAATTACTTATCTTTACACAGAAAATAATAGTTTATATCTTATAACTAAGGAAAAAAATAAAGAGCCAAAGATATTAGCGACATTATCAAATAGTGATAATTATTCAAGAAACTATTTAAGTAATTCAACTATGGGAACAGGTTCACATAAGTATTTCTACTATGAAGATAGTAATAGTAATTTATATTCAATAAATCTTGAAACAGATAAGAAAGTTCAGTTAAATAATAAGGATTTAAACCTTTCAAGTACAAGATTTACAAAGAGTGGTGATGCATATGTTTTAACAACTTCACCAAAGGCAGTAAGGGTTCATGAACCTATGGCTATGTATACTTATCCAAATTCAGAACTTTACTTTGTAAATTCAAAAACAGGTGAGTTAAAACTTAATTCTAAGAATGTGTGTTACTTTGACCTTACAAATGGGAATTTAACAACATTAGATTATATAACTAGTAAAACAAATCAAAACTTAACAACTCAGGCTGCCTACAATATTAACTTTAATGGAAAAGAGATAGTAAAAGATGCACCGTTTGTATCTAATGATGGGGGAAGTTTCTTATATCAAGATAGCAATGGAAAACTTTATACTTTATATAATGGAATTTCTACACAGCTTGATATACCTAATGTCTATAATTATAGTAGTATAATGCAATATAGTGGTGATATAGGAATACAAGGATTAGGTAATTTAAAACCTAATATAAATGGCTATTTTAAAGGTGTTAAAGGTGGGGTTATAACTTATTATAAAGTCAGTAATCATAATATTATAAAGGTTATAGATTCTAAAAATCCAAGCTATAAAGCTATGGAGTTTAATCCGAACATAAATGAAAAAACTGGTGGGATAAATAGCAGTGCTGTAATAAATCCATTAGTTAAATATGAACCTAAAACAATAAACTTTGATGTAGTTAATTATAACGAAGTTAAATTTAATAATGAGATATTTAAAAGAGTAGCAGCAAATGAATATATAGCTGCACAGACCAAAGCTATAAAAGCTCAGGGAGCAAAAGAGCTTGCAGTAACAGAACTTCATACAAATAATATAGTGACAAAAGAAGTGAAGATTGATGGTGAGACTTATACAAAGGCATATGCAGTAAATAATGAAAGCATCAATGCGACATATTATGTAGCCAGTGATGGATTTATTTATCAGTATGTTAATAAGCCAGATGGTACAAAAATTTTACTTCCAGCTATGTTCTCTTAATATAATAAAGGTTTAGTAAAAAACTTGATCATTGTTTAAAATTAACAAAGTTAATAGTCCATTAAAATACTCTTTTTAAAAGTGGAGAAAACTAGATATAATGGGAAGTCCCCTTTTCAATTTAATGTATAAATTGAAAAGGGGATTTTTTACATTCTACTGATATAAACAAAGGTTATTTAGTATAAGAAAATCTTATTAGCAGGTTTATCTATATTACTTTAATATGATTATTGAAGCTAGATGAAAAGAGGTGTTTAGATGAAGAATTATGTTGAGTTTTTAGGTGTTAGCAAAAAGTTTGGTAAAGACTTAGTTTTAGATCAGATAAATTTTGCTATTAATAAGGGAGAGTTTGTTGTTGTTCTAGGACCTAGTGGAAGTGGAAAGTCTACTCTTTTAGAATTAATTTGTGGATTTGAAAAGGAAACAAGTGGAAAGATAAAGCTTGATGGTGAGAATATAGGTAGTAAAGAGCCAAAGGATAGAAATGTTTCAATGATTTTTCAAAGTTATGCACTTATGCCTCATTTAAATGTTTGTGATAATGTAGCTTTTGGAATGAAAATTAGAAAAGAATCTGAAGATGTAATTAAAGAAAAAGTAAATTGGGCTTTAAAAGTTTTAGAACTTTTAGATCATAAGAATAAAAAGATAAAGGAACTATCAGGTGGGCAAAGGCAAAGAGTTGCAATTGCGAGAGGGATAGTTAGAGAACCAAAACTTTTTATGATGGATGAACCACTTTCTAATCTTGATTATAAACTTAGAATGAGTTCAGCAAGTGAGATAGTAAAGCTTAATAAAAAACTTAATGCTACTACAATATATGTAACTCATGACCAAGAAGAGGCTATGATGATGGCTGATAGAATAGTCCTTTTAGATAGAGGTAAGATTCAGCAGATAGGTAGTCCTAAAAACATATATGAAAAACCAAATAATATATTTGCTGCAGAGTTTATAGGAAGACCTAAAATTAATATTTTACATGCAAAGATTAAGAATGATTTTTTGTATTTTGGATTTAGTTTTAAATTACCACTTAGCGATAAGTTTAAAGATTTAAAAGATGATGACTATGATATAGGTATAAGACCAGAGCTGATAAAAATAGATCAATCATCTGAGGTAGAGGGAATTATAAAAGATATAAGCTATATTGCAGGAGAATACATACTTGAAGTTGATATAAATTCAACAATTTTAAGAATTAAAACTTATGAGATAGGAAAATACAGTGTTGATGATAAAGTGAGCATTAGCATTGATTTAAATAAAATAAATATATTTAACAAAAATACAGGGATGAATATGGGGGAGAACTAAAATGAAGAAAAGATTAATTAGTGCATTAATATTAGCACCAATATTATTTGTAGGATGTGGGGCTGATGCAAAAGCACCAGAAAAAGTAGAGGGTGAAATTTCAGGAACAATTACAGTAGTTACAGATAGAACAGATAAAGAAGCGGAGGCTCTTTTTAATGATATGGAAGAGAAGTTTAAAGCTAAGTATCCAGGAGTTGAGGATATTGTTTTTGAATCATCAAATGACTATGATGAGCATATTAGAACAAGAATGAATACAAAGGATTATGGGGATGTTTTAATGGTTCCTTTTAGCATGAATGCAAATTCTGCTGATTATGTAGATTATTTTGAACCTATTGGAAATGTAGATGACCTTGAAGAGAAATATATAGATGTTACAGAGGCAGACCATGATGGCGTTGCTTATGGAATACCAGTAGCACTTAATTCACTTGGAATTATATATAATGAAAGGGTGTTTAAAGAGGCGGGGATAGAGAAGATGCCAACAAATCAAGAAGATTTTATAGCGGCTTGTAAAAAGATAAAGGAAAAAACAGATGCAGTTCCTTTTTATACAAACTATAATAATACACTTGCTGTTTGGGGTGGAGCTTTAAGTTCATATGGTGGAGAAGATTTTAAGGCGGATGTTTTAGAAGATGGAACAGCATTCCAAGATGGACAAGCTATTAGGGAAGTTTTAGATTTATTCTATGATTTATCAAAAAATGGATTGATAGAGGAAGACCCTATCACAGGTGATTATGGCAAGTCACTTCAAATGATTGCAAACGCAGAGGCTGCAATGATAATGATGGGTTCGCAAGAACTTGCAGAAATTAGAAAACTTGTAACTAATGGAGATACAATAAATATTGCATCATTCCCAGTTCAGTTTGAGGGTGAAACAAGTATACCATTTGGAGCGCCAGCAGTTCTTGGAATAAACAAAAATAGTGAAAATAAGGCTACTGCAAAAGCATTTATGGAATTTATGATTTCAAAAGAGAGTGGGTATGCACAGGACTTAGCAGGGCTTTCACCGGTACTTGCAGACCTTACAGCACAAGAGAAAAAAATATTTGATGAGAATAATGTTATCTTAACAGCACCAGAAGTAGACCAAGAGGTAGAGAAAACTTATAGTGAAATTGCAAATGAAGTTGGAGTTGCAAGACTTAATACAGCTATTCAAAAAGTAATTAACATAGGATTATATCCAGATCAGCATGAGAGCTATGAGGAATATGTAAGTAGCTTAGAAGCTAATTGGGCTAAGGCTGCTAAAGAGTATGATAAATAGGAGTTACTTAAGGGAAAGGAAGATAGTGTGTATCTTCCTTTTTGTTCCGGTTATATTATTAATTCTATTTGGAATTTTACCTATAATTAAGCTTGTTTCATATAGCTTTACTTCATGGAATGGAATCTCAACAACTAAAGAATTTGTAGGCTTTGATAATTATATAAAGATTCTAACTGATGAAAAATATATAGAGGTCTTTAAAAATTGTATTTATTATTTTATATCAGGAATACTTCAAATGCTTCTTGGTTTTACACTTGCTTGTATAGTATCTTTTAAAACTAAATTTAAAGGTTTTTTTAAAGCAGTGTATGTATTCCCTATTTTAATTAGTGGAGTTGCAATATCACTTATGTTTAGAGTGTTTTTTGCACCAAATGGAACGCTTGATTTTATATTTACTATGTTTGGACTAGAGGAGCATATAAAATATTGGATAGGTGACCCCGGGGTTGTTAATTTTAGTCTTGCTTTTATCTCGCTTTGGAGATTTACAGGGATGAGTTTTATACTGTATCTTACAGCTATTGCATCAATACCTAGAGAGTATTTTAAAGTAGCGAAGATAGAAGGTTCAAATAGTTTAGATATTGTTAGATATGTAATTATTCCAAACATAGGAAAAGTCATAAAGCTCAATACTACAATGCTTATTATAGGAGCTATATCTGTATTTGATATACCTATGATAATGACTGATGGATCTAATGGGACAAGTACTTTCTTAGTAGAAACTATGAAAACTGCTTTTGAGAGTAAAAGAATAGGACTTGCAGCTAGTATGGCTATTATAGTAAGTATGGTTATTATAATTGCTACAATAGTTCAAAGAAAAATGCAAAAGGAGGAGTAGGCTATGAGCTTTAAGGATAATACTAAAAAGATTTTTAAATATTTTTTATTAGTTAGTTGGTGTATTATAGTTTTTCTTCCTCTTATAACTATTTTACTTGGGTCGTTTAAAACATATGAAGAATTTAATAGTACACATGGGATGGCTATGCCAAGTAGTTTTAGTTTTGAAAATTATAAAACTGCTTTTATTGATGGAAATATGCTACAAGGATTTTTTAATACTTTTATTTTAATTTTTTTGGGAGTTACAGGTAGTGTAATAGTTGGGTCAATGGTTGCTTTTGTGCTTAGTAGGTTTAACTTTAAATTTAAAAAAGGTATTCTACTTTGCTACCTTTTAGTTTCTATAATTCCAATGGAAGTTTCACAAGTTGCGACTTTTAAGATAATTAATAATTTAGGGGTATACAATACTAGACTTGCACCAATAATTTTATATATTTCAGCAGATGTAGTTATGATTTATATTTATCTTCAGATGCTTGATAAGATTCCAAAAGAAATAGATAAAGCAGTTATGCTTGAGGGGGGAAGTGTATTTTATTTATATAGAAAAGTTATATTTCCTCTTCTAAAACCAGCAACTGCAACAGTTATAATGCTTAAAACTATAAGTATATATAATGATTTTTATATTCCGTTTTTATATATGCCAAATGAAAAATTAAATACAGTAGCTACTACATTATTTAATTTTACAGGGCCGGCAAGGATTGAGTGGAATGTTATATGTGCAGCAATTATTATAAGTATGATTCCTATGATAATTTTGTTTAGTATCTTACAAAAGAAAATTTATAGTGGAATAACTGATTCAGCAGTAAAGGGGTAAAATGATGAGTTTTTTTAAGAGAATATATACAGTGATGGAAGTTAGAACAGGTTTTGCAACAGGACTACCAGTGCTTAGTGCGGGATTATTTGGTGCATATGCAAGCGCAGAGCTAAAACCTGTTTTATTAATTTTGATGTTTATATCAGGATTTAGTTTTAATATAGCAAGTAATGTAGCAGCTGAAATAAAAGGATTTTTAAAAAATGAAGATACACAGGAAGTTTTAACAGGTCATAAAGGAAGTGAAGGTCTTGCAAGAGGGGATGCATCATTAAAAGATGCAATTATTGCACTTGCAATAAGCTTTATAATTGGAGCAGTATCAGGACTTATGATAGTTTTTATAACAAAAAACATAGATATTTTAATAATTGGAGTTATTAGTGCAATAGCAGCAATAGCTTATTCACTAGGGCCTAAACCATATTCAAATTACCCAGTAGGAGAAGTGGTATCAGGATTTTTTGTAGGTGGAGTTTCAAGTGTGGTATCAGCACAGATTCAACTAGGTTATATTGACTTAGGAGTAATTGTATATTCAGTTATAACTATTATAATGACTGTATTTTTAATGTCAGTAAATAATACGACAGATTACTATAAAGATAGAGGTAAAAGACTTACATTACCTCATCTTATTGGATTTAGAAATTCAATAAAACTTATTATACTAGAGGCTGTGATAATGATAGGCTCATTTATAGTGTTGTATTTTATAGGCGATATAAATCTTTATATGGTTCTTATAGGACTAGCTATTTTTTATCATTCATTCTATTTAAAATGGTATAAAGATTATTATAAAGTTAAGGAACATTACCAAGCAATGGGAAGAGACTTTGGACCTAAACCACTTATATTAATTTATAACTTTAATATAGTGATGTCAGTATTGTTTTTAATTAATATTTATTAGGAGGCTTAAAATGAATATACATGTAATAAAGAAAAATCCATTATCAGTTTCAGCTATAATGGCAGATAAAATGGGGATATTTAAGAAAAATGGTGTAGAGGTTAATCTAACAGTTATAGAAGATTTTAAGTTTGCAGGAAGAAGTCCATATGGAAGTGGAGAGTCTGATGCAATGATGGGAGATCTAACATTTTTCTTTTATAACTTTGAAAAAGGAAGAAATTCAGTTTTAACATCTAACCTTACAAGAACTATTCATCTAAGAATCGCAAGGATACTCCCACCTCAACGCAGTAGGTAGGGGAGGAATTGCTCGCAAGCTTTAGCTAAACGATAACTCTTCGAATCCTTGCTCAAACCTCCTTTTGGTTAATATTTCTTGTATAATTTAGC
>JBOFIK010000052.1:0-202467 GCA_051650125.1 Sarcina sp. | reverse complement strand
TAAATTTAATAAATAGGGTTGTGGGATAGTATAAATTTATTTATACAAACTGGTCCAACCTTGGCTTAAATGATATCAGAAGATATTAAAAGCACAAATTATCTAAAATAAGTACATTTGTCTATAATTTTAGAACCAGATTAATTATATGAGAGATTTTATGAATGTTGGAGCGCTACCTAAAATTTATGAAACTAGAAAGCTATCAGAGAGCTTTGATTTTAAAAGGGGTCATAAGTTTGGTGCGGAGATAAAAGCTGTTTCAGATGATAATACAAGCATTACGCTTAAGCTTAAGGATGGAACTGAGATAGTTGCAAAACTTGATGTCCCTCTAAAAGATATAATTGATGGATTTGCTAAGTTTGAAGTGAGCGGATTTGAAAATGGACAACTGAAGTTAAAGTTAGTTAAAGATGAAGTTGCAGGGCAAGGGAATAAAACATTAAATGATTCACTTGAACTCATACTAAATAAATTTGGTCTTGAGCCAGAAAAAAAGCAAATGTTAGAGAAAATGCTTAAGTTTAATATTCCGGTTACAAAGGAGAATGTTGAACTTTTAAATACACTTACAGATTTTAGAGATAAATCTATGAGTAATCCAAAACATATAGCAAATTTTATAGAGACATACATAGCTACAAAAGGAGCAAATATATTACCAGAACAAAAGCCTATTGTTGAACAAAAATTAAATGAGTTCTTCAAAAGTTTTGCCACTATGAGTGATAAAGATATAATGACTTTTTTGGAAAATGATATAGATATAAATGAAAAAAATATAAGGTCTTTTGAAAATGTAACAAAAAATTTTAATGGAGTTTTTAAAGATATAGAAAGTGCTAGTAATGAGTTAGAGAAGATGATTAAAGGTAGTCCTAGTGATGCAGAAAAGGCAAAAGTAAGTTTAGCTAGTGAAGATACAAAAGTAAGTAATTTAGTAAGTGAGAATTTGAATTCGGATAAATCAAAGTTAAATATAGGGGGAAGTCCTTTAAATAATCAGACTGAAAATATAGGCGAAAAGAGTAATAATTTAAATATGGTACAAGAAAATACTATAAAAGGGGAAGTAGAGAAAAATATAGACCCAGTTAATATAGAAATTAAGGCTACAACAGATAAAATTGAAAATATAAAAGGTGATATAAATAGTTTAATAAAGCTTGATTTTGAAGTATTGAAAAATCCGAGTGCTAAAGGAATAATAGAAAATTTAGCTAGTGAATTAAAGCAAATATCAAAAGAAGTACCTGTATCAGAGAAATTAATAGCAGTTTTAGATAAGGTTATAAAGAATTTTGATGGTTTAGATAAATCAAGTAGTGAGAGTTTGAAAAATGTTTTTGATTTTGCGAGGAAAGAGATAATAAAAGTAGAGCAAGACTTTGCAAGTTTAGTTAAAGAAAAAGTTGGAGAAACTGTAAGTAAGGATGTTAGAAACTCCTTAGGGAATAAGGAGTTTGATGGATTATTAAGAGATTTTAAGGAAGTTAAACTAGGACTCAATGATAAACAAGAGTATATGAAGAATGCTATAAGGAATTTAGCTGATAAGCTTTGTAACAATGAAACAACATCACAGATGGTAATGTCTGTTTTAAAAGATAAGATAGCTGATTTTAAGATGTTTAATAATTTAAGTAACGAGTATTACTATTTAGATGTTCCTTTAAATATGAGAGCAGAAGAATATCCTTGTAAGCTTATAATAAAAGATGAGAGAAAAGATGGGAAAAAACTAGATGGAAAAAATATAAAACTTGCAGTTAGTGTTAAAACTGTAAGCATAGGTTCAGTAGATGCTCTTATTAATGTGAGTGCTAAAAATATAAAAATAGACCTTAAAGTTAATAAAGCAAATATGAATTTATTAGAAAAAAATAAGGATAAACTACATAAAGCACTTGAACAATTAGAGTTTATGCCTTATATTTTTGTTAGTGAGAAAAAAGAAATAGTAGAAAGTAGCATTTCAGATTTTAGAGAGTTCTTTAGTGATGGAAATACTATTGCACTTGATAAAAAGGTTTAGGAGGAGTTATGAGTCAAAGAAAAAAGGCAGCAGCTTTAAAGTATAAAGAAAATTTTGAAACTCCTATTGTCTGTGCACATGGGATGGGTCTTATAGCAGATAAAATAATTGAAGAGGCCAGTGGAAATGATGTACCAGTAGTTTATAATAAAGAACTTACAGACCTTCTTTGTAATGTGGATGTAGGGGATGAAATTCCTTATGAAGTGTATGATGCAGTTGCGAGTGTAATTGCATATATAACTGAACTTGATACTAAAACTAAATAGAAGAAAGGGTGAGATTATATGGCATTATATGCTATTTCAGATTTACATCTTGCTTTAAATGTTGATAAACCAATGGGGATATTTGGGCCAAAGTGGGAAAATCACCATGAGAAAATTAAAAAAAACTGGTTAGAAATAGTAAAAGATGAAGACACTGTTTTAATTGGTGGAGATATTTCTTGGTCTATGGGACAGGAAGAAAGCAAAGAAGACCTTGCGTGGATACACAATCTTCCAGGGAAAAAGATTTTAATAAGAGGAAACCATGACTATTGGTGGACTAGTATAACAAAGCTTAATGCATTATATGATGATATGTACTTTATACAAAACAACTTTTTTACATATGAAGATTATGCAATATGTGGGACAAGAGGTTGGATTGTAGAGGGAACAGAAAGAAAATTTACAGAACATGATAAAAAGATATTTGAGAGAGAAAAGATAAGATTAAAATTATCTCTTGATATGGCAAAAAAAGCTGGGTATAAAAAAATAATAGTAATGATACATTATCCTCCAACTAGTGAAACTTTAAAAGATTCTGATTTTACGGAAATATTTAAGGAGTATGGAGTTGAAACAGTTATATACGGACATCTTCATAATGCAAATCCTAATTGGGTTATAAATGATGAAAGAGATGGGATAAATTATTTATTAACTAGTTGTGATTTTATCAATTTTGAGCCAATAAAAATTTTATAACAATTAATATTGATAGTATATTTAGATTTAATCTAGGTATGCTATTTTTTTTATTAATAAAATAAAATGTAGTTATTTACAAAAAATAACTTTAGAGTATAATTATGGGTGAAAAGGTTTTTATAATTAGATATGAGGGGGAAGTTATATTGAAAATTAAAAAATTAGTTGCATTAGTGGTTTTAGCAGCAAGTGTTTCAAGTGTTATACCTGCATATGCATCACCAAAAATAGAAACAGGTACACAAGCAATTGAGCAAAATGTAAAAAGAGAATCAAAGTTTGGGGTAGGGCAAGGTGTTGTATGGCCAGAGCAAGTTAATGCGCCTTTTGCAGATATGGTTTCATGGATAAATAATCCAGAATATTCAAGTGGTGGAGCAATTGATCTTGCAACAGTTTCAGCACAAACAGGAGTTAAATATTTTAATCTTGGATTTATTCAAGGAACAGGCCAAGGAATCAAAGATGGAAAAGTTGATTGGGGCTGGGGAGGTTATTCAGTTCTAAGTGAAAATCATAAAGATAACAGCCAATATCAGGGGATTAAAAATTCTATAAAAGGACTTAGAGATATTGGGGGAGATGTAACAATTTCATTTGGAGGACTTAATGGAACACCATTCTGGCAAGTTACTCAAGATGTTGATGTTCTTTATAACACATATTTAGATATTGTTGAGGGTTATGGATTAACTAGAATTGATTTAGATATAGAAGGTGGAGCTCAAAATAAAGAAAATAATAGAGCGAATGCTAAAGCTATAAAAAAACTTCAAGATAAAACAGAGGTAGATGTTGTTTTAACACTTCCGGTTCTTCCAGATGGGTTAACATCCGTTCAAATGAATGTTTTAGAAGTTTATCTTGATGAGGGAGTAGATGTTGAATGCGTGAATATCATGACTATGTGTTATGGTAGTGGAACACTTGCACCAGGTGAAAATTATGGTACAGGATCACTTAGAGCTGTTGACAGTACAATGAAACAGGTACAAGAATATTATAAAAAATATCAAAATATAGACCTTACAGAGCAAGAAGCTTATAGAAAAATAGGAACAACTCCATCAATAGGTTATGAAGGGGCTGGACACCCTATATTTACAACGGAGTGGACAAAGCTTGTCGTTGATCATGCAATAGAAAAAGGAATAGGTATGACTTCATGTTGGTCTATAAATAGGGATGCAAAACTTGATAATAACCAAGGTGTTAACAAGCAGTTTGAGTTTGCAAAAATCTTTAGTAATTTTGGAACAACTAATCCAGGACCGGGACCAGATCCAGAGGTTAATGCTAAGCCAGTAATAAGTGGAGTAGAAGATAAAACTATAAAAGTTGGAGAAAGTTTTGACGCTTTAGCAGGTATTATAGCTAATGATAAGGAAGATGGTGATTTAACATCAAAAATTAAAGTGTCAGGAAGTGTGGATACAAGCAAAGTTGGTAATTATGAACTAACTTATAGTGTTACAGATAGTAAAAATCAAACTACAACAGCAAAAAGAATTATTACTGTTAAGCCAGATGGTGGTGGAGAAGTTGTAGGTAAATTTGAATTTGACTTTGCAGTTACAAGTGACTGGGGAAGTGGAGCAAATTACACAATTAAGGTTAAAAATAATACAGGGAAAGATATATTAGGTGGGTGGAATGTTGAATTTGATTTTGATAAGAAAATAGACTCTGCATGGAGCTGTGATTTCACATCAAATGGAAACTCATATAAATTTAAGAGCCCAAGCTGGGCAGGAACATGGAAAAATGGTGATACTATAGAAATATCAGGTTCATGTGCTGGTGGAATTGGAGAGGCTAACCCTACTAATGTAAAAGTTAATGGGATGTTAATTGATGGCGAAGTAAACCCACCAATTGACCCAGAAGTAAACCAAAAGCCAGTTATTAGTGGTGTTTTAGATAAAACTATAAAAGTTGGTGATAACTTTAATCCATTAGCAGGTATTACTGCTAATGATAAAGAAGATGGAAACATGACTTCAAAAATTAAAGTTACAGGAAATGTTGATACAAATAAACCTGGCAAGTATACATTAACTTATAGTGTTACTGATAGTGATAATGAAACAGTAACTATAAAAAGAGTGATAACTGTACAAGCAGATACTCCTGATATTGGTGGAGAGGCTTGGAAAGCTGGAACTTCATATAAACAAGGCGATGTAGTTACTTTTGCTAGTAAGAAGTATAAGTGTTTACAACCTCATAGTGCATTAACAGGATGGGAACCATCAAATGTACCAGCTCTTTGGAGTGTAATATAAAAGACTAATTAAATAAAAAAGTGTCTGTCTATAAAATTATGGTTCTTTCTCATCTTTGGATAAACATAATAACTAACACATCAGAAAAGGGCATCCGAAAATGCCCTTTTCTGATATACTTGTTTTTTTATACCCATACTTGAGTAAGAACCAAAATTATAGGCAGGCACTTTTTTGAAATTAGCTCAACTTTTTTCTTTATCTTTAGCTTCTTTTATTAAGTCACGCATATCTCTAGTGAGTTCTTTTAGTCTATGACTTGCAATCTCATCAATTAAGACAAGTGAGAAATTTTTAATAGCTACATCAAAATTACCAAGTCGTCTGTGAAGTTCACCAATAACATAAAGCAAATTAGCTTTTTGCATTCCGTATACCGGGAGACTTTCGTTTAGGTATGTATCTTCAAAGGAAGACAATGCTTTTTCTAAAAATTCATTTTCTAAAGTATTATTTTCTAAGATTCGATACATCCATGCTATTTTTAAACAAATCATTCCTTTAGTGCTAGATTTTTTCTTTATAATGGTTGATGTTATAAGAGCTAGTTTATATCTATCAAGCGCAATATGAACATCATAAACTTGAGGATAATTTTTTGCTGTCCATCTAGGTTTTATATTATTTAAAACAAAATCAATTTGTTTACCTTTAATATGTTCGAAATCAATTTTAAGTGCAGAGTAGCCACAATTATTGCATATCCATACATCATAAAAATAAGGATTAACACTTTTATAAAGTGAGAAAAAGTCAGAATCTTTTCTTTCTATACGAGGAGCATTTACTTTTACTGCTTTACTTTTAAAGTGGTTATTACACACAGGACAAACTACTTTTTTTTCAAATAGTAATTTTTTTTCCTCTTCTATGGAGTTATTATTATTTTTCATTGCTGAATCACATAAATTAGTCAAATTACAACACCCTTTCTAGAATTAAATCATAATAATATAATTATCGTATAGAATATATTTAGTTTTAGCTTTATTTTTGTTATAATTATAAATTGGAAATATATAAAAGAGGGTGAGGTTATGGCAGTAAAGAATTGGAAGCAATTTTTAACACCTTACGAGCAAGCAGTTGAAGAACTTAAGGTTAAGTTAAGAAGTATTAGAAAAGAGTATAGAAGACGAAATGAGTATTCTCCAATTGAGTTTGTAACTGGGAGAGTAAAAGAAGTTTCAAGTGTTCTAGAGAAAGCTAATAAATATAATATTCCGGTAGACAGATTGCAGTATGAAATGGAGGACATTGCTGGTATTAGAGTAATGTGTCAATTCGTTGACGATATTGACAGAGTTATTGAAATTCTTAGAGATAGAAAAGATATGACTATTCTTTATGAAAAGGACTATGTTAGGAACGTTAAAGATAGTGGGTATAGAAGTTACCATGTTGTTATTAAATATCCTGTTAATATGGCTGAGGGACCAAGAATAATATTAGCAGAATTCCAGATAAGAACACTTGCAATGAATTTCTGGGCAACAATTGAACACTCTTTAAATTATAAATATAAAAAGAATGTTCCAATGGATATTAAAAGCAAACTTAAAAAAGCAGCAGATGCAGCTTTTATGCTTGATGAGGAAATGTTAGAAATAAAAGATGAAATAAAAGATGCACAAAAATTATTTGAAGTAAAATCGGAGATTATAACAAATGTAATGAATAGTATATTAACGCTTATATCACTTGGAAGGGCAGGTGAGGCATCTAGGTATCAAATGATGTTAAACAAGCTTATAGAAGATAGTGAGGTTTCAGAGCTTAGCAATTTATTACTAGATATACAACGAGATATAGATAGATATAAATAAAAAATAACCGTATCAATTTTGATACGGTTATTTTTGTTATGAATAATGATTATGACACTGAATTAGTGACATCCACCACCACAGCTTCCACATCCACCTTCTGATTCAATGAATGGCTTAAGTGCTAATCCATTTCCGTCATTTTCTGATGATGAAAGTACTTTGAATCCACCAAAATCATTGATTAATTCTTCTTCTATGATGAAAGTAATATCGTTAACTTTTTCTTCGATATCTCCATCAAGTTTTGAATCAACACTTATATTGAATGCTGGACCACTACATCCATATCCAGCTAAATCTAATCTTATTGTATAGTCATCTACACCATTTTCGTCTAAGAAGCTTTTAAATTCTTTGTATGCTTCTTCACTCATTAAAACTTTTTCCATTTTATATGACACCCTCTTTCTTTTATTAGCTAAATTAATAACTAAAGTAATTATATTATATAATATTAAATAATAAAATCAATAGAACTTAAGGAAAAATAGCATATTAAATATACTTTTTAGAAATTATTGCGTAAATAATGCTTTTTGTAGAATTAAATTTAATAAAAAAGTAAAAAAATAAAGTTTTACTTCAAAAATTTACCAAATAATGGTAAAGTAATTATAGAGAGATTGACAAGGAGGCAAGTGAGTTGAGTGCAAAAATAAATAATTTAAGAAATTTAAGAAAAAAAGATTTTGAAGTAATTAAAGAATTGAGTCTTCTTGGGGCTCATGTGAAAAATAAAGTTAATAAAGGGATTTCTTGTTTAGAGCAGGAGGCTTTATTTAATTTAATTTCAAGATGTGGAGACGAGCGCATAGATGAAACAGGAAAATCAGAATATGATATGGATGTTAACGAGGAATTAATAGATAATTATAATGAATTAATTTTCTGGTCAGTCCTAGCTAAAAAATTAGCCGCAAGGGATATATGTGAGAATTTTGGTGATGATATAGATGAAAATAATTATGAAGCGTATAAAAGGATAAAAAAGGAATATGAAGAAAAGTATTTAAGAAATTTTGGAATATACCCAATATTTACTGAAAGTGAAGTTACAGAAAAGGGAATAATTTTTGATAATAATCTATTACCATATTGAAATTAACATAATAATTTAAATGTAAAATTAAAGTTTATAAAAAATTAATAGGAAATGCTATAAAAAATCTATTATATAATAGTATAATGAAAAAAAATTATTGATAGTTATTTTTGCAATGGTATAATAATAGCTATGAATAAATCTAGGTAAAGAATAGGAGCAAGAATATGACATCATACAATGCAAATGCTTGTGAGAGCAAGATAAAAGAGTATAAAAGATTTCTAAAGGAAGGCAAATTTAATAATCTAGAAATAATTTATACTGACATTCCAAAGGTAACAGATGGATATATTTATAAAAGAAGAAAAATGCTAATGGAAAATCCTATTGAACTAAGATGTAATAATAATCTTGTTATGGAACTATCTGTTCGAGAAATACAAGGAACTAAAGAGGCTATTAAAAGAGCTAAGGGTAGATGTGGTGTTTTAGGTCTTGGATTAGGTTTTTATATTCAAGAAATTTCTAAAAAAGAAAATATAACTGAAATTGTAGTTTATGAGAGAGATAGAGATATTATTGATTTATATAATAAAAATTTTCCTAAAAACTCTAAGATAACAATAATTGAAGGTGATGGGTTTAAAGCTAAGGGAAGAAGATTTGATTTCTTTTTTGCTGATATATATTATTATAAAATTAGTGAAGAGGTAGCAAATGATTATAAAAAATTAAATGATCTACATGAAATAGAAGAATATTCATTTTTTGGAGTAGAGAAGTTCCTTTTAAGTTGTCCTATGGAAGATCTTATGATGGTTTTAATGCCTGATGAGTGGATGGCTATGACTAAAAGTTGTTTCGATAATGTTGATAAAATCGGACAGGTAAAAAATATTCAAAAGATGAAAAGAAATGATGCATTGAAAGTTTTAAATATTTTAAAGAGAGTTTTAAGTTAAGGAGGCTGTGTCAACTAATATTCTAATTATATCTGATAAAGCCTTAACTAAAGTAGACCTGTAAAGTTGTAATATCTTCGCAGGTCTACTTTTTTGACTATATATAGTTAGCGCTAGTTAGTAAAAGATAAGCTAGAGTTTTAAGGGGAGGCTATTTTAATATAGGATATTTGGCATTATACACACAAAAAAGTCGGTAATTCACAAAAAGCTTATGTGATTTTATAATGAGTATATGGAAAGCGACAAAAAAATAAACAAAAGGAGGAGTTAACATGAAAAAAACAATAACATCTGTAATCATACTTATAATAGCAATAGTTCTTTTAGCGGTTGCAGGATTCATGTACTCAAATTCAAAAAAATATATACCAGTAGTTAAGATGGGAATAAGCTCATCAGGAATCGTAAATGGAGTTATAGAGGCACAATATGGTGCAGCTTCAAAAGATAAAATGGGAGCAATGCCACTTGAGTCATTACCACTTAGCTGGACAGGTGCACCAAAAGATACAGTTTCATATGCTGTAACAATTCAAGATTATGATACAAACCCTATTTTAGGATTCACATGGAATCACTGGCTTGCGTCTAACATTCCTGCGAGTGTAACATCATTACCAGCTAATGCTAGTACAACAATGGCTAAAGATATGACACAAGGATTAAATAGTTATGCTGATGGAGTTATGTTAAATATGCCATCAATGAAAGGTTTCTATGTTCCAAGAAAAGATGCAGCACACTACGGAGGAATGGTTCCAGTAGGATTTGCACACCAATATACAATTAAAGTTTATGCTTTAAATACTAAATTAGACTTACAAAACGGATACACATATAACCAATTCATGAGCGCTATAAAAGGTCATGTAGTTGGAATAGGTGAAACAACAGGGTTTTATAAAGCTTCAATCGTTCACTTACCAGTTAACGAACAAAACCCAGAGTATGTAAAAGCACACGGTGGGAAATAAGAAAAAGAGCCAAGTTAGAGTTTAAACGCTAACTTGGCTCTTTTCTTATTTATATTACTTTACAACTATATTTACAAGTCTACCTTTGATAACAATAACTTTAACGATATTTTTACCTTCAGTTGCTTCTTTGATTTTTCCATCTTCTAAAGCGGCTGCTTTAATTGATTCTTCATCAAGTCCTGAAGCTACCATTATTTTATTTTTGATTTTTCCGTTAACTTGTATAGCTATTTCAATTTCATCTTTAACAAGTGAAGCAGTATCAAATTTTGGCCATTCTGTATTGAATACTGAATCAGTATTTCCAAGAAGACTCCATTGTTCTTCACTAAAGTGAGGTGCAAATGGTGCTAATAATTTGATATAATCCTCGCAAGTTTCTTTTAAGAATGTAAGATTCATTTCTTTTTCTTGTGTGTATTTAGAAATTGCATTTACAAACTCCATCATTCTTGCGATAGCTGTATTGAATTGAAGCTTATCAGCATCTGTTCCAACAGCTTTGATTGTGTTGTGTCTCCAGAAGTTAAGTTCTTTTTCAGCTTTATCCATTGAAGTCTTATTATTCTCACCTTTTTCAATAGCTTCTCTAGCTACATCAAGGTTTCTTTCAATTTTCTCTACAAATCTGTGAACTGATTTGATTCCATCATCACTCCAAGCTCCGCCTTCTATATAAGAGAATCCAAACATTAGATACATTCTGAATACATCAGCACCGTACTCGTTAATATAAGTATCAGGAGAAATTGTGTTTCCTTTTGATTTGCTCATTTTAAGTCCATCAGGCCCAAGTATCAATCCTTGGTGTGTAAGTGACTTAAATGGTTCATCAAAGTTTAAGTATCCCATATCTCTTAATGCTTTAGTTATAAATCTTGCATAAAGAAGATGCATACAAGCGTGCTCAGGTCCACCAACATATTTATCCACTGGAAGCATTTTATTAATTAACTCTTTGTTGAATGCCATTTCAGCATTTTTGTTATCAGGATATCTAAGGTAGTACCATGATGAACATACAAATGTATCAAGTGTGTCTGTTTCTCTCTTAGCTGGCTTTCCACAACAAGGACATGTAGTATTTACAAATTCTTCTGATTTAGCAAGTGGTGATTTACCATCTGGGGCAAATTGAACATCATATGGTAATTTAACTGGTAAATCTTTTTCAGGTACAGGTACAGTTCCACAATCATCACAATAGATTATTGGAATAGGAGCCCCCCAGTATCTTTGTCTTGAAACTAACCAGTCTCTTAATCTGAAGTTTACTTTTTCTTCTCCAAGATCTTTTTTAGCAAGAGATTCAATTATTTTAACTTTAGCCTCAGCAGTTGTTAATCCATCAAATTCTCCTGAATTTACAAGAACACCATGCTCGCAGAATGGAAGTTCAGTTTCTGAATCATCTTTAGCAGTAATAACTCTGTTTATTGGAAGATTGAATTTTTTAGCAAACGCAAAATCTCTTTCATCATGTGCAGGAACAGCCATAACAGCTCCAGTTCCGTAAGTAGCAAGAACATAGTCACCAACCCAAATAGGAACTTCTTTTCCGCTTACAGGGTGGATAGCATATGAACCAGAGAATACTCCAGTTTTTTCTCTTGAAATTGATTGTCTTTCTATATCAGTTTGTTTCTTAGCTTCTTCTTTATACGCTTCAACAGCTTCTTTTTGCTCAGTAGATGTTAATTCATCAACTAATGGGTTTTCAGGTGCTAAAACAACATAGTCAACTCCGCAAAGAGTATCAACTCTAGTTGTAAATACATCAAAGTTTAACTCTGAATCTTTAACTTTGAAAGTAACCTGTGAACCAGTTGATCTTCCTATCCAGTGCTTTTGCATAGCGACAGTTTTTTCAGGCCAGTCAAGACCATCTAGTTTATCTAAAAGTTCATCAGCGTAATCAGTTATTTTGAAGAACCATTGAGTAAGATTCTTTTTAGTAACTTCTGAATCACATCTCTCACATGCACCATCAACAACTTGCTCATTAGCAAGAACTGTTTGACATGAAGGACACCAGTTTACAGGAGCTTTTTTTCTGTAAGCTAAATCGTTTTTAAGAAGTTCTAAGAATAACCACTGAGTCCACTTATAATAATCCTCTGAACAAGTTACAAGTGTATTATCCCAGTTGAACATAGCTCCCATAGCTCTAAGCTGTTCTTCCATTGTTTTTATGTTATTGAATGTTGAGTCTTTAGGATGGATTCCAGTTTTAATAGCAAAGTTTTCAGCAGGAAGACCAAAAGCATCAAATCCCATAGGCTGGAATACATTGTATCCTTGCATTCTTTTTAGTCTAGCCCATGAATCTACTGGTCCATAGTTAAACCAGTGCCCTGCATGAAGTTGACTCCCAGAAGGGTAAGAGAACATCTCTAAAACATAAAGTTTTTCTTTATCGCTATTTGGATCAAACTTGTAAAGTCCAGTTTCATCCCATTTTTTTTGCCATTTTTTATCAATGTTAGTACTATAATTTCCCATGAAAAAACCTCCATATATTAGTTAATTTTAAAAACAAATAAAAAAAGCCCCTCATCTCTATATTAAGAGACGAAGGGAATCGCGGTACCACTCTTATTAGAAAGTAAAATTTACTTTCTCACTCGAATACCGTAAGGGGGTAGACCCTATGTGTTTTGCACATAAACTCATAGGTAAGTTCATATTTTTACAACACTATGTTCCAGCAAACCATAGCTCTCTAAAAAGATGTAAGATAATATTACTACTCCTAATCAACGCTTTTCTATAATTCTATTGTTAATATATGAAATTATATATTATATGATACTTTGAAGTCAAGTAAACTAGAAAAATAGATTTGTTTAAATTTCATCTATGTATAAAAAGAGCTTATATTTTATAAAAAGTTGAAAAAGGCAACTAATTTCGATAGATTTTAACTAGAGATGATGATAAAATTATCCACGTAGTTAACTTGGAATAAAAGTCATTATTAGTTAATAGTTTTTATATTTAGTTAGGAGGGATAATTTTTGATAGAAATAATACTAATTTTATTAAGTATTATTTTAATTTTAGTATATGTGAGAATTGGACGTATTCAACATTTACAAGCTCAAAGAATTAGAAAAAGCAATGTAGAGTATAAAGGTCTATCTATATTAATACCTTGTCATAATAATGTGAAAGATTTGAAATCTTCAATAGATAATTTAACAAATTTAAAATATCCTAATTTAGAAATTATTTTTATAAATGATGGTTCAACAGACCATACAATGGATAAATTGAAGTATTTATTAGAATTAGAAGAATATACAAATCAATATCTTAGAGCAAATAATAAAATTAAAAAAATTTATAAATCAAAAAAAATTGACGATTTTTATGTTGTAGACAAATGTTATGAGGGTAAAAATAGGAGTTTAAATTTAGGTAGTCAATTAAGTAGCAAAGAATTTATAGTTACTTTAGATTCTAGTGCAATTTTAAAAAAAGATGCATTGTTTTTAATAAACATGAACTTACAAGATGAAAGTGTAATAGCAACGAGTGGAAGTATTTTAATTAAGCAAGGTATAGACATGGAAGGCGAAGGAAAACTTACATTTAAAGAAGATTGCAAATTTATAGAATATGCACAGTTTATGGAGTACATAGCAACTTTTTATATAATGAGAAATTCACTTTGCAAAGCAAATGAAATATCAATAATTTCTAGTTCTTTCGGAGTTTTTAATAGAGAGATTATGTCTAAATTAGGATGCTTTAAACATGAGAACACAAGTAATATAGATATATCATTACAACTTAATAAATATGCAAAGGAAAATAACAAGAAAATAACTTATGATGATAGGGCAATTTGTTTTGAAAATGGAAGTAGTAGTATATTTTCGTGTTGTGCAAAAAAAGCAACTTTGCAATGTTGCTTTATGAGAACTTTAAAAAGACATATAAAATTTCTAAGTGGTGAATGTTTTAGCAATAAGCTATTTTTTATAGCATTTTTTAGCACAATACTTTTAGGATATGCCTCAATAATCTTAACTTTATTAGGCGTAGCATATTTAATGATATCTATTTTCTTGAGAGAGAGTATAAGTATAAATACATATCTTCAAATAATTTTAGGAATAATAATATTTTTACTTTACAGCATTGTTAACATAAGAGTTGCACTAAAAAATAATCTTAGTTTTAAAAATATAAAAAAATATAAAATTATATTAATTCATTTATATATATTAATAGTTTATAAACCAGTAATGATATTTACATTTTTATATGCAGGAATTAAAAAGGTTTTTAGTAAAATTTATATCTTAGTATACAAGAAAAAAAGAGAGTTTAGTTAACTACCAATAAAAAAATAAATAATTTTATAAAATAATCACAAAATAAGGAATAGTGAGTATTATATAAGTATAAATTTAATAGGGTACGAATTATATTGATATAAATGTAAAAAAAGTTCTTGACTTTAAAATTTATAATAGTATAATTAAATAAAATTTGGAATTAATTTACAATTTGTGGAGGGGAATTATGTTAACTAACATCACTAGAAATTTTGTATCATTTTTTTATAGCTTTTATTATAGCCTAAGCTTTTACTTTAGCATGGTTATATTTAGTCACGAAAAAAATAATATACAAAATATCTAATGAATTTGATAGAAACATATCCTAGCCATGATTAATATTGGCAAATAAGTATAATTGTTTTAAAATAAGATTCATCAGTGAATCTTATTTTTTTTATTGAAAAATTGGGGTATGCCAGATTGATTTCAAATCTTAACAGTAAGCATATAAATAAATGCTAAAATTAATATTAGCAAAAGGGTAAAAAAATAGGAGGGTTATTTATGATAGTTATTTTAAAACCAAAAACAGAGGAATTAGAGGTTAAGAAATTAATCACTAAAATACAGAATTTAGGAGTAGACGTGCAAGTGGTAAACGGAGAAGGAAAAAATATTTTAGGACTAGTTGGTGACACAAGTAGAATAGATCCTAAAAAGATAGAAGCAAATGCAAATGTAGAAAGAGTATGTAAAGTTCAAGAACCTTATAAGAAAGCAAATAGAGTATTCCATCCAGAGAACTCTATATTCGATATATGTGGGAGAAAAGTTGGAGGAAAGCAAATAACATTAATTGCTGGACCATGTTCAGTAGAAACTCCAGAGCAAATAGTTGGTATCGCAAAAGAAGTAAAAGAAATTGGAGCTGGATTCTTAAGAGGTGGTGCATTTAAACCAAGAACTTCACCATACAGTTTCCAAGGACTTGAAGCAGAAGGATTAGAGCTTTTAAAGCTTGCTAGAAAAGAAACAGGACTTCCGATAGTTACAGAAATAATGTCAACAAGTATGATAGATAAGTTTGTTGATGATGTTGATGTAATTCAAGTTGGGGCAAGAAATATGCAAAACTTTGATTTATTAAAAGAACTTGGTAAGACAGATAAGCCTGTATTACTTAAAAGAGGCTTATCAGCTACAATAGAAGAACTTTTAATGTCAGCTGAATACATTATGGCTGGGGGAAATGAGAGAGTTATACTTTGTGAGAGAGGAATTAGAACATTCGAAACTTACACAAGAAATACACTTGATTTAAGTATGGTACCAGCAATCAAAAAACTTAGTCACTTACCAGTTATTATTGACCCATCACACGCAGCAGGTAAGAACTGGATGGTAGACCCATTATCAAAGGCAGCGATTGCAGTTGGTGCAGATGGTCTTATAATAGAGGTTCATAATGATCCGGCTAACGCTTTATGTGACGGACAACAATCATTAAAACCATCAGAATATGCAACTCTTGTTGAAGAGATGAAAGCAATAGCTAAAGCAGTAGGTAGAGAAATCTAATGAAAAAAATAAGAGTAAATCTTGATCAGAGAAGCTATGATATTTTAATAGAAAATAAGCTTAGAGAAAACTTTCCTAAATATATAAGAGAAGTCTACACAGGAAATCGAGTAGCTGTTATAACAGATACTAATTTAGATAGACTTTATGGAGAAGAGCTTAGAGAAAATTTAGAGAAAGCAGGTTTTGAAGCAAGATTTGTAGTTATAGAGGCAGGGGAGAAAAGTAAAAACTTTTCTTCGCTGCTACCTATATATAATGAGCTTTTAGAGTTTAAGCTTACTAGAAGTGATTTAATTTTAACTTTTGGTGGTGGTGTTGTAGGTGACTTAGGTGGTTTTGTTGCATCAACATTTTTACGAGGAGTAAGTTTTATACAAATCCCAACATCTTTACTTGCACAGGTTGATTCTAGTGTAGGTGGAAAGGTTGCAGTAGACCTTGATGCTGGTAAAAATTTAGTTGGAAGTTTTTATCATCCAAAAAGAGTTTTAATAGATACGGATATACTAAATACTTTAGATGAAAAGTTCTTTAATGATGGGCTTGGGGAAGTTATAAAGTATGGATGTATAAAAGATATAGAGCTTTTTAAAAATTTAGAATTATATAAAGATAAGAAAGAGCTCAAGGTTAATATAGATGAAATTGTTTATACTTGTTGTGATATAAAAAGACAAGTGGTAGAAAATGATGAGAGGGATACTGGGGAAAGAATGTTACTTAACTTTGGTCATACTCTTGCTCATGCGATAGAAAAGTTTTATAATTTTGAAACTTATAGCCATGGGGAAGCAGTTGCTATTGGGATGTATCAAATCTCACTTATTAGTGAAAGAATGAATTTAACAGAGCTTGGTTCCTCTGAAAGAATCAAAGCTATGCTTGCAAAATATGAGTTGCCATACGAGTGTAGGGCTATGGAAAGTGGTAATGATGAACTTTTAGAAACTATAAAGCTTGATAAAAAGAATTTAAATGATAGTTTAAATGTTATTTTGCTAAAGAAAATTGGAGAAAGTTATATATATAAAACTACTTATAAGTTTTTTAGATAGAGGGGGCATATGTTAATGTCTAAAATTAGAATAAAAGCAAAAAAAATAGAGGGAACAGTTGCAGTCCCACCATCAAAGAGTATGGCGCATAGAGCAGTTATTTGTGCAGCTCTTGCAAGGGGGAAAAGTATAATAAGCAATATTGATTTATCAGATGATATTATAGCAACAATGAGTGCTATGGAATCACTTGGGGCAAGTATAGAAGATCTAGGGAATAAAAGTTTTGCTGTTGATGGTAGTAAGACTTTTGAAAATAAAGAAGAAGATATAGTTATAGATTGTAATGAATCAGGTTCAACACTTAGATTTATAGTTCCTATTGCAATTGCAAAAGAGAACAAAGTTAAGTTTGTTGGAAGAGGAAATCTTGGTAAAAGACCTCTTGATATTTTTTATGAAATATTTGATAGACAAGGAATAAACTATTCATATGAAGAGGGAGTTTTAAATCTTGATATCAATGGAGAGTTAGAAGGTGAAGTGTTTAATGTAGCTGGAAATGTAAGTTCTCAGTTTATAAGTGGACTGATGTTTACACTACCACTCTTAGAAGAAGATTCAAAAATAGTTATAACAACAGAACTTGAATCTAAAGGATATTTAGATTTAACACTATCAATGCTAAAAAGTTTTGGTATTGAGGTTATAAATAAAGATTATAAAGAATTTATTATAAAAGGTAAGCAAGAATATAAAGCTTTTGATTATGAAGTTGAGGGTGATTATTCTCAGGCAGCATTCTATTTATCAGCGGGAGCAATAGGAAATAATGTAGCTATAAAAAACCTTGATTTATATTCACTTCAGGGTGATAAAGAAGTCATAGAGATATTAGAAAACCTAGGTAGTAGGCTTGTCATTGAAAATAAGGCAATATCAATAAAAAGATGTGCAGATGAAGCAACAATTATAGATGCAAAAGGTTGTCCTGATGTAATCCCAGTTGTGACAGTTGTTGCAGCGCTTACAAAGGGAACTACAAAGATTATAAATGCAGGAAGACTTAGAATTAAGGAATGTGATAGACTTCATGCTATTACAACGCAGCTTAATAAACTAGGGGCTAATATAACAGAACTTGAAGATGGACTTATTATAAATGGAGTTGAAACTTTAAAAGGTGGAGAGGTTTCTAGTTATGATGACCATAGAATTGCTATGAGTATGGCAATAGCATCTACAAGATGTGAGGGTGATTTAATTCTTGAGAATCCAGCTTGTGTTTCAAAGTCATATCCAAACTTCTGGGAAGATTTTAAGATGTTAGGAGGAGATTTTGATGAGTGGAACATGGGGAAATAATATAGAACTTTCTATATTTGGAGAATCACATGGAAAAGCTATTGGCATAGTTATTAATGGCATTAAGCCAGGAATTTCAATTGATATGGAAAAAGTAGAGGTTGAAATGCAAAGAAGAGCACCGGGAAAAGATAAATTATCTACACCAAGAAAAGAGGCAGATAAACCTGTAATTCTCTCAGGGATTTTTGAAGGTAAAACAACAGGTGCACCTATATCAATGATGATTGAAAATAGTGATACAAGGTCTAGAGATTATTCTAAGACTAAGGATTTAATGAGACCTGGTCATGCAGATTATTCAGGCTTTGTAAGATATGCTGGATTCAATGATTATAGAGGTGGTGGACATTTCTCTGGGAGAATAACAGCACCAATAGTTTTTGCAGGTGCAATAGCAAAACAAATATTAGAATCAGAAGGAATTAAAGTTGGAGCACATATAAAAGCTATTTCAAATATTAATGATGATTCATTTGATTTTGTGAATTTAAATGAGGAGACTTTAAATAATCTTTTAGAAAAAGAGTTGCCTGTTTTAGATGATTCAAAGATAGAAGTTATAAAAGAAGAAATTCTTTTTGCTAAAAAAGATATAGACTCAGTTGGTGGAGTTGTTGAAACTGGAATTATAGGGCTTAGAGCAGGAGTTGGTTCACCATTCTTTGATTCATTAGAGAGTAAAATAGCATCACTTGCATTTTCAATACCAGCAGTTAAAGGAATTGAATTTGGACTTGGTTTTGATATAGCTAAAGCTAGAGGGTCGAAGGTTAATGATGAGTATTATATTGAAGAGGGAAATATAAAAGCTTATTCAAATAATAATGGTGGAATTATTGGTGGAATTACTAATGGAATGCCTGTTATCCACAGAGTTGCTATAAAGCCAACTGCATCAATTAGTAGAGAGCAAAGAACTGTAAACATGGCTACTATGCAAAATGAAATTATAAAAATTGAGGGAAGACACGACCCTTGTATAGTTCAAAGAGCGATTGTGGTTATAGAAGCAATTTCTGCGATTGCAGTGCTAGAGCTTCTAAATGAAAAGTAAAATAGAAATTAGGTTAGGCTAGAGAAGTAATTTAAAAGGAGATTAGATAAATGAAAGATCTAGACTATTGTAGAAATAGAATTGATGAAATAGATAAGAAACTTATAGAACTTTTTGAGGAAAGAATGAATATAGTTGTTGATGTTGCAAGATATAAAGAGGCAAATAATCTTCCTATATTTAATAAGCAAAGAGAAGATGAAGTTATAGCAAAGAATCTTGCAAGGGTTCAGGATGAAGATTTAAAATCTTACACGAGAGATATGTTACATAGTCTTATGGATATAAGTAAGCAATATCAATGTGTTAAGATAGGTAAAAGAGAAGCTGCACTTGCAAAAGGAAAAGAGATAAAACTTGGATTCCAAGGTGATTTAGGATCATTTGGTGAAGAGGCACTTATCAAATATTTTGGTGAGGGCTATGGAAAGACTAACTTTGAAGAGTTTGAGGATGTTTTCACAGCTCTTAAATTTTCAGAGATAGATTATGGTGTACTACCGATAGAAAACTCTTCTACTGGTTCAATAACTGCTGTATATGACCTTTTAAAGAAATATGGGTTCCATATAGTTGGTGAAACACTTTTAAAAATAGAGCATAATTTTTTAGCACCTAGAGGTACAAGGGTAGAAGACATAACAGAAATATATTCACACAGTCAAGGTTTTGAACAAAGTAGTGATTATATAAAGACTTTAAATAATGTTAAGATAATTCCTTATCACAACACTGCTATTAGTGCTAAGTATGTTGCAGAGAAAAATGATAAGACAAAAGCAGCGATAGCAGGAAAAAGAGCAGCAGAAATTTATGATTTAGAAATTCTAGAAAAGACTATAAATAATGCAAAAGAGAATTATACAAGATTTGTTGTTATTGGTAGAGATTTTGAATCAACAGAATTATGCAATAAGCTTACAATAGCTTTTACAGTGCCTAATAAAGCAGGATATTTATATAAACAACTTGAAGCATTTTCAGATAGTAACATTAATATGAGAAAAATAGAGTCAAGACCTATGGGGAATGGTTCATTTAATTATTTCTTCTATGTTGATATTGATGGAAATATAGATATGGTAGAAGTTAAAAATGCACTTGATAAAGTAGAAGAAACTGCACAAGATTTTAGAATACTTGGAGCTTATAAAAGACAGGAGTAGATTTAAATGAAAGTATTTGGATTAATAGGTGAAAAGCTTGGTCATAGTCTATCACCAGAGATACACGAGAGTTTGTATAAAAAAATTAATATGGATGCTAGTTTTAATCTTTTTTCTGTGGCTAAATCAGATATTTCAAATGTAGTAAATTCAGTTAAAACTCTTGGGATAACTGGCTCAAATGTTACAATTCCTTATAAGGAAACTGTAATAGACCAGCTAGATTTTATATCTGATGAGGCTAAAAAAATAGGAGCAATTAATACTATTTTTATCAAAGATAATAAGAGTTATGGATATAACACAGATTATTATGGATTTAAAAGTATGCTTGAAAGAGAAAATGTTGTATTTAAAAATAAGGTATTTTATATACTAGGTTCTGGTGGTGCATCAAAGGCTATAATTCATTGTCTTTTAGATGCAGGTGCTACAAAAGTAGTTATGGTTTCAAGAGATAAGTTATCTGCGAGTGAGAAGTTTAGTGGAATTCCTAGAATGGAGTTTTTAAATTATGATGAGTTATCAGAAATTGAAAATGCCTATGCAGTAGTGAACACAACACCTTGTGGCATGTATCCGAGTGTGAATACAACAGCAGTTCGAAAAGAGGTTTTCAAAAAGTTTGAGGTTGCGTGTGATATAGTTTATAACCCAGAACAAACACTGTTTTTAAAAGAGGCAGAGGAGATGGGGATAAAGGCTGTCAAAGGTCTATATATGCTAGTTGCACAGGCAATGAAAGCTGAAGAGATTTGGAATGATATAATTATAGATAAAAAGATTGAAGTAGAAATATTTGAAGAGCTAAGTTTAAGGTTTAAGTAAGGCGAGTGATTAATTTGAAAAAAGGAATTGTTTTAATAGGAATGCCTGGTTCAGGTAAAACAACTCTAGGACAGGATGTTGCAAAAGAGCTAAATCTTAAATTTGTTGATATGGATTTTTTTATAGAGAAAAGCACAGGGAAGTCAGTAAGTGAAATATTTGAAACTGGTGAGGAAATATTTAGAACTTATGAAACTAAAACTTGTGAAGTTCTTTCTAGACTTGATAAATCTCTTATATCAACAGGTGGCGGAGTTGTAAAGAAAAAAGAAAATATGGATTATTATAATGACTTTGTTGTAGTTTTTATAAATAGACCATTAGAGCTTATACTTGAGGATGTTGATACAAGTACAAGACCTCTTTTAAAAGATGGAAAGGCAAGACTTATAAATCTTTATAGAGAGAGAATAGATTTATATAATCAATATGCTGATGTTATTGTCATAAATGATGGCGGACTTGAGGATATAGTATCTGAAATAGTAAAAAAAACTAAGGAATATTTAGTTTAAGGGTATAGGTGAAAGCATGAGAATTAAACTTATAAATGGACCTAATTTAAACCTCTTAGGAATCAGAGAAAAACAGATTTATGGAAGTAGAGATTTCAATGATGTTATTTCTATGGTTAAAGAAGAGGGAGCAAAACTCGGTCATGAGATAGTAGATTTTCAAAGTAACATAGAAGGTGAACTTATCAATGAGATTCATAGTGCTTATTTTGATAATTTTGATGGGATTATTATAAATCCAGGTGCATATACACATTATAGTATAGCAATTTATGATGCTTTAAAAGGTGTGAATATGCCAACAGTAGAAGTGCATCTTAGTAATATTCATAAAAGGGAAGAATTTAGACATAAGTCAGTTACAGCGCCAGCTTGTATAGGGCAAATATGTGGATTTGGAGATTTTGGATATATACTTGGAATTAAAGCATTAGAAAATCATCTTGAAGAAATCGACAGTAATAAAGAGAGCTAGATATAAAATAGCTCTCTTTATTTTTTTATAAATTTTAATTTAAAGGGGTCAAGATATATGAATATAACATTAGTTGGACTAGGTGTTATTGGAGGTTCAATAGGGCTTAGTCTTAGAGGAAAAATATACGGAGTAAATGTTCAAGGCATAGATTTAAAAAGAGAAACGATAGTAAAAGCTTTTGAATTTGGAATAATAGAAAAGGGAGCAACTGTTGATACAGTAGAAGCAGAAGAAATTATAAAAAAATCAGATATGATAATACTAAGTATATACCCTAAAGCTATTAAGGAATTTATTGAAAAATACAAAGATAAGTTTAAAAAGGATCTTATTATAGTTGATACATCAGGAGTTAAAAATAATTTGAAAGAAATAGAGATACCAGATACAGTAGATTTTATTCTAACTCACCCTATGGCAGGTAGAGAAAAGAAAGGGATAGAATATGCATCAAGAAAGGTATTTATAGGTGCAAACTTTATAATAACAAGAACTGATAAGAATAAAGAAGAAAATATAGATCAGGTGAAGTTTCTTGCAAAGAAAATGGGATTTATAAATATAGTTGAAACAACAATTGAATCTCATGATGAAATAATTGCATTTACAAGTCAACTTCCTCATGCAATAGCAGTATCACTTATGAATAGTGATAATTTAGGTGTTGATACTGGCTCATTCACAGGGGATAGTTATAAAGAAATTACAAGAATTGCAAATATTAATGAGGAGCTTTGGTCAGAGCTTTTTATTAGTAATAAATATAATTTGGTCTCAAAAATTGATGATTTTATAAAAGAATTAGAATTAGTTAAAAGTGCGATTAAAAATGAAGATAAGGACGAATTAAAAGCTAAATTTATAGAGTCTACAACTAGAAGAAATAGCCTTTAATAGAAATTCTAACAATAATACTTTGAAAACCTTAATATTTTATACTATAATATTCTTTAACGATATTTGAAATTTAAAATCGCAATAGAGGATATTTTAAAAGTATGAGTTATTTAGTTTTAGGAGGGTTTTTATGTCAATAAAAATAATAACTGATAGTACAAGCTATATACCACAAGAGTATATCAACAAGTATGATATCAGGGTTGTATCATTAAATGTAACTATGGATGATACAAGTGAAAAAGAGGTAGATGTAGATGCAAAGCAGTTCTACGATAAGCTTGCAGTAGCAGGGACATTTCCAAAATCAGCACAACCAGGAATGGATGAGTTTGAACAGTCATTTCTTGATGTTGTAGAAAATGGTGATGAGGTTCTAGGAATCTTTATATCATCAAAACTTAGTGGAACTTATTCAACATCACATTTAATAAAACAGATGGTGCTTGAAAAGCATCCAGATGCTAAAATTGAACTTGTAGATAGTTTAAATACAACTATGAGTATGGGATTTATGGTTGTTGAGGCAGCTAGACTTGCAGGTGAGGGTAAAAGCATTAATGAGATAAAAGAATATGTGGAAGAAATGAGAAAAAGAGTAGATATAATATTTATTCCAGGTTCTTTAAGTCATTTAAGAAAAGGTGGAAGAATAGGAGCAGCTGCTGCGCTTATTGGAGGAATATTAAAAATCACTCCATTATTACATGTAGTAGATGGGTCTGTTGAAGTATTAGAAAAAGTCAGAACACACAAAAAAGCAGTGGGTGAAATGATAGGAATTATAAAAAGTGAGATGGATCAAAAAGGTCTAGGTGAGGCAGTTATTTATCATATATTAAATAACGAAGAGGCTAGGGAACTTCAAGCGAGAGTAAAAGAAGAACTTGGACTTACATGTCATATAATGGATATTGGAGCAGTGATAGGACTTCATGTTGGACCACAGAGTGTTGGTATTGCTTATTATACTAAGAAATAGTTAAAAGAATTACTTTAATATACAAATATTATTAAGTTAAAAAAGTAAAGGTTTCTATGTGCGAGGTATGAAAAATCATGTCTTGCACTTTTTTTACTTGAAAGTATGAGTGCAATTTATAATAATGTAAAAAAAAAGAGAAGAAGCACTTTAAAAAAATTGAAGTGCTTCTTTTTTTATAGGTTATTATCTTAACAGCAGTAGCAGAAAAGATAGATATTTTATTTGAATATAAGTTTTTTAATAAGGTGTGCTTCACCTATTGTAGTATTTTTAAATACATCTCGTGCATTTGAAATAAATAAACTAGGGTTTGGCATAGCAGGGCTAAAATGAGTTAAAAGAAGTTCTTCTACATTTGCATCTTTTGCAAGGGTAGCAGCTTCTCTAAAAGTCATATGTTTATTTTGTATAGCCTTGTCTATATCTTGATCATTACCATATGTTCCTTCACAAACAAAAAGATTACTATCTTTGATAAAATCCACTATTTCAGGAATTGCTCTAGTATCTGTTGTGTATGAAAGTTTAAGTCCATCCCTATCTTGTCCTAAAACTAAATTAGGAGTATAAGTAGTTCCTTCAAATTCAATAGGGTTCCCTTTTTGAAGTTTTCCCCAAATTTGCTTTGGTACATTATTCTCATTAGCTTTATCTACATCAAATTTAGGAGTTCTACTTACGTTAAAAGAATATCCTATACAATCAGTAGAGTGGTCAAGAACTTTAGTTGAAATTTCTATTGGTTCAAAACAATTCTTCTCTTTATCTATTAATTCAAGCTCTCCGTTTTCAATAGCAAATTTAAAACTAGAATCTGATGCCTCAACAACATTTATTTCATAAGGGAGGTAAGGTGCAATCACTCTAAGTCCGGTTATGATTTCTTTTATGCCTTTTGGTCCTATTATAGTGATAGGAGTTTCTCTTCCTGAATTTCCAATAGTAGCAAGTAGTCCAGGAATTCCAACAGTATGGTCACCATGTCCATGAGTTATGCATATAATATCTATTGATTTAAAACCCCAACCAACTTCTCTCATTGAGACTTGTGTACCTTCACCACAATCTATAAGAATTTTTCTGCCCTTAAAATTAAGTAAACTCGCAGAAAGATATCTACCGGGAAGGGGCATTCCACCACCTACACCAAGCATAGCTAAGTCAATCATTTAATCACCTCACATTTTATTTTTGTTATTTATAATACTATTATACGTTAAGTTAGCATAAATATGAAAATAAATAAATATGTAGTATTTAAGAGAGTTTTGAATTGTAAATAAAAAAGATATCATTTACTACCTATGGTAATATAGCTTGGTAACTATTAAGTTTGCAATTGTTAGTATAATTTATTATAATTAGCAATAACAAATTATAAAAAATTAAGTTTAAAAAGGAAGTGTATTATAAAATGTCTGAACTCGGATATGGGTCGCAAAGTGAGATTCCGTCGATATTTAATCTCGAAAGTGGAAAAATGATTAGTTATTTAACAGGTTCTTATGTAAAAAAACACAAAAAGAAATCTGTGATAAGAGATTTTTTCAATATTTTTAACTATTCAACAAGGAGTTTCCTAGTGGCTTTTGCTGATGATAGTATGGTAATTGGTGAATTAGATAGAGGGAATATAGCAGATGAACATGTAGTATTATCTTATAATGAAGTCAAAAACTTTAACTATTATACTAAATCAAGTAATCTAGAGATTATAACAGATAAAAATTCTAGATATTCAATTAAAGTTTCAAAACACGAACTTCATCATAGTATGAAGAATTTAAGTAATAATTTAGAACTTAAATATTTAGATTAAAGCCTTTAAAACTAAATAGTATATATAAGCTGTGCCTATTTTTTTAGGTTCTTACTCAAGTATGGGTATAAAAAAACAAGTATATCAGAAAAGGGCATTTTCGGATGCCCTTTTCTGATGTGTTAGTTATTATGTTTATCCAAAGATGAGAAAGAACCTTTTTTTAGGTGTGGCTTTTTTGTTTTTAGAATTAAAAAACAAAAAATAAGCAAAATATAAATATTGACTGATTAAAAAATAGGTAATATAATAGACAACATATGAAAAACTGATTGGTTTTTTATAAAAACTAACTAGTTCAAGAAAATAAAAAGTTTAATATCAACAAAAGAGGAGTGTTTATCAATGAAGAAGATGTCTACTAGTTTAACTATGCTAGTTTTCCTTTTAGGAATAGCAATGGGTGCTTTAGACTCAGGAATAGTTTCACCAGCTAGGGATATTATCGCTAATGGGTTAAATGTAAGTCAAAGTTCAAGTATTTGGATGATAACGATTTATACACTTGCATATGCGGTAGCAATTCCAATAATGGGGAAACTTGCTGATAGTTTTGGAAGAAAAAAAGTTTATTTAATATCAATATTTTTATTTGGAATAGGTTCATTATTCTGTGGACTAGCAGATTACTCTAATAGCTACTCTATGTTTCTTACATCAAGAGTAATAGAAGCAATCGGTGGTGGGGGAATCATGCCAATTGCAACATCATATGTTGGAACTTCATTCCCTAAAGAAAAAAGAGGAACAGCACTTGGAATTATAGGAGCTATATTTGGAATATTTACAGTTATAGGACCATCTCTTGGTTCAGCTATTTTACAAGCTTTTGGAAATGATAACTGGGGAATATTATTCTTTATAAATGTACCAATAAGTATAATAATTATATTTATGGCATTTGGATTAGAGGAGAAAGTTACTGCTAAAGGTGTGAGAATTGATTATGCAGGATCAATTACCTTAACAGCTTTAATACTTTCACTTATGTATTTCTTAACTAATTTAAAGTTCAATAATTTATGGGCATCAATTCAATCTATAGATGTTTGGCCTTACATAATAATATTTATAATATCTATACCTATATTTATATTCTTTGAAAAAAGAGCGGAAAGTCCAGTAATGAATCTTCATTACTTCAAAAATAGAAATATAAGTATATTATTAATTTTAAGTTTACTTGTTAGTTTTGGATTAATGGCAGTTGTATTCTTACCTCAATTTAGTGAGAATGTTCTAAAGTTACCAGCAGGAACAGGTGGATATTATACAACTATATTTGCTGTATTTATGGGAGTAGCATCACCTATAAGTGGTAAACTTACAGATAAAATTGGTGGGAAAATAGTTATAATAGCAGGATTTTTATTAATAACAGCAGGTGCTTTTTATGAAGGGCTTGTTACATGTTATAATCCTAATTTAACTAATTTAATTATTGGAGTAGGTCTTATAGGATTTGGAACAGGATTTAGTTTTGGAACTCCTATGAACTACTTAATGCTTAGTTATGTGCCAGATTCAGAGGCAACTATGGGGCAATCAACAATTGCATTATTTAGATCAATCGGGGTTGCAGTAGCACCAAATGTTCTTATAAACTACATAGCTAGCGCAGCGAAAAATGTTCCATCAGCACTTCAAGCAGCAATGCCTAAAATGCAAGGGATGGGAGCAGCTAGTACAGCTCATGGAGCGGCAAGTAGTGCGCTTCAGAATGCTAATGCACATAATATATTCCCTTTAATTAAACAAATGGTAGAAGGGCAATTTGCAAGTTTAATGAAGACTGCAACTAATCCTATAATGCTTGAAAAAATTAAAGAGGCAAGCACAGCATACATGGTTCAACTTGATAATGCTAAGGATGCGATAGTTACTGCATTCCAACACACATTGAATATAGGATATTCAAATATGTTTATATTCTCAGGCATTGTATCAGCAATTGCGATTCTTATAACATTTACTTTAAAAGATTCAAAAGAGAAAAAAGCTAAAGCGGCATAAATTAAATATAATATTTTTTGATATAAAAACGAGATTATCATTTTTTGATAATCTCGTTCTTTTCTTTAATAGTTTGACTTTTATAATCCTTTTCCTTTAGCATTTGGCTTAAAGCCTCTTTCATTAAGGATTTGGTATATTGTTTTTGATGTTGTATCATCAGGTGTGTAACCTAGTATTTCTAAAACTTCATTTAATTCATCCTCTGAAGTAGTTTCAATTTCTATATAAGGGAAAGGACAAAAATTCTCATCATTTATATCAATTTCTATAAGAGAGTTTTTATATTTATAACTTTCTCTATATTTTTTGATGGACTCTTGAAGAACAAGTCCTAATGATTCAAAGATTTTAGCTCCCATTTCACCATCTTTAATTATAGTTTCATTTTCTTCCATAACTTTAAATTTATCTTGTGATAACATTTTTTTAGTAGTCATAAAGTAAACTGTTTTATTATTTATCATATCTTCAACAGTTCTGATTCTTGCATACCCTTTTTTGTCTAATAGTCTTCTATCAGCAAAGTCATATATATCATTTACTTGGTTTTCTTTTTTTACATTGACAGCATTAGCTTTTGTGCAAAGTTCTCTAATTTTATCTACATCAATGTCCATAACTCTAGTTTCAAATTCTTGCATTGTTATAATCCTCCAAAATATGTGATATAGATATTATAGAATTAAATTTTATATATTTCAAAATTTTTAGTAAAATAACACAAAATCCACAAATTCTTTTTGTAAAATAAATTGTACGCAATCTACTTGTGTGCAATTTATTAGCGAGACACGAGTAAAGTTAGTGTAATTACAAATGATAAAGATAATAGGCAAGAACTATTAAATAAGAAATTAGGTTTCAAAACCTAATAACAAAGGAGTTAATTTAGAATGGATAAAAAAATGAATGAAATAATGGAATCTTTAGAGTTTAGACATGCTTGTAAAGAATTTGATAATACAAAACAAATTAGTGATGAGGAGTTTAAAGTTATACTTGAAGCAGGAAGACTTGCACCAAGTTCACTTGGACTTGAGCCTTGGAGATTTATTGTTATAGATAATCAAGAATATAAAGATCAACTTGGAGCAGTTTCATGGGGAGGAAGAAGACAAATACCTACATGTAGTAAGTTTGTTGTTATCTTAACTAGAAATGCAAATTCATTAAGATATGATTCAGCTTATATCGATCATTTATTACAAGATATTAAAAAAGTACCTGCTGATATAGAAGTTATGATGAAAGATACTTTTAAGCAGTTACAAATTGCTAGATTTGATGTAGATAATAGAAGTGAGTTATTAAATATGTATTCAAATACACAAAGTCATATGGCTCTTCAAAATATGATGCAAATTGCAGCAGAGATGAAAATAGATTCATGTGCAATTGGTGGATATGATGAAGCAACTTTAGAAGAAATTCTTGTTAAAGAAGGAATGCTTAATAAAGATGAGTTTATAATTGGAACAACTGTTGCTTTTGGGTATAGAAAAGCAGAGCCAAGACCAAAAACAAGACAATCATTTGAAGAGCTTGTTCATGTAATTAAATAAGAAATTTTAGGAATACTAATATAGATTAAACAAAAGAGGAGAGATTAATTATGACACTTAACAGACAAGATGTAATGGATATATTTAATTTTAGATTTGCTACAAAGGAATTTAATGGAGAAATAATACCACAAGAAGATATGGAAATGATAGCTCAGACAGGTAGATTATCACCAAGTTCATTTGGTCTTGAGCCATGGAAATTCTTAGTTTCAGATAATAAAGAACTTATAAATGAAGCAGCAGCGGTATCATGGGGAATGCAAAGACAGGCTCCAACTACAAGTCACATAATTTTTGGTCTTACTAGAGATGGAAAAGATGTTAGATTTGATGCTAAGTATCTTCATGATATTTGGGTTGAGAATAAAGGAGTTTCAGAAGAATTCTTTGCTGGCCTTAAGCCAATACTTGAGCAATTCCAAAAATCAAATATGGATATAGAAAGTTCAAATAAAGCACTTACAGAGTGGTCAACAAGACAAAACTATATTGCTTTAGGTAATATGATGACAGCAGCAGCTATCATTGGTGTGGATTCATGTGCAGTAGAAGGTTTTGATAAAGAAAAAGTTGAAGACATTCTTGTTAAAAGAGGATTACTTAACAAAGATGAATTTGAACTAAGTTATATTATAGTATTTGGATATAGAGCTGAAAGTCCAAAAAGAGAAAAAGCTAGAAAACCTGCAAGTGAAATAATTGAGTGGGTAAAATAATTTAATAATAATATTTAGTGGAAAAGCGCAGAGTAATCTGTGCTTTCTTTTTTTTATCATAAAATTGTTTTAAATATATATTTTTGTTTCATATAAATTTAATAATTTTATTTGTAAATGCAAATAACTACTACTTAATTAAAAAAGTGGATACACAGATAGGTAAAGAACTAAGCAAGTCAGAGGTTACAGTATTTACAGTAAAGGCAAAAATAGATTTGGAGATTTTTCTTAGTTTTAGATACTGGTGATGAGGTTATAAGAACAAATGGAGATTTTGTACTTACAAGAGAAGGTGCTAATCCATAGCCATCAGGCTAAGGGAACCAATAAAAGTAAATTCTATAAAATAGCTATTTAAGAAATATTATTTCGTATATTTTTCTTGAATAGCTTATTTTTTACTCCAAAATATAACTTTTTTTAAATTTTGGGTAAACTTAATAAAAGCTAGCTACAAATTGTAAAATTAATACAAATAAACTAAGCTATTTTAAATTAAATTGCAAATTTTATGGGGCAATCGGATGTTTTTATTAATAAATTCAGTATTTTTTTAGTTGTCATTGAACCTTTTCTTTTTGATTTTTGTGCTAATCTACTTATAATGGCTATTAATCTTTCTAAACTACGAGCAATAGAAATATCTCCTTTAAAAATATCTTGCCTCAACCGTGGAAAATATTCAATAACCTTATCAAATGCTTTATGATTACTAATCTCTTTTCCTTCTTTCTCTCGCAAAATTTCTTTGGCTGTATAAACTATGTTTGTTGAAAATAAAAGTGCAATTAATCTTCCATAGAGAAAGCATTTAAATCTTTGTATTTTTACTTTTTTAACTTGATGTATTTTAAAAATTGATTTCCAAATTTTAAACATTAATTCTACTTGCCATCTTAAAGAATAAAATAAATGTATTTCTTCAGTAGGTAATATATTCTCTTCAACATTAGTGATATAGGCGTTTAAAGCATTCCAACTAATACTTCGCGCGTTAAAGGTACCACGCTTCTTCTTAACATTCTTTAAAAGTTTATCAGCACGCTTTTCTGTCTGATTTTTATCTAGTTTAGTTAAAATTAATCTAGGTTTTAATTCTTTTTCAGTTCCAATGAAAACATCTTTTAGCTCTATAGTTTGTCCTTCTTTTAAATTTTTAATAGATTCATATATATCTAATTTTATAAATTCAGTGGATTTTTTTATATTGCCAGTAGTTTTATAAAATTCTGGATTAGGATTCTTAATATAAACCCTCGTATTACATTTAATTTTAGATATATAATAAGCACCTTTTTCATTAATTTTATTTAAAAAGTCTGATTTAAAATATCCTAGGTCTGCCAAAGATAAATCTTTCGGTTTTATCACGTTAAGCATTGTATTTGTATAACTTGCATCGGCTATGACACCTTCTTGAACTTCACAGCATGTAAAATTACCACTGAGTAAATCAAATTGTAATTGAATTTTTGCTGCTGATCCTAAATGCTCATTTCCAGCACCTCTAAAATTTTTGTAAAACTTTTCGGGTAATGCAAAAACAGTAGAGTCTGTAACTAAAATTCTCTTAAAAATTTTTGATACTGAAGTATTTTTGCTTTGAAATAAATTATTTTCATTCATTAACATACTCTTAAAAAGATTTTGTAGAAATTCTACAGCATCATCGTTAAACCTCTCATTTAATGATTGAGGAGATATTATAATTACGAACTGAACTTCAAGTCTAGCACATAAAGAAGATAATGATTTAACACATAAATCTTCACTAGAAAATATACTAAATGCTATGAAATTTTCAGCAGATAATTTCCCCTTTCTTTTAGTGAATCCTGATTTTTTGCTAAGATTATTTATAAAATCCAAAGAAAATATCTCTTTAGATTTTTTTATCAAATGTTTTAAATTTTCATGCATAAAAAAATAAATCTCCTTTGTTTAAGATATAATAAATATACCACAAAGGAAATTTTTGTAATTATTAGCCTGATGGCTATGGCTAATCGAGAAGTAGAAGAAAGAGGAACACAAGAATTTTATGTTATGGCTACTTCGGGAGAGAAAAAATCATCTATTAGTAATATTTTAACAACAGATCAAATTTCATCAAGAGCTATTATAGAACTTAATCATGAAAAAAATTCAGAAGTTTTTGAAAGTTTACCTAAAATAGATATTGATGAAGATAAAACACCTCAATCATTAAAAAGACTTGAACAATTCCCAACTCATCTTTATGTAACAATGGGAGATGAGTCATTTGTAACAGCACCAGTAGATTTTGATCTTGATTACCTTGAGTTTTCAGAGCATGAGAAATATGGAATGTTAGCACAAGTTAGATATAAAGTTAGAGGTACATCATTAGTAAGGGTAAAAAACTTATTTGTAGATGAAAGAATTGGAGATTTCACAGCGAAGAGTGATAAGTCAGAGTTTTATAAAGTTGAAGAAAACTTCTTTGATGAAGATAAAGTAGTTGATGAAATAGTAGAGCAAATAAAGAAAAATGGCAAAGCTGTTGTTAGAACTAGTTATAACTTAACAGAGTCTGAGGCAGTTGAGATAATAAATAAAGCAGTAGAAAAAGGTGGATTTAAAGTTACAGATGCGTACACATGGCTTGGAGTAATTTCAGTAGAAGGAAAATAATTTAGAATAAATTAAAGAGCAGATTCGAGTTTGAATCTGCTTTTTTTGCGTTGTTTAAAATTAATTTAGAAAATTTTGCAACTTTATTGAACTTTTTATGCTCTAATAGGTGTAAGAGGTTAATGGTACCATAACAAAGACTTAGAATTTGAGGGGGAAAGATTATGCAAAATATAATTTCTTTGCCATGGCATAGGAAAAGACATAAAGAAAAGACTGAAATTGATTTAGCAAAGGATGCTATAAAGGGGAATAAGGAATCTTATATAGAGCTTGTAAAAGTTAATAAGGATTACTTATATAAAATAGCTTATAGTTACGTTAAAAATGAAGAAAAAGCACTAGATATAATTAGTGAAACAACATATAGAGGAATAGCAAATATAAATAAATTAAAAAAGCCAGAGTTCTTTAAAACTTGGATTACAAGAATTCTTATAAATATAGCAGTAAATGAGATTAAGAAAGAAGAAAAGTATGTTTATACAGAGGAGGATAGTCCACTTATAGTTGATGAGAAGAAAGCTAATGTATGTGAGAAGTTAGATTTATATGAAGCTATGGATAAGCTAAAAGATAAATACAAAACAGCAATAATGCTAAGGTACTTTAATGATATGAGTATAGAAGAGGTAGCAAGTGTAATGGAACTACCAATCAATACAGTTAAGAGTCATTTAAGCAGAGGCAAGGAAGCATTAAAGGTATATTTAGGGGAGGGTTACAATAATGAGTATTAAAGATTTTGATGATATAAAAGTTCCAAAAGATATAGATAAAGCAATTGAAAAAGGTATGAAGAAATTTGAAGAAGAAGAAAGTAAAAATGTAAAGTCTAAGAAGAAAAAATATATAGGAATAGCAGCCGCGATAGTTGGAGTTATAACACTTGGGGCTTCAAATCCTGCGATAGCATCAAAGATACCTTTTATAGGTAGTGCTTTTGAAAAATTAGAGGATTTAAATGATGGAAAAGACTATAAAAAATATGCAACAGCAGTTAATCAAAAAGTTGAGTCAAATGGCGTAGGAATCACTATATCAGAGGCAGTAAGTGACGGGATGTATGTGTATTTAACATATGTAATTGAAAGTAACAAACCCTTTAGTAATGAAGTGTTAGAAGATGAAAAAAGATGGGAAGATGGAAAACAGGTAATAGTCGGATGGGAGGCAGGAATAGATTTTAGTGCTGAAAATTTAATAACAAGTGAAAGTTTGATTGGAACGTTTATTGATAAAAATACTTTTGTGGGTATGGAGAAATATTCACTTGAAGATGCAAAAGTAGAAATTCCAGATGGATTTATATTAACTAAAAAAGTGAAAAATATTGAAATATGTGGTGAGTATCAAGCAGATACAATGAAAATAAAAGGTGAATGGAATTTTGAGATTCCTATCACAGTAAATAAAGATTTAACAAAAATAATAGAGGTTAATAAGGAAAATTACAATTATAAAATAAATAGAATTCATAAAAGTCCTTTTCATATGATTATTGAAAGAACAGATGGAATAGGACTACCAGATTTCTATGAATTTAAAAATATAGTTATTTATGATGAAGATGGGAGAGAATTAAGAGTAAGTGGTAGTTCGAAAACTAGATTGGAAGTAGAGGCACCTAAAGAAAATAGTGAAAATATAAGATTTGTACTTAAAAGAGAAAAACTAGCAAAAGTTAGTGAAGAAGATACAAAGGATACGGAAAAGTCAACTTCTAGCACAGAATCTGCAACCAGTTATGAAACAGTAGAATATGAAAAAGAACCTATAATTGATATAGTTATACCAATAAAATAAGTAAAAACACCTCAATGTGTATTTTTTACATTGAGGTGTTTTTTTATATCTTAATTTACAAGATTATGTTTCTTTTTCATATAAGCATAGATTGGAACTCCTACCATCATAAGAAGGAATCCATATAATACAGTTTGTGCACCTGAGGCATAAATTGCCCATATGCAGAATAGGAATCCAAGGCTAGGTCTTATAAGAGAAAGGATTTTTCTTCCCGTAGTTTTATTTGTTAAATCTATTACAAGCATCATTTCTGCAATTGTTGATACTGCATAAACTGGCAAGTATGATAACGTAGATAATAAAACTATAAAGTTATATGCACCATTTAAACCTTTAAAGAAGTTTAGTAGTAAAAGTGCATTTATAAGGATAGCGCCGATTATAAGTGAAACATAAGGCGTTCCATACTTTGGGTGAACCTTTGAGAAGAATCCAGGGAAAAGTTTATCTTTCCCAGCAGCATAAGCAGCTCTACCAGTGGCAAGTAGCCAAAGAATAGATGAACCACAAATGCTTAGTGCGATTCCTATATTTATGTAGATTAATGATTTGTGACCAAGAACCATTGCCATGATAAATGATAATGGGTCAGGACTATTTGCAAGCTCTGTTCTAGTCATAGCACCTAGAGATAGCACAGATACTACTATGTAGAAGAATAGTGCAAGACTTATTCCAAGTATAGTACTGATTTTAACATTTCTCTTAGGGTTTTTAATTTCTCCTGAAGCAACAGTTGCAACTTCCACACCTTCAAATGCCCAAAAAGTTACAGCAGCAGCCATAGGGATAGTTTTTATTCCACCACCTGATGGGAATAAAGGTCCGATATTATTAACATCAAATACGCCTGTTGCAAGAATTATAAATAACACTAATATTATTAATTTAAGAAGTATAAGTATACTTCCAATAGTTCCAGCTGATTTAGCACCTCTAATATTTATGTATGTAAATAGCCAAATTATTGCACTACATAGTAAAAATCCATATAAAGGATTTGCATTTAAAATTGGGAATACACCGCTTAAGTATTTTAAAATTACTATAAATAGTGTTGCATTACCAATCCAACAACCATTCCAGTAAAGCCATGCAGTCATAAAACCCATAAAGCTTCCTAAACTTTTTCTTGAATACTCAACCACACCACCACTAACTGGCATTTTTGAACCAAGATTAGCAAATGTAAGTGCAAGAATTATAGCTCCAATTCCTGTTAAAACCCAAGCAGAAAGACTAGCACCAGCCCCTGTAACTTGTGCAAGTTGAGATGGAATAACAAATATACCAGCACCAATTATATTACTAAATACAAGTGCTATGGCTACTGTTAAGCCAATTTCTTTTTTTAACCCCTTATTATTTTTCTCCATTTTATTATTCCTCCAAAAGAATATTTCTTCATTCGTAAGTTAGCAGATAAATATAGTTTCAGTTAATAAACATAAATTATACCTGTATTAATCATTAAATATAGTTTAACACTTTACCTTGCTAAAGTAAAGTTGTTTATTTTGTACTAAAAGAATATTATGTTAAGAACGTTGTTAATGTTCCTCGCATTTGATAGAATGTAATTTGAGACTTTAGAAAGAAGGGGAATAAATTAATGGAATATGTTAATGATATAAATATTATAGATGCAGTGATACACATACTTGATAATAATAATGATGAGCCAATTTTAAATAACTATAAATTAGAGCTTACAGATGAAATATATAAATTTTTATATAAACATTTAGAAAAATGTTTTAAAGATGAGGAATTAAGATACGCAATTTTTAATCCAGAGAATAGAGTAGTAAAAAATATATCACAAGAATTTTTAAGTGGACTTAGAACAGATATAATTGAAGTTTCACAAGAATTTGCAAAGCAGATGTTTTACATAATGAATGCAAATAGAAGTATACCAAACTGTGATTTAGTAACAGTTTATATGTCTACTGACCAAGGACCTATGCTTGGAATATTAAAAATGGATTATGTTAAAAACTTTACTCATAATATAGATTTTGTTGATGAAAAGCTTGGAATAGGAATTGTAGAACAACAAGCAGGACTCCCATCATCAAGTCAAAAAGTTCAAAAATGTGCTTTCATAAGACCAATAAAGGAAGATCAAGAAATTGACTTAATGGTTATAGATAAGCAAAAAAGAACTAAAGAGGGAGAAGATTTTGGAGCAGCATATTTCTCAGATCATTACCTTGGGTGCACAATAATAGCAAATGAAAGGGATATGACAAAAAACTTTATGAAAGCTGCTGAAACATGGACTAGAACTAATGTTACAGAAGATGCAGGTAAAGCAGTAGAAGTTAGAGATGTTATCAAATCAAAACTTAAAGAAGAAGAAATAATAAATGTAAATGAGATAGCTAGAGAAATATTTAAAGAAGAGCCAGAAAAGCAAAGAAGTTTCAATGACTATATGGATTCTCAAGGTGTAGAGCAAGATGTTACAATAGATAAATCATTTGTTGAGAAGAAGCTTAAAAAAGTAAGACTAAATGTAGATAAAGAAATAGATATTTATCTTGCGGATGAAGCTTACAATGATAGTGATAAGTTTGAAATTGTAAGAAATGGTGATGGAACTATAAATATAATGATTAAAAGAGTTAAAAATTATATAGAAAAATAAAATTTAAGAAAAGAGTTAATACTGAGGTATAATCGGTATTAACTCTTTTTTTGATAGAAATATTAACTGCTAGATAAAAAGTTTTTTAATAATTTTATTTTAAATGTGGAATATTTCAGATGTTAAGTGTATAGTATATATCAAAGTAGAATATTAAAATCTTAGAGTGAAGATAGTAGTCACAAGGAAAATATTTAAGCGAGCTGCAATTTGGTGTAAAGGCAGTAGTATTGATTGTGGTGAATGGGTTCATTAGATGCAAGGGGGAAATGTAAAAAGTATCCTAAGCCCTGTCCTCAGGTTACAGAGGTAGAATATCGAATATTTAATATTCCGTATTTGAGATAATGAGTTTTGATTATAGATAATGACTATTTAATTATGGTTTATTTATTGTATATGAAATTAAATTTGGGTGGCAACACGGCAATATCGTCCCATGATATATGGGGGATATTGCCTTTTTTTATACCCTTTTCCTGTTAAGGTGTTTAAGTTTTACTTAATAAAATAATGTTAGGTAACTAAATTTATTAGTGAGTTACTTAATGATGATGAAATGTGAAATTTTATTGTCGACAAATTTGAGGAGGTATTTTATTATGAATGGTTATTTTGGAGATTTTGGTGGGCAGTATGTGCCAGAACCAGTAAAAAAAGCATTAGCAGAGTTAGAGGGAGCTTACGAGCAGTTTAAAGATGACAAAGAATTTAGAGAAGAGTATGCATATTACTTAAAACAATATGTAGGAAGACCATCACCACTTTACTATGCAGAAAGATTAACACAGATGTGTGGTGGAGGAAAAATATATTTAAAGAGAGAAGATTTAAATCATACAGGAGCACACAAAATAAATAATGTTATAGGGCAAATGTTACTTGCTAAAAGAATGGGTAAAAAGAAAGTTCTTGCAGAAACAGGAGCAGGACAACATGGGGTTGCAACAGCAACAGTTGCAGCACTTATGGGGATGGAATGTGATGTTTATATGGGAGAAATGGATACGCACAGACAAGCTTTAAATGTTTTTAAAATGGAACTTTTAGGTGCAAAGGTTATAGCGGTTAAAGAAGGTACAAGAAGTCTTAAAGAGGCAGTAGATGCAGCACTTATGGCTTATGTAAATGAAGTTGATACAGCTTTCTATGTTTTAGGTTCAGCAGTAGGACCACATCCATATCCTATGATAGTTAAGGATTTCCAAAGTGTTATAAGTAAAGAAATTAGAGAACAAATATTAGAACAAGAAGAACAATTACCAGATACAGTTATTGCTTGTGTTGGTGGAGGAAGTAATGCTATTGGAGCATTTGCAGAATTCTTAGATGAACCATCAGTAAAGTTAATTGGAGTAGAAGCAGCGGGGCATGGAGTAGATACAGATATGCATGCAGCTACAATTACAAAAGGTGTAGAGGCAGTTGTACATGGAATGAGAACTATTTGTATAGTAGATGATAATGGAGAGGCCAAAGAAGTATATTCAATATCAGCAGGGCTTGATTACCCCGGGGTTGGACCAGAACATGCAAATTTATATAAAACAGGAAGAGCGGAGTATAAATATATAACGGATGCACAGGCGGTCGAAGCTTTTAAAACTTTAACAGAACTTGAGGGGATAATTCCTGCGATAGAAAGTTCACATGCAATTGCGTATGTAATGAAGTATGCAAGAACAGCTCCTAAGGATGAAATTATTGTAGTTAATTTATCGGGTAGAGGGGATAAGGACGTAGATCAAATCAAAAAGTATTTAGGATAATAAAAAAAGGAACTGACAAATGTCAGTTCCTTTTAAATTGGAATTAGTTCATTCCGTTTTCTGATCCTAAGATGTTATCGATTTTATCGTTAACTAACTCTTGAACAGCTGTTCTAGCAGCTCCAAGGTATGCTCTTGGGTCGAATACGTCTGGCTTTGTTCCAAATGTTTCTCTGATTGATGCTGTCATAGCAAGTCTGATGTCTGTATCCATGTTTATTTTACATACAGCCATTGAAGATGCTTTTCTTAACATTTCAACTGGAATTCCTTTAGCGTTAGCTATTTTTCCACCGAATTCATTACATTTGTTAACTGTTTCAGCTGATACTGCTGAAGCACCATGTAATACGATAGGGAATCCTGGTAATCTATTTTGGATTTCTTCTAATATTTCAAATTTTAATTGAGGTTTAGCATCTGGTGCAAATTTAACTGCTCCGTGTGATGTTCCGATAGCGATAGCTAATGAATCAACTCCTGTTTCATTAACAAATCTTACAGCCTCGTCTGGGTTTGTGTATACGTGCTCGTCTGCAACTACATCATCTTCTACTCCAGCTAAAACTCCAAGTTCTGCTTCTACAACTACACCTCTAGCGTGAGCGTATTCAACAACTTCTTTAGTTTTTCTGATGTTTTCTTCGAAATCGTAGTGTGATCCATCAAACATTACTGATGTGAATCCAGCAGCGATAACTTCTTTAACAGCCTCTAAGTTAGGGCCGTGATCTAAGTGTACTGCAATATCTATTCCTGATTGCTCTGCAGCTATTTTAGCCATTGAAACTAAGTATTCAGCTCCAGCATATTTGATTGCTCCTGTTGAACATTGAAGAATTACTGGTGAGTTTTTAGCTTTACAAGCCGCAACTATTCCTTGAACGATCTCCATGTTATTGATATTGAATGCTCCGATTGAGTATCCACCCTCGTAAGCTTTTTTGAACATTTCTTTTGTTGTAACTAATGCCATTGTGTGTACCACCTTTCAAAAGTTTAATATATGTTTTATATCTAGGGTCCTTTGAAGACCCACTGGGACTATTCCCTTGTTATGATTATATTATAACCCAATTCAGAAAAGAATTCTAGTAGTTCACAGAATGTTCTTAAATTAGATGATATTTTCTAAATTGACTTTTTGCATTAAAATAATATTCTCAGATTCCCTTTTTATAGACGATAAAAAGCATGAAATATCATCAGTTTGACCAGATTTTACATATTGTATTAAACTATATGAATTAGTTTTTAAAAGTTCTATACATTCATGTGTCAAACATAGTGAAAAACAAGTGTATTTTGAATTTATATACTCATCAAGTTCAAGAATGTTATCAAAAATTCTTTCTAAAGTGTCACTTTGGTTAGATGTAGAATTTAATTCAAAAAAAAGCATTTCAATAGTATCGCATTTAGCAATTATGTTATTACAAGTAGTAGTTAGTTTTTTTGAAGATATAAATACAGTAACTACTAGTGAGGTGAATAATATAATTATAAAAATATTTTTTTTCATAGTTGCAAATCACCTTCAATATCATTGTTGTATTTTTGGAAAAATATTTTTTTTTCTGATGTTAATATTACTAAAAAAAGATCTTCAAGCATTGGGGCGTTTAAATTTTTTAGTTGTTTAAGTAGCCAAACTTTATCTTTATTTATATTTGATAAACCACAGTTGTTTATTTTTCCATTAAAATAAAGTATTTGGGGAATTATTTTATTTGACGCATTTAAATTTAAATCTTTTTTACTTATAGGAGATAAGCAATCATTAGGAAATACTGAAATACTACCATTACACTCTAAGATTGCAAAATCTACATCATTGATATCAAAAATACCTTTTTCGCGTAACTCTTCAAGTAAATCAGCAATATTCATTTTTTGATTTTTAAGATTTTGAATTTTAACATTTCCCTTTTCTATTAAAATTACAGGACATCCATCAAAAAGCCTAGATATTAGTGGAAATCTTATTTGAAGTTCTACTAATATTGTTTTTAGCATTAGTAAAGTAATTGTTGGTATTATTCCAAGAAGAAGTGGCAGTTTGGTATCTGCCATAGGTAATGTTGCTAGGTTAGCAAGCATAATGGTTATGACTAGCTCATAAGGTTGAAGTTCGCCTAGTTGTCTTTTCCCCATAAGTCTAATTACTAGAATTATAGTGAAATACAATATTATTGTTCTTATAAAAATGATAAACATAAAACACCTCCGTTTCTTAGTTTGACAATATTTAAAAATATTTATTCTAAAATAGGATACTTTTAGATAGCTTTTCTATAAGATAAAGTAACTAAAAGTTTATTTTAAAGGGGTGAAGTTTGTGAGTGTAAAAGTTAGTATAAATGGAGTTAGTACAGTTATAAGTGAGGAAAGCTGTTTTGGAGAACTTCTACCTAAGGAGTATAAAGAACAAGAAATCCCTATTGTTCTAGCAAAGCAGAATAATAAATATTATGAACTGAGTGCTAAAGTGGAAGAAGAAGGCGATATAGAATTTATTGATATTACGCACAAGGTAGGGATGGATACTTATAAGAGGACGGCTCAATTTATTTTTATAAAAGCAACTCTTGATATATTTAAGGGGGCAAAAATTACAATAGAGCATTCTATAAATAAGGGCATTTACGGTGAAATTAATAAGGATACACCATTAACTAATGAAGAAGTTAGATTAATTAAAAAACGAATGGATGAAATTATTGCATTAGATATAAACATAGAAAAAAAAACTGTTAAAAAAGCTTTAGCAGAGGAAGTTTTTGAAATATACAATATGGAAGATAAATTACGACTTTTAAAATATGTAAGAAGTGAAAAATTAAAACTATATAAAATAGAAGATAGATATGATTATTTTTATGGGGCTATGGCTTATTCAACAGGAGCTTTAAAAAACTATGACTTATTATTTTATGATAAGGGTTTTATTATAAGGCTACCTAGGACAAAAACTCCAACACAATTGCCGGTATTTAAGGAACAAAAAAAGTTGTATGGTGTTTTTAAAGAAACAGCAAAATGGCTTAATATATTAGGTGTTTCAGATGTTGGGGCATTAAATGAAAAACAGGATGGAGGAGAAATAGGAGAAATAATAAGAGTTTCAGAAGCATTACATGAGAAAAAAATAGCATTAATAGCAGATAAGTTTTGTGCTAAAGAGGATGCTAAGATAATACTTGTTGCAGGACCATCATCATCAGGAAAGACTACATTTACAAAAAGGCTATCTGTTCAATTAAAAGTCAATGGATTAAAACCAGTTATGATTTCGCTTGATGATTATTTTGTAAGTAGAGATAAAACACCAATTGATGAGGAAGGAAAACCGGATTTTGAGTGTTTAGAAGCATTGGATTTGAAACTATTCAATGAAAATTTATCGGATCTTTTAAAAGGAAAAGAAGTTGAAATTCCATCATTTAATTTTAAGACAGGACAAAGAGAATGGGTAGGAAATAAAATTTCATTAAATGGAGAGAGGGTACTTATAGTTGAGGGAATACATGGATTAAATGATAGGCTTACAAATGAAATTGATGATATATATAAATTCAAAGTTTATATATCAGCACTCACACAATTAAATTTAGATAATCACAATAAGATATCAACAACTGATGTGAGAAAGGTAAGAAGAATAGTTAGAGATAGTTTGTCAAGGGGATATGATGCAGAAAAAACATTAACAATGTGGCCATCTATAAAAAGAGGAGAAGAAAAGAATATATTTATTTTTCAAGAAGAAGCAGATGTAATGTTTAATTCGACTTTAGTATATGAATTATCTGTGTTGAAAAAGTTAGCTTTAAAAGAGCTAGATAAGGTAAGTGAAGATAGTCAAGTATATTATGAAGCTAAAAGACTTAAAACGTTTTTATGTTTTTTTGAGGATATAGATTTTGATATGGTTCCTAATAATTCACTGCTTAGAGAATTTATAGGCGGAAGTTGTTTTTATAAATATTAGTTAAAAGAGCTTGTATTATTATGTACAAGCTCTTTTAACTATAATTTTCTATAAATTTGTTTTAAGAAAAGAATGTCTTTTTCAAGTTCGCTATATTTTAATAGGTATAGGAATAAGCCATCTATTATAAATTTTCGTGGTGAGTCTGAATTTTTTTCCTCAGCAAGTGTATCAATAGCTGCATTTAATTCCTCTTTATTAACTATTGTTTTAGATTGTTTCACGATTGCTTTTAAATTTTTTAAGAGCATAGAAGCTTCTTCTAAAAGTAGTTCATTAGTAAAAAATGAGCCAGTATGTACATTTAGTGTAGATATAAATTCATATGGTAAAAGTGGCTCTGTATTAATATTATTTTTTATTAAAATAGAGATATTTCGAACTATATAATGAGATATTTCTCTTAAGTCCTTTATAATAAATTCTTTCATTATAAATATTTGAGTGAATTCTCTAATTAAAGCCGCTAAAGATATTGTCATATCCCAAATAATTGGTTTAATATCATTACCAAAAGCATCTAGTAATGTATTTTTAAGCCAATTTAAGATGAAGAACTTACTGTCAGTGAATATTTTTTTGAAATCTTCACCTTTACAAATAGAGTGTTCTTGGTAAATCATCAGCGTTAAATCTTTTTTGCTAGATAGATATTCAAAGAAAACAAATATTTTTTCCTCAAGCTTTTTTAGTTCAGACATATCTGGATTCAATTGTATATTTTCAACAAGTAGTAATAATTGTCTATTTGAATGTTTAAATATTTCAATAAGAATATCCTCTTTAGATTTAAAAATTTTATATATTGTAGCTTTTGATATATTGCAATGTGAGGCTATATCTTGCACAGATGTTGCTATAAAACCATTGTTTGAAAATAAATATACAGCAGCATATATAATATCATTTCGTTTTTCATAAGTATTATCCATTTGAAAATTCCTCCCTAATTCATCATAAAACTAATAAGTTTTAAAAAAACTTATTAGTTTTATGATTTGATTATATTCCTATATAAACTATAAATCAAATTTACATTAACAATTATTTAGTTAACCCAAGAAGATCTTCAACCCGTTCATTCATATATCTGTGGGAATCAGCTATTCCTTGGTTATATATTTCAGTTCCAACTTCATTTAACATAAAGTCTAGGACTATTGAAGCAGCTAAATCTCCAATACTTTCATCTCTTTCAGTTATAAAGAATTCTTGAATATCACCTATTAATTGTTGCTCTCTTTCTTTAGAGATATTAAATTTTCTCATGCTAATACGCTCCTTAAATTTTAGATATTAATAATTATATTTTAAAGTATATAGTTTGTATACAGTCAAGAAAAAACAAATAACTCAAAAATCTAATTGATGATTCTAAAAATAGTGGTAAAAAGGTAATAAAAGGTATTTTGTGATATAATTAAGGCGACATAATAATAAAATGATTTGTTGAGAAAGAGGGGGAGAAATTTTGATTTGTAAGGATGCTTTAAGGTTAGATGGATATTTAAAAGCAATGGCTGATATTCAATCAATGGCGGATTCTACTATGGAATATAGTTTTGTGTTTGAAAAGATAAATTTTTTTGAAAGTCCAGAGGAAAGTTTTAGGAGTTACTGTGAAGAATACATAAGAGCTGATAACAATATTAGAACAAGTAGTGGATGGGTAAATCTTGGAAATACTGAGGGCGAAAGAATTATAAGGTTCATAGAAGAAAGCTATAATCAAGTCTTAAGATTTAATGCTATAAATGTATTTGAAAAAGAATTAGATTATGTTTTAAGAGTTTGGGTAACGAATAAGGTAGTCAAATACAGTGAGAACAAGGACAAGACATCATTAAATAAATATATACTTAATTATATGATGGAAGAACTAGGACTTAATGCAAGTAAGTATTGGAAACTTGTTTGTGATAGTGATTTTATGTATGATGCATTTTTTTATAATGTTAGCGATGTTTATATACTAAAAATAGAAGGTGATTACTTTATTTTAAGATTTGGAGTTAAATATTTATAGAAATTTATGAGTTTAGAGAATATCTGAACTCTTTTTTAGTTATATCTAAAAATGTGATATTTGAATATTTTAGATGGGAACTAGATGTATAAAATTCAAAACGTTATGCAAACTAATAATATAGATAAGGTTTAATTATATTTAGGAGCGTGACGAAATGAGCAATAAAAAGAAGTTAGTATTATCAGTTATGTTTTGCTTTTTAGCTGTTTTTTTTATATCTTGTATAAATGCAACAAAACAAGAGGTTATAAATCAAGTTAAATCAGGAAATTATCAACAAGCATTAGAAGATATAAATGGGCTTAATACATCAGAAAGAGCGCAAGTACAAGCGGTTGCAGTGGAAAAGATATCTTTTGTAGTCCAGCAAGCTGAAAATAAGGTTACTACATATTCTCAGGCAGTGGATGAACTTAATTTTATAAAAAGAATAGTACCAAAGAATGAAGAGGGAAAAGTAGACCAAGCAATTAATTATATAAAAGCGTTAGATGAACAAAAGAATATGAGTAAATAAAATTAATTTTTAATGAAGAGGAGGTATAAATAGGTATATCTCCTTTTTTTACTTTATATAATTATAAAATATAAGTTGAAGTTATAAGGTATGTGCTACTGATATTTTTAATCAAAAAAGGAACAGATATTAAATAGGATAAATATTATAGAAATTAAGGCAAAGATTTAAAATATATAAAACAAAAAGCAAAACTCAGAGGGATTATCTGAATTCTGCTTTTGGTTAATTGTGTTTGTTTCTCGGAATTTGAGAGAGATTAATTCTAACCTTATTTTAATTATATAAATTTTGGATATTTTAGGCTTAACAATATTATTACAATATAGATAATTATAAATTAAAAAGTATTTTAAATGGGGTGAGGTTCTTGAGGTTTAGTGAAAGAAAATTATATTTAGTAACAGAGGAAGGTATGAAATTAGAGAGTTTATTAAAAGGATTAGATGAAGCTATAAAATCAGGTGTTTCAATAGTGCAGTATAGAGCGAAAAATAAATCAGCAAGAGAGATGATTTTTGAGGCAAACAAGATAAAGGAAGTCTGTAGAAAAAATAGGGTAGTATTTTTAGTTAATGACAGAATTGATGTAGCCATAGCTGTAAATGCTGATGGGGTTCATTTAGAAAAAGAGGATATAAGACCTGATATAGCAAGAAGTTTAATTGGTGATAATAAAATAATAGGTCTAACAGTAAATAATGAAGAGGCGGTTGAAGAGGCAAAAGGATATAAACTTGATTATATAGTAATTGGTAAAGGTTTAGAATCTAGTGAAAATGATAATACAGAGCTAATCTCAGAGGAGAATATGATTGAGTTAAGAGAGGAGTATAAAGGGAATATTTATGGGACATATGGTATAAAAACACAAACTGATAAGTATACAAATAAATCACTTGTAGATGGTGTTATAGTAAGTTCAAGTGTGATATTTGATGATTTGCATAGTGATAAGTTAAAAAAGGATGTTGGAATATTATAATAAAGTAAAATCTCTAGTTTAGAACTGGAGATTTTTTACTTATATAAATCATAAAATATAAAAAGGATTTAATTAACACATGTAGAATATAAAAATAGGACTATTGTGGAGGTGTTTAAAATGCTTAATCTAAAGAGAAATATGACAAATGTAAGTTTAAATAATTTAACTGGAGAAACTATAAGAGATATAGTAGTAACATATGATGGAGATAAAAACCCAATAGAAGTTTTGAAGATAAAAAATGATTATGAAAAAGTTGTTTTTTTAAATGTAAAAGAGACAGAGGACCTGTTTAATTTAAAAATGATTTATAAAAATGAAGAATATATTATATATAAAAATATTGATATTAATAGTGAAGTGAATATTAAGTTGCAAATATTAAAGGATGAAAAAGAAAAAATATGTATAAAATCATATTTGTATATAAGCTAGAAAAGCAAGAGCCCTCTTTATAAAATGAAAAAATTCATTTCATAAAGCAGGGCTCTTTTTTAAGTAGAAATCAATTTAATGATTTTTTCTTACAATTCTAGTTTGAGTAAATTTAAAAGTTTATATACATTAATTTTGAAAAATAACTTTCTTTAGATATAATATTATGAAAAGATGTTTATAATTAAAATATAGTAAGGAGGGAAGCAATATGAACAGAGCGAGTATTATACTTAAAAAATTCTATGGATATGACAACTTTAAGCAAGGTCAGTACGAAGTTATAAATAATATTTTAAAAAAAAGAGATACATTTTGTATACTACCAACAGGTGGTGGAAAATCAATATGCTATCAGGTTCCTGCAATATTATTCGAAGGACTTACAATAGTTGTTAGCCCTCTTGTTTCACTTATGAAAGATCAAGTAGACTCAGCAAAGGAAATTGGACTTTCGGCTGAGTATATAAATTCAGCACTTTCATTAGAAGAGTCAGATATTATTTTAGAAAAAGTTAAAAATGAAGAGATAAAATTACTTTACATAACACCAGAGAGGTTAGAGTCTAACTTTTTTGTTAGTAAACTAAAAAATATAAATATAAGTCAAGTTGCAGTTGATGAGGCGCATTGTGTTTCTGTTTGGGGTCATGATTTTAGAAAGAGTTATAGAAATATAGAGCCTTTTATTGAAAAATTAAGCAAAAGACCTGTGATAACAGCTTTTACAGCAACGGCGACAAAAGAAGTAATAGAGGATACAAAGGAACTTTTAGGACTTAAAAATCCTTTTATATATGTAGGGGATTTTAATAGAGAAAATTTAGAAATTACAATTTTAAATGAAGATGACAAACTTAGTTTTATTAGTTCATATATTAGAGAACATGAGGATGTAGCAGGAATAATTTATTGTAATACTACAAAGGAAGTAGATCTCTTGCATTCTTATTTAAATGAAAGGGGTTTTTATGCATCAAAATACCATGGGAAGATGAAGTATGAAGATAAGAATAAAAACCAAGAAGAATTTTTAAATGAGGATAGTAATTTGATTATTGCAACGAATGCATTTGGTATGGGAATAGATAAGTCTAATGTTAGGTATGTTATACATTCATCAATTCCAAAGAATATAGAGAGTTACTATCAAGAAATTGGAAGAGCTGGAAGAGATGGAAATAAAGCAGAGTGTTTTCTTCTATATAATAGGGAGAATATTTCAACAGTTGAGTTTTTAATAAACACAAGTGTTGAAATGAACAGACGAGAGATTGAACTTAGAAAACTTCAAAAAATAGTAGATTTTTGTGAGCAAAAAGGTTGTTATAGAAGTTTCATTTTAAAATATTTTTCAAAGGAAACTACACTAGATTATTGCAATGCATGTAGTTATTGTTTGAATAACAATGAAATTAGAGATATGACAAGAGAAAGTCAGATGATTTTATCTTGTATATATAGAACTAGTGAAAAAGTTGGAGAAAGCGTTTTAGTTGATATATTAAGAGGAATAAGAGGACCAAAAGTTGAAGAAAATAAGTATTATGAACTTTCTACGTTTAGGATAATGGCAGAGTATTCAGGTACATTAATAAGAGGAATAATCCTTGAACTTATAAAACAAGGTTTTTTAGATCGAAGAGAAAATACAAGAATAATGGTTAAACTTAATGAAAAATCTGTGAAGGTTTTACAAGGAAAAGAAAAAGTATTCTTAAAAATAGAGGAAAGTTCAACAGATATTTGTTTAGATCAAGAGTTGTTTAAAAAGTTTAGAATTCTTAGAAAAGATTTATCGGTTAGAGAAAAGGTTAAGCCTTATACTATATTTACAGATAATGTTCTAATTGATATAGTTAATAAATTACCAGAAACTAATGAAGAATTAAGTAAAATAGAAGGGCTTGCACAAGAAAAAATAATTAATTATGGAGCTTTTATAAAGACAATTATAAGGGATTACAAAAAGCAAAAAAACAGATAAGGGTAGAAAAAGGTGGATTAAAATAAATCCTTCTTTTTTTTATATAAAATATTTGAAATTTCTTTATAAAAAAAGACAGTAAATTTATTAGGAATAATTTGAAAAAATATATATTAAAATGTTGTAGAAATATGCTAGAATATAAGTAATTAATAGAAAAAAATGTTGAAAACAAGGGTAATATAGAAAAAAGGGTGTGTTTGGAGTGGGAAACCCAGAAATAAAAGTTTTGATAGAAGAAATTTCTAAATTAAGAAGTGAAATGATAGAGATGAAAATTGAGATTGAAGGTTTAAAAGCGGATGTATTAGCAATAGGTGAACTGAGTAAAGTGAATACTAGTTTAAAGGTAGTTGGTGAAAACTCAATATACCCTAGCGGAAAGCTTACTTTAATTAAGAGTAAGAAGATAATTAATGAAAAAAATAAGGTAAAAGAATCTGAAGTAATAAAAAAACAAAGTAATAAAAAAATAACAAAGAAAATTTCAGATACAGAACAAATAGAAGAAAAAAAATTAACTTTAGAGAGAAAAAAATCTAAGGAAGATTTAAAGATAGATAAAAAAGATATTAAGTTATTTAGAGAAAAACTAAAAGATATTATGAAAAGTGAAGTTAGATATGATACATGGCTTAAAACAGGGGTAGAAAATCTTACAAGAACGAGTAAAAGTGATTTTGAGTTTCCAGCAGCTAACGATTTTACAAGGGGTATTGTGGAAGTGCGATATAAGGAAATGGTATTAGAAGTTTTAAAAGCTATATTTGGAAATGTTACTTCTGTAAAAATAGTTGTAGCATATAAATAAAATATTATTAGAGGTTGTACATGAAAAATGTACAATTTTTTTTGCGATTTATATTTAAAATTTACCATAAAAGGAATATAATGTATTTTAATGAATATAATGGAAGTGGTGTTTTGAAAAAAAGAAATTTAAGAAGGAAAAAAATTATGGGTTTGTTAGGAGGGATAATTTTCATTAGTATTTATGTGAGCATTGGGTTCACTTATATAATAGGAAAGTCTATGGATGGCACTATGTCAGATGGTGAGGTATTACTTATTGATAAATTATATGATTTTGAAGAAGCACAAAGAGGAGATATAGTGATACTTGATATAGATTATAAAGGAAAGGAAACAAGGATTATAAAACGGATAATAGCAAAAGCTGGCGATATTGTAGAATTTGAAGATGATAATTTATATATTAATGATATTTTAATGAGTGAACCATATATAAAAGAAGAAATGTGTTGTGAAAATCAAATATTTAAAGTCCCAGACGGAAAGATTTTTGTTATGGGAGATAACAGGAATATTAGTCTAGACAGTAGAAATAAAGATATTGGATATATTGATTTTGAAGAAACTATATATGGAAAAGTGATATTTAGTTTAAGTAAAATAAGAAGTGTATAGTACTATCTAAGTAAATTTAAAAAAAATATATATTTTTGATGGACTGATTAAACTCTTTATTCTATAATAGATAAGTGACTAAAAAGAGATAAAAAATAAAGAAAGGCAGAATGTAAGGTATTATGGGAACGGATAGAAGAAAACAAATTATAGATGCTATACAGTCTGTTATAGAAGAAGAAAAATGCGTAGGTAAAAAGCAATGGGCAAATGCAAAGGCAGCAATAGAAACATTTGAACTTACAGACGGGACAAATAAGATTTGGTGTTCATTTGCAGAAAGTCATAAAGTGGGAGAAAAAACTCCAAGTAAGAAATTAGTGTACATATCAGAAGCGGAAAATATAGATGGTGAAGTACTAGAAATTAGCCTACCATATCAATTATCGACTAGATATAATAGTCAAGTTTGTGAAACAGAAGAATGTATAGAAGTGAGAATGTATGGTAAATTTAGATTTAAAAAGAAAAATTACAAAGCAGAAATTTTCATGAATTATTTAAAGGATAATGGATATGGTAATGAAGTGCGAATTGATGAGGAATGTAAAGAATACGTAAGACTTTTCAATATAGGGAAGGATCTAAGTTTAGATTTAGACATTATAAAGAAAAGATTTAATAAATGGTTAAATGTAATAAATGATTATAAGGAATATAATTTCTTATTACAAGGCTAAATAAGAAGAACCAGATTAGTTAAGATTAATCTGGTTCTTTTTTTATAAGTCGTAGCCGTAGTCTGAGTTTAGTTTATATAAATTTATGAATGCTGAATTAGTTTCAGTTTTAATGAGGACACCACTATTTATAAGAATGTCTAAGTAAGATTCGATATTATCAAAAGGTATATTTATATAATTACAAAGTTTAAGTGAGTCAAAAGCTTTAAGGGTTTCAAAATCAAGAACGCATTCTAAAGCAAGTATAACTTTGTAAATTTTATCATCTGCAACATCTAGGTTAAGAATTATTTGTTCATTAAATTTAAGTAAATCTGATTGATTTTCCATGTAAATCTCCTTTAAAATTACGGTTATATTGTTTATTTATGCTAGTTATTGTTAAAGTGTGAATTGAAGAGGGTTTTAAAGATAATTTGAATCACACTATAATTATGATTCAAATACAATGTAGACTTTGTATCGAAATATGCTTATAATGGTCTTTGTGCTTAAAATAGAAGCGAATCATTTTAATTTCATAATAAAATGAAATGTTTACATTATTAAATTCAACTATAAATGTAGTGGAATTGTAAATGGATTTTAATTATTTAAGGCAAATAAAGAACAAAGTTTAAACAGAGAGTTAATTCTTAATAAACTTGACGGAATTTGTCGAAGATAGGTATATAATAAAAAATAGATTAATAATTTGGTTGAGTAAGAGACAAAATTTAAGGAGGCGTAAATATGAGTATAGCAACGGTATGGTCACTAGCTTGTGTGATGTTGATTTTATTTGCGATTTCAGGGGCTACATTATTTTATAAAAATGGAAAATTAGTAAGTGATATAAGAGTTTATTCAATTGTAGTTATTTTCGCTATATTATTAGCTATGGTGGCATATTTTTCAATGCCAGGGGAATTCTATATAGATAGAATGATAGCAGTTATCGGGGGAATAGCAGCAATTTCAGCTTTAATCATAAAGCAAAGAATGTTCTTTTTATCAAAAATCATACTTATCGTTTCAATGAGTGTTAACATGGTTATTGCTTTGATTTAAAAAATAATTATAGAGAAGTCTAGATGAGAATGCATCTAGGCTATTTTTTTACCTTAATTTAATAATTTGTATAAATTTTGTACAAAGTTATGTATTATAAGTAGTGAACAAACTAAACATAAATTATAGGAGTGAGTTTAAATGCCGAGTAAAACATTTTTGAATTTAGATACAGAAAAACAAAAGAAAATATTAGAAGGAGCAAGTGAAGTTTTTTTAGAAAAAAGTTTTGATGCAGCTAAGGTTGTTGATATATGTAAAAAGGCTAGAATTCCAAGAATAACTTTTTATTCATACTTTGAATCTTTAGAGGATGTATATATATATACATATAGATATTTTTTAGGGGAATACTTTAACTTAGATACAATAAAAAATTTAAAGCAAGATATGAATTTTTATAATAAATTGATTGATTATTTTGTAAATGTAATTGATTCAGAACTTGGGCTTAGAACAATTAATGAAGAAGTTAAAGGATTTGATTTTCAAGATAAAATGATTACTAATTATATGATAGCTCTAGGTGTTCAGTATAAATCAGGTGTTATTAGTAGGGAAGAATTAATGATAAGAGCAGGTGAAATGCTAAGTAATATACAAAATTAGAGAACTGTATATTGTTAGAGTGACCTATTTTTTATAAACTAATAGCAGAGGTGATTACGAATGAAAAGAGCGTTAATAACAGGCGGAACAAGAGGTATGGGGAAGGCTATGTCAATTGAACTTGCGAAAAAGGGCTATGAAATACATATAATAGGTAGAAATAAGGAACGTGGACAGGACGTTATAAATGAACTAATAAAAATTAATCCAAATGGAAAACACAAGCTTTTTATTGTAGACCTAGCTTTAATAGAAGAAAATAAAAGATTTTTAAATAAATATAAAGAAGAATATAAAAGTTTAGATTTACTCCTTTTAAATGCTAATATCAGACCGCAGAAAAAAGCTGAGTTAACAGATGAAGGATATAATAATATTTTTGCAACGGGCTATGTTTCAAAATATTTGTTTACAATAATGCTTGAAGAAATATTATTAAATTCTACACAGAGTAAAATAGTTCATATAGGAGATGCTAGACTTTTACAAAAGTTAGGTAATGATAATTTTAAAACGACTGAAATATCAGGGATGAAGTCATTACTTGCTTCTTATACAGGAAGTGCATATATGACATACTTCTTAAATGAAAAAAATATAACAAAGACGCCAGCTATGTTTGTTAATCCAGGTATGGTTGATACAAATTCAAGCAGTGGCGAAAAAATAAGTTTTTGGATTAGAATTATTTCTAAAAAACCAGAAATAATAGCAGAAAGAATTATTGATAATGTTGATAGTATAAACGCTAAGGAATGTGCGAAGAAATTTTATAACATAGATAAAGTTTGTGGATTAAATAGTAAAATAGCTAAAAAGAAAACAGAGTTTAATGATTTATATAAAATGAGTAGTAGATTTATAGAGGGATAAAATATTATTTTTGCGCTAAAATTTAGATGCAAGATTTACTAGGGAGGAAATGATTTTGATAGAAGTTAAAAATATAGTTAGAAAATATCAAATGGGAAAAGAGACAATAGTTGCTTTAAATGATGTGTCTTTAAAAATTGAAGATGGTGAGTTTTTAGCAATAATAGGACCTTCAGGTTCAGGAAAATCAACTATGATGCATATTATAGGAGGGCTTGATACGCCAACTAGTGGGCAAGTTCTTTTTGATGGAAAAGATATATCAGGGCATAAAGATAAAGAAATGGCTAGGTTTAGAAATCAAGAAATTGGATTTGTATTCCAAGCATTTAACTTAGAAAATACACAAACAGCATTAGAGAATGTTATGATGCCATTAATATTCTCAGGAATGTCAAAGTCAGAGAGAAAGAAAAAAGCTATGAAGGCGTTAGAGCAAGTTGAACTTGCAAATCTTGCAAAACACAAACCAAGTGAAATGTCAGGAGGGCAAAGACAAAGGGTTTCTATTGCTAGAGCACTTGTTAATGATCCAAAGATAATATTTGCAGACGAGCCAACAGGGAATTTAGATTCAAAAACTGGTGAAAATATAATGAAGTTATTCCATGATTTAAATGCAAAAGGGTATACTTTCATTATGGTTACTCATAACCCAGAAGAGGCAGAAAAAGCTAGAAGAGTTGTGCACATAAGAGATGGTAATATTACAAGTGATTCAGCAAGTGAAGGAGTGAAGTAAAATGAAAATTTCTGATAATCTTTCAATGGCTTTTAGAGATTTGAATAGAAGAAAGAAAAGAACTTTTTTAACTTCACTTGGAATTACAGTAGGAGCTATTCTTATAATATTAATGGTTTCACTTGGGATGATGATAAAAGGATTTTTAGTTGATACTATAAATAGTGGTGGAGCTACAAAAAACATAACAGTTCAATCTATAAAAGCCGATGCAGTCATGCCGAGTAATCCAAAAGAAATGGCTAAGGATATGCCAAGTTGGATAAAAAAGAATTTTATAGTTTTGAATGATGATAGCTTATCAAAAATTTCAAAGGTTGAAAATGTAGAGGCTATAAAAGCTTATATAGGTGCAAGTCTTGCACGGATTAAGATAGGAGATAAAACTTATTATGGGAATTTCCCTGTTAAAGGATATGATTTAGATTATAGTACATACTTTGATAGTGATGTTAGCAATGCTCAGAGTTCATCAAAGGATGTGAATTTTAAACCAATAATAGCAGGAACAAATCTTACAAAAAAAACACCTAATGGGATTCTTATAGGACAATCATTATTAAATAAAATAGGTGTTACAAATCCATCAGAAATTGTTGGGAAAGATCTAAGTTTTGTTATAAATAATATAAATGGAAAAGCAGTTACTCCAATGGTTAAAAAGTTTACAGTCGTAGGGGTAGAAAGTAAGTATATGCCAGATGGTGATAAGTTTGTTATGAGTGGTAAAAATGCAGCAGATATAGCTGGGTTCTTACAATATAATCCAAAATTTATGAAAGATTATGGATATAATGGGGTTGTAGCAGAAGCTAATAGTATGAATAATGTAGCTAGTGTTCAATCAGGAATTCAGAAAATAGGATATAAAGCTACGTCAGATAAACAAAAAGTAGATAGCATTAATAAAAATTTTGACAATATAACATTAATTTTATCAATACTTGGAATTATTGTTTTAATAGTTGCAGCTATTGGTATAGTAAATACAATGATTATGGCGGTTACAGAGAGAACAAAGAGTATAGGTGTTATGAAATCAGTGGGTGCTAGTAACTCAGATGTAAAATCTATGTTCTTATTCCAATCAGGTGCAATAGGGCTTGTTGGAGGAGTTATTGGGTCAATAATTAGTGTAGTATTATTTAAACTTATAAGTATGGGAATAGCACAGATGCTTACAAAACAAGGGCAAAGTGTTAGCTTAATAACAAATATACCATGGTGGCTTGTACTTGCAACAATTGCTTTTTCAATAGTAATCTCAGTTTTAGCTGGTGTTTATCCAGCATCAAGAGCTGCTAAACTTGACCCAGTAGAATCATTAAGACAGTAGAGAGGAGTAATTATAATGAAGTTAACAGATGGAATAGCTATGTCAGCTAGAGATATTAGTAGAAGAAAACTTAGAAGTATTCTTACTATAATTGCAATTTCTGTTGGTAGTATGTTACTTGTGTCTATGCAAGGACTTGGTGGTACTATCAGCAAAACAGCAACAACTTTTGTATCAAGTTTTGGTAATTTAAATCAGGTTATGGTTATGCCAGAAAAATATAGTACAGATAAATCAAATGTTGCAATTAAGCAACAAATGAATCAAGGTATGAGTTATTTGCCATATACAGCAAATAAACAATTAAATCCTAAAGAAGAGGATAATTCAAAAGAAATAACAGATTCAACACTTGCTAGTATTTCAAAAATAGCAAATGTAACAAATATTAGCGCATATAATGCGACACAGGCTAGTAGTGTAGCTATTAATGGCGTGAAAAAAGTAGGATCAACACCTACAATTTTGGGATATGCAAAAAATTACAAATATACAGACCAAGGGACAATAGTAGCAGGGAAAGATTTAACAGGTGTAGAAAATCAGTTCCTAGTTAATGAAAATTATTTAAAAAATATGGGGGTTAAAGATTATAACTCTGTAATAGGGAAATCTATAACTTTTAGAGTTGAGATGCCAAGTATTCCTGGAATGCCAGCAAGAAAACCTCTTGTAGTAAAAGGGATAGTTCAGGGAGTTTATTCAGAACCTAACTCATATTACCCAGGTAACATAATTACATTAAGTAGTGTTACAGAACAAATATCGGCTTATTATACAGGGAAAACTGTAAATGAAGTAAAACCATCATATTCTATGGTTACAATAAATGTTCCAAATCAAAAAGTTATACCAGCTATTAATACGCAGGTTAATTCTACTCTAGGATATACAACTTTTAGCTTAGGTGAAATGGTTGGGATGGCAAGTGTGTTTACAGGATTTATCACAATAGTTTTAGATATAGCAGCGATAATCGTTATATTAGTAGCTAGTGTAGGTCTTGTAAATACAATGACAATGACAGTTCAAGAAAAGAGAAAATGGATTGGAATAATGAGAGCACTTGGTGCTAGAAAAGGAAATATCAAATTAATATTCTTAACTCAATCAATAATACTTGGAACAATAGGAGGAATCGTAGGATGCATCCTTGCTGTGGTTGGTATATTTGGAGTAAATGAGTATCTTAGTTATATAGGCAAAGATTTTACTGTGAATTTAACAATTGCGAATGTTTTATTAGGATTTATTGTGGCAGTTATAGTTTCGATAGTTGCGGGTATAGCACCAGCAAGTAGAGCTGCAAAGCTTGATGTTGTTGAAACTATAAATGAAGAATAAAAGTGTTAGAAATTTGTTAATTATAATTTAAAAAAAGAAGTTATAATTTAAACTAAAATTAAGGAGTGATTTATATGAATAACAATATTATTGATATTAAAAAAACAGCTATGGTCGTTATTGATTTACAAGAAGGGATAGCAAGAAGAGAGGGGCTTATGCCTTATAGTGGAGCAGAAGTTGTTGGTAACTCAGTAAAAATTGCAAAAGAATTTAGAAAAAAAGGTGCAGAGGTCTTTTTAGTAAGAGTTAGTTCAGATGGAAAAGATGGTTTAAAACCTGTACTTGATAATTATCAAGCTTTTCCATATAAAGAGGGATGGGATGTTTTATTGCCAGAGCTTACAGAAATAGAAGGAACTAAAATTATAACTAAAAAGCAGTGGGGAGCATTTTACGGAACAGAACTTGAACTTCAATTAAGAAGAAGAGGGATAGATACAATTGTTTTATGTGGAATAGCTACTGGAATAGGTGTGGATACAACAGCTAGAGAGGCATATCAGAGAGGATTCAACCAAATATTTGTATCCGATGCTATGACTGGACTTTCAGGAGAGGAAAACACATATGTACTAAAAAATATATTCCCTAGAATAGGAAGAGTTAGAACAACAGAGGAAATTTTAGAATATTTTAAATAATTAAGATATAAAAGGGTTATATTAATACTAAATAGAAAAACAAAGGAGAATTTTTATGAATGATGAATTTGAAAATTTAGGCTATGGAAAACGACCATTCTATAAAAGAATTTGGTTTTGGATTTTAGTAGTTATACTTATAGTCCTCTTATCAATGGCAATAGTTATGTCATACTTTGTAGCTAATGTAAAAGAAGAAAAAGCGAATGTTATAAATCCTATAATGAGAAGCTCAACTGTTGTAGTTCAAAATATAACAGGAGAAGATGGAAACATAAATAATTCAAAGGCAAAAAAAGTAACACTAGGTTCTGGAAAATTTCTTGTCGGAAAAGAAATACAACAAGGATTATATATAGTTGAGACGACAACAACAGGGAATATTTCAGTATATAACTCAAAAAATGAAAAAATTCAGGAAATGAATGTTATCAATAAAGGAACATCAACTCCAATGAAATCAATCTTCCTTTTAAAAGAAGGGGACATAGTTGAAATTCAAGGACTAAAAAATGTTGACTTCACACCATATACAAGAGACTTTAAAACAGTTCTAAACACAGGTATATATGAAGTTGGGTTAGATGTAAAACAAGGGGACTATATTATGGAAATACCATCAAGTAATGGGATGATAACTATTAATAATCCAATAGGAATGCCTTTATTTAGTCAGATACTAAATAATCAAGGTTCCCAAAATATAAAGATAACACTTTCAAAGGGCGATACAATTACTATAAATGGGATAGAGGGTGTACATCTTGTTAGCTTAAATAAAACAGGAAGTAAATAAAAAATGCAGAGAATGCTAAAGCATTCTCTGCATTTTTTATTTAAATATATTCAGATTTTTATTCATAAAAACATTTATATCATTATAAGTTTGTTGAACTGATTCTTTTAAAGTAACTAATTCTTTAGTATTTGGAGATTTAGCTAAAATAGCCTTGTTATAAGCTAAAATTGAATTTATATAAGTATTATTTTTTTGAGTTAATTCACTTAAAAATAATGACTCTGCACGAACATCAGTTGGATTAAGTTTACTAGCGGCTGTACTTAAATTATCATTTAGAGCTGTAACACCATTTTGAGAATCAGGATATAAATTTACGACATTGTTAGTAGCCATAGCCATATAAAGATTTTCATTAAATCTAAATATACTGAGTAATATTTTATACTGCTTTGCCTTATAGGCAATAACAGGATTTACAGGGGCTTCTACTGGCAAATTTGTCCTAACTTTTGTTTGTGGTGTAGCTACAACTTTAGGTAAAGGTTTCTTTGGTGGTATAAATAGAGAACTGATTATCCAATAAATTAAAAATATAATTATGCCTAGTATAGACATATTTTTTAAAAATTTAGGGAAATTAAAATGCGTTTTAATTTTTTTCTTTTGCTTTTTTTTCATTACGTCGTATCCTTTATTTAAAATCTAAGTCTATTATATAACAAAAGCATACGAAAGAAAAATATAGGTCACTAATGTTAAAATTAGACTTAATTTCTAACCTGAGTGGATAACTAGCTTAAAAAAACAATTATAAAAAGAAAAAAACCTTTTAAGTAAATCACTTTAGTAATTACTTAAAAGGTCTTAAGAGTAGAAAATATCTATGCCGTGTTATAAATGTTCCTAGTGGTTATAGATAGTCTTTTTAGCATGAACAACTATACCCTACAATGTTAGTATGGCTAAAATATTTAATTTTATTCAGTATAATCTCTATCAAGAGTTATTATACAGTTGTATTTTGGATGTCCAGCTTTAATAGTTTCTTTAATAGAAGCAATTATTTCTTCATCAGTCATAATATTTTTTGATTTAGAAAAATGAACAACTATATCAAAACGCAAATCAATAGAGTCATCCTTTTCAACAATTCTAAAGTCGTGCATTGATTTTAAAATTGGGTTATACTCAACCATTTTGAGAATTTGCTCTTTAACTTCTGCTGTTTCTCCTTTTGCAACATAGATAGGGTCCATATGAATAGTCAGTAGAAGTCTATGTTTTTCTGACATTTCTCTTTCAGCTTGGTCAATTATATTATGCATTTGTATAATATCAACATCGGCAGGGAATTCTACATGAACAGATGCCATTGCAGTCCCAACACCATAGTTATGAATTATCAAATCATGCACATCTATAACATTTTTATACTGCATAAGCTCGGCTACTATTTGTTTAACAAATTCAGGGTCTGGTGCCTCACCAAGTAATGAACTTATAGTTTCTTTTAGTAGTGATAAACCAGCATAAATAATGAACAGAGATACAAATCCTCCGACATATGCATCGACTGGAATCGTTGTGAATTTTACAGCTAAAAAGGAAATTGCTACGCAAGTTGATGTGAATACATCGCCAAAAGCATCCATACCTGAAGCTTTTATAGCACTAGAATTTATTTTCTTACCAATACTCATGTTGAAATATCCAAGCCAAAGCTTTACGAATATTGTAATGATTAAAAGTATAAATGGTATTAAATCAAATTTAACAATTGAAGGATTAAATATTCTTTCGATTGACGATTTAAGAAATTCAAATCCAACTACCATAACCATAAAAGACACTATAAATGCAGATACATACTCCATTCTTCCGTGCCCAAAAGGGTGTTCTTTATCAGCTGGTGCTAGGGCAAGTTTAAAACCTATTATTGTTATTACAGAAGATAAAACATCTGATAAATTGTTAAAGGCATCAGCAGTTATTGCAATACTACCAGTTATAAAACCTATAACGAATTTAACAACAAATAAAATAAGATTAGAGATTATTCCAATCACACTAGCTAGGTAGCCATAAGAACTTCTTACTTTTTCATCTGAATAATTTTCATTATTTTTGATGAATTTTTTTATTAATAATTTTGAAAACATAGTTTACCTCCGTTAAAATTGCAACTGCTAATATTATATCATAAATAAAGAATGTTTTTTTTTAGTTCATTAATGAAAAAAATATAAAAAAAATGCTAATTTTTATAAAAAATGATTGAATTTAGGCGATAAATGATATAATGGGTTTGTGTAACCAAATTGTAATCATTTAGAGGGGTAAAATAATGAAAAATAATAAGTTAAAAGCACTTTTAATGTCATCAGCAATTTTAGCAGGGGCTATGTTAGATAGTTCAACAATAGCTTTAGCTGACGATACGACAATTAATCCAGAACTTTCAAATAGTAATGGAGAATTAGTACAACAGGTAAATGAAAAATCAACACCGGTTATTAATGGGATTAAGGTGAATAAGCAATTAATTGATATTAACTATTCAAAAGGAGTAACAATATCACCAAAGTATATTGTCATTCATGATACAGATAACAGGTCAACAGGTGCAGATGCAATGGCAAATAGAAACTATTTTGCAAATCATCCGAATGCAAATGCATCAGCGCATTATATAATTGATGATTCAAATATAGTACAAGCTCTAGAGGATAATTGGAAAGGCTGGCATGTAGGAGATGGGGGAACAGGTGCACCGGTGCAAAATGGAAACTCAATCGGAATAGAACTTGCTGTAAACCGTGGAAATAATTTTGATAAAACATTTCAAACAGGTGTAGAACTTACAAGATATCTTATGAGGAAACATAATATACCAGCACAAAATGTAGTAATGCATAATCATGCATCAGGTAAAATTTGTTCAAGAATGATGATTCAAGATAGACCTAATATGTGGGAAGAGTTTAAATCAAAAGCTGCAGTAGGAATGCCAGGAGAATCATTAGTTAATGATGGAGTGGCACCAACAGGAAAAGGAAAACTTGTAAATGTTAGTTCTTACTTAAATATTAGAACTAAGCCAGATGCATATTCTTCAGTTTTAGGAAATGTATATCCAAATAAAATAATGAATTTATATGGTGAGGAAAATGGATACTATAAAGTTGACTTTATGGGAACTAGAAAGACTTATGGATACGTTAAAAAAGAGTACATTCAAGTTATAAATGGAGATGTTGGTGGTGGAAGCACAGATGGCAATGGAGGCACAGAAGATAAGGTGGAAGTCAATAAAGATGGAGTGGTAATTAATGTTGCAACAGGTTCAGCTTTAAATGTAAGAATGGGCCCGAGTACAACAACCTCAGTTGCAGATAGAATAATTAAAGACACAAAAGTGAGAGTAAACTATGAAACAATAGGTTGGTATAACATAACTTATGGAGCTGGAAAAACTGGATTTGTAAGCAAAGATTATATAAAACTTGTTGATGGTGGTAACACAGGTGGTGGGACTACGACACCTGAAACAGAAAAGAAAACAGGAATTGTATATAATGTAAGCAATACTCTAAATGTTAGAAGTGGAGCTGGGACAAACTATTCAAAAGTAGGAACACTTAAAGCTGATGCACAGGTGAAAATAAACTTTGAAAAAGATGGTTGGTATAACATTGATTTTAATGGTGGAACAGCATATGCAAGTTCTAATTATATAAAGATAAAAACTGATTCTAACAATGGTGGAGGAACAGACCAAGGTGGACAAACTAATACAACACCGGTAAATAAGGATGGCTTAGTTGCAAATCTAGGTTCAGTATCGGCACTAAATGTTAGAACAGGCCCAGGAACAACAAACAGTGTTCAGGATAAACTTCCATTGAATACAAAAGTAAGAGTAAATTATAAAACACAAAATGGATGGTATAACATAAGTTATTCAGGAAAAACAGGATTTGTAAGTGAAGATTATATAAAACTTGTAGAAGATACAAACACAGGCGAAGTGGAAACAGGTAATATAAATAAAAATGGTACTGTAATAAATGTAAGTACATCGTTAAATGTAAGAACTGGTCCGAGTACTTCATATAGCATAAAAGATAAAATACCAGCAGGTAAAGTAGTTAAAGTCAATTCTGAAAAAAGTGGATGGTATAACATTACTTATGATGGGAAAATAGGATATGTTAGTAAAGATTATATAAAACTTTCAGGGATTTCAAGTGGCGGTTCAACAGATGGTAACACAGGGGGAGGAACTACAACTCCAGAAACAAATAAAAAAACAGGAACAGTTTATAATGTAAGCAATACTTTAAATGTTAGAAGTGGAGCAGGAACAAATCATTCGAAAATAGGAACACTAAAAGCAAATGATAAGGTGACTATAAATTATGAAAAAAATGGATGGTATAATATAGATTTTAATGGAAGAACAGGCTTTGTTAGTAAGGATTATATAAGAGTTAATAATACTAGCACACCAGAAGATAATGCACAAAAAGGAAAAGTTATAAACGTAGACTCTAATTTAAATGTTAGAGCTGGAAGAGGAACAAATTATTCTATTGTAGGATATGTTTTAGGGAATGAGATAGTAACTGTTTTAGATCATAAAGAGGGATGGCATAAAATCGAATATTCAACAAGCAATGGTAAAAAAACAGGGTATGTTAGGGAAGATTTTATAAAAATTTTATAAAAAATTTATGATAGAAAAAGAGGAATGAAATTTATGAAGAGGAAAATAGTCAATACACTAATTGCTACATCAATAGTAACTGGAACATTAGGGGGAAATACTAGTCTTGCATTTGCAGAGGAAAATAATGATTTTGAAATAGGTCATAAGGAAGTAAATGAGAATTTAAGAACATCTCATGCAAGCATATTTCCTGTAAAACATAGCATAATGGGTGGTGCTGCTGTTTCAAGTGATGCTTTTAAATCATTTTTACAAGCACAAAAACAAAGTTTTGGATTTGAATATAAACTAACTTGTAGTATAAATGAGTGGGTAGATACAGTTTATGAAGAAGCTAAAATAGAAGGTGTTAGAGCTGATATTGTTGTTGCACAAGCAATAAAAGAGACAGGATATTTTAGATTTGGAGGAGAACTTAGTTATAAAGATAATAATTTTGCTGGAATTGGGGTTACTGGGGCATCGGGAGCAAAAGAAAGCTTTCCAACAGCAAGAATTGGTATAAGAGCACAAGTACAACATTTAAAGGCTTATGGTTCAAGTGAGCCTCTAAAGCAAAATTGTGTTGATCCAAGATTTAATTTAGTGACAAGAGGTAGCGCGCCATCATTAGAAGAATTAGCAGGAAGATGGGCATTTCCAGGGTATAATAAATCACAATATGGTTCATTAGGAGATGCAGCTAAATTTAATGCAACATATGGACAAGAGATTTATAAAATAGTTGAACAAGCTAAAGCTTATGAACATGATGCACCTGTAAATCCAGAAAAGCCTGAAGTGGAAAATCCTGATACAGATGTTTCAAAACCAGAAATGCCAGGATTAATCGCAAAAGGGAAAGTAGTAAATATTAGTTCAAAATTAAATGTAAGAAGTGGAGCGGGAACTAATCATAAAGTTGTTTCAAGCCTTAGAAATGATCAAAGTATTAATATATATGAAAAAGCTAATGGATGGTACAAGATTGATTATGTTGTTAATGGAACAACAAACTATGGGTATGTTAGTGATAAATATATTAAAGTAACTGAAAATCTTGAAAAGCCAGATACATCAGTTCCAGATATATCAACACCAGAAACTTCTACGCCAGAAAATGGGCTTAAACAAGGGAAAGTAGTAAATATAAGCTCAAGATTAAATGTAAGAAGTGGAGCGGGGACTAATCATAGTGTTGTTACTACTATTACAAATGGAGCTAAACTTACAATAAACTCTGAAAAGAGTGGATGGTATAATGTGACACTTGAGAATGGCAGAAAAGGTTATGTAAGTAGTAAATATATAAAAATAGTATCTTCTTCATCAAATGACGAGAATGGAAATATAGAGAGTGTAAGAAGAGGCAAGGTTACAGGTGTGGGCACAGTTTTAAATGTAAGAAGTGGGGCAAGTATGTCAAGTAAAGTTGTAACTTACTTAAGAAATAATCAAGAGGTTGAGATAATAGGTGAATCAGGAACTTGGTATAAAATTAAATCATCTAAATCAAGCTTAGCATATGTTTCAAAAAAATATATTAAGTTAGCATAATATAAGTAAAGGGTGCGAAACAATTAAATTAATTGTTTCGCATCCTTTTGCTTTTTATTGAAATTATTTGTATTTAATAATGATTATCAAGAAAAAGAGCAGTAAATAGCTTTTTTGGCACTTTATAGTATGAAAAAGATTTTTAAAAGGTGTATAATAAACATTAATAATATGAACGAAAAGGAGAGTTAAGAAATGAAAAAGCAAATAGCAAATGAATTAATAGATTTTATATATGATAGTCCAACTGCTTATAATGCGGTCGAATCATTAAGAACATGGCTTACAAAAGAAGGATTTACAGAAATTAAATCAGCAGATAGATGGAACCTTGTAGAAGGTGGGAAATACTTTGTAGAAAAAAATAATAGTGGACTTGTTGCATTTACAGTAGGTGCTGGAAATATTGCAGAGCATGGTTTTAAATTAATAGGGGCACATACAGATGCACCAGGTTTTAGAATTAAGCCAGCAGCAGATATGAAAGTTGAAAAAAATTATGTGAAATTAAATACAGAAGTCTATGGTGGACCAATATTAAATACCTGGTTTGATAGACCTCTTGGAATAGCTGGAAGAGTAACACTTATTTCAGAGAATCCATTAAAACCAATAAGTAAAATAATAAACATAAACAAACCAGTTATGATAATACCAAATGTAGCTATTCATATGAATAGAGAAATAAATAATGGTGTTAAAATAAACCCACAAAAAGATACTTTACCACTTCTTGCATTAATGACTGAAGAGATGGAGAAAGAAAACTATTTATTAAACCTTTTAGCAGATGAAATGGGAGTTAAAGTTGAAGATATATTAGATTTTGAACTTATGCCTTATGAATATCAAAAAGGTTCAATAATTGGTTTAAATGAAGAATTTATATCAACAGGAAGACTTGATAACTTATCAATGATTCAAGCTGGTACTAAAGCTTTAGTAGATGCAAAAGTTAAAAATGGAGTTAATGTTATGCTTTGCTATGACAACGAAGAAGTTGGAAGTAGAACAAAGCAAGGTGCTGATTCACCATTCTTCCCAGAAGTTTTAGAGAGAATAGTTCTTTCGCTTGGTGGAGATAGAGAAGATTTATTTAGAGCAATAGCTAATTCATTCCTAATTTCAGCAGATTTAGCACATGCGGTTCATCCTAATGCACCAGAAAAACATGACCCAGTTGTAAGACCTATGATGGGTAAGGGACCAGTTATTAAAATAGCAGCATCACAAAGCTATTCAACAGATAGTGAAGGAGCTGCAACATTTGAAATGATAGCTAGAAAAGCAGGAGTTTCAGTTCAAAGATTTGTTAATAGATCAGATGTGAGAGGTGGTTCAACAATAGGACCAATAGCAGCATCTCATTTAGCAGTTAAAACAGTAGATATGGGAAATGCAGTACTTGCAATGCACTCAATAAGAGAGCTTGGTTCAGTTGAAGACCATGCAAATTGTATAAGTGTATTTACAGAATTTTATAATTTATAAGATTTTTCAGGGAGTATATTTGCATATACTCCCTTTATTATAATTAATATACGTGTAAATTTTATATATTATTGGAAAGGAAAAATAATCGTCAATAGTATTGAAAAATTATGAACAATAGTATATAATATTATTAATTAATAATCATTCTTACTTAAAAAGTAGTAAACTAATAATCTAAGCAAAAGATAAAAGGAGAATATATGATAATGGAAAAAAGACCTTCAGATTCAAAGATAATAACAAGTGAAGTGGTGTGGCCACATAAAGCAAACATAGCAGGGAATATGCATGGGGGAGAAATCATGAAAATGATGGATTCAACAGCTTATGCATCATCAAGAAGATATGCTAATACAAATACTGTAACAGCTAGAGTTGATGAATTACAATTCCATTCACCAGTATATATAGGGGATTTAATAACATGTACAGCTGAGGTTGTTTATGTTGGTAGGTCTTCAATGCAAGTAAAAGTAGTAGTAGAAGTTGAAAGTCTTGAATGCAAGGATGTATGCTACAAACGTATGGCTTTATCAGCATACTTTACAATGGTTGCTTTAGATGAACATAATAAAACAGTACAAGTACCAGCACTTGTTCTAACAACAGATGAAGAAAAAGCTAACTATGAAGAAGGAAAAGAAAAGTACGAGGCTCAAAAAAAGAATAAATAGTATAATTACTCTTTATGAGTTACAATATACATGTTAATTAAAGTTTTATGGGTTTATTTTAAACACATAGGGCTTTAATTTTTATAATAATTTATATAAAAGGAGAAATAGCTAATTATATTAGCTAAGAAAACAAATGAAAAATAATTTAGTTAAAGGTACAAGTCAAGGATTAATGGCTGGACTTACGTGGGGGCTTGATACTGTATTTAGTGCAATAGCACTATCTATGTTTCCATTTATAAGTTTAAAACAGGCAGCGTTAGTTGCACCTTTTGTAGGTGTATTTTTCCATGATTCAATATCAGGGATTTGGACATTTATATATATAGTTATAACAGGGAAAATTCATGATTTATTAAAAGTTATGCGAACAAAAGCTATTAGACCGGCTATTATAATAGGTTTTTTAGCAGGTCCCATAGCAATGACAGGATACTATGGTGCTGTAAATTATATGGGAGCATCAAATGCCGCAACATTTACAGCTATATATCCAGCGGTAGGAGCTTTATTTTCAGCAATAGCTTTAAGAGAAAGATTAAATTATAAAGCATGGATAGGACTTTCACTTAGTATAGTAGGAGTTATGGTTTTAGGTTATGGGGGAGATTCAGAGCCAATGACACTAACAGGGATTTTATTTGGACTTATGGCTATACTCGGATGGGGTGGAGAAACTGTTTTATGTGCATTTGGACTTGAGTCAAATGAAGAATTAAAACCAGAATATATACTTCAAATAAGACAGATTATTTCAGGATTTACATATCTTTTAATATTTTTACCATTATTATCAGCATTTCCAATAGCGAAAGATGTTATTTTACATAAAGAAACATTATTAATGTTTGGACTTGCAGCGCTTGCGGGAACTGTATCAATAATATTTTATTATAAAACTATTGATTCAGTAGGACCAACAAAGGCAATGGGACTTAATTCAACTTGTTCTATTTGGTCTATGGTCTTTGCATTGATAATACAAGGCAAAGCTATAACACTAACAATGATAATTGCCGCAATTATAGTTATATCTGGAACACTTTATATGGTTTCACAACCAAGAAGGAAAGCAGAGAAAAAGCACTCTTAATATAAGGAGTGCTTTTTTCTTTGCCTTTTATAGTTTAATTTAGATTTTAAAGTTGGAATTTAATTATTGATAAAAAAAATTTATGTAAAATAAGAAAGTTTTTTAAAGAAAAAAGTTAAAAAATAATCATAAATATAGGTAATAAGTGAATACATTTATACAAAAGGAGGGATTGTATATGGATTTTAAAGAGTTTATTCAAAATGATAGAGAAAGTCGTAACAAGTATAAGTTTGAAGGTGCGTTTTTAGAGTATCTAGAACTTGTGAAAGATAATCCTGATATAACTAAGTTATCACATAAAAGAATATATGACTTAATAATAGAACAAGGGTTTGAAGTTTTAAAGCCAGAGGATAACCCGAAAATAAAAAAAATATATGGAAATGAAAAAATCAAAAAGTACAATTTTTTTAAGGATGATTTTTATGGAATAGATAAGGTAGTAATGAAACTTATGAACTATTTCTATTCAGCATCAATGAAAGGTGAAGAGGCAAGACAAGTTTTGTATCTTGTAGGACCAGTTGGAGCAGGAAAATCTTCACTTGTTGAGGCTATTAAAAAAGTACTTGAGACAGCACCACCTATTTATAGTATAAAAGGATGTCCTATGCATGAAGATCCAATACATCTTATTCCAAAGCATCTTAGAAAGCAGTTTGAAGAACTTTTAGGTATTCAAATAGAAGGAGATTTATGTCCAATATGTAAGCATAAACTTTTAAGCGAATACAATGGTGAATATGAAAATGTTCCTGTTGAAACTAAACATTTTTCAATACGTTCAAGAAAAGGAATAGGTGTAGTACCACCAGTTGACCCTAATAATCAGGATACTGCTTAATTATTTTAAAAGTATATTATTGAGTGAAATACAGATAATAGATTATAGAATACTAATTTTATATTTTACATAATTAGTACAGATTTTATATTTTACTATTTCATTGCATATAGCTTATATAATGAAAATATAATAGGTTTAGGTAATGAAATAGGAGATGTTTGAATTTGGCTACAATAAAACCAATATTTAGAGAGGAATATTCTAAATATATTAGTCGTGAAATGTGGCAAAAAGAATGTTTGAATCTCAAAGATGGAGATAACAAAGTTCTTTATTTTAATCCAAAGGAAAAAGTTAGATTGAGAATTAGTAAAATAGGCAAAAAAGTCTATACTGTTAAAACTACCTTTGGTGATATGGACATAAGAGAATGTGTTAGAAATATGATAGTGAAACAAGCATAAATATATGCTTGTTTTGTTTTAGTAGACAACAAGGAGAGTGTTAGATATGAGGGGAAAAGAGTTTAAGGTAGCAGCATTTACAAGGGTTTCAACAATGGAACAACATAGTTCTATTGTTAATCAACAGGAAGTTTTTAATCAATGGTTTAAAAATAATACTGATTGTATTTTATATGAAAATTATATAGATGAAGGTATTAGTGGGGCTAAAGCTTATAAAAGAATTAATTGGCTTCGAATGGTTGAAGATGCGAAAAAAAAGAAGTTTGATATTATTTTGTGTAAATCCTTTAGTAGGTTTGGAAGAAATCAGAGAGAAACTTTAACTGTAATTGCAAATTTAAGAGAAATTGGAATAAGGTTTATTTTTTTAGAGGACAATTTAGATTCGGATAAGGATATGGCTAATTTTGGTTTGATGGCATGGCTTGCAGAAAAAGAAGCTAATGCAACATCAGAAAGGTTAAAATATATATGGGAAAGTTATGATTCAATTGGTAAAATTCATGCACCAAGACCAGCTTATGGATATAATTGGAATAAGGAAAAAAAGAACTATGCGATCAATGAGGTAGAATCTGAAGTTGTGAAAAAAATATTTAATTGGTATCTTGATGGCGAGGGATATAATAGCATTTGCAGAAGACTATTAGCATGTAATATTCCAACTAAGGCAGGTGGAAAGTGGCAAGGAAATACCATTGCTAAAATGCTTATAAATGAAACTTATATAGGAACTTTAGTTCAAGCAAAAACAAAAACAATTGATGCAACAACTAAAAACAGTAGAAAAGTAGATAAGGAGGATTGGATAAAACACCCGAATAATCATGAGGCCATAATTGATATAGAAGTTTTTAAAAGAGTACAAAAGATTTTGAATAAAAGAAAATTAAAGGCCCAGGGTGCTTATAGAGATGAGGGTGTTAGTAGAAACAGTAGTAAGAGTTTATTTAGTAATTTATTAATATGTTCTGAATGTGGAACTAATATGACTATAAAAAGAAAAAAAAGATTAGGATATATTCCGTATTATCAGTGTATTAATTATGATATGAATAGTTTAAGATGTGGACACAGTTCTAATAGTATAAAAGAATCTGAACTATTAAGTCTAGTGAAGTATGAGCTTACTGAACTATCAAAAAATAACTATCAATTACTAAAAAGTGTCGTAATAAAACAAACTAATGATTTAGAAAATATAAGTAAGGAACTTAATAGTGTTCAATCAAAAATCAATAAACATATAGATATAGCTAATATGCTACTTATTAATTATACAAATGGAGTAGTAGATAAGGAACTATACAGTTTGCAAAATAAATCTTTAGCTAATCAATTGAAAGTATTGATGAAAGAAAAGGAAGTTCTTGAAGATACTTATAATAATTTTAAAAAAGGGGAAAAGGATAGTAATATATATGATGGTATTGAAAAGCTTTTGTATTTGCCAATAGAAAAATGGAATAATCAAAAATTAAAAGAAATAATAGAAAATATTTATGTGAGCATCGATGGGGGGATAGGTATTAAAATTAGGTTTGATTTATAATATTTTTAGCAAATAACCATAAAGATACAAAATATTAACAATTATATATATTATTATCAAATAGAGTGGGAAATAATAGTACAATATGTATTATGTACAAAAGAAAAAGTTTTCAGTTTTAAAAATAGCTAAAATACTGAAATGAAATAATCAATTTCATTGACTTGACCGATTTAAATAGACGTAATATACTGTGAAAATACTTATTACATTAATGAAAAATAAATATAAGTATTTAGGAGAGCGAAATGGTAGTGTTTTTTACTTGTATATTTATATTAATCACAGTATTTAGTTTTTTACATATATATCAGGTTTATCGGTATAATATGTTTACAAAGAAAAAGGAGGAAAAAGTTATATCGGAGGTTTCTATATACAGAGATATAGCTATGATAGTTCCCTGTTATAATGAAGAAGTTGTTGTAAGTGCAGCGGTGAATAATTTTTCGAAGCTTACTTATCCAAATTTAAAAGTCATGTTTGTAAACGATGGTTCAAAAGATAAAACTTTAGAATTATTAAGTAGATTATTAGATTTAGAAAATATGGCTTTTGATGATTCTAAATTTCTTATAAAGTGTAATACTGTTCGAGGAATTTATCAATCTAAAAAATATTCTAATATGATAGTTATAGATAAAGAAAATGGTGGGAAAGCAGATTCTTTGAATGCTGCAATAAACTTTGTTAATTCAGACTTTATAGTTACACTTGATGCAGATTCTATTTTGAAAGATGATGCACTTGATCAGATAAATTCGGTAATTCAAGACCCAAAAGTAATAGCTACTGGTGGAAACATAATAACATCACAAGGTGTTCAAAATTTTTCGGGGGATAAGATTTATTATAAAGTTCCAAGAAAAATTGTTGAGGGAATACAGTTTATTGACTATTTAAAGGGTTTCTTTATAACTAAAAATTCATATGCAAATTTAAGAGCTCTTGCTGTTATATCAGGAGCATTTGGTGTATTTAAAAAAGATGTTATGTTTGCTGTTGGTGGTTTTACAAAATCAATAGGAGAAGATATTGATATAACAATAAAGTTTCATAAATATGCAAAAGAGCATAATAAAAAAATTGTTTTTAATGATAAGGCGATGTGTTTTACAGAAGTTCCAAATAACTGGAATGATTTTTTTAAACAGAGAGTTAGATGGCAAAAAGGATTTATAGATGCTTTTAAACATCATTATAAATTTTTGTTTAAAAATATTTTGACAGATAGATTATCATTTTTTATGGTTTTTGAAAATTTAATTTTAGCGTATATTTCTATTGTTTGTATGCTTATAGGTTTTTATTACTGGGGATATGATGAATATAATAATATTCCCATAGGATGGCTTATGTGGATTGTTATTTTTATTGGGATAGTAATATATTTATTATACGATATTACAATATTTATTATGGCTAGCAAGTCATCAATAACTATTTCTAAAAAGTCTATTCTAAAGATAATATTTCTTTTAATATATGAAGTGATTATATTTAGACAAATAATGGTGGTTGTTTATATATGGGGAAGTATAGAATATTTTTTCAAGCCACATAGTTGGAATAAGGTCCAAAGAAATGGGGCTAATAATTTAATAGATGAAATACATACAGAGGAAATTACTATGACTGATGATGTTGTTACGGTTGATAGTGCTAGTAATTTTGAGATTTTAAATACTGAAATAGAAGATATTAAACTTTTAGATACTGCAAAAAGCAAAATAAAAGATGAAAACTTTATGGAAATTCGAAAAGAGGCTCATATTGTTTAAATATAATATTTTTATAGAGGACAAGCATGTTAATTTATGCTTGTTTTTGTGCTTAAGTGCCTTAAGAAGTACCCTATTTAAGTAGTTAAGATACTAGTATTCTAAATGGTTCAATTGATATTTCAAGAATGGATATGTACGCAGAGGATGATCCAAGAATATTTTCACTTAACGGAGCATTCAATGTTGGTAATAGAGGTATGGTTGAGTTTATAGAGGTATTTAAGAATGATGTAGAATATCTACACACAATTATTACAGCTACTCAGGAAAAATCTATACCATCACCAGGGAAAGGTTCTATGATTTATTTTGATGGCCTTATCATAGCTCACTCAAATGAGGCAGAGTGGACTAGATTTAAATCAGATCATACTAATGAAGCTATTTTAGACAGAATAGTTAAGGTTGAAGTACCTTATTGTTTAGAGCTTACTGAGGAAAAAAGAATATATGAGAAAATTATTAAAAAATCAAACTTTAATGCTCATATAGCACCACATTCAATTGAGATAGCAGCTATGTTTGCTGTACTATCAAGACTTGTGCCATCAATGAAAGTTGATCCTATGACTAAGCTTAAAATTTATAATGGTGAGGATATAGTTGAAAAAGGTGCAACAAAGAGAATTGATGTTGCAGAACTTAAAGAAGAAGCTGGTTCGTTTGAGGGGATGAAAGGTATTTCTACAAGATTTATAATTAAAGCAATAGATAATGCACTTTCAAATTCTGAAACTAATTGTATAAATCCTCTAAGCATAATGGAAAGTATTATTAAGTCTGTTAAGGAACTTGATATAGCCCAAGAAGATAAGAAAAAACATCTTGGATTTATTCAGGATACTATTAGAAAAGAGTACAATAAAATACTTGAAAAAGAAATTACAAAAGCATTTATACATTCATTTAGAGAACAAGCAGATAGCTTATTTAATAACTATTTAGATAATGCTGAGGCTTATATTAATAAAAATAAAATCAAGGATGGTTCAACAGGAGAAGAGTTAAATCCTGATGAAGAGTTCATGAGAAGTATAGAAGAACAAATTGGAATTTCAGAGGCATCAGCTAAAGGTTTTAGAGCAGATGTTACCTCATATATGTTCTACCTTGTAAGAAGTGGTTCACAAATAGATTACAAATCATATGAGCCATTAAAAGAAGCAATAGAGAAAAAACTTACTGCATCAGTTAAGGATTTATCAAGAATTATAACTCGCTCAAGAGTTAGAGATAAAGAACAAGATGCTAAGTATAGTGCAATGGTAGCTGAAATGGAGAAAAACGGATACTGTCCTCACTGCTGCGATATAATCTTAAAGTATGCATCTAATAATTTATGGAAGGACTAGTTTAAATGGCAATTTTCAGAGATCAATTAGATAATCAGGTTGAACATGATAGAGCTATTGAGGATAGAAGAAGGCATAGACAACTAGTAGAGAAGTCAATTAAGGAAAATTTAGGTGATATTTTATCAGAAGAGAGTATTATTGGTGAGAGCAAAAATAAAAAATTTAAAATACCAATAAGGGGTATTAAGGAGTATCAGTTTATATATGGTCAAAGCAGTTCTGGTGTAACAACTGGAACTGGTGATGAGAAAAAAGGGGATAAACTTGGTTCAGCATCAGAGCAAAAAGGTCAAGGTGCTGGTGGCCCAGGAAATGAGGAAGGTAAAGATATATATGAGACAGAAATAACTTTAGATGATCTATTAGATTATATTGTTGAAGATTTACAACTTCCAAATTTAGATAGAAAAAAATATTCGGAAATTATTGTTGAGAGTAGAGGGAAAAGACGAGGATATCAAAGGTATGGTATTAGACCAAGGCTTGCAAAAAAAAGAACCGTAATGTCTAAACTTTCCAGAATGCAAGGTAAAAAGAGGGCATTACAAGAAGTTGGAGAGGATACAGAAATAGAAAGATTTCCTTTTAGAGAAGAAGATTTGAGATATTACAGAGTTACTAAGAAGCCAAGGAAAGAAAGTAACGCTGTTATGATTTTTATAATGGACGTTTCGGGTTCTATGGATAGTACTAAAAAGTATCTTGCAAGATCATTTTTCTTTGTATTATCCAAATTTCTTAGAAGAAAGTACAATAATTTAGCTTTTGAGTTTGTATCACACACTACTGTTGCTAAACATGTAAATGAATATGAGTTTTTCCACAAGGGTGAGTCAGGAGGAACATATATATCATCTGGACTTAATGAGGCTTTGAAATTAATTGAAGAAAAATATAGCCCTAATAGATGGAATATATATCCTTTTTATGCATCTGATGGAGATAACTGGAGTGAAGATAATGAAAAAGCTATAAAAGCTGTAAATGAACTTTGTGAGGTTTCAAATTTATTTGGATATGCAGAGTTATTACCTTCAACTTATTCAACTACCATGTATTATAGATTTGAGAAAGAGATAGATAAGAAAAACTTTGTGCCTGTCATCGTAAAGGAAAAGAAAGACTTGTGGGTGGCATTAAAACAAATGTTATCTATGGAACTTAAAGAGGATAACTAAGGAGGGGAAAAGCTATGGATTATTTATTAAAAGACTTAGAAGAGTGGAATGAGAAGATAGAAGAAATAGTGAAAGAGGTAGGCCTTAATTGTTATCCACAAGAATTTGAAGTTATTGGTTATAATGATATGTTAGCTTATGAATCATATGTGGGGATGCCATCAAAGTATCCTCATTGGAGCTATGGTAAGGCCTATGAAAAAAATAAAACATTATATTCATTAAATATGGCAGGATTACCTTATGAAATGGTTATAAATTCAAATCCAAGTCTTGCTTATTTAATGCGAGATAATACTCTTTTGTTACAAATATTAACTATTGCGCATGTATATGGTCATAATGATTTCTTTAAAAACAACAGACTTTTTAAAGATGGAACAAGGGCAGCTCAAACATTAGAGATGTTCAAGCTTGATGCAGATATCATTAGAGGCTATATAAATGATCCAAGCATAGGGTATGAGGAAGTTGAAAGAGTTATAGATGCAGCACATGCCATACGATATCAGGTTCCAAGAGTTGTAGGGGTCAAAAAATTATCTAACGAAGAAGCAAAGCAAAGAATTTTAGATGATTATATGAATAAAAGAGAGCAAAGAAGTATATTAGATCCTTATGAGCCAGCAGTACCACCAGATGTTAGCAAAATACCACTAGAACCAGATGATGATTTGATGATGTTTATAATGACATATGGAGATCTTCAGGAATGGGAAAAAAATATCCTAAGTATTGTAAGAAGAGAAAGTATGTACTTTGTACCACAAATGGAAACTAAAATTTTGAATGAGGGTTGGGCAAGTTTTTGGCATTATAATATATTAAAAAAATTAAATCTATCAGATGGACTGTATATTGAGTTTATTAAAAGACATAATGATGTAATAACACCTATTCCATATGGATTAAATCCTTACTATATTGGATTTAAAATATTAGAGGATATAGACAAAAAATACGGAAGAGAAAAGATGTTCGAAGTAAGGGCACTTGAGAGAGATAATTCTTTTATAAGAAAGTATTTAACTAAAGAACTTTGTGAAGACCTTGGCTTATTTAAATATGCTAAGAAAGGTTTTGATATAGTTGTAGATGAAGTTGCAGATGAAGAGGGTTGGAAAAAGATAAGGGACACAATAGCCTCAGAGTGCGGAGTTGGTACAATTCCATATATAAGAGTAAATGAGTTAAATAAAAAAGATTATTCTTTAAATTTAGAACATGTATTTGATGGACGAGAATTAGATTCAACTTATACAAAAAAAACATTAAAGCATATTTATAAACTTTGGAAAAGGACAGTTACATTAACTACTAAAAATAGAGAAGGTGGAGATACAATATATGTTTGTGACGACAAAAATGTACATCAAACATCTATTTGATGTTTATAATAAATTTTAATGAATATGATTTGTATAGATTAATTAAGGGGTTTGAGTTTAGTTGCTTGAACTCCTTTAAATCTTACTTGTGGCTTTATGGGGGGATTTATGGGTTCAAGGATAGTTTATGATCAATATTTTAGAGAGATTAATAGTTTAGTTGACATACTAGGTAAATATGTTAATTCATATAGGCTTTTGATTGGGAGTGCAGGGGAACTTAATTCAATAGCTTTAGCAAAAAAAAGTGATGTGAAGGACACTTTAAAAAGGGTTGAAGAAATAGGAGATCTAATAGATTGTTTAGTCGAAACGTTAGATTGTGCACAGTGCAATTATATAGAGTACTTAAGGATTAAAAGTACAATATTACAAGTGGAAGTTAGTAAAGAAATAATTTTAACAGAAATTGATAATGAGCTTAAATTCCAAAATGATCAAAGGGCAGATGATGTAAATAACAATGAGTAATATTGTAAAATTTCATAAAAAAATAAGCCCCTTTTTAAAAAGAGGCTTATTTTTTATAATTTTTTTAATTTGAAATTACTTACCATAAGATAAGATAGGATTGCTATCAGCACAAAAGGTACGTATGGATTTAAGAAACGAGTAGCTGTTAATAAGACATATATAGCCATTATACAACCAGCTATTGTAATAGGAACACCTCTAAAATCTCCGTCGAATTGAGTTGTGTTATATCTAGCTAGTCTAAAAGCTCCGCATATAGGGAAGGCTAAAAGAACAGCATAGCCTATGATTCCAAATCCCATGAAATCTTTAAAGTTGTATAAAACGAATGAAAGTATTGCAGGTGCTACACCAAATGAAACTAGATCAGCTAAAGAATCAAGTTCCTTTCCAAGTTCACTAGAAACATTTAGATATCTAGCAATTCTTCCGTCATATCTATCAACTATTGCTGCAAGTATTATAAGGGCAGCTGAAAGTACAAATTTTTTATCGAATGTTGCAAGTAAAGAAAGTACACCACATCCAAGGTTTATGAATGTGAATATGTTAGGTATACAACTTTTTTTCATAACTAATATCACTCCTAGTTTTTAACGCACATAGTTTTTTATTTGATAGCTAGAAATAGGATAGTTCTTAAAATGAAGAACTTCTATAAATTAAGTATCATCTAAATTGCATTTAAGTAAAAAAATCATATTTTACTCAGTTGGTTTTTAACCTCTCTAGTAGTATAGTATATTTAGAATAAAATTAGACATTAGTGCAGTGAATGTCTTTTAAAATAAAAAACTTATACAATATAAAACTATGCAAAATAATATTTAAATTATAACAGTAAGGACAAAATGTGTAAAGTCGACAATGGTTAAAATAAATGATATAATTTAAGCAATATTAATGATTAAAGAAGTATTTTGGGTATTGAAATCATAGAATTAAATATTAGGTGTGGAGGTAAAAGGTGAAAAAGGTAAAATTTATTTATAATCCTTATTCAGGAGAAAATGCTATATTATCTCATTTAGATACGGTAATAAAAATGCATCAAGAGAAAAACTTTACGATAGTTCCTTTTAGGATAACTAAAGGCGAGGGGATAGAACATGCATTAGATGACATAGATGAAAGTTATGAATATATATTATTAGCCGGTGGAGATGGAACTGTAGATTCAGTTGTAAATGCAATGAAAAGTAAGGGGCTTGATTTGCCAATCGGAATTCTACCAGTTGGGACTGCTAACGATTTTGCTAAGTTCTTAGGGCTTCCAGCAGATATTATTAAATCTCTAAAACAAATATTATCAACAGAACCTAAAGAAGTAGATTTAGGTAAGGTTAATGATAAATATTTTGTTAATGTCTTATCAACAGGACTATTTACAGATGTTTCACAAAAAACAGATGTTAATTTAAAAAATACTATTGGAAAGCTTGCTTATTACTTAAAGGGCCTAGAGCAACTTCCGAATTTTAGAAAGCTAAATATGAAAATTACCACAGATAATAGGGTAGAAGAATTTCATATGTATCTTGTTTTAGTCTTTAATGGACAAACAGCAGGTAACTTTAAGCTTGCTACTGAGGCACAAATTGATGATGGACTTTTAGATATAATAATATTTAAAGCTGTTAGTGTCCCAGAACTAATACACTTATTTATAAGAGTGTTAAGAGGCGAAATAATAAATGACTCAAGAGTTGAGTATTTTAAGACTGATAATATAATTATAGAATCTTCAGAGGACATAGTTACAGATATAGATGGAGAAAAAGGACCAGAGTTCCCACTGAATGTTAAATGTATTAAGGGTGGAATTAAGGTTTTAGGAATAAAATAGAGATTTACTTAATAATTATAAGTAACTAAATATAAAAGGAGGGATAAGCTTGTTTGCTTCAATATCTTATTACACCTTTTTGTTACTTATAATTATTTTTTATTTATATTTATTTTTTGAAAATCTAAAAAGAAGTCCTAAAAAAATAAAGATATATATTGGAAGTTTTTTAGCAATTGGGATATTAAAAAATATATTTATTTTTTTTATGAGTATACTAATTTTTCAGATTAATATATTAGTGACAAAATTAATAGTTTTTATAGATTTGCTATATATTCCAGGTATTGTAGTTTTGTTAATTTATATATTTTTAAGAAGTGATGGTGTAAAATTTCAAACTATAAAGACAAAAATAGGAATAATTAGCATTATTTATATTGTTATTATATTATTTTTTGATCCAGTGTATAAATTAAATATTGAATATGGATATACAATAGAGATGAATAAAAACATATTATTTAGAGCAATCTACATAATTATCTTTATTGGATTTTTGATAAATTCAATTTTAACAAAACTTAATAAATCAACTAATATAGATGGACTCAATCTTATGGCAATTACAATGTGTATTTTCATATTTGAAAATTTAGCAATGCTTGTGATTTCAAAGTATATGCCGTATTGTTTGGTTGGAGAATTATTTTTAGGTGTAACTTTAATATATGGTCTTAAGACTTTTAAGTCTTAAGACTTTTTATTTTTTTAAAATAAAAGAAATAAATATAGTTTGATTTTTAGTGTATATGATAATATTATAATAGAGGAATTATATTTATTGAAAAGGATGGTGAAACTAAATGGAAGGACCCCTCAATCTGAGAGGATATTTGAAATGTAAAATTAAATATTAACTTGCTAGTTGAGATGGAAATGAAATTTAGAGTTTTTTTCACCTCTTCTAGCAGTAGAGGAGGCATATTATGAGTAAGAATAAAAGACTTACATTTTTTCTTTTAACATCTATTTTAAATAACAAAATATATGATGAGTATAATGATGTTATGGGTAGTTTGAAAGATATATATGTGAGTACAAATGAAGGTTATCCAAAGGTAGTTGGATATAAAGTTAAAAATGATCAAGGACTAATTGATTATGAATTTAAAGATATAGGTTTTTATCAATTAGAGAATGGAAAGATAAGAATACAGATAGTTGCAAGTCGAGAAATACTTCCGCGAAATTATACATATCTTTTAACAAGAGATGTGTTAGATAAAAGAATAGTAGATATTAATGGAAAAAAAGTAGTTAGGGTTGATGATTTAAGAATTGCCCATATTACTGATGATTATAGAATTTTAGCTGTTGAAACAGGAAAAGCTGTCAGATGTAGAAGGTTTGGAGTAGAAGCTTTAGGGAAGGTTTTATCAAGCATACTTAGAACTGATTTTTCAGAAAGGGCTATAATGTGGGAAGATGTACAGGCGTTAGAAGCATCTCAAAATAATTTACAAATACCAGTTTCATATGAAAGGATTAAAGAATTGCATCCAGCTGATATAGCTGATATCTTAGAAGAATTAGATGAAAAAGAAAGAAAAACGGTATTTGAAAGTTTAGATGAAGATCTTGCAGCTGACACATTAGAAGAAGTAGAACCAGAATTTCAAGGGAGTATTATAAGAGAGTTATCAGATATGAAGACAGCTGAACTTTTTGAAAATATACCCAATGATGAAATTGCTGATATTTTGGATGATTTGAATGAGGAAGAAAGAGAAAAGATTCTTGTTAATATAGAGAAAGAGGATGCACAAGAGATAGAGGGGCTTTTAGCATATAGTGATGAAAGTGTTGGTAGTATAATGAATACTGATTTTATATCGCTTAACTATGCAGAAATGTCAGTTGGAGAAACATTATTATTACTAAGAGAAACTCAACCAGAAGAAGAAGTAATGTACACAATATATCTTACTGATATATTGGGAAAATTAGTTGGGCAGGTATCTTTTGCACAATTATTATTAAATGACCCAATTAAAAAGTTAAGAGATGTTATGGATGATAATATAATAACTTTATCATATGATGATAATATTGAAGAGGCAGCAGAACTTGTAGAGAAGTATGCATTATTATCAATACCGGTTATTGATAATAATGAAGTAATGATCGGATCTGTTTTAATGTATGATGTTATTGATGAATTTTTTGCTCCTATGTGGAAAAGAAGAAATAAGTAAAAATTTGTTTTAAGAAAAGTGTTGCAAAATACATAAAATGGAATATAATTAAATTAAAGGAAATCATATCAAAATACTAGGAAAAGAAGCGAGGAAAAAGTAGAGTAGTATAAATGATGGAAACAGAGATAGAAGGATGCTGAGAACTTCTAACCTTTAGTTTGTATGAAGTGCACTTTAGAGCTTAAACCTGAATTAGTAGTAGGGTCTTACGGTGTCAATCGTTAAAATGATATAGTATATTTTGTACTAGAAGAGTGAGACATCTTTGATGTTTAAATAGAGTGGAACCGCGGATGAACTTCGTCTCTAAATGAAAATTTAGAGACGAAGTTTTTTTATTATTTTGATTTGTTTTTTTAAAATAAAAATTATATGGGGGCTATATTTATGAAATATAATAATGCAATAGAGTTAATCGGAGGTACAGCAATTTTAAAGGCAAATAAAATTGTTGGTGAAAATGAAGGACAAGTTTTTGTGAAGTTAGAAAGATTTAACCCAAGTGGAAGTGTAAAAGATAGAGCAGCACTTGGAATGATTGAAAAGGCCGAAAAGGAAGGCTTATTAAAAGTAGGGGATACAATAGTAGAACCTACAAGTGGTAATACAGGGATAGCACTTGCTATGATTGGTGGAATAAAGGGATACAATGTTGTCATAGTTATGCCAGAGAGTATGTCAAAAGAAAGAAGAGAAGTTATAAAAGCTTATGGGGCTGAGCTTGTGTTAACAGAGGGTGCTAAAGGTATGAAAGGTGCAATAGAAAAAGCTACTGAACTTGCGAATGAAAATGGATATTTCTTACCACAACAATTTGAGAATATTGGGAATTCAAATAAACACTATGAAACAACAGCAGAGGAAATAATTGCAGATATACCTGATGTAGATATTGTAATTGCAGGTGTAGGGACTGGTGGAACTATAAGTGGAGTAGGAAAAAGATTAAAAGAAATAAATAAAAATATAAAAATTATAGCAGTAGAACCAAAGGCATCTCCAGTTTTATCAGGTGGAAATCCAGGGCCGCACAAAATCCAAGGAATAGGAGCGGGATTTGTACCAGCTATATATATATCAGAAATTATAGATGAGGTTATACAAATAAGTAATGAAGAAGCGTATGCGGTAGCAAGAGAATATGCAAAAAAGGAAGGGATATTAGTTGGAATCTCCTCAGGTGCAGCAATTGCAGCAGCTATTAATGTTGCAAAACAACTTGGTAATGATAAAAAAATTGCGGTAATAGCACCAGATGGTGGTGAAAAGTATTTCTCAGTTGGTTTATACGAATAAAATTAGGATGTGAAAAAAATTGTTCGATAATTTAAAAAAAGATATAAAAAACGTATTTAAAAATGATCCAGCAGCAAAAAGTAAATTAGAGGTTTTACTTTTATATCCAGGAGTACATGCAGTAGTATGTCACAGACTAGCTCATAAATTATATAAAAAGAATATGTTTTTAGTATCTAGAATCATATCTCAAACATCTAGATTTTTCACTGGGATAGAAATACATCCTGGTGCAAAAATAGGAGAAGGTCTTTTTATTGACCATGGTATGGGAGTTGTGATAGGTGAAACGGCAGAAATAGGAAATAATGTTGTGATATATCATGGTGTAACTCTTGGTGGAACGGGGAAGGATAAAGGGAAAAGACACCCAACAATTGGTAATAATGTTATAATAGGATGTGGAGCTAAAGTTTTAGGACCAATAATAATAGAAGATAATGTAAAAATTGGAGCTAATTCAGTAGTTTTAGAGATGATGCCACAAAAAGCTACGGCAGTAGGAATACCTGCTATAAATAAAAATAGAAAATGTGATATCATAGATATAGAAAATTATAATGGAAAAGATATATATAATAACATGATTATATAGGCTTTAGAGAGAGATGAGATATGAATTTAAATGAAGAAATAATAAATCACTGTAAGAATAAAGGTATTTACAATATTGGGTTTATTAAATGTAGAAAGTTTACTGAACTATATGATTACTATAAAGAAAAGAAAGAAAAAGGTTTAGAAAATGAATTTGAAGAACAAGATATAGATATAAGAATAAATCCAAGTCATTATATGGAAGACGGGAAGACAATAATATCATTTGCCTTCCCTTATCTTCATGATGCTAAATATAAAAACACAGGATTTTCACTCTATACAAGGGGTGAGGACTACCACAATGTAGTACATAAGTATTTAAAAGAAGTTTGTGAAATCATAGAATCAAAAGGTGGGAAAGCTATTGCATTTACAGATAGCAACACCCTACCAGAACGATACATAGCATATCTTGCAGGGGTTGGATTTGTGGGGAAAAATAATTTGATTATAACAAAAGAACATGGGTCATATGTGTTCTTAGGGGAAATTATAACAGATTTAGATATATCATATAAAGACGTTAGGACTTATGATGAAATACCTAAATTTAGTGAATGCGGGCAATGTGAAATTTGTTATAGGGAGTGCCCAACTAATTCAATAAATAAATATAAGAAAAATTCAAATATATGTATGTCTTATATAACTCAAAAAAAAGAAATAGATAATAAGTTTTTAAAGATTATGAATGGGAGGATTTTTGGGTGTGATAGTTGTCAGTTAGAATGTCCGTATAATATTGACATTAAGTATTCACAAATTGAGGAATTCAAACCAAAAGATTTTATGGAAAATCCTACAACTGATGAAATGATTAATGTAAATAATGCAACATTTAAAGCAACATTTAAAGGAACATCTTGTGGGTGGAGAGGAAAAAATACAATTATAAGAAATGCTATGATTAAAAAAGTGCTACATGAAAATAGTGATATATCAGATTTGAAATCAAGTTCAGAATATATTGAAAATTATAAAAATAGACTTTTAAACATTAATAAATTATAATGATTGTATAATTATGTCTTAAAGAGAAAGGAAGAAGTATAATATGCAGCCGTGGGTAGCTAAGTTAATTACATCATTACCAGATTTTATATTCCAACCAGTTGGGGGGAGAATTATAAATAATATTCTTAGAAAGTATGCAGATATACAAGTAGAAGGATTAGAAGAAATAGCTAGAATACAAGGGCCTATAATATTTATAGGAAATCATTTAAGTAATTCAGATGGTTTAGTGCTTGATAAAATTTTAAGAGAGAAGTATGATCCACATTTTATTGCAGGGGTTAAATTAAGTGGAAATGCTATGACTAATATAGGTATGAGACTTATAAAAACTATAAATATAAAACCTAATTCAGCTGATAAGGATGCTTTGAAGAGTATAATACAAGCATCTAAAAGTGGAACTAATATTTTAATGTTCCCAGAAGGAACAAGAAGCAGAGATGGGAAAATGATAGAGGCAAAAAAAGGGATAAATCTTATAGCAAGACTAACAAAAGCAACAGTGGTACCATTTGGAATACATGGTTCTGAAAAGCTTATGCCGATAAATAAGGATGGGGATATGGGACAAGAGAGATTCTGTCGTTCAACTGTTACTATTAAATTTGGAAAACCTGTCGAACTTCCAAAAAAAGATAAAGAAGAAGATAGACACATGTATGATGATAAAGTTTTAGAAACTTATATGAAGAGTATATCAATACTTTTACCAGAGGAGTATAGAGGTTTCTATAAATAACAAAGGAGAAAACTAATGAAAGTTAGAACTAAAAGAGTATTAGAAGCATTAAAGCAAGAATATCCAGATGCAGATTGTGAACTTAATTATGAAACACCTTTTCAACTTTTAGTAGCGGTAGCTTTATCAGCACAGACTACTGATGTTAAGGTTAACCAAGTAACAGAAACATTATTTAGGGATTATCCTGATGTTTATACAATGAGAAACGCAACGCAAGGAGAACTTGAAGAAAGATTAAAGACAATTGGTTTATTTAGAAATAAAGCAAAAAATTTAATGATGATGTGTGAGCAGCTTATAGTAAATTTTAATGGAGAAGTTCCAAAGGATATGAAAGGCTTGACATCACTTGCAGGAGCAGGGAGAAAAACAGCTAATGTTGTAATGTCTAATGCTTTTGGTGTACCAGCTATTGCCGTAGATACTCATGTTTTTAGAGTGGGAAATAGAATTGGACTTGCACATTCTGATAATGTTTTAGAAACAGAAAAACAATTGCAGCAAGAATTACCAAGAAAAGAATGGACATTAGCACATCATCTTTTGATATTCCATGGAAGAAGAAGATGTTATGCAAGAAAACCAGACTGTCCTAATTGTCTTATAAATAAAGATTGTGATTTTTACAAAGAAATATTAAAAAATCAAAAAGTTGGTTTGAAATAAAAGAGCTAGATAAATTTATCTAGCTCTTTTATTATTATATATTAAATATTTTTTTGTCTACTCTTTTTTTCTTTTCTTTGGTTATATAAAAATATATTTACCGAAGCAGCTATTATTATGAAGTAGCCTAATAATGAATAATTATCAGGTATGGTTTTCCAAATTACAAAGCCTAATATAGCAGTAAATATAACTTGAGTATAAGTGTATATAGAAATTTCCTTTGCAGGAGCAAATCTATACGCAAGAGTAAGTGCAAATTGTGCTATTGAAGCAAATATACCAGCAAGTAATAATATTAAGACTTGCTCTATACTAGGGACCACAAAGTCAAATATCATAAATGGTATAGTTGCTATAATTGAGAAAAATGAGAAGAAAAATACTATTGTATATGATTTTTCTTTTGTACCTAAAGCCCTAACACAAGTATATGCACCACCAGCGAAAATTGCAGATGAAAGTCCTATAAGTGATGCTATAAGCGTTGTTGATATAGTAAAACTAGGTTTAACTATAAATAAAACACCTGTAAATGCCACAAGTATTGAAATTATATGTACAGGCTTTATAGTTTCTTTTAAGAATAAATACGAGAATATAATAACAAAAAATGGACTTAGTTGATTTAGAATAGTGGCGTTTGATAAAACTAGTTTATCAATAGCATAAAAGTTAGCCCAAATTCCAACTGTTCCAAGTGAAGCTCTTAAAATCAACATTTTTCTATTTCCCTTTTTCCCAAAATAAGGGGCTGAGTTTTTCTTTATAAGATAAAAAGCGACAAGGCAACTAACTGAATTCCTAAAAAAACTTTTTTCAAAAGCAGGAATATCTCCAGAAAATTTAACACAAGCAGACATAAGTGCAAATGAAAGTGCCGAAATAATAATAAAAAGTATAGCTTTTGATTTATTTTGCATAAATATCACCTCCATATAAGTTATTAAATTATATGGAAATTATACAATTGAAGTGTATAAAAGACAAATAAAAAAATAATTTGATGGGATAAATAACAAGTTTATACAAATATTGTTTAAAGGTATATACTAATTTTGTTAGAAAATAAAGTAAACAATAAAAAAAATTAAAAAATATAGAAAAAAATGTTAATTTGTTATATAATTTAAACAAGGAGGTGATATTATGTTGAGAATGAAGTTAGATGAAAAAAAAATATGGAATGTAGGAATAATAGGATTAAATATAATTATATTTATAACATTAACTATTTCTTTCTTTAATCAATCAACGAATGATATTACTCCTAGTGATAGCTATATAATACTTTATTTTATGAATAGTGTTCTTGCAATTCTTGCAATGATAGCTGTTAAAACATATCACAATTTAGCTAAAACTAATGATTTATATATTTTACTTCTCTATTTTGTGAACTTAGCAGTAGAATTAATAATTAAATTTGTATTGCATTGTTATATTTCAGAATTAGATTATAAAATATTTATGGCTAGTTTATTTTTTAGAACATTTTTAATTGTAATTCTATTACTAAGAAATGAGTTTGAACTTAAAAAAATATTTAAAGCAAATAAATTAAATAATATAGCATTTGTAAGTGTGACAATAATTTTTATAACATATGATATTTTGAATTTAGGGGCAAAGAAAATACCTACAAGTTTACTTCAAATTATCAGTATAACTATTATTATCATTACGGTATGTTCTGTTTTTTATAATTTGAAACAAAGTATTAAAGAAGATGAAATACTAAGTTCAATTATTTCAATAAGTTTTGTTTTTATAACGGTAAAGCTTATGTATAAATTAGATAGGTTTTTATTTAAAGAAAATTATCAGGGAAATAATATAATAATGGAAGAAGTACTTATGTTTCTTGCGCTCGTTTTTATGGTGTTTGGGACAATAGTAGAAATATATAAACACACGATTAAGTATAGATTAATTGAAGAAAGAACTAATATTTATTATAAGGTAATAGATGAAAATTGGAGTACTAATATTTTAATTTATAGTAAGGGAAGACTTGTTTATGCAAATAGGAAGACTAGGGAAACCTTTAATGCAGGAAAAGTTGAAATTGAGCTAGATGAATTACAAGGAAGAATAGATAAAGTTAAGTCTTTAGAGAATATTCAAGGATTATTAGAATCTGTTCAAAGAAGAGAAAGTACTAATAAAATAATAGAATGTACTAACGGTAAGGTTTATGCAGTGTCGTATCAGCAAGTAGAGCCTATATATGAGGAGAATAAAATTGAAGATATAGAAGTATATATGAGTAAAGAGATTACAGAGGAAATTAAATCTAAAAAAATGTTAGATATAACGGATAAAAAGTTTAATATATTAAATGATTACTTAGATGAAGTTGTTGTGGTAACAGATGAGAATTTAAAAATAACGTATATAAATAGTTATTGTGAAAAATTATTGAAAGAGTCTTGCAATGAAGTGATTAACAAAGATGTGAAAAATTATTTTGAAGAATTGAATTTAGACCCAAGAATAGAATTTAAAACTAGGATGAAGAATTCAACAGGATATTTAAAAGATGTTTTTGTTAAGGTTGAAGCATTAGATGACTATGATGAGGTTAGGGTAGGTTATATATTTGTGTGTTTAAATAAAGATATGGTAGAAGAAAATAAAAGTAATGAGGATCTATTACTTGAGAATAATATAGTGAAAAAAGATGCATTCACTAATTTATCGCATGAACTTAGAACACCTATTCATATAATTTATTCAAGCTTACAGTTACTAAATTCACAAAAACAAAACTTAAGTAATGAAGAATTTATGGATTCGTTTGATAAATATGAAGGCGTTATGAAGATTAATTCGTTAAGATTATTAAAATTAGTAAATGATATTATAGATATTAGTAAACTTGATACTGGCGCTGTAAAAATAAATAAGAATATGTATAACATTATTTCGTTAGTTGAGAATATATCTATGTCAGTTATTCCTTATATGAAAATTAAAAATATAAACTTTATATTTGATACGCAAGAGGAAGAAAGATTTATATATTGTGATCAAGAAAAGGTAGAGAGGATAGTTTTAAACCTTATATCGAATGCAATAAAGTTTACACATGAAAAAGGTGAGATAAATGTTTTTGTAAGTGTTGAAACTGAATATGTGAAAATAAGTGTTAGAGATAATGGTATAGGAATAGAAAAAGAAAAATACAATGAAATATTTGAAAGGTTTGCACAATGTGAGAATGGTAGGGCTACAAGAAAAGGTAGTGGTATAGGACTTGCGTTAGTAAAATCTTTAGTAGAAATGCATAATGGATATGTATTTGTGGAGTCAGAGTTTGGCAAAGGGAGCGAGTTTGTAGTTTGTTTACCTAATAGTACTCAAGAAGAACATGAAGGAGCAATGTTAAGTGGGGAAAATATAGACCCAGAATTATTAGGGGATATTTCAATTGAATTCTCTAATATAGAGGCATAAAATGGTCTTTATATTGAATGTTTATAGTGATATAATTAAAAGGATTTAAGAAAAACAATTCCTATATTTTTGGAGGGACAGATAATGAAGGTTGGAGTTATAATGGGTGGTATTTCGTCAGAAAGAGAAATATCATTAAACAGTGGAAAAGCTGTTTTAGAAAAAATAGATAGAAATAAGTATGATGTTGTTGAAATAGTTTTAAATGAAAAAGAAGATATAATAACTAAAGTTAAAGAAGCAAAGATTGATTTTGCACTTTTAGCACTGCATGGGCAGTTTGGGGAAGATGGAACAGTTCAATCAGTTCTTAAAACAATGGATATACCTTATTCAGGTTGTAACCACTTAAGTAGTGCTTTATGCATGGATAAAGATATGACTAAAAGAATTTTAAGATTTGGAAATGTTAGAACAGCAGACTGGACAATGGCAACATCAGTTGAAAATATAGATTATAATGCAATAGAAAAGATGGGATATCCTGTATTTATAAAACCTAATAGTGGTGGTTCATCAGTTGCAACAAACTTTATAAAGAAAAAAGAAGATGTTGAAGGTGCTGTTTTAGAAGCATTAAAGTATGATACAGAGGTTATGATAGAAGAATATATAAAGGGTGATGAAATAACTTGTCCTATAATGGGCGAGAGATTATTCCCAGTTATAGCTATAAAACCAAAAGGTGAATTTTTTGATGTAGTTGCTAAGTATTCAGCTGGCGAAGATGCAGCAGAAGAAGTTATAGTTGAACTTGAAGAAAATCTTCATAAAGAAGTTGAAGAAATGGCATTTGCAACATACAAGGCATTAAAGTGTGCTGTATATGCAAGAGTTGATATGATTATAAGTAATGGAGTGCCTTATATTTTAGAAGTTAATACACTTCCAGGGATGACACCAACAAGTTTATTCCCTAAGAGTGTTGCTGGTGTAGGTATAGATTATACAAGTTTCATAGATATGATAATAGAAGGTTCATTAAAAGAAAATAGATAATTTGCTAAAGAACTATCCTAAACAAGATTTAGGGTAGTTTTTTTATTTCATATTTATTAAATTTAAAAAAGTTAGAATAAGTATAAAAGAAAACCTATATAAATTTATATTGAGTAACAATTTAACAAGGGGAGATTTATATGGGTGGAAATAATGGTGTTTGGATAAATGAAGACCAGCAAAAAAAGAAAATAGGCATAATAATAGTTATAATTATTTTATTAATTAGTTCAATTGGTTTTTTATTTTATAATATCAATAAAAAAATTGAAGGTTGGGAAAATAAAATTTATCCAGGCATAACTATAAATGGAGTTGATGTAGGGTCTAGATCAAAAGATGAAGCGAAAAAACTAGTAGAGGTAAATCTTTTAGAAAAAGTAAGAGAAAAAACTATAAAACTTGTTGCAAGTAAAGATAGCGTGGTAGTAGAGTATGCAAAAATAAATCCAGAATATAAGGTTGATGCTGCCATTGATGCTGCTATAAAAATAGGTAAAAAAGAAAATTTTTTAAAGAAAAATTCCTACATAAAAAAAGGTGTAAAAGAAGATGTTGAGGTAGAATTTGGATATGATGAAAAAGTAGTAGATGAATATTTAAAAACTTTGAATAAAGAAGTAACTGTGCTAGCAAAAAATGCAGACCTTGAAGTTGTGGGTGATGAGATAAAGATAATATCAGCGGAAAATGGAGTTGAGCTTGATATTGAAAAGGCTAAATCAATTTTAGATGAGAATATAGATTGTGATACGAATATTATGAATGACGAAATTGAAGTTCCGATAAGAGAACAACTTCCAAAAATAACAGATGAAGATATAGCAGAAATTGATAGTAAATTTGCTACGGCTAGTACAAGCTTTAATAGTGGTGATTGGAATAGAACAGAAAATTTAAAAGTTGCTACTGATAATATAAATGGAACTGTATTAATGCCAGGAGAAACTTTTAGTTATAATGAAGTAGTTGGTGAGAGATCACTTGAGAGAGGTTTTAAGGCGGGCGCATCATTTTCTGGAAGTGAGGTAGTAGAAAGTATAGGTGGAGGGATTTGTCAGATTTCCACTACTTTATATCAAGCTATTATGAAGTCAGGAATAAAATCAACAGAAAGGTATAACCATACTATGAAGGTCAGTTATGCAAATCCTAGTGAGGATGCAACTGTTGCTTGGGGGTATCTAGATTATAAGTTTAAGAATACTTATGATTCGCCAATTTTTATACAAGGAATAATAAGTGATGGCATTATAACATTTAATATATTTGGCGATAAAGATGATATAGGGAATAAAACATTTGATTTACTTGGTGTAACTACTGGAAGTAGCAATCCGGGGAGCAAAAGAATAAATGATAGTTCACTTCTAAAAGGCAAACAAGTAGTTGAAAAAAGACCTATAATGGGAATGACTTCTAAAGGATATTTGATAACATACGAAAATGGAAAGGAAATTTCAAGAGAAGAGATTTCAAGTGATGTTTATAATAGTATACAGGGTATTATTAGATATGGAACAGGGGAATAACAAAAGTTAATAAATAAAGAAAGGTTTTATAAGTCTATTAACTTTACTTATAAAACCTTTTTATATTTCAAACAACATGGTAAGGTTAATTAATAGTGTTTTTATCTGGTATTTAATTTGATATAATATAGTAAGCGTTAGGTGTTAGAAATATTATGGAAGATAGGTGGAGGCATTATGAACTATAAGATGATATGTATAGATATGGATGGGACTTTATTAAATTCTAAAAAGAAGTTATCTCAAATAAATAGATTAGCTTTAAAGAAGGCTTATGATGAAGGGGTTCACATAATTATATGTACAGGAAGAAATTCAAAAAGTGCTTTATATTTTGCAAATGAGATAGGGATTAAATCAGCTGCAATTGCAAATAATGGTGCGATAGTTATGGATGAAGATGGAGAAGTTTTAATTTTTAAAGAAACACTAGAAAAAGAACAGTGTCAAAAGATATTAGAGATATCAAAAAAATATAAAACAATACCGAATTTTCATGCACTTGGGAAAATTTATTTAAATTCTAAGTTTAGAAAATTTATAAATAATGTTTTCTTTAATAGAAATGTGCCAGAAAAATATAAAATACAAAGTATTTATTTAAAAGAAGATAATGCATGGACATCTTTATTTGATGAAAAAAAAGAAGTTTTTGGAAAGTGTATAATGTTAGATCCAAATAGAGATAAGCTTAAAAGGCTACAAGGTGAACTAGATGCTACAAATATGTTTGAAACAACATATTCAGGAAAGTTCTGTTTAGAGATAAATAGTAAGGGAGTATCAAAAGGTAGAGCTGTAAAGATGTTAGGTGAACACTATGGGATAAAACAAGAAGAGATAATATGTATAGGAGATAATGGAAATGATATTTCTATGATTAAGTATGCAGGGCTTGGTGTTGCAATGAAAAATGGAACTCAAGAAGTAAAAGATGTATCAGATTATATAACAGATACAAATGACAACAATGGTGTGGCAAAAGTGGTAGAAAAGTTTATTTTTAATAAATAGCATAAAGTGATATAATTCATAGTTAGAGGATTTATTGATTCTCTAAATAAAATTACAAAATATGTAAAGTTTCTTGATTTTTTATGATTAAGATATTATTATAAAACATAGACGAAATTTATACAGGAGGTATTGACAATGAATCTTAACATAGTTTTATATCAACCAGAAATACCACAAAATACAGGAAATATAGGGAGAACATGTGTTTTAACAAATTCAAAATTACATTTAATTAAGCCTCTTGGGTTTAAAATAGATGATAAACAGATTAAAAGAGCAGGGCTTGATTATTGGCCACATCTTAATTTGGAAATGCATGAGAGTTTTGAAGACTTTATGGCGAAGTATGGAGATCAAAGAATATTCATATCATCAACTCATGCTGAGAAGTTTCACTCAGATGCCGAGTATCAAGAAGGTGATTTTATCATGTTTGGTAAGGAGTCTGCTGGAGTGCCAAAAGAGGTACATGATCAGTTAATGGGGATAAGAATACCTATGATAGATACTACTGATAGAAGTCTTAATTTATCAAATACAGTTTCAATAGTAGCTTATGAAGCTCTAAGACAAATAGGATTTCCAAGAATGAAGTAGCGGGGGATTGATTAATAGAATGGATAAAATAAAAATAATAACAGACAGTACTTGTGACTTGCCGAAAGAATATATTGAAAAATACAATATAGAGGTTATGCCTGTTTTAATTAACTTTGGAGAAGAGAGTTATTTAGAAGACGTAGAAATAACTAGAGATGAAATGATGGAAAGAATAGAAAGAGATGATGTTCTTCCAACAACAGCTCAAATAACACCTATGAGATTTGAAGAGTGTTACTCTAAATATATAAATGAAGGTTATAAAATTGTTGCTATACATATGTCGTCAAAAATGAGTGGAACATACCAGTCAGCTCTAATAGCAAAAAATGAGTTTAAAGATGAAGATTTAGTAGTTATAGATGCTTTAACTATTACAAGTGGACTTGGGATGCTTGTTTTAAAAGCAGCTAAACTTGCTAAGACGGGTAGGACAATTCATGAAATAGAAAAAGAAATTTTAGCATATAGATCAAAACTTAGAAGTGATTTATTCTTCTTAAGCCTTGATAACCTTGTGAGAGGTGGAAGACTTTCAAAGAGTAAGGCCTTGATAGTTGGAGCTTTAGGAATAAAACTTATTCTATCTATTAAAGATGGAGAGATGGATGTTAAAAATAAAGTAAGAGGTTCTAAGAAAGCTATAAAAGAAATTATAAAAAGCTTTGAAGAGTCTGACAGAAAAAAAGACGAGCCAGTTATACTTATTAATTATTTAGGTGAGGAAATAGCCGATTCTTTAAGAGAGTATCTTGAGGAAAACAATATAGATTATATTGAGACAACAGTAGGTTGTGCAGTTGGAATACACTCAGGTAAAAATGCCGGTGGATTCTTCTTTGTAGAAAACTATTAGGAGTTGTTTAGTTTAGTAAAAGGGTTGTATCAGTAAATGATGCAGTCCTTTTTTATATGTGAATAAATTTTTAAATAAGTAAAGTTTATTTAGAAAATATTGACAATTGGATGGGTGATATGCAAATATAATAGTTGTTAAAAGAAAATAAAATATTAGGTGCTAAGATATAAGCTTAATAGGGAAAGTTAAAAACTACAGCCCCCGCTACTGTGTATAGGGACAAAAGAAACAAATCCACTGTAATTTTTTTATGGTAAGGGTTTCTAGAGGATGAACTATAAGTCAGGAGACCTACCTAATATGGAACAAACAATCTTTCGGAGGGAAATGAGCGTAACAAGTAATTATCAGTTAAATATTGATAGTTTATTAAAGCAGACATTTTAAGCCTCTTGAATTTTATTAATTTTCAAGAGGCTTTTATATTTAAAATGAAAAAAGCAAGGAGAATAGATTTATGAAATCTAAGAATTTAATGATTCAGGGTACTGCATCAGATGTTGGGAAAAGTGTTATAACAGCAGGGATTTGTAGACTGTTATACCAAGATGGACATAAAGTAGCTCCTTTTAAATCACAAAATATGAGTTTGAATTCATATATCACAAAAGATGGTAAGGAAATGGGGAGGGCACAGGTAGTACAAGCAGAAGCGGCATGTACAGAGCCAAGATGTGCTATGAATCCTATTTTGATGAAACCAACAGGTGATATGAATGCTCAGATAATTTTTAATGGAGAAGTGTATGGAGATTTATCAGCAATTGACTATCATACACAAAAGGAAGAGTTTAAGGGAAAAATTAAAAATATATATAAAACATTAGATGATGACTTTGATATGATTATTTTAGAAGGAGCGGGAAGTCCTGCTGAAATAAATCTAAGAGAAAGAGATTTAGTAAATATGGGAATGGCAGAACTTGTTGATTCACCAGTAGTTTTAGTTGGTGATATTGATAAGGGAGGAGTTTTTGCATCTATATATGGAACTTTAGCACTGCTTACAGAGGAAGAAAGAAACAGAGTAAAAGGTGTAATTATCAATAAGTTTAGAGGAGATATAGCTATACTTGAGCCGGGGCTTAAAATGTTAGAAGATTTAATTAACATACCAGTGCTAGGGGTAGTGCCTTACTTTAGATTAGAAATTGATGAAGAAGATGCAATTTCAGATAGATTAAAAGTTATTAGAAAATCGGTAGAGGGTGAAATTAGTGTAAAGATAATTAGAATGCCTTATATGTCTAACTTTACAGATTTTAATGTATTGTACTCACTTGATGGAATTAATGCGAGTTATGCAATAAATCCAGAAGAGCTTAATAAGGCTGATATGGTTATTATTCCAGGGTCTAAGAATACTATCAAGGATTTAATATATTTAAAGGACATGGGATATGATAAAAAGTTAAATGAATTAAAAGATAAAGGAACTTATATATTTGGTATTTGTGGTGGTTTCCAAATGCTTGGAAGTAAAATTATAAATGAAACTCAGTCTGAATGTGATATAGAAGAAATTGAAGGGCTTGGACTTTTAGATATAGTTACAGAATTTAAAGATACAAAAATTACAACACAAGTTCGAGGGAAAATCATCTCAGAAGAAGGATTACTTAGTGGTTGTGGTGAATTCTATATTGAGGGATATGAAATTCACATGGGAAGAACTATTGAGAGTGGAGAGAATGCAGTTCCATTTTTAGAACTTAGAGAAATTTTAGGTAATAAAGAAAAGAGAATAGAGGGATATAAAAGTAAAGATGATAGAGTATATGGGACATATATACATGGTATATTTGATACTTTAGCATTTACTAAAAAAATTGCACAGAACATAAGAGATGAAAAGGGAATTTCTTATGTAGAGAAAGAACTTGATGAGAAAACGTATAAAGAGGTTAAAGATAAGGAATATAACAAGCTTGCAAATATTTTAAGGGATTCTCTAGATATGGAAAAAATATATAAAATACTAGATGGTCAAAATGTAGAGCGTAATTACAAGTAGGTAAATATTTCAATTATGGTAGAGAAAAAGGGAATGGTATTAGTCTAGTTTATTTTGGTGAAAGATAACTAGGTTTATATATAATTATATTTTTTAGGGGGAAGAAAAAAATGAAATTAAGAAAATTAGCGCTAATAGTAGCTTTAGTTATGAGTGGAACTGCATTTGTAGCTTGTGGGGGTCAGGAGAAGGCACAGGCGCCTGCCCAGAAACCAGCAACAGAAAGTGCAGATAAAGAAGCAGTTGCAAAGCCATTTGAGGCAGTTGAAATAAAAGATTCATCTGACTATACAGTAAAAATAAGTGAAAAACCACAAAAAATAGTATCATTATCTCCGAGTATAACTGAGATAGTTGCAGCACTTGGTGCGGAATCTAGACTTGTAGGTAGAACAGATTATTGCGACTATCCAGCAGAGGTACAAGATTCGGTAGCAGTAGGTGGAACAATGGATCCAACTTTAGAGAAAATTGTAGAACTTGAGCCGGATTTAATAATAGCTTCAACACACACATCAAAAGAAGTTGTTGAAAAACTTAGAGAGTTAAAAATACCAACAGTATTTTTAAATGAGCAAGAAAACTTTGATGGAACATATTCTGCAATCATGAATACAGGGAGAATGATTGGTGAAGTTGATAAGGCTAATGAAATAATTGCACAAATGCAAGCTAAAAAAGATAAAGTACAAGCAGCTGTTAATAACCACATTAAAGATGGAGAAAGAAAAACAGTTTACTTTACTAACTCATTTGGAGAAAATGGAGACTTTGCAGCAGGTGGAGATACTTTCATAAGTGAAATATTAGAACTTGCAGGTGGAGATAATATCGCTAAGGATGTTAAGGGGTGGCAATATTCGAAAGAAAAGTTAATAGAGAAAAACCCAGATATAATAATAGTTCCAAGTGGAAGAGATTTAAAGAAACAATTATCAGAAACAGAAGGATATAAAGATTTAACTGCAGTTAAAGAAGGTAATGTTTTTGAGGTTGCACAAGATGAAATTTCAAGACAATCACCAAGAGTAGTTAATGCACTTGAGGCAGTAGCTAAAATTATAAATCCTGATATGAAATATGAATAAAATTAATTTAAAAAAGGTAGGAAATATAAAATTTTTATATTTCCTATTCTCTGTATTAATAATATTTTTAGCAATAGCTTCAATAGCGGTTGGTGTAGCTAATATTTCTGTGAAAGATTGTTTTGATATATTTTTAGAAAATCTATTTGGCGGTGAGATAGAAAGCTCTAAGGAGATTATAATAATGCAACTTAGAGTGCCAAGGATATTATTAGCACTTTTAACAGGAGTAAATCTTGCACTAACAGGTGCTATATATCAAGCTATATTTAGAAATTCAATGGCAGACCCATATATGCTTGGAGTTTCATCAGGTGCATCTCTTGGAGCAGCATTGGGCTTTTTAATTGGAGGATTTATACCAGTTTTTGCATTTATAGGTGCTATAATAGCTAACTTCTTAGTATTTTTACTTTCAGGAGTAAGAGGGAAAAGTTCAACTATAAGGTTACTTCTTGCAGGGATAGGAATAAACTATCTATTTTCATCAGCGCTTGCACTTATAAGGACATACTCAAATGATAGGCAAATAGAGTTGTTTATGTGGGGAATGGGGAATTTCTCGACTGCTACATATGATAGAGTTATAGTTTTAGCAATTATAAGTATACCAATACTTATATATTTCTTTTTAAATAGAAAAAACTTAAATCTTTTATTATTAGGTGAAGAAGTTGCAAAATCACTTGGAGTTGATTCTATAAAACTTAGAAGGAATTTACTTATAGCAAGTAGCATCCTTATAGCAACAACAGTTAGTTTTACAGGAACAATAGGATTTGTGGGTCTTATAATTCCACATATTATAAGAATGGTTATGGGTTCTAATTATAGAAAGAACTTTGTTTTTACTGCAATGCTTGGAATGGTATTCTTACTAGTATGTGATAATATTTCAAGGTCGCTTTTAGAAAATTCAGAAGTACCAATAGGTATAGTAACATCAATATTTGGAGCGCCATATTTTATGTACCTAGTTTATAAAGAAAGAAAAAAGGTAGAAAGATGATTAAATTAAAAAATTTTAATTATAATATAGGAAAAAAACAATTGCTTGAAAATTTAAATATAAATTTTGAAAAAGGTAAGACCTACGGAATTATAGGACCTAATGGTGCTGGGAAAAGTACATTGTTAAAGGCTATTATGAGAATAAATGAACCGAAAAAAGAGAGTATATACTTAAAAGATAAAGATATATGTAGATATTCTATAAAGGAGTACTCAAAAAAAATAGCATTTGTTTTTCAGGAGAATAATAGAGATGTTGATTTTACGGTAGAAGAAATTATAATGATGGGAAGATATCCTTACATGGAGCTTTTAGGAAGTGAATCAAAAGAGGATATTGAAATTGTTAAGAAAGTAATGAAGAGGCTTGATGTTGAAAAGTTTAAAAATAGATATATTTCACAACTCAGTGGTGGAGAAGCTCAAAAGGTTTTTATAGCTAGAGCACTTGCGCAAGGAACAGAAATTTTACTTTTAGATGAACCAACATCCATGCTAGATATACATAACAGTGTTGATATTATGAATCTTGTTGATGATATGAAGAATGAAAATGATCTTACTGTTATTATGGTGTTACATGATCTTAATATTGCATTTACTTATTGTGATGAAATAATTCTACTAGAAGATGGTAAATTAATAATAAATGATAGAAAAGAAAATGTATTAGAAAGTGGGAAGTTAGAACTCGTGTATAAAGATAAAATTAAAATCATAGAATATGATAATTTTGAATATACAATAAGTCCTAAAAGATAGGAGTGGGATGATGATTTTAGTGTTAGGTGGTGCAAGAAGTGGGAAAAGTACGTTTGCAGAGAAAAAGGCTACTGAAATAAAAAATGAGTTGAATACTAATGTAATGTATGTTGCAACTTCAATAGGATTTGATGCTCAAATGAGAGATAGAATAGAAAAACACAGGGACAATAGAGATAATTCTTGGATTACACTAGAAAAATATAAAGATTTTAATATAAAAGATGAGAAGAAAGGTTGCGAGGTTGTTTTACTAGATTGTCTAACGCTTATGATAAGCAATATTATATTAGAAGCAAAGTATGATTTTGATTCTATAACAACAAGTGAAGTGGATATATTAGAAAAAGAGGTTGAATTTCAAATTAAAAAATATCTAGATATCTTTAAAGATAAGCAACTTATAATAGTTTCAAATGAGGTAGGACTTGGACTTGTACCTGCATATAAACTTGGTGCAATATTTAGAGATATAGCAGGAAGGATGAATCAAATGATAGCAATGATGTCAGATGAGGTATATCTTTTAACAGCGGGAATAGAAATGAGGATTAAATAATTTATGAATAAGTTTAAATTAATATTAAGTCTTCTTACAAGAATTCCTGTTGGGAAAATAGATTATTCAGAGAGTGAATTTGAAAAATCAATAAAGTTAACACCTCTTGTTGGGGTTATTATTGGAGTTATTCTTTCTTTGATAGCTCTTTTTTTAGATAAAGTAGAAAATAAGCTTGCAGTCGGTTTTATACTTACAATAGTTTATATATTTATAACAGGTGGTTTGCACTTAGATGGACTCTCAGATAGTTTTGATGGATTGTTTAGTGGAAGAGATAAAGTGAGAATGCTAGAAATTATGAAAGATAGTAGAGTTGGAGCTTTTGGAGCTATTTCATTAATATTAATAATTATAGGATATATTATTTTTTTAGGAGACTCAAAATATATAGCTATTTTTATAATGCCGATAGTTGGAAGGTCTAGTTTATATATAGCTAGTAAAAATTCAACTTATGGTAGATCGCAAGGTATGGGAAAAACTTTTGTTGAAAAAGGTGGAACAAAAGGCTTTTTAGTTACATTCATATTAACTAATTTACTATGTGGTGGGATAAGTATTATATTTAATAGTTACCACATTATCATAAGTATTTTAGCTTCTTATTTATTAACGTTTAAGATTGTGAAATTTGTAGAAAATAAAATAGATGGAATAACAGGTGATATTTTAGGGCTGATAGTTGAATTAACTCAAATAACTTTCCTAGTTCTTGCATATATATTAATAAGTGTTTAAAGGTAGGTATTTGAATGAGAATAGTATTTGTAAGGCATACTCAGAGCGAGGCTAATCATAAGCGAGTTTATGGTGGGTGGACAGACTATGATTTAACTGAAATGGGAGAGCGACAGTTAGATGAAATAAGTCAGTCATTAGAAGTTTTATGTAGTGACTTTTCAAAGAACTCTAAGATATATACAAGTCCTTTAAGACGATGTAAAAAACTTTCAAAAAAAATATCGAAAAATAAAGGATTTAAAGTAGTAGATGTCGAAGACTTAATAGAGTATAATTTTGGAATATTTGAGGGCAAATGTATAGAAGAAATACAAAAACAAGTAGAGTATAAAAATTGGACAGAAGATTATATAAATTATAAAATTCCTAATGGAGAAAGTTTAGTTAAGTGTAAGGAAAGAGTGGGGACGTTTTTAGACACATTATGTAATAAAGATGAAGATGCGATAGTAGTTACACATGATGGAATAGTAAAGCTTTCAATACTATATTTACTTAAATTGCCAAATGAAAACTTTTGGAACTTTTATAGTAACAATGGTGCAATCATAGATATTGAATATAATTCAGGATTTGCTTATTTAAAAAATTTAATAAATGGGTATAAGTTAGTAAAATAAAATATAAAATTAATTAGGGGACAAAAATGAATAACATTAAAATACAAAACAAAGCTAAAATACTCACTAGTGCAGGGATGCTAATAGGGCTTAGTGCAGTTTTAGCAAATTTTAAGGTTTTAGGTAGTATTGCATTTGACTCAATGCCAGCTTTTTTAGCAGGAATAATTATTAATCCAGTAATAGGAGGAATAGTTGGGTTGTTAGGGCATTTATTTACTGGATTAACCTCAAGTTTTCCACTAACTTTGCCGATACATTTGATAATAGCTTTAGAAATGATGTTAACAGTATACATTTTTTCTAAAGTTTATAAAATAAATAAAATATTAGGTATAGGTGTAGCTATATTACTTAATGGTCCAATTTCGGTTTTAATAACAGGGATAGCCCATAATGTTTTTGTAGGGGGAATACCTTTAATAGTATTCTTTTCAACAATGGTAATACCTCTAACATTAGCAGGAATGGTTAATATAGTTATTGCCTCTATAATAGAAAGGAGCGCTAAAAATGTTAATATCTAAATTTCGAGATTTGGTCCTAATGGAGGTTTCAGAAGGAAAGGTTCTTACAATAGCTTGCGATAGTTGTGGTGGTATAGGAACTAGCAACAGTGATGTTGTGAAAGTCGATGAGGAGATAGTTGGATATTTAACAACTAGAGTTTGTATGTTTGAAACTCTAAGTTATAGAGCGCTTCCAAAGGTTATAGTTAATAATCTTTGTGTTGAGATGGATGGAAGAGGAGAAAAAATTCTAAATGGAATAAAAAGAGCCATGGATGAATTTAATGGACTAAACTTTGAAAGAAAATTAACAGAAGATAATTTAACAGGTAGTACAGAAGACAATATGGAAATAGAGTCAATGCAAACTGCATTTGGATTAACAGTTATAGGTGAAGAAGGTGTAGATGAAAGGTTATGGGATATTGATAAAGATGATATTCTAGTAGCTATTGGAAAGCCATTAATAGGTGAAGAAGTAGTAAATGCATTGAATGATGAGGAGTCAAATGAAATAGTATCTATGAAGTCGTTAAAAGTAATTTTAGATTACTCAAAGGATGTTATTCCAGTGGGGTCTAAAGGTGTAGACTATGAAATATCTGTTTTAGAAGAAACAAATGGTATTACACTTGAAAAATATGATGATATAAATCTAGATTGTAAAAAGTCAGCAGGACCTAGTACTATGGTACTAGCAATAGTTGAAAAAGATATGATAAGAAAAATAACAAAAAGAATAGATGAAGAAGTTTTAGAAATTGGTAGAGTTAAAATTTTAAAATAAATAAGTTAAATAGCTTGTGCGAAGATGTACAAGCTATTTTTGTTTATAAATATTATATATAGGAAAAACGAATAAAAAATATATTTGATGAATTACATGTATACCACAAAAAGGAATATTTAATTACAAGACTTGTAAAAAAAAAGAATTTGGTAGATAATTTAATTAAATAGTGTAGTTATAAAAAGAAAGAAAAATGGGTGTATGAATATGGAAATGAATTTTAGCTTATCAATGTCACAAGAACAAAAGCTAGTGATGACTCAACAAATGCAACAGTCTATAAAGCTTTTACAAATGTCGACTTGTGATTTAAGGGAATATATAGAAAAAGAATACGCGGAAAATCCAGTTTTAGAGGCCAGTTTCCATGATATGGAGATGCCTGAGAAAAAGGAACAAGATAGAATTGACTATAAAGAATTTATAAAATATCTAGAGTTTGATAATTATGGTTCTCAAAGTTATGGTGATTATAGTAGTGATGATGAAAAAGCATCACCATTTAATTTTATAACAAATGAAAAATCATTAAAAGATTTCTTGAAGGAACAGACAAGTGAATTAAACCTTACAAGTCAAGAAAGAGTGCTTACAGAATACATGATAGAAAGTCTTAATGAAAAAGGATATCTAGATATAACATTAGAAGAAATAGCTATTGAACTTTATGAAGATATAGATGAAGTGGAACTTGCCCTTATGATAGTTCAAGGTTTAGAACCTCTAGGAATAGGTGCAAGAGATTTAAAAGAATGTCTTATAATACAACTAAGAAAGAAAAAGACATTAGATTGTGTAGCAGAAATGATGATAAACAATCATTTAGAAGATATAGCAGATAATAAATATCAGATAATATCTAAAAAACTAAAGATAAGTGTAAAAGATGCACAGAATTACGGAGATATGATAAAGCAATTAGGACCTAAACCAGCTAGAGGATTCTATACTGGGGAAGAAGTGAAATTTGTAATACCTGATGGAGAAATAAGAAAGATAGATGGTGAATACTTTATAATAATGAATAATAAAGTAATTCCGACATTATCTATAAATCCTATATATAGCGAAGTTTTAAATGAAGATGATAAAGATGCTAAGGATTATGTTAAGGAAAAGATGAACAAAGCAATGTTTTTAATAAAAAGTATAGAACAACGAAAATCCACATTGTATAAAGTATTAGAAAAAATATTAGAATTTCAAAAAGGTTTCTTTGACCATGGAAAAAAAGCATTGAAACCAATGACATTAAAGCAAATAGCAGAAGCGATAGACATGCATGAGTCAACAGTATCAAGAGCAATAAGAGAGAAGTATATTCTAACATCATTTGGAACTATAAAAATAAAAGACTTATTTGTTGCAGGTCTACAAAGTGCTTCTACAAATAAATCGCAAGATGAAGATGAAGATGTTACTGTAACTAATATAAAAAGGCAGATAGAAGCGATAATTGCAAAGGAAGATAAAGCAAAGCCTTTATCAGATCAAATAATTGCAAACAAGCTATTAGAGGCTGAAATAAAGATTTCAAGGAGAACTATTGCTAAATATCGTGAAGAGCTAGGTATTAAATCATCAAGCAAAAGAAAGAGATTTTAATAAAATTAGTAATAAAAATAAATATTTTTAATAATAATAAGAGTGTACGTAAAATATGCTCTTATTTTGATATTTATGTATAATTAGTTCACAAATTTTTAACAAAAAAAGTTAGTTAAAAAGAATGAAAATACTTTTAATTTATTAATTAATGGTTTATAATAAGCTTGTGGGACAAAAAAGTTTCAAGTGGGACTTTAAAAGACCAAAGGAGCTGTTTAACTTGCATAAGATTTTGAATTTGCAAAAAATAATTGTTCCAGAACTTGTAGAGGTTTTAGAAAAAAGATATTCGATTCTAAGAACAATAAATTACAATGCACCTATCGGAAGAAGGATGCTTGCTAGTAAGTTAGACTTAGGAGAAAGAATAGTAAGAACTGAAGTTAATTTTTTAAAAGATCAAGATCTGATAGAAATTAGTACTCCAGGGATGACTGTAACAAGCGAAGGAATTAAAATTTTAGATGATCTAAAATGGTTCATTCATGAATTAAAAGGATTATCACAAGTCGAACAAAAGGTAAGAGAATTACTTAAAGTTAGAAAAGTTATAGTAATTCCTGGAAATGTTAGACAAGATAAAAGTATATTACCTGACCTAGGTAAAGCAGCATCTGCCTATACAAGTAAGACTGTTAAAAATAAAGATGTCATTGCTGTTACCGGTGGTAGCGCAGTGAGAGAATTAGTTGACAGTTTTCCAAAAATGCAGAATTTACAAAATATTTTAGTGGTTCCAGCAAGAGGTGGGATGGGTAAGAAAGTAGAAACACAAGCTAATACATTAGCAGCAGACTTATCTAAAAAGCTAAAGGGGAATTACAGAATGCTTCATATACCAGAGAATGTTAATGCAAATATTCTAAAAAGCTTATATGAACAAGATGACATAAAAGAAGTTATTGATTTGATAAAATTAGCTAATATTCTTATTTATGGAATTGGAAGAGCAGATAAGATGGTATTAAAAAGAGGTATAGCTGAAAGTCAACAAAAGGAACTACTAGAAAGTGGCGCAATAGGAGAAGCTTTCGGATGTTATTTTGATGAAGAATCAAATGTAATATCAGTATGTGCATCACCAGGAATAGATATTAAATCTCTTGAACATGTAAGAGAAGAGATAGCTGTTGCAGGTGGAGATGATAAAGTCGAAGCAATAATTGCTACATTATATAATAATAGTAAAGCAGTATTAGTAACAGATGAATGTGCCGCTGAAAAAATAATAAGTATTTTAAAAAGTTAACTAGCTAAAAAGATTTTAAGAAAATTTTATTCTTAAAACTTAAAATATATATTTAATATATATTACAATATTAGGAGGTATTTAGTTATGGCAAGAGTAGCGATAAATGGATTTGGTAGAATAGGAAGATTAGCATTAAGATTAATGATTGATAACCCTGAGTTTGAGGTAGTTGCAATCAACGATTTAACAGATGCTAAAACATTAGCACACTTATTTAAATATGACTCAGCTCAAGGTAGATTCAATGGAAACATCGAAGTTACAGAAGGTGGATTCGTAGTTAACGGAAAAGAGATCAAAGTTGTTGCAGACAGAGATCCTAAAAACTTACCATGGGGAGAATTAAATGTAGACGTAGTATTAGAGTGTACAGGATTCTTCGCATCAAAATCAGGAGCTTCAGCTCACTTAGAAGCAGGAGCTAAAAAAGTTGTTATATCAGCACCAGCTGGAAACGACGTTCCAACAGTAGTTTACAACGTAAACCACGATATATTAAAAGCTGAAGATACAGTTATATCAGGTGCTTCATGTACTACAAACTGTTTAGCTCCAATGGTTAACGTATTAAACGAGAAGTTTGGATTAGAAAAAGGATTTATGACAACTATCCACGCTTACACAAATGATCAAAATACATTAGATGCTCCACATGCTAAAGGAGATTTAAGAAGAGGTAGAGCTGCTGCTGCAAGTATCGTACCTAACTCAACAGGAGCTGCTAAAGCTATCGGTTTAGTTATTCCAGAATTAGCTGGTAAATTAGACGGTAACGCTCAAAGAGTTCCAGTTATAACAGGATCATTAACAGAATTAGTTTGTACATTAGATAAGAAAGTAACAGCTGAAGAAGTTAACGCTGCAATGGCTGCTGCTGCTAATGAATCATTCGGATACACAGAAGATCAAATAGTATCAACTGACGTTATCGGAATTTCATTCGGATCATTATTCGATGCTACACAAACTAAAATCATGGAAGTTGACGGAAACCAATTAGTTAAAGTTGCTTCATGGTATGACAATGAAATGTCATACACAAACCAATTAGTAAGAACATTAAAATTCGTAGTTTCTAAGTAATTTAGAAAATTGAATATTAATAATAAATAAAAGGGGGCCTGGTTTTGTAGTTAAGACTATAAGCCGGGGCCTTTTTTCCTTAATTAGGTATTCTAAATAGCAATATTAAAAAATAATTTTAAGAGGTGAACGGTATGAACTTCAGTAAAAAAACAATCGAAGATGTACAAGTAAAAGGGAAAAAAGTTTTAGTAAGATGTGACTTTAATGTACCATTAAAAGATGGAGTTATAACAGATTCAAATAGATTAGTAGGTGCTATGCCAACAATCAAATACTTAGTAGAAAATGGTGCAAAAGTTATACTTTGCTCACACATGGGTAAACCAAAAGGTGAGGCTAAACCAGAATTCTCATTAGCTCCAGTTGCTGCTAAATTAAGTGAAATGCTTGGTAAGGAAGTAGTATTTGCAGCTGATGATATTGTTGTTGGAGAAAATGCTAAAAAAGCAGTTGCTGCAATGAACGACGGAGATGTTGTTTTATTAGAGAATACAAGATTCAGAAAAGAAGAAACTAAGAATGGAGAAGAGTTCTCAAAAGAGTTAGCTAGCCTTGCTGAAGTGTTTGTTAACGATGCTTTCGGAACAGCTCACAGAGCTCACTGCTCAACAGTAGGTGTTACTGAGTACCTTAACCCATCAGTATGTGGATACTTAATCCAAAAAGAATTAGATTTCTTAGGAAATGCAGTAGAATCACCAGCTAGACCATTTGTAGCAATACTTGGTGGTGCTAAAGTTTCAGATAAAATCAATGTTATAAACAACTTATTAGAAAAAGTTGATACATTAATCATTGGTGGAGGAATGGCTTATACATTCTTAAAAGCACAAGGATTCACAGTTGGAAGCTCACTTGTAGAAGAAGACAAAGTTGAATATGCTAAAGAAATGTTAGCTAAAGCTAATGCTAAAGGTGTTACATTATTATTACCAGTAGATCACAGAGTATCTGCTGAGTTCAAGGATGTAGAAGCAGTTGTTACAGAAGATCAAAACATCGCTGAAGGATTCATGGGACTTGATATCGGACCTAAATCAGATGAGTTATTTGCAAATGCAGTTAAAGAAGCTAAAACAGTTATTTGGAATGGACCAATGGGAGTATTCGAATTCGATAACTTCAACAAAGGTACAATCGCAGTAGCTAAAGCTATGGCTGATTCAGATGCTACAACAATAATCGGTGGTGGAGATTCTGCTGCTGCTGTTAACATCTTAGGATTTGGAGATAAAATGTCTCACATATCAACAGGTGGTGGAGCATCACTTGAATTCTTAGAAGGTAAAGTATTACCAGGAATAGATGCTTTAAATAACTAATTTAAGTTTTTTAGATCGGAAAAGATTTTATATATAATAGATTGAAGTATTAAAAAAAGAGTAAGTCTCTATTTGTAAAGGAGACTTACTTCGTTAAAATAAATTTACAAAATAAATTATGAGGTGAATATAATGAGAACTCCAATTATCGCAGGAAACTGGAAAATGAACTATACAGCTGATAAAGCAGTAGAAGTAGTAAAAGAATTAATGCCATTAGTAAAGGATGCTAAATGTGACGTAGTAGTATGTCCAACATTCGTATGTCTAGATGCTGTTAAAAAAGCAGTAGCTGGATCAAATGTTAAAGTAGCTGCTCAAAACATGCACTTTGAGCAAACAGGAGCTTTCACAGGTGAAGTTTCAGCTGAAATGTTAGAGCAAATGGGAATTGAGTACGTTGTTTTAGGACACAGTGAAAGAAGAGCTTACTTCAATGAAACTGATGCAGATATCAAAAAGAAAATAGCTGCAGCATTCGCTCACAATATCACACCAATAGTTTGTTATGGAGAAAGCTTAGAAGATAGAGAAGCTGGAACAACAAACAAAGTTATAGAAGATCAATTAACAGTAAGCATGGCTGGTCTTACAGACGAGCAAGCTGCTAAAGTTGTTATAGCTTACGAGCCAATTTGGGCTATCGGAACAGGTAAAACTGCTACTTCAGAGCAAGCTAACGAAACAATAGCTGCAATCAGAGGAATGGTTGCTGGTATGTATGGTAAAGAAGTTGCTGATAAAGTAAGAATCCAATACGGTGGATCAGTTAAACCTAACACAATCAAAGAGCAAATGGCAATGTCAGATATTGATGGTGCTTTAGTTGGTGGAGCTAGTTTAGTAGCGGCTGACTTCTCACAAATCGTTAACTTCTAATTCTAACAAAGTTTAGAAAATAAAAGTTTATATTTAGAGAAAATGGAATGAACAATAGTGATAGTTAATTGATAATAATTCTCTATTACTGTTGTTTTTCTTTTATAAAAGTATTATAATGTAAATATAGAAAAGCTTATTGTCTCAATAAGAAGAGGAGAATTATCAAGGGATATTTTAAAATTTATATAATTATATGTAGATCATAAAATGAGTCTCTAGTGATAATTAAGAAATAGTATGGAGGGGATCTATAATGACAAAGAAACCAGTTATGTTAATGATATTAGATGGAATGGGAATTACACAAGCAGGAGATGGAAATGCTGTTGCAGCTGCTAAAAAACCAAATTTAGATAGATTAATGGCTAAATACCCAGTTTCAAGACTTAATGCATCAGGAATGCAAGTTGGTCTTCCAGATGGACAAATGGGTAACTCAGAGGTTGGTCATTTAAATATAGGAACAGGAAGAGTAATCTACCAAGAGCTTACAAGAATAACTAAAGCTATTGCAGATGGAGATTTCTTTGAAAATGAAGCATTATTAAAAGCAGTTAAAAATGCTAAAGAAAACGGAACAGCTTTACACTTAATGGGACTTTTATCAAGTGGTGGAGTTCACTCACACATAGACCATTTAAAAGGTTTATTAGAGCTTGCTAAAAGAAATGAATTAACAAAAGTTTATGTTCATGCTTTTATGGATGGAAGAGATGTTGCTCCTTCATCAGGAAGAGCTTTCGTAGAAGAATTAGAAACAGCTATGAAAGAAATTGGAGTAGGTCAAATTGCTTCAATAAGTGGTAGATACTATGCTATGGATAGAGATAATAGATGGGACAGAGTAGAACTTGCTTATAACGCTATGGTTAAAGCAGAGGGTGAAAAGGCTACATCAGCTATCGAAGCTATGGATGCATCATACCATGATAATAAAACAGATGAGTTCGTATTACCAACAGTAATAATGAATGGTGAGGCTCCAGTTGGAAAAATTAATGCAGGAGATTCAGTGATCTTCTTCAACTTTAGACCAGATAGAGCTAGAGAACTTACAAGAGCTATGGTAGATGTAGATTTTGCTGGATTTGACAGAGAATTAGTTAAAACTACATTTGTATGTATGACTCAGTATGATGTTACAATAGAAAATGTTGAGGTTTGTTATAGACCAGAAACACATACAAATACATTAGGTGAATACTTAGCAAGCAAAGGTCTTAAGCAATTAAGAGCTGCTGAAACAGAAAAGTATGCTCACGTAACATTCTTCTTCAATGGAGGAGTAGAAACTCCAAACAAGGGTGAAGATAGATTACTTGTACCATCACCTAAGGTTGCAACATATGATTTACAACCAGAAATGAATGCCCCAGAATTAACAGATAAATTATTAGCTGAAATAGATGCTGATAAATATGATGTTATAATTGTTAATTATGCTAACCCAGATATGGTTGGACACACAGGTGTTGTTGAAGCTGCAATTAAAGCAGTTGAAGCAGTTGACACATGTGTTGGAAGAATAGCTAATAAAATAGTTGAAAAAGATGGAACACTATTCATCACAGCTGACCATGGAAATGCTGAAGTAATGATAGATTATTCAAATGGTAACCCAATGACAGCTCATACAACTAACCTTGTACCATTCTACTGGATTTCAAATGATTCAGAAGGTAAAAAGTTAGCTGATGGTAAACTTGCTGATATAGCACCATGTATGTTAGAAGTTTTAGGTTTAGATAAACCAGTTGAAATGACAGGTGTATCATTATTAAATAAATAGTTGATTTAGGAAGGACTGAAGAAATTCAGTTCTTTTTTTATGTTTGTGTGTTACTTGTTTAAAAGAAATTTATGTAATATTATATATAATGAGGTGATTATATATGGATAGAATCTTAGTATCAAAGCTAATAGGGAAAAATAACGCTATAATATTAGAAGACCAAATATATAATCTTAGAGATATTCTTGATTGTTTTAGAAGTAGTATTATAACTAAAACTAAAATAAAAGAGAGTGAAATTTTTATATCGAAAAATAGGCTTAGTGAAATGAATGATATAATTGAACCTATGATTATTGTGCTTGAAGAACTTGTAGGGTATACAAATAGTAAACAATATCTTGATAAGTATTTAAAGGATTTAAGTGCAAGTATTTTAGGAATGGTTAAAGCTATAGGTAGTAAAGATGAAAAGGAATTTGTTTATTATACAAATATTTTAATGGATTTAGTTTTAAGATATTAATATATAAAGAAAACTAGCTTTTAAAAGGGCTAGTTTTCTTTTGTATTGTATTTATAAATTAGTTATTAAAGCTTTTTTAGTGTAAAATGATATAGAAATAGTTAGGAAAGGTAGGTGAGTGTTTAGTAGGCGATTAGTTCTACTAAATAGACGTATGAAGTTAGAAGTTAGATATATAGATAATAACTTAACTAAGATGGAGAAAATAGATAAAGGTGATTTAATAGACCTTAGAGCTAGTACAATCTCTGTTAATGGAGAAGAAAGAACTTTCCCATGTGAATATAAAATGGGGGATGTTGTCTTTGTAAAATTAGGTTTTGCAATGAAAATGCCTAAAGGTTATAAAGCAAATGTATATCCAAGAAGCAGTACGTTCAAAAATTATGGCCTTATTATGACTAATTCAGTTGGTAATTAATTGTATTAAAAATCGTTAAATTACACATTACTATGATAGTGAGGTGAGTATGTGAAAAAATATAGTGATGAAATTGTAGAAATTATAATTTCTAATATTAATAAAACATCAACGGAACTATCTAAAACTTTAAATATTCCAGCTAGCACAATAAGAAATATTAGGCGGAGAAATGGAATAGACTTATCTTTTAAAATTGATGAACAAAAGCTGATTGAATTTTATGATTCTAATAAAAGTGTAGATATAACGGCAAAAAAATTCAAAATAGAAAGACATACATGTAGTAAAATTTTAAGGAAGAATGGAATAAAAACATCGAAGAAAATTGAACTAGAAATAGAGCAAACCTTGAAAGTTGAAGTGCTATGTCGTCAAAAATCCTATCAAAAAGTTTCTAAAATAACAGGATTATCAAGTTCCTATATACAAAAATTAAATTCAAAGAATTTAACTAGTAGAAAGAAGGTTATAAGAAATGATGATAATCCGGATTATGAAAGATATTTTGATAAAATAAATGAGGTTGAAAAAGCGTATTTTTTAGGTTTTTTAGCAGCTGATGGATGTGTTTTTATTAGAGAAAATAAAAATGCACTTATTAATTTAACTGTAGCTAATAAAGATAAGTATATTTTAAAATTGTTTTTTGAAAAGTTGGGGCTAAAAAAAGCACCATATGAAAATGAAAGTACTAATTGTTGTATAGCTCAAGTAGCAAGTAGTTATATGGCAAGCAGTTTATCAAAATATAATATAAAACCAAAAAAAACGTGGAGTTACATACCGAAGTTTTGGAATGATAATGAATTGAATTTTGCGTTTATAAGAGGTTATTTTGATGGGGATGGAAGCATAAGTTTAGGTGCTAAAACGACAGTAAGTTTTTGTGGGAACTATTTGACTATGATGAAATTTAAAGAGTTTTTTAGTAACTTTAATATAAAAACCAGTTTAATAGAAGATAAACGAAAGTATACAGAAAAGTTTTATATGCTATCATTTACAGGAATAAAAGATAAATATTTATTTTTAAAGTTAATATATGAAAATAAAAAAGATGTGTTTTTGATACGGAAATATGAAAAAGCTGAACTTTATTTTGAAAGAGTAGAAAAAAATTTTACTAATAGAGTAGAAAATAAAAGAGCAGTCGAATTATATAGCAAGTTAAGATTGCCGTCTTAGTCAGAAATGATTAAGATTATTAGAGGGATGTATCGGTGAAGTCATCCAGAAATTTATGTGATAATACCGAGGGTTATAATATCTAATATAATCCGTAACGCATAGGGGATGAGTGTTAAAATGAGAACAATAATTCCTCCAAGAGCTTCCTCCACCTTAGTAGAAAAGTTCTAAAGGTGAAAATATATGCTGGACTTATACAATGGTAAAGTATAAGAACTATAGAATAAAAAGTCTATAGGGTAACAAAATCGCAAATTGATAATGCTTATAATGGAAATAATGACCAGTGGTGTGCTATGTTTGCATGTCTTAAAGATGGAAAAATGAATTATGATGATAGAATTCTTCAATTTGATGTAGTAAAAACTACTATGGATGGTGTTGAATTTGATTTTGTTGAAGATCTTGGGACAACAGAAAACAGAGGCGGATATGGTTCAACAGGAACAAAATAAAAAAGATACCGTTTATAGGTATCTAGTGTGAAGTGTCGACTTAGTCGGCACTTTTATTTTTTCTTAGCTCTATTTGGTTTTACTTTAGCTTTTGGTGTAATTTGTGTACTCTTATATTTTATAACTCTAGCAGTTGCTATTAATGATGTTGTTACATTTAAAACAAATGCTATTGCAAGTGGGAATACAGTTATAGTAAACCAAAGTTCACCTATTATTGAGTTAGCAACTCCTACTGTAACTATTACAGCAAAGTTTACTATAAAGGCTAAAATATGTAATAATGAAGAAGGCATGTTTTTAAACCATTTATAGAACAATTCTGTAAGTTTAGTTCTAAGTTTTAATTTATTTGATATAAAGAATAATATAAGCACTAGTATAAATGCTATTATTAGTGATATGTTTTCTGACATTAAGACACCTCATTTTTAAATTTAGTATTGCTTTATACTATATATAATAATATAATTTTATAAAAAAACAAAATTTGAAATATATGGATATGAATATTTGTTCATTAAAAAATATTCTATTATTAGCAGAATGATAATAAAATAGCGTATTATTTCTTATTTTTAAGATAAATAATTGTTAAATTGATAAAATAATAGAATATTGACTTTTTATTAAATTTTAAGTAATTAACAAGGTGAAGTTTTAGGAGGAAAATAATGATTTTTACAGGAAGCAAAGTAGTTTTAAGAGGATACAAATATGATGATATAGTAATGGCGCATAGATTTGTGAATGACTATGATATAACTAAAAATTTAGCGTTAGGCTCAATTTTTCCAGTGAGTCTAGATGAAGAAGAAGAGTTTATAAGAAAGTCTTGTGCAAAGAGTGATGATATGACTTGTAATTTTGCGATTGAATCATTAGAAGATGGAGAGTATATAGGTGGCTGTGGAATTAATGAGACAGACCTTAAAAATAGGAATTGCAGTGTTGGTGTATTTATAGGTGAGAAGGAACTTTGGGGACAAGGTTATGGAACTGATGCAATGGAAGTTTTAATACACTATATTTTCAATGAACTTAATTTTGAAAAGATAAAATTATCTGTTTATTCATTTAATGATAGAGCAATAAAATGTTATAAAAATCTTGGATTTGAAGAAGAAGGAAGATTAAAAAAAGAGATATTTAGAGAAGGTAAATACCATGATGTAATTCTAATGGCAATGTTTAGAGAAGATTATTGTTAGGTTTTGGTTAAGTTTGAAGATTTACATGAATATACTGTAATATAAGCAGAAAATATAGGATGGGGTTTTTATGGAAAACAAGACTAAGGTTATAACATTAGTCACAGTAGTTTCAAGTATCATAACAACAGTACTTATATTATTATATTTTACAGGTGTTGGTTTATCTTTAGAGATTGGTATATTATTTTTAGCTATAACAGAAATGCTAATAGGTGTAGCCCAGTATGAGATAGCAAGAAGCAAGGATGACAAAAACTATAATTTAATAGGTGATCTTTGTATTTTTGTTGGGATAGTTATCCTAGTTGTAGTTATTGGTAGTAGAATAGTATAGATTAAGCTGGATTCAAATAAAATTATTTTACTTTATCAGAGTTTGATTGGAGTTATAAATAATGTTTATCTAAAAAAATTATTTAACAGCGAACAATTTAACAAACTAATAAAAATATATATTTTTTAAAAGAAAGTAGTGACAAGTTAAATATGATAATATATAATATACATTAAATGGAAATAAATTAAACCGTTGATAAAGAGGAGTAATTAAATTTAGCTTCAATAAAGAGAGCAGGTGCTGGTGGAATACTTGCAAGAAGAGATTTGATGAATGGACTTTTGAGGTATGAGAGGAAATCTTTAGGGAGAGTATTGCTCATGGTGGACTGCACCTTATAGCAGATAGAATATGTTAGTATTCGAAAAGAGTGGTATATTTTGTTTGAATTTGATTTAAGATATGCAATTTAGGTGGCAACACGGTAATTCCGTCCTATTATATAGGACGGAATTTTTTTGTTTTCAAAAGCAATTGAGAAGGAGGTTATTCTAATGAAGTGAACTTTAAGTGATGAATCAGAGTGGAAAATTAATAATAATAAATTTGAAGGAGTAGATATTTATGAAAAATCAAAATACAAAAAAATTAGTTATGAATGCTTTATTACTAGGAGTTGGAGCTATGCTTCATCAAGTTACACCAGTGTTAGGATTCCCAATGCAACCAGATTTTGCACTTGCAATGCTTTTTATAATAATAATAATTAATGATGGAGATTATAAAACAAGTTTAGTTTCAGGAATGGTCACAGGGATATTTACAGCAATGACAACTAAATTTCCAGGAGGTCAACTTCCAAACCTTATAGATAAAATTGTTACAGTTCATATTGTGTTTTTATTAGTTTTAGTTATAGGTAAAGTTCTCAAAGATATGGATACAAAGAAAAGAAGATTTGTACAAATGGCTATTGTTTTACCAATAGGAACACTTATTAGTGGTTCACTTTTCCTTGGTTCTGCTTTTATAATTGCAGGTCTTCCAACTTCATTTGTAGCTTTATTTACAACAGTAGTATTACCAGCAGTAGGTATTAATTTAGTTGTTGGATTGATTTTATTTAAGGTTATAGAAAAATCTATGAAAGCAGTAGCTACAAATTAATAAACTCTTAATTAAATTTTAAGATAATAAAAGTGAGGTTTTCTATTTTAGAGAGCCTTGCTTTTTACATTATATAAAATTAAAAAGTTGGATATAGTAAATATTTTTTGACTTAATGGGAAAACTATAATAGGTAATTATTCAAAAAAATCATAAAATTTAACATAGAACTTTGTAAATACTATTGATAATCATTTTCGTTTGTTGTATAATAAATTCATAGATGAAAAACAATATCAATTAGAAATGCACTACGTTAGTAGTTACAATATAAAGTTTGATGAAAATTAAAAGAGAAGGGGAGAAAAAAATTATGAAACAATATTTAGAAATTATAGAAATTAAGGCAAGACAAATCTTAGACTCAAGAAGCTTTCCAACAGTAGAAGTTGAAGTGTACCTAGAAGATGGAACAATGGAAAGAGCAATAGTACCATCAGGAGCATCAACAGGGATATTTGAAGCTGTTGAATTAAGAGATGGGGATAAAAGCAGATATATGGGGAAAGGAGTTTCAAAAGCAGTTGAGTTTGTTAATTCAGAAATAGCAGAAGCTATCGTAGGATTAAATGTTTATAACCAAACAGAAATTGATAAGAAACTTATAGAAATTGATGGAACTCCAAATAAGGGAAGAATAGGAGCTAATGCGATACTAGGAGTATCACTTGCAGTAGCTAAAGCAGCTGCTTCATCACTTGCATTACCATTATACCAATATATCGGAGGAGTTAATGCTAAAGTATTACCAGTTCCAATGATGAATATCATAAATGGTGGAAGCCATGCTGATAACTCAGTAGATTTACAAGAATTTATGATTATGCCAGCTGGTATGACAGATTTCATGGAAGCTATAAGAGCTTGTTCAGAAATTTATCACACATTAAAATCATTATTAAATGCTAAAGGATACTCAACAGGTGTCGGCGATGAAGGTGGATTTGCTCCAAACCTTAAGTCAAATGAAGAAGCTATTGAAGTTATATTAGAGGCTATCGGAAAAGCTGGATACAAGGCTGGAGAAGAAATATTTATAGCACTTGACCCTGCATCATCAGAGTTCTACAATGATGAAACTAAGATGTATGAGTTAGAACATGAAGGTAAATCATTAACAGCAGAGCAAATGGTTGATTTCTATGAAGACTGGGTTAACAAATTCCCAATCATATCAATAGAAGATGGTATGGCAGAAGAAGACTGGGCTGGTTGGAAGATAATGACTGATAGACTTGGTAAGAAAATTCAATTAGTTGGTGATGATTTATTTGTTACTAATACAGAAAGATTATCAAGAGGTATTGAAGAGGGAGTTACAAACTCAATCCTTATAAAGCTTAACCAAATTGGTACATTAACAGAAACATTAAATGCTATTGAAATGGCTAACAGAGCTGGTATGACAGCAGTTATTTCACACAGATCAGGTGAGACAGAAGATACTACAATCGCAGATTTAGTTGTTGCTGTTAATGCTGGTCAAATCAAAACAGGAGCACCTGCTAGAAGTGAAAGAGTTGCTAAGTATAATCAATTAATTAGAATAAATGAAGAACTTGGAGAAGTTGCAGAGTTTAGAGGACTTAATTCATTCTTCAACGTAAAAAATGTAAGAAAATAATTTATAGAATTTAAGTATAGCCTACATCCAATTTAGGATGTAGGCTATTTTAACGTAGTATTAATATAAGGTTAATTATTCGATTATATACGGACATAATTCTAGTTGATATTGTAAAAAAATAGGTCGTGTGCTATTATTAAGTTAAGATTATAATACATTGAGAAATGATGTGGAGGTGCTGGGTTTGAGAACAGTTCTTATAGTTATTGAATTTATACTTGCGATAGTGATAATAGGTTCAATATTAATGCAACCAAGTAAAGCAGATGCGTTAAGTGGATTCATCCAAGGTAAGGGTGAAACTTTCTTCTCTAAAAACAAAGGGAAGACAAAAGAAGCTATGCTTATAAAAATTACAGTTGGAGCAATGATATTGTTTGGTTTAATTACAATCGTGTTAAATATAAACAAATTATGGGTTTAATAAGAAACTGAACGTGCAACCACAAGTTGTGCGTTTTTTTGCATAAAAATATGAAATAACGTTACATTAATTAGCTATAACTACATAAAATATAATGTAGGTGTTAATTTAAAGTGAGGATAGGATAAAGAGAATTGAAAAACACAGAACTTCGCTATGAGATTATATCTATATATTAAAGTCTTTAAATATGGTACTATATAGGTAGTATCAAATGAGATTTTTTTGGCAAGAATTTAAAGAAAAAGCGAAAAAAAACAAATGAAATTAACGGAGGAATAACATGGGATTAAAAAAAGCTATCCTAAGTCTAATGGAAGAAGAAGCATATAGACCAATGGATATACAAGAACTAGCTAAGATATTTAATATAAATCCTAGCGAGTATAAAACATTTAAAAAAACAATCAGAACAATGGTAAAGGATAATATCCTTGCTAGAGATTCAAAGGAAAGATTAGGACTTGTAACAAGAATGGGACTAGTTGCAGGTAAGTTACAATTACACCAAAAAGGATATGGATTCGTACTTCCTGATGAAGAAGGAAGAAAAGATGTGTTCATCCCTAAAAATAATATGGGTACAGCTATGAATGGAGATAAAGTACTTGCTAAAGTTCTTAAAGAAGATAAGGATGGAAGAAAGTGCGAGGGTGAAATTGTTCAAATTACAGAAAGAGCACTTAATGTAATCATAGGAAAGTATGAAGATAGCAGAAGCTTCGGATTTGTAATTCCTGATGATAAAAGAATGCTTAAAGATATATTTATATCTAAAAAAGACAGACATAAAGCTAAAAGTGGCGATATAGTTAAGGTGGAAATTACTAAATGGCCAGAAGCTGATAAAAAACCAGAAGGTAAAATAGTAGAGGTACTAGGACAAAAAGGTGATGCAGGACTTGACATATTATCTGTTATTAAGAGATATGCACTTCCAGAAGAGTTTCCTGAAGAGGTACTAGCCTTTGCAGAAAATATCTCAGAAGATATACCAGAGAATGAAATCAAAAGAAGAACAGATTTCAGAGATTTAAGAATGGTTACAATAGATGGAGAAGATGCTAAAGACCTTGATGATGCTGTTTCTATTGAAAGATTAGAAGGTGGCTTATACAGACTAGGAGTTCACATCGCAGATGTAACTCATTATGTTAGAGAAGATAGTCCGCTTGATGAGGAAGCTCTTAAAAGAGCAACTTCAGTATACCTTGTTGATAGAGTTATACCAATGCTTCCAAGAAAGTTATCAAATGGAATTTGTTCGTTAAATCCACAAGTAGATAGATTAACACTTAGTTGTATGATGACTTTAAATGAAAATGGTAGAGTTATAAGCCATGAAGTTCATGAGAGTGTTATAAGAACAAATGAAAGAATGACTTATACAGATGTTAGTGAAATCTTAAAAGGTGATGAGGAACTTAACAAAAAGTATGATTACCTTGTAGATGATTTTAAAGCTATGCAAGAACTTGCTCTTATTTTAAATAAGAAAAGAATGGATAGAGGTGCAATAGACTTTGACTTTGCTGAGTGTAAAATAATACTTGATGATAAAGGAAAAGCTGTTGATATCAAACCTTATGAAAGAGGAATATCAAATAGAATGATAGAAGAGTTTATGCTTGTATGTAATGAAACTATATCAGAACATTTCTATTGGATGGGAGTTCCATTTGTATATAGAATTCACGAGGATCCAGATACAGAGAAATTAGAGAAATTTAAAGAATTTGTATTTAATCTTGGATATACTATTAACTGGGGTAAAGAAATTAACCCTAAAGCTATGGCTGAAATAGTTCAAATGGTAAAAGGTAAAGATGAAGAAACTGTTATAAATACACTTCTATTAAGATGTATGATGCAGGCTAAATATTCAGAAGTTCATGATGGTCATTTTGGACTTGCAGCAGAATATTATAGTCACTTTACTTCACCAATTAGAAGATATCCTGACCTTCAAATACACAGAATAATTAAAGAAGCTTTAAATGGTAAAATTGATGAGACAAGAACTAAAAAGCTTACTAAAATAGTTGCATATGCAGCGAAACAATCATCAGAGATGGAAAGAGTAGCACAAGATGCTGAAAGAGAAGTCGATGATTTAAAGAAAGCTGAATATATGAAGGATAAAGTAGGAATGGAGTTTGATGGTATAATATCATCTGTAACGTCATTTGGAGTGTTTATACAACTTCCTAATACAATAGAGGGTCTTATACACATAACAGACTTTAGGGATGATTATTATGTGTTTGATGATGTAAGATTATCACTTGTTGGAGAAAGAACAAAGAAAATATATCAATTAGGAGATAAAATTAAAATTTTAGTTTCAAAAGTTGATGTGGATAATAGAGAAGTATTCTTTGCAATTTCAGAAGATAAGTATATGAAAGAGGCAAGAGAGCTTAAAGAAGCAGCAGAGGCTTGTGAAAACTAAATCGAATTTTAAAAAAACTAGTAAAGTATAGTAATATTTCAGTAAAGACTTACAGTTTTACTAGGTTTATGATAAAATAATTAATAAACACATCTTAGATTTTTGTTTAAGATGTGTTTAAATATATTCACGAGTAGGTGATAATATGGCAAGAAAAAAAAGTATAAATTCATTAGCGGAGAATAGAAAAGCTTGGCATGAGTATTTTGTAGAAGAATCAATGGAGGCAGGACTTGAACTTGTTGGAACAGAGGTTAAATCAATAAGAGCAGGTAAGGCAAATCTTAAAGAGTGTTATGCTGATATAGATAATGGTGAAATATTTATAAAAAGTATGCATATAAGTCCATATGAGCAGGGAAACATATTTAATGTAGACCCTCTAAGATACAGAAAATTACTTCTTCATAAAAGTGAAATTGCAAGACTTGAAATCATGGTTAAACAAGATGGAATAACTTTAATACCTTTAAAACTATATTTAAAGAATGGTAGAGTTAAAGTTCAACTTGGTGTGTGTAGAGGTAAGAAAAACTATGATAAAAGAAACTCTATGCTAGAAAAAGATGCTAAGAGAAATATAGCAAGAGAGCTTAAGGAAAGAAACAGATAGTAAGGTAAATTGTTAAAAAGAGTGGTTATAATCTATTTTATGAGATTATTAGCACTTTTTTGCTTTTTATATGGTTACTTTTGGGAAAAAACGAGAAAAAATAGTTAAAATGTTGTAAACTTAGTTAAGGGGAAAAAAACAAAGTTATCAAAGAAAAAACAAAACATAGGAGGAATAAATGAACTTTAAGATAAGCAAGAAAGTACAAACCATATTTAAGATAGTATTCGTTTCTATTGTGTGTATTTTTGTTATAAGAGAATTTAGTCATATATTAAAGGATGTCAATCTTCAATATATTATAAGATATAAAGATAGACTTACAGTAATTAATCTTATAATTATTGGGCTACTTGGAATTATTTCATATGCGCCCTTATCATTCTATGATTTTATACTAAAGAAAAAGGTTGGAATTAATCTTCCTTATAAAACACTTTACAAGTATTCTTGGATAGCAAGTTCGGTTGCGAGCTTAATGGGATTTGGAGGGGCTGCATCACTTGCTATAAAACAGCATTTTTATGGAGACCATGTAGAAGATAAAAAATTATTACTAAAAGAGATAAGTAAAATAATAGGACTTAATATAACAGGTCTTGCTGGGATATGTTTATTTTACCTAGTAACTGATTATAGTCATTTTATGCGACAAGGTTGGGTTATCATTCCTATGGTGATACTTGCGATTTATATACCTTGCCTTTTAGGTTACTTAGTATATAAGCTTATAAAAACTAAAGATTTAAAAGATTTTTTAGGGACACTTGCAATTGTTGGAATGTCAATTTTAGAATGGATTACAACAGTTATACTTATTTACGTAATACTTAGAATTACAGGTTCAAATCTTGGATTCTATAGGTTCTTACCAGTTTACATAACTTCAGCTGTAATAGGTATTATTAGTATGATTCCGGGTGGAGTTGGTACTTTTGATTTAGCATTTATTACAGGACTTGAAGCATTTGGAATACCAGTAGCACAGGCGCTTATAGTAACATTACTTTATAGAATAAGTTATTATATTGTTCCGGTTGTAATAGGCATAGCTCTTTATGGGCATGATTTTAGTAAAAAGATGAATGTGAGATATAATAATCTTCCAGATCAGATAATATCTATATTTGCTTATAAATTTTTACGACTTATGGTGTTTTTAACTGGTATAACAATGTTACTTACTGGTATAAATGAAAAATTACTTTTAAAAATAAGATTATTTGGAAAATTATTTGGAACTGACACACTTGGACTTTCTAATGACTTAAGTATACTTATAGGTTTTCTTTGTATAATGGCAGCTTGTATGCTTAGGTATAAAACTAAAAATATTTACAAAGGTACACTTATTCTTATAATTCTTGGAATATTTACTTTGCTTTCAAAAGGTTTTTACTCAGGAGAGATTATAATAAGTGTGGTTGCAGCTTATATACTTTATAGAAGTAGAAGTGCATTTTATAGAGAAAGTTTCATAGTTAACTGGAAAAATACGATTAAGGATGTATTAATTTTAGGAGCATCACTAATAGGATATTATACAGTGCTTGATTTTTATTTAAAATATACAAAAGGTCATATAGAAAAAGTTTTATTTAGACAACTAGGTGGAACAGCACTTTATATGTTTATGGTGATGGCTGTAATATACATTATAATTTATTTCCTACATTTAGAGCAAAAGTTTCCAGTTAGAACATTCTATGACTATGAAGAAGATATAGATGAAATTGTAAAAAATTATAGAGGAAGTTCACTTACTCACTTAGTTTATTTAAGAGATAAATTTATTTATATGAATGAGGATAAGGATGTAATGTTCCAGTATCAAATTTATTTAGATAAGATATTTGTTCTTGGAAATCCTATTGGGAATGATAGTAAGATATTTGACGAAATAGAAGCTTTCTACGAGCTTGCTGATAAGTATGGATATACTATTGTGTTTTATCAGATAGAAGAAGATATGATAAAGTATCTTCACTCACATGGATATGATTTTATGAAGATTGGTGAAGAGGCTATGATTGATGTTTCTACTTTTGAAGTTGTAGGAAATAAGATGAAGAGTCTTAAGAAGTCTAGAAATAAGATGATCAGTGATGGATATACGTTTGAAATGGTTTATCCACCGTATACAAAAGAGCTTATGGATAGACTTAAATATGTATCAGATGATTGGCTAGATGGAAGGTCTGAAAAAGGATATTCTGTTGGATTCTTTGATGAGTATTATTTATCTAAAGAAGGAATAGGTTTAGTTAAAAACTCTGAAGGAGAAATAGAAGGTTTTGCTAATATAATGAGTATGTATAATGGTAAAGAAAGTTTCTCAGTAGACCTTATGAGATTTACTAAAGAGGCTACAAGAGGAGTAATGGACTATATGTTTATTAATCTAATTGAAACTGGTAAGGAAATTGGCTATGAAAAGTTTAATATGGGAATGGCACCACTAGCTAATGTTGGTACATCAAAATATGCTTTCCTTAGTGAAAAAGTATCATTACAGGTTTATGAGTATGGACAAATATTCTATTCGTTTAAAGGGCTTAGAAAATTTAAAAATAAGTATACAAATAACTGGGAACCAAGGTATGTTGCATATAGAAGAAAAACTTCAATAGTATTTGCAATGATACAGGCTGCACTTTTAGCTAAGAATGCTCATAATGGTGGAATATCAGTTGTTACTAGAGTTAAAAATGCTTATTTTGACAAGTAAAATTAGTGGTTAGATATAGATGAGAATAATCTTTTATCTAGCAAAATAGACTAATTTGTTATAAAATTGAAAGAGACATAGAATATAGTTGAAAGGACTGAGCTATATGGAATTATTAAAACAAGAGATAAGAGAAAAAGGTAGAGTAGAAGACAATATTTTGAAAGTAGATTGTTTTTTAAATCACCAAATGGATATTAAATTAGTAGAAGAGATTGCTAAGGAATTCAAAGAAAGATTTAAAGATGAAAAGATAGATAAAATACTTACTGTTGAATCAACAGGGATTGCTCTTGCTGCGTTTGTTGCAAAAGAATTTGGATATCTTCCAATGGTATTTGGTAAGAAAGTAGATAGAATTCCAAGATATAAAGAAAATGAAGTTTATACATCAGAGATATATTCATTCACAAAACAAACAACTTATAATGTTGTTGTAGATAAAAAGTTTATTAATGAGGGCGAAAAAATCCTTATAATAGATGACTTCCTTGCAAATGCTTGTGGAATATTTGGTCTTTTAGATGTAGTTAAACAAGGTGGGGCAACTGTTGTTGGAGCTGGAATTGTTATAGAAAAAGGCTTCCAAGATGGTAGAAAGCACCTTGAAAATAAAGGAGTTAGAGTTGAATCTCTAGCTATAATAGATAAGATTGAAGATGGAGAGGTTACTTTTAGATAATTAATCTTATAGATAGAAAATAAGCTAGGCAAATGATGCCTAGCTTATTTTAATTTTTAGTATTATTTCATCATATTTGCAATTTTGTTTCTAAGAAGGAATAGTACTATTCCAAGTGCAATAGAAACTCCAGCGATTAAAGCAAAGATCTCTGTTGCTCCAAAAGCGTCAAGATTTGATGCTATAAATCCACCAAGTATACTAGCTACTCCTGAACTTGCAAGCCATGCTCCCATAAGAACTGACGCAAGTTTTACAGGTGCTATTTTTGAAACCATTGAAAGTCCGATAGGTGATAAACATAATTCTCCAACTGTGTTTAGGAAGTATGTTATTACAAGCCACCACATACTAGCTTTAGCAACAGGATTCTCTGAAGTGCCAATTGATAAAGTAGCAAATACCATAACAAGGAATCCAAGCCCAAGTGTTATCATACCAAGTGCCATCTTTGTAGGGATTTTTAAATCTCCTTGCTTTCTATTAGCAAGTGTTATCCAAATTTTTGCAAAGATAGGTGATAGTAAAAGCACAAATATTGGGTTGATTGATTGGAAGAAAGTTACCGGTACAGTATTACCAAATAAACTTCTGTTAGTTAATTTTTCTGCAAACATTGTAAGTGAACTTCCAGCTTGTTCAAATCCAGCCCAGAAGAATACCACAAATACTGCAAGTATAAGTATTGCTGCTGTTCTTTTCTTTTCTTGTTTTGTAAGAGGTTTCTTTTCTGCTTGTCCTCTAGTTTTACTAGAAACTTTTTTTCTTCCTCCAACATGTGATAGATATTTTGGTGCAAAAATAACAAATATAATTTGCCCAAGTATCATACCAATAGCTGCTGCGAGGAATCCATATTTAAATCCATATTGGATAATTTGTCCGTTTAATTTTGTAGCAAATAAGTTCTCTGCTAAAAGACCGCATATAATTGGTGCTATTAGAGAACCAACATTGATACCCATATAGAAGATAGTGAAAGCTGAATCTTTTCTTTTATCTCCGTTATCATAAAGTTGTCCAACTACTGTTGAAATATTTGGTTTAAAGAAACCATTACCTATAATAAGTGCTGCAAGACCAATATATAATCCTGTATGGCCAGATATAGCAAATAGCGAAATGTTACCAATCGCCATGATACTACCCCCTATTATAATAGCGAGTTTCTGTCCTAAATATCTATCTGCAAGATATCCTCCAATTATAGGAGTGAAGTATGTGAATCCAGTATATAGACCATAAATCATTGCCCCTGTACTAACATCAAATCCAAGTCCACCAGCTGCAAAGCTAGTTGTTAAGTAAAGAATAAGTAATGATCTCATACCATAATAACTAAATCTTTCCCACATTTCTGTAAGGAAAAGAAGGTATAACCCTGGAGGGTGTTTTTCTTTTGTTTTTCTTCCGATTGTTGCTGTTGTCAAAAATATCACTCCTAATAATTACGTTTTATCTTTTGTTTAAGATACATATTGTAAAAATTAAAAATAAAATATTCATTTCTGTGTGTTAACAGATTTTCAATGTAAATGTTTTACTTTTAATTATTTTGCCATCTCTTTAACTAAATTGTAACATAATTCGGCGAAGTGTGCAAGTGTAAATTACAAATGTCCTCCTGTGAGGAACAAGGAGGGGGAGGATATTATTTTGAATATCGATTTATAAATAATATTCTTATAGGGAATTAGTGAATGAATATTAAAAGGGAATAATGGAAAGTATATATTAATGAAAAGATAATTATTGATGTAAGAAGAAAATGTTTAGGACGATGATGGTGAACTTATAAGAATATTTGAGTATATATTATAGTAGAAGACAGTCTTATTAGCAATGAAGTGTGTGTTAGAAAAAACTATGTTCAATTATTAGAAAATATAAAATTTAACTTCACAAAAAGGAGTAATTAGTATATAATTAACTCTTGTAATTAAATAAATACTCAAACAGTTTTCAGTTGACTTAAGTAGTTCGAAAATCTTCTTACTAACAAACAAACAAAAATAACAAGCAGTGATGCTTGAACTTGACTTAAGTCATGTTTTTTTGTATAATTACATTATAAAACTTAATATAGTAGATAGATTATTAGAAAATCTGTTTACCAACGTGGGGATGTTTTGGCTTCGACGGGGGTAAGAGAGGTTCGATAAGCGAGTAGAGTGAAGCATGTAAACTCTTAAATCGAGTATGCAAAACAATAAACGCAGAAGATAATTTCGCGTTAGCAGCTTAATTTAGCCGCTCATCAGTCCCGACTCCTACGATTGGGGTAGCTGGTGTCATTAAGTAGGGAACCGAGTTTAGCAAAGCTTTGAGCTAGAAACGGAATTTATGAAGCTACCATAGGAACAATTTTGTTATTGGAAGAGTTCTGAGGGAAATAGTAACCAATGACTACACTCGTAGAAAGTCTTACTAATCTACTTTCGGACACGGGTTCGAAACCCGTCATCTCCACCATAACTAGCCTCTAATAGAAATATTAGAGGCTTTTGTTTATTTTCATCATAATAGTATTATTAGCTATTATGATTTTTTTATGCATTTATTTAGAATAAGTTTCATTAATATATCAAATAATAAATATATTAACTTATAAAGGAAGATAAGTGAGATGAAATATTATCAAGATAATGATTTTTTTGAGCAGATAGATAATGAACATAAGGCATATTGGTTAGGATATTTATATGCAGATGGGTGTGTTTGTGACCATGGAGAAAAAAGGAATTATTTATATATAGAATTACATACTCAGGACAAATATATTTCAGAAGAGTTTGCAGCAGATTTACGAACAAATAGAAAAGTAAGAATTAGTTGTAGAGGTTATGCAAGGTTTGAAGTGCTATGTAATAAGATAGGTACAGATTTAATTAAATTAGGTTGTGTTCCAAGAAAGTCTAATATATTAAAATTTCCAACTGAAGATATTGTTCCTAAAGAATTATTACCACATTTTTTAAGAGGATATATGGACGGTGATGGTTGCATATCAACATATTTGAAAAAAAGAGGGAGAAATATATTTTTAGTTTGTGAAATTAAATTTATTGGAACTTATAGTATGTTATTTGGAATAAAGGAGTTTTTCGAAAGTGAAAAAAATGTTTTACAGAATAAACACTCACCAGTATCATATCAAATAAGTTTTACTGGAAGAAAATATAGAGATTATGTTGACTTGATGTATAAAGAATCCACAATACATTTAACTCGTAAAAAGTTAAAATGGGATAATTTTATTAATGAAGTAGAACGTAGAGCGAAAGAAAAGGAATTAGGTAAGTCTACATGCAAGAATGAGAAAGCTAATAAATCGAAATCTAAGAAAAAAGTTAGTAAAGTAAAGTCTAAGGGAAAAGTTAGTAAAGTGAAATCTTATGAAGTTAAACAAGTAAAAGAAAAAGTTGTTAAACAAACATATCAAGATGAAATTGATGGGATTAAACTTGAAATTATCAAAAATAAAGAGGTTAAAAAGAAAATTAAAATAGATAGAATAAAATATAAAAAACTTAAGGAAAAACATAATGAGGAATATTTAGCATATATTAATGAGCGAAAAATGAAGAAACCTAAAGTAGATAATAGAGTTGAGCAATATAATTTAAATGGAGAGCTATTAAAAGTTTGGGATTCATATAATGAAGCAGCAGAATATTATGATATCAATGAAAGATCAATTAGAAGATGTTGTAATGGTGAATTTAAAACTTACTTTAAATTTATTTGGAAATACTATACTAAGAGATTTGGAAATTCTAATAAAGAAATTTACCAGTATGATTTAGAAGGTAATTTAATAAAGAAATGGGGAAGTTTAAAAGAAGCTGCATTATATCATAGTATAACACCGCAGTCTATTGAACGGTGTGCAAAAGGTGAAGTTGAAATTTGTTCAAATTATAAATGGAAATACTAGGGGGATTTGATGGATAGTAAAAAAACTTTCTGTGAAATTTGCAGAAGTGATGTAGCGTATATAGAAAAACAAGAAAAGTTATCAACAAAAATAAAGAGTGAAATCTATGAATATGATGGTACAAAGGCATTATGTTCAAAGTGTAATAATGAAGTTTTTATTTCTGAATTAGTTAATCAAAATTTGAAGAGATTATATGAGAAATTAGAAAAAAATAACATGATAAATCCTTATGAAGATGATACTTCATAAGGATTTCAGGACATCGACATTGTAGTTTGTCGACGTCCTGAAGTGTTATTTTAAAATAACACTTTTATAATAATTAAGAAGATTTAGTTTTTATAAATTTCATATCTTCTTAGTAATTCCATACTTATGATTAGGACTAAATTTAATCTGAATATTGAATCGTATTTATTTGAAAGTCCTGGATGTGATCCTTCGGGGTGTAGTCTTTTCCAAAAACCTTGAAAGAAGCTTTTTCCATCATTAGAATATTCATTTAAATCGGTAAACAATATAGGTGATGAAGTATGCGCTAAAAATTGAATAGCGTTATTAGTTGTTGCAAAACTTTGGTTATTGCTAAGTGATTTAGCCATTTCAAGAATAAGTGATTCAATATATGTTCTTAATTGAGCGTTACATGATGCCCAATCACCATTTGTATAGGCAGTGATAGCTTGTTTGTAATGTCCTAGTGAGGTATTTAAGTTTAAAAAATTAAGTGTAGAGATAAGGTTATCTTCTTCAATAGAAATATTGATTTCAGATGGAAGAACTCGAGATAAAGTATTGTTTTTTATTTCAAAACCGTCTTTTAATAAATATAATTCTAGATTAGGTGAAGCAGGAAATAAGGATTCATCATCAAAAACACTAGAGTAATAATTTTTATTTTTTAAATATGAAGTTAAAATTTCATTTATAATTTCATAGCATAAATTTGAGTGTAAAATACCTTCAGTATCAGGATTATTTATTAAAAAAGTGGTTAAACTAGTTAGTTTTTTTTGAATTGATGCACCTGTGACTTCATCATTAAGTGAATATTTCAACAAAAAATTATCAATTTTATCATGTGTATCAAAATTAGAAAGCTTAGTTATAACTTCTACAATTATTGGGTTTGAAAACATTAATAATACCTCCTATATGTTATATTCCGAAATATAACATATAATAAAATTTATGTCAATTTATGAGCGTGTAGTAAGTGAAATAGAGAGTTATAGGCGTATCAATAGTATCTAGTTATGAGATTAACTAAAGTTTTTTCATCAATAGTATAGCCCTTTAAAAATACATCAGACTTATCAGCAAACACAATATTCACCCCATCAAAATCTTTATTTTCTTTTACAGAAACTATATCTTTTACATTCTTAATTTTCATTTCTTCTATATTCTCATATTTAAAGTTCATATCAAATATAAAGATTCTTTTATTAGTGAAGAATAGTCCTTGATAGTATAAAACTACTGACATCCCACCAGAGCCACCACTATGTGGTACATTTATTTTACCTACAATTAGTTCTTCATTTTCATCTAGTTTAGATTCAACTTCTTTTAGCATTTTATTGTAAGTTTCTATTCTTGTTTCATATTCATTTTCTATATAGTTTGCTTCAAGTCCAATTCCCTTTTTATTATGTAGGACTTTTTCTGCTAAAGTTTGAATTTCTTTTTTATTAATATTATTCTCCATATACATATCCCTCTTTTTGTTATACTATTATATATTTTGTATTATATTGTAAAATTATTATAGTATTTAATACCATATAATGCAATAAAAGAAATTGAATTGTAATAATTAATATTTTAATTCTGATTATGTAGAAAATAAAATTCTAAAAATAGTTTAGTGATATATAAATTTTATATTTATAATAATCAATTTAAATGTGAATACTAACTTTATATTAAAAAATGGAGGTATGTGTTATGCACGAAATTAAATGTCCGATTACAGGAAAAGTTAAGTCTGTAAATGAGCACAGTGAAGCAACAGCTAGTGATGGAACTACTAATCAGGATTGGTGGCCTAATAAACTTAATCTTAAAGTTTTGAATCAAAATTCAGAGAAGGTTTCACCAATGGATAGAGATTTTGATTATAATAAAGAGTTTAATTCACTAGATTTGGAAGAGGTTAAAAAAGATATTTTTGCTTTAATGAGAGATTCGCAGGAATGGTGGCCAGCAGATTATGGTCATTATGGACCTTTCTTTATAAGAATGGCATGGCATAGTGTTGGAACTTATAGAAGTGGAGATGGTCGTGGTGGTGGAAATGCTGGTAATCAGAGATTTGCACCTATAAATAGTTGGCCTGATAATATTAATTTAGATAAGGCTAGAAGACTTCTTTGGCCTATTAAGCAAAAGTATGGTAGAAAACTTTCTTGGGCAGACCTCATTGTTTTAACAGGAAACTGTGCTTTTGAGTCTATGGGACTTAAGATGATAGGATTTGGAGGGGGAAGAGTAGACACTTGGCAAGCAGAGGATGATACATATTGGGGAAAAGAGAAAGACTGGCTTGATAATAATAGATATACAGGTGAGGAACTTGAAAATCCTCTTGCAGCAGTTCAGATGGGACTTATCTATGTAAATCCAGAAGGGCCAGATGGTCATCCAAGTGCAGTTGGTTCAGCTAAAGATATAAGAGAAACTTTTGAAAGAATGGGGATGGATGATGAGGAAACAGTTGCACTTGTAGCTGGAGGACATACTTTTGGTAAATGTCATGGGGCAGGGCCAGTAGAAAATGTAGGTCCAGAGCCAGAGGCAGCACCTATTGAGCAAATGGGGCTTGGCTGGAAAAATGCATATAAAAGTGGGAAAGGTTCAGATACCATAGGGAGTGGAATAGAAGGAGCTTGGACACCAACACCTATAAGATGGGATAAAGAGTATTTTGAAACTTTATTTAAATTTGATTGGGACTTAACTAAAAGTCCAGCGGGAGCATTTCAATGGATTCCAACAGATCCAAAAGCAAAAGAACTTGTGCCAGATGCACATGACCCTTTAAAAACTTTTGCGCCTATGATGACTACTGCTGATTTAGCTTTAAGAGCAGACCCTATATATAAGGAAATATCTAAAAAGTTTCATGATAATCATGAAGAGTTTGAAAAAGTTTTTGCAAAGACATGGTTTAAACTTACACATAGAGATATGGGACCAATAGCTAGATATCAAGGAAGTGATGTTCCAAAAGAAGATTTCATATGGCAAGATCCAGTTCCAAAAGTTGATTTTGAACTTGTGAATTGTGAGGATGTTAAAGAGTTAAAATCTATGATAGAAAAAACAGGACTTTCAGTATCTGAGCTTGTTTCTACTGCTTGGGCATCTGCATCTACATTTAGAGGTAGTGATTTTAGAGGTGGAGCTAATGGAGCTAGGCTAAGACTTGCACCTCAAAAAGATTGGGAAGTAAATGAACCAGAGAAGCTTCAAAAAATATTAGCAAAACTTGAATCAGTTGTAACTGAATTTAATGGTAAGCAAAGTGGTACAAAGCAAACTACACTTGCAGATATTATAGTTTTAGGTGGAAATTTAGGTATAGAACTTGCAGCAAAGAAAGCTGATATAGACTTAGAAGTATGTTTTACTCCAGGTAGAACAGATGCGACGCAGGAGCAAACAGATGCTAAATCATTTGAATTCTTAGAGGGAGTAGTAGACCCATTTAGAAATTATCTAAAGAAAGATTTTGGTGCAAAAGCTGAAGAATTAATGATTGATAAAGCTGATTTACTTACTCTAACAGCACCAGAACTTACAGTATTACTTGGTGGACTTAGAGTTTTAAACATAAATTATAAAGATTCAAAAAATGGAGTGTTCACTGATAAGCCAGAAGTTTTATCTAATGATTTCTTTGTGAATTTATTGGATAATGATACAGAATGGAGAAAGAGTGAGGATGATGAAAACTTATTTATTGGTTCAGATAGAGGTACAGGACAAGAAAAATGGACTGCAACTAGATTTGATTTAATATTTGGTTCAAATACAGAACTTAGAGCAGTAGCAGAAGTTTATGCATGTGAAGATTCTAAAGGGAAATTCCTAAAAGATTTTGTGCATGCATGGAATAAGGTTATGAATGCAGATAGATTTGATGTGAAAAAATAAATAGATTTGGAAAAGACCTTTATAGATAAAATACTTATTTAAGTATCATTTTTATAGAGGCCTTTTTTTACTTTATTTTTTAAAGTGAATATAGTATATAAGAGAGTTGAAAGAATTTTAAAGTTGGAATAAGTGAAAATATTAGCATAGTGTGGTATCATATTTCTAGCAAAAGAGAATTATAGTAATTTTAAAATTACGTAAGATAGATGACGGAGGTATCACCATATGAAATACTACTTAGCACCACTTGAGGGGATTACAGGATACATATATAGAAATGCTTATGAGAAAGTTTTTGGAGATATAGACAAGTATTTTGCACCTTTTATAGTACCTAATCAAAGTAATAAATTTAAAACTAGAGAACTTAGAGATATTCTTCCAGAGAATAATGTTGGAATTAATTTAGTCCCACAAGTTCTTACAAATGATGCAGAGGGATTTACTTTTACAGCAGAAAAGATAAAAGCTTTAGGCTATGATGAGATTAACATAAATCTTGGGTGTCCATCTGGAACTGTTGTGTCAAAAGGAAGAGGTTCAGGATTCTTAGCACATCCAGAAGAACTTGATAGATTTTTAGATGAAATATTCAAGATAAATGATATGAAAATTTCTATAAAAACTAGACTTGGAAAAGATGAGCCTGATGAGTTTTATGAGCTTATGAGGATTTATAATCAATATCCTATGGAGGAGTTAATTATACATTTAAGAACTAGACAAGATTTCTATAAGAATAAACCTAATTTAGAAATGTATAGACATGCTTTAGATGTAAGCACAAACCCAGTTTGTTATAATGGGGATATTTTCTGTGGAGAAGATAATAAAAAGATAATAGAACAATTCCCAGAAACAGATAGAATAATGCTTGCTAGGGGAATAATATCTAACCCTGGGCTTATGGGAGAAATTAAAACTGGTGAAACAGTAACTAAAGAACAGTTTAAAGAATTTCATGATGAATTATTTAGAGGTTACTCAGAGCTATTTAAAAATGACCAAAGAGTAATTCTATTTAAGATGAAAGAGGCTTGGGCATATATGAACTGGATGTTCTCAGAACATACTAAATATGCTAAAAATATAAGAAAATCACAAGATTTAGCAGGATATAAAATAGCAGCAGGGGCTTTATTTAGAGAGCAAGATATAGTTCCAGGGGCTTGTTTATTTAAAGAAAGATAATAGATAGTTAAAAGACACATTGCGTAAATCAATGTGCCTTTTGCTTATTTATATGAAATTTCTTTATGCTCATTTACAATATCTTTAGCTTGTACATTAGGATTATAAGTATCTATAAATCCTCTTAAATATTCTCTCAAGGACTCATCACAAACATAAATATAAGTACCTCTAATTCCTCGTGTTAGAATTGTTTTATAAATATTTACTATATAGTTATGGAGTTCTCCATCAACTTTAATAGACTTTTTACCTGTTGAGTCAAAGTATTTAGATTTATCTACAACTATTTGACCATCTTTATAGCTTATTTCATGACCAATTATAATTCCAGTATAGTTTAAATCATATCCTTGAGTTGTATGAATACAACCAACCTCATTTATTGCATTAGGCGTATTTATCCAGTCTTTATTTGTTGAGTTCCATTGAAGTTTAGTATCCTCGATAGTTATATCATAAGCATTTTTATCTTTTTTAGATTTCCAATCCCAAGCATATCCAGCTATAAGTCTACATAAACCAAAGTTCTCATTTTTACTTTTAATCATTTCATGCATTCCTGAAATATTATCAAAAAGAAGTAGTTCATAGTTAGTAAAAGTTACTTTTTTTTCTTGAGTTTGTCTTAAAATATTTTGAATATAATTTATATAATCTCCACCACCAAGAACTCTCATTTGTGATGTTATTTTATGCATTTCAAATTCTATTTTTTCAAAGTCTTCAGCTCTTACATCTGAGGGTTTTATTGATTGATTTTTATCATAGCAAAGTATCATATGTTTGCAAGACATATTAATCCAATCTAATTGAGTACCCTCATTTATATCAAGTCCAAGCTTTCTATTTGTATTATCAAAAGCACCCATAGCAGTTATATTAACTCTTCGATTTAGTCTATGAGCTTCATCAACTATAAGAATATCATATTCATCTTTTGTAACATCTGAAGGACTAAGTACCATATTTGATTTTAAGTTCTTAACTGTTTTAAAAACATTGCTCAAAGTTGACCTAAGTGAAGTCATAGGAACAACTAGTCCGATTTTTAAGTGTTTAGTTTCTTCAAGTTCTTTCAAATACTTTAAAAGATAAATAGCTACGATAGTTTTTCCAGTTCCAGGTTCACCTTGTATCATATGTTTGCTTTCAGTATTATGAATTATGCTAGAAATAATATCATCAGCAACGAGTGATTGCTCAGCAGTTAATGCTTTGTAAGGAGAGTATTTAAATAAGTCACTATTACGAATTTCAAATAATCCTTGTGTGACTATATTTTTTGCTTTGAGTTCACTCCAAATTTTATCAAACTTTTCATTATAAAAATCTTTTTTATAGTAACTATGATTGCTAAGACCACCATTACCATTTTGAAGTTTATATTTAGCATCTGCTGACATATATTCAATAAGTAGAGATTCTATATTTAACGTAGCAGATTTATTGAAATCAGTATCTGCAATAATATCTATTGTATCAAGTTTAGTTCTTTCTTCATTTTTTCTATGTTGAATACTACGATTATATACTCTTGTAGATTCACCAACATAAGCTTCTTTATCATTTCTAATAATATATACAACTGGCCAATTTAAGCCATATTCATAATCTTTAATTTTATCTAGTTCATCTTCTTTGTAGTTAAAAGTTTTAATTAGTCCCATATATACTCCTTACTTTAAAAATTATTGTATAATAATTATATAACTATTAGTTAAAATTTACTAATTTATAGTTGGGATATATAGGGGGAATTATGAAAGTGGAAATGAATTTATATGATATAACAGAAGAAGTTGAATTTTATAAGCTTAAAGAAATGTTATTTTGTATGGAAAGTTTATCATGTGATGATAAAGAATTAGTAGAGTTAATTAGACAAAATGATGGGCTTTTAAAATATTTTGATAAAATAAAAGAAGAGTATGGAATTTTTCAAACAAAGGAGAGAGCAGAATATGAAAGAAATAAGAGAAAGAGTTAGAAAATTTAGAGATGATAGAGAGTGGTCACAGTTTCACACACCAGAAAATTTAGCAAAAGCTATTAGTATAGAGGCAAGTGAGCTTTTAGAAAATTTCCTTTGGGATAATAATTTTGATAAGGAAAAAGTTAATGAAGAACTTGCTGATGTTATTATATATTGTATGCATATGGCAGATTCCCTTGGAGTTGATATTGAGGATATTATAAATAATAAAATGGATAAGAATGAAAAGAAATATCCAGTTGAAAAGGCTAAGGGAAATAGTAAAAAGTATACTGAGTTATAGAAAATTTATTATTCAGGATATATAAATATTATTTAGAAATACTTTAGTTTAAGTACAGATAGAAACCACATTGAAACAGTAACATTGTAAATAAGCAATGAAAATGTGAGGTGAGATGTGGTTTGATAAAAAAGCTTATATTTATAACAATGACATTAACAGCTTTAGTATTTATGGTTGGTTGTGGAAGTGACACAAGTGAAACTCAAATAGATGAAGGCACTACTGTTCAGTTTTTTGATGAAGAAATAGGAAACGAACAAGAAATTGGTGAAGGTGAACAGGATGGTAGAGGAAGAAGAGGTGGTCAAAGTAAATTAGATAGGATACAGCAAGGTGGGGAGAGAGGTGCACCAAGATTTGAAGAGTAAGAAAAGTAAAATATAATTATTTTAATAAGTTTCCCCTTATTTAAAATAGATAGAGAAAAATCCCAAGGAAGAAAGATGAAACTTCCTTGGGATTTTATTGTTTAAATTATTTCCAAGCATTATAGTAAGGGTTATACTTCTTTTCAAAACCTATACTAGTGCTACCACCATGAGCAGGGTGAACTCTTAAATCTTCAGGTTGACTATTGATAAGTCTTACAATACTTTCCTTTAAGTCATCCATATTTCCAGTTTTAAGGTCTGATCTACCTACTGCACCTTTGAAAAGTGTATCTCCAGAGAACATATCATTTTCAAAGATATAGCAAACTCCGCCCATAGTATGACCAGCAGTTGGAACAAAAGTAATTTCTTTATCACCAAGAGGCAATGTATCTCCATCTTTTAATTTAATGAAAGTTCTACCATCAAGGTTATAGTGTCTTACAATTCCACGCTCTTCATATAAATCATTGTAGTTATACATAAATAAATCATATTCTTTTTCATACATGTATATTGGAACATCAAAAACATCAGTCGCACTTATATGGTCTAGGTGTGAGTGAGTTAGGATAATTCCTTTAACAGTTAAGTTATTATCAGCTACAACTTTTTGAATTTTTTCTTTTTCATATCCAGGGTCTACTAAGTAACATTCTCCTTGATAATCAATGATATAAGTATTCATTTCTATATATTGGTCTTTGTATATTTCGCCTTCTACTTCTATTTTAAACATAATTTTCTCTCCTTAAATTTTAATAATTAATAAGGATAATAGTAATAATAAACTTTTTGACAACTAAAATTTATATATAACTAAAGTAACAGATTTACCAGATTATAAAGTAACAATTTAATAACTTTCTTTAATTCAAAGCACTTATTAAATTATAATAATAGTTTATTCAAAAAGAAAAGTTCTTATGTATACATAGTTTTTTATAAAGAGAATAGGGCGTTAGGGGTTAACTAAAAAGGCTATATCAAATTGATTTCTATCAATATTGATATAGCCTTTAGTTTTGTAAAAAAATTTATTATACTAAATATTTATTTACTATTTCAGTGAATTTATCTGTGTTAGCTTTGTACCAGTTAGCAAATGTTATATCTTCTTTTGCAAGTTCTAGGTAAAGCTCATAGATAAAGTTTGGAATTTCATCTTCTAAAAGAGTTCCATAAATATCACCAAGTGCTGAGTCATTAATTGCAAATTTACCACCTACATGTAATTCAAAGCATTTTCTTACTGCATCATCAACTTTTTTCATTTTACCTGTAAATCCAAGCTCACCTATTTCATGAACTCCACAAGAGTTAGTACATCCTGAAATATGAAGTTGAGGTAATAAGTCTTTATCAATGTTTTTAGCTTGTAAATGTTCAATTATAGACATTAAAAGACCTTGGCTATTACCTATTCCCATTTGACATATAGGAACTCCAATACATGAAGTACTTTGGTAAACATTTAGTTCTCCACCTTTTCCTTTTGTGAATTCTAGAACTTTAGTAGCTTCATCACCATTTAAGTTTATGATGTATAAACCTTCATTCATAGTAATTCTAAATCTTATATCTTCCATATTGTTAGTGATATCTAAAAGTTGCCCAAGTAATTCAGTTTTTAATATTCCACCATAAGGATGGAAGTAAACTGAGTATAAACCATCTTGCTTTTGTGCTACTAATCTTTTATCAACTATATCAGTTGTTTTTCCTACTTTAGTGATAGAAGTTTTTTCAATTTCTATATCTAAATTAAGTAATTCTTTTGTTTCTTTAAGATGTTTTTTGTAACAAGCTATAAATTCTTCATTACCCATTCTTTCTACTATATATCTAATACGAGCTTTATTATGATTTTCATAGTCACCCTCTGCTATAAATAATCTTGTTAATCCCTCTACATGATATAAAACATCTTCAGGAGCTACTAATTCACCTAGTTCTACACCAAGTCTTGGATTTTTACCAAGTCCACCACCTATGAAAACTCTAAACATGTTTTGTCCATTTTCTTTAACAGCAACAAATCCTAAATCTGTAGCTGTACAGTGAGGTTCACCTTCTTCATTAATAGACATTGCAATTTTGATTTTTCTTGGTAATTTGTATTCAGTTACTTTGCTCATTATATGCTCATTGATTTTTCTTGCATATGGAGTAACATCAAAAACCTCAGTTTTAGAAACTCCTGAAAGTGGAGAAATAGCAACATTTCTAGGGTAGTTACCACCTGAACCTCTTGAATAAATTCCGTAATCTAAAGCTTCTTCCATTAAGTCACATACTTGGTCAATAGTCATTCCATGGAACTGAACAGCTTCTCTTGTTGTAGGATGAATCCATTCTCTACCATATTTAACTGCCCACTCATATAATTGATTAAAATCTTTTGGTGAAATAACCCCTGAAGGTGTTTTAAGCCTAATCATAAATTCATTTCCACCCTTATGTGCATATGAACCCATACCACCAGATAGACGTTTAAATTCTAACATTTTTAATTCTTTATTTAAAAATTTATGTCCATTCTCTCTATAAGTTTGTATTTCTGTTCTTAAAACTTCTTTTAAATTATTATCCATATTAGCCACCTCGAAAATTGATTTTATCTTTTATTTTTAATTGTACACTTTTAGGAATTAATAGTAAAATACCTAAAATTTATATTAGTAATAATCTTTTACCTATTAATACCAATGCCTATTATAAGTATACCAAAAAATGATAAATAGCAGAAAAGGTAAATTTCAAAGTTAAGTGAATTAGCTGCGCGTAATTTAAGAGTTAATATGCTATTTTTTATTATTATCCTTATGTTTAATAATAAAAGTTAGTATTAGTGTATAGATACTTATTTTTAATATGTGAAGAGTAAAATATGGAAAAATAAAATTAGAATGACTGAAAATGATTTATTCATAGAAAATTAAAAAAAGAAATGACTGAAAATGATTGATTTTGATTGATAATGATTGTAAAATAAAATAAGGGAAGTGATATAAATGTTAACAACGAAACGACACAGGATAATTTTAGATGAATTAAATAAAAATGGTAGTGTGCAAGTTTCAAGTTTAGTTGAAACTTTAAATACATCAGAGTCTACAATAAGAAGAGATTTAAATGCTTTAGATAAACAAGGGAAATTAAAAAAAATTCATGGTGGGGCAACATCTATAATAGAAAGCTTTAAGTCGAAAGATGATGATGTTAATTTAAGAAAAAACATTAATATAGAAGAAAAGAAGCTTATAGCGAAAAAAGCAGCAAGTTATATAGAGGAAGATGATTTTGTTTATATTGATGCAGGAACAACAACAGAATTGCTAATTGAGTACATAGAGGTAGATAAAGTAGTTTATGTAACAAATGGAATTAATCAAGCTCAAAAGTTAGCAAGAAGAGGTTATGAAGTTTATATGCTTGGGGGTGAGATTAAAGGATCAACACAGGCTATTATAGGAATAGAAGCAATAAACGCACTTCAAAAATATAATTTTACAAAAGGATTTTTTGGAACTAATGGAGTTTCAATTGAAAAAGGGTATATGACTCCTGAAATTAAAGAAGCCTTAGTAAAACAAGAAGCTATAAAAAGAACTACAAATGCTTATATTTTAATTGATAATTCAAAATTTGATAAGAATAGTAATGTAACATTTTCAAATATAGAAGATGCAAGAATAATTACGACTGATGATTTAAATAAAAATAAGGAATTGATAAAGGAAGAAACAGAAGTTATAGAGGTGAAAAAGATATGATATACACAATAACATTTAATCCAGCACTTGATTATATTGTAAGTGTTCATGATTTAGATTTAGGGAGAGTGAACAGAACAAGCGAGGAGGAGATATATGCAGGAGGGAAGGGAATCAATGTTTCAATTGTTTTGAAAAATTTAGGGATTGAAAGTAAAGCATTAGGATATGTAGCTGGATTTACAGGAGATGAAATTGAAAGACAGGTAAAAGTTCAGGGGTGTGATACAGATTTTATTAAGTTAGAAAATGGATTATCAAGAATAAATATAAAATTAAAGTCTACTGAAGAATCAGAAATAAATGGACAAGGACCTAATATAAATTTGAAAGATATAGAAATGTTATTTAAAAAATTAGAAGGTCTAAAAGTTGGAGATATATTAGTTTTAGCAGGCAGTATACCGAATAGTTTACCAAAAGATATTTATGAAAATATCATGGCTAGATTGGAAGGTAAGGGGATTAAGTTTGTAGTAGATGCAACAGGTGAGTTGCTTTTAAATGTTTTAAAATATAAGCCGTTTTTAATAAAACCTAATCATCATGAATTAGCAGAAATATTTAACGTAAAGATTTCATCAGAAGATGATATAATTACGTATGCTAAAAAGTTACAAAATTTAGGGGCAAAAAATGTGTTAATATCTATGGCTAGTGAGGGAGCGATATTTATTACTGAAAATGGTGAAATTTTGAAAAGTGAAGTTCCTAAGGGTAAATTAATAAATTCTGTTGGGGCTGGAGATTCAATGGTAGGTGGTTTCATAGCAGGATATTTAAAAAACGAAAATTTTGAAGAAGCTTTTAAATTAGGAGTTGCTACTGGTAGTGCAAGTGCATTTTCAAAGGGACTTGCAACAAGAAAAAAAGTATTTGAATTATTAGATCAAATTAAGTGAAAAGATATATTATAAAAAAATAAGGGGATGAACTAAATGAGAATTATAGACTTACTATCAAAAAATAGTATTGCAATAAATCCGGAAATTACAACTAAAGAAGAAGCAATAAATACTTTAATTAATTTAATGGATAAGTCAGGAAATTTAAATGACAAAGAAGAGTATAAGAATGCTATTTTAGAAAGAGAAGTTTTAAGTACAACGGGTATAGGGGGCGGTATTGCAATTCCTCATGCTAAAACAAAAGCGGTTGAAAAGGCAAGTCTTAGTTCAATGATTATAAGAGAGGGGGTTGATTATGATTCCCTAGATGGAGAGCCGGCTCATTTATTCTTTATGATAGCAGCACCAGATGGTGAGAATAATACACATTTAGAAGTTTTAGCAAGATTAGCAACACTGCTTATGGATGAGGAATTTAAAAAATCATTATTAAATGCAAATTCTGTTGAAAAATTTTTACAGTTAATTGATGCTAAAGAAAATGAAAAATTAAATAAAGAAGAAGAAGAAAATAATGATAGTGGCTATAAAGTTTTAGCTGTTACAGCTTGCCCAACAGGCATAGCTCACACATTTATGGCAGCGGAAAGTTTAGAGAAAAAAGCTAAAGAAATGGGTGTTACAATAAAAGTAGAAACAAATGGTTCTGGTGGGGCAAAAAATGTTTTAACTAAAAAAGAGATAGAAGAGGCTGAGTGCATAATTATAGCAGCTGATAAAAAAGTTGATATGGCTAGATTTGATGGTAAAAAAGTTATACAAACTAAGGTTGCAAATGGAATACACAAAGCAGATGAGTTAATAAATAAAGCTAGAGATGGAAAAGCTAATTTTTATCACCATACAGAAGGTAGCAGTGAGGAAATAAGTGATGAAAAAGAGACAATAGGAAGACAAATTTATAAGCACTTAATGAATGGTGTATCACATATGTTACCTTTCGTAATTGGTGGAGGAATATTAATAGCTTTAGCATTCTTATTTGATGATTATAGTATTAATCCAGCTACATTTGGAAGTAACACAGAGTTTGCAGCATTTCTAAAAACTGTGGGAGATCAAGCATTTGGATTTATGCTACCAGTTTTAGCAGGTTATATTGCAATGAGTATTGCAGATAGACCAGGTCTTGCTGTCGGATTTGTTGGGGGTATGCTTGCTAACATAGGGGGATCGGGTTTCTTAGGGGCGTTACTTGCAGGGTTTATAGCAGGTTACGTAATGCTTGGATTAAAGAAAGTACTGAATTTCTTACCTAATAGTTTAGAAGGTTTAAAACCTGTATTATTATATCCTTTCCTTGGTATATTATTAATAGGAGCTATTATAGTATTCCTTGTAAATCCTCCAGTAGCAGCAGCTAATACAGGAATCACAAATTTCTTGAATAGTATGGGAGAGAGTAGTAAAGTTTTACTTGGAGCAGTTTTAGGGGGAATGATGGCGATTGATATGGGTGGGCCTATAAATAAAGCAGCATATGTTTTTGGAACAGCATCACTTGCTAGTGGACAATTTGAATTTATGGCAGCAGTTATGATTGGTGGTATGGTACCTCCTCTTGCAATTGCACTTTGCACAACATTCTTTAAAAATAGATTTACAGAGAGTGAAAGAAAATCAGGAATTACAAACTATATAATGGGATTTGCTTTTATAACAGAGGGAGCAATACCTTTTGCAGCAGCAGATCCGTTAAGAATAATTCCAGCATGTGTTGTAGGCTCAACAACAGCAGGTGCATTATCAATGTTATTTGAATGTTCACTTAGAGCACCTCATGGTGGAATTTTTGTTTTACCAGTAATAGCAAACCCAATAGGCTACTTTGTAGCACTACTAGTAGGGTCAATTGTTGGTATGTTAGTATTATCAGTTTTAAAAAAGAAAATTAAATAAAAAAGAAAATACGAAAGATAGATAAACTTTTTGAATGTTTGTCTATCTTTTTTTGTATATTTTATTGTTTTATGAGGGGATTTAATGTAATATAAAAAGGTGTTAATTTATGTCGAAAAAAAGAATATAAGTTAACAAAAATCTACTTTTAAAGGACATTAAGATGAAAAAAGGATTAACTATTAATAAAGTAGTTGCTATTGGTATTGGTGCTGCTGTATTTATGATACTTGGTCGTTTTGCAGCAATTCCAACAGGGATTCCTAATACAGAATTTGCTACATGTTATGCATTCTTAGCTTTGATGGCAGTTATTTATGGACCTAAGACAGCTTTTGCTATTGGATTTTTAGGACATACTCTAAAAGACTTAACTTATGGTTCACCATGGTTTAGTTGGATTATTGCATCAGCAGTTATGGGACTTATTATTGGTTTTGCTAGTAAAAGAATTAAAATTTCAGATGGTATTTTTGAGAAAAAGCAAATGATTATATATAACATATATCAAATAGTTGCGAATGCTATTGCTTGGGGATTTGTTGCTCCAACTTTAGATTTTGTTCTATACAAAGAGCCGATCGAAAAAGTTTATATACAAGCAGCAGTTGCTGGTGTAGCAAATACTATTACTTGTGGAGTTTTAGGTACAATACTTATTTACTCATATTCAAAAACAAGAATTAGAAAAGGTAGTCTAAAAAAAGAATATCTTTAATTTAGAGAATACCAGATAAGTTTATTTTGGTATTCTATTTTTATTTAGAGCAAGAATTATTTTAAATAACAGGGGGAAGAAAATTTGAAAAAAACAGTCATTGAGTTTAAGGATTTCAGTTTTCAATATAGAGCACAAGAGTGTCCAACTCTAAATAATATAAATCTTACAATATATGAAGGTGAGAAAATTTTAATAGTAGGGCCTTCTGGTTGTGGTAAGAGTACAATTACTAACTGCATAAATGGACTAGCACCTTTTTTATATGAGGGTGAGATTACAGGTAGTCTAAAGGTTAATGGAAAAGAAACTAGAGAGTGTGATATTGCAGGTTTATCTAATGAAGTTGGGACTGTTCTACAAGACCCAGATGGTCAGTTTATAGGACTTACAGTAGCTGAGGATATAGCTTTTAAGTTAGAGAATGATTGTATAGATCAAGCAGAGATGAAAAGAAGAGTCGATATAGTTTCAAAAATAGTAGGTGTAGATACTTACCTTGATGCATCACCACATAGTCTATCTGGTGGTCAAAAGCAAAGAGTTACTCTTGCAGGAGTTATGGTTAGTGATGTTAATATACTTTTATTTGATGAGCCACTTGCTAGTTTAGACCCTGCAACTGGGAAGATATCAATTGAACTTATAGATAAAATTCATAAAGAAAATAATAAGACTATTGTAATTATAGAGCACAGACTTGAAGATGTTCTACATAGAGATATAGATAGAATTATTGTTATGCATGAGGGCGAAATACTTGCAGATGTAAGCCCAGACAAACTTTTAGCAAGTAATATCTTAATTGAAAATGGAATAAGAGAACCACTTTATGTTACAGCTTTAAAATATGCAGATATTAAAATTACACAAGAGATGAAGTCAGCTAGTATTGATACTATAATGCTTGATGAGTATAAGGACAAGCTTAAAACTTGGAGTAGTGATGTAGAAGAGATTGCTATGACAAAGGAAAGTGAAGCTATTCTAGAATTTAAAAATGTAGATTTCTCTTATGATAAAAAAGGTAAGCAAATTTTAAAAGATGTTTCATTTAAAGTTGAAAAGGGAGAAATACTTAGTATAGTTGGAAGAAATGGTGCAGGTAAATCTACAATTTCAAAGCTTGTATGTGGATTCTATAAACCTACAAAAGGACAAGTCCTTTTTGAAGGTAAAGATATGATAAAAGATACTATAAAAGAGAGAGCAGAAAATATTGGTATAGTTCTGCAAAATCCTAATCAGATGATTTCAAAGCCTATGATTATGGAAGAAGTAGGGCTAGGGCTTAAAGCTAGAGGTGTTAGTGCAGAAGAAACTAAAGAAAGAGTTATAGAAACACTTAAAATATGTGGATTATATCCTTTTAGAAACTGGCCTATATCAGCACTTAGTTATGGTCAGAAGAAGAGGGTGACAATAGCATCTATCTTAGTTTTAAATCCTAAAGTTATAATTCTTGATGAGCCAACAGCAGGGCAAGATTTTAAACACTATACAGAAATTATGGAGTTCCTTGTAGAGCTTAATAAAAAAGGAGTTACTATAATAATGGTTACTCATGATATGCATTTAATGCTTGAATATACTGACAGAGCAGTAGTTCTAGGAGATGGGCAAAAGATAGCACAGGATATAGCATCTAATATTTTAACTGATAGTAGTGTTATAAAAAGAGCTAATCTTAAAGAAACTTCATTATATGAACTTGCAGTTAAACTAGGTTTTGAAAAGCCAAGAGATTTAGTTAACAAGTTTATAGAAGTTGACAGGAGGGAAAGATAAATGAAAACTATGCTTGAATATTCAAACAAGAATTCATTTGTTCATAAGCTTACAGGAGCAGCAAAGATACTATTCTTATTAGCTTATGTTATAGCATCTATGATAAGTTATGATACTAGACTTTTAGTAGGACTTCTTATTTTAAGTTTTATCATATTTAAAGTTTCAAAAGTTGAATTTAAGGAAATATCATTTGTATTTTACTTTATAATAATATTCCTTGTAATAAATACACTTGCGATATATCTTATATCACCATACCAAGGTTGTGAGATATATGGTTCAAAAACAGTATTATTTAAGATAACAAATTATTATCAAGTAACATCAGAGCAATTATTCTATCAACTTAATTTTGTTCTAAAATATCTACTTATAACACCAATGGCACTTATATTTATGGTTGCAACTAATCCAAGTGAATTTGCAGCATCATTAAATAAAATAGGTGTAAGTTATAAAGTTGCTTATTCAGTAGCAATAGCACTTAGATATGTACCAGATATTCAAAGAGAATATCATGACATAGCCTTTGCACAACAAGCAAGAGGAATAGATATGTCAAAAAAAGCGAGTCCAATAACTAGAGTTAAAAATGCGTCAGTAATTATAATGCCACTTATCTTTTCTAGTCTAGAAAAGATAGATAAAATAAGCTGTGCTATGGAGATAAGAGCATTTGGAAGTAAAGAAAAACGTACTTGGTATAGTGGAAAGAAGTTTACAAAGAGTGACTATGCAGTTATGATATTTGGACTTTGTCTTGTAATATTATCAGGCTACTTAATATATGTGAATGGTGGAAGATTCTATAATCCATTCGTTTAAAATTAAAAAAAACAATCGACATAAAAAGCTATGCACTTACAAAGTGTATAGCTTTTTTTTTATAGAAAATTAATCATTTTAAAGTGTTGATAATATTACCAGTGATTTTAGTTGGTTATTTTTAAATAATTTACAAATTTTAACTTTTAAGGTAAAATATGTCGAGGCGATAAGGATGAAAATAAAAAACAAAGAAAAAAGGATATCTATATTTATATTAGCTTCTTTTATGCTACAAATGTTCCAAGGATTTTCAATAGGAAAGATTGTACAAGCTGAAACTATAAAAAGTGTAGAAATAACAAAGGAAGATGTTATAAAGGAAGTTGAAAGTAACACAATATCCTTTAAAATTAAGATTAAAAATATTAATGAAGAAGCACTAAATTTAAATGATTTAGCATTAAGTTATTGGTATGATAATCAAGGAATTGAAAAAGAAGAAATAGTAAAGGATTGGTGTTCTGTTGACCAATCAAAAGTAGATGTACAAATAGAAAAATTAGATAAAAATTATGAAAAAGCAAATAGTAAAATAAATATAAAATTTAATGAAGGGCTAAATAAATTAAAAAAAGATGAAGAAGTTGAATTGAATATTAGATTACAGAATAAAGATAATAAAAATTATAATCAAGAAAAGAATTATTCATATGCAAATGATGTTACTGTTGATTATAAAGGGCAATTAATACATGGAGTTTTACCAACAGAAATAAAAGAGGAAAGTATCATAAAAGTAGATGCAAAAATGTATAATAAATACCTAGATAAAGATATAACAAGTATATACCCGTGGTTTAAAATTTTAAATTCAGGTAATACAGACTTAGATTTATCAAAGCTAGAAGTAAGGTATTATTATACTGGGGATTCAGATGGAAATGAGACAAATGAAGAAATAGTAATAGATTGGGCGAATATCGGAAAAGAAAAAATAACATCAGAGATTGTAAAGGTTGAAGAACTTGAAGATGCTGATAGATATTTATCTTTAAAAATGAATGTCAGTGAAAAATTAACAGCAGGAAATGAACTTGAGATTCATAGTAGAGTTAACAAGAAAGATTGGCCGGTTTATAATCAAGAAAATGATTATTCATTTAATAAAGATGCAAAGGATTATATGAACTGGGATAAAATATTAGTTTTATATGATGGAAATATTTTATTAGGAGTTGAACCAGAAATTAATGAAGGGCTTGAAATAATAAATTTAAAAGCTGAAAGACGAAAGAATATTGTTTCTTTAGAATGGGATAAAAATGAGAGTTTAAAATATACAATAATGAAAGGGAATGATAGTAATAATCTAACAGAGTACCAAAAAGATATTGCAAGTAATATGTATTTAGATGCAGAAGCTGATGAGTTGTCAAAAAAATATTACTATCAAATTATTTCATTTGATGCTAATGGAAATAAAGTGGGTAAATCTAAAAAAGTTCATGTAAGTGAATTTAAAGATACAGATAATGATACTTTAAGTGATGAAGAAGAACTAGAGCTTGGAACAGATCCGTTAAAAGAAGACACGGATGGTGATGGTCTTTTAGATGGAGAGGAAGTTTTAATGTATGAAACAGATCCTTTAAAAGCTGATACAGATAATGATGGATTAGATGATTGTTTTGAAGTTTATATATCAGATACAAATCCTTTAAAGCCAGATAGTGATGATAATGGAGTTTTAGATGGAGATGAGGATAAAGATAAGGATGGATTAACAGTAAAACAAGAGCAAAAGTTAGAAACAAATCCTTTAGAGGCAGATACAGATTTTGATGGATTAAATGATAAGGAAGAAGTAGAAAAATATAAGACAAATCCAAATAAAAAAGATACGGATGATGATGGGATTTTAGATGGAAAAGAAATAGAACTAAAATTAAATCCAAATAAAAAAGACACTGATGATAATGGAACATTAGATGGTGATGAACTTTTAAAATATACACATAAACCATCAGCTAATATCCTAGATGAAAATATATCAATTGAAATTAATGGAAAGTTTATTGGTAAAGATATAGCTAATATAGCGATTGTAAATATGAAAAATACACATGTTATGACATCGAAAGAAACACCAGGATATTTAGGTAATCCTTATTTAGTTAAGATACCTAAAGCATCAAAGGATATTAGTTTTAAATTTGATTATAGTAAACTTAAGCTAGATGATAAAAAAAATCCGACTTTATATAAATTAGATAAAGAGCTAAATACTTTAGTTGAAGTAAAAGGACAGGATAAGTCTACTAAAGGAATTATAACAGTTAATTTTGAGAATGGAATAGAAAGTAAAGAAGATAACAAATACTCTGTAAATGACCAATTCTTAATTATTGATAAAGATGAGTGGGATAAGTATTGGGAGAATGAAATTAAACACCCATCTGAAAAAGGTAAATTGGACTTAGCATTTGTTATAGATACATCTGGAAGTATGTCTAGTAATGATAGAAATAAGTACAGAGTTAAATTAGCAGAACACTTTATAAATAAAAAAGAGAATGAAGATAAAATGGCATTAGTTGGTTTTTCAAGTTCATCTAGTGTTTATCAAGCATTAACAGCTGATAAAAAAGCTTTATTGGATAATGTTAATAGACTTGGAATTAATAGTGGTGGCACTAATATATCAGCAGGAGTTGATAGTGCAATACAACAACTGAAAAATAGTAAAGATAGAAATAAAAAGATAATTCTATTAACTGATGGCGAAGGAACATTCCATGATAGTTCACTAGAACAAGCTAAAAATGACAATATAAAAATATATACAATAGGATTAGGAACAAAATATGATAAAGCATTATTAGAAAAAATAGCAAACGAAACTGGTGGGAAATATTATCATGTAAAAACTGGAGAGGAAATTGGAGATATTACTGATGATATCCATGGTGAAGCAGGTAGTGGAGATATGGATGGAGATGGAATACCAGATAAAGATGATGAAAATAAGTATGAGTTTAATATTAATAGTGGTGACTTTGTGAAACAAGATAAAATCTTTATGCAGGCGGCGAATCTTTCTTATAAAGTGACAGATAGTAAAATAGGAAAAGAAGTTAGTGAACTTAATTTAGGGAAGAAATTTGATTTGTTAAAAAATTGGGAAGTCATAGAGAGTAATGATTCGACAATAATAGAAGGTTTTTTTGATTCAGGATTTGGAGCTATAGCTCTAAAAAATGGAGAGAATATTATTATAGCATTTGAGGGAAGTGGAGAAAAATTCTCGGCAGAAGGTTTTAATGATTGGCTATTCACTGATGGTGGAGCGATTTTGTTGGGTAATAATTCCAAACAAGTATATGCGGCGTATAAATTTATGAATAAAGTTTTGAATTCAGAAAGTAATACAGGAGCTACTAATATTTATATTGCAGGACATTCATTAGGTGGGTGGCTAGCGCAAAAAATTGGAGGGTCTTTATTGAACCCAGAAATAAATTTAACACCAACTAGCTCAGAGGGGTTAAAGTATTATATAGATAACCAAATTCCTACACCATTAAAACTTGTTGTTGCAGGTATGTATCTTGAAACTTTTAAAGAAAGTAAAAGTCAAATTCATAAAATAACAACATTTGCATCACCAGGTTTCACTCCAATGACTAATATATATGATAATCATGGACAGAAAAGTAAGAAAGTTTATAATTACAAAATGAATGAAGATCATATAAATCAATTTGGACTTAAATCACATTTATTAGGGAGAAATAAGTGGATGATTTCAGGAATAGATAAATTTTCTGTGGCGCATTCTATAAATTCGTATTATGAAAAGTTTAATGACTTTTTTACTAGTATTACATTTGAGAAAAATGAATAAATTTACTCATACTATATATGTTGTATTATAGAATCTACATTTTTATATTTAAGAATTACACATTCATTGTAGACAATACAATGAATGTGTAATGTAGATTCATTCGTACAACTTATATATATAGAAAGGAAAGGTAGAAAATACAAATGAATGGAGAATTAGAAAGTATTCCAATAGTGGTACCAATAGCATTTATTTTAAGCATTATTAAAATTATATTATTTAAATTACAAGGATTAGAAGAGGAAGAAGAAGAAAAATATCCTGTTTTGAAAATATTAAAGGAATATATTATTGTAGAAATAATAATTTTGTATATAATGCTAGATTATTTTATATCAAATCTTTTTATTGATAACTATATAAAAAATATTGCAGGAATAGTAATATGGGTTTTAATATTTATTAAGCTTTTATTTTTTATGAAAATTATTTATAAAAACTTTATTTTACTTGTGAAACAAGGAAAAAAGAAAGTATGGTGGGCAATTCATGTAGTACCTATAATACTCAGTTTTATTGCACCTACAATTTTACTACCATGTATTATTATTTTTGGGTCAGGATCCATGTATATATATACTCTTGGAAGTTTAGTAATGAATATTTATATTATATATGTATTTAAAATTAAAAAATTCTTAGTATAATGGGAAGGCAATAATACTTTGAGGATAGTAGTAAGTTCAAGAAGTAATCTTCTCTCATAAGTATTTTTAAGGTATTAGGCAAATATAGGGGAATAAAAGTGTAGAAAGCAAGGAACTAAAGAAAAAACGTACTTGGTATAGTGGGAAGAAGTTTGCAGGCTACTTAATATATGTGAATGGTGGAAGATTCTATAATCCATTCGTTTAAAATAATAACAGGGAAACTATGCATTTAATTTGTGCATAGTTTTTTCTTTAATTAAGTTCAAAAATTAATTAAAGAAAGTGAGAAGTAGAGAGAAGAAGTTGATTAAATTTACTTTTAGAATCAAAAAGTATAAAGTGGGAATAAGTGGAAAAGAAGGAGCTTGTCATTATAAAAGGAGTAAAGATAATTTAAAGAGAGAGTTAGGTGGTCTAATACACTTGATATATAAAGGAGTGAGTATAAATGGGCGGAGATGTATCTTTAATAATACCAATATCATTTGCTTTATGGATTTTTAAAGTCGTAGCATTTAAAGTGAGGGATATTGAAGTCAAAGAGATGAGTCGTTTTATAAATTTAATACTTTTAGTAGTTTCGGTAATGCTGATAATGGAAGATTCTTTTATTAACAATATAACTCGAATTATGCTCCTTATTTTAATAGGAATTAATATTTTCAATATACTGAAATTAATAGCAAGGAATTTAATTTTATTAATTGAAAAAGGTGAAAAGAAAAAATGGTGGTTAGTTAATTCTATATGGATAGTATTGATGATTTTATGCATTATTTTACCATACATTGTATTGCCATTTGTGGTATTTTGCACTATGATGTTTTGTTATCCATATATAATTGTTATGTTAATAGTGAATTTAGTACAGATTAAAAAAGAAATATTTTGAATTTATTTTATTAGTTTAAGGTGGTGGAAAGTATAAATGTTTGGTGAGTTACAGGATGTTCCATTAATAGTGTTGATTATGCTAATACTTTCAATTGTGAAAATTGTACTGTTTAAATCGAAGAAATTAGAAAATGAGAACATGAAAAAAAATTTCTTATTAAAAATACTAAAAAAATTAGAAGAATATGTTGTTTTTGAAATAATAATTCTATTCATAATGAAGGAGCTTTTTAGTGAAATCTTTTATATTGATAGTTATAGAAAAACTATTGTTGGAATATTATTATGGGGGTTAATCATTAGGCAAGGGCTATTCTTTATAAAGATTACCTTTATAAATATTATTTTGCTAATAAGGAATGGCGAAAAAAAAGTATGGTGGCTGGTTCATGCATTAGCTATAATATATAGCTTAATTCATTTAGAGCAGTTTATGCCAACGATTGTATATGTTGGAATTGCTCTTACATTTCCATATGTTTTGGTAAAGTTAGGAATGGATATAATAAGTATTATATGTTTTTTCTTTTACGTTACGAGAGAAAAATATGATAAGAAAATAAAAATTATTGATTTGAAATAATGAGAGGAAATATTATGGCAAGTTCAGAAAGTAAAACTTTCTTCACTAGTATCCTATAAAGTTATTTGAAAATAAAAATTAAAAGGAGAGCCTATAAATGAGTCCCTATACAGATTTATCTTTAATAGTACCAATATCACTTATTTTATGGATTTTTAAAATTGTATTATTTAAAGTGAGAGATATTGAAGTCAAAGAAATATTTTAATTTCATATAAAGTCGAAGGTAATGTAAAAAGTAAAATAACTGATGTAAGGAGATAGATAAAGTGGACTTTATAGTAGAATGTGATGGGGATGATGGATTAGTTTTAACTGATGAAATTTATTTAAGTGAATTAAATAGTGAGTTATTGTATTCTATGGATGTTTTGTTAGATGTACAAGGAAAGTCGGAATTGAAATTTGATTTTCCAAAAGAAAATTGGGATGTAGTGAGAGAAAGGGAGTCAAAACCGATAAGAGATTTTTGTGAGCAGGGAAAAATGGTAATATATTTATTGCCATATGGTGACCATAAATTTAAGTTACAGATGAGTGATAAAGATTTAGATAATTTTAAATGGTTAAATATTTCTAGTGGAAAGTTATTAGTTGTTACTGCTGGTGAATTAATTCAATGTGTTGGATATCCAGAGCTTGAAATGGAAAAATTATTTGAGTTAAAGCTTGAAAAAGGTGAATATGCAATTTCTAATCTTCATAGTACTGCTAGGAAACATAAAGTTACAAGATGATAATGCTTTGGTAATAGTGAATATATTATAGATTAAAAAGTTTATAATCTAAGAACTTAAGGGGTGAATGAGAATATGGAGTTTAAATTAGAAAAGTGGATACAAGAGTACAATATAAAAGATTTAGTAATGAGAGATTTAAAATTTTATTTAGCTGAATATAAGAAGAATGATGAAGAAGATTTTAATGAATTATTTAAAGGGATGGTCTTTAAAAATATAAAATATGAATTTCATAGTATTTCGTATGTAATAAATACATGGCATATGGAGAATGATGATGAACGTAAATATATATCTGCAAAAGTCAGAATGGAGTATGAAGAAGTTACATTTGCAGAGTACAAAGCGATTTATAATTTGAATGGTGAGGGTGAAGATGATTATTTAAGGCTGATATGAAAATAAGATAAATTAAAATATCTAATATAAATGTGACAACTACAACAAGTTTTTATTAAGCTTTTTCTATTTTTAAAAAAATATAAGAAATTTAGATTATACTCTAAGAGTAAAAAAATAAAAAACTTGAGGGGGAAAAGATGACTTTTTATAGAAACAACAAATTAAGTTTTATTAACGTTATAGAAATTTGTACACTTGTAATTTCTTTGTTAGTTGTAGTGGTAACTTCAGATAATGATATGATAGATAGTGCTCCCATTATGATTGGGCTTCCATATTATATTGGAGGTAGTTTATTACTTTTAGAAATGTGTATTTGTAATTTAATAATTGAGAAGAGAATTAATAAATTTTTTAGATGGGTGATAGCTATATATTCTTTAACATTTTTAGCTTTTATAACATATACAGCAATGATGATACCTAAGGGGTATAGATTAGTAAGTAATTTAGAACCTATAATGGCTATATTGGGAGTTATAACATATGCACTTTTAATAGTGATAGCATTATTTAATATTTTAATTACAAAGAGAGATGAGAATAATTCAAAAAGAGGATTTGGTAAAGTAATTATTAAAGGTATAGCGGTAGGTGTATATACAATAGCAATAGCCGTTATGCCAATGTTTTTTTTCGTTGTTATGCTTGGGGGCAGTGAACCTACAGATGAAATAATTAAAATAAATGGCAAAGAGTATATTGTAAGAGATAATTCATCATATGATTTTACGGATGATAAGATGGAGGCTAGAATATATACTTATTTTGACAAAGTAAATCCTATTTTATATCGTGAGAATAAAGAAATAAAAGAAGTGGTTGAAGATATGAAGTAGAGCTTTCATTAGACAAGGTTATTCTTATAGTGTAAAAACTAAGAGAGTAACCTTTTTTTATGGAAAATGACACATATAAGTAATGAGGAATAGGTAGCTTGATAGTATAATGATATGTAGAGAAAAAGGTTTATTTTAGGAGGAAACAAAGCGTGGAAAAATGGATAGCAAGCGGAATATATAAGCAAATAAATATAGTAGTAGATGTAGTTGCAGCACTTTGGATTATTTTCTTAGGTGTTATGACATATAAATATTGGGTGACAGCCCCAGCTATGATTCCAGTACATTTTGATGAGGTTGGAAGCATTGATAATTATCTATCAAAAGATTCATTATTTATTATAGTAGGAATATCTATTGTAGTGTACATAATATTATTTTTAATGAGTACATATCTTAATATGGACAGGCATTTAGTAAGAATTACAAGTAGTAATAGGGATAGACAGTATAACTTAACAAGTACATTTATAAAGGTTTTAAACCTTGAGGCAATACTTTTATTTGCATCAATTCAAATTAAGCTTATGAAGTCTGCATGGAGTGGACTAGCAAACATAACTGATATAATTATTCTTGTACCTGTTGTAGCAATACTTATTACAACGATTATTTATGTAGTACTTATATTTAAAGAAAAATAAAATTAAATACATAAAAATTTTAAATGTAGAAGATAAGATTGTTTTAATTAAGCAATCTTATTTTTTTGAAATTTTATAGATATTTATTTTTGTTTAAAGTAATTGAATAAAAAATGTTAAATGGTATAATACTTTTTAGATTGAATATAAAGTATTTGAAAATGGAGATGTATTATGAAAGTGAAAAAGAATTATAATGAAAGTTTTGATATAGAAAAAGAGTTGAAGATAGATTGCAAAAATTGTTTTGGATTTTGCTGCGTGGCACTATATTTTTCAAAGATGGATGGATTTCCAAAGGATAAGGTAGCAGGGGACCCTTGTAGTAATTTGAATGAGGATTTTACTTGTAAGGTACATAGTAATCTTAGAGAAAAAGGACTTAAGGGATGTACTTCTTATGATTGTTTTGGTGCTGGTCAAAAGGTGGCAAGTCAAATATATAATGGTGTGAGATGGAATGAGAAAAAATCTTTAAAGGATGAAATGTTTGAGGTGTTTTTAATAGCAAGACAACTTCATGAAATGCTTTGGTATTTAAATATGGCTTATGATTTTGAGAGTAGAAAAGAGCAAAAAGTAAAAATTGAAGAGATGATAGATAAGTTAAATAAGCTTACAATTTTAAGTCCTAAAGAGATATTATCTATTAATATAGAAAAATATAGGGATAGTATAAATGTTTTATTAAAGGCTACGAGTATAGAAGTAAGTAATAAGTCAAAAGTTAAAAATAAAAAAGTGATAAGCAAAAATAATATTGCTAAAAACCTAAGTAAGGAAAATTTAAGGGGAGCAGATTTAAGTTGTTCACTACTTATAGCAGCTAATTTAAGCAATACTGATTTAACTGGTGCAAACTTAATTGCTACTGATATGAGAGATACAAATATTAGAGGTGCTAACTTAGAAAAGGCTTTATTTATAACTCAGCAACAGATAAATGCTACTATTGGTGATAGTAAAACAAAGTTACCAAGTTCAATTACTAGACCTAGCTATTGGGAGAAGTAAATAAGACAAATCTTAAATCTTCCTTAACTAAGGGGAAATATGGAATTTAGGGAGTATAATATAAAAAAAGATATTTAATATTTAATTGGGGGCGTGTAAAATGGCTAAATGGAAACCTAGTGAAAAGCACAGAAAAATTAATTTAATATTAGATTCAGTTACGGTACTTATAATTATATTTCTTAGTGGATTTACTTTTAAAATTTGGAGTGAGGCAGGAGATAGAATTCCAACACATTTTAATATATATGGACAAGTTGATGCTTATGGTTCAAAACATACATTGTTTTTATTACTAGGAATTGCAATTGGAATGTATTTGTTTTTTACATTAATCAGTAAATATCCTGGCATGGGAAATTATATTGTGCCTCTACATGAGGGAAATAGAGAAAAGCAATATAATATGGAGTCTACATTTGTAAAAGTAATGAATCTTGAGTTAGCTTTATTGTTTGCAAATATGCAAGTTCAAATATTACTAGCATCTAAAAATATAGGAAGTGGTTTTTCAGGGACAACAATGTTTGTACCCTTAATTATAATAGGAGTTTCACTAGTTATATATTGTAGATTGTCATTAAAAAACAAATAAAATAATAGTACAGATTAAAAAGTTTTTAAGGGCAGAGGGTTATTAAAGGTTAAATAGAAGAAATATTTAAGATAGGCAGATATAGATTTATATGCCTATCTTTTTATTTTGTAGAATAAGGTGGGATTTAAGTTAATTGCAATAGTCTATGTCAAAATTCCTCGCAAGATGTTATTATAATATAGATAGAAAATGGACAAGTTGGAGGTTGGAATTAATGGATAAAAATACATATAAATTATATATAAAGATTCTTGAAGAGGAACTTATACCAGCAATGGGTTGCACAGAGCCAATTGCAATAGCTTTTGCAGCAGCTAGAGCAGCGGCAGTTCTTGGGGAAGAACCTACAAGAATAGTTGCAAAGTGCAGTGGAAACATAATTAAAAATGCTATGTGTGTTACTGTTCCAAATACTGATGGATTAGTTGGAATAAAGGCTAGTTCAATAATTGGAGCAATTGGTGGAGATGCAGATAAAGGTCTTGAAGTTATAAGTAAAGTAACTCAGGAGCATAAAGATAGAGCAAAAGAACTTATGGAAACAGATTATTGCACAATTGAAACTTTAGAGGAAAATGTACCTCTTCACATTCAAATGGAAATGCACTCAGAAAATCATAGTGCTATGGTTGAGATAAAATTTGCTCATAATAACATAACAAAAGTAGTTAAAGATGGAAAAGTTGAATTTGAAGCAGATGAAGACCCAAAAAAATATCTTGGAGTATTTGTAGATAGAAGTATTTTAACAGTTAAAGATATATATGAATTTTCAAACACAGTTAAAATAGAAGATATTAAAGACCTTATGGATACACAAATAGAATATAACATGAACATATCAAAAGAAGGTATGACAGGAAACTATGGTGTTGGAATAGGAAATATCATTTTAAAATCAGGCGATAAAAATAATATAGTTACTAAGATGAAAGCTTATACATCAGCAGCATCAGAGGCTAGAATGAGTGGAAGTGCAATGCCTGTTATGACTAACTCAGGTAGTGGAAATCAAGGAATGACAGTTTCAATTCCAGTAATTTTATATGCTAAAGAGAAGAAACTGTCAGCAGAAAAACTTTACAGAGGACTTGTATTCTCTAACCTTATAACTATTCATGAAAAAGCTGGAATAGGTAGATTATCAGCTTTCTGTGGTTCAGTTGTTGGTGGGTGTGCAATTGGTGCAGCTATAACTTACCTTGAAGATGGAACTTTAGAGCAAATAGATAAGGCAATAGTAAATACCTTTGCAAATATATCTGGAATAGTATGTGATGGGGCAAAACCTTCATGTGGTTCAAAGATAGCAACATGCATAGATGCTGGAATGATGGCACACTATATTGCTATGGAGGACAAGGCATACAAATATAACACAGGTATAATCAAAGGTGATATAGAAAAAACTATTTCAGCTATTGGAAGACTTGGAAAGTATGGAATGCAAGGAACAGATAAAGAAATATTAGAGATAATGATAGAAGATTAATAGAAAAAGCACTTGCATTAGCAGGTGCTTTTTAATTTACTGAGGTGAAAGTCTTTTTTCTTCTCTTTGTTTAATTAAAAGCCCATAAAGTAAGTCTGCAATTTCTTTAACTGATTTATCACAATAATACTCATTAATCAAATTATTAGCTTCAATTGGATCATTTGTTAGATTATACATTTCAAAGTCTTCAACATTATCAATTTTATTAAGTGTATAGATATCAACTTCGCAGAGTTCATCAGATGCTATTTTATCAAGTAATTTATCTTCTTTGTTTGGTGATGTCCAAAGATCGCTATTATTAAAATATCTAGAGAACTTCCATTTTTCACGTTGTTCAGTTTCAGTATTTTTAAGATATATAATGATAGTTTCTATACTGCTAGGTTCAATTACAGCTTTATAACTCTTGCCATCAAAAGTTTCTTGATGTTGACCTTTAGTAGGATCATCATCAGTCATAAAGTATACACCTTCTGAAAATTCAGGAGTATCACAACATTTGTTAAATAAAGGTGTTAAATCTCTACCAACAGGTTTTAAAGCTTGAGTATGTGTTTTTTCAAGTTTTAATCTAGTAGCAGTTTCATCTATGTTTGCAAGAGAAAGTAGTGTTGGAAGCAAATCTATATGGCTAGTTATAGCATCAGTACATTGATAATGGTCAAATAGTTTTGGATTATGAATTATAAGAGGTACATGAGTAGTTTCTTCATATGCTTGATACCATTTTTCAAATAACCCACCATGTGAACCACCAAGATCACCATGATCAGACGTGAATATTATAATTGTATTTTCATAGAATTTAGACTTAATTAATGCATCTAAAACTCTTTGCATTTGTTTATCAGCTTGAAGCATAAGAGAATAATAGAGCTGTCTATATTCTTCTGAGTCAAGGCTAGGTTGGAAAGCCTCTTGATAAACTTCTTTATATGATTTTTGACATCTTGGTTTTTTACATAAATCTTCATCTGCTGTTGGTGCTTTATCTATATGAGGAACTGACGCATCAATACTAAAATTAAAATCTCCACTAAGTCTTGTGATTTCACCATACAAAGTAATATCATGTGGATTCACAAATGATGTTGTTATAATCCATGGCTCTGGTGAATTAGTACTATTTAGCTGGTCTATAAGTTCAATTGCTTCATCAGCAAAAACAATATCTCTACCACTTACAAGTTTTGGTGATGATGAACCGGAATTTACAGGTAAATCACCAAAGGGTTCAGGTCCAATCCAACTATTAAAACCAAAAGGTAAAAGCTTATTTGCTTTAAGATACCTTTCTTTAGCAATAGGTAATGGAATTCCTGTATTTATATCATAACTTAGGTAAGATGGGTGACTAGGACCTGGGTTTATAATATCAGCTTGAGATGCATGCCATTTTCCTTTCCAAAAACTCGAATAGCCAGCTTTTAAAAAATAATCTCCAAAAGTGGGTACTGTATTAGGATCAAGCCAAAACATATTTGAATCAAAGTCATCCTTAGCAACACCAGGAGTTTGGCTAACTCCATGGAGTGAAGGGTATTGACCGGTATAAATACTTGCCCTACTAGGTGCACAGGCACAACTTGCAGTATAGTGATTTTTAAATTCAAATCCATTTTCTTTTAAGAGTGTTTGTGCTTTTAGATATTGAGTACGCCATTCTTTAATAGCTTTAGTTTCATAGACGGTAGGGTATCTTTCTTCGTCTACCATAAGAATTAATATATTTGGGTTTTCCATATTTATCTCCTAATAAATTTATACTTTATACTCTATGAATTTTAATGATAAAAAATGTTTATTGAGTGGTTTAATATATGAGGACATAGAAAAAGATACTAGAATATTATTCTAGTATCTCTAAGATTTTTATAGTGTAGTTATCACCAGGGGCTACTACTTCAACAGTATCACCGACTGTTTTACCAGTCAAAGCTTTCCCAAGGTCTGATTCTATACTTATCATCATATTTTCAGGATCTAAGTCTAGTGTAGTAACAAGCGTTATAATCTCCTCATCACCATCTTCTACAAATAGAACTTTAGCTTTACTATTTATAGTAAGTTTTGATTTATCAAGTTCAGCATCATCTATAACAATAGCTGTTGAAATCATAGTCATAAGATATTGTATTCTATTATCATTTTCTCTATAATTTGCACAAGCTTCTTTATACTCAGCATTCTCTGATCTATCACCATGAGCTGCTGCAACTAATTTTTCTTTAGCAATCTCAGCTCTTGTTACTGTTAATCTATAATTTAATTCTTCTTCAAGTTTTGTCATATTTTCAGTAGTTAGAATATTGTTCATTAAAAAACCTCCATACTAGTTATCAGATAACATTATACAATATTTAAATACTAATTTGTATATTAAATATAAATTAGAAAAATCATTTAGGAATTCCAGTTTCAGTAGGGTTAGAATCATCACGACTCCAACCAATCCAACCATCACTATAAAGAGTGATATTAGTATATCCAAATACAAGTGCGTAGAAATATATTTCAGATGCTCTCCACCCACTACCACACATAAATGCAAGTTCGTTTGATAAGTTTATACTTTGAGATAACCAAAGAGTTTCTATATCATCTTTGCATTTCATAGTATTATCTACATTTCTATAATATTCAAGGCTGTGAGGTCCTTTAATTCCAGCATGACCATAAATAGAACTAGGTATTCTAGCTTTTTTTTTATAATAAGTATAACCAGAAATTTCTCCTATATGTTCAAGCCATGTTCTATTATCTAAAAGTGTAAAGTTATCAGTTTTAAGTTTTTCTTTTAAAGTATCAGTTGTAAGAATAATTTTATCATCAAAATTTAGCTTATAAATTTTATCTGTATTAGGAAGTATAAAATTACTAGTAGTTTCAAAATCATATGATAAAGATTCCAAACTTTCAAGACCACCATTTAAAACCTTGATGTTTTTTATTCCCATATAAAGTAAGGTGGTTGCAAGTCTGAATGACGCCATTTGATTCCAACCCGTTATAAGAATTTCATCATCAGTGTGTAAGTCGTATTTTTTACCAACAAGGGTTAAAATATCTTTAGAAGCAAGTTTCCAAAGAGGACGAGGTTCTATTTCAGTAGTATTAATATAAATACTACCTTTTATGTGACCTTTTTTAGAGGTTTCAATTTCTTCACCAAAACCTGTATGAAAAATCTTCATTTTTGAATTTTCATTAGGCAAAGACGCTATAAGTTCGCCAGGGAAAAGATAGTTATAATTAGTGTAATTAGATATAAAAATATTATCTTCAAGAGTAAGAGTTTTCATATCTAAAATATGTAAGTTTTTAAAGTTATTTTTAGTGAAAAAATCTAATATATCATCTAATGAAGTTATATCGCTATAACAAAAAACTAAATGAGTATCTAATTTAATTTTTTTAGAATTAATTAGGTTTTGTAATAGATTTTTATTGGAACTCCATTTATAATAAATATTTGTTGCACCTTTTATATGACCAGAAACTTTTTCTTTATATAATTGCCAACCATTATAAGAATTGCTAGAACGTATATCTAGAAAAATCCAATTCTTATTATTAATAATATTAGGAAGACTTTTTTTATCTAGAATTAATAAATTTTTCAAAAATATTTACCACCTTATTCTTTAATTTGTATCATGAGTATAATACTTAATTTAAAAATTAAAATCATATATCAATTAGTATACAGGTTTTTAATAGTTTTGAAAAAATAATTTATAGGTAATTAAATAATAAACTTTTAGGAGGAATTTGTAGTGAACAAAAGAAGCAATTTTAGTATCGCGTTCATAGGAAATACAACTGGTTTAATATCAGGTATTACATGGGCTATGAATACAGTATTAATAGGAGTATCTTTAACACTTAATCCGCTTGTAGCTCCGTATATGGCATTTTTTGCACCATTTTTAAGTAATTTTTTAAATGATATATTTGTGTTTATATGGACAACAAGTACTTTTATTTTAAGAGGTAAAATAAAAGAGATTATACCGAGTTTTTGTAGTAGAAATGGAGCTGTCTTAGCTATTGCAGGAATACTTGGAGGTCCACTTGGAATGTTATTTTATATACTAGGGGTTAAATATTCAGGAGCAGCATATGCTTCTATAATATCTTCTACATATCCAGTCCTAGGAGCACTTGTTGCTAGAATATTTATGAAAGAGAAGTTACCAATGAAAACATATTTTGGTCTAGTTCTTATAATTTTTGCAGTTATATTTATTGGATACAAACCAGGAAGTCTTGCTATAAATAGACCAGATATGTCACTTGGACTTTTATTCTCATTCTTATCAGCATTAGGTTGGGGAGTACAGGGAGTATTTTTATCATGGGGAATGAAGAAAGAAACAATTTCACAACATATGGCACTTATAATAACAGTTTTCTCAGCACTTGCAGTTGATTTAGTTATTATATTACCATTCATAGGAGCATTAAAATATATCATACCTACAATTTTTTCGCAAACAGGTGGAGTTGCATTTATAGCAGCATCAATAGGAGCATTCTCAACATGGATTTACTATGTATCAGTACATAAAATTGGTCCATCAAGAGCTATGGGACTTAATATAACTTATGGATTATGGGCAGTTGTTCTACAAGTTATATTTATGCATAATAAGCTTGATACAAGACTTTTAATAGCAGCAGCAATTATAATAGTAGGAGTTATTTTAGGTAGTGCAAGAAAAAAAGAAGTAGCATAATTATTAATCCTAGAAGAGTAGTTTTCTAGGATTTTTTGCTTTTATATTCAAATATAAATTGCTGAGCGATCTAAAGCTGGGATTCAGAGATTAGATTTATTATTTTTATTTGAGATACAAGTTGCTAAAAGTAGTGGAGTGTTAAAAGAGTAACTCATATTTTTTGAGTTAAGTGTAGATACTAAATTTAATATGAAAAGTTAAATGAGGTAAAGGATTATGAAGAGTGTAATTATAGTAGGAGCTGGAATTGGAGGACTTTGTACTGGAATAAGGCTATTAAACAAAGGGTTTAAAGTGACTATTTTTGAGAAGGAGAGTAGAGCTGGTGGAAGAGTTAATTTAAAAGAAAAAAATGGATATAAATTTGATTTATCAGCATCTGTTTTATTAAGTAAAGATAGTTATATAAGTGTATTTAAGGCGTGTGAAAAAGATTATAAAGAATATTTTGATTTGATTGATTTAGATCATACATACAGAGTGAATTATAGTGATGGTAGTAGATACGATTTTTACTCTGATAAAGAAAAAATGGCGAAAGTTTTAGAAAAAATGAGTAGTGGACTATCAGTTGAATATGATAAGTTTGTTTATGAGAGTTTTAGCAAGTATTTAATTGCAAAAAAATATTTTTTAGATAAGCCTATGCTTAGTATATTTGAGTTTTTAAGCTTTAAATCAATAGCTAGATTTTTAGACATAAGACCCGTGGAGCATAGCAATAAGTTTATACAAGAACGGATAAGTTATGAAAAACTTAGAGAGTATCTTATTTTTAAAACTATGTATATAGGAACTAATCCATATGAGTCATCTAATATATATACGTTAATACCATCTATAACACAAAAAGAAGGGGTGTTTTATATAAAAGGTGGAGTGTATTCATATGTTAGGGCTTTAAGTAAATTGTTTAATGAACTTGGTGGGGAAATTTTCACAGATACAAAAGTTGAAAAAGTTATAGTTGAAAATAAAAGGGCAGTTGGTGTATGTGTGAATGGTGAATTTAAAATAGCAGATTTAGTAATTTGTAATGCTGACTATTCATATTCACTTGAAAGTCTATTTGATAAGGAAATAAATGAGGTGAAGTATAAAAAGAGGAATCTAAATAAAAAAGAGTATTCATGTTCAGTATTTATACTTTATCTTGGACTTAATAAAAAGTTTGATGACTTAAAATTACATAATATATATTTAAGTGAAGATTTTAAACTTAGTATAGAGGGGGCTTTTAAGGGGTATATAGTCAAAGAACCTAGCCTATATATGTATTACCCAAGCTCAATAGATGATAGTTTTTGTGAGCGAGGAAAGAGTTCTCTTAATATAATGCTTAGAGTACCTAATTTAAGTTTTGAAAAATTTCAGTGGAATGAGAGAAATATTAAAAAAGTAAGAGATAGTATTTTAGAAACAATTTCAAATAAAATAGCAGGACTTGAAAATATAGAAAATCATATAGAAGTTGAAGATTACTTTGTTCCAACGGATTTTAAAAATGAATTTAATTGTTATTATGGAAATGCGTTTGGATTAAGTCATAAACTTAGTCAAACAAATTATTTAAGAGGGCATATAAAATCAAGATATATAAAAGGTCTATACTTTATCGGAGCATCAACACACCCCGGGAATGGAATTTCAGTAGTTATGGACGGAAGTAAAGTTTTAGAAAAAGTTATACTCGGTGATTTTGAAATTTAAAAATTTTATAGTAAAATCAAAATATTTCTTTAAAAAGTATAAAGAGAGGAGTTATAAACTTAGAATAAGTAATTAGGATAGATTTAAATTAAATCTATCCTAATTATTTATTGTAAAATTTTAGCCACCTAAAGTGACATCTTGAATTTTGTACCATTCTAAGGCATCATCAATATCAGATGATTTAAAGTCAGGCCAAAAATTATCAACTACATAAAAATCAGAATAAACAGATTGTACAGGTAAAAAACCGCTAAGTCTCCTTCTGCCACCCCATCTTATAATAAGGTCAATTCTTGAAATATCTTTTGATTGAATATTAGAAGAAATATCTTTTGAGGTCGTGTTTGATTCTTTTAGTAAATTTAAATCCCATTCCCAGCCATAGTGGATTAAAAAGTTAACCTTTATGCCGCCAGTACCAAATTTTTTTCTTGTTGCAAACTCTAAAAGTTCTTTTGGAAATGCAGATGACTTAGTATTTCCAAGAACTAAAATTTCACAATTTTCTTTTGTCATAAGCATAACTGATTCAATACAAGCTTTTGTAAATGCTACTTTTTGTTCTGCTGGTCTTTTAGTATTATCAATGGTAAATCCGTAAAAGGTTAATTCCTTAACTCCTTTTTTTTCACAGATTTTAAAGAGTTCGACCCCGGGGTTTATACCATGAGTATAACCCATATCTTTTTTTAGCAAGTTTTCTAATGCCCAACGTCTGTTTCCATCAGGAATTACACCTATATGCTTTGGTATTCTCATAAGTTTCCTCCATGTGATTAGTCTAATTAATAGTATTCCCATTTTTCTTTAAAATATATAGATTAGTACAAAAAATAACCATATTTATCTAGGAAAGACTAAAATATTTGGATAAACTTAAGTGTACATAAGTTAATATTAGTCAAAATGTTGCATTAAGCTGAAAAAAAGGGAAAAAAATAAAAAAATTGAAAAAATAACACAAGAATCATACCATTCAGTGGTATACTATATAAGTACATAACAAAAGATAAAAACAAATGGAGGCAAAAATATGAACAATTACGAAGAATTCACATTAACAATAACAGGTAAGGAAGGTCACGACTTTACAATAGAACCAGTAACAACACCAGATTCAAAGGTAGTTACAAAGGTAAGTGGATATGCTTTCGCAAACATACATGCTGGCGATGTAGTAAAAGCTTATTGGATAGGAAATACTTTATCAATTAAAGTAGGAAAGTAAGATTTTAAAAGTTTTAAATATCAACATTGAAGAAAAGCCACATTTTAGATAGTCTAAAATGTGGCTCTTATACTAGATTTAGCTTAGAACACTTGGAATATAAAGAATTTTAAGTAGTATGACTCATCAGCATTCCAAAGTATTGGGTGGTCTGAACTTTGAGTTCTACATTCTATTTGTCTTAAAGTTTTTCTAGCATCATGTGCAGCTTCTAAAACTGTTCTTTTAAGTTGTTCCTCTGTCATAAAGTGAGAACATGAACAAGTAGCAAAGTATCCGCCAGACTTAACCATTTTAAGTCCTCTAAGGTTAATTTCTTTATAACCTCTTATTGCAGCGTTAACTGTATTTCTTGATTTTGTGAAAGCAGGAGGATCAAGTATTACAACATCAAACTCTTTTCCTTCTCTTGACCAATCTCCAAGAACATTAAATGCATTATGACATTCAAATTTAACTGTATCTTCAAGTCCATTAAGTTCTGAGTTTCTTGTAGCACAATCAATAGCATGTTGAGATACATCAATTCCAAGAACTGATTTAGCACCAGCAATACCAGCATTTAATGCAAATGAACCTGTATGAGTAAAGCAGTCTAATACATCTTTATCTTTACAGATTCTATGAATAGCAGCTCTGTTTTCTTTTTGGTCTAAGAAGAATCCAGTTTTTTGCCCATTCTCTATATCAACAATGTACTTAACTCCGTTCTCAACTATTTGAACGTTAGTATCAAATGGCTCGCTTAAGAACCCTTTAGTTTGCTCAAGTCCTTCAATTTCTCTAGTTCTGATATCACTTCTTTCATAGATACCTTTAGCTTTATATTCATTAGTAAGAATATCAACTATCATATCTCTGTATTGGTCCATACCAAGTGTTGAAATTTGAATTACATAATAATCTTCAAATTTATCAATTGTTAAACCAGGAAGAAAGTCAGCCTCTCCAAAGAAAAATCTGCATGATGATGTATCTATAACAGTTTTTCTGTAATCAGAAGCAGCTTTGAATCTTCTAACAAAGAAATCTCTATCAATTACTTCATTTTGATCTCTTGTCATTATTCTTATAGTGATTTTACTTTGGTCATTTATGTACCCTTTTCCTATGAAGTATCCTTTATGGTTATAAACCTCAACAATATCTCCGTTTTCATATTCGCCATCATATTCATTTATTTCATCTGTGTATATCCAAGGACGACCTTGCTCAGATCTTTTGTTTTTTCCTTGGTGTAAATAAAATTTAGTAGTCATAAAAAAATCTCCTTTATAACAGTAATTTACGATTTTTTTCTAATTAAAGTGATTTAAATAAAAAATACGCTTTATCAAGTATAACATAAGAAAAAGAGGTTGATAATTAAATATAGGAATTTAACTAAATACATATACATACTTTAAAAATAGTTACGAAAATATAATTGAGAGAATATTTCTAAAATTCAAAATGGTTAAAGGGAGATAGGGAAGATGAGATTACAAAACAAGGTTATTTTACTTACTGACGTAACTTTAGAAAAAGGATATAAACTATCAAAATTATTACTTGAGAATGGAGCAAAATTAGCTTTTACAACAACTAAAGCAGAAGAGGGTGCTGCAATAGTAAAAAAACTTAAGGAAGAGCTAGGTAGTATAACAGATGTTATCTATATACCATGTGATTTTAATGATACTCAAAGCGTAAAATTTGTGGCTCATGAAATAATAGATAACTTTGGACGAGTGGATGTTTTAATTAATTCTTTAGAAGGTTATATAAAGGAAACAAAGATAATGCTAACAAGAGAAAATGAGAAAAAGTTGATAGAGGCTACAAAATATATAGCAGAGCTTATGGTCGAGCAAGGTTGTGGTAATATAGTAAACTCTATTTATAAAGTAGAACTAGATGAAAAAGCAAATTTTGATTTAAAAGAATATGTAGAGAATACTGCATCTGTTTTAGCAATAAATAATATTAGGATAAATACAGTAATAAGAAATGCAGAGTGTAGCAATAAAGAATCTATTTTAATGCTTATTTCAGACGGGAGTAAAGCAATGGATAATTTAATAATAGAGTAAGTTAAAGAGGAGGAACTGTTATAGGAATAGCAGAACCTCCTTTTCTTAATGAAAGTCTAAATAGATTTTAGATGTAAATAGTAAGAAAGAAGATTTGAAAATTAACACTGAATTTAATTGAAATAAAATGGTTAGATGAAAATATAGAAAATTTAACTCAAAGATTAGTTGCTGAATTTTTTTGAAAAGAAAAAACAAAGTATTTGATAGATAAAGAATAACTCAGTTTAGTAAAGTTATATTTTTTTGAAATAAAAATTGATATAATAAAAGTATATAAAAATGGTAAGAATGAAATAATACAAGGATAAAATGGAGGGGTGACTGAATGTATAAAGGATTACTTGATCCTAAGACTGACTTTATCTTCAAAAAAATTTTTGGAAGTGAATCAAATAAAAATATACTAATCTCTTTTTTAAATGCAACTTTAAAAAGTAAAGATGAAATAAAAGATGTTATTTTAGAGAATACAGATATTGAAAAAAAATTTGTTGAAGATAAATTTTCAAGATTAGATATAAAGGCGACAACAAATAAAGGTGAGAGAATTAACATAGAGATACAGCTTAGAAATGAAAAAAATATGATTAAAAGAACTTTATATTATTGGAGTAAAATATATGAAGATCAATTAACAGAGAAAAAGAATTATTCAATCTTAAATAGAACAGTATGTATTAATATTTTAGATTTTGATTATTTAGAAAATAATAAATTTCACAGTATGTTTAGGTTGAAAGATGTAGATACTGATAAGGAATTAAATGATATTATGGAGATTCATTTTATAGAAATTCCAAAACTTAGAGATGAAAGCAATGAAAAAGGTATGCTTGCGGCTTGGGTTGAATTTTTGAAAAATCCAGAGAGTGAAAAAGTGAGAACTTTAGAAAATGATATAAAAGTGATTAGGGATGCTAAAGATGAACTTGTGAAAATTAGTGCAGATAAAAAGCAGAGAGCAATGTATGATATGCGACAAAAGGCATTGCATGATGAAGCAAACGCTATTTATTCAGCGGTTGAGGATACTAAAATTCAAACTGCAATAAGCTTTTTAGATATATTATCAGATGAAATAATAGCAGAAAAAATAGGGCTAGATATAGAAGTAGTTCAAGCACTAAGAAAAAATAATTAAAGATACCTCTATGAAATTTTAAAGTTTCATAGAGGTATCTTTTTATTCATTTCTAAGAACAGGTGCTATTGATGAATCTGTAAAAAAGGTATTTGCATTATACAAAAATAGCATATCATCAAATTGATTTTCATCCATTAGTTTATAGAGGTCATCATAGTAGTATCTTGGGTCTATAACTGTGATTTTACTATAATGTTCTGTTAAAAATGGTATAAAGCAATTTGCATATGAGTCTTTAAAAATAACAAGACTATCAGTTGTTTTAGCTGTTGTTTTAATATTTATTATTGGATGATTTCCAGAGAGAAACATAGCATACTTATCCTTAGTTGCTAACTTTGATGTGTCATATAATGAAGTTGTCCTTTTTTGTGACTCAGGATATTCTACGATTACTTTTGCATCAGGATTATTATTTAAATAAATATCTATTGAATCATTTGAATTTCCTCTAAAACCACTTTTTGATGATAATGTACCTTTAAATTCATTTGAAACTGTTTTAGGTGTAAAAGTAGATTCAGTATTATCAAGTGCCATCTCTTTTTTTATAACTCCATAAGCTAGATTTGCTGATAATGTAGTCCAGTGATGGTCTGTTTTATAGTATAGATGCTTGTCTTTATTTTCATAAAGTATGTCATAAAGATTTATAGTTTTTATATCAGTATCTAATTCACTATAAAATTTACCTATATAAGTATTTTGATTTTCTACTGGTGAAAAACTTGGGAGTTTATCATCATATATACTTATAGCAGTTGGAACTATTGCGACATAAGAGTTAACATCTTTATATTTTTTAGTAAAATCATTTATAGATTTAAGATTATCTTCAATTTTTTCATTAGACATAGGTGTGAAATCTTCTATTAGGTAACCATCATCAGCTAAAAAAACTGATTTATTATCTTTCTTTCCAAGAAGTAAATCAGAAAATGATTTTACTCCCATAAAAGTATCACGTCCTATGAATTGGTCAGTTTTATATTTTTCATATTTTTTTGTATACCTACCATCTACAAGTCTTTCTAGTGAAAATTTAGGGTTTTTAGAAAGAACTCTATTTTCAGATTCAGAAAAATCTTTGTCAGGTAGCAGAATATTTAAAATAGTTACTAAGCCAATTACTGCTATAAATAAAATAGCTAGAGTTTTATAGTAAGAATTTTTATTTTTCATAAGCCTTAGTCCTTTCTAAAATCTAAAGTATAAAAATGGATTGTAAGTTTCAGTTACAAGATAAGCTATTCCCATAAAGAGAACAAAAGCATTTATCAGTGTTGGAACTAAAGTATTTTTCTTTTTTATGTCTTTAAATAGCTTATAAGGTATAGGTGTTGAAAATACAATTAGCAATATAAATACAATAAGGTAACTTAAAAGGTAATATATAGCTGTATCATCTATTAATGGATTACCTGATAATAAAAACATAGTTCTAAGATAGTTTAACCCGTCTTTAAGACTTTCAAGTCCAAAGAATACCCAACCAATCATTACAAGAATCATAGTATAAATTCTTGATGCAATAGGACCAAGTTTTTTTAGATATTCCTCAAGGAAAAACTTTTCAATAAGTAGTATTGCACCGTAGTAAAGTCCCCAAATCACAAAGTTCCAACTAGCTCCATGCCAAAGTCCTGTGACTAGCCAAACTATAAAGAGGTTTCTACATTGATAGAGAAGCCTACATCTATTTCCACCAAGAGGAATATAGATATATTCTCTAAACCAAGTTCCAAGTGAGATATGCCATCTTCTCCAAAATTCAGTTACACTTTTTGAGGCGTAGGGATAGTTAAAGTTTTCTATAAAATCAAAGCCGAACATTTTACCAAGACCTATTGCCATGTCAGAGTAAGCGCTAAAATCAAAGTAAATTTGGAATGTAAATGCAGCTATTCCTAGCCAAGAGGTTAGGACTGAAATATTTGAAATATCCATTGCTGAAATGGTTGTCCATAAAAAACCGATATTATTAGCTAAAAGCACCTTTTTGCCAAGTCCAAGAATAAATCTTTCTACACCTTCTCCAAACGTTTCAAAAGTTTCAGTTCTTTCATCAAGCTGTTTATTAACATCAGAATATCTAACTATTGGGCCAGCAACAAGTTGTGGAAACATAGTTACATAGAGTGAGAAAGAAATTATATCTTTTTGCACTTTAACTTTTCCAAGATAAACATCTATTATATAAGACAAGGTTTGAAAGGTATAAAATGATATTCCAATTGGTAATGGCAGGTTTGATTTTGCAATATCTAGAGAAATTATAGTATTTATATTATCCACTAAGAATCCATAATATTTGAAAAAGCCTAGGATAAGAATATTAACAGTGACAGTAAATATGAGTAGCCATCTAGCTTTATCCTCATAAATAATATTTCTTGCAATAAGCTTTCCCATATAAAAATCAAATATAGTAGTAAATAACATTAGAAAAATATATAATGGTTCACCCCACGCATAGAAAATTAAACTCATAATCAAAAGTGATAAGTTTTTAAATTTTCTTGGTGAAACATAATACAAAATTAAAGTAATAGGTAAGAAAGTAAATAGAAAAATTATACTACTAAAAACCACATAACCACCACCTTTCTATTTAAGACTTTCTTTAAAGAGTTTATATACTTTTTCATTTTCAGGTGAAACACAGTAGAATATGTAGTTTCCCTTAGATTTTAAGATATAATCTTCTAAAAGCGCGCATTGGTCTGGTCCATAAGAGCCAAAAGTTGAAATTTGACTTTCAACTCTAGCATCTATGGAGTCTTTGATGATATCAATATTTGCTTGATCTTTTACTTTTACAATAAGAATTTCATTAACATCCATTGTGTAAGCGGGCGTGTATAAAGTATAGTCAAGGATATCATCAGTATTAATACCAAAAAATCTTCTAAGTTCTTTTGAACTTCCTTTAGTGTAAGTTTCAGCACTAATAGCATTATCAATCTTTTTTTCAATAACACTAAGGTCTATGTCTTTAGTGGACATACAGGAACAAAGGAGCATTGAAAAACCAATAGTAATAAAAATAAATAATTTCTTGAACATTAGAAAGCTCCTTTAAATATAATTGCTTAGTAAATCAAGCCAGTTGTTGTAAAAAGATGGTTTAAGGTGCATGCCATCACCTTCAAATAGAGTAGGATTATCTAGTAAAATTTTATGTGAATCTACATATGTTATACCAAGGTCATTACACATAGCTTTTAATGCAACATTATAAGCATCTATTTGTTTATATATAGGTCTACTTGAAGTAACTTTTGCCTCAACGGGTAATATTGAATTGACAAATATTTTACTATCTGGAAGGGTAACCTTGATTTTCTTTATTAATATTGAGTAATCATTTATAAACCCATCTATATTTGATTGATAGTTCAAAATATCGTTCATTCCATATAAGGTAAAGACATTACTTGGACTAAGGTTTGAGAGAATATCCATATTTTTTGTTGTTGCATCAGATATGCCTCCGCCCTTTACTCCTATTACAGAGGTTGTATCTAAAAAGCCGTAAATTGTTAGACCTTGAGTCTGAGAATCACCCATTATAACAGAGTTTGAAAAAACATCTTTATAGTTAGTTTGTTCCTCGGGTTTAGTTTCGTGAGTATCATTCTCATTTGCAGTATTTTCTCCATCTGTCTCATTTTCAGCAACGTCTTCTTTAGGTAAGTTCTTTTGGACTTTATCTATATCTTTTTTAACATCATTAACATTAGATTTTTCTAAGTCTTTGAGTTCTTTAAGATTTTGCGTGGTATTATCCCTCGTGTTAAGAACTAGTCCTTTTTTTGAGGATATTAGCAGAACATTAATTAAAATAAATGATAAAGTCAGTGTTATAGTGATAATTAAAAAGTTCTTATGGGATTTTTTCATAGTCAAAACTCCTTTACATAATATTAAAAAGATATTATTGATAAATTTTTTTTTTACTTTATAGTTTATTAATTTAGCTATCATAAAATGATATTTGCTAAAAATAAACTTTTGACAAAGTCTATCAATAGTAAATTTGGTCTATGCTTTTAACTATATGATTTTTAGACTAATTAGTTCCAAAATAAAATAAAGTAAAAGTTAACTTTAAAAAATAATTTTATATATTTATTAAATAGTTAATAAAAACCTTTTTAATAGTAATAAATTCTTAATTTATTTTTAGAAATAAATACTTTCCTAGAGAATATATTTAAATAAATAAAAAATAAAGGAGAGATAAATTTATGGCAGATGCAAAAGATATTGCAATGATGGCTTTATATGGAGCTTGTGGGCTTATAGCATTTTATTTACTTGTTTTTAAGGTGCTAGGTCTTAGAGTTATAGGAACTAATGAAGTAGGGGTGGTTGAAAAATGGTGGTCACCAAAAGGGAATTTAAAAGATGGAAAATTTATCGCTACTAATGGTGAGGCTGGTTTTCAACCAGATGTTCTTAGAACAGGAGTACATTTAAAGCCTGGTTTCTTATATAAAGTTAATAAGTGTCCGCTTGTAACAATTCCGCAGGGGCAAATAGGTTATGTATTTTCTAGAGATGGTGAAGCTTTATCAGAAACTCAGACACTTGGAAAGGTTGTAAAATGTAGCAACTTTCAAGATACTAGAAGTTTTCTTGCTGCTGGGGGGCAAAAAGGACCTCAAAGGTCAATATTAAGAGAGGGAACATATGCTTTTAATCTTGGTATGTTTATTATCTTAACAGAGGCTAATAATTACTTTATAAATATAGGAAATAAGCTTGAAGTAGAACAAATAAAAAAAATGTCAGATGATTTAAAACTTAAGAATGGTTTTAGACCAGTAGTGATTAAAAATAGAACAAAGAATAGTTCAGGGAATATTATAGAGGACCCTATGGGAATTGTGACAATTCAAGATGGGCCATCACTTCCTAATGGTGAAATTATAGCACCAGTAGTAGGGGAGAATCCTAGAGATTTAGATAAGTATCACAACAACTTCCAAAATCCAGAGGCATTTTTAAATGCTGGTGGTTTTAGAGGAAAGCAATATCAAGTTATGAGTGATGGTACGTATTTTATAAATAGACTTTTTGCAAGTATAGAAATAGTTCCTAAAACAATAGTTCCGGTAGGATTTGCAGGAGTAGTTACATCTTTTGTGGGTAGCAAGGGTGAAGATATGTCTGGAAGCGGGTATACTCATGGGGAGCTTGTTGCAGAAGAGTGTAAGGGAATATGGGCAGTGCCTTTAAAACCAGGTAAGTACGCATATAATACATCTGCTGGGATACTTACACAAGTTCCAACTACAAATATTATATTAAAATGGCTTAAATCAGAGGTTGGTGGGCATAAGTATGATGAGAATTTAAAAGAAGTTACACTTATAACTTTAGATGCTTTTGAACCTACACTGCCTTTATCAGTAGTTCTTCATATAGATTATAAAAAAGCACCACTTGTAATTCAAAGATTTGGTGATATTAAAAGGCTTGTAGACCAAACTTTAGATCCTATGGTGTCTTCTTACTTTAAAAATATAGGTCAAAAAATGACTTTGATTGAGCTTATACAGAATCGTTCAGAGATTCAAAAGAAAGCAACTGATGAGATGAAAGCGAAGTTTGATAACTATAATTTAGAACTTGAAGAAGTTCTTATAGGAACACCATCACCTAATGGGGATGCAAAAATAGAAGAGATATTAAAACAACTTAGTGATAGACAACTTGCTAAGGAAAAAATAGAAACTTATAACTCACAAATGAAAGCGAGTGAAAAAGAGAAAGAACTTAAAGAGTTCCAAGCAAAAGCACAGCAACAAGATGAACTTACTAAGTCAGAAATTAATATTAAAATTCAAGATAACGTTGGTAAAGCTGAACTTGAAAAAGCTAGACAAGATGCTCAAAGACAAAAAACTCTTGCAGATGCACAGGCGTATAAAATTAAGAAGCTTGGGGAAGCTGAGGCTGATATGGCAGCTAGAAAGGGGATTTCACAGGCGATCGCCGTTCGGGAACAAGTAAATGCATATGGTGGACCACAGTATCAGGTAGTTCAGGATGTTATGAGTAAATTTACAGATGCTATCAAAGAGGGAGGTATAAATATAGTACCTAATAATGTTGTTACTATGGGTGGCAGTAGTGAAAATGGTGGAGGCGTAAATGCTATGGAGAGTCTTCTAGCAGTTCTTTTATCAGAAAAAATGGGTGTAGATTTTAAAGAAGGTGTTGAAGAATCAGATATAGCAAAACAAATGAGAGAAGAAATATATCATAAATTAAAAGAAGAGGAAGAAAAATTAGACTAAAAAATAAGGAGTGAACCTACTTTAAATTAGTAAGTTCACTCTAGTTTTTTATCTATATTACATTCATTTTTTTCAGTTTAACAAATACAAGCTTATAAACTATTATTCCAGCTATTGAAACAGCGATAAATTCACCAATTCCAACTTGAAGCATTGTTAATGCTAATGGAAGTGCAAATAATATATGAAGCATATACCCTATTATAAGACCATTAAATAGTACAGGCCAAAGTGATGCTACATAAATAGCCCATTTTTTATGTCTGAACCATTTTCCAGTATAAGCTACAAATAATACACTTATAAATGTTGCAGGTACTCCAAATATAATATTTGAAACTGCATCAGGCCCAAGACCATTTGCTATAAGGCATCCAAGTGTAAGTCCCCAAATATAGAATGGATCTACAAATGCAAGTAGGACCATAACTTCTGAAAGTCTACATTGAATATTACCATAACTTATTGGTGCAAGCCAAAGTGTTAGTGCAGCATATATTGCTGCGATAAGTGCAGATATTACAAGTTTTTTTGTTTTAGTATTTTTATTCATAATTCCCCCGATTTCCGAGCCTATACAAATTTTGATGAACTACCGCGAAATAGAGAAATTAAAATCTAACTTAATAATTGCGCATGCAAAAAATAAGCTTTAATAGAAATTAAAAACTGAGTTTGCCGTAGTTTTGTTTATAGACAGGAGGCTCTCAAACTGTCTTATTTAACTTTTATAAGTTTATACTAAGACTCCACAAAGGTCAATATTTTGAACAAAAAAAGTGAAATATACTAGTGAAAATGATAAGAAAATAAACTTTTAAAACTAATTATAAAAAATGTAAAAGCTTTTCATTTTCATTAGTTTTTAGAAAAAGTTATGGTATATTTATATCATCGCTAATACATCTTAAGAAAATAACTAATGCTAATCAGCTACTTCTACCAAGGTAGCTGATTTTTTTGTAAATTTAAATAAAAAATAAAAAAACAAGAAATCGCTAGCTATGTCGATTTCTTGTTTTTTTAAAGAGTAATAATTTCTAAATCATCCGGAACTAGTATATTTCCAGTAAATTCAGCTTTACCTTCATTTGTGTAAAGTTCTTTTCTTTTATCTAATTGGTCATCTTCTGTATGATAGATGATAACATTTTTAGCATTTACAAGACTTGCATTAGCACAAGCATCTTTTGCTGTTGCATGATGTTTTTCATAAGGTTTATACTTATCTTTTTCAGAGTAAAGACAAAATGCCTCGTGTAAAAGATAGTCAGTATTTAAAACATATTCTTTTTCTTCTTCTCTATAAGGTTCATCACCTATAAACACAAGTGATTTTTCATTTAGAAGAGTAGTTTTAAATCCATATTGAAGAAGTTTTGTACTTTTGATATCAAAGAAAGTAGTATCTCTTCCAAGTATACTTAAAGTCTCTCCATCAGTTACTTCTTTAAATATTATTTGATTATCTATCATATCTAGAAATTTTTGTTTTAGTACAAAGTTACAGATAGTCTTTATAGCAATTAAAACAGACTTTTCACCATATACAGTAAATATTCCATCATAAGATTTTTTAGCTATTTTAGTTGCAACTGCTCTTATTACCCAAGGTGCACCAAGTATATGATCCCCATGAGTATGTGATATAAACATATGTTTAATTTTATCTATATTAATGTTAGCTTTTTCAAGATTAACAAGAATAGTGTTTCCACCACCTGCATCTACAAGAAAATGCTCATTTCCATCTGAAATAGTGAAACAAGTGTTATAACATTTAGTTACCATAGCTGAACCTGTTCCGAGTATAGTTAGTTTTTCCATTGTTATGCCTCCTTTATTTTAGAATATAGGTAATTATACCATTTTTTAAGTGAGATATATTTTTATTACTTATTTGGGTTTTTAGTTAATTTTCTTATTAGATTGCTATGTTGTGGATATAAGTCTAAAAGACAATGTCTTTCAAATAACTCAAAATCTTTGAATTCAAATCCAGGAGATACCATACATCCAACTAAAGAAAATCCTTCATTATTCATAGCAGAGCCAAATATGTAATTCTTAGGAACTAGAACCTGAGGGCTTTCTCCATTTTTTATATCTAGACCAAGTTGCTTTGTTGTAAGTATACCTTCTGGGCTTATCATATATATTGTAAGAGAATTGCCTGCATGGTAATACCACATTTCATCCGACTTTAGTCTATGGAAGTTAGAAACTTCACCATCCCTTAGTAAAAAGTAAATGCTAGTCCATAGTATTCTTTCACCTTCAAATTTGGTTTCAAGGTCAGTAGATGTTATTCTTTCTTCTGATTCAAAACTAGGTTTGTAATAACCACCCTCTGGGTGGGCAATCATATCTAATGATTCTATAAAATATTGTGCTGGTTTACCCATTTAAAATGCCTCCTTAGTTAAACTATAAGTATATGCTAATTATAGTTTTATATCAAAAAACTTACAAGTTTGGTTATTTAAACTTTTTTGTGAAAGTTCAAATAAAGTATAAATGCTTTATTTTATTTGGAAATAAAATTTTGCTATAAGTGAAAAATTATAGCTTAAAATTGGTAAATGTTGAAATATAATTAGTTTTAAATTAAGAATTGCTAAAAATAAGGTGTTTTTTTTAGTTTCCATATAATTCTATATAGATTAGATGTTAAGGAAAAGATTGATAGAGATAGATAAAAAGAGTATAACTAAGTTGTAATGCGTCACAGAAAGATTACTGTGAGAGAAGAAAAATTGAATAGGCAAGGTCGGCCTTTATAGGAGAAGTGAATGGACAGTAAAATTTCAAAGATGTACGATATGCTTACTGGAATAAAGCTTAGAATAGTACTGCAAAGCGTTATAGTGGGTTTAATAGCTGGTCTTATAATATCAATTTACAGATTAGTGTTAGATCATATAGATAAATATACTTTTGCTACATATGCATTTTTAGCTAATAATAAGTGGTATATATTAATAGGGCTCGTAGTTTTAGCTATAATAGGTCTTATTGTAGGATATATGGTACAAGATGAGTCGATGATTAGTGGAAGTGGTATCCCACAAATAGAGGGGATATTAACAGGTCACTTTAAAGAACCCTCACCAGTGAAGGTTCTAATTTATAAGTTTGTTGGTGGAGTTCTTGCAATAGGTTCAGGATTGTCACTTGGAATTGAAGGACCATCAATTCAAATTGGTGCAACAGTTGCTAACCTTTATGGAAACTTAACTAAAAGACTTAAACTAGAAAAAAGATTTTTAATATCAAGTGGAGCTGGTGCAGGTCTTGCAGCAGCATTTAATGCGCCTTTTGCAGGGGTTATGTTTGTATTAGAAGAAGTGCATAAAAAATTCACACCAACATTATTTGTATCTGCAATTGCAGCGTCAGTATCAGCAGATATAGTTACTTGGGGCTTTTTTGGTTCAAAGCACATTCTATCAACTCATGTAATGCCAGTATTACCATTAAAATATTACCCATATATAATAGTTCTTGGTATTATTATGGGACTAGCAGGGGTTGTATATAATAAAACACTTGTAAAAACTATGGGATTATACAAAAAGATAAATGTTCCTGTAAAGTATAGAATGATAATACCATTTATCTGTGCTATGTTTTTCGGAATATTTATACCACAAGTTTTAGGTGGAGGAATTCACTTAATAAACAATATTTTAGTTAATGGAACTGTTTTAAAATTTGCAATAATATTACTTGTTGCAAAGTTTATATTTTCAATGATCAGTTTCTGTGCTGGAACACCAGGAGGAATTTTATTTCCACTTCTAACACTTGGCTCATTAGTTGGTATAATATTTGGTGATGTTTCAGTTATGTATCTAGGAGTTAATCCTGTGTTTATGAACACATTTGTATTATTTGCTATGGCAGCAATGTTTGCGTCAATAGTAAGAGCACCTATAACAGGATTTGTACTTGTTTGTGAGATGAGTGGGTCATTTACACAAATTGGAGGAATTGCTCTAGTTTGTGGTGTTGCATATCTTACAGCAGAGTTATTAAGATGTGAGCCAGTGTATGAATCATTATTCAAAATGAGATTACATGCACAAAATGGAACACCTGTAACAAGTGAAAGTGCAGAAATAATAGTTTCTTATATAATCGAGATGGGTTCATCAATTGTTGGTAAGAAGTTAAAAGAAATAAAACTTGTAGATCATACACTTGTTATTTCTATTGAGAGAGAGGGAACACATCTTATTCCAGATGGTGATACAGTCATGATGTCAGGCGATAAGATTAGTGTAATGGTTAGTGAAAACAAAGAAATAAACCTAAGAGATAGGTTAGAAAGTCTTTGTGTTCATTGTGATGCGCATTTAAAAGCTTAAAACTTTAAAAACTACCTTGTAATTATTAATTACAAGGTAGTTTTTTTCTTTTGGAATATTTAACTAAGTATTGGTAAAAATAAATGTAGGCTAAGTTTAAGAAAGATTTAGATTTATTTATAATTTAGTTGAATAATTTAGGAGTGTGATTTTAATGAGAAGAAGAGCAGAATTTATTTTAGGAATAATAGCAGGAATTATTGGTATTATAGTAGGTTTATTTGATGGTATCATAGGTGGTTTTATGAATCTTATGCCAATGAATAACATCATGGGGCTTGAAAATTACTTTTTAGAAAAGACTGGAACAATACTTGTGATATTATCAATTTTGGGTATTGTAGGAGCAATTTTAGCAAATTCTAATAGTACACTAGCAGGTGTTTTTATGCTCATAAGTGGCTTAGGTGGATTCTTAATATCTATGTTCCTTTATATGTTACCAGCTATATTATTTACAGTTGCAGGGCTTATGTGTATTTTAAGAATGCCAAAATCGAAAAAATAAGCAAACTAAATTCATATTTTGTAGTATAATTATAAATGGGAACAAAATACAAAATGTGAGAGAAGGGGTGTTTTTACATGGCAATAAAAATGTTGCATACATGTCTTAGAGTTATGAATCTTCAAAAATCTTTAGAATTTTATAGAGATGCATTAGGACTTGTAGAAACAAGAAGAAAAGAATTTCCAGAGTATAAGTTTGATTTAGTATATCTTTCTGACGTAGTTGGAGGATATGAGGTTGAATTAACATATAATTATGACCCAGAGAAGCCTTATGTTATAGGTGATGGATTCAGTCATATAGCAATAGGTGTAGATGACCTTGAAGCTTTAAGAGAGAAACATATCGAAATGGGATATGAAGTAACTCCATTAAAAGGACTTCCAGGAGAACCACCAAAGTATTATTTTGTAACTGATCCAGACGGATATAAGGTTGAAGTTTTAAGAAACTTATAATCTTAGTTTAGTAGCTAGTAGTAATAAACTAGCTACTATTTTTTTATATTATAAAATATGGTAAAATTTGTATAAAGGGAATGGGGTTTTTAAAAGTTGCAACAATAATATAGGGTGTATAAATGTGGGTATATAGTTTGATATAAGGGATGTGAAAAATGACAGGTGATTATTTAAAAGAGTAGTTTAAGATAAGCTATGAAGGTTAAGAATTAAAATAAAGAAAGGGGTGTTTATTTTGCGAGAAGAGGATACAGGATATGAAGAATATTGCGCATTAAATAAAGGGAAAAAAGTATTTTTAGAAAAGGATGTTAAGGACTATTTAGTTCAAGTTGAGGATGATAAGATAGAGTTAGAAAATTTAACTAAAAAATATGCACAGTTAGTGGATAATAGTCTTAGAGCAGAAATTATTGTAACACAGGATGTAGAGAGAGCAAAGAGTAATCTTGAAGAAGTAACAGAAATATATAACTTTTTAATAGAAGAAGATGAACCTAATAATTGGAGAGTGGACCTTCCGCTCGAGAGGGATTTTATAGATATTGCTCAGTTTTATTTTAGGGAAAAAAATTAGTGGTGATTATAAATTAAATAATAATAATATAAAGTTGATGGGGGATACTATAATTAAAAGAACAAAGGAGGAGTATATTTATGAAAATATTAGATGGAATATTATTACTTTTAGTTATAGTAGGTGCTATTAACTGGGGGCTTATAGGATTATTTGGTTTTAATCTTGTTGAAGCAATTTTTGGAATAGGTGTTTTAAGTGGAATAATTTACATTCTTGTTGGGATATCAGGACTTTACTCAATATCATTTTTTGCAAGAAAAAGAGTTAGATAAAAAGTATGTGTAGATAAAACAATCCCTAAGTGAATAGCTCACTTAGGGATTGTTTTATTTTATTTAGTTTTTTTAATATCTAAATCTCTTCTTTTAATTTTGAATCCAATAGTTTTTTCTATTTCTTCAAGCATAGGTAAGTTTTTAGGATCTGTGAACATACAAGCATATCCACCTTCACCAGCTCTACCAGTTCTACCTATTCTATGGATATAACTTTCTACACTTTCAGGCATATCATAGTTGTAAATATGAGTAACTCCTGAAATATCTATACCTCTTGATGCGACATCAGTAGCTATAAGATACTGAATATCAGCTTTTCTAAAAGCTTTCATAATCTTTTCTCTTTTAGCTTGTGGTACATCACTATGGATTTTTTCACATTTGATTTTTCTTCTATATAAACCGGCTTCAAGTTCATCAGCTCTTCTTTTAGTTCGACAGAAGATGATTGCCATAAATGGATTATCCTCTTCAAAAGCACTACAAAGAGCATCTTGTTTCCATCTATCAGTAGTTTCAACAACTTCTTGATTGATGGAATCAACAGTTACTGATTCTTCTTTAATTTCTATAAATTTAGGCTCTGTCATATATCTATAAGCAAGTTTTTTTACTGCTGAATCCATAGTAGCAGAGAAACAAAGTGTTTGACACTTTTTAGGAACACGTGCCATTATCTCATTGATTTCATTTTTGAACCCCATAAGTAACATTTGGTCAGCCTCATCAATTATAACTGTGCTAATTTTACTAAGGTCAATGCTTTTTCTTTGTATATGGTCTAAAAGTCTACCAGGAGTAGCAACTACCATATGAATATCATTTTTTAATTTTTTTAGTTGTGATCCAACATCTTTACCACCATAAGCAGCTAAAAGTTTAATATCTGAATCAATAGTAAGTTTTTGAGCTTCATCAGTAATTTGTATAGCAAGTTCTCTTGTAGGAGAAAGTACTAAAACTTGAGTATTACTATTTTTTGTTGAAATATTTTGCATTGTAGGTAAAAGGAAAGCAAGTGTTTTACCTGTTCCGGTTTTAGCCTCACCAATTACATCAGCTCCTTTTAATATTGAAGGAATACTTTCCTCTTGTATTGCAGTAGGCTGTATAATTCCATTTTTCTTTAGTATGTTAACTGTATTTTCTTTTATTCCAAGTTCTTTAAAATTCACTATTATATATCCCCTTATATAGCTTTTTCAGCTATTATTTTTTTGTATAAAAAAAGTAGAGCATGGTTCCGGCGAAAGACCCATGCTCTACAAGACAGCACTATTAAGTACCAACTGTAAACTTAGTTTAACATAATAATCTTATAGAGTCAAGCTTAATATTTAGGGAATGCAGAAATTATTTTGTAGTCATCTGTAAGATACATTTCTATTTCCATTCCATTATTAGCCCTACCGATATAAATATTACCGTCAATATGATGTTTATTAGAATAGGCTTCGTTTATAGAATTAATAACATCTTGTGGTGAATGATTATTTGGAAAAAATGTTGAATAACCACCATCATCAGATTTATATTTTCTATTAACAATAACCTTAGCCTTATAAACATCATATTTATTTAGTGTTGTTTTAGTATTAGAAATTATTGTACTATTTGTATTTTTTATATTGTCATAGTGATAACCATCAGCTTCACCATGTATATTGATAGTACCTACAAAGATATGATTTATAGCACTATGTAAAAAATTGTTTATATTATGTAAATCATTTAAAATAGTTAAATCGTATTTTTTGTGATTTGAGTTTTTAGGGTCATCATAATTTAAATCTTTATTAAATTTTTTGACTGTAAAGTACTTGAATATGACTACTATAGCCACAACGGCTACAAGCAAAAGTATGTGAAATTTCATATAAACCTCCTTAGTTTAAGTCTGGATTTTATTATAACAAATAATGGTTACAAAATTATTTATTTGAAAAGGACAAGTATACTGTTGTATTATTGTTTATAGAATTGAATTTAAAATAAAGGTAGTTAGGTGTGTTAAAGTATGGATGAATTAAGAGTGAAAATAAATGGAATTTTAAATACTGACATTATAAAAGTGGTTTTAAGTAATAAAATGAACAAAGACTACGAATATAATAAAGTTATTTTTAGTGTAAAACTAAAAGACTCTATGGAGTCTTATCAAGTAGAGAAATATACAGACAAGCAAGTGTTTCATGAGAACATCGGAAAAGATGAATTAGAGGAAAAAGTTTTAGAATGTTTAGAGGGTAATTATAAGCAAGTTGGAATTTGGGCAGATGAATTTACTGCTGAAATGAAAATTTCTAAAAAAGGAAAAATACTTTTAAATAAGAAAAAAACAGATAATTCAAACATGAGAGGAAAAACTTCTCATAATAAAGAAAAAAATTATATTCTTAAAGAGGGAATGATAATTGAACCTTTGATAGATTTAGGCGTTTTCACAAAGGAAGGAAAAGTTATAAATTCAAAATATGATAAGTATAAGCAAATTAACAGATTTATTGAAATAATAGATGATGAAGTTAAAAAGAAAGATTATAAGGAGCTTACTATATTAGATTTTGGTTGTGGTAAATCATATCTTACATTTGTTCTTTATTATTATTTTGTAGAGATTAAAAAGATAGATGTAAAAATAATAGGATTAGATCTTAAAAAAGATGTTATTAACAAGTGTAATGACATAGCTAAAAGATATAATTACGAGAATCTTCATTTCGAGCTTGGAGATATAAATGGATTCAAGTATAATAATAAGGTTGATATGGTTATAACACTTCATGCTTGTAATACTGCGACTGATTATGCATTATACAATGCTATTAAGTGGAATACAAAAATGATATTCTCAGTTCCATGTTGTCAGCATGAATTTAATGAGCAGATAAGCACAGAAAATCTTACTGCAATAACTAAGTATGGAATTATAAAGGAAAGAATGGCTGCACTTATGACTGATTCAGTTAGAGGAAGTCTTTTAGAGTGTTTAGGATATAAAACTCAGTTACTAGAATTTATAGATATTTCTCATTCACCAAAGAACATTTTAATTAGAGCATCTAAAGGGAAAGTTTCAATGGAAAAGAAAGAGAAATCACTTGCAGAAGTTGAAGCTATAATAAATGAATTTAATATAGAACCTACTTTATACAAGTTGCTAAAAGATGATAATTTATTAGAGTTTTAAATCTAATGAGAAAGTATGGAAAACTTATATAAGCATAATTTAACCATAAAGGATAGACAAACTTTACTAGATATAACACCTTATATAAGAGTAGCCACAAAAAGTGGTATCAAAGATGCGATTGTTGTAGTATACTGTCCACATAGCACTGCGGGACTATTAATAAGAGTGCAGACCTAGATGTTGCACAAGATTTGATATATGAATTTGAAAAAGTATATCTAAACAAATGGTGGCAATTATAGACATTTTGAAGGCAATACACATCCGCATTTAAAGATAATAGAAGGATAATTTGATTGCTTTAAAAGTGGTTTTAAATAAAATATATTGAAGTACAAAGGTACTGATGGAGGCATAATGGCTGTAAATAAGAAGGTAAACATAATAAAGTATAATAAGGCGAATAAGGAAAATAAAAACTTTATGTACACAGATTTTAAAAGAGCAAACTGTTATAACTGTAAGTTTTGTAACTCGAATTTTGATTTTGCAAGTTTTAGAGGAGCCCATTTTAAAACATGTGATTTCTATGAAGCTAGTTTCAACTGGACAGAGTTTGTTGGTACAAATTTAAAGAATAGTAAATTTAAAAGAGCGACATTTAGAAATGCTGTATTTGAAGGTGTAAATTTAGAAGGAACAGATTTTTACGATGCTAGATTCTATGACTGTATATTTATTGATACAGATGTGACTAAAGCTGAAAATTTAAAGTTTACACAAAAGCAAGTTAAAGTGTTTGATGAGATGCCAGTACTTGAAATCAGTAAAGAACTTGAAGAGGCTATAAATATTGCTATGGAAAATCCATATATCAAAGAGTCAAGAACTTTAGATACAAAGGATAGAACTATAAGTCCTATAAGTTGTATGGTTCTTTTAAAGGAATTTAAAGAGAAGTTTTTAATCGATGGATTAAAAGAAGCAAGCAAGCAAATTTCGAGAGATTTTTGTACTTTAAGTTATATTGTTACAGCTATTAAATCATATGAAAGAGATGGATTGATATAGATAAAAATTTGCGGAGATGGCTAAATAACTAGCTTTGAAAAGAAATGGAGAATTTATGAAAATATTTTCATAAAACAGAGATAATTCCATTGATTAATAAATATATAAGTGTTATACTGAGGAAGTAGTAGAGATACTAACAATAAATAAGAATGAATAAGTTTCATATAGATAGATACTTCTCTTGAATTTTAGAGGTTAGTATATCCATTTTGAATCTTTAAATTTAGGAGGATTATTATGCAAGATAAAACATTAGTATGCAGAGATTGTAATGAAGAGTTCGTATTCACAGTAGGTGAGCAAGAGTTCTACAAAGAAAAAGGATTCGATAACGAGCCAGTAAGATGCGCTTCATGCAGAAGAGCTAGAAAAGCACAAAACAATAGATAATTTTCTAAATGTTTAAAGAATCGTAGTAATACGGTTCTTTTTTTTATACAAAAAAGAATCAAAAAATAGGAATATTTCTGTTGATTATGGTAAAAATATTAGAGCATAATAGAGTCGTTTTTTAGTAGAATATAAATGAAAATTTTGTTAAATATTTTATTGCAAAACAGAAATCGCTATGTTATTATAAAGCTAAGCTAGATAGCTTAAATAAAGAATAAAACAAAGTTTCATATAGATAGATATTTCTCTTATTTTAGAGGTTATTATATCCATTTTGAACTTTAAAATTTAGGAGGATTATCATGCAAGATAAAACATTAGTATGCAAAGATTGTAACGAAGAGTTCGTATTCACAGTAGGTGAGCAAGAGTTCTACAAAGAAAAAGGATTCGATAATGAGCCAGTAAGATGCCCAGCTTGTAGAAGAGCTAGAAAAGCACAAAACAACAGAAGATAATTTCTGAATGTTTAAAGAATCGTAGCAATACGATTCTTTTTTTGAAGATAGATCCTTATGTATAAATATGCACTAGATAAGACTGCTTTAGTTAAAGAAATGGTATTTTAACAATCATTGATAAAATGAATTAAAAAGATAGGTATAGTTAGAGAAATCTAATATATCTATCTTTTTTGTTATAAAAATTAACTCTGAAAACTATTTTGAGTAAAACATAATAAATAGAAAATATTAAAAATTTGTTGATGGTAAGTAAAAAAAGGGGAAAGAGTATTGAATTTACTCTTTTTTTATGTGATTATATAGATAGAAAAGCTACAAAAAATCAGACTATAGAAATATGGGGGGATATGAAATGATAAATAGAACTACGTTAGGGTTAGGAATAGTATTAGTTGGACTTATAGGATTTGAGGTGCTTGCAGTATCTAAAACTCACAGAGATTTAGATACTGCAAGTATCAATAGCATAGCGAATATTACGAGTGATTTATCAGTGCATGGACAAAATAAAAAATTTAATTTAGATACTTTAAAATTTGTTAATTCTAAAGTTACTGATAGTGATGGTAATAAAATTATTAGTACAAGAATAAAAAATGACTCAGGCAAGAGAATTGTAGGAGTAAAATATACATATGACATAGGTGGGAAGATTAGCATTATAGATATGAATGAAGATTTACTACCAGGGGATGTAAGTGAACAAATCGCAATTAAAGTGAAAAATAGGACTAGCCTGAGAGCATCAGAGTTACTAAGAGCGAATATTAAATTTGTAGATTCTAAAAATGAAATTTGTAATTTAGAATTTGTAAAAAGTGCATAGTTTAGGAAAGTTATCTTATATATGAAAAGTCATCTAATAAGGTGGCTTTTTTATTACTTAATTATGAAATTAAAGTAAGTTGAAACTTATAAAGTAATAGCGTATACTTGTTGATATTTGAGTGGAGTAGTAAAGGAGAGATTTTTTGAGTAATAAAAATAAAGCGATTATATTAATAATAATTTCAGCTTTAACAGCAGCGCTTGCATCAACAGCAATAAAGGAAGCGGGAAACTTACCTTTTTATGAAAAAAGTTTTTTTAGAAATATAATAACAATTGTAACAACTATATTTATAATATTAAAGTCTAATGATACTTTCTTTGGGCAGACTAAAAACAGAAAATTTCTATTTTTTAGGGCACTTTGTGGAACTTTAGGAGTTTGGTGTAGCTATTATGCTATAAGTCATATGTTACTTGCAAATGCGGTAGTACTTGGTAAGCTTAGTCCATTTTTTGTAATTATATTCTCAGCAATATTTTTAAAAGAGGGTGTAAGGAAATATCATATTATAGCAATGGTTATAGCTTTTATAGGTGTTATATTTGTTGTTAAACCAACGGGGGAAGAAAGTTTAATTGTGTCATTAATAGCAATACTTTCAGGGCTTTTTGGTGGTGCAGTAGGTACTTTTTTAAGATTTCTAAGAAAAAGAGAGAATCCTAATACAATAATATTTTTCTATGCGTTTACATCAGCAAGTATGTCAATTCCATTTATGATATACAAGTTTACAATACCAAATCTACATGAAATTATAGCTTTGATTTTAGCGGGAATATTCTCATCAGCTACACAGTTTGCATTAACAATAGCATATAAGTATGCACCAGCAAAAGAAATATCTGTATTTAGTTACACTAATGTAATATTCATAACATTTATTGGTATGATACTATGGGGCAATATGCCTGATGAATATTCATTAATAGGATATTTATTGATAATAATTGGCTCTGTTACTATATTCATATGCAATAATAAATTTGAGAAACAATATGTGGACAAAGATTACAAAAAAAAGTTGTAAAAATGACAAAAAAATAATTAATGCCTCATAATATTAAATAGAAAAGAGTTTTTTTGAAATAAATTAGTATCATTTAGTTTATTTAACACTTTTTGTAATAAATCGTCAATAATGACTATTTTAAATGAATGATTTAAAGTGCTATATTGAATGTAGGAGGTGGTTTTATTATGAAAAGTAAAGTTTTAGGAGCAGTTACAGGAATTGCAGTGGTAGCATTAGTATCAGGTGCTATCATCATGAATATAAATCAGCAAGGAAATTATAATAATAAACATAAGAATGAGTTAAGCCAAATAACACAAGATATAAGTTATTATGGTACACACTTAAAACACCCAAAAGATGATCAAGAAGCTTTTTAAAAATAAAATATAGTTTTTTCGAGAAATAGAAAGTCAATTAAAGGTATAAAAAATTTATATATTTAATTGACTTTTTTTAGTCAAAAAATGAAAAATGAAAAAAATAATTTTATTTTAGGTGGAATATATAGTATAATTGAAAAAACGATTGGAGTGATTTTATGTTTTTGCTAGAATATATCAAAAATCCGAGAAAAGTAGGAGCAATAGCACCGAGTAGTCGATTTTTGGCAAGTAAGATGCTAAGCAAAGTCGATTTTGAAAATGCTAAATGTATCATAGAATATGGACCAGGGACAGGTTCATTTACAGAGAAATTAGTTGCTAGAGCAAATGATAATACGAAAATTATATTAATAGAAATAAATAAAGAATTTTATCACAGATTAAATAGATTATATGGACATAAAAAAAATGTATTAATACTAAATGAAAGTGCTGAAAATATAGATCATATCTTAAAAAGATATAAAATAAAACATGTTGACTATATAGTTTCAGGGTTACCATTTGCATCTTTACCAAAGGATGTTTCTGATAGTATACTAACTAAAACAGCAGAAATAATAGAAAATAGCGGTGAGTTTATTACTTTCCAATACTCATTAGTAAAGAAAAAATTGTTTGATAGATTTTTTGAGGAAATTCGCACAGATAAAACATATATGAATATACCACCAGCTTATGTACTTAGATGTAAAAGTTAAATTGAAATAAACGTGTAAAGTAGAAAAGAGAATTATTTTACTTTACATAACAAAAAAGAATGCCCAAAGGGCATTCTTTTTTAGTTTATTGTCTGATCCATTCCATTACACCAGGTGTGAATGAGGCAGCATTTTCTTTATTTATTTCTGTTACAAATATTCTATCGTGAGCTTCCATTACAGATTTAACTTTTGTTGCAATTTCTTCTGAAGATTTTTCAGTTTTAACTATGTAGCAATCAGGCATAAGTTCAGCCCAAGCTCCAAGTTCTTTGATTTCTCCAATAACTTCATGGTTATCTCTTTCTTCGTGTGCATGATGCTCGTGATGGTCTGAACCACATCCGCATGAGTGCATTGCTTCTTTTAAATAGTAATTAATTATATAAACTGACATATTAAATACTCCTTTATTGGTCGTTTTAATTTATCATATAACATATTTTAATTAAAAGCTAGTAAATTATTTAAATGATTTTTAAATAAGGAAATAAGTTAGGATTATTTATAGTATAATAGTAGAAAGAATTTAAGGGGGAATTGAGTATGGGATTATATGATAAGTTAATGGGAAATGGCAGTATAGTTACAGATGCAAGCATAATTAATGAATATTTGTTAAACAATGAACAAGTTATAATGGGATTTAAATTTATAAGGGATTCGATAGTTCTTACTAACCTTGGAATTTACATGATAGATGTTCAAGGGATTACTGGTAAAAAAGTTGAGGTTAAGTTTATACCAGGAAAGTCAGTTTCAAATGTTTCCTTTGAAACTGCGGGAACTTTTGATTTAGATGTAGATATTAAAATAGGTGTTCAAAACAATACAGCACTTGGGGCTAATGGTGTACCTTATAATGCACCGATATCATTTAAAGTTCCATCAGCTCAGTCTAATGAAGCAAAGAAAATAGTTAAACTAATTAAACAATATTACTTATGTTAGTAAAAATCCAAATGCTATAACACAATCAAGTGTTATAGCATTTTTTTTTAGAAAAAATTACAATCAAGAACTACAACAATTTTTTAGAGATACTTTTGTAGTAAACCTTCAACTTTTAAGGTTTATAAATTCACAGTATCTAGAATAAGAATTTAACCCTGTTAAGGTACTAGATAATTCATTAGAATTTTCATCAAGTGAATAAAAATGAAGCGATAGAAGAATTTGTAAAAATACCCCTATACTATATAAGTTTTAGAAATTCCGCAAGAATTTTTAGCATTAGTGTATAAAAGTTTTTGTGTTTTAGAATTTAAATAAACTTCAAATATTTTGCAAGTTTTACATTTTGAAAAATAAATTTTGATTTTTTCGAGAAAGTAAAGTCCGTTACAAATATGTTGAGGATAAATTATGTTCTCGCAGATGCTTGGAGGATTCAAGTCATCAATACGAATAATTGGAGAAGTTTTTTTGCAAGGGTCATAGCAATTATTTGCTGGGCAAGGGTGTTGTTGTTGTTGTTGTTGTTGGCGTACTAAACTAGGATTGCAACTCTCTTTATAACAATCTTCAAGAACTTCTATATGTGGATTAGGGATGTATGAGTCATCTAAGCAACTTACAGAATTTATTAGTTTGCTTAAAGAACCAGCTCTATTACTATATGAAAGTAGTAGGGTACTAAATAAATTGATTTTTTTTTGTGCATCATCAATAGTGTCTAATTCACAAGGCAAAATATAACTAAAAAGATTAGAAGCACATTCGGAAATATTTGCTTCAAAGTCTAAAATAGATTCTAAAGAAGTTTGAATATCAGCTATATCATCACAGCAATCACAGGAATCACAGGAATCACAAGAATCAGAGCAAGAGGAATAATTGCAAGTACAGGGATTACAAAAACATTTTTGACAAAAATGCTTTTCTCTACAATTATTGTTTTTCATATTAAATCACCTCACTAGTATGAAATAGGACAATCAAGTCCTATCAAAAAATAAGCATTATTTTTCAAAAGCACAGTTGATTTTACAAGATAATATATTATTATCAGCGCTAGCTTTTTAATTGATGCTTGAAGAATACATGCAATAGAATTTTTTTTATTTGTATAAGTTCTTAAAATAGAATTTAGCAATACTAATTTTTAAGAAAAATCAGCCCCACTTTGAACTACATCCACAATATCATTTGTTGAAAAAGAGGCTAGTGTCATTGGTTTATAGTTTTTCTCCTTTGTAAAATAAATATAATTCTAATATATAGTATTACTTATGTGATATTGATGTTCCGAGATTTTATTTTAAAAGATGAATTATATAATAAAGCGTAACATAAAAAAGATGCACCAATTAAATTGGCACATCTTAGCATTAAAATAAGTTTATACTACCTTTAAACATAATATCTATATTATCATCTTTAGTAGATATATTTTCTATTTGAATTTGGCCTAGATTATCAAAATGAAGAATTATATCACCAACGGTTTTGTTAAAATGAATTATTGGGTTGTCTACTAAGCTATTAAAAATGATATTTTTAGGTATTTGAATGAATCCGATATTACCAGATACATAATGTAAAATTCCTTTACCATCTTTAGCATAAGGTTCAAATACAAGTTTTCCCTCAAAAGGAATACCTTTGTAGTTTACAGTAATATAAATAATTACATTACCATCAAGAATTTTAACTTGAAGACCTGTTACGTACTGCTTAGCTTCAGGACTTTGATTAACAGCATAGATTGCAAGGTCTGTAAGTTCCTGTGAGCTAAATTGTGCATCAGATTTAGCAGTTATACCCTTGAGATTTAAATTTACATCTGTTGGAATAAACTTTTTAATAAGATTTAATTCATTTATTTGAATGTTACTAGTCACTGGAGTAGTAGCTACTTTAGGACTAAATGAAACATAGTAAGTTATAATAGTAGCAATTATCAAAGCTACTATTATAGATAAAATGGTAACTAATATTTTTTTGCCTTTACTCAAATTAAGCACCTCTTTTTAGTGATGATTTTTTATCTTTGGTGAGAAGATACTTACAATCAAAGCAATTACTGAAATAATTAAAAGTGAAATAAACACAAGATGTAACCCAGCATAGAAACCTTTTTGTATTTCTAACTGTGAGAAATGCATTGGATTTGAAGCACTTCCAAGTATATCAGATGTTATGTGATGTAGATTCTCACTATTAAAATGTGTAGTGATTCCTTTATTTAGCACAGAGCCAAGTATACTTACTCCAAGCGTTTGTCCAATTGTACGTATAAGGTTCATTGTTGATGTTGAGACGCCTTGTCTACCATCTGAAACAGCAATTTGTGAAATAATTATAGTTGAATTCATTATACCACCAAAGCCAAATCCTATTATGAACATTGCAATTACAAGAACTATTATAGGTGTTGATATGTTTAAGAAAGCAACCATAGCCATTGCTATACAAATTAAAATTGTAGAAATTATAATTGCTATTTTAGCATCATATTTCTTAAGCGATTTTGCAAGTATAAATGAACTTGTAAACCAAGAAATTGATATTGGTGCAAGGAATAATCCGGAAATAATTGGATTATAACCAAGTACATTCTGTGTATATAAAGGTAAGTATGATTGAATTACAATTATTACAACTGCAACAATAAATCCAATTATATTTGCATATACACTAGTTTTATTAAATATATCAAATGGTATTATAGGTTCTTTAACTTTTTTCTCAATAAATATAAATATTACAAATGAGATTATACAAAGTAGTAAACAACCTATAAGATATTTTTTATTTGCACTTTCAAGAGATGCAAATAACAGGGAAACAATTGATATATTAAGGAATATAGTTCCAAAGTAATCAATTTTAACTTTATGAGTATGTACTTCTTCGTGGAAATATTTACTTATCATAAATATTCCAAGGAATCCAAATGGGATATTTACAAAAAATATCCAGTGCCAAGATAATTTAAGGAGTATAATTCCACCTATAAATGGCCCGAGAATACTTGCAACACCCCAAATTGTACTAAGAAGACCTTGTATTTTAGCTCTTCCAGATATGTCATATAAGTCCCCAATTATTGTATATGTAAGTGTTATTATTGATCCAGCACCTAGTCCTTGAATGGCTCTAGATATTATAAGCTGTACCATAGTTTGTGATAGTCCACTAAGTAACGTACCAAGTAAGAATATTATTATACCTGTTATAAGAACTTTCTTTCTTCCAAGTAAATCAGATAGTTTACCGTATATAGGTGTTGAAACAGCTGATGTTAGAAGATAAGCAGAGAATACCCAACTTATTAATTTATATCCATTTAAATCTCTTGCAATAGTGGGCATAGCTGTACTTACAACTGTACCTTCAAAGGCTGCAAGAAACATAGTAAGCATAAGTGCTATAACTATTTTCGTTTTATTATTTTCCATATGTCCTCCTCTATGTTTTATGTCTAAACAATGTATTATACAGATGAAGAATGTCAAAATGGTGGCGAAATGGATTGGCAATTAGTCTTTATAATTTTAAAATATGTATTAAAATTTGAATATAATATTATTAAAATGTTGTTTTATGTATATTAAATATGTATGATGTTTCTAGATAGACAATTTAAGGAGTAGTAATATGAAAATAACAATAAAGGAAGTAGCAAAAGAAGCTAATGTTTCAACATCTACAGTTTCAAGAGTTTTATCTAATAATAGCTCAATTAGTGATGAAACTAAGAAAAGAGTTAGGGAAACTGTCGAGAGATTGAATTATAAGCCTAATCTTGCAGCAAGAAGTTTAGTGAGTAAAAAGAAAAGAATGATAGGCGTTGTGGTTCCTAATGATGGGAATGAAATAATGAGCAATAATTTCTTTGTATCTCTTATGAAAGGGATTAGTCTATGTGCACAAGATAAAGGGTATTATGTAAGTTATTCATTCAGTGATTCAGAAGATGATTCAAAAGCCATAAAAGATATGTATGAGAGTGGACTAATTGATGGCATATGTATCTTAAGAAGTAAAGAAGAAGATTTTATTATAAAAGAGCTAAATGAAAGTAAGTTTCCGTTTGTTTTAATTGGAAGATGCAATGATACAGAAAATGCTCTTTGGGTAGATAATGATAATTTTAAGGTAAGTTTTGATGTTGTTGGAGAAATGATAGAAAAGGGAAATAAAAATATTGCATTTTTAGGAGCAAAACAGGAATGGAATGTTTCAAAAGATAGATTAAAGGGATATAAAATGGCATTTGAAATGAATGGTATGGTAGTGAATAAAAATTTGATTTTACAAGGAACATCTTATAGCAAGGTAGTTGGGTATAAATTAATGAAAAAAATATACGAGAGTAATGAAAGTATAAATAGTATATTTGCAGCAGATGATTTACTAGCAATTGGTGCTTTAGAGTATCTAGATGAGGTAGGGGCTAACAATATAGATATTATAGGATTTAATAATATTCCTTTATGTGAATACCAAAAAAGAAAACTGTCTACTGTTGATATAAATTCGGATATGTTAGGTTATCAAGCAGCCGAGTTACTGATTGAGAGCCTAGAGTTCGAGAATGTACAGAATAAACATAGAATTGTAAAGTGCAGATTAGTAAAAAGGGAGACTTTTAGATAAAAATAAGAGTCTTTTCTTTTTTAAGAATAAAGCAACCGTTTGCATGAAAAAATGGCTTTTTAAATTAAAACAAAATGTTAAAAAAAGAAAAAATACTTTAAAATGTAAAAAAATGCTTGTTTTAGATTTTAAAACCTGTTATTATAAACATATAGAAAAGATGAAAACGATTTACAGGAATTTTTTTTAACATTCAATGCAATCGTTTGCGGAAAAGGGGGAAGTTGTTTTGGAAAAGATATGGTGGAAAGAAGCAACAGGATATCAGATTTATCCTAGGAGTTTTAAAGATTCAAATGGAGATGGAATAGGTGATTTAAAAGGAATAACTGAAAAGTTAGATTATATAAAAGAATTAGGAATAGAGGTTATATGGATTTGTCCAATGTACAAATCGCCAAATGATGATAATGGATATGACATAAGTGATTATCAAGATATAATGAGTGACTTTGGAAACATGGATGATTTTGATCAACTAATGAGAGAAGTTCATAAGAGAGGTATGAAATTAATAATTGATTTAGTTATAAATCATACAAGTGATGAGCATCCTTGGTTTTTAGAGTCAAAGAGTTCTAAGGATAATCCAAAAAGAGATTGGTATATTTGGAAAGAAGGAAAAGCTGGAGAAGAGCCAAATAACTGGGAAAGTATTTTTAAAGGTTCAGCTTGGAAGTATGATGAAAAAACAGAAGAATATTTCTTGCACTTATTCACAAAAAGACAACCGGATTTAAACTGGGAAAACAAAAATGTGAGAGCAGAACTTTATAAAACAGTGAACTGGTGGCTTGATAAAGGTGTTGATGGATTTAGAGTTGATGCTATAAGTCATATTAAAAAAGAAGAAGGCTTTGTAGATATGCCAAATCCTAATAATGAAAAATATGTCTCTTGTTTTGATAAGCATATGAATGTAAATGGAATTCACAAGTTCTTAGACGAACTTAAGGAAGAGACATTTAGCAAATATGACATAATGACAGTTGGAGAGGCTAATGGAGTTAATTCAGATGAGGCAGACCTTTGGGTTGGAAGAGATAAAGGTAAGTTTAATATGTTGTTCCAGTTTGAACATTTAAAACTTTGGGATTATGAAAATGACCTCAAGTTTAATGTTAAAGCGTATAAAGATGTACTTACAAAGTGGCAAAATACACTTAGTAAAGATGGATGGAATGCATTATTTATTGAAAACCATGATATTCCACGAGTAGTCTCTACTTGGGGAAATGATGGAGAATATAGAGAAAAATGTGCTAAAGCATTTGCTATGTGCTACATGATGCAAAGAGGGACAGCCTTTATATACCAAGGTCAAGAACTTGGGATGACAAATGTTAAGTTTGATAATATAGAAGATTATGATGATGTAAAAGGAATTAATATATATAAGGAAAAGATAAAGCAAGGGTTATCACATAAAGAGGCAATAAAGTATATTCATGCTATATCAAGAGATAATGCAAGAACTCCAATGCAGTGGAACTCAAGTGAGAATGCTGGATTTACAGAGGGTAAACCTTGGATAAAAGTAAATCCAAACTTTAAAGAAATTAATGTTGAAAATGAATTAAAGGATGAGGATTCAATACTTAATTTCTATAAAAGACTTATAAAGGTGAAAAAAGAAAGTGAAACATTAGTATATGGAGATTACAAATTAATATTAGAAGAAGATAAAAATATATTTGCCTACACTAGAGTGTTTGGTGATATAAAGTATATTATAATTTGTAATTTAAGTGATATGGATATAGTTACAGAGTTTGATATTGAGTTAAAAGATAAAGACTTAGTCTTGTCTAACTATAAAAACAAAGATTTTAGTGTTAATAAAAATATAAAATTACAATCTTGGGAGTGCAGAATGTACAAAATTTAGGAGAAAGAATATGGGGGGATTGAAAATGCAAAATGCAAAAGTAAAGGAAAAAAGCAAATTGTTTTCATTTGATTTTTGGCAAAAATTTGGGAAAGCGTTATTAGTTGTTATAGCAGTTATGCCAGCTGCCGGACTTATGATATCTATTGGAAAGCTTATAGGAATGTATGTAGATGTAGCATTTATAGATACAATAGCTAGAGTTATAGAAGATATTGGTTGGGGAATCATAGGGAATCTTAATATTCTATTTGCAGTTGCAATAGGGGGATCATGGGCTAAAGAAAAGGCTGGAGGAGCATTTGCAGCATTAATAGCATTTATACTTATTAATAGAGTTACAGGAGCAATATTTGCAGTTAATGCAGGGATGATTGCAGACCCAAATGCAGTAGTACCATCATTATTTGGAGCAGATCTAGTAGTTAAAGATTACTTTACAAGTATTTTAGGAGCACCAGCACTTAATATGGGAGTTTTTGTAGGGATTATTTCAGGATTCCTAGGGGCTACTTTATATAATAAATATTACAATTATAATAAATTACCTCAAAGTTTAGCTTTTTTCAATGGTAAAAGATTTGTACCATTCGTAGTTATACTTGGTTCAGTAGTTACAGCTATTATACTTGCAATAGTTTGGCCATTTGCACAACTTGGCTTAAATTCATTCGGTAAATGGATTGCTACATCTCAAGATACAGCACCGGTAGTTGCACCATTCATATTTGGAACATTAGAGCGTTTACTTCTACCATTTGGATTACACCACATGGTTACAGTACCAATCAACTATACAGAACTTGGTGGAGTTTATCAGATAGCTACAGGGGCAGCTGCTGGGACAGTAGTAGCAGGACAAGATCCTTTATGGCTTGCATGGATAAGTGACCTTATTAACTTTAAAGGTGCAGGAGATATGGCATCTTACAATAACTTATTAGCAACAGTTACACCAGCTAGATTTAAAGCTGGACAAGTTATCTTATCAACAGCATCATTAGCAGGGGTTACACTTGCAATGTACAAAAATGTTGATAAGGATAAAAAGAAAAAATATAAAACAATATTCTTAACAGCTATTTTAGCGGTTATACTTACAGGAGTTAGCGAGCCAATAGAATTTATGTTTATGTTTATATCACCTATACTTTATGTTATATACGCAGTACTTGCAGGGCTTTCATTTGCACTTGCAGATTTAATAAATCTTAGAGTTCATGCATTTGGATTAATAGAGTTCCTAACAAGAACACCAATGCTTGTTAATGCAGGTCTTGTTGGAGATATAATAAACTTTGTAATTTCATGTTTCGCATTCTTTGGATTAAACTTTGCAGTATTCAACTTTGTAATTAAAAAGTTTGATATTCCTACACCAGGACGTAAAGGAAATTATATTGATAATGAAGATGAAGAGGGAACTTCAGTAGGCACAGAAGTATCAGGAAGTGAAAAAGCTTTAAGAATAATCGAACTTTTAGGTGGAAAAGATAATATTGAAGATGTTGATGCTTGTATGACAAGACTTAGAGTTACAGTTAAGGATACAGCACAAGTTGCTAGTGAAAAAGATTGGAAGAAGACAGGAGCTATTGGTCTTATTGTTAAAGATAAGGGGATACAAGCTGTTTATGGTCCAAAGGTTGATGTTATAAAATCAGAAGTTCAAGATATATTAGGAGTTTAATTATGAAAATACTAACTTTAAACTGTCATTCATGGCAAGAAGAGAATCAGCTAGAAAAAATAAAATACTTAGCTAGCGTACTAGCTAAAAAAAAGTACGATGTTATAGCTCTTCAAGAGGTTAGTCAAAGCATAAAATCAAAATATATTGATTCAGAAAAAATATTAAAAGAGGATAACTTTGTAGTTATCCTCATTTCTGAATTGAAAAAGATAGGATGCAATGACTATAATCTTTTTTGGGATTATGGAAAAATAGGATATGATGTTTTTGAGGAAGGAATAGCAATTTTAAGTAGACACAAAATTATTGATACTCAATCAAAATATGTATCTAAAAGTGAAAGTATAGAAAATTGGAGAAGTAGAAAAATAATAAAAATAAATTTAGACTACAAGGGAAAAAAAGTTTGTGTATGTTCATGTCATTTAGGTTGGTGGGATGATGAAAATGAACCATTGAAAAAACAAGTAGATAAACTTTGTGATTTTATAGAAAATGATAAAGAATGTATAGTGCTTGGTGATTTTAACAGTGAAGCAGATGTGCGAGCACAGGGATATGATTATATATTAGAAAAAGGACTTATGGATACTTATAAAATGGCTAAAGAAAAATGTGCTGGAATTACCGTAAAAGGTAAGATAGCTGGTTGGGAAAGTAATGTAGATAAAAGAATAGATATTGTGTTTACAAATTTTGAGAGTGAAGTTGTAAAATCAAAAGTTATTTTTAATGGAGAAAATGAAGAGGTGATTTCAGATCATTATGGAGTTGAAGTTAACCTAGAAGTATAATGAAAACCACCTACTAGTGATTGCATAGTAGGTGGTTTTTTTAAAAAATTATAAAGATTTTTTTATTTAAATAAATTTGAAAGATCTGATTCAGTAAGTATGTGAAGTTCATGAAGAGCTCTTGTACAAACTGTATAAAGGAGATTTCTCTCAGAATCCAATGAGTATGATTTTGAATCTCCATCAGGAATGATTACAGCATCAAACTCTAAACCTTTAGCTATATAAGACGGAACGATAGTTATACCTCTTGAGTAACTACTATTTTCATCTATTATAAGGTTAAGATTTTCTATTTTATCTTTAAGATTATCATAAAGGTCTTGTGCTACATTGCCTGTTTTAGGAATAATAGCAATAGAAGTTAATCCTCTATCAGAAATTTCTTTTACAATATTTCTAATATCATCAGTTATATTAGAAGTTTTAATCTTTTGAACATCTAAACCAGTTCTATCAATAGCCTCAACAACCTCTGAGGATTTAAGGATTTCTTTTGCAAAGTTTGTTATATTTTTTGTAGAACGGTAACTCTTAGTTAAACAAGCAATTTCAGTTTTATCTTCACCAAAGATAGAAGAAATTTCTTCTTTAGCAGTGATATTTGTATTACTTGCTATTCTTTGGTTTAAATCACCAAGAATAGTAGCAGATGCATTTTTAAATGTTTTGTTTATAAGAGAGTAGAATAATGGGCTATAATCCTGACATTCATCAATAATTATATGTTTTATATTACTGTAATCTCTAAATCCTTCCATATGACATCTGATATATAGTGCAGGAACTATATCTTCAAAGTTAACCATTAAATCATTAATTGAATTTATAGTAAGTGATTTAACATCACTTAGGTTTTTATCTGTATATTTTTCAATTGTAAGCCAAAGTCTTTTATAAATATCAATAGGGTTAACAAGTTTAAACATAGCATTTACTTGTTCTGTTATCTCATCAATAAGATAAGTATTGAAATCTTCACCATGGTCTATCATATTATATCCATAGTCAGATGAGTTTTTCTTTTTAGCTTGCTTAAGATATTTAGTTTCAACTTGTGAAATAAGACTTTGCTTTAAATTATCAATTCTAGTTAGGTAAGGAACATTTCTAAATCTTTCAACAAAAGTTTCTTTAACCTTACTTTTTCTTATAATAACTTCACCACCAAATTTAAGGTCATTAAAGTTTGGTAGTATGTCAGGTAGTGTGTCACAGAATTTATCTAAAATAAGCATAAATTCTTTTGAGTTCTTAAATAACATACCGTCATTTCTAACTTGATATCTTTTGTCATTTTGATTTGAATAAGTATACTCAAGATAATCATGTTTTTTTTCATATTCAAAAATAGATGGTAAGTATGATTTGTAAAAACTTTCAAAAGTAGTCTGTTTAATATTTTGCTCACCAAGCCCTGGAAGTACATCGGCGATATAATCGCTAAAAACTTCATTAGGAGAGAATATTAAAATATTATCAGCTCTTAAAGTTTTTCTGTGCTTATATAATAGATAAGCAGCTCTGTGCATAGCAATAGAAGTTTTACCAGAACCAGCACAACCTTGTAGTAATAAGATTTTTGATTTATCATTTCTGATAATATCATTTTGTTGTTTCTGAATTGAAGAAACAATATTTTTCATTTTATCAGATGTGTTTGAAGATAGAATATCAAGCAATGAATCATCATGTATACTAGAATTTGATTCATGTATAAATTTAATTTCCCCATGTTTGATATTATATTGTCTATTTAAAACTATTTCACCATGAATTTCACCATTTGGAGTTTCATAGTTAGCCTTACCCATTTCAAAATCATAGAACATATTAGAAATAGGAGAACGCCAGTCTAGCACAAGGAAATCAAAATCATCTTTCATAATGCTTGATATTCCGATATATAAACTTTCAGCATAAGAATCTCCATCTTCTTTAAAGTCTATTCTTGCAAAGTAAGGGATTTCTCTTTGAGTTTGAAGAGTATTTATTTTAGTTCTATTTTTTATATATAAATTTTCTTGCATAGCCATATCTTGGTTAAATTGTTGAACTTCTATTTCATCAAGTTCGCTAAAGTTAGTCCAAAAATGCTTTCTATCATCTTTTATATCCTTGCTTTGTTTATCTGATGAAACACCAAAAGAAGCAAGCATATTATCGATAACTTCAATAGTTTTATTTAAGTAATTTGTTTCGTCTTCTCTTTTTAAACCAATAGTCATTCTATTATCTCCCAAATTAAAATTTCTAAAATATTATAACATTAAATAAAAGGTAAATATATCTCTATTTATTTTAGATTATATGTGCTTTTTAGCAAAACTTAAAGACTTCTTACGACCTTTTCAAGTTCTTCTATTTTTTTTACAACAGCAATTCTTTTTTCAAGAAGTATATCTGCATTACAATCTCCTTGTCTTGCATAATTTTTATACTCATCATCAAGAGATTTTAACTTTAAAAGATTAGATTTATAATCAAAGCCTGCAAGTGACATTTTTCTAAGAGCTAGCATATTTGTAACTTTAGATTTTTTATCATTTATAGCAACAAACCTACCAAACTCCTCCATAGAAACATTTTCATTTATATCTTTATATTCATTGACATCCATCGTTAATTACCTCTTTTCTATAATTTTCTTATGTAAGTATAATATTTGCTATGAAAAATGTAAACAATATAAGTAAAAGAATAATAATATTTAGAAGTAAATGTATTTTTTATCAGAAACTTTTTTTAATAAACCTAAAGAAAATATAATAATTACAACAAAAAGACTTAAAAATAACAAAAAAGAAATAAAAGGTTGAAAAAATGGCAAAAGAGTTATAAGATTGTAAATTGTTAGACAAAAAACTAAGGAGGAATTTTTAAATGGCAAAAAAAGCTATGGCAGAATTTATAGGAACTTTTGTACTTGTATTTATAGGACCAGCTACTGCAGTTCTAGGTGGAGGAATTAATGGAGTAGGGATACTTGGAATAGCAGTTGCATTTGGACTAGCACTTATGGGAATGTGTTATAGTATAGGGACTATTTCAGGATGTCACATAAATCCAGCAGTATCAGTTGCAATGTTTATAAATAGAAGAATGAGTTTCAAAGAACTTATATATTACATAATTTCACAATGTCTAGGTGCAATAGCAGCATCAGGGGTATTATATTTAATTTTAAAGGCAGGAAAAATGCCATTAGATAATTTTGGACAAAATAGTTTTGGAGACTTTACATGGTGGGGAGTATTATTAACAGAATTTACATTAACATTTATATTTGTATTAGTAATACTTGTTGTAACAGGTAAGAAAGGAAATGCAGCATTTGCTGGGGGTGTTATTGGTTTTGCACTTACAGCAGTCCACCTTGTTGGAATTCCTGTAACAGGAACTTCAGTAAATCCAGCTAGAAGTCTTGGACCAGCACTATTTGCTGGTGGTGTAGCATTAACACAATTATGGGCATTTATATTAGCACCGATAGCTGGTGCAATACTTTCATCTATTGTTAGTATGTTTATATTAGATAGCGAAAAATAAAATAGAAAAAATAGAGATTGCATTAAATTAGGTTCTTACTCAAGTATGGGTATTTCAAAAATAGTTAAATAATAAAAATGGTGTTTTCGGACGCCATTTTTTTGTTAAGTTCTTTATTATATTTTGTTGTTTGGTTAAACTAAAGTTACATCAACGGGGAGACGAA
>JBOFIK010000051.1:0-3212 GCA_051650125.1 Sarcina sp. | reverse complement strand
CTTTTTCAATTCCATTATCTTTAATAAGCTTGTCTATTGTTTTTACAGAAAGTTTTGCTTTATCAGCAAGAAGTTCATTATCGGATTTAACGTCTATTTTATAATCGTCAATTTCTATCTGACTATCAAGCGGAGCATTACCATCACTATCAACCTTTTCTTTTTTAAAGTTTTTTTCAAAAGTATAGTTTCTTGGTTCAAGATCTTTAACATAAAATTTTATACTTTCTATTGATCTTCCAATTTTAACATATTCTACTTTATGTATATTCATTAATCCCTTTTTATTTATATCTTTAATAGCTGATTCTATTACTCTTTTTTTGAAATCAGGGAAACAACTATATTTATTATTTAGATTTAAATATTCTCTAATTTCTATCACTTTATAAGTTATAACACCTTTAGATCCAGTCCACATTCTTAGCAATTCATATAATCTTTGACTATTAACTCCACTCAAATTAGAATATTTTGTTACATCAATAGCAGTAAAACCTTCGTTTTTATACTCTAAAACTAAAGATAAAAACTTTTGAGACAATTCTATTTCAAATATATTTTGTTTTTTAATAAATTCATATGATGAAATAACTTTAGTTCTTATCCAGTTTCCATTTTCTCTAATTTGCGTAATATCATTATCTAATATATTTTTCAACATAATATCAATTGCTTTAATATTATACATCCCTGTATTTTTTGTTATTTCTTTAATATCTTCAATTGAAATTTCTGCATATCTTCTTTTATTTTTTTGAACATCTAAAAAAGTCTTTTGAAGTATTTTATTTTGAAGTTCTGTAAATTCATACTTCGCCTTAATCATCTGATTATTTTTCAATAAAATATCTAAACTTGTATCACTCATTTCAATACACCTCATTAATTAAATTTATAATGGAATATTATCACAATACATAGACTATGTCAATTTAATCTGTCCATGTATTCTATTTAATCTGTCCATGTATTCTATTTAATCTGTCCATGTATTCTATTTAATCTGTCCATGTATTCTATTTAATCTGTCCATGTATAACTTCTACATATGTTGATATCACTAGCTTGCAGAACGCCTAAATACATAAATACATTAAATACATTAAATACATTAAATACAACTATATGTTTTTATAAATAAAAAGTTGTTGTTTTAGATATCTTAATATTTTTAATTTCTAGTAATAATCTACTCAAATTAAAATTAGCTTGTTAATATTATGTAGAGCATAGCTTTAAATCTATTTTAATAGGGGTATATTAATTTTTAAATAGCTAGTAAACATTTGTTGCCTATAAAGTCTAAAAATCTCTTAAAACTTCTTGTAGTTACTTTTATTGTATGCAAATATGAAAAAGAGACTATAAATTAATATAATCTCTTTTAGTTTATTAATTTTAGTTAATAAAAGTGTCAGTAGAATTCCTGATATAAGACCGATTAATATAAATATTTAAATCACAACCTTTCATAATTTCTAGGGAATAATAACTAAAATTTAATGTTTTGTATATCTAATAAAAATACAATAAATGAGATTAAAATGTAATAAATGTAATTGATTTGAGAATATTGATATTAATTCTTAATAATATAATAATTAATATACTAGCGAATAAAGTAAATAAATATATAATTTATAATAGGGATAAAAATCAATCTAAAGAAAAGATTTTGAAATATGGAAAGACTTGGACTATTTCTCTATAAACTCCAAAATATGAAATTAATAAACAACTGAATTTGATTCTTCAAATAATTGGAGTATTATAAATCTTGCGAGTCGACTAAGGCTAATATTCGCTGGTTATTATAAATAAATGTTAAATTCAGGAGTTGATATTATGACATGTAAAAAAGAAAAAGAAATTATTAAATTATTAAAGGGTATAAAAAATAAGGATAGATTAGATTCGATATATATATTAACTCTAAAAATGAATATAAAAGAAAGACACAACTCTAAATAAGTTGTGTCTTTCTTTTATGAAAATCTAGTTAATAATTCTTTTATGAGAGCTCGACCACTTTTATTGAGTTTCATATACATTTTTATAAATTCTAAACTTTCAACATCATCCTCATCAAGTAATTCTAAAACTTGATTAAAAAGTTCGATACTAGCATGATCTTCATTAAACATATCACCAGTATTATCTATTAACCAATTTTCATTGACATTAAAAGTTTTTGTTATAAGTCTAAGAGTTTTATCACTAGGAACTTTAGAACCAGATTCATAACTTGAAATGGTGGTTCTAAACAAATCTAAACTTTCTGCAAATTCCTTTTGTGTTAAACCTAACGCTTTTCGTAATTCTTTTAAGCGGGAATGCATAATATCACCTCGTTTCAAAAGTATAATTGAAATGTGTTGTAAAGTCAACAAAATAAGTTGTAAAAACAACTATTAATTTGTTAATAATATGAATAAAGTTTGACTAAACAACATTTTTAAGTTATTATAAAAACATAAAAGTTGTAAAAACGACATTGTTAGGAGGGGAGAAGTTGAATAATGATAATAAAGTAGTGGAACTCTTAGAAATTTTGGCTCTTTATAAAAACTTGCCAGCAAATGATAAAACTTTAGTTATTGGATTTTTAAATGGCTTAAATGTTAAAAATAAAACAGTAAAAGAAGGTGCTCTAGTAGATGGCAATAAATAAAATATATTATTGGCTTAAATTAAAAAATAATTTTTTCAAACAAAAGGAAATAAAAAAACTCAGAAAAATGGCTGGAGGAGATACGTTCACAATAATATATTTGAAGTTACAGCTTTTAAGCTTGACTGATGAAGCAAAACTATACTTTGAAGGTATTGAAGATAATTTTGTAGAAGAGTTAGCACTAGAGCTTGATGAAGAAGTTGAAAATGTAAGGATGACTCTTTTATATCTTCAAAAACATAATCTTATTGTTGAAGTTGAGGAAGATGAATATTTATTGCCTGAAACTTTAGAATCAATAGGTAAAGAAAGTGCTTCAACTATACGCTCTAGGCGTAGCAGAACTAATAAAGCGTTGCAATGCAACACTAATGCAACAAAATGCAACACAGAGATAGAGATAGAGAAAGAGATAGAGAAAGAGATAGATAATATAGGTCAGAAAAATAGCAAAGCTATCCCTGATAATCTGCAACAAGTAGCAGAAGCTTGGAACTCTTTAAACTTATCTGAAATTAAATCTATTAAAAATAAC
>JBOFIK010000050.1:0-31823 GCA_051650125.1 Sarcina sp. | reverse complement strand
CATTTCTTGAGAAGGATATACCAGAAACTACATTAAAGGAGTTGATAGAATTGGAACCAGCAATAGAAAAAGCTGAAAACAAACTTGAATACTTAAGTGGTGATGAAGATGCAATGAGATTATACTGGGAAAGAGAAAGGATCGCTTCATGAAAGAGCAAATATGATTAATTCAGCTAAAGAGAAGGGAATCCTTGAAGGGATAGAACAAGGAATAGAGCGAGGGAAAATAGATGCTGCAATTAGCTTCTTAGATATATTAGATGATGAAATAATAGCTAATAAATTAGGTTTAGACATAAACGTAGTTAGAGGACTTAGAAAATAAGTTTGGGACTTAGCTACAAGGATAAAACTCTATTAGGGTAAATCTAGTGCAGTTTTTTTATTTAAGTTAGATTCTATCCTTTAATAGAAAATGTATTTTAATTGCCATAATAAATAATTATAATAGGTTTATAATATTACCATTATAAGAAGAGGGAGACAAAGTGAATATAACTTTAGAAAATTGTTATTCTGTTATGTTAGCAGAAGGGGATAGGCATGAAACTGTAAAAGAAAGAAAAAAGATTGAAGAATTATTGAAAAAAGAAAATGTTCCTTTATTTGAAAAAATAATAGAGGTTCAAATTAAATATGGTGGAGTTTCTTATTGTAAATATGAAAAAGATGAGGATGAGGCATATAAATTAGATTTATTTAATGATGAAGATACTAAGGGGGAGTTTGTTTTAAATTCATTTTGGGAACCTAAAGATTCAGTAAAGAAATATTGGATAAATCCACTAGATAAAAATAGACACTATTTTCATTTTATAGAGAATGAAACTCATAATGAACAAGGCCCTTTTATTAGTGATAAGGGAAATATATACGAATTTTGTATGGGAAGTTTATATAAGTCTGCAAATAGTATAGAAGAATATTTAGAAGATGCAGGAATACATTTTTATTTATTTAGAAGTAAACCAAACTGGTTTATAGATTCATTAAATGAAGAAGAGTTTAAAAAAATACAAAATAAAATAAGCTTGAAAAATTTAAAAACTAAGCATATAACAAATAAAAATATGCTATGGTTGACAAACGAAGATGAAACATTAATTATAAGAAGACGGCTTGAATATGAAGGGTTTCCTAACTTAAATAATAGGATAAATATATTTTGTGAAAATATGGACTTATTAGTAGGTTTAAAAGAAAAAGAAATTGTAAAAGCTAGAACAGTGAAAGAATATTATGAACAATTTCCAGGCTGGTAGAATATATTTGAGTTTTATATGATTAAAAAACAATAGAGATAATAGAGGCTGCATTAGGTGAAAAATCTAATGCAGTTTTTTTGCTATCTAAATTTCTAAATTAACATTTAAATTACCTTTATTTAACAATTACCTAATAAAACTGCAAACTTACCTTACATTGAAGCATTAGAATATAAAACATAGAAGGTTTAAATTATTTCTTTAGGTAAGGAGAGGTTAATGTGGATAGAAAAAGAAGAACACAAATTCTTGCAAATGGGAGAACAAAGCTCTTAGAGCATATTGCAAGTCATATTAAATCGGTTCATAAGGTAGAAACTATACTTGAGCCAGAGCTTGGTCTTGCAATGTTAAAGGTTAGAGAATATGGAAAGGGAGAACTTTTTTATATGGGGGAGGTTCTTATTACAGAGGCTAAGGTTTATGTTGATGAGAAGATTGGAGTTGGTCTTATTTCGGGAGAAAATTATGAGAAAGCTTTAAATCTTGCAATAGTTGATGGGGCATATAATCTTGGTTCTAGTGAGTGTGATTTATTTGAGGAAATTTTAACTCGTGAAGAAGAGAAAATTAATGTTATAGAGGAAAATAGAAAAAATCAAATACTAAAGACTAAGGTTGATTTTTCCACTATGGAGGTTTAGGTATGCAAAATATAGAGTTAGTGCATTTTATGCAGGAGAGTTATAGAAGAATTTTAGATTCAATGTCACGACCAGCAAAAGTTAATAAACTTGATGAGATTAAGTCACCAATAGATTTTAATTTTGGAAGTTTCATTATTATGAGGGTTTTCCTTGATACTGAAACAAAGTTTCATATAGTTTGTGATAATAAGGATTTAAATAGTGAGAAAATAGCAATGATTACAAAGGCAAGTGAGGGAAGTATAGAAAATAGTGATTTTATTTTTGTAGGAATAGATAAGCAAAAAGAGCTTCCTTTTATTATAGAAAATGCAAGAAAAGGAACTTTGGTAGACCCACATCTTGGGGCAACTATAATTTGTGAGGTTGATGAAATTCTTTTAGGGAAAAGGTTTAGTGTTAGTGGACCAGGGGTTAATGGTGATGAAATAGTTAGTCTTCCAATTTCAGAGTTTTGGAAAAGTGAGAGAGAAGAGGCAATTTCAGATTACCCAAGGGGAATTGACTTAATATTTGTTGATAAAAGTGGACAGATAATAGCAGTTCCAAGGACTACTAAAGTTATAGGGGAGGTCTAAAAGATGGGATACGTTGCAGTTAAAGGTGGAAGTATTGCGATAGATGAGACTATCAAAAGAGTTTTTTATGAGAGAGTTAAAGGTGGGAGAATTTTAGAGGTTAATGATATTGAGTCTGGGATGAATGGTCTTATAGATACTGTTATGTCAGAGGCTAGTATTTATTCAAGAGAACTTGCAGCACTTGCTATAAAGCAGGCTCAGGGGAGTATAGAAGAATCAGTTTTCCTTCTTAGGGCTTATAGGTCAACTCTCGAGAGAAAGTATTATAGCAACACAGTTGATACAAAAGATATGTTTGTAGAGAGAAGAATATCTGCAAGTTTTAAGGATATTGAGGGTGGACAAATTCTTGGTACTTCATATGATTACACTCATAGACTTTTAGATTTTGAGCTTAAAGATGAAAAAAGCGAAGATTTAAAAAATTTTGTGGAAGATTTTAATATGAATATTGAAAGTAAAGAGGGCAGTCTTAGAAATTTACCAAAGGTTATAAATTCACTTAGAGAAGAGAGAATTATAGAGCCTATAATCTTTAAAGATAATGAGCCAGATGATATTACAAAAAAAGCTTTAGAGTTTCCAACTACTAGAAGTGAGAGGTTACAAAGTCTTACTAGAGGTGGAACAGGTGCAATTAATTCACTTGCTTATTCAGCTTTTAGGTCTTGTGGGATAGAACATCCAACAGTTGGGGAGCTTAGAGTAGGAAAAGTTCCAGTTACTATTTCACTTGGAAGTAAGAATGAGGAAGATAGTTATTATATAGGTGAAATAAATCTTACAGAGGTTGAAACTTTGATTCCAGTAGATGTTCAAATTGATGGAAAGAAAGAGAGAAGTTTTGAGATAGGTTATGGAATTTGTTTTGGGCAAAATGAAACTAAAGCAATTTCAATGAGTATTCTTGATAGATGCTTAGAGGAAAAAAGCAAGGACTTCCCAACAGGGAATGAGGAATTTGTTTTATATAGCATAGATGTAATTGAGTCTTCAGGATTTATGTCACATTTAAAACTTCCTCATTATGTAACATTCCAATCAGAGCTTGATAGCATAAGAAGCACTAAGGAGGATATAGAAAATGAATAATTATAATTTTGCCTTTTTAGATGAGGGTTCAAAAAGAGAGATAAGAAGGGCAACACTTAAAGCAGTTGCAACCCCGGGGTATCAAGTTCCATTTGCATCAAGAGAGATGCCAATAGGTAGAGGATGGGGAACAGGGGGACTTCAGTTAACTTTATCACTTGTTGGGACAAAGGATGTTATAAAAGTTATAGACCAAGGGGCAGATGAGTCTGTTAATGCAGTTAATATAAAGAAACTAATAAATAAAACAACAGGAGTTAGAGAAACTACAAAAACACAGGAGGCTACAATTATTCAGTCAAGACATAGAGTTCCAGAGAAGAATCTTGAAGAAAATCAAATTTTAGTTCTACAAGTTCCAACACCAGAACCACTTAGAGTTATAGAACCTAGTGAGTTTAAGACTAAAAGACTTCATGCAGATGGAGAATATAGTGGAGCTTGGCTTATGCTGTTTGAACAAATAGTAAAGTACAAGCAAATGACAACAGGGGCAGACCATCCAGTTTTAGTTGATGGAAGATATGTTATGGCTCCAAGCCCAATCCCTAAGTATGATAATAATAAACTTTCAGGAAATAAAGCACTCATATTACTTGGTGCAGGGAGAGAAAAAAAGATATATGCAATTCCTCCATACACAGATGTTAAGTCACTAGATTTTGATGATTATGAGTTTAAGGTAGAGAATTTTGATAATAAAGAATGTAGAGTTTGTGGTGCTAGTGGGGTTTATCTTGATGAAATATTTGATAGCAGAACTGGAGAAAGATACTACCAATGTAATGATAGTGGAAATTGCTTAGAAAATATCAATAGAGTGTAGGGGTGAGAAGATGGATAGATTTGAAAAGCCTATTTTAGAAGTTAAAAACCTTAGAAAAATGTTTGGTGAAGGGTGCAAAGCTTGTAAGGATTTAAAAACTGCAAAGCTTGAGAAAAATTACTGCAAAGAATGTGGAACTGTCTACGCTTGCATGGATTTATCATTTGATTTATATGAGGGAGAGATTCTTGGAATTGTTGGTGAGAGTGGAAGTGGAAAGTCTACTATGATGCAATGCTTGTTCTTTGATAAAGATATTAGCAGTGGTGAGGCTTATATAAAAGCTTATGAAAATGGAGAGAAAAATGTATTTGCAGAGTCATCACAAAGAAAAAATTATATAAGAAATAATATATTTGGGAAAGTTTATCAGAATCCTATTCTAGGACTTAAAATGGACTTCTCATGTATTGGAAATATAGCACAAAAATTAATAGGTGCAGGAAATAGAAATGTAGGTAAGATGCAAGAGAGAGCTATTGAACTTTTAGACTGCGTTAATATTCCAACTTTTAGAATGGATGAAGCTCCAAAGAATTTCTCAGGAGGAATGCAGCAAAGAGTTCAAATTGCCAAAGCACTATCTAATAATCCACCAGTTTTACTTCTAGATGAGGTCACAACAGGGCTTGATTTATCTGTACAAGCTAATGTTCTTGATTTAATAAAAAAATTACAAAGAGAGTTTAACATCAGTATGATAGTAGTTTCACATGATTTAGGAGTTATAAGAATGCTTGCAGATAGAACACTTGTAATGCTTAATGGGAAAGTTATAGAACAGGGACTTACAGACCAAATTCTTGAAGACCCCCAGCATGAGTATACTCAGCAACTTGTTTATTCACTTATATAAGGCTAGATTAGAACATTCAATAAATTAAAAAATCATTTAGAATATTTTCAAAAATTATAGATACAAAGGGGTGCAGGTTTTGAGATATATTATTAAAAATGGAATTGTAATTACAGAGAGTGATTTGCTTTTTAACAAAGGGATTATTGTTAATTTAGATAGAATAGAAAAAATAGTTGATGAGAGTTATACAGAAGAAGGCCTAGAAGAAATTGATGCAAGAGGTGGATATATATCCCCGGGGTTTATAGATTTACATTCTGATTATATAGAAACAATGGCTTGTCCTAGACCAACATCTATGATGGATTTTAGACTAGGGCTTTTAGAAACAGAGAGAGTTTTAGCTACAACAGGGATAACAACTATGTATCACTCACTTTCACTTATTAAGGATGATGAATTTTCTACAAAACCTATAAGAGAAAGTGCAAATGTAAAAAAACTTTTATCTGTGATTGATAATTGTGGAGTTAACCTTATAAGAAATAAATTTCATGCAAGACTAGAGATAGATAATGTAGAGCAAGTTGATGAACTTCGTGAGTATATAAAAGAGAGGAAAATTCAACTTCTATCTATAATGGATCATTCACCAGGGCAAGGGCAATACACAAATCTTGAAATTTATAGAAAAACACTTAAGGGATATAGAAAAAATATAACTGACCAAGAGATTGATAGTATTTTAGATAATCATAAGCAAAAGGAGAAGTTAACTTTTGATAAGATAAAAGACCTTATAGAATTTTCAAAAGAGAATAATGTAGCAGTTGCATCACATGATGATGATACAAAGGAAAAGATAGACCTTATAAAAGACCTTAATGTAGAAATAAGTGAGTTTCCAATAAAGATGGAAGTTGCAAAGTATGCAAGAGAAAGAGGTATGTACACAATAGCAGGGGCACCAAATGTAATTCTTGGAGGTTCTCATTCTGGAAATCTTTCAGCAGCAGAGGGAATTGTAAAAGGAAATATAAATATTCTTTGTAGTGATTATTACCCACAAGGGATGTTACATTCAGTATTTTTACTAAGTGATAAGTATGATTTAAGTCTTGTTGAGGCAGTAAAACTTGTAACATTAAACCCAGCAAAGGCAGCAAAAATAGATAAAGAACTTGGCTCTATAAAAGAAGGGAAAAAAGCAGATTTACTTATAATCAATAGACCAAGAAGTGGAATGCCTGTGATTAGTAAAACAATTGTTAATGGTGAAATCATATCATCTTTCAAAGCTCTGGAGGTGTAAAAGTGGATATTCTTAATATAAAAAATTTATCTAAAGACTTTACAATTTATAGCCTAGACAAGCATATAGAGGCATCAAAGGATATTAATATAGGTGTGAAAAAAGGTGAGTTTATAGGGATTACAGGGAAAAGTGGGAGTGGAAAATCTACAATTTTAAAATGTATTTACAGAACTTACATCCCCGGGGATGGTAGTAAGATAATCTACAACTCAGAAAAATTTTCAGATATAGACCTAGCAAAGGCTAGTGAGAGGGAAATTATATATCTTAGAAAGAATGAGATAGGCTATGTATCACAGTTTTTAAATGTTATGCCAAGGACAACAGCAAGAGAACTTGTAGAAAATGCACTTCTTGAGATGGGATATGACAATGAGTATGCAAAGAGTGAAACTGAAAAAATGCTCTCACACTTTGAACTTGATGTAGAGCTTTGGGACACTTACCCAAATAATTTCTCAGGGGGAGAAAAGCTTAGACTTAATATAGCAAGGGCTATGGTTAAAAAGCCAAGACTGTTACTTCTTGATGAGCCTACTGCAAGTCTTGATAATAGCTCAAAACTTAAAGTTAGGGAACTTATAGAAAATCTTAAAAATGAAGGTACTACAATGATAGGAATATTCCACGACTTAGAGTTTATGGATGGGCTATGTGAGAGAGTTTACAATATGGAAAAAGGTGCAATGGTGTAGGAGGTTTTTATGAGATTTGATATGCATATACACTCTAATATATCTGATGGGTCTGAGAGTTTAGAACAGATAATACAAAACTCTAAAAGAATGGGGCTAGATGGAATAGCAATAACTAACCATGATACAGTTTATGGACTAGAAGAGGCTATTGAACTTGGGAAAAGAGAAGATATAAAAGTTATAAAGGGAATTGAGATATCAGCCTATGATTATAAAAGAAATCAAAAGGTTCATATACTTGGGTACAATTTCAATAAAACTGACTGCATAGAATCATTATGTAAAAGCACTCGAGAGAATAGAAATAAAAATTCATTAAAAAAATTAGATACTTTAATCAATAGAGGCTATGAAATTGATAAAAAAAAGATAATTGCTAGAAGTAAGCTTGGGGGAGTTTTATATAAGCAGCATATAATGCATGAATTGATAGATAAGGGCTATGCAGATACTATTTATGGGAATGTATATAAAGCGCTTTTTAAGGTGGGAGATCTATCAAAAGACATTAGGTATGTTGATGTTTATGAGGCTATAAAAGCTATACAAGATGATGGGGGAATAGCAGTACTTGCTCATCTTGGAGAACTTACTGATATTAATTTACTTTATGAACTTGTTAAGTTTGGTATAGATGGAATCGAAGTTAATCATATAAAAAACAGGATTAAAGAGAGAGTTCTAATAAAAGATTTAGCAAGAAAACACAATCTTATTTTAACAGGGGGCAGTGACTATCATGGAGTTTATGGTGATAGTTTTCTAGGGCAAGAAACTTGTAATGAGGAGAATATAAAATTAAATGAAATAAATTGGGGGATTTAGATTATGAAAAAAGTATTTTTAAGTGTCTTAGCAATAAGTTTATTATTCACAACTTTTACAGCATGCAGTGGAGGGGCTAATAGTAAAAAAGATAGTGATATTATAAGGATTGTTTGGTATCCAAATGAATCAGGTGGAGATTTAGAAGAGGCTAGAAATGAGATTGGAAAAATAGTTGAAACAGCAACAGGGAAAAAAGTGGAGCATAAACTTACAACAGACTATGCAATAGCAATAGAAACTCTTGCAAATGATGGGGCAGAAATAGGATACACAGGTGCACAGGGGTATGTTGAAGCAAATAAAAAGAATGAAAAAATACAACCTTTAGCAGTTACTTCAGGACCATCAGGCACTTTAGATGATGCAGTTTATTATAGCTGGCTTGCAGTAAGGGATGGAGAGCAAGAAAAGTATAAAGATGCAGATAAATATTCTACTCAAAATATAAAAGGAAAGAAGATGTCATTTGTTTCTAACAGTTCTACATCAGGTTTTAAAGTTCCTGCAAGTAGTATAATAAAAAACTTTGCAAGTGATAACTTAAATGAAGAAGCACTTATGCAAGGGGGAAGGGATAAGTTTTTTAATGAAGTTTATTTTGGGGGAACACATCAAGGTTCGGCAGTGAATCTTTTAACAGATAAAAGTGATATTGCAGCTTTTTGTGACACTGTAATGATAAATTATATAGACACTGTTTCAGGTGATTTTAATGGAGTTGGAACTACTTATAAAATTAAGGATGATGCAGTAGAACCTTTTAACAACCTTAAAGGAGAACAATTTGTTGCAATAGATAGCACACCAGTTTTAAACTCTCCTTTTGTTATGAACACAGAGCTTTTAAGCGAGGATGAGCAAAAGAAAATTGTAGATATGTTTATAAGTGATGAGGTTACAAATAACAAATTAGTATTTATAGAAGAAGGTAGCACAGGAAAAGGATTCTTTACTAAAACAGATAAAGAAAGATTTTTAAAAGTTGAAGATAGTTGGTTTAATCCAGTTAGAGAATTATCAAAATAGTGAAAGAAGGGTTGATATGTTAAAGGTTAAAGGACTTAGCAAAGAATATAATGGGAATACAAAAGCTCTTGATAACATCAATTTTTTTATAAATAAAGGTGAATTTGTCTCAATTATAGGACCATCAGGTGCTGGTAAATCTACACTTTTAAGATGTTTAAATAGAATTATAGATTTTTCGAGTGGAGAAGTGAAAATTGATGGAGCAAGTATTGGTCAGATGAAGGGTAAACAGTTAAAGGAAGTTAGAACTAATATAGGAATGATATTTCAGCACTATAATTTAGTAGAAAGATTATCAGTTTTAGAGAATGTTCTACATGGAAGACTTGGCTACAAAAGTACACTTGAAGGAATTATGGGGATGTACACAGAGGCAGAGAAAGAAAAAGCCCTAGAGCTTTTAGAAAAACTTGGACTTTCAGAGCAAGCATATAAAAGGTGTGATAACCTAAGTGGTGGTCAAAAACAAAGAGTTGGGATATGCAGGGCACTTATTCAAAATCCAAAGGTAATTCTTTGTGATGAGCCAATAGCATCACTTGATCCAAGTTCTTCAAAAATTATAATGGATTATCTAAAAACTATAAATGAAGAGATGGGAATCACAGTAATACTTAACCTACATCAAGTTGATGTAGCAAAAAGATATTCAGATAGAATCATAGGGATAAACTCAGGGAGAGTAGCATTTGATGGAACTCCAGAAGAGATGTCAGAGAGAATTATCCATAATATATATGGAACTCAGGTTGGAAGTCTTATAACAGATTAGCAGGAATTATTTCTAAATTAGCAAAGTTTAAAATGGGAGAATTCTCTCAAAGCAGGCAAAAAAGTTCTAAATAATAAAAGAGGAGGAAGGCAGAGATAGTATAGAGATAAGGCAGAGACTTGTTTCTATACTTTTATAGATGCTGACTAAAGATTTGAATGGTGATTTATTTTTAAAGAGGAAAAGAAATTTTTTTGGAATTACAGTAGCACTTACAGTTATTTTCTTTTTATCAGTTAGAATTTCAGAATTTAATATAATAAAAGGTTTTATTGCAATACCAGAGGCGATTATCTGGATGCTACAAAACTTTATACCAAATGCAGATTCACTAACAAGACTTTCAGAAATTATGAGCAAACTTTTAGAAACTATACTTTTATCAATAGGTGCAACAACAATAGGCGGGGCATTTGCATTGATATTTGGAATACTTGGTTCAAAGATAGTAGGAAGCAAAAATATATTTAGTATTTTTAGCAGAGGAATAGCATCTATATTTAGAAATATTCCAGAGGCAGTATGGGCTATGATTTTCTTACTATCATTTGGTCAAAACATACTTACAGGATATTTTGCACTATTCTTTGTTTCATTTGGAACTCTTACTAGAGCATTTATAGAAGTAATAGATGAAAGTTCAAACACAGCAGTAGAAGGTCTAAGAGCAACAGGCTCATCATTTTTAGTAGTGATTTTTAGATGTGTAATTCCAAACAGTATGCCACAATTTATAAGCTGGATATTATATATGCTAGAAACTAACATTAGAAGTTCAACTCTTATAGGAATTTTAACAGGTACAGGAATAGGATTCTTGTTTGATCTTTATTATAAAAATATGAATTACAATGTTGCAGGACTTATAGTTCTTGTAATAATCATCTCGGTTGTCTTAATAGAAATGCTATCAAATAGAATAAGGAGAGTAATACTATGAGTGAAGAAATATCATTAAATTATAAAGAAACTAAAAAGCAGAAAAAGATTAGTATAAAAGCAAAAGACAAATCAGGTTTATATATAAATTTAACTATAATATCTCTTATGATACTCACAGTAGTAGGGCTTTTTACCTTTGACTATAAAGGAGTAAATTTTGTAGAGGCTATGGGGATAACACTTGAAAATATGAGGACTATGTTCTTTAGTGCAAAGCTATCAAACTTTAGCTTTGGGGCAGCTATGGGGAAAATTCTTGTAACAGTAGCACTAGCTTTTCTAACAACCTTAATAGGAAGTATTATAGCACTATTTCTAGCAATCTTTGCATCAAACAATCTAAGCAATAAAAGAATATGCTCATTTTTAAAAGGATTTGTATCACTTATAAGAGCAATCCCAACGGTTTTATGGGTACTTATATTTGCAGTAGTAACAGGGCTTGGAGCAGAGGCAGCAGTTATAGGAATGACTTTCCACACAGTTGGTTACCTTATAAAAGCCTACTCAGAAGCATTTGAAGAAATAGATAATGGAGCAATAGAAGCTCTAAAAGCAAGTGGGGCAAGTTTTTGGCAGATAATATTTGGGGCAGTATTTCCATCATCAATAAGATATATAATAGCGTGGACATTTATGAGATTTGAAATAAACTTCACAAATGCAGTCGCAATGGGAGCAGCAGCAGGGGCAGGAGGAATAGGCTTTGAACTGTTTATGTCTAGTAACTTCTATTTTAATGTGCAAGAAGTTGGATTTATAGCAATAATGATACTTGTATGTGCAATGGTACTTGAAGGGTTTTCAACTAGGATCAAGAATAGATATATGGCGTAGTGAAGAGGTAGTTCTAAAAGTAGGACTACCTTTTTTCTTGTGAAAAAGACTAAGAAAATATTCATTAATTTATTTTTTGTAGATATACTATATATCATGTATACAAATATACTATGATTATATATAATATATAGTATATTTGTATAAGAGGAGGGAGAAAAAATATGGATAATGTTAATAAAATAAAAAATATAATAATTCAATACAATGGTATGATTACATCATCGCAAGTTACCAAAGAAAATATTCCTAGACTTTACTTAAAAAAGTTAGTTGATACAGGATATATTTTAAAAGTAGATAGAGGGATATATTGTAGACCAGATGTCTGGGAAGATGAAATGTATATTTTACAATATAAGTATAGTAAGGGGGTTTTTTCACATGAAACAGCCTTATATATTCATGGTTTTACAGATAGAACTCCAATGAGTTATGTAATGACTTTTCCAGCTGGATATAACAATAGACGTTTAAAAAATGAAAATATTAAGGTGAAAAATACAGTGGAAAATATATATAATTTAGGAATAGTGGAAAGTGAGTCGCCTTGTGGAAATATAATTAATATATATGATTTAGAAAGAACATTATGTGATATTGTAAGAGGAAATAATATATGCGATATACAAATAGTAAATGCGGCTATGAAAAAATATGCAATGTCTAAGGAAAGAAATATTTCTAAATTAATGAATTATGCAAGACAATTAAAAGTTGAAAATAAAATAACGAATTATATGGAGGTCTTATTATGATTACAAATAATCCAATGCAACTGAAAGCTTTAATAAAAAAGAAAGCTGAAGAAAGTAATATTTCAGCACAATTGGTAATGCAAAACTATATGTTAGAAAGGCTATTAGAAAGGATATCTATATCCCAATATCAAAATAATTTTATTTTAAAGGGAGGATTTTTAATTTCGGCTATTATTGGATTAGATAGTAGAGCTACTATGGACTTAGACACAACTATAAAAGGTTTAAATGTAACACATGAGGAAATAAAAAATATATTTAGAAATATTTGTAGTATAGAAGTTGAGGATGATGTAGAGTTTGAAATTATATCAATAGCTGATATTAGAGAAACTGATGATTATCCGGGAATAAGAGTTTCGTTAAAAGCTAATTATAAGCCCTTAAGTGTACCATTAAGTGTTGATGTGACAACAGGTGATAAGATAACACCTAGAGAAATTGAATATAAATTCAAACTTTTATTTGAGGATAAATCGATAAAAATAATGGCATATAATCTTGAAACTATTTTAGCAGAAAAAATAGAAACTGTTATTTCAAGAGGTGTTGCAAATACAAGACCAAGAGATTATTATGATATTTTTGCTTTGTATAATTTTAGAAATAAAAAATATGATAATCAAGTCCTTAAACAAGCATTAACTGCAACTGCACTGAAAAGAGGCAGTGAACAGAGTATATCAAATTATAATAAAATAATCATTGAAATAAGCGATAATACACGACAAAGAGAATTTTGGAAAAAGTATCAAAAAGATTTTGATTATGCAAAAGAAATATCATTTGAAGATATCATAAGTGTACTTGAAAATATTTGCAATGATTTAAATTTAGATAGCTTATAGCAGTGATTTATACAAATATACGTTAAAAAGGATATTTATATAGTATATTTGTATAAAAATATTGAGTCAAGTTAGTAGTTGGAATTAAACTTACTTATGAGGAGGAATTAGCAATGGGAAATTATTTATATTTAGGAATAAGAAACAAAGCTAGTGCAGATATACAAAAATTAAAAAGATATGATGGAGCAGTAGATGTATTTTTGTTAGAGTTAAATAAAAGCTTTGATAAATCTATATATAATATAGAGGTTAATGATGAGAGGATAGATATAACTCTTAAAGAAGAGTTCAATACTGGTGAAGTAATAAGAGATTTTCTACTAGAAGAGTTTGCCAAATTAGATCCAGATGATGAATGGTTACAAGCTAAAGTTGAAAAGTTGAAAGTAGCTATAACAAAAGATGAGGTAATAGAAGCTTTAGAGGCAGATAAAGATGTAACAAGATGTTATGTTCAATTATCTGATGTCCCGTTTAGACCAGAGGCTATGTATCAAGTGGAAACAATAGCATTTTTATCAGCAGGGAAATTTTATTTAGAGCAGTATGGTGATTTATCTAAATATATTATAAAGACACTTAGAAATTCTAGTGATAATCCTTTGATAAAGTCACTGGGATTTTATGAGTATTAAATTTAAATATAATAATGAAGTTATTTAGTATTAATATGGAAATATGCTTCTAGGTGACGAGGGCATCTTTTTTATATAAGCATTAAGTATAGATAATACTAAGATTTTGGGTATGTTAGTATTTAAACAAGGAAGATCATAGAAAATTTATTTTAGGAAAAGAAAATATTGATGATTTTATTTGATTTTTCAAATAAATATTGGGAATAGATAGGGAACAGGAGGGCACCTAATTAAAAGTGTCCTCCTTTAGTTTTTAAGATTTTTATTTCATATCATCAAAGAAGTGTAGTTCTTCAACAGAATTATTATTTGATTTAGGTGGTCTATTCATATTAGCTTTATTTATTGAGGAATTATTATTTGAATTTCTAGGTGGTTTTGGAGTTTTATTATTTATTATTATGTCGCATACAAAAGGAATAGCAACTTTAGCGGTTTGTTCAATAACAGCAGGTCCAAGTGTTACAACTGCTGTGCCAAGTGAAATATCTATATTAAATAAGTTAAACATTAGCATAGTTGATGCTATAATTCCAACATTATGTTTCATAGAGAAAGCTAGTAATATTAACAAGACTATAAAACTTAAAATTGAAATATTTAGTATGTTAAATGATTTAATTTTAAATAATACGAATTTGCTATTTTCACCTTTATGGGAAGAACCAACTTCTAAAACTTCTTTACAACCATTATAAATAATTGAAATATAAACGATTGAAAAAACTATTTGGAAGATAAGTCTTATAAACCAATAACTCATATGGAAAAATACTAAAAGAAGAGGGAAATTATCAATGAGTATTGAAAAAATTGAACTAAGACTGATTCCATCACTAAGTGAGCCTGTTATAACATCACTCAGACCAGAACATACACTTGATAAAATTAAATAAGTAATACCATAGTAAGCTAAGGTTACTATACCTACAGCTGCTATTATAGTAAGCATCTTCATGAATTTCAAAGTAGGATTAAATTCGTGTATAAAAATTTGATTGTTACTAATATAATAATCAGTAAAAATACTGTTGTATTCGTAGACTATTAAATTAGTATTCTCATCTGCATCAACTTCTTTTTTGCATAGTTTAGATATTTTTCTATATATGAATAGAAAAAAACTTTCAAGTTTTGTTAATATATATACAAATGTTTTAAACAAAGAAATATATAGAATAGAGAATATCTGAGATAAAGGTTTAGCTAAATCAAATAATTTAGAAAAAACTTTTAAACTAACATTAGATGAATTAGTTCCTTGAGATAATGCAGCACCTATTAAAATAGGTGAAATGATTGTTAGTAAAAAAGATAAAGTTATAAATATTGCATATAAAATATAATGTAAAAAAATCATAAAATAACTCCTTATAGTTAAAGTAAGATTTATTACAATCAATTTTAAATAAAAATGTTTTCAACAAAAAATAGAAATTTCCAATAAAAATGGTAAATTTTTAATAAAAAACCTTTATTATGCTAGGAGTGGTTAGAGAATTGACATATGTGAGTAATAAGAAATGGTAAATTCACAAATTATATACTAGGGGTGAAAAATGACTCTAGGAGACTAAGATCATCTTTTGGGGGTATAAGTATTATTAAGTAAAAATACTAAGATTTTAGGGTATAAAAGTACCTGTTAATGTAATAATAGATGAGATGTATAAAGACTTGCAAGTTCCTATGTATTTTGAGGGGTGGGATGAAATAAGGATAGTTAGAGATGAGGATAAAAAAGAAAAGAAACAGGAAGTAGATTTAAAAGAAAGATATTTAAATCTAAGTATTAAAGATTATGAAAATATTTTAAGCGAAATTGATGAAAAGAATATAGATATGCCACAGGATAATAGTCATCATACTCTTAGCATGAATAGGCATATGTACTTTGCTTATGACTATATAAAAGAGCAGACAGATGACAAAAATCTTATTATAGCAGCATTAATGTATGATGTAGGAAAGGCATATTGTAAGACTTTCCATGAGAATAGCAGATATGCAAGTTTTAAAAAACATGAGAATGTATCAGCACAGCTTACTATAAATTATTTATTTGATAGTGGATTTGAGAAAGAAGATATTATAGATATAGCAACACTTGTTCAACTTCATATGGCTATTATGAGGAATGAGAATGGAGAAGAGGGAATAGAGAAGTTGAAAAATAAATTTGGAATAGAATTATTTGAGAGAATAAAGTTATTACATGACGCAGATACACAAAACTGGATTGGTACACGAGGTGCTGGAATTGAGGGTGCTATATTTATTCCACCAGTTCCAGGAGATATTATAGAGTCGTTAGCTAATTTATATGAGTATATGAATGATGAATTTATTGATCCACTATTAGTTAATACTGCCATAGTACATGCACAATTTGAAACAATACATGCATATAAGGATGGAAATGGAAGATTTAGTAGAACTTTAATTCCTATACAAATGGCTTATTTAGGTCAAAGTAAACGAATATTATACTTATCAGAAATTATTAAATTAATTTTTATGCCATATAAAGTATGAATAAAGTAGGGGAGAGGAGGTTCTAATTTGTTAGAATCTCCTTTTGCTATATAAATATTTCAAAAAGATATAAAAAGTTTCAAAATAGTATAAGCTGGAATTTTTGTTTTAGTTAGGTAGTAACAAAGGTTACATATAAAAGTTAATTAGTGGGAAAATTGATTTATTTTAGATATTTGCACTTAATGATTGAGGAGTAAAATCATAGAGAAAAGCAGAAAGGAGAAATAAATCATGGTGAAAAATAAATTAGTAGGTATTATAACAAGTGTAGCTTTAATTGCAGGAGTAGGAGCTGGTGCAGTAGGCATTTCTAACAACACAAAAATTATTAATCAAGAACCAAACACTATTAAGGTGCAAGATAAAGTTCTTCTAGCAGCTCCAATTGAAAATAATAATAACAGGGCAGTTGTTGTGAATACTAATGATAGTCCGCTAGTTTTATATAAAAATGCTAACAAGGAAAATGGTATTTCTAGTTATATTTCAGTGGGAGAGATGTTAACTGTTGAAGGACATAGCAATGGATTTTACAAAGTGAAGGTTCAAGAAACTGGGTCAACAGGATATATTTCAGCATATAATATTCAATTCATAACTAGTGGGATAAATAAGGTATACACTAGCATCAATAAAAAAGGATATGTAATAAACGTTGATAGTTCAGTTCATTTAAGAGAAAATGCTACTATGAATTCTAATACTCTAGCAAATCTGAGCAATGATACGATTATTAATATTTTAGGTAGACAGGGAAATTGGTATAAAGTTCAGGTAGGGAATTTAACAGGATATTTATATGGTGAATATGTTGGAGTTACAAATACAAATATGTTAGCTAATACAAAAAATAATGTTACAACAACTAAAACAGCTACAACAAATAACTCACAGGTGAAAGTAAATGATACTTCGGGACAAGAAGCTTATAAATACACTATTCAAGAGTCTGTTATAAGTACAAATGGAAAAAATATACTGCCAATTAGAACAATTTATCAAGGAAATAAATTTAATTTAAGAAATATAAAATCTCTTGATATTCCAAAGGGATATACAGTAAATAGAATAAGAGTATTTGATAATAACAATGAAATAGCAACAGCAGGACTTAGTGCTAATAATAGTAGTGAGATAGCACAAGCAATTAGTAATTTTAAAATAAATCCAAATCAAGGTGATATCTTAATTCAATACACAGTAGTTCCTGTTAAAGATAACATAATAACAAATAAATCAAATTATACAGGTCCAGTAATTCAAAAAATGAATATAGAGGCTTATGCAGGAACATATATGCCAAAAGTTAAAGTTGGCCAAAATGATGCTATAACAGTTCAACCTAAAATGACACAAGCTGAATTAAATGATAATAAATTAGTTATGACAAAGGATTTATATTCTTACAAAAATCAAATTATTAAAGATCCAACATATTATGCTGTTGAGTATAACCAAGTAAATGTCTTTGGAAATATGGCTTATGGGGGATATTCAATTCAAGGAATGAAGATAGGTGGGAAAATATGTATTATAATTCCAGTAGCTAAAGGTCAGAATATAAAAAATATAGTAGATGGTCATAGAGCACCACTTCAAACATATCCAATTTTAATGGGTAGCAACATCATTGGATTTATAGGAAATGCAAACCAAGTATATAAATATGAAATGGTAAAATAAAAGTTGTGTAAATGGTTTAAATAAATATTGAGTGGGTGTAATAAGTTTAAAATATATATGACGAGAAAAAAATGAGAGAATCTAACAAGAAAGTCACTATTTTTATTAAAAATAGTGACTTTCTTACTTATACAGACGTAGTTAAGACTAAGCACACTATATATTTTTATAGAATAAATTTGTATATTAAATGAAAGTTATAAATAAAGGTTCGTATAAGATTTAAATATGTATTATATGGGAAGAATAGGAGTAAAAGATTTATAGATATAACTAACATTAGGTTTTGATCATATGTTATTATACCTATATAAATATTTCAAAAAAATATATATAAAATTACAAGCGTATCAAAATAGTGAAAAATATTAATTTGATAGAATATAGAAAAAATATTAGGAAAATAAATCCTTTAACATATTCTAATTAAAAATATTAAAAATTAAATCATCTTTTAGTATAAATGTTATAATATTCTAAAATTGCCACAAAAAAATATAAAATGTATAATTTTAGTAGTTAAAATAGATAACTTATGAAAAAATATATAGTTTATATATGGAGGAATTTTAAGGATGAATAAAAAAATCATTGGGATTATAATAGCAGCAGTAGTTATAGTTGGAGCAATATCAGGTGGAACTGCTTTTGCAATAAGCAATAATAGTAAAAATGTAGTGGAAACACAAATGAAGATGGGAGAGCAATATCTAGAAGAAAATAATTATTCTAAGGCTTTAGAAGAATACAATTCAGTTTTAGCTACAAACCCAAATAATGCAACAGCTAAAGTTTTGAGTTCTATTATAGCTAATTATAATAAAGCACAAGCACAGTATAATTCAGGAGATTATAACTCTGCATTAGCAACTTTAAATGGAATTGATGCACAGTATACTAATTATCCTATAAAAACATCAATTGCGAATTTAACAAGTGAGTCAACTAAGGCAATTGCAAAAGCAAAAGCTGAAAGTGAGAAAAAAGCAGCAGAGCAAGCAAGCGCTAATAAAGCACCAACACCTATTATTATAAAAACAGATAGTGGAAATAGCCAAACTTCAACTAATCAAAATAATGGACAAACAGGTCTACCAGCATTAGCTAATTATAGCCAAGCTAAGGGAACAATAGGTGGTGCAGGAAATGCAAATGTTGAAATAAACTTTAATCAATATAATCCTCAAAATTCTTATATGTCTGCAAGTGAATGTTATCCACAATATCCAAAACAAATATATAATCTTATGATTTATAGCAACAATAGCAATAGTCCTAATAGTTTTGAATTTGATGAAAGTTATAATGGAGCAAGTACAGGTACTTATAATGTAACTTTAAATGGAAATACTTTAACAGGTACATTTACAAATGAGAGTACAGGAAAATCAAGTTATGTAAGCTTAAAACTTAGCTAAGTTTTTTTAAAATAATTATATAGGTATCTTAAAAGATATTTCTAGATTTACTAGGAATATCTTTTTTTATCTTTCTAAATTACTTATATATAAGAATATAGATGCATAGATATATATGAAGTAAACAGTTTCTCTTAAAATTTGTATAGAAAAATGAAGATTTGTCTAAAGTGAATTGCAATTCAGAAATGTGAACTAACTGTATAATTTTTGTAATTTATAGATGGTTTAAACATTTTCAATAGATTGTACATTTTCCTATGATATCTTTATATTAGCAACTAAGAGATAAAGAAGGAGAGAGTTAAAATGAGATGTGGAAATAATGAAAGTATTAATTTAGAAGGAAAATTACATGAAATAATAACTTATAATGCGGAGAGTATGTCTGCATATAAATTAGCTGGATTCTTTAGAGAACTATTTGAGAAAGCAAGCACAAAAAATAAAGAGGTAATAGTAAGAGCAGACAATGGTGAAATTCTTAATATAAAATCACATGAGGTTTATTTCATACCAGAAAAAGGATGGGAAAACTCAGCAAAACAAAGAGATGACTACTATGGTAAACTACAAGTTTGTGTATTTGACCAAGACGGAAAAGAGCATGAGGTAGTATCATATAAAGATTGTTACGAGAAAGAAGAGAATGAAAATTCAGTTAAAATAGATAAAATAAAAGTGATAGTTTCTGATGCGGTAGTAATAGAAATTAAAACAATATAAGAAGTTAGTTTCCTCTAGGCAAAATCTAGAGGATTTTTTTTGATTAAAAATTGATAAGTAAGCAAATACTAAATCTAAAGAATAATTAGATGAGGTAAAAAGAATGAAATTATTAGGAAATATATTACAAGGACTTGGGAGTTTAACACTTTTGTATAGTTATATACCACAAATAGGACAGCTTATAAAAACAAAAAAATCAGGAGATATAAACACGCAATTTTGGGCAGTACTAACATTTGGTTTAGCTTGTATATCAGGGAATATGTATATATCAGGGGTACCATTTTTTATACTATTTACGCAAGTACTTAATGCAATATTAGCATTTGTAACGCTTATGCTTGTATTGAAATATAAAAAGAATAAATAGAAATCAAAAAAAGGAATGTGAGATGATATTAGCCACTGAAAAAGTAGAAGTTAAATGGACTAGACATTATCCTAATTGGGATTTAGTAATTAATGAATTAAACATACGTTTTAACGAAGTGTTATCGAAAACCGTATAAAAAAGAAAAGCCATGAGGTAATCCTCACAGCTTAAAAAGTTGTTCTTTTATAACTATATCACTGTATATTTTAACCACATTTTGGCTATTATATACATAAGATATAAAATATTAAAATCTCAAAATTAGACTGAATTTTACAAAGTCTGTTTTCGAGAAACCTAATTCTTTCTTAAGAAGAAGATTAGATTACACAAAGTATTTTACAGGCTCGTATAAAACGTGTCCACTATCTTATACTAACACCAAAAATATTATTATAATAGTTTTACTGCATAAATTAAAGAGTGCTTTATAAAAACCAAAATCTATGAAAGTATTATATCAATTTTTAAAGAGTCTGATAACTTATAAGCTAATATTTCATTTCTTGAACTATCTTTATGGTTGATAAGTAGACTTTAGAACCTTTTCTGTATTTTGGATATGTGATATCAATAAGTAAGGCTTTCCATAGTTTATTTTGCTTAAATTCTATATTAAGAATATTTGAGAGAATTTAAGTTTTTTATAAGCTTTCATCATTCTTCTATAAGAATTCGCCTTTTTTATTGGACATATTATATCGAACTTTTTCATTTTTGAGAAAAAATATTACAAAAATGTTAAATATTTCTAACTAACTATATTACAACTTAAAAATATGTTAAAATATGTTAAAATTGTATTAAAATAAATATTAATGAGGTGTTTTTATGGGATTAAAAAGTATAGCTAAAATGTTAATACTTCCAATGATTGCTAGTATTAGCTTGATAGGAAATGTTGTTGAGGTTGAAGCTGCAGAAAGCAAAGAAAAGGTAGTTCAAAATTTCTACGAAGGGATAATAAATAAAGATATAGAATCTATAATAGAATATTCAGAAGATACAAGATATTTATCAGAAGAAGAAAGATATATATCTTTAGAGATATTAACAAATAATCCGAATGAATCAATTGTAGAATATGAAATTTTAGATGATGGAAATGCAAATGATGATAATTTTCTAGTAAGAGAACATTATTTAAATGGAGAAATTGTTGAAAACAATATAAAAGTTGATGGAAAAAAAGTAGTGCTTTCAATATCAGAACAACAAACAGCTAAGCGTGTCAAAGAAGGAGAACAAATTCCTATGACAATAGAGCAACAAGAAAAAATTGATAACCTTATAGAAAAGAGAAACAGAGCAGATATGGGATATTGGAATCAAACTCTATCAAAAGATGGTTCAACTATGACAAGACTTGTAAGTTTTTCAAATAAGAGTGGTGCAACTGTTGAATATCGTCAAAATAGTTCATCAAGTAGTACAAGAGTAAAATATCATTTGTATAATATAAGAGTTACACAATATGAAACATTATTAATGTCTACTCCTTCAGGGAATAATACTAGTGCTAAACAATTATATACATCATTAAATAAAAGTACAACTTATTCAAATACAAGAGTTGAAGTTATTAATAAAACAGACAGAAGTGTAACAACATCTGGAAACTTATATATTTCTTAATATATTTTAGAATAAAAAGGGAGCGGTAGTACTGGAGGCCACTGAAAAAGTAACTATATTTATAAAAAAGATAACTTTTATATTTTATGTAATGGAAGTTATCTTTTTTTGTTGTATAATTTTAATTAGAAAAGACAGCTACGGAGGCACGCATATATGTTAGAAAAAGAAGTAACTACAATTTCAAGCAAATACATGGAATTATACGATCTCATAATTCCATCAAACAATACATTACGAAGAATAAATGAACTTATTGATTTTTCGTTTATCTATGATGAATTAAAAGACAAATATTCTGAAATTGGTAGAGTAGCTATAAATCCTATCAAAATGTTTAAATATTTATTATTAAAATCAATATTTGATATATCTGATGTTGACGTTGTAGAACGTTCTAAATATGATATGTCATTTAAATATTTTTTAGGAATAGCTCCAGAAGATAGTGTCATAGACCCTAGTTCATTAACAAAATTCAGAAGACTTAGATTGCAAGATATAAATATATTAGATTTATTAATAAATAAAACAGTTACTTTAGCTTTAGAAAAACAAATAATAAAAAGCAAGTCAATAATAGTTGACTCTACACATACTAAATCTAGATATAATCAAAAATCTCAAAAAGATATTCTTATTGAAACTTCTAAAAAATTACGAAAAGCTATATATAAAATTGATGCTAATTATAAAGTTAAATTCCCGATAAAACCTCAAACAAGCACATTAACAGAAGAATTGAATTATTGTGAAACTCTTTTGACGGTTGTCGGAAATGATGAGACTTTAAAGCATTATCAAAATATCAATGAAAAGTTTAATTTATTAAAAGAAGTTGTAGATGATAATTTAGAAGAATTAAAAACTTCTTATGATCTTGATGCTAAAATAGGTCATAAAAGTGCCGATACTGCATTCTTTGGATATAAAACACATATAGCTATGACTGAAGAAAGAATAATATCATCAGTTACGATAACTTCTGGTGAAAAAAATGACGGAAAAGAATTAGTTAGATTAATTGAAAAATCTAAAACTAATGGTATTGATGTAGAAAATATTATAGGTGATGCTGCTTATTCAGAGAAGGATAATATAGACTATGCAACTAATAATAATATTAAATTAGTTTCTAGACCCAGCAAAACAACAACTCACGGAAATAGAAAAAATGAAGATAAATTTGAATATAATAAAGACGCAGAAATGTATGTTTGTAAAAACGGGCATATGGCTATACGTAAAGCACGCCAAGGAAAGAAAAATCAAGGAGCTAATCAAGTTGAAACTTATTATTTTGATATAGCTAAATGTAAAGTATGTCCTAAGAAAAATGGTTGTTATAAAGAAGGTGCAAAATCTAAAACATAGACATGGATATGATGTTGCATCATCTTCAGGTCTCGTTGGTATGCAATTACAAGGCGCAGCAACGATATTTATAGTAAATTTAAAAAGGATTATGAAATTATTGGATAATTAAAAAGAAATATGAGCCGTTTTAATCCCGAATAAAGAAATTCCCAAGCATAAAATGCTTAGGAATTTTTTTTGTTTTATAAAAAATCCATATATAAAATCTTTTTTCAGTGGCCTCGAGATGATACATTCCTTTTTTAGTTAGATGTTATTAATAAGATATGAGTGTATATCTTTTATAAGTTGTATTTGAATATTTAAACTCTCTAAAGGTTTAGAAACTATATTTAATGCGTGGTTTGCATTTTCAAAACATACAAAAGCCTCATTTGTTTTTGAAAGTGTGTTGATATTTTCGTGTGATAAAAGTGGATCAGCAGAGCCTGTAAAAACAAGTGTTTTAGGTAAGATACCCATATCAAATGTCTTATCAATAGGACTTATAGAAACGTTCAGTATTTCAAAATCCTTAATATTTTCATTTAAATATTTTTGGACACATGTCCCAATGCTCTTAGCTATAATTACAACTTTTTTATACTTAGTATTTAAAAATGGTTTAATTTCTTCTAAAGTTTCCTTGCATAGAATATCAAATTGACTCACTGCATCAAAATCTTTTCTAGCTTTTTGGAAACCATATTCTATTTTTAAAACATCATAGTCTAAACTTAAAGCAAGTTCTGATGAATATTCAAGATTTACTCTATCTAGCGTGTATGCAATACCAGGTAAAATTATTGCTAAAGTATTGCTTTCTTGATTTATAAAAGTTGGTGATAGAGAAGTGTCCCAATATGAATTTATAGAACTTTGCATAAAATCATCTTCTTTCGTTTGTATTTTGTAACTAACTTTATTATACTCTTAATAAGAGAATTTTTAAAATACAAAAAAACTATGATAAGTACGTAATTTACTTATTAATAGGCGTAACTATTAGCTTATTGCCTTAAATCTAATGATAACGTTAAATTTTATTATATACTCTAACAAAACAAAGGAGAAAAAATATGAAATTAAATATTTTAAATAAAATAAATGAGCCTAAAGATTTAAAAACTCTTAGTATATTAGAACTGAATTCTTTAGCAAGTGAAATAAGAGAAGTGTTAATTAATACTGTAAGTTCAAAAGGAGGACATTTTGGACCAAATCTTGGGTTTATAGAAGGTACAATAGCACTACACTATGTATTTAATTCACCAGTTGATAAGATAGTTTATGATGTTTCTCATCAAGCTTATCCTCATAAAATGCTTACAGGTAGAAAAGATTTTTACATAAATAAAGAAAAATTTAAAACTTTAAAAGGATATACTTCACAACATGAAAGTGAACATGATTTCTTTACAATAGGTCATACATCAACATCTATAAGTCTTGCATGTGGTCTTGCAAAAGCTAGAGATGTTAAAAATGAAACAGGAAATATTATCGCAGTAATAGGTGATGGTTCACTAAGTGGTGGAGAAGCTTTAGAAGGGCTTAGCAATGCAGGGGCATCAGATGAAAATATAATAATTCTTGTAAATGATAATGATATGTCTATTGCTGAAAATCATGGTGGCCTTTACAAGAATCTTGCATTACTTAGAGAAACAGATGGAAAAGCTGAAAATAATATGTTTACAGCATGGGGATTTGAATATCACTTTGTTAAGGATGGTCATAATATAGAAGATTTAATCAAAACTCTAGCAAAGGTTAAAGATAAAAAACATCCAGTAGTAGTTCATGTTCATACAATAAAAGGAAAAGGATATGAAGATGCAGAAAAAAATAGAGAATCATTCCACTATGTTATGCCTTTTGATCTAGAAACTAAAAAACCTTTATTTACCCCAAGCAGCAAAAGTTATGGTCAAATTTGCGGTGACTTTTTACTAGAAAAAGCAAAAAAAGACAAAACAATAGTTGGAATAACAGCTGCAACTCCTGGATTTCTTGGCATGAATCCTATAAGAAAAGAGCTTCCAAAACAATATGTAGATGTAGGAATAGCAGAAGAACATGCAATTGCACTTGCCTCAGCTATGGCATTTAATGGTGCAAAGCCTGTGGCGGCATTTGCTAGTACATTTATACAAAGAACATATGACCAATTATCACATGATTTAGCTATAAATAATAATCCTGCTACTATATTAGTTTATGGAAGTGGAATAACAGGTGCAGATGTAACTCATCATGGAGTGTTTGATATTCCATTAATATCTAATATTCCTAATATAGTCTACCTTGCTCCGACATGTAAAGAAGAAGTTTTAGCAATGATGGATTGGGCTATAGAGCAAACAAAGCATCCTGTAGCAATAAGAATTCCAAATACTGAGGTTATTTCAAAAGGTGAGAAAATACAAGCAAACTTTGATGAATTAAACAGATATAAAATGGTTCAAGAAGGTAGCAAAGTTGCTGTTTTAGGACTTGGAAAATTCCTCACACTTGGTGAAAAAGTAGTAAACAAATTAAAAGAAGAGTTAAATATAAATGCAACACTTATCAATCCTAGATTTATAAGTGGACTTGATGAGAAAATGCTTAGTAATTTAATGGATAATCATGATATTGTTATAACACTTGAAGATGGGATACTTGATGGTGGATTTGGTGAAAAAATCTCTAGATTCTATGGTTCTAAAGATATGAAAGTTCTAAACTTTGGAGCAACAAAAGAATTTACAGATGGAGTTCCCTTAGCAGAACTTTACGAAAAATATCATCTAACAGATACTCTTATTGTTAATGATATAAAAGAAATTTTATAATTTTAAAAAGGGCTATGCTTACTTTGGAAGTTTTACTTCATTGTGGCTTAGCCCTTTATTTTTTTGAAAAAGTAGCTATAAAGTTATTTATGTTAGATTTTTAAGTTATGATAGAAATTTGAATAAAAATGGGAATATATAGTATAATTTAAGTAGGATATTAATATATATTCTCTTTTTTTATAGAGAATTTTAGGGGGAGAACTTATTGGGAAATACAATAACTTTAGGCATTTTTGATTCGTGGGAAGTATTATCAGATAAAACAATATTTAAAACAATGGATAAATCAATTTTTGCAAGTAGAGAATCAGGTGTGCCAAAAGATATAAGACCTTTTTTTGAAGTTGAAGGCTTAAAGTATGGAGATAAAAAAGAATTAAGTATTTATTATAATGAAGGAATATTTGATGCAGACATTAGAGTTGATGTGAAAAATAGAACTAAAATTTATTGGAAAGCTAGTTTAGCAGATATAATAAATAATGCATTTCCAAAAGCTTTAGAAAAATTTGCTTCTGGTGGATATAATAAAGAATTTGCACCACTTATGAAGTTTACAAAGTTCGGTAGATTAACATATAAATTAGAATTTATAGATACAGGATTTGGACTTGAAGCAAAAGATGAACTTAGTTTACCAAAACCAGAATTAGAAGGACTTTCAGAGGGAGAAAAACTGTGTAGAGTAAATAAATATTATGAGAGAAATGCAAAAAATAGACAAGCTGCAATAAAATATCATGGAACTAAATGCTGTATATGTGAGTTTGATTTTGAAAAAACTTATGGAAAAGTGGGACAAGGTTATATAGAAATACATCATAAAACTCCACTATATACACTAGAGGAAACAGTTATTATAAATCCTAAAACTGATTTAGTGCCAGTCTGTGCTAACTGTCATAGGATGATTCATAGGGATAAAGGCAATTTTAAAAGCATAGAGGAAATTAAAGAAATTATTGGTATAATGGTTTTATAATACTAAAAGGATAATTTGTTATTTTAAGGAGAAACCAATGACTAATTTAAAGATAGATCAATTTGATATAGAAGCTAAAGAAGTTAGAGAGGCTTATAGACCGAGTATTTCTATTGGTGGAGATGATAGAAATAATTATTTATATAGTAAACTAAAAACTTGTTTTGCAAAGGCTAAAAGCATTGATATTATAGTATCTTTCCTTATGGAATCAGGTATTAAGTTAATTATTGATGATTTAAAAGAAGCTATAAATCGTGGAGTTAATATAAGGATTTTATCAGGTAATTATTTAAATATAACACAACCAGAAGCTCTTTATATGATAAAAAGAGAGTTTGGAGATAAAATTGAACTTAAATTTTATAACAATAAAAATAGAAGTTTTCATCCTAAAAGTTATATTTTCCACTATGAAAATGATTCAGATATTTTTATAGGTTCTTCTAATATTTCAAGAGGAGCATTGACGAGTTCTATTGAATGGAATTATCGTTTTAATAAAAATAATAACAAAGAAGATTTTCAATTTTTCTTAGATGAATTTAATGATTTATATAGTAATCATTCTCTAGAAGTTACAGATGAGGTTTTAGAAAATTATGCTAAAAGTTGGGTTAGACCAAAAGTTTATAAGGATTTAGAAAGCAATGGAGAACTTACTAGAGATGAAAAGGTTATAGGTTTATTTGAACCAAGAGGACCTCAAATAGAAATCCTTTATTCATTAAATCAAAGTAGAGATGAAGGATTTGATAAAGGGCTTATAGTTGCAGCAACAGGTGTTGGGAAAACATATTTATCAGCTTTTGATTCTAAGGGGTACAATAGAGTTTTATTTGTCGCTCATAGAGAAGAGATAATTAAACAGGCTATGCAAAGTTTTAAAAATGTAAGACCAGAGGCTAGTGCAGGATTTTTCTATGGAAATAATAAAGATAAGGATAAAGACTTAGTCTTTGCTCTAGTTCAAACACTTGGGAAAGAAGATTATCTTAATGAAGATTATTTTGCAAAAAATTATTTTGATTATATTGTAGTTGATGAATTCCATCATGCAGCAGCAGGAAATTATCAAAGAATTATAGAATATTTTAATCCGAAATTTTTACTAGGGTTAACAGCAACTCCAGAAAGATTAGATGGAAAAGATGTTTTTGCTCTTTGTGATTATAATCTTGTTTATGAGATTAGACTTAAAGATGCAATAAATAGAGGGAGTTTAGTTCCTTTTAGATACTATGGAATTTATGATGAAACAGTAGATTATGAAAAAATAGATACTAATAAAGGTAAGTATAATGAAAAACAGCTAGATGAAGCCTTAAATATAGGTGCAAGAGCTGAATTTGTTATAAAGAATTATGAAAAATATAATAGTAAAAAAGCTATTGGGTTTTGTTCAAGTAAAAAACATGCAGAGTATATGTCTAAAATGTTTAATGAAAGTAGAATTTTAGCAGCAGCAGTATATTCAGGTGAACAAGGAGAGTTTACAGAACATAGAGAAGTTGCTCTAAGTAAACTTAGAAAAGGTGAGATAAAGATTTTATTTGCAGTAGATATGTTTAATGAGGGATTAGATATTCCAGATATAGATCTTGTAATGTTTTTAAGACCAACAGAATCACCAACAATTTTCTTGCAACAGTTAGGAAGAGGATTAAGAAAACATAAAGGAAAAGAACATTTAACGGTGCTAGATTTTATAGGTAATTACAAAAAAGCTAATTTAGCTCCATTTTTATTATCAGGAAAAGCCTATGATAAAGTTGAGGCAAAAAAATTAAAGCTAGGTGAGTTTGAATATCCAGAAGATTGTCAGATAGATTTTGACTTTAGACTTGTAGATATATTTAAAAGAATGGCAGAAAGCAGCTATAAAATAAAGGACATAATAAAAGAAGAGTTCCTTAGAATAAAAGATGTTGAAGGAAAAGTCCCAACAAGAATTCAAATATTTAGATCTATGAATGAGGAAATATATTTAAATATGAAATCAAAATCAAAAGAGAATTTATTTAAAGATTACTTAGGATATTTAAAAGAGCAAGACTTATTAACTGCTAAGCAAAAAGAACTTGTAGATAGTAGAGCTTATGACTTTATAAATATGATAGAAAATACATCTATGAGCAAATCTTATAAATTACCTGTTTTACTAGCATTTTATAATAATGGTGAGATGAAAACAGAAATAGATGATGATGATATTTATAAAAACTTTAATAGTTTTTATATTAAAGGTTCAAATAAAGTTGATATGTTAAAAGATAAAGGAACAAAGGATTTCTTAGGGTGGCAAAAGAAAGATTATGTGAGCTTAGCTAAAAACAATCCAATAAAATATCTTTGTAAAAGTGAAAGTGATTTCTTTATGATAAAAGAGAATGGTAATATGGCGATAGTCAGAATGGATGAATTTATAGAAAATGAAACTTTTAGAAAAGAAGTGAAAGATGCCATAGATTTTAGAATGGAACAATATTATGAGGATAGATTTAATAAAAACCATTAAAATTAGATAGAAAATAATGATTTTTAAAAACAAAATTAAAATAGAGTTTTAACTTAAAGAGGAGATTTGAATTATGAAACAATTTTTAACACCATTTAATATTAAAATTTATGATGCTGTTAGAGCATATAAAGAATTAAAAGAAGTTGATTGGAAGATTAGAACTAAAACAAATATAGGAGATATTGTATATTTCTATAGTGTAGCACCAGTTAAAAAGATTGTAATAAAGGCTATAGTTACAGGCATAGATAGAGAATTTACAGAAATGATAGATGATAGTGAATTTTATACAAACAAAAATGAAATAAGGGTTGATACAGGGGTTAAGTATACAAGAATTCAGATATTAAGTGAAATACCAGAAGAAAAAAGTAACTTGTTAACATTAGAATTGTTAAGAGAAAATGGTCTAAAAGGAAGTATGCAGAGCACATTAATTTTAGATAATAACAAAGAATTATTAGAATATATAAATAGTATATATTAGAAATTTCATTATAACAATAAATTAAGATATGCATAAAAGGTTAGGCTAAATTTAGTCTAACCTTTTTGGTGATAAAATAATTGCGTATATAAAAGTTTTAAATAAGCAGTTTAGTTTTCATTATATAATATAATTAGGAATTTTTAAAAGAGTAACAAGAATAGGAAATAATAGGACTTCAAAAGATTTGTGTAGATATTTTAAGTGAGGTTAAAAATATAAAATAGATATGGCTATTTATGATAAAGTTAAAGATAAATATATTCTTGGGATTGAATGTGATGGAGCTGCATTCCATAGTTCTAAATCAGCTAGGGAAAGAGATATTCATAGACAAAGATATCTTGAGTCAAGAGGTTGGAATATAACTAGGATTTGGAGTAGACATTGGTGGAAGGATCCAGATAATGAGATTAGTAAAATTGAAACGATGATGAAGGTAACAGAATATTATAGGTTTGGATGAAGAAAAAATAGAAAAGATTAAACATATAAAATTGATTTTTGCAAAAACATCTATGGAAGGGATGTTTTTAAGGTTTATTTATAATAAAATCAATTTAGATTCAGTAAGGAGTTCTTTAGAATTTAATTTTAGACATGCTTTAAATACTAAAACTATAAGAATAAAGGTAAAAGATAATAAAAGTAATTATGATATACAAGCTTCAGCAAAAGTTACAGCAAAGTCGATAGTTTCAAAAACTAGAAGTGATGGAACAATAATTGAGATAAAGAAGAATAGAGAAAAAAGCAGAAGAATAAATATATTTGTTAATGATGTATTATACAATTTTGATAGTGATGATAGATATGTAAATTGGAGAAGGAAACCTTTCAGAAAAGATGGATATACATTTGTAGATTTAATTATTGATATTAAGTTTTATATAGATGATTTTAACTTGAATGATATTGAAGGTGATAAGAATTTATTTTTAAAAGTCAAAAAAGAAGTGGAAGATTTACTTGAAGCTAATAAAAAGGCATTTGAGAATCCAAATGTAAATATCAACTATGAAGAAGATAAAAAGCTCCTTAATTATATAATGCCGAGAATAGGTTATACAAAATATTCTAATGGAGTGAGAGATGTAGTTAGAGCTATTAAAAAAGCTGAAGATGATGGTCATAAGATAATAGATATTTTAAAACTATATTTATAGTTAGAAATCTGTTATTACTAATCATTAAGTATGACTGCTAGAACAAACAGAAATAAGTAGGAATCTAAATATAGAGGTTCTTACTCAAGTATGGGTATTTCAAAAATAGTTAAATAATAAAAATGGTGTTTTCGGACGCCATTTTTTTGTTAAGTTCTTTATTATATTTTGTTGTTTGGTTAAACTAAAGTTACATCAACGGGGAGACGAAA
>JBOFIK010000049.1:0-152206 GCA_051650125.1 Sarcina sp. | reverse complement strand
GCATGTGTTAGGCACGCCGCCAGCGTTCATCCTGAGCCAGGATCAAACTCTCAATTTAAAAAGTTTAATCTTAAGCTTAAAAACATAAAAAGAATTGCTGGTTTACTTAATTTCTTCTGTTTAATTTTCAAAGACCTTTTTGTTTGTCGTTTACCGACTTCTATATGTTAACATCACTTGAATGTTTTGTCAACATTTTCTTTCAAGTTTTTTTCAACTTGTTTTGTTCGCCTCTCGACTTAAACTATCTTAACATCTATACTTAAATATCAATTTCACCTCATTTATTATTTATTTATTATTTTAATGTATTTTCTTCCTTTTTTAGCTTTTTTCTTCTTTTTTCTTTCTTCGATACACAAGGATAAGTTTAATTAATTTTTTTCTATTTTTCTGTTTATAATCCTATTTTCCCAATAAATATACATAGAATTTTCCTCAAAATTTTCTAAATGATAGTGATTAATCTGTTAATAAACAGATATTTAAGTAATAATTAGCTATTATTTTAACACTTTGCACAACAAACTGCCTACTATGTGTTATTTAAGTCCTATGTATAAGCTAAAAAAAAGATGAATCAAAATGATTCACCTTTTTTTACTATTTAAGATTAATTACTATCTCTTTGAATTTTTCCCCTCTTAACATAAAGTTCTTGAACATATCAAAACTTGCACATGCTGGTGATAAAGTAATTTTATCTCCATTCTCTGAAATCTCTCTAGCTTTTAACACAGCCTCTTCTAATGAGTTAACCATATATCTTTCTACTTTGATTCCTTCTTCTTTTTCAAGCTTTGTAAAAGCATTGTCTATCTTGTTTTTTGTTAATCCAAATAATATAAGTGCTTTTATCTTTTCATGTCCCTCTTTTGCTAATGGTTCAAATGGAAGGTTCTTGTCATATCCACCAGCTAAAAGTATTACTGGTTTATCAAAAGCTTTTAACCCTGCAACTGTTCTTGTTGGGCTTGATGCTATTGAGTCATTGTAGTATGCAACCCCATCAAGTTCTCTTACAAACTCACATCTATGCTCTACTCCACCAAATGTTTCTGCTACTTTTTTCATTGTCTCTATTTTAACATCATCTTTAACCGCTAGGAATGCTACAAGATAATTCTCTACATTATGCATTCCTTTAATTATGATATTATCTTTTTCACATACAAATTTTCCTTCAAGGTATAATCCGCCATCTTTATAGTAAGCATCTTCACCCTCTGTCTTAAGTGAGCTAAATTTATAAGCTTTTCCTTTAGCTTCTTTATCAAGCTCTTTAGTTATATAGTTTTCATCATTTAATATAAGTACTCCATTTTCATCTTGATACTTATACACATTTTTCTTAGCTTCTGTGTATTCTTCCATACCTTTATGCATATCAAGGTGATTAGGTGTTATATTAGTAACTATTGCTACATCAGTAGGACAATCCATAGTCATAAGTTGGAAACTTGATAATTCAAGTACAACTTTATCCTCATCTTTGATTTTTTCTATTTCTGCAAATAATGGTGTTCCTATATTTCCACCAACCCAAGTTGTATATCCTTCTGCTTTTAAAAGCTCTGATATTATTGTAGTTGTTGTTGTTTTTCCATCACTACCTGTTACAGCAAATGTTTTTCCTTTTGTATATCTTAAAAATTCTTCTATTTCTGATGTTATATATGCACCCTCTTCTTTTACTTTTACAAGCGCATCACAATCTATTCTCATTGAAGGTGTTTTAAATACAACTTCAAATCCTGTTAATCTATCTAAATAATCTTTTCCAAGTTCTAAGTTTACGCCTTTATTTTTAAAATCAACTGCAACCTGTCCAAAATCTGATTCTTCTCTCATATCAAATCCAGTTACATTTGCCTTAAGTTCTACAAGGTAGTTTATTAATGGTATGTTACTAACACCCATTCCCACAACAGCAACTTTTTTTCCTTTTATAAAACTTTTAAATTCACTAAAATCCTTTTTCATAATTATATCCTCCAAAACATACACTCTGCCTTATTCATTATCTAATAATACTGTCCATTTTTATACTTAATTATAACACTCACCCAAAAGTTATTCTATTAATTATCTAATATCCTTCTTACATTTTATTTTATTCTATTATATATTTATATATTTCCAATTCTATTAAACTTTTTTTTATTATTTTATTTTTTTTAATGAAAAAGACACCTATCCTATTATGAAGAGGTGTCTTTTAATCTACTTTTAGTTTTCATCCCAAATTGGTGGCATCTCTAGTTTATGTTTATTTCTCATTTCTTTACCTTTAATCATCTCAAAAGCTTCACTTGAAATATTCTTTCCACCTGTTGTTATATAATCATCTATTTCACTATATCTAACACCCATCTCATCTTCGTCAGTTTGACCTGCCCAAAGACCTGCTGACGGTGCTTTATTTATTATACTATCTGGTACTCCAAGGTATCTTGCCATAAGTCTTACTTCTGTTTTAGTAAGATTTCCGATTGGATTGAAGTCGTGTCCTCCATCTCCCCATTTTGTTGAATACCCAACTGTTCTTTCTGATAAGTTACCTGTTCCACCTACAAGGTAGCCAAGGCTTTGACCTATTGAGTAAACTGTTGTCATTCTAACTCTTGGTCTTATGTTACTAAGTGCAAGACCTTCAAATGTTATTACTTCACCCTTATTTGTTGTAGCAGCTTCATTTAAAGTTTTCTCTAAAGCATCAACTGTTGGTGTTATATCTACTGTTGTAAAATCAACATCAAATTTCTCTATAAGTTCCATAGCATGATTTCTATCTTTAGTTCTATTCATACTATCACCATAAGGCATCATAACAAGTAAAGTTTTTACGCCCGCTTTATGACAAAGCGCCGTTACAAGTGAACAGTCAATTCCACCACTCATTCCAAAAACAACCCCATTAGATCTTGTTTTCTCTACTGTTTCTTTTATGAAGTCTGATATTTTCTTTGCATACTGTGCAACATTTTGCTCTGTTACTAAAAATTTCTTTTCCATATCTTCATTGTTATCTAACTACTTAGATAACTCCCCTCCTTTGTATAACTTATTTGCTTTTATATATTCTAAAACTTTTCCATCTATATGCTTCTCTATATTATTATCTACATATAAATTGTTTCTTATATAAGTTGAGCTTACTGTCTTGTATGATGTTTCACTTAATATTATAAACCTATTTTCATATTTACTTAAGAGTTTATCTTCTCTAATTAACTTTATAACATCATCATTTTCTCTTTCTATCACTACAAAATAAAATTCCTTTAAAAGTTCTTCTGGGTTATACCAAGAACTAAACTCCTTAACATTGTCCGTTCCCATAACAAATGCTAAATTACTTTTATATTCTTTTTTCAAAACTCTTAAACTTTCTAATGTATAAAGCCTCTTTTGAGCATCAATCTCTAATCTATTTATATCTACCTTTAATCCATCATTTTTTAGGTTCTCTAAAATAAAACCAAGCATAGCATATCTATACTCTGAAGAAATCAAAGATTTTTTCTTATAACTATCTCCAACCGGCAGATAAATTATCTTTTCAATTTCATCAAGTTTTAAAATATCTCTAGCTATATTCTCATGTGCAACTGTTGGTGGATTAAAGCTACCACCATATATCGCTATCAAATTTTTACTCATCACCTTTTAACCTTTCTATAAGAGTATCTTTCATTACCCATAATTTTTTAGACAAGTCTACATAGTAAGTATGTGGATTCTCAAATCTTAATACCTCTTCCCATAGTTTATCTACTTCTCTTATTGAGTATTCTCTTATTTCTTTTAAACTTGGTGAATTATACACAAGTTTTCCATCTTCAAATATTGGAACTTGTAATTCCTTTGCATAGAAGTTTTTAAGAGTTTTCTTTTTCCATGTGTGAACTGGGTCAAATATTTTATATGGTTCATCATCATTTATTGTCTCGTCTGCTAAAGTTATTACATCAGCTATTGCCTTATGTGTATCTTTATCAAATAATCTATATAACTTTTTATATCCAGGGTTTGAAACTTTCTCTACATTCTCAGACAATTTAATTCTAGGTATTATCTTTCCATTATCCTCAACTGCTGCAAGTTTATAAACTCCACCAAATACTGGCTCAGATTTTGAAGTTACAAGTCTTTCTCCAACACCAAAAGCATCTATTTTAGCCCCTTGGCTTAATAAACTTGTTATTGTATACTCATCAAGTGAGTTAGATGCAACTATCTTACAATCTGTAAGGCCAGCATCATCAAGTAATTTCCTAGCCTTTCTTGAAAGATAAGCCATATCACCACTATCAAGTCTTACTCCATTAAGTCTTTTACCCATAGGTTCTAAAACTTCTTTTGCGACCTTTATAGCATTAGGAATTCCACTCCCTAAAACTGAATAAGTATCAACTAAAAGTGTACAACCGCTTGGATAATTCTCTGCATAAGTTCTAAAAGCATCATACTCAGTATCAAATAACTGAACCCAACTATGAGCCATTGTTCCTGACACAGGCATATCAAACATTTCCCCTGCAAGTGTTGTTGCTGTTCCATTTACTCCACCTATAAAAGCAGCTCTTGCTCCATAGATAGCGCCATCATACCCCTGTGCTCTTCTTGCACCAAATTCTAAAACAGTTCTCCCACCAGCTGCTCGAACAACTCTGTTAGCTTTTGTAGCTATTAATGACTGATGATTTACAGTTAAAAGTAACATAGTTTCAACAAGTTGTGCCTCTATTATTGGTGCTTTTACTGTTATCATTGGCTCACTTGGAAATATTGGTGTTCCCTCTGGAATTGCATATATTGAACCACTAAACTTAAAGTTTAATAAGTAATCTAAGAATTTCTCACTAAATATATTAAGACCTCTTAAATATTTAATATCTTCCTCACTAAATCCAAGACTGTTAATATACTCTATAACTTGCTCAAGCCCAGCCATTATGGCAAATCCGCCACCTTCTGGTACTTTTCTAAAGAACATATCAAAATATACTACCTTCTCTTTTATTCCTTCATTGAAATAAGCATTACTCATTGTAAGCTCATAAAAATCCATTAGCATAGCTAAATTTCTGTTTTCTTTTATATCAAATTTCTTCATAAAATTAACCTCCTGCCCACACTAGGCCTTATCTTATATCTTTCACTATTTTTGCGCCATTAGTTTTCATCTCAAACAATGATGTTAAATTCCAATACTCTCTATTATGGAAATCTGCATCAAAGGTTTCTACCATGTTTGCTGGAACTATTATTTCTTTATCTAAATTAAATTGATTTAAATACGTTATTGCTGTCATAACAAAATTTTTCACACATATATCTGTGCAGACCCCAACTACAATTATATTTTTAATCTTCTCATCATCAACAACTGCTCTAAGTTCCTCACAATGAAATCCATTTATACTATTTTTCTTAACTAGCATTGTATTTTTATTATTAAGACTTTCACTTTGTAATAATTCATCTATAAGTTCTTCTTCCACACTTCCTGCAACGCAATGTGATGGGTAAGACTTAAACTCTCTTGCATCTTCACTATGGCTATCAATAAAAAATATCTTTTTAAAATCTGTTGTCATCTTATCAAGTCTTACTATATCCCCTATAATCTCTCCAACTTTTTCATTTGCAAGTGGTCCTTCATTATAAAAGCCCTTCACCATATCAATTACAATTAAAGCTGTATTATCTTTATTCACACTTAAACTCTCAAGTGAAACTTCTGTGATACTCTCTAAATCTTTTCTCATAAACTCTAAAAACTTTTGCATGATATACCCCCATAAATTTTATATATTTATAACACCATCTATTACTGCTTCTTTTTTTAACTTAAATAATCTAGAAGGCCTATGTGCACCTTCTTTTTTAGTTTTATCAGTTTCTTCAACTAACTTATTTACCCATCTTCTAAAGTTTGACTTTATAAGTTCTCTTCCAAGCAAAATTTCATACACTTGTTGAAGCTCTGTTAAAGTAAATAACTTTGGAAGTAAACTAAAAGCTATTGCTGTATACTGTGCCTTATTTTTCATTCTCTCAAGTGCATAATCTATAATCTTCAAATGATCAAATGCTAAAGAACTGTCTCCATCAACTAACTTATAATCATAACTAACTTCTCTATCAAAAATTCTCATTCTTATCTTTTCTACTAAATCATACTTCATATGAATATTTCTCTCATCATTACTAAGAGAAACTCTATATTTATAGTGAATTTCCTCTTTAGATATTTTTTGCTTCCCAGTGTTTTCTTTCTTTACTGAAAACCAAGCAATATCATCAGTTTCTATCTCTGCCTTTAGCTCCTTATTATTTACAAGAGCCATATATGATGTAGATATAATTCTCATTCTTGGATCCCTATCAACTTCTCCCCAAGTATATAGCTGCTCAAAATATATATTATCTATTCCTATTTCTTCTTTTATTTTCCTTTGAACTCCCTCACCTAAACTTTCATCTATGCGAACAAATCCCCCTGGAATTGACCATTTATCTATAAAAGGATGTTCTCCTCTTTTCATCAAAAGTATTCTAAGTTCTTTTTCCTTATTCTTTCTACCTAAGGTGTCTTTTTGCTTCTCCCCTAATGTGAAAAGCGCCATATCAACTGTCACAGATGGCTTTTCATACAAGCTACTATCGTATTTTTCTAAAAACTCACTCTCTGTAAAGCCATCTTTGTTTCTTACTGATATCTCCAAACTACCACCTCCAACTTATCACTAAATAGATAATATCTAATTGATAATATCTATATGACTATTATATGTTTACTAGAACAGAGGGTCAATTAAATTGCTTGAAAACTCCCCTCTAATTCTATATTTAACATTTAGTTAACTCTTTATTTAAATTTTGTACTTATTATTCAGGTTTTAATTTTACTTTTTGATCTTTTACCCTTATAATAAGGAACTGTTATGCTTTAGTTCTAATTTTGAGATTTTTGAATTTTAGAACTATAAGATTAACTTCTTTAAAAATGTTTTACTTAAATATTGAAAACCAACTTTGTTTTTAATAAATAAAAAAGTTATCCACAGATGTAAATTTAAAATTTACTTGTGGATAACTTTTTCTTTTATATATTAACTACTAGAACTCTAAGCTTTTCTCTATGAACGCTTCTAATTCTTCAATTTTAAGTCTTTCTTGTTCCATTGAATCTCTATGTCTGATTGTTACTGTATTATCTTCATATGTTTGGTGATCAATAGTAACACAGAAAGGAGTACCTATCTCATCTTGTCTTCTATATCTCTTACCAATACTTCCAGTTTCATCATAATCAACAGCAAATTTCTTTGAAAGGTCTGCAAATATATCTTCAGCCTTTTCATTTATTTTCTTCATTAATGGAAGAACCGCTACCTTATAAGGAGCAAGTGCTGGGTGGAAGTGCATTACCACTCTGCTATCTGGGTTACCTTTTGAATCTGCGCCTAAATCTTCTTCTTCATAAGCGTTAGCTAAGAATGCAAGAGCAACTCTATCAGCTCCTAATGATGGTTCGATTACATATGGTAAATATTTTTCATTTGTCATTGGATCTAAGTATTTTAAATCTTGACCTGAACATTCTTGGTGTCTTCCAAGGTCGTAGTCTGTTCTATCAGCTATACCCCAAAGTTCTCCCCATCCAAATGGGAATAAGAATTCGATATCAGATGTAGCATTTGAATAGAAGCTTAATTCTTCTTCTCCATGATCTCTCATTCTGATTGACTCCTCGTTCATACCTAAGTTTAATAAGAAGTTCCAACAGTATTTTTTCCAGAAATTGAACCATTCGATATCTGTTCCTGGCTTACAGAAGAATTCAAGTTCCATTTGTTCGAACTCTCTTGTTCTGAATGTGAAGTTTCCTGGTGTTATTTCATTTCTAAATGACTTACCAACTTGAGCTATACCAAAAGGTACTTTCTTTCTTGTAGTTGTTTGGATGTTTTTGAAGTTTACGAATATACCTTGAGCTGTCTCTGGTCTTAAGTATACTTCATTTGCACTTTCTTCAGTAATCCCTTGGAAAGTCTTAAACATTAAGTTAAATTGTCTGATATCTGTGTAGTTCATTTTTCCACAACTAGGACAAACAATATTGTTCTCCTTGATGTAGTCCATTAACTCAGCATTTGTCCAACCATCTGCACAAGCTACCTCTGCTCCAAGTTCAGTCATTTTATCTTCAACTAACTTATCTGCTCTAAATCTTGATTTACACTCTTTACAATCCATAAGTGGATCTGAGAATCCTCCAACGTGTCCTGATGCTTTCCAAACTTCTGTATTCATAAGAAGCGCTGCATCTACTCCTACGTTATCTCTTTGCTCTTGAACAAATTTTTTCCACCATGCTTTTTTAACATTGTTTTTAAATTCTACTCCAAGTGGGCCGTAATCCCATGAGTTTGCAAGACCTCCGTAGATATCTGAACCTGGGAATATAAATCCTCTGCTTTTACATAAAGCAACTAATTTTTTCATTGTTAATTCTTGTGCCATATCAGTTTCCTCCAATTTTTATATATATTATCCTAAAATATAGGCTTTTTAACGCTCTAATTGAATATTTTTGTATAAAAAAAAGCTCCTACTATTAAAGGGACGAAAATTTTTCCGCGGTTCCACCCTTCTTAGCAAAAGCTCTACTCTAAAACGACGTACTCCAAAGCTCCTTTCATATTATCCCCTTTAAGAATTTTCACCAAACATTCTCTCTCTAAAAAAGCTTAATAATATTACTTCTCTTCTTCACTGTACCTATTCAATTATATTTATAATTTTATCAAAACTAACTCGTATGTCAACCATAAAATAATTGATGTTTTATATATCTACATTCAATGAGTCTAGAATCATCAAATTAGATACTATCCTAAAGTTGTTTTATAAAACAAAAAAACATCAACAACCTCGTTGATGCAAACACATAATTAAAATTGGCTCCAGAAGTGGGATTTGAACCCACGACCTTTCGATTAACAGTCGACTGCTCCACCGCTGAGCTATTCCGGAACATTAATTATATATTTATTATAGCGTAGTATTTTATAAATTGCAAGTATTTTTTTTAATTTAATAAAAAAACCTTTTCTATTTAATTCTCATATTCATTTCCCCATTTGACAAAATCTATATTAGTATTTTACTTTTCAAAAAATTTATATAATGCTAAATAAACAACTCCTACAACTCCTGTAACTAGTCCCCCTGTTACATTACTATCAGCAATAAAACATCCTGCTGTTGCTAGGAAACATAAAATTATTATTATATTAGTTATTTTTTTCTTTTTACTTTTCTCTATTAAAGACATAATTACACTCCTTGAAAGAACTATCCTAATATACTATATGTCTTTAACCAAATCATTGTTACATAAAAAAAGAGTGCAAAGACTAAATCTTCACACTCATATAAATCATAAAATTATTTTACTGGTTTCATTGTAGGGAATAAGATAACATCCTTAATTGATGCAGCATCTGTTAAGAACATTGCCATTCTATCAACTCCGAATCCAAGTCCACCTGTTGGAGGCATTCCTGTTTCAAGAGCACTCATGAATTCTTCATCAATCATGTAAGCCTCGTCATCTCCAAGCTCTCTTTCGTTAGCTTGTTGTTCAAATCTATCTCTTTGAACGATAGGGTCATTAAGCTCTGAGTAAGCATTACATACTTCTCTACCAAACACAAATCCTTCAAATCTTTCAGTAAACATCTCGTTTCCTCTCTTTTTCTTTGTAAGAGGTGAAATTTCTACTGGGTAATCTGTAACAAAAGTAGGTTGAATCATGTGCTCTTCAGCATACTCTTCATATAAAGCGTTTAATACTTCACCTTTAGTTACATGTTTTAAATCTTTAGGGAACTCAAGTTCCTTCTCTTTAGCAATAGCTTGAGCCTGTGCATCTGTTGATATAGCATCAAAGTCAACACCTGCGTGCTCTCTTACAGCTTCTACCATAGTTACTCTTCTCCATGGAGCCTTAAAGCTTATTTCTGTTCCTTGATAAGTAACAGTTGTTGTACCATTAACTTTTAAGCAAACATACTCTATTAAGTTTTCCATGATTTCCATCATATCGTTATAATCTGAATAAGCTTCATATAACTCTATCATAGTAAATTCTGGGTTATGTCTTACTGACATTCCTTCATTTCTAAAGTTTTTACCCATGTCATAAACTTTTTCAAAACCAGCAACTATACATCTTTTAAGATATAATTCTGTAGCTATTCTAAGGTACATATCTATATCAAGTGTATTGTGATGAGTTATGAAAGGTCTAGCAGCAGCTCCACCAGCTATTGGTGCAAGTATTGGTGTCTCAACTTCTATAAATCCTCTTTCATCTAAGTAATTTCTAATTTCTTTGATTATTTGTGCTCTCTTTAAGAAAGTTTCTTTAACTTCTGGGTTTGTTATTATATCAACTTCTCTTTGTCTGTATCTGATATCTGGGTCTTTAAGCCCATTCCATTTCTCTGGAAGCGGCTTAAGAGCTTTACATACCAATGTTATTGAACTTGGCTTAACTGAAATTTCACCTTTTTGAGTTTTTGCAACTACACCTGTAACAGCAACAATATCACCTAAATCATAAGCCTTGTAAGCATTAAGAGTTTCCTCTCCAACTAAATCAAGTTTGATAAATAATTGCATTTTTCCATCTCTGTCATGTATGTCTGAGAATATTACTTTCCCTTGACCTCTTTTTGACATGATTCTTCCTGCAATAGTAACTTCTGTTCCATCTAACTCTTCAAAATTTTCTACTATTTGGCCTGATGTATGAGTTCTGTCTATTTTATAGACATCAAAAGGATCTTTTCCTTCTGCTTGTAATCCTACAAGTTTTTCTCTTCTTAAAAGTTCTTGCTCACTTAATTCAGCTACGTGGTTATTATTAATTTCATCTGACATTCAGCACACCATTATAGTTGATTATATACACGAAGTATATAATCTATAATGGATTCCACCTCTCTTTCACATTTTAGTTTTTTCAAAATCTTAATCTTTAATGTTTTATTCAACTCAAAAATTTTATTATCTTCTTATTCCTAATACTTCAAACTTAGATGTTACTCCTTTTGGTAAGTTAGCTTCTACCTTATCACCTATTTTGTGACCCATTAAAGCCTCACCAACTGGTGATTCATTTGATATTTTAAATTCCATTGGATCTGCTTCTGCTGAACCAACTATTGTATATTCAACTTCTTCATCAAATTCAAAATCCATAACTTTTACAATACAGCCTACTGAAACCTTATCTGTTGGAACTTCACTAGCATCAACAACTTCAGCATTCTTTAATGTATTTTCTAATTGAAGAATTCTTCCTTCATTAAAAGCTTGGTCATTCTTAGCTTCATCATATTCTGAATTCTCACTTAAATCTCCATAACCTAACGCTACTTTAATTTTTTCTGTAATTTCTTTTCTTCTTACAGTTTTAAGAACTTCTAATTCATACTCTAATTTTTTAATTCCTTCATAAGTCATTATATGTCTTTTTTCGTTCATATCGGTTCTCCCCTTCGAAATAATAATTTTATAATATCATATTTGAAACTATTAATACACATTTGTATACTATTTTTAGCATAATTATGAAATTTATCTCTTTGTATAATGCCCAAATTTCTAATTAAAATTACACTAATATGTTAACAAGAAAACATTTTTAATATCATTTTTATTCTATAAACATTCATTTTTTAGATTATTGAATATATCTGTACTCCAACATAATTTTTTTTAACTTGTTAAGTTAATAATATTATTATTCTAAAATACCTTCTTTTATAACAAATTCTTTGTACTCATTTAAAGTTTCAAGAACTTTTTCTGGGTCATTAATAGTATTGAGTCTATTTCTCATCTCAGCTGAGTTTTTTATACCTTTTAAATAGCCTGTTGTATGTCTTCTTGTTTCTCTAACCCCAAGCGCTCCGCCTTTATACTCAATCGCTCTCTTATGGTGTTCTATACACATAGCTATTCTTTCCTCAGGTGTTGGAATGTAGACCTCTTCACCTCTTAATTTTTGTTCTATTTGTTTGAAAATCCATGGATTACCTATGCTACCTCTAGCAACCATAATTCCATCTACTCCAGAAATTTCCTTAACTCTTAATGCATCCTCTGCTGTAAAGACATCTCCATTTCCAATTACAGGTACAGATACAGCTTCCTTAACCTGTCTTATTATGTCCCAATTAGCTTCACCTGTATACATTTGTTCTCTAGTTCTTCCATGAATTGCAATAGCATCTACTCCTGCATCCTCTAAAACCTTCGCAAACTCAGGTGCTACAATTTTGTCATTGTAGTACCCAGTTCTTATCTTTACAGTTACCGGTTTTGTTGCTACCTTCTTAACTGCTTTAACTATTTTATATGCAAGTTCTGGATTTTTCATAAGTGATGAACCATCATCATTTTTAACAACTTTGGGCGCTGGACATCCCATGTTGATATCAATCAAACAAATATCCTCTCTTGGATTAAAATACTTTTCAGCAGCATAAGCCATAATCTCTGGATCATTTCCAAACATTTGACACGCAACTGGTTGTTCTTTTTCTGAGATTTTCATAAGTTCCTCAGTTTTTTCATTACCATGATATAATGCTCTTGAACTAACCATTTCTGTGTAAACCATAGCACAGCCCATCTCTTTGCAAAGGCCTCTAAAAACTATATCTGTTACTCCAGCCATTGGTGCTAAAAACACATGTCCATTTGGCTCTACGTTTCCTATTTTCATTTATTTACTCCTTATTCTTATCGTAAAGAATCTTTAGTCCCTCTAATGTTAATCTAGGCTCTACCTTATTTATAACATTAGTTTCTTTATATATTAGATTTGCTAATCCACCTGTTGCAATTACTAATGGCTCTTTCTCTCCAAGTTCCATCATTTCTTCCTTCATTCTTCTTACAATATACTCAACTTGGCCAATATAACCATAAATTATACCTGCCTGCATACTAGTAATTGTATTTTTACAAATTAAACTTTTTGGTTTCTCAAGTTCTACTCTAGGCAACTTTGCTGCGCGTTCAAATAATGCCTCTGATGAAATTTTTATTCCTGGGCATATATTTCCACCAAGGTAATCCCCCTTAGCAGTTATTGCACAGTAAGTTGTCGCTGTTCCAAAGTCCACAACTATTAAAGATTTCTTATAAGCATCATACGCCGCCACAGCATTAACTATTCTATCTGCTCCAACCTCTTTAGGGTTATCATACTTTATATTAATCCCTGTTTTTATTCCCGGTCCTATAACTAAAGCATCTTTTTTGAAACATTTTCTAACCATGTTCTCAACAGAATGCATTATATTAGGAACAACTGAAGATATTATAATACCTTCAACATCATTTGGATTTAAATTACTTTGAATAAATAGTTGCATAACCTGAATAGCATATTCATCTGAAGTTTTTTTAGCGTCAGTAGATATTCTCCAACTGGCTATATAGTCATCGTTTTTACTAAGACCTAATACAATATTTGTATTTCCAGCGTCGATTAACAGAATCATGTGTACACCACCTTAATATAATTAAAAGCAGCCAACAGGGCTGCTACAAAATACATTTAAAACTCTTAAATATACAATATAATTTTATCAACAAATGGGCATTTGTCAAGCAATCACAAGGATTACAACAAAAAGTAAATATTTTTTTTAGAGTTTTGTAACAAAAAAATATGCTAGTAGTAAAAAAATACTACTAGCGATAAATTTAAAATAGACCTTTAATCTCTCCTGATTCGCTAATATCCATTCTATTAGCTGCTGGAACTTTTGGAAGTCCCGGCATAGTCATTATATTGCCAGTTTGAACTACTATAAACCCTGCACCATTAGATACTCTAACTTCTTTTACGGTTATATTAAATCCTGTTGGTCTACCTAAAAGAGCTGGATTATCTGATAATGATGACTGTGTTTTAGCCATACATATAGGATATTTATCCATACCAAATCTTTCAATATCAGCAATTTGTCTTAATGCCTCTGGTGTATAAACAACATCATCAGCACCATATATTGTTTTTGAAATTTTTAAAACTTTTTCCTTGATAGAATCATTATTATCATATATTGTTGCAAAGTTTGATGGTTTCTCTTCAATAGTTTTCATAACCTTATTTGCAAGATCAACACCACCATCGCCACCTTTTTCCCAAACATCTGACTCTGAAACCATAACTCCTCTAGCCTCACAGAATGATGTTACAAAATCAACTTCTTCTTTTGAGTCTGTTATAAACTTATTAACAGCAACAACAACAGGAACTCCAAAAGCTTCTATATTTTCAATTTGCTTAGCAAGGTTCTCTATCCCTCTCTCAACTGCTTCTACGCTAGGAATAGAAAGTTCATCTCTCTTAACTCCACCATGATGCTTTAAGGCTCTTATAGTCGCAACAAGCACTACACAATTTGGTGTAAGTCCGCCGTACCTACACTTAATATCCATGAATTTCTCTGCACCAAGATCTGCTCCAAATCCAGCCTCTGTAACTGCTATATCAGAAAGCTTTAAAGCCATCTTTGTAGCAACTATTGAGTTACATCCATGAGCTATATTTGCAAAAGGTCCTCCATGAATAATAGCTGGTGTATTCTCTAAAGTTTGAACAAGATTAGGTTTTATAGCATCCTTCATAAGAAGTGCCATAGCTCCTTCAATTTCTAAATCTCTAGCAAATACAGGTTCACCACTAAGATTGTAAGCAACAAGTATATTACCCATTCTCTCTTTTAAATCACTAATTCCATTAGCCATACAAAGTATTGCCATAATTTCTGATGCAACAGTTATCATGAATCCATCTTCTCTTAAGAATCCATTGATTTTTCCACCCATTCCAACAACTATACTTCTTAAAGCTCTGTCATTCATATCTAATACTCTTTTAAATACAATTCTTCTTGAATCAATACCAAGTATATTTCCTTGGTGAATGTGATTATCTATCGCTGCACATAAAAGATTATTAGCTGATGTTATAGCATGCATATCTCCTGTAAAATGAAGATTTATATCTTCCATAGGAACTACTTGTGCATACCCACCACCAGCAGCACCCCCTTTAATGCCAAATACAGGCCCTAGTGAAGGTTCTCTTAGTGCTATAATAGATTTCTTCCCTATCTTATTTAAAGCTTGGCCAAGGCCTACCGTAACTGTTGATTTACCTTCTCCTGCCGGAGTTGGGTTTATAGCAGTTACTAAGACAAGCTTTCCATCTTCCTTATCTTTATATTTATCAAAAACATCTAAATTAATTTTGCACTTATACTTACCGTAAAGCTCCATATCATCTTCTGTAAGACCTATTTTCTCCCCAATCTTAACAATAGGCTCCATCAAAGCACTTTGAGCTATCTCTATGTCTGTTTTCATTCTAAACACCCCTCTTATCAAAAAATAATTTTATATTTAGTATTATACAGAATTTTATTAAAAATTAAAAGATTATCACGAATATTATTGTTAATTTAGCAAAAATATTTCGTTAAAATATTTTTATATAAGAAAAGCTACCTCCTAAAAGGTAGCTTTCTACTAAACTTCTATACCACTAGTTGATGTATAAATTCTCTCAAACTCAGCTGCATCAACCTTTTCTTTTTCTATCAAAACTTTTGCAACTGCATGAAGTTTATCTATGTGTTCTCTTAAAAGCGACTCACAAGTTACATAAGCTTCATCCACAAATATCTTAACCTCTTTATCAAGAACGGCACTTGTCTCTTCACTTATGTTTCTTGACTTACCAATATCCCTTCCAAGGAATACCTCTCCATTATTATCTCCAAATGATATTGGTCCAACAGTATCACTCATACCATACTGCATAACCATAGCCCTAGCAATATTACTAACTCTATCAATATCATTCTTAGCCCCAGTACTTATATCATCAAGAATAAGCATTTCGGCAATTCTACCACCTAGGAGACCAACCATGTCTGATTTAAGTTTTTTCTTAGAAGTATAACTTCTATCCTCATTTGGAAGACTCATTGTGTATCCACCAGCCATTCCTCTTGGAATAATACTAATCTCATGAACAGGGTCTGGATTAGGAAGAGATCTCATAACAACAGCATGACCTGCCTCATGATAAGCAGTAAGTTTTTTATCATACTCACTAATCACCTTACTCTTCTTCTCAGGACCAGCTATAACTCTTGTGATAGCTTCTTCCATATCATCCATATCAATTTTATCTTTAAATTTTCTAACAGCAAGTAATGCAGCCTCGTTAGTAAGATTTTCTATATCAGCTCCCGTAAATCCTGGAGTTCTTTTAGCAAGAACATTTAAATCAACAGAATCAGCAAGAATTTTATTTCTAACATGAACATTTAATATTTCTTTTCTACCTTCAACATCAGGTGCTCCAACAACTATTTGTCTATCAAATCTACCTGGTCTAAGTAATGCTGGATCTAGGATATCAGGTCTATTAGTTGCAGCAACCATGATAATTCCCTCATTAGCACCAAAACCATCCATCTCAACAAGAAGTTGGTTTAAAGTTTGCTCTCTCTCATCATGTCCACCACCAAAACCAGCTCCTCTTTGTCTACCAACAGCATCAATTTCATCTATAAAGATAATACATGGTGCATTTTTCTTTGCTTGTTCAAATAAACTTCTAACTCTAGAAGCTCCAACCCCAACAAACATTTCAACAAAGTCTGAACCCGAAATACTAAAGAATGGTACTCCTGCCTCACCTGAAACCGCTCTTGCAAGTAATGTTTTTCCCGTACCCGGAGGCCCTACAAGTAAAATCCCCTTTGGTATTCTAGCTCCCATATTGGTATATTTTTTTGGATCTCTTAGAAAATCAACAACTTCTTCAAGTTCTTCTTTTTCTTCTTTAGCTCCAGCTACATCCTTAAAGTTTACTTTCTGATCTTCGGGGTTTGCCATCTTAGCCTTACTTTGGCCAAAGCTCATAGCACCCTTACTTCCCCCACCTTGTGATTGCTGTGTCATCATAAAGAATATAGACACCCCAACAACCATAACAATAACCATAAGACCTATTTGTATCCATTGTGAATTATCACTTGCAGGCATATACTTGATAGTTACACCTTCATTTTTATACTCTGCTTGAAGTTGTGATAACTGTTCTTCTGGAACATAAGCTTCAAAATTCTTTTCTGCTACATTTTTATCTGTTGCTTTAACCTTACCATGAATCTCATTTCCACTTACAATAATACTTTGAACTTGGTTATCAACCCACAATTGCTTAAACTGCGTATAATTTATAGTATTACTGTTATTATTACCCATAAGTAAGAAATATGACCCTAGCATAACAACTGCTATTATAAGCAACCACGTAAGACCACTTGACATCTTTTTCATCTATTCTCCCCCTCTCTCAATTCATATTTATATTTTATTTTTGGTATATTTCTCTTTTAAGAATACCTATAAAAGGTAAGTTTCTATAATTTTCTGCATAGTCAATACCATATCCAACTATAAATTCATCAGGAACCTCAAAACCAGAATATTTAACATTTACCTGAACTTTTCTTCCTGTTTCCTTGTTAAGAAGAGCAACAATTTCAATACTAGCAGCTTTTCTAGCTTTTAAATACTCTAATAAATAACTTAATGTATTTCCTGTATCAACTATATCTTCTACGATTAGTATGTGTTTCCCCTCTATATTAGAATCTAAATCCTTTAAAATCCTAACAATTCCTGAACTTGTTGATGAATTACCATAACTTGAAACTGACATAAAGTCTAAAGCACAAGGTATAGTAACCGCTCTAAGTAAATCAGATGCAAAAACAACTGACCCTTTTAAAATACCAACTATCAATAATTCTTTTCCTTGATAATCAGAACTAATCTTAGCCCCCATCTCCTTAATTTTCAAACTTAAAGTTTCCTCTGAATATAATACTTCTTGGATATCATTTTTAATATCAACCATAACGTTATTCCTTTCCACAAAAACTTATTTTTACAAGCTTACTATTGTGTCTATTTATTTTAAATAATTCACTATTTCTAATTCCAACAATCCAAGCTATTTCTCCATCAAAATCTATGATAGGAATAAAATCACGCTTTTCTTGTGGTATTTTAGAACTAATAAAAATTTCCTTTAACTTTTTAGTTCCTTTAAAACCGAAAGGTACTATTTTGTCACCATTTTTCCTCGTTCTTAAACTTATATTTTGAATCCCCTCAAAACTAAAATATTTTTCATTAGTATTTTTAAAGTCCATTTTACCATTATTTTCAACTACTTCAAAGATAAAATCGTATGAATTAAAAGAAATCTTTTTAACTTTTTCTTTAATTAGACTTGCCACATCTAACTTGATTAATTCATCAGAAACTAAATTTTTAATAGAATTTTCTCTAGCAATTATAATATTTCCATACTCATTACTAGCAATAATTTCATTTGTAAGACTTATTCTTTTTCCTGTCGCTCCTTTTTGAAGTGCAATAACATCATAAATATGTTTTAACTCAAAGTTATTAAAAGCACCCGAAACCTCCATAAGAGCTTTTCTTATCATCCTAGTTAAAATAGCTTCTTTTTCACTAAACTTATTTTTATCTAAGATAGCTCTACCATTTTTAATTAAGCAAAATGCCTTATACTTCTCATTAACAACTTCTTCTATAAACTCAGAATCAACCATAGCCGTATGAGATAATCTATTTAATGTGTTTATAATGTCAGGATTAAAATTATCCTTTATAAATGGAATTGCTTTTAACCTAACCTTGTTTCTAGAATAGACTTCTTCTAAATTAGTTTTATCTATTCTTGGGTGAAGTAAATTAACCTCACAATAGTTTTCAATTTCTTCTCTAGTTAAAGAAAGTATAGGTCTGATATAAATCTCATCCCTAACAGGTCTAATACCAACTAGACCCTCTAACCCTGTACCACGCATAATCCTCATAATAAGAGTTTCCGCTTGATCATTAGCATTATGTGCTATAGCAATTTTATTTATTTGAAACTCGTCTTTGATTTCATTAAAGAATCCATATCTTTCATCTCGTCCTGCCATCTCCGTTGAAATTCCTTTATCTTTAGCTATATCTTCAACACATACTCTTCTTACAAAAAACTTAATATCCAAACTTTCACAAAGCTCTTTTGCATAATTTTCATCTGCAAAAGCTTCATCACCTCTAATCAGATGATTAACATGTGCTGCGTAAAGTTCAATATTTAATTTTTGCTTAAGACTGTGCAGTAAATGTAATAAACATACAGAATCTGGTCCTCCTGAAAGTGCCACAAGAACCCTATCCCCTTCTTCAATCATGGAGTTTTCACAAATGTATTTTAAGATCTTTTTTTTCACGAACATTCTCACTCCATTTCATAAAATTTATAGTAATGATTATATCATACTTAACAGTTTCTTGTAATTACCAAAAGAAAAATAGCCACTAAAAGAGCATTAAAATAAATTCTCTCAAAGTGGCTCTATATATAGATACTTACCAATAATTAAACATATTAAACTTAAATTATTGAATATTATAAACTTTTGAAACAATAACAGTCATATCATCTCTAGCTTTTCCATTATTAACACCTTTTGCAGTGTCTAAAATTCTATTAGCTAAATCTTTAGATGTCCTATCTATACTTTTTTCTATAAGTTCCACAAGCCATGTATTATTTAAATCTCCATCTTTAGCTAAATCTAAAATACCATCACTTATAGTAATTATAAAATCTCCTGCTTTTAACTTATAATCTTTTTCATCAATATCCGGAGTATCAAGAACTCCAAATGGTAAAGTTTTAGAATCTACAATTTTAACTTTACTTCCCCTCTTTATAAAACTCTCCATTGCTCCAACCTTTAAGAATTTAGCACTTCCATCATATAAATTTATTTTTTGCATATCTAAAGTTGAAAATTTTTCTTCCTCTGAGAACTTAATATTCATAATAGTATTAACAGTATTAATCGCTGTTCTTTCATTAAAACCAACCTCAGAAAACTTTTCTATCATCTCGACAGCTATCTTGCTCTCCGCTCCAGCTCTAGGACCCGTTCCCATGCCATCACATAACATAATCATATGATTCCCATCCTTAGTCTTTCCAAAGCTGTACGAATCGCCTGTGCACTTCTCACCAGTCTTTGCTGATAAAGCTACAAATGAATCAATGTAATATTTAGGTGCCTCAAAAATATGAACCTCACAAATTCCTGTTAAAGCGTTTATCTTACACTCATCCGAAATAGTCATCTTTCTTCCAATGGTCCTATTTATAATAGGCAGAATTGATTTTGTACAATATTGTCCCCCACCACAATTCATCATCTCAATTTTTATATTAAGCCTACCTTCTTTATCTGTATAAGCAATCAAATAATCAAATTTAACACTCGCTCTAACTAACGCTTTTTTAACTCCTCTTTCAATTTCAATGTCTAAATTAACTTCTGTTTTAAAATCAGTCGTAATCTCTCCAATAGTATCCGACATACTTTTTATATGACTTGCTATCATCCTTCTGCCCTCACCAAGCCTTTTCTTTAACATCTCATCAGCAATATGTTTATTAACAACATCCTCTGCCTCTTTTATAAGCTTTGCCTCTTTCAAACATTTTTTTCTCAAATGTGCGGGAAAAACATAATTTCCTTCCTCAAACGCTTGAATCATCTCTCTAAATGAACTATAAGTTTCATGAATTTCCCTTCTCCAACAAGTATTTCTATAATCGCAATTCTTACAAACTCTTTCAGCTAAACTATCCACAAGTTCATCACCCTTATTTTGACTAACAAGTTTTTCATTTTCAACCATATTATCTAAAGTATTCCCCATAGTCATAAGTACATCTGTAAAATCACCTAATCTTACGGTAAGCTCATTTTTTATTTTATTAAAGTGTTTTTCACTATCTTCTTCCTTCTTAGTTTCACTATCAAACTCAACTCTAATTCGTTCAATCATTCTCTTTGGAGTTAACATAACTGCACTACTCCCAACTAAAACCTCTATTAGTAAAAGTTTATCAAACTGTTTTGTATACACTGCCATAAAAATGAATATAGCATTAAATACAATGAAACTAACTCCTTTCCCTGTTTCTCTAAACATAGCAACAATTAAGGCACTAACTCCAAAAGTAGCTAAATAAAAATATAAATTCCCCGTTATTACTCCAAGTATAAAACCAGTTATTATTCCCACTGTTGAGCCTAAATTCCCTCTACATATGTAGCTAACAAAAAATACAAATGCAATCCCTATTACATTTCTAAACTCCACTCCAAATAGCCCTATCCCACCAACTCCAGCTATAACAATAGATATAAATATCTCTATACTTATAACCTCATCAGTGTTTATATAATTTTCTAACTTAAAATCATTAATGCACTTAACCCCATAAGCAACTATATAATATAGCGGAACTAATATAGCGCAAACGCCAGTTGCAACAAGGATAGAACCAACTATATCTTTTTTTAAAATTAAAATACCGTTAAGTCCTATAACTAAAAAAGTTATAGCTAGATTCGTAACAACTTTAACCGCACTTTTTTTCATTCTTATTAAAGTATTTACTGCTAATATCAATATAGATGAAATAACAAACACCGGTGTTTCACCTATTTGATTTGAAAGACTAACATATCCAGCAACAACAGTTAAAAGAGCTACTATTCCTTCTTTAATATCATTTACCGATATAGCCATAACATATAATAATCCAAATGGTGCTAAACTTTCTATAAAACTTAGCTCTACATTAAAATAAACTCTACTAATAAAAATTCCAGCAAAAGCTATCGCCATAAGCCTTATATAATTTTCACTTGATCCTCTAGCACTTACTCTTTTTTTCTTTATTTGTTTATCTCTAACATAATTTTTTACCTCTGCACCATATTGCATAATATATAACCTCCACTCTTACTTTCTAAAAGAAATTATATCAAGCTAACTTGGATATATATGTCACTTTGTCAGATATTATTCAGACAATCGTTAGACAAATATTCTTTGTATCAAATATATTTTTACATTTTTTGATTTTTTATCACAAATTCGCTTATACTGAAAAGAAAAAAAATTATATATTAAAAAGATTTTTGTTTTTATTTATCAAATTTTTTTATATAGAAAAATACTATATAAGTCGATATATCTTATAATCACTTGTAAAAAAATGTATAATAATATTATTATAAAAATTTGGAGGTTAGATTTTTGAAAAAATTCTTATTTTTTGATTGGAAAATAGTAATGGATACAAACTTTAGAGAATTTATCAATGATGATGAATTTATAATTCTTAACATCGAAAACACAGTAATAGCTAATGGTAAAATAACCGAAGATATGAAAATCAAATTAAACTCAATTCCATATGACATTGAATTTACCATTGGTGATAAAATACTTGAGTTTACACAAAAAACTCCAGTATTCTACGAACCTGAAGTAACAACTTTAAATGATATTTTTGTAATGCATAGTGATGAAATGGATAATATGAGCAATATAGAAAAAGCTGAATACTTAATAAATTCTAGCTGTTCACCAATGTGTGATACTTGCCTAAGTAGTGCGTTAGATATTACACCTGTTAATCAGGTTAATCAAATATGCAATAAACTAAAAAAACAAGAACGAATTAGACGAGAAGAAGAACTTTGTCCTCTATGTAATAAGTTAAAGAAATGCAATCGAAAATTTGTATAAAAAAAAAGCAATCTATAAAGATTGCTTTTTTTGGTGCCGAAGACCGGAATCGAACCGGTACGGTGTTAACCACCGCAGGATTTTAAGTCCTGTGCGTCTGCCAGTTCCGCCACTTCGGCAGGACTTATGGTAGCGGGGGCAGGACTCGAACCTACGACCTTTGGGTTATGAGCCCAACGAGCTGCCAACTGCTCCACCCCGCGTCAATATGAAATTATAATTATTTATGTGCTTTTCAAAATGGTGCCGAAGACCGGAATCGAACCGGTACGGTGTTAACCACCGCAGGATTTTAAGTCCTGTGCGTCTGCCAGTTCCGCCACTTCGGCAAGACACTATTTTGAAAAATGGTAGCGGGAACAGGATTTGAACCTGCGACCCTTCGGGTATGAACCGAATGCTCTAGCCAACTGAGCTATCCCGCCATATATGTGAACTCTATAAATAATTATAAAATTTAAATGGTGCCGAAGACCGGAATCGAACCGGTACGGTGTTAACCACCGCAGGATTTTAAGTCCTGTGCGTCTGCCAGTTCCGCCACTTCGGCAAGACATCATTTAAATGGTAGCGGGAACAGGATTTGAACCTGCGACCCTTCGGGTATGAACCGAATGCTCTAGCCAACTGAGCTATCCCGCCATGTCATGTTAATTATTTATAAAGTTTTATGGTAGCGGGGGCAGGACTCGAACCTACGACCTTTGGGTTATGAGCCCAACGAGCTGCCAACTGCTCCACCCCGCGATATTAAATTGGTGCCGAAGACCGGAATCGAACCGGTACGGTGTTAACCACCGCAGGATTTTAAGTCCTGTGCGTCTGCCAGTTCCGCCACTTCGGCACATCAAATGTGTTGTTTTCTTAACGACAAGATTTATTATATCTAATATATCTTTTAGTGTCAACACTTTTTGCAACTTTTTTTTACAAATTTATAATATTTTTTAACAAACCTTTTAAACAAGCTATTTAAAAATAAAAAATAATCCAAGAAATTCTTAAAATTCTTGGATTATTGAAACTTCTATGTTAAATTACATTCTTTTTCTTGCTCTTGGTTCTTGGTTCTTTTTCATATCAGAAAGTCTTTCTTCACTATCTTTCATGAATTTAGCCATTATATCTTCAAAATTTTCAGTCTTAGGCTTATTACTTCTCATATTTCTATTTCTATTACTGTTATTGTTGTTGTAATTACCTCTATCATTATTGTTGTTGTAATTACTTCTTTGATAACCTCCACCATTGCTGTTGTTGTTATCTTTTTTGCTCCAATCTACCTCAGCTGGTCTAGCTGTTCTTGGTTTTGGTGGCATAGCTTGCTTTATTGATAAGCTAATTTTTCCTTTTTCATCAGTTCCTAAGACTTTAACCTTAACAACGTCATTTTCCTTTAGATGCTCTCTTATATCCTTAACGAAAGATTCAGCGACTTCTGAAATGTGTACTAGTCCTGTTTCTCCCCCAACTTCTACAAATGCTCCAAAGTTTGTTATGTTTACTATTTTACCTTCTAAAATGTTTCCTGTTTCTAAGGCCATGTTAAAAGACTCCTCCTTAAATTTTTAATAAATGTATGTGCTATTATTTCTAATAGCCCTATATAATAACTGTTAACTTCTAATCAAATGATCTTAATCAACAACTACTTTCTCTCCCTCTTTAATCATCCCAAGTCTTTCTCTTGCCATTCTTTCAATGTAAGAGTCTGTCTTAGAATTATTAAATTCTTCTGTCAACTCACTATTCTTTTGTTTTAAGCTTTCTAGCTCTTGCTCAACTTTTATTTTATTCTCATTCAATTTCTTCTTAGCAATCTCTTGATCTATAAATGTAGTTGCAAACAAAATACCAATACCCGTTAATGCTAAAACTTTTGCATTAATTTTTTTCCTCATAAATTCACCCCTTAGTCGTATGACTATATGTCTATTCTAAACACTATAACACACTTATTCAAGGAATTTATTATTATTTAGTAAATATATTTTTAAAAATATATCTTATATTTTTCCCTGCAATCCTAATTCCCTTGTAGCTTTTTCTCGCTATTATATTTTCTAGCTTAAAAATCTTTTTAGAAAATATTGCAAGGTAAAATGCTAAACCTAATGAAATTATGATATAAACATAGGCACTTAAAAAACCATAATTGAAAACTAATAAAAATACGAATACTATCATAGATGTTAATATCCAAAATAAAGTATCTTGAATCATTAGAAATATCTTTGAAGAATTAAACCCTCTAATAAGTCTATATCCATCAAATAACAGACCTATTAAAATTCCAGCTATAAATGAAAATATAACTATATTAAACTGTGTTCCTAAAGGTAATATCATATCTACTCCCCTTTTCTCGAAAACAATTTTCTTTTTTTCTTCATTTTTTTACAATATACAATTGTGATAATGCATCCTGTTATTACAACATCACCATTTTGCACATCAAGCTTATTAACCTTAAGATTTTCCCCTGTGATATTTAACCCACCAAGATTCGTGTTAAGATTAATTTCCTGGTCATCAAAGCTTATAACTTCTAATACACCTGTTAGCGATAGTTTTTTTCTATTTTCTAATGATAAACTACTTTTATTATTTTCTACTAGGCTATGATTATTTTTATTTTCCATAGCTTTTCCCCCTATTCTATAAACTTTATTAGACCTTAAAAGACCCAACTTATATTTTAAAATATATGTTTATACAATATGGTTTATGTTCTATTTAAATTTTTATAGCAAGCCTATTCTTTATCCTCTTCACCTTCTAAAATTTCATACATATTCTTCGCATCTTCTTTTCTAACATGCTCTGCAATATTAATTATTCTAGCTTTTAATGTTCTGTTCCCAAATAAAATTTCTATAATATCTCCATCTTTTATCTTTGTTGATGGTTTTGCTACCTTATCATTTATTTTTACTCTATCACCCTCGCAGGCTTCCTTTGCAACAGTTCTTCTTTTTATTATTCTTGAAACCTTTAAATATTTATCTAATCTCATAATGCTATTTCTCCTATTTCAATTTAAATTCTTTTTAATTAAGTATATGGATAAATGCTGTGAGATACTCTTTTTTAGATTTTATGTCTTACCCTAGATGTGCTTTTTCCGATTATTATACAAAGTATATTTAAGATATACTAGTTTTTTATAGATAAAAAACCCGAGAAATCTCGGGTTTTACTGTGAAAGTAATAAAATTATTTATTAACTCTTTCTTTGAACTCTTTACCTGCTTTAAAAACTGGTGCTTTTGAAGCTGGTATTTGGATAACTTCCTTAGTTCTAGGGTTTCTACCCTCTCTAGCAGCTCTTTCTCTTGTTTCGAATGTTCCAAATCCAACTAATTGAACTTTGTCTCCACCCTCAAGAGCATCTTGAACGCTTTCTATGAAAGATTTTAATGCCATTTCAGCATCTTTCTTTGTTAAATTACTTTTTTCAGCCATGCTTGCGATTAATTCTGCTTTATTCACTTTTACATCCTCCTTGAATTGAGTAATTTACTCATTAAGTATCTCACTGCAATTTTATACTGCAATATATATTATAATATTATATATTTACCCATTTGTATAGTACCTAAACTGCTATTTTACACTATTTCAATAACTTTTTTACTATTCTGGTTATGTTTTTACCAATATAAGGAAAAGTTAATATCTGTTAGTATTTCAGTTTTTACTTTTTTTACTTTTTTTACTTTTTATCTCATTCTAAAGTCCATCCATTTCTTTCAAAGTCATATTTTTTAAATGCTTTCCCTGAGAAATTGCAACTTTTTCTATAAATGAAAATCTTTCCACAAATTCAGATACAGTTTTTTCTAGTGCCTCTTTACAATCGACAGATAACATTCTCCCTGCATTAACTGCAGAAAATATCAAATCACCGACTTCCTCTTCTATTCTTGACAGTTTATCTAACTTATATACATCTTTTATTTCATTTAGTTCTTCTTCAACTTTTTCCATAGCCATTTTTACATTTTCAAAATCAAATCCAACCTTTGCTGCTTTCTTTTAGATTAATATTATATTATGCTGTTTTTTTACCAATCTTATCAGTTACTTTTTCTTTAACAAACTTATAATCAAAAATTCTTAGTAAAAAAGCTAATATGACATAAACAAGCCCTCCAATTGCAATAGATGCAATACAAGTAACTGAAACTATTCTAATAATATCAACAAGAAATAAGAAACTTCCAAGTGCTACAACCATCATTATCAAACTTGCTAACAAAGGTTTAAATAAAATTTCTTTCCAACTAACTTCAAATTTTGTATATATCTTTAAGTAACCCATATTTAATATTGCCATAAGTCCATATGAAACAACACTTGAAATAACAGCCCCCTCAATATTAATTTCTGGCATTGCTACAAGTTTATAAGTTAAAATTATTTTTAAAATTGAACATCCTACCGTATTAATAGCTGGAAATTTCATCTCACCAAGTCCTTGAAGAATTGCCGTAGTAATCTGGCTAACTACTAAGAATGGAATTGTAATAGATAAATATCTTAAAATATCTGCCCCACCATCATTCCCCGGAAATAATGTAGTCATTATAGGTTCTGCTAAAAAGAACATCCCAAATGTACAAGGTAATGCTATAACAAAACATGCCTTAAGTGACATCCCTATATTATTACTTAATTCCCTAACCCTATTTAGTGCCCTACTAGATGCTATAACTGGAATTAACGCGCTTCCTATCGCTATTGATAGCGTAAGTGGAATATGAACTAAAGTCATTGCCTTTCCTGTTAATTGTGAAAATAAAATTGTTGCCTCACTTTGTGTAAAACCAGCCTCTAAAAGCTGTTTTGGTATAATACTTGTTTCCATAAATCCAATAACACTAATCACCACTGCCCCAATGGCTATTGGTGTAGCTGTTATTATTATATTCTTAAATAGCTCACGCTTTGGTGTTACACTCTTTTTAATATGTCTAGGCTTTGCTCTGATAAACTTAAATACTAAGTACATAGATGCCATCGCCCCTCCCATAGATGCACCAACAACTGCACCACCTGCTGCAAATTCTTTTCCTTTTGGCAAGAATATAAATGCAAGACCAACTCCAAATATAACTCTTCCTAATTGTTCTAAAAACTGCGATATAGCTGTTGCATTCATGTTCTGATATCCCTGAAAGTACCCTCTAATAGGATTAATTATAGCAACAAATATAGGTGCTATGCTAATTCCCATAATACAATAAATAACTTTAGGATCCCAGCGAAATGAACTAATAAGAATATCTTTTAAAATAAAAATCACTAGACCTGCAATAATCGCAAGTACTACTAATATTTTTGTACTTATCTTAACAAGGCTAATATTATCAGCCTCTTTTCCTGTGTCATTATTTTCTGAAATTAACTTTGATAATGCAATAGGAACACCACTTGCAATCGCTATAAAAATTGCAAATATAGGGAATACCAATTGATAATATCCCATCCCCTCATCACCTATCATTTTAATTAATGGAAATCTAAAAAATAGTCCTAAAAACTTACTTATAATTCCCATAGCTGCCAGTATAAGTCCCCCTTGTATAAAGGTTTGCTTTTTCATATAAAAATACCTCCAACATTTAAATCCTAACTATTTATTAGTATTTAAAAATTAGAGGTATTATTACTAAATTTATGTATACCTGATAATTTACATATATTTTTCCTGTAAATTATTATTGTTCCATTTGTTTTCCAAGGAATGCTGCTGCTGTTTCTACTAATTTTTTTTCTACATCACCAAAAGTTTTTACATTTTTTGAGAACATTATAACTGTACCAATTGCATCACCCTCTGCGATAATAGGTGCAACTGCTTGTGCTAAATATTTATCTTCTGTGTGGTCATCTTGGAATAAAGGCTCAACCTTTGCTCCTGAACCACCAAGTAATACAACTTTTCTGTTATCCATTATTCTTTCAAGTTCATCACTAATCTTCTTATCAACATAATCTTTCTTAGCAATTCCACCAACTGAAATGAACATATCATTATCTGAGATAACAACATGATGTCCTGTTGCTTGACTTAAAGCTTCTGCATATTCTTTTGAGAAATCTGTTAGTTCTCCTATTGGTGAATACTTTTTAAGGATAACTCCACCCTCTCTATCTGTGAATATTTCTAATGGATCCCCTTCTCTAATCCTAAGTGTTCTTCTTATTTCTTTTGGTATAACTACTCTTCCTAAATCATCAATACGTCTTACTATTCCTGTTGCTTTCATAATATATATGCCTCCTCTAAGGTTGTTGTTTTTTTATTTCTTCAGTACTAGTATTTTTCATATTTGAAATTTTATACACATTGGTTATATTTATCTTTAATTATTTTAATTTGACCATTGCTAGAAAATTTTATCCTCGCTTTTTGCAAAAGTTCTCTTAATTACCTTTTTATAAGAAAATAAGCCCTTTGGAAACTCCAAAGGGCTTATGTGAAATTCTTAAATTATTGTCCTGCACTTGGTTGTGTAGTGTCTGTTTGTGTAGTACTTGTTTGTGTTGGAACTGGGTAGTCTAATTTACTTGTGTAAACTTCTCCACCAGCTGCTTTTTCCCAAGCATCTAACTGTTTGTTTATTGCTTGTTGTTGTTGTTGTTGTGTTAAAGTTTCTATTACCTTTGTTTTAACACTATCAAATGATTTATAAGTTGTAGTTGGTACTACTGATGATGCAAATGCAAAGTTATAAACATCATATGAACCACCTTGTCCTGAACCCTTACTATTAACAACTGCTGAAACATCTCCAGGTTGTTTTAATGTATCAACTGCTGCTGCAAACTCAGGAGCATATGATTTTGAGTTATAATCGATAAATCCAAGTTTACCTTTAGTTTCTTTAGTTGCATCTATATTATTAGCTGAAGCTATTTTTTCAAATACAGCTAATTTTTGATTAACATCTGTCATACCTTTAGTTTCTGCAAGGTATTGATCTCTTAATTTATCTGCCTCTGCTTTTGTATTAACAACTACTTGATAAACATCAGCTCCTGCTGCTTTATCAACATACTGATCTTTGTTTTCATTGTAATAAGTTTGAGCATCCGCCTCTGTTATTGCTGGAAGAGTCTTTGTTATTTCTTTTCCTAGCATTTCTCTTTCAACTGGTGTTTTTAATTGTTCTTTATATGTTGCTTCTGTAAGTCCTGCTTGTTTTAAAGCAGCATTAAAAGCTTCAGTCCCCTTAGTTTTATCCCCACCTGCTTGTGTTATATATTGATCTAAAACTTGGTTGTAAGCTTTATCTATATCCGCTGGTGTTGCAACTATTTTTTGTTCAGCTATCTGTTTAGTAATAACTTGCTCTTGCATTATGCCTTGAACTGCCTGTTCTCTTGCTTTTATTATCATAGACTTAGCTTGTGGATTATCCATAGGATTTCCTTTAACTTGTTGTGAAATCATTGAATAAACTTGTTGCATTTGTGGTTGAATTTGTGTAACTGTGATATCTTTCCCGTATATTTTACCAATGGCCATCTTCTGTACAGATTCTGGCGTCTTTTGTACCATACCAGCACTGATAGCTACTCCTGCTACTACTGCAATTACCACTGCAATACCAACAATTCTCTTTATACTTTTCATTGTTCTACCTCTCTTTTTTTTTACTTAACATAGTTATTGATAAGTATATCAATATTTTTCTTTTTTTTCAATTTACTTTTTCTTTTTTAATTTCTTTAAAACTAAGTCATCAAGTAATTTCTTAAAGATTTCTATTAACTCTTCTTTTTCCTCTTCAATAAATCTGTATGAAAAACTTGGCTTATCACCAAATTTTAATAAAATATTATTTTTATATTTTTTCATAACATCAACAAATATCTTTTTATCAGTTCTTTCCCTACTTTGGAACTCAAATATAATCTCGCCCTTACGCTCTTTAACTTCTTCAATATCAAGCATCTTAGCCTTACTTTTTATATAAGCGATATCCATAAGATTTAGAACCGGCTTTGGAATATCTGCATATCTATCCTCAAGTTCTTCTTTAACATAGTTATAATCATCTTCACTCTCAATAGCTGCAATCTTTTTATAAACCTCAATCTTTTGAATTTCATTTTCTATATAGTTAGATGGAATATATGCATCAACCTTAATATCAACAGTTGTTTCAACTGGTTCCTTATCTATCTCACCCTTAATAAGCTTTATAGTATCCTCAAGCATTCTGCAATAAAGGTCATAACCAATACTAGCCATATGTCCATGTTGTGATGAACCCATCATACTTCCTGCCCCTCTTATCTCAAGGTCTCTCATAGCAATTTTAAATCCTGAACCAAGTTCTGTAAAATCTTTAAGTGCTTTTAGCCTTTTTTCTGCTACTTCTGTTAAAACTTTATCTTTCTTATAAACAAAGTAAGAATATGCAATTCTATTACTTCTACCTACTCTACCTCTTAGCTGATAAAGCTGTGAAAGACCCATTTTATCTGAATCATAAACAATAAGAGTATTAACATTTGGCATATCAATACCTGTCTCAATAATAGAAGTACAAACTAAAACATTAGCCTCTTTATTCATAAAATCAACAAGCTCTTTTTCAAGTTCTTTTTCTGTCATTTGCCCATGTATAACTCTTGGGGTGCACTCTGGTACAAGTTCTTGAACATATGCTGCCATTACCTGAATACTTTCAACTCTATTATAAATTAAGAACACCTGCCCACCCCTATTAATCTCTCTAAGAATAGAATCTCTTATAAGTTGGTCATTTTGCTCAACTACATAAGTCTGAATAGGGTGTCTATCCTCTGGAGGCGTTTCTATAACTGAAATATCTCTAACCCCTGTAAGAGACATATGAAGTGTTCTAGGTATAGGTGTTGCACTAAGAGTTAAAACATCAATATTCTTTTTAACATTTTTAATCTTCTCTTTTTGTGTAACTCCAAATCTTTGCTCCTCATCAACAATTAAAAGTCCTAAATCCTTAAATCCAATATCCTTAGAAACAAGCCTATGAGTTCCTATTAAAATATCAACGTTACCTTCTTTTAAAGCTTGAAGTGTTGCATTTTGTTCCTTCTTAGTTTTAAACCTACTAATAACATCTACCGTAACAGGAAAACTTTCAAATCTCTTCTTAAAATTGCTATAATGCTGGTCTGCAAGAATAGTAGTTGGCACTAAGAATGCAACTTGTTTTCCTTCCATAACAGCCTTAAAAGCTGCTCTAATAGCAACCTCAGTCTTACCATATCCAACATCTCCACAAAGAAGTCTATCCATAGGCTTATCCGATTCCATATCAGCCTTAATTTCCTCAAGCGAAGTTAATTGGTCTGGAGTTTCATCATACGGGAACTCATCCTCAAATTGTTTCTGCCAAGTAGTATCTTTTCCAAACTTATAACCCTTAACAGTTTTTCTAGCAGCATAAAGCTTAACTAAATCCTCTGCAATATCATTAATTGACTTTCTAGCCTTAGCCTTAGCTTTTTGCCACTCAGGACCCCCAAGTTTGTTAACTTTAGGAGAGTTCCCCTCTGACCCCACATACTTTTGAACTAAATCAAGTTGCTCAACAGGAACATAAAGCTTATCACCTTTTTGATACTCTATATCAAGATAATCTCTCTTATTACCACCAACTTCGATTTGTTTCATTCCTTTATAAACACCGATACCACTATTTACATGAACAACATAATCCCCCGGCTTAAGCTCACCAAAACTTTTTATCTTAGACATTCCTTTTTGCTTTTTAACTCTTTTTTGAGTTTTTCTTTTTCCCTCACCAAAAGCCTCTTTATCAGAAATAACACAAACTTTTAAATCAGAAAAATCAAATCCATTACTTTGATTTCCAAAAGTAACAACAACCTCTGAAACTTTAATCTCATCAATTGAATCCGTATAAGAACATTCAATATCCTTATCTCTTAAAGCCTCAACAAGTCTTTCACCTCTTGGTCTTGTACCTGCGAGTACAACAGTTTTATAACCATTTTCTTTCTTACTTCTAATCTCATTAACTAAAAGTTCAAAATTACCTTGGTACTTTGGCAATGTAATTTGTTTAAATTCATAATTTTCTCTAGCTCTTAAAAACTTAAGATTTTTCTCTAATGAATTAAAAAGAATATAATCATTAGCTAAAAACTCTCTTTCTATCTCACTCTCCTGAAGTAAAAGTCTATTTTGACTAGGTAGTATATCTCCTCTTTCTAAAAACGCTTTATAATTCTCAGCAAACTCAAAAAGAACACTATCGATTTTCCCTTTACACCTTTGTGACTCATCAATTACATAAAGATAATCCTCTAAATAGTCAAATAAACTTGATGGTTTTTCAAAAAGGAATGGTATATAACTCTCTATTGTTTCAAAACTCCAAGTCTGCTTTAAACTTTCTAAATTTTTATTTACTATGCCATTTATTTTTGCTAAAATTTCTTGCTTGTCAATATTCTTAGCATTAAAAACTTCTAATTCTTTCTCGATTGAACTAGCTGCCCTATCAAGTATCTCCTTATCTAAAATAATTTCCTTCGCAGGGAAAATATTCACAACATCTTTTCTCTCAATACTTCTTTGTGAATCAATATTAAAAGTTCTTATAGAATCTACCTCATCACCAAAAAGCTCTATTCTAAAAGGCAACGCATTACAAGGAGGGTATACATCTAGCATCCCCCCTCTTAAAGCAAACTCACCTTTACCTTCAACAACTGCAACTCTTTCATATCCACTCTCTACAAGTCTTTGAACTACATTATTAATATCAATTTCTTCTTCCTCAGAAATACTAAAACTATACTTTTTATAAAGTTCAATAGGTGTATAAAATGATACAAATGACTCTATTGAAGTAACTATTATTTTTTTATTTTTATTTTCTAAAATTTCCTTTATAACCTTAAGCCTAGCCCATCTTAAATCTCCTGAAATAGCATCTATATTATAAAAAACAATTTCTTTAGTCGGCAGATAATGGACATCTAAAGTATATAAACTTAAATCATCATATAATACTTTAGCCTCCATATCACTACTTGCAACTATAACCATAGACCTATCTTCTCTCTCAAAGGTAGCACTTATAAGATATGCTCTACCTGAATCACTAAGCCCATTAACTTCTAACGGAAACTCTTTATCAGAAATAGCCATATCTAGTAGCTTAAACTTCTCATTCTCTAACAATGGATCTATTAACCCATTTAATCTCATCATTTAACACCCCACTTATAAAATAACAATCTATTTTTCAACACAAACTCCATTAAATTTGTTCATAGCACTCTTTGTATCATTCTTTAAAAACTCCACAACTGCGTCTGTAACAACAGGCATAACCTTCTTAACATGTACCCAATCTTCCTCTGGGAACTTACCTAAAACATGTGAAACTAAATTATGCTCAGGTGCTCCGACACCAACTTTAAATCTTGGGAAAACATCTCCACCAAAATTTTGAATTATACTCTTTATTCCATTGTGCCCACCAGCACTACCTTTTTCTCTAATTCTAAGTTTACCAATATTTAAACTTATATCATCATATATAATAGCAACCTCATCAATTTCCAATTTATAAAAATTAATAAATTGAATTATACTATCACCACTAAGGTTCATAAACGTTTGAGGTTTTAATAAAATAACTTTTTTTCCATCTATACGACCTTCTCCGTAGTTTCCTTTAAATTTTGTCCTATTTATATCAATGCTATACTTACTCGCAATGTAATCTATTATTTCAAACCCTATATTATGTCTTGTTCTATCATATTCTTTACCAGGGTTACCTAGTCCTACTATTAAAAACATTTTAACTACCTCCATGTACTAAAAATATAAATAAATTATACCAATAATATTTATTTATGTATAATAAAAAACTTGTTGTTAATTAAAACAACAAGTTTTTTTTAATTAAATATCTTCCTTAACTGCATGTTTGATTTCATCCCATCTATCAAGAGTAAACTCAAACACAACACCATTTGCATCATCTGAGTTTTTACACCAGACTTCTTGCTTATGATTAGTTACTATATTTCTAACTATTGATAAGCCAAGCCCTGTACTATGTTTATTAGTTCTTGATTTATCTGCTTTATAGAATCTATCCCAAACCATTTTCAACTGTTCCTCACTAAGTTGTGGACTATCATTATAAATTGAAATTATAACTTTGTCATTCTTACATTTTGAAGCAATTTTAATAGCCCCGCCTTCAATACAATACTTGATTGCATTATCAGCTAAGTTAGTTGCTACTTGCATAAGTTTATCCTTATCAGCATTAACCATTGGTTCATTAGAATCTAAATCTATTTCTACGGATAAGTTTTTATCAGTTACTTTTGGCTCTAGATTTATAACAGCCGTCCTTAGCATTTCATTAATATCTACTTTAGTGAAATTAAATGTAAGCTTTCCAGCTTGCATAGCTGATATATCTAAAAGGTCACTTATAAGTCTAGTAAGTCTCTCTATCTCATCAGAAACCTTACCTAGATAAAAATGTTCCTTTTCTGGTGGGATAATCCCATCAAGTATTCCTGCTATGAAACCTTTTATTGATGTCATTGGCGATCTAAGTTCATGTGATACATTTGAAATAAACTCTCTTCTGTTTAATTCAAATTTTTCAATAGCATCAGCCATATCATTGAAATTATTAGCAAGTTCTCCGAGTTCATCATTTGAATTAATTTTTACTCGTTCCGATGCTTTCCCCTTCGCAATCTTCCTTGAAACTTCATTAACCTGTTCAATAGGGTTTATTATGAATTTATCAGAAACTGCGTATATAACTATACTTAGGATAATCAATGTTAATATAACAAAAAACCATATAATAGAATAAATCTGTTTTAACGCAAGTTTCATTTGGTCAAGTGGTGTCTCAACAATTATTACACCCTCAAATTCTTTTTTGTTATTATATAATTTTTTACTATAAATGTTAAAATCGCCATTATCATAATCTAAATCATCTCTAGTTAAAATATCTTTTCCATCTAAATTAACTATTTTTTGTAGCTTATATCCACTATCATTTTTATTAGATACTGCAAATACTACCCCCTGACTGTCAGTTAAAATTATATCTGCATTTAAAAATTCCTGCCCAAATTCTAAAACAGAATTTAATTGTTGAAGACTAGTTCCATTACTATTTACATAAGAACTTAATGATTGCTCGATAAGCCCTGAAACTTCATTAATCTTTTCAACTCTATTATTGCAGTAATAATCTTTAACAGTTACAGATAATATAAAGGCGATTATAGCAAAAATACATCCTACAATCGCCATTACACTTAAAAGTAATTTAGGTACTAAACTATGGTTTTTGAATTTTTTATTTAACTTCAAATTTATAGCCTACTCCCCAAACTGTTTCTAGTTGCCAATTATCTCCCTTGCTTAACTTCTCTCTTAATCTCTTTATGTGTACATCTACTGTTCTTGAATCACCTGGGTAATCATATCCCCAAACTTCACAAAGAAGTTGTTCTCTAGTAAACACTTTATTTTTGTTATTTGCTAAATAATATAATAATTCAAATTCTTTAGGTGGCATCTTAACCTCTTCATCTCTGAAAAGAACCTTGTATGAATTTGTATCTATAACTAATGATGGGAATGTTAAGACATCCTCATCTGTTTTATCTACTGAATACCTTCTCATTACAGCCTTAACTCTAGCCATAACTTCTTTAGGTTCAAATGGTTTTACAATATAATCATCAGCGCCAATTTCTAATGCTAACACTTTATCAAAAACTTCCCCTTTAGCTGTAAGCATTACTACTGGTGTATTCCCTTCTCTTCTAATCCACTTTAAAACTTCAACTCCGTCAATACCTGGTAACATAACATCAAGTAAAACTAAATTTGGCTTATAAGTAGAAAATACTTCTTGTGCTGATTTTCCATCATTAACTACCTTAACGTCATAATTAGCACTCTCTAAATACATTTTTAAGACTTGGCATATATTTTCATCATCATCTACTACTAAAATCTTTCCTATTAAACCATCCATCTATCTACACACTCCTAATCTAATTTAAACAATCTATATTGTTCATATTTGTAACCATTCTGTATATTATTTTAACAAAAATCATTTTTTTCTTATTATACCACAAATTTCACCAAATTTGTTATTAAAAAAAACACCTAAGAAGCTAAAACTTACTAGGTGTTTTGAAAACTTAATTTAATTTTCTTTAATTAAATTATAATTCGATAAAATCAGTTTATAATTTAATCGAAATTTACAATTAATCTGCTTATTAGTTAAATTCTTCAAACAATCTACTTAATGGTTCATCATCATAGATTCTTTCAATTGCATTTGCAAGCAATGGTGCAACTGATAATGATTTAAATTTCTCTAAACCATCTCTATTTGGAAGTTTAACAGTATTAAGCATAACTAACTGTTCAATTGCTGAATTATTTATTCTCTCAATAGCTGGACCTGAAAGAACACCGTGTGTACAACAAGCATATACATTTTTCGCCCCTAAATCTTTAAGTGCATTAGCTGCATTTGTTATTGTACCAGCAGTATCTATCATATCATCTATTAATATACAAATTTTCCCTTGAATATCACCTATGATATTCATAATTTCTGAAACGTTAGCTTTTGGTCTTCTTTTATCAATGATAGCTATTGGCGCATGTAATTTATCAGCAAACTTTCTAGCTCTTGTAACAGAACCAAGGTCTGGTGAAACCACAACTACATCATCTCTATCAGCAAGTTTCATTTCGTTAACAAAGTAATTTGCAAGTATTGGTGAACCTAACATATGATCTACAGGAATATCGAAATATCCTTGTATTTGAGCAGCATGTAAATCCATTGTAAGAACTCTATCAGCCCCTGAAGCTGTTAATAAATCTGCAACTAATTTAGCTGTTATTGGATCTCTTGATTTTGCCTTTCTATCTTGTCTTGCATATCCATAATATGGTATAACAGCAGTTATTCTTCCTGCTGATGCTCTTTTAAAAGCATCTATCATTATTAACAACTCCATAAGGTTATTATTAACTGGATTACATGTTGATTGAACGATAAATACGTCACAACCTCTTACAGTTTCATTAATATCTACTGATATTTCTCCATCACTGAAAGTACCTACATGTGATTTCCCTAAAGGTAAACCTAATATGTCTGCTATTCTTTGAGCTAACTCTGGATGCGAGTTACCAGTAAAAATCTTGATATTCTTTAACTGATTTTCCATTGTCGTGAAGACCTCCTTAAAATAATCCCATTTTACATTTGTATATATATATATTTAATAAAAAGAAATTTTACTTTCTTTTTCTATTAACCCAACCATCGATATTAGTTTGTTTTGATCTAGCAATTGCAAGTGAACCTTCTTTAACAGTATCTGTTATAGTAGAACCTGCTGCTATATAACTATTATTTTCCACTTCAACTGGTGAAACTAAGTTAGTATTACATCCTATGAATGCATTATCTCCAACTATTGTTTTATTTTTGTTCTTACCATCATAGTTAACAACAACTGTACCACAACCGAAGTTACAACTTTCACCAACTTGTGCATCACCTATATAAGTTAAGTGAGATACTTTTGTATTATTCCCTATTGTTGATTTCTTTATTTCGACAAAATCGCCAATCTTAACATGATTTCCTATATTTGAATCTGGTCTTATATAAGCAAATGGTCCTACTGTTGTGTTGTCTCCAACTTTACTATTGACTATAACTGAACTTTCAATCACAGTTTCATTACCAACAATTGCATTACTTAATCTTGAATTAGGATAAATTATACAATCTTCACCAATCACAGTTTTTCCTTCCAAAACAGTGTTAGGATAGATTATTGTATCTTGACCTATTACAACATCTTCTGCAATATAAGTAGAACTTTCATCTATTAATGTAACTCCATTATCTAAATGCTTTCTGTTGATTCTTTTTCTCAAAATCCCCTCAACAATTGATAACTCTGCTCTTGAATTAACTCCAATAGTCTCTTCAAAATCAGTTATCATAGCACCTACTTTTTTATCTTCTGCTTTTAAAATACCAATAACATCAGTTAAATAATACTCACCTTGAGCATTATTATTTGATAACTTATCAAGTGAACTTAAAAGACTTTCTATATCGAAACAATACATTCCTGCATTAATTTCATTAACCTTTAACTCAGTTTGTGAACAATCTTTATGTTCAACAATTCTATCTACTTCACCATTTTCTCTTATTATTCTTCCATACCCTGTTGGGTTCTCTATAACAGAAGTTAAAAGAGTTGCAAAGTTTTTTTCATTAATGTGAGTTTCTATTAAACTTTTAACTGTCTCCTCTTTTATTAAAGGAGCATCTCCTGTGAATATAGCAACTACACCAGACTTTCCTTTTAAAAAATCCTTTGTGCACATCACTGCATGTCCTGTACCTAATTGTTCTTCTTGTAACGAATAAGAAACTTCTCTTGAATCTGTTCTTTCTTTTACAAGCTCAGCACCTTTCCCTATAATTACGTTAACTTCTTTTAGTTCAGCAGCTCTCATAGTATCAATAACATGATTAACCATTTCTTTACCACAAGCCTTGTGAAGCACCTTAGGAAGTCTTGATTTAATTCTAGTTCCTTGTCCTGCTGCTAATATTATAGCACATTTATTCATTTTTTCACCTCTTTAATTATCCGAATAAGCAAATAGTATAGCCTAATTATTTTTATTTACAGTTTGTTTTCATTCGGATTCTATAATAATTATATTTTAAAGCACTAGTTATTTCAAGACACAAAACCGTATTTAAATATTAAACTTTTAAAGCAAAACAAAAAAAAATAAAAGGAAGACAAGCTTCCTTTTATTTCTCTAACCTATACCTCTTCAGTATTTACTACTTTTTCATACTCTCCAAGAATAGCTTGTTGTATCTTCTCTCTAGTGTCAGTATTTATTGGATGTGCTATATCCTTAAATTCACCATCTGGTGTCTTTCTACTTGGCATAGCGATAAATAACCCACTTTGACCTTCTATAACTTTAATATCATGAACAACAAATTCATTATCAAAAGTTACTGATACGATAGCCTTCATTTTTCCTTCAGCCGCTATCTTTCTGATTCTTACATCTGTAATTTGCATATTGACCACACCTCCAGTTGTTATGTTAATATATAAATTCTATATTTATTTTCAAAATCCTTCTTTTTTTTGAAATTTATTGAAATTTTTTACAAATTTATATATTTAACTTATTTATCGCAACTATAGGTCTAAAACTTTATACATCATACTTTAAATTTCTTATATATCAGCTTTTAAATTTTCTGAAGGAATTATTTTAATTCCACTCTCTTCTTCAAGTTCTACAACATCAACTAATGAAATATAATCCTTTATTAATTTTTTTGATGAAATTTTATTATCAACAAGAACTCCAAGTCCTACAAGTTCTGAATCAAATTCTTTTAATAAATCAATTATTCCCTTAGCAGTTCCGCCACCTCTCATAAAATCATCAATAAATATGCATCTGCTTCCTGTTTTTAAAGCTTTCTTAGATAAACACATTTGTTGGATTCTTCCTGATGTACCTGAAACATAATTTATTGAAAGTGTTGAACCCTCTGTAACTTTACTATCTCTTCTTGCAACAACCATTTGCACACCAAGATTCTTAGCAACTTCATAAGCTAAAGGAATTCCCTTAGTTTCAACTGTTACAACATAATCAATTGCTTCTTTCTTAAAGAATGACGCAAGTATAACTCCAGCTTTACCAATTACAGCTGGATCAAACATTAAATCCGTAACATATATGAATTTACTTGCAACAAGTCTATTATTAGCACTCATTACATCACAAAGTTCTTCTATAAATTTGTCTCTTTCTTCTTCTCCAATATGAGGTACGAACTTTATTCCACCAGCAGCACCTGCAATTGTTTCAATAGTTCCCATATCTTTTTTTTCTAAGCTTTCTCTGATAATAAATATATCTTCACTTATTGTTGATTTTGCTGCATTTAAAAGTTCTGAAAACTTATTCAAACCTATTATTTTATTTGGATTTTCCATAAGTATTTTTGTAATTATAGATACCCTAGTATTTCTACTTAACTTTTCCATTTTATAATCACCTTCATTTTTATGATTTTTATACGAATTATTTTTAAAATATTTATCTCAATATTCATATTTTATTCAATATTCCTATTAATAGCAATGCTTATTAAATAAATTCACTATATTTTTACGTTTATTTTTTAATAAGTGTGTGAATTTCCTCAAATCTGTATATAATTAAGTATGTAATAGAAAAAGGAGATGATAATAGTGGCTTTTGATTTAAAAAGAGACGTAAATAAAAAGGTTCACCTTATCGGTATAGGTGGAGTTAGTATGAGTGGTCTAGCAGCTATTCTACTTAATGCTGGATACAAAGTTTCTGGCTCTGACTCAAAAGAATCAGAACTAACAGATAGATTAAAGAATAATGGTGCTGAAATCTACATAGGTCATAGTGAAAGTAATATTCAAAACGTTGACTTAGTAGTTTATACAGCTGCAATTCCTAGTAATAACCCTGAAATAGTAAAAGCTAAAGAGATTGGTGCAATACTTATGGACAGAGCTGAATTTTTAGGATATTTATTAAAATCACACAAATTAAATGTTGCAGTAGCAGGAACTCATGGAAAAACAACAACAACTTCTATGATTGCACATGTTACTTTAGCTGGAGAACTTGACCCAACAATATTAGTTGGTGGTGACTTAGATATAATAAACGGAAACTTTAGAGTTGGTAGTAGCGACCACTTCATAACTGAAGCTTGTGAATACAAAAAAAGTTTCTTAAGATTCCACCCATTCATAGGGATAATCTTAAACATAGATGCTGACCACCTTGATTTTTATAAAGATATCAATGAAATCGAAGATACATTCTTAGAATTTGCACAGTTGATTCCTGAAGATGGAGAATTAATTGGTAATGCAGATGACGAAAGAGTTAGAAATATTCTTTCTAAGTGTAAATGTAATGTAGTTTCATATGGTATAGAAAATGGTGATATCAGAGCTAAGAATATTGATTTTGATGGAAGAGGTTGTGCAACATTTGATGTTTATAATAAAGATCAGTACCTTCTTTCACTTACATTAAATGTTCCTGGTATGCACAATGTATCAAACTCACTTTCAGCTATTGCTGTTGGAATAAGATTTGATATAAGCACAGAGCAAATAATCAAAGGACTTGCTTCATTTGGTGGTGCTCATAAAAGATTTGAATATAAAGGCGTTAAAGATGGAATAACAGTTGTTGATGATTATGCTCATCACCCTGTTGAAATCAAAGCTACTTTAGAGACAGCTAGAAAAATGGACACAAAGAGAACTATCGCAGTATTCCAACCACACACATACACAAGAACAAAAACATTGTTTGATGATTTTGCAACTTGTTTTGGTGAGTCAGATGAGTTAGTTCTTATGGATATTTATGCTGCAAGAGAAAAAGATACAGGCCTTGTTAACTCTGTTGAACTTGGAGATGCTATAAGAGCTACTGGTGCTAAATGTATAAATGTTCACTCACATGAGGAAGCTTTAGATTATGTTAAGTCAGTTCTTCAAGAAGGTGATTTATTAATAACAGTTGGTGCTGGAGATGTCGTTCAAGTGGGCGAAATGTTCTTAGACAACAAATAATTTTAAAAAAAGCTAGCTTTTGCTAGCTTTTTTATTTTTTACAAAAATTTAAATAAATGGATTTTCCATTTTTCTTCCTATTGATATTCCCTTATTTTTTTGCCACTTTTATTTGCAATTCATTTGTTTTAAGACCTTTTTTTTATTGTTTTAATTACTAAATACGTTTGCATAGAGAAAAGTCTAATGATATTATTATATTAACAATAATTTTATATTTTTTGTCGAACTAACTTTGTAAGCGTTTAATAATGCTACTATAAGTTAATTCACGATTATTCTATATATTTATTCAATATAGCAAGCAAGCCAAAAATACCATATTTTACATTGTATTTTTTTCCTTTGCTACTTATAATTAACTTAATTATTTATTGAGGAAATTTGACAATTTGTCTAGATTTATGCTCAAATTTTATTTTATTAATCAAGTAAAATTAAAATTAGTAATTATTGTTGAATAAATTATATAATAATCTCAAAAAATATCATTTATATTTAAAAAGTAGTTTTATAAAAAACAACTTAATTATAAATTTTTAGAGGTGATTAGAATGAATTTATCAACAAAAATTAAAGTAGCTACAGATTATATTTTAGAAAAATCAAAATACAAGCCAGAACTTGCATTAATACTAGGTTCAGGACTTGGAGCAATAGCTGATACTATCGAGGAGCCTGAATACTATAACTATTCAGATATCCCTGGATTCCCAGTTTCAACAGTTGAGGGACATGCTGGTAGACTTGTTATCGGTAAATTAAAAGGAAAAGCAGTTGTAGCAATGCAAGGAAGATTCCACTATTATGAGGGATACACTATGCAAGAAGTTACATTTCCAGTAAGAGTTATGAAACTTTTAGGTTGTGAAAAGCTTATAGTTACAAATGCTGCTGGAGCAGTAAATGCAAACTACACTCCTGGAGATTTAATGATAATTACAGACCATATAAACTTCTCTGGTGCTAACCCACTTATAGGAGGAAACTTAAGTGAATTTGGAACAAGATTCCCTGATATGTCAGATGCTTATGATAAATCATTAAGAGCAGAAGTTAAAAAAGTAGCTTCAAAACTTGGAATGGAACTTAGAGAAGGTGTTTACGCTATGTTTAGCGGCCCAACTTATGAGACACCAGCTGAAATCAAAATGGCTAGAACAATGGGAGCTGATGCTGTTGGAATGTCAACAGTGCCAGAGGTTATCATTGCTAAGCATAGTGGACTTCAAGTTGTTGGTATTTCATGTATGACAAATATGGCTGCTGGAATTCTAGATCAACCTCTAAACCATGAAGAAGTTATGGAAACATCTGAAAAGGTAAGAGCTAACTTCATTGCATTAATGACTAGTATAATCGAAAATCTATAAGATGAACTGTTCACAGGACTATCCTCAATTTAGGATAGTCCTGTTTTTTTGTCCAAAATCCTTATAAATAAAAAACTTAAAGATGAAAAAGGGGATAAATAAATGGATAGATTTACAGGTGTTTTAGGTCTTATCGCAATTTTAGGAGTAGCTTATCTATTCTCTGAGAATAAGAAAAAGATTAACTGGCGTTTAATTATAACAGGATTAATTCTTCAAGTTCTATTTGCATTATTTGTTTTAAAAACGTCAATTGGACAAGAAATATTCAACGGATTCAATGGCGTAATCATGAAATTACTTAGCTTTACTAACGAGGGGACAAACTTCCTATTTGGACCATTAAGTAACGGTTCAGGAGCAATCCCAGCTGGTTCAGTATTTGTATTTAACGTACTTCCTACAATGATATTCTTCTCATCACTTATGAGTATTTTATATCACTTAGGAATCATGCAAATTATTATTAAAGTAATCTCAAAAGGGCTTGCAAGACTATTAGGAACTAGTGGTGCTGAAACTTTAAGTGCTGTTGGTAACATATTCCTTGGACAAACAGAAGCTCCTTTACTTATTAAACCATACATTGGGAAAATGACTAGATCAGAGCTTCTTGCTATCATGATTGGAGGAATGGCTACTGTTGCTGGTGGAGTTATGGCAGGTTATGTTGCTATGGGAGTTAATGCAGGTAGTTTACTTGCTGGTTCAATAATGGCAGCACCTGCTGGTTTATTACTTGCTAAGATGTTAATTCCTGAAACTGAAGTGCCTGAAACAAAATCTGGTACAGAAGTTAAATTAGAATCAACAAGTTCAAGTGTTATTGAAGCTGCTGCTAACGGTGCTTCAGAAGGACTTGGAATGGCATTAAACGTTGCAGCTATGTTACTTGCATTTATCGCTTTAATAGCATTACTAAATGCATTACTTGGATGGGTTGGTGGAATATTTGGAATGGACTACTTAAGTCTTTATTGGATACTTGGAAAAGTATTTACTCCAATTGCTTGGCTTATGGGAGTTCCAGTTCAAGACCTTTCTACTGCTGGTAGTTTACTTGGACAAAAAATTGCTATCAATGAATTCGTTGCTTACTCAGAGCTTGGAATTAATATAGCTAACCACACATTACAACCAAAAACAATAATGATATTAAGTTATGCTCTTTGTGGATTTGCAAACTTCTCATCAATTGCTATTCAAATAGCTGGTATTGGTGGACTTGCTCCAGAAAGAAAAGGTACAATAGCAAAACTTGGATTTAAAGCGTTACTTGGTGGTGCTTTAGCTACATTCATGACAGCTACAATTGCTGGAATATTATTCAGCGCATAATTACAACATCAAGAAAAGGACAACTCATTTGAGCTGTCCTTTCTCTTTTAGATTATTTTATTATTGTAAGTTCTTTATTATACTCATTTAGTCTTTTACAACCATCTTTAGTTACCATAACTAAATCTTCTATTCTAACTCCAATATCATCTTTAATATATATTCCTGGTTCTACTGAGAATATCATTCCTTCTTCTAAAATATCTTTATTAACTGCACTAACATTTCCAAAATCATGAACTTCTATTCCTATGCAGTGGCCTGTTCTATGTGTAAAATACTCGCCATATCCCTTTTCAGTTATATAATTTCTAGCTGCATCGTCAACATCACTAAACTTAGCGCCCGGTTTAACAGTAGCTATTGCTTTTTTATTAGCCTCTAAAACTATATTATATATATCTGCATGTCTATCTGAAACTTCCTTATAGAAATATGTTCTAGTCATATCTGAGCAATAATTTGCTTTTCTACACCCCATATCTATAACAATACAATCTCCCGCCTTAACCTTGTTATCTCCTGATGAACAATGTGGATCAGCAGCATTAGCTCCATAAGCAACTATTGATGGGAATGAATTCCCTTGTGTTCCCTTTTGTGCATACTTTTCTGTTATAACTCTACAAATATCTTTTTCTGTTGTTTCATCATTTATACAAGAAACTATCTCACTCATAACTTCATCATTTATTTTTGATACATCAATCATAAGTTCTTTCTCTATATCATCTTTAACCATTCTAAGCTTATCAATTATTGGAGATGAATTTATAAACCCACTAGCACCCTTAAGGTCCATAAGTCTTATAAGGAAATGTGCTCTCCAATCTTTATCTATTCCTAAAGTTTTAGTTTTATCAGTAAATTTACTTAAAACCTCTACTCCATCTTCTATATCATCATACCAAACAAGCTCTATATCCCCACAATTTTCTACTGGGAAAAGTTTATTTACAACAAACTTCTTATCGCCTTTTTCATTTATGTATAATGCTATCATTCTCTCCCCTGCATGAATCATTTTACCTGTAAGATAAAATAATGCCGGTGCTGATGTAACAAGCATCTGCGAAAGATTTTCCTTTTTCATTATTTCTATAACTTTATCAATTCTTGAATTATTCATAAAAACCATCCTTTCTACAAAAACTACTAATGTACTTCTAATTATACAACACCTTTCTTTTTTTTAATAATTCTAATAGAAATAAATGTTATAATACTATTGAATAGTGGACAAGTTTCATTATTATATTCTTTAAATAAAAAGGAGTTATGATTTATGAGAATAGCTGTTATTTCAGACATACACGGAAATTTATACTCATTACTTAGAGTTCTTGAAGATATAGACTCACAAGATGCAGATACAATAATCTGCCTTGGAGATCTTGTTGGATATGGACCTCACCCTAATGAGGTTATTGCACTTATGAGGAAGAAACATATAGTTTGCCTAAAAGGAAACTATGATGCTTCTGTTGTAGATAATGATTTTACTTATATAAGAAGAACTAATACAAATGATTTTTCATTACCTTGGACAGTTGAAGAACTAAGAGCCTCTAACATCTACTATCTAGCAAATCTTCCAACAGAACTAACTATGAATATCTGTGGAAAGAAAATAAGATTTGTTCATGGAAGTCCAAGAAAAATAAATGAATATATGGATAAAAACAATATTGATAAAGAAACTATAATGAATGAACTCGAAGAAGATATTTTAGTATGTGCACATACTCATATTCCTTCAGTTGAACACTTTGGAGATAAGATGCTTGTAAATGATGGTAGTGTTGGAAAACCTAAAAATGGTTCACCTGAGGCTACTTACATTTTACTAGACTTATATAACGAGGCCACTCCAAAAGTTAAGGTCAGAACTGTTGAATATGATTTAGCAAAAATAATGAAAGATATGCAAATGAAAAAGTTTCCTTCTATGTTAGTATCCTCATACCAATCTGGAAGAGAATAATTAATAGAGGCTTGCTTATTGCAACCTCTTTTTTTTCTAATATTTAAAGAACATTTATTATTGCATTTGTTTATAATGTATTGTAGAATTACAATATAATTTAAAAATCAAATTACTGTGAAAAGAAGAGTAAATCAAGGAATTTCTTTTTAGCGAGTGAGTTATGGTGTAAGTCTCACATGAAAGCCTTTTTTGAAGAACATCTTGGAGTTTCTAACCGAAAGAATTATCAAGTAGGCTTAGACGGAGTCAAACCGTTATAAATTGAGAGGCATATAATTGTGCTTTTAAAAAGAAGTTGGTTATGATTTTCATAGCAATTTGGGTGGTACCGCGGAATCCTTTCGTCCCAGAATAGGATGTCGGGTTTTTTTTGCGTACAAAAATAAATTTTAAAAGTGAGGATATAGAAATATGAATGATTCAGTTTTAGTAAAAAGTATTTACAGAAACACAGCTGAATATGCTGGTAAACAAGTTGTTATCTCAGGTTGGATAAGAACATTAAGAGCTTCAAACGCTTTTGGATTTATAGAAGTTAACGACGGTTCTTTCTTTAAGAACATTCAAGTTGTTTTTGCTAGTGATAAATTAGATAACTACGCTGAAATAGCAAAACTTCCAATAAGTTCATCAATCAAAGTTATAGGTACTTTAATAGAAACACCTAACACAAAACAACCTTTCGAACTTCAAGCAGAAGAAATAGTAATTGAAGGTATGTCTGATTCAGATTACCCGCTACAAAAGAAAAGACATACTCGTGAGTACCTTAGAACAATAGCTCACTTAAGACCAAGAAGTAACCTTTTCTCTGCTGTATTTAGAGTTAGAAGTGTAGCTGCTTATGCTATACACAAATTCTTCCAAGAGCAAGGATTTGTATATACACATACTCCAATCTTAACAGGTTCAGATTGTGAGGGTGCAGGAGAAATGTTCCAAGTTACAACTCATGATTTAAAAAATGTTCCTATGACTGAAGAAGGAGCTATCGATTTCAAAAAAGATTTCTTTGGAAAAGAAACTAACCTTACAGTTTCAGGACAATTAAATGCTGAAACATTTGCTTTAGCATTCAGAAATGTTTATACATTCGGACCAACATTCAGAGCTGAAAACTCAAACACAAAGAGACATGCAGCTGAATTTTGGATGATAGAACCTGAAATAGCTTTCGCTGATCTACAAGATGATATGGAAGTTGCAGAAGATATGCTTAAATACGTAATTAAATACGTAATGCAAGAATGTCCTGAAGAATTAGAATTCTGTAATAACTTTGTAGATAAAGGTTTAACAGATAGATTACAACACGTTGTTTCATCAGACTTTGGTAAAGTTACTTATACAGAGGCAGTTGAAATGTTACAAAACTCAGGACAAAAATTCGAGTATCCTGTTGAGTGGGGAATTGACCTTCAAACAGAGCACGAGAGATATCTTACAGAAGAAATCTTTAAAAAGCCAGTATTCGTTACTGACTACCCTAAAGATATTAAAGCATTCTACATGAGATTAAACGAAGATGGAAAAACTGTTGCAGCAATGGACTGTTTAGTTCCTGGAATCGGAGAAATCATTGGAGGAAGCCAAAGAGAAGAAAGATACGAGGAGCTTATTAAGAGAATTGAAGAACTTGGACTTAGCAAAGAAGATTACTGGTGGTACTTAGAACTTAGAAAATATGGAGAAACTAAGCATGCTGGATTTGGTCTTGGATTCGAAAGATTAATAATGTACGTAACAGGTGTTGATAACATCAGAGACGTAATACCATTCCCAAGAACAACTGGCCAATCAGACTTCTAAAATATATAAAAAAGACATAACCCGAATTTGTAAAATTCGGGTTATGTCTTTTTAGTATTCAACTCTATTTTTTCCATTTCGCTTTGCTACATATAAAAGTTTATCTGCACATTCTAAAGTTTTATGTAACTTATCACCATTTTTATGTTTTACAAGTCCACAACTTGCAGTTATAGTATTTCCATACTCCCACTCTACACTTTCGATAGCCCTTACTATTCGCTTAGTAATTCTAGTCGCAATTTCGATATCTTCTACATCTATAACTAAAAGAAATTCTTCTCCACCATATCTGCATACTAGAACTCTTTCTCCTGCTACAAGTTTTATAGTTTCAACTAACCTTTTTAAAACCTTATCTCCAAACATATGCCCATAAGTATCATTTACCATCTTGTAATTATCTACATCTAGCATCACAAGAGCAAAGTCTATTCTTTGCCTATCTAATTTTTGAATATACGACATAGTATATCTTCGATTGTAAGCTTTAGTTAAAATATCTTTGTTAAGCTCTGAATTTAACTTTTTCATTTTTTTTCTTTTTTTATAGTATTCCCCACCAATTATAGCTGCTAAAATTACCACACCTATAAATAAAAGCAGTAAAATTCTATTGTCAGATTGCGATTTTTTTATTTTAATTTCATTTAATATATTTTGAGGATCATTTTCATGCATATTGAATATAATATTAGCATTAACTTTCCCCTTAGACTCAGACAACTTTTGTTCCTGAACAATATATTTTTGATAATACTCTGTTGCCTTTTGATATTCACCCATTCCACTATACAACTTACCAAGCCTAAATAAGATATTTCCATTAGTATCATATAAAACTTCATTTTTTGTATACTGATATGATTTTAAATAGTTCTCTATTGCTTCATTTTTATTATCTAACGCTTCATTTAATAAACCAGAATAGTAATAATACTGTGACTCTAATAAAGTCGATTTAACTTTTTTCATATTAGCAAAAACTATTTTTAAACTAGTAGCTGCATCATTTAAATTATTCTGGCTTATTTGCGTTCTTGCTAAATATATAAGGCCATTTAAATATCCTAATTCATTTTTTTCTTTTTTAGAGATTAGTATTCCTGATTGTGCAAACTTTTTAGCCTCTGCAAAATTATTTTGATAATAGTAATAGTTAGATTTCACATAATCCATACTTGCAGTTTCTTGCACATGGTACTCATTTTCTAGTTCATTACCAACATTAAAATATGATTCTCCATAGGCCTTATCTCCTAATATGTTGCATGTTGTTGCAACAAGATAATCAACACCTATCATATTTTTTATGTATATACTTTTTCCCGTTTGCCTATATAATTCTGATAAATTATCTAAAAGACTTAACGAGTACTGCATAACTATTGTATATCTCTTATTTTCAATACCTATTGCTAATATGCTAAACATTGTGCTGTTTGCTTTATCTAAATTTCCTTCTTCCATTGATTGATTAACTGCATTACCTAAATACTTTATTGCATCATCAATTTGCCCTTCTTTATTATAATAATTCCCAATTTCAATATTTAACTCTATCTTTTTATTAATATCCAAATTTAAATCTGTATTATTTAATTGTTGAATTAATGTATTTACTGAACTTTTGCCATCCATAGTTTGTGCTAAAACTACTGTTTTATCTGAAAGTATAAATACAAAAGTAATTATACTAAAGAGGAGAATAAACCTATTAAAAATTTTCATTTATTAGCTCCCTTTATAAATTAAATTTCACTTTAGTATTATATCAAAGTTTTTTATTTTTCGCTCTTTTTTTCATTTTATAAAGTTTTTATCTAGTAAAAATCTTATAAAATGAAAAAAGTGGACTATTCATCCACTTCACTCTATTTAAATTGATTAAATTCTTTAAAAGAATACTCATGATGAGACATATCTGCATTAAGCAATATCTCATATTCCCCATTCTTAAAATCTATCTCTGTAAGACTTGTTTGTTTTACAAACGGTTCATGCCATAATGTATCTATATCTCTTTTTTCTAACATACACATAAAGCTCTTAATTGTTATAGTATGTGTAACTACTAAAATTCTTTTACCTTCATTATTTTTAATAATTTCTAAAACTGCTGCAAAACTTCTATCCACCATTTCTTTATAAGTTTCTCCACCCTCTGTTGGTATGTACTTTGATGGAACATTCCAAAAATTATAATGATTATCTAAACATATAGCCTTTATTTCATCCTGACTTTTACCTTCCCAAACCCCAACATTAATCTCTCTTAGTCCGTCATGTTTATTAATTTCAAGCCCTCTTTTAACGCTAAGAATTTCTGCTGTATTATAAGCTCTCCCCGTTGGACTAGAATATACTACATCAATTTCTAAATCTCTAATTCTTTGTTCAAGCCACTTAGCTTGCTTAACTCCAAGTTCTGTTAAATCCGAATTTGCCCATCCTTGAAATCTCCCCTGTGTATTCCACTCTGTTTCACCATGTCTTGTTAAATACAATTTTGTCATTTTCTCATCCCCCATTATTATATACATCATTTTCCATTGTGAACCTCCACCCCACAAGGGGATATAGCTTCGCAAGAAGTTTGATTAGTCAATCCTTATTCTTACAGGCGTTGCCACTTCGCCACTACTGTATAAGACCCAAAGGTCTACAACGCTACTTTTTTTAAGTATATTCAAAGCATCGAAGATATTATGTGAAACTTTACTAAAAAAAAGAACGTTAGTTAACCTAACGTTCCTAATATATCTATAATTATCTTCTTTTTACTAATTCATAAAGAAGTCTTGCACCTTCTCCTGTTGCACCAATTTCTGAATAAGGCATTGAAGCATCTGTCCATGATGTTCCTGCTATATCAAGGTGCATCCATGGCTTATCTTGAACAAACTCACCAATGAATAGTCCAGCTGTTATTGAACCAGCGAATTTTCCACCAATATTTTTAAGATCCGCAACTTTTGACTTGTTCATCTCTTTATACTCTTGTGTTATTGGTAATCTCCAAACAAACTCACCTGTTGATTTTGAAGCTTCCTCTAATTGTGAGTAGAACTCGTCATTGTTAGCAAGAACTCCTGTTGTTGTATTACCAAGGGCAACTAACACAGCTCCTGTAAGTGTAGCTATATCAACTACTGAATCAACATCTTCTTTTTCTATGATGTAGTTAACTGCATCTATTAATGTTAATCTTCCTTCTGCATCTGTATTTAATATTTCTATATTCTTTCCACCCATTGAACCAATGATATCTCCTGGTTTATAAGCTTCTCCTGATATAGCATTTTCACATGAAGCAACTACTGCAACAACATTTTTTTTAAGTTTTCTTTCAGCTATGATTGACATTGCACCTATAACCGCTGCTGAACCACCCATATCTGATTTCATTGTATCCATTGAAGTACTTGGTTTAAGTGAGTATCCTCCAGTGTCAAATGTTAACCCTTTTCCTACTAAACCTTGTTTTTTGTTTAAGTTTTCTGAATCTCCGTTATATCTCATAACGATAAGCTTTGGCTCATGAACTGAACCTTTAGCAACTGATAAGAAAGCTTCCATTCCAAGTGCCTTGATTTCCTCAAGTCCTTTAACTTCTACTTCAAATCCGTACTTTTTACCACAGTTAACAGCCTCTTGTGCAAGCATTGCTGGAACCATTATGTTAGCTGGCTCATTTACTAAGTCTCTAGCTATTATTGTTCCCTCTGCAAGCATTAATGCTTCTTCAAAAGTTTCTTTAGCTGATGCTAAATCTTCTGAAACATTTACTGTTAAATCTTTAGCTTCTGATTTTTTAGTCATGAACTTGTCAAATTTATAGTAACCAAGAATCATCCCTTCAACTATACCTTTAGCAAATTCATCTGCATTTTCAACTTCAACATTTCCAAGACAAACTTTTGCATTTTCAACTTTTAAAGTTTTTAATTGTCTTGCTGCTTTTGAGAAAGCTTTTCTCATCTCATCAACTGTTACTTCTTCTTTTTTACCAAGACCTAGAGCAACAACATCTTTTATTGAACCATCTTTAGCTTGTATATTTAATACTAAAACTTCTGACTTAGCTCCTTTAAAAGTACCTTTTTCCTCTGCTCTTTTTAAACTTGCCTTAACTTCTGCTTTTTTACAGTTAAGTTCTCCTTCAAAAAAAGGAACGACTACTGCATCAACTTCTGTTAATGAAACTTTATTTATCTTTATGTTTAACATACTATACACCTCTTTATTTTAATATCTATTTAAACTAATCTTAATTCTAGATTGCGTTATTTAAATTCTATTTTACCACTTTAACAGAGAATTTTGTAAACAAAAAATGTTTTTTTTATTTTTTTTTAAAAAACCATATATTACTGCATATATAGATAGTGAAAAGGGGGGATGTCAAAATGACAAACCAAAATATTATAAAAAGCTCACTTGTACTTCAATACCACTTCGGACAGGATTCACATGGAAATCCTGCTATCAAAAAGCAAAAGTTCGCTTCAATTAAAGCTGAATCAGCTGATGAACAAATTAAATTAGTTGGAGATGCATTTGCAACACTTATAGCAACTTCATCAATTAGTGTTCAAAAAGAAGAAACTATTGACCTTGAAGCAATCCCAGAACTTTAATTAAAAAGGAGGAACTCTAAATGAATAATGTAACATTCTATAACCTAATAATGACATTCAAAAATGAATCAAACAAAAACTCTCAAATAACACTTAAAAATGTTAGAGAAGATATAACTGCTGCTGAGGCAAAAGCTGCAATGAATGCAATTGTATCAAGCAATATATTTTTAACACCACTAGGAAATTTAGTAGCAATACAATCTGCTGAACTTGTTGCACAAACAACAACTGGCCTAAGCCTAGCATAAAAAATTTTTAACAAAACTCATTCATTTACCCATACCAAAAGCCCATCCTAAGTTTTAGGATGGGCTTTCTTTATCTGTGGATAACTTTTATATAAATTTATCCACAGGTTTAATTCTATTTTTTATATGCATATAACTCATTTAAAAATTCTCTATCTAATTTTTGTACAACCTTTACAACAAGTTTTACTGCCTTTTGATAATCATCATAATTTACAATAGTTGTCCCTGTATGTGCATATCTTACTGGAATTACAACTGATAGACTTGGAATTCCATCCTCATAAAGATGTACTGCACCGGAATCTGTCCCTCCACCTGATAAAATATCATATTGGAAATCTATTTTTTCCTCTTTCGCTATATCAACAAAAAGATTTAAAAGCTTCTTGTTTCCAATAGCAAGTTTATCACAAACTACAAGACAAGGTCCTTCATTTAACTTCCTTCCCTTACCTCTAAGTGCTGGAGTATCTTTTGTAGATGCAACATCAACTATTATTGCAAGGTCTGGTCTTACAACTGCTGTTGTTGTTTTTCCACCTCTTGTTCCAACCTCTTCTTGAACTGAACCCACACCATAAACTGTGTTATTATGTTTCACATCTTTTAATTCTTTTAAAACTGAAACCATAGTTGCACAACCAATTCTATCATCCCAAGCTTTCCCTAAAATATTTTTTGTCCCATTCATAACCTCAACTTCTCTAGCTAGAGTTACCATATCACCCGGTCTAATTCCAAACTTCTCTACTTCTTTATCTGATGAAACTCCTAAATCTACATAAATATCATCAAATGAAATATCTTTAGTAGACTTATCTGTAATCATAACCCCTGCAAATTTCTTTCCCTCATAACTTGTAACAGTAACTTTTGAGGCAATTACCATATGTGGATTCCATCCACCAAGTGGGAATACTCTTAAAAATCCTTTTGAATCTATACTTCTAACTACAAATCCAACCTCATCCATATGTCCAACTATTGAAACTTTTAAATCTTCCCTCGCTCCTTTTTTAACTGCAATAAGACTTCCTAAATTATCATACATAAACTCATCTGAAAAATCTCTAAGCTCATCCTTTATAATTTCTCTAACTTCATCCTCAGCACCTGGAACTCCATCTGCCTCGCTAATTCTTTTTAAAAAATCAAAATCTTTCATCATGTCTAATCCTCCTAGTTTTATTTATCTATTATTAACTGCTTTTTCTAATCTCTTTAATGCTTCTTCTAATATAAGTCTTTGACACCCTAAATTAATTCTTGCGAACCCATCACCATTTTCAACAAAAGTATATCCCTCACAGAACTTTATTTTTGCAACATTTAAATTAAACTCCTCAAGCTTTACTGGGTCACTCTCAACTTCTCTAAAATCAAGCCAAGCAAGATATGAACCCTCTGGTTCTACAAGCTTAATACTTGGTATTTTTGTTTTAAGATAATTTCTAAGATAATCTATATTTCCCTCTACATATTCTATAAGTTCCTCAAGCCAATCTTCACACTCATTATAAGCTGCTGTCACAGATGGAATTACAAAAATATTTGGTGAAGTTATAGAATTCTTCTCTAATCTCTTTTTAAGTTTATTTCTAATTTCCTCATTTGGAACTACTGTATATGAAGATTTAAGTCCACCAAGATTAAATGCCTTATTTGGTGAAGTACAAAGAATTGTATTATTCCTAACCTCCTCACTAACATCAATCATTGCAGTATGCTTATTTCCATAAAGCATAAGCTCTCTATTAATTTCATCTGCAACAATTAAAACATTATACCTAACACAAAGCTCTCCAACTTTTAAAAGTTCTTCTCTTGTCCAAACTCTACCTGTTGGATTATGTGGTGAACATAATATCATAAGAGTTGTCTTTTCATCACTAAGCTTTTCCTCTAAATCCTTATAATCTATTGTGTACTTTCCATCATTTAAAAGTAATCTATTATAAACCGGACTTGCGCCCCCTCTAACTACTGCATTATAAAACGGATCATAAGCTGGACTTTGAAGAAGTACTTTATCTCCCTTATTACAAAACTCTTGAATTATATAATGAAGCGTACTAACTGTTCCGTGAGTTAAAGTAATCCACTCTTTTTTTATTTCTGAATTGTGTCTTCTTATATTCCAATTAATTATTGAATTATAAAACTCATCATGCATATATGTATAACCATAAATCCCATGCTCTGCTACTTCTACAATTGCCTTTTTAATTTGTGGTGCACATTGAAAATCCATATCTGCCATACCCATTGGAATAATATTTTCTCCAAAAGTTCCATCCTCTTTAAGCTGTGTCATATTCCATTTTCTTGCCTTAAAACTTCCTCTATCAACTAATGTATTAAAATCATATTTTCCCATAATAAAAATCCCCCTAAAATTTAAATTCATGCTTAATTATAAATTAGCTTCTAACTCATAATTAAAAATGAATTATCTTTATTTAATTAGAACCCACTAGGCGTTGCCTAGCAGGTTCAATAATTAATTTTTAGAAATCTAAATCTAACTCATCTAACATACCTTGCTCATCAGCACTAAATACTTCAACTTTTTTAGCAGTAGCATTTTCTGATTCCGCTACTTCTCTAGCAAGTTCTTGCTTTTCTAATATTTTAAAGAATGGCATATAGACTGCGATAGACATAAGTATTTGTATTACTTGTACAAATGGTGTTTTCCAATCCATACCTGTTAAGAACCCTTCAAAGAATAATGGTAAGTATGGAGGATCAAAGAATGGTCTAGCTAATATCTCAAACTTCATTAAGATGAATGGGAATATACCAACTAATGTTCCACCTAAGATAAATGGTATTAATAATATTGGATTAAGTATTACTGGAACTCCAAATAATACTGGCTCATTTATACCAAATAATGATGGTACTAATGCAACCTGACCAACTTTTTTATATCTCTTTGATTTACTAAGTAACATAGCTATTACAAGACCTATTGTAACTCCTGAACCTGTAAAGTTTGCAAATGCTGAGAACGTTCCACCTGATACAAAGTGAGGTAAAACTGCTGCTCCTGCTTCTTTTGCAGCAATATTTTCTGCAAGGTACTGAACAAATACTGGTGAAAGAATTGGACTTAAAACTGCTGAGTGAATTCCAAAGAACCAGAATAATAATCTAAGCATAATTACGAATGCTACTACCCATAAACTATCCATTGAACCAATAGCTGGAGCTAACATTTTCATAATAACTTCTGGTACTAATAACCCATCTGTCATTGTAGCTACTACATATCTTAGTCCTAAAAATAATACTGCTACTGCAATTGTTGGTGTGATAAGTTCAAATGACTTTGATACGAAATCTGGTACACCCTCTGGCATTTTAATAACAAGCTTATGCACTGTAAAGAATCTATAAATTTCAACTACTCCAATTGCGATAAAGATACCTGCAAATAATCCTTTTGAATCAAGGAAACTAGCATTAAGCATTCCATCTTGAGTAAATGAAACTGTAACTAACATATAAGCGAATGCTGATAACGTAACTGCACCTACTGTATATATTTTATAATGTTCACTTAAGAAGTAAGCAATAGCAATAACTGCATATATACCAATCATTCCAAGTGATAATTTAATAAGTAAATCTATAAGATAAACGTTTTGTTCAAACCATACTTGAACAGCTGCTGAATTTTTAAATATGTTTTTAATAGTTTTAAGTGGATAAGCTAATGATCCAAGTAATAATACCGGTGTTAATACAACCATCCCTCTTTTTACTGCTCCAAGATGTGGTTGTTTGTCTATTTTGTTTGCAACAGGCATTAGATACTTTCTAATAAATGCTTCAAACTTAGCGAAAAGTCCTCCCATTTTAATGTCCCCCTTATTTTTTCCTTTTTATTTAACCATATAACTCTCATAAAATCTCAATAATTCTATACCATATTATTTAAAAAGAAAGCCCTCACCCAAAGGGCTTTTTTTCTTCTTAATTAAGCGTTAAACTTCTTCATAGCTATTAAAGCTTGCTTTAAAACTGTTGCTCCATCCATAGCTCCATATATTTCTGATGTTAAAAGAACCGTTGGCTTATTGTGCTCAGCTGCTACCTTTTGAACATGCTCATATTTATGGCTAAGTTGTGGTCCTACAAGAACTATTTCATACCCTGAAATTTTATCCTCTAATCTATCAACTGGAATAGCTTCCATTGGTGTGAAGTCTGCTATATCTAATTTTTGACTGTTATTTATAACACCCTTTATTGCATCCATCATCATTGTTGTTGAGAATCCACCTGCACATACTAATAATATTTTCATAATTTAATTTCCCCCTATTTACCCTTAATTTTTTTGTTTATATTCTTCTAATTTTTATTTTAAATTATTTTCTATCTGCTAACATTTCAACCATTTCTTCAATCAGGTCATATGCTAATAATGATGTCATTAAGTGATCTTGAGCATGTACCATAAGTAGATTAAGTTCTACTCCATCCCCTTGTGCTTCTTTCATTATTAAAGCACTTTGTGCGTTATGTCCTTTATCACCTTTTTCTTTTGACTCTTTAAGTTTTGCTCTAGCCTCTTCTATTTGACCCTTTCTTGCAAGTCTTAAAGCAGCAAATGATGCTCCCCTTGCATCCCCTGATGCACATATAATTTCCATTGCACTTCTTTCTAATTCTGTCATTCTCAATTCCCCCTATATATTAAATCTTATTTACTATTTAATGCTTTTCAGGTTGCTTTTCTTGTTTGCCCCTTCCTGATGATTTAATTATATAATCTCGTCAAATGGAAATACAGTTTCAAAAATTCCTCTTGAAACGGAAATTTAGCAATGGTTTTCCCATTTCCATTTCAAATGGAAATTAGAAGTTTAGAGAACTTTCCTCAATTAAAACAAAAAAAGTAGAGCTATTATTGATAATAACTCCACTACTTTGTACCTCTTTATAGATACTCTTTAATTAAATTCATAAATGCTTTCTTACTTCCTGCACTAATTACTTCTTTTCTAAGTCTATCTTTTTCTATAAGTTTAAGCATAATTTTACTCATCTTTTTATGTAAATTAAGATTTCCCTTCTTCATAGAAATAAAGAAAACTATCTGTACCTTCTTAGCCCCCCAATTTATAGGTTCTTTAAAAACAGTTATATTAATACTATTTTGCATAGCGTTCATTTCTATTGCATGAGGTCCTGCAAGTCCTTTTACATAAGCTGTACTAAGTTTACTTTCTCTCTCTAGGACAAGTCCTTCAAAATCTTCACCAACATATCCCTTATCAAAAAGATTTTTACTCTCACTCTTTAAAAAATCTATATAATTAACCTTTGAACCACCCTGTAACTCCTTAAAACTAATTACATCTGTTATATAATCTTTAGCACTTATAAATTCATCTCTATGTTCAAAACTACTTTCTAAATATCTTTTAATACTATCAAGTTCATTATCATCAAGAAAATTTTTAACATCCATTGTAGGAATATCAAACTGTCTATCAAAATCAACAGTTTTTAAAACTAAATCAAACTTATCCTTTGTAATCTCACTTGTATGAATATTAGAAAAACTCTTAATAATCGCATTACTAAACATTCTTTCGAGTTTAAGTTTTATAAGATAAGCTATTCCTCCACCTGACGAACAAATAACAGCTATCTTTTTAATATTAGAAAGCTTATTCTCTTTCGCCTTCTCAAAATGAGTAGCAAAATGAAGCGCTATAAATCCTATTTCATCCTTTAAAACAACCATCTTGTACTTCTCACAAAGCTTATCTACAAAAGCAATAGCAATAGATACAACAATAGGGTATCTTGTATTAACCTCTTCTAAAAGTGGATTACTAAGCTGAACATTATTTCTAGCTCTATTAATTAAAGAATAAACATGCATAACTAAATTACTTTTAAGTTCTTGATTCTCTATAAACTTTGTTCCATAATACTTATCAAGTTCCTCTAATATCTCTATTACTTCATCTTCAAGTTTTGCCTTAAAATCCTCATCAAGTGAAGAATACTCTGATTTTAAAACAATATGAGTTGTTAAATAATCAATTTCTCTAGGCGGAATCATCTTATTAAGACTTCTCCCTATCTCATTACATACCCTAATAGAAATCTTTTCATATTCCTCATGATTTATTATTTCTAAAACCTCTGAATTATCTTCCATCAAGAAATTTTCTCTTCTAAGTCTAAGAATTAAAGTCTTTAAATGATATAAAATATTTTCAACAGCAAGATTACTTATCTTAATATTATATTCTATAATTCCCTTAATAAAAATCTCCTCAACTCTTTGATATAGCTCATTGTCTTCAACATTAGCCTCATCACCAAAGAATGTATCTATATCAAAAATATACTTTGCCATGGCCTTTCTTATAAGGAACTCTGCACCTTTTATCTTCAAACCAAAACCGCTTCTTTTCTCAAGACCTAAATCAAATGTCTTAACCTTCTCCTCAACATCATCTAAATCTTTTATAATTGTACTTCTACTATATCCTAAATCATCTGCAATAGAATCAATAGTTCTATATTCCTTAGCAGTTAGAAGAATCATAACTATTCTATCAACTCTAAGGTCTTTATCCACCCCATCATCAAATCCATCAAGACTTACTAAATAGGCATTAAAATTATCTTCATTATAAATTTCAAGATAATATCCTTTTCCTCTTGCATTTAAAATTGAAAATCCTTTTTTAACCCCAATGCTATTTATAACCTTAATTTCATTTCTTATAGTTCTGTCTGTAACTTTTAAATGTCTGACAAGTTCAGCCATAGTAATATGACCACCATCTTTAAGCTTTTCTAAAATTAACTTTTCCCTCATAAATATCACCTTCTAAAAATATTTAAACTACAAAATTCTTCAAAAGATTACAAATTCCCTTAATTATTAAGTTACCATACTTTTCTAAAAAATACTTAATTTATACAATAACTTAAAGATTTGTTTAAAAATTGTATAGAATGAAAATTTACAAACATATGGATACAAAAAAATAGCACCCTAAAATGATAAATTATCATTTTAGGGTGCTATTTTTTTATGTATGTTTTCTTTTCTTAAACATCCTATATATAAAGTATAAAAGTATTAATGCAATACTTATTGTACCTATAAGAATTATATGTTTTTTAGCATAAACCTCTAGAAAAGAAATATTTGCCCCTACAAAATATCCTATAAGTATTAAGAATAAATTCCAAGTTCCTATACCAAGTCCTGAATATAACCAAAATTTAAATATGTTAATTCTTTCTATTCCTGCAATTACAGATATGTATGACCTTGTAAATGGTAATATTCTAGCTAAATAAACTGATAAATGACTATGCTTTTTAAATAGTACATTTACCTTATGTAGTGGCTTTTTTGTCCTTGGTAATTTTCTTTCTATAAAATCTACAACCTGTCGCCCCCAAAAATATCCTATATAATATGTAAGTGTTGACCCAATAAGCCCTGCAAATATAGTTACTAAATAAACCACCACTATATTAAACTTTCCTTGTGCAGCCATAGCCCCAATCAAAGGTATAATAACTTCACTAGGAGGTGACGGCAAGGCTGAATACTCAAGCCCTGTTGCTATAAGAACCCCTAAATAACCATAACTGTACACTAAATTTACTACGGAACTCATAAACTCATTTAAATATGTCATTTTAAGCCCTCTTTTCTTTTGTAATTTCTATATTTTATAATTCTAAAACTTTAACTTCATTATTTTTCAAACTAGCTTTAACATCTATAATCCTTTGATTTAAAGAACCTCTATATTTTAAATTCTCATCTGCTAAGTCTTCCTCAAACTTACCATCAACCAAAACATCTATATACTGTAAAAACTTATTTTTCACTTTATCTTCTTTAATAACCTCAAATCTATAACCTGTATAGCACCAAATACTTAGTCCTATTTCTTTAAACTCTTTAGCCATAGAAATAAACTTATCTGCCTGTTCCATAGGATCACCACCACTAAATGTGATTCCTTTTAAAAGTGGATTTTCCTTCACATCTTCAATAAGAGTCTTTATATCCATAAGTTCTCCACCGTTGAAATCATGAGTTTCCGGATTAAAACATCCCTTGCAATTATGTCTACATCCCTGTGCAAAAAATACTCTTCTCATTCCCGGACCATTAACTAAACTTTCATATGCAATTCCTGATAATCTTACTTTTTCCATTCTCTCACCTGTTTAATCCTTAATTTATATTAAATTTAATTCTACCTTTTTAATTCGAGAATTAAAAGACTTGTATTATCTAAAATTTTCTTTTACTACCTATATTATAAAACTTATTTTTTGTAAAAAGTTTGTAATACACTTTGCTTGTAAAGGTTTTAAACTAAAATTAGAGGTGATAATTATGTTCGGAAAAAGAAAAGATAAATTTGAAAAACTAATAGAATTTTTTAGAAAAACACCATCATTAATAGCTTTAGAAGTTGAAGACTTAAAATCACTCCCAGAAGAGGTTTTAAATAGCCCCTTAAATAATGAATATACTTATGGATATAAAGATATGAGAATTATGATATCTGCAATAAGTAATAAACTTGATGAATATTGCCCCTTGAAAGCAGATAATATTAAATACAAGGGAATCTTCTTTGCACATCAGTCTAACAAAGCTGTTGACTATGATACAATGCTTGGAACATTCTATTTTAGAGTTTACTTTGGAAATGATACATTCTATGTTTATGAACTTGATGAATTTGTAAGAGTTATAAACACTCGTACATTCAAAGTATCTGAAATCATAGGAATATCTGATACAAGTAGAAATCTTGTACTAAGATATATGCCTAGTGGTTCTAAAATTTCTGAAACATTCCTATTTGTAAAAAAATCAGAAAAAGACACAGAGTTATATACTCTACTAATGAAAAACTATCTATCAAAAGATTTACTAATAAATAAAACTATACTTGAAAACCTACTAGGTAAAACAGGTATAATTGGATAAACAAAAGCTACCAACAAAACTCGTTGGTAGCTTTTTATATTTTAGTTTGCCATACCTACGGCAATTTCTTCATTATCTTGAATTACGTTTCTAATCCACTTACCTGACTTAAGTCTACTAATCTCAAAGAATAATTTAATAAACTCCTCTGTACAGATTATTAAGTACACAAATATAAGTGGTAGTCCTAAAACTGTTGCTCCTATGAATGCCCCCGGAACTGAATATAGCCAAACTGTTCCTGCCTGAACCATCATAGAGAATGTTGTATCTCCACCACCTCTTAAAACTCCAATTATCATAACAACATTGAAAGTTCTAATTGGTGTAAAGATTGCTACAAGTCTTAAGACTAAAATAGTTGACGCTGCTGTTTCAGCACTTATATTAAATGGAGTTACTGCAAGAGGTGCAAATATCCAAAGACCAAGACCTATCATAGCACCAACTACCGGTGATAATATTCCTATCTTTATAGCATAATCTTTTGCTTCTTCCTCCTGACCTGCTCCAATTTTATTTCCTATCATAATACATGCTGCAACTGCTATACCTATTCCAATAACCATAAATAAATTGATTATTGTTGTAGCTATCTGCATTGATGCAACTGCTTGTGTTCCTATTCTTGCATAAGCAATTGAATAAGCCATCATTCCAACTGACCAAATAAGTTCATTTACAATAACTGACCATGAAGTTTTAAAATATGTTTTTACAAAACTCATATCAAAACTTAAAAGTTCCTTTATATTTGCTGCAACATTATTTTTCTTTACATAAACCATAATAAGAATATATGCCATTTCCACAACTCTCGCTATTGTAGTTGCAAGTGCTGCTCCCATAACTCCCATTTCTGGTGCTCCAAGATTTCCAAATATAAATACCCAGTTTAAGAAAGCATTAACTATAACTCCAAGAATACTTGCAAACATAGGTACACTTGGTTGCTCTGTACTTCTTAAAGCTGCTGAATATGCCATTGTTATATTAGTAATTAAGTAACTTATTGCTGCCATTTGAAGATAATCTACTCCAAGGTCTATAACTACTGGATCTTGTGATAAAATCCCCATTATAGCCTCTGGCATAAAGAATGCTCCAGTTGCAAAAAGTATTGATGCAACAAAACCTATTACAAGGCTAAGACCTAAAACAGTCTTAATTTTCTCTGTATCTTTTTTACCCCAATATTGAGCCATAAAAATACTAGCTCCTGCTGTTATCCCTGTAATACACAGCATAAATACAAAGAAATATTGGTTAGCAAGCCCTACCGCAGCGATAGCTTCCTCACCAAGGTTTCCTATCATAAGATTATCAACTAAATTTAATGATGACATGATAAAATTCTGAATAACAATTGGTACTGCAAGCACCCAAAGACTCTTCAAAAACTTCTTGTCCTTTAATATTCCCTTCAATTAAATTCCCCCTTTTATTTAATTTTAGACAACAAAAAAGCACATGGGTAGTTTATGCCGCCCATCTGCTCTATATGTGTAACGCTTTTATTTAATTCACCATCTATTATTTTATATTATTTCTCTGTAAAGTCAATAAATAACAAGTTTAATTAACAAAATGTTTTAAATTTCCTCCTAAATTTTGTCTAAATTTGTCTAACGATTATCATTGAATTTCCATATTCAGTAAGCTAATATTAAATTATCAACTGTGTATATTGTATATGTACAGTTAAATACAGACATAATGTTTTATCTAAAAAAATTAACTATAATATTTTCAATTAAGAGGTTAGCAAAATATTATAGGTTTTAACTTTTAGATAGGCTAAATTTACTTACAAAAGCTAAGAAATACGGAGGTGTATTCAATGTCAATCAACACAGTATATAAAATCCTAAGAATTATGAGTTTTATAGGAGTGGCTGTTCTTGTGCTAATAGGTGTACTTGCAACTATTGGTGTAATACCTGCGAACTCAATATCACTACTAGTAATCCTAGTAACAGGATTTGTTGTAGCACCTATCTATTATAGAAAAATAAAAGGTATTGATTAGCTATCAATAAGGGGGAGTCTATTTTTGAATATTATTGTCTCAAATTCATCATCAATCCCTCTCTATCTGCAAATCAAATCACAAATAGAGAGTGAAATTTTAAAAGGGAATCTAAACCCTTCTGATCCACTTCCTTCTATAAGAGTTCTAGCAAAAGAGCTTAAAGTTAGTATAATCACTACAAAAAAAGCTTATGAAGAACTAGAAAGAGATGGGTTCATACAAACTGTTGCTGGAAAAGGGAGCTTTGTTAGCTCAAAAAATAACGAAAGATTAAAGGAAATCACAATAAGCAAAATTGAAGATAGCCTTAGTGAAATCATAAAAACTGCAAAATCAATAGACTTAGCAGAAGATAATCTTATAGAAGTTATAAAAATTCTTTATCAGGAGGTTTAGCAATATGAACGCAGTAGAAATTAGAAATTTAAAGAAAACACTTGGTGACTTTACACTTAATGTAGATAAACTTGATATTCCAAAGGGCTATATCACAGGATTTATAGGAAAGAATGGTTCAGGAAAAACAACAACTATCAAACTTATAATGGACATGTTATTCCCCGAAAGTGGAGATATTAAAATCTTCAACAAACATCTTAAAGAAAATGAAATAGAAGTTAAATCAAAAATGGCTTATGTAGGAATAGAATCAGGATATCCTCAAAAATTATCACTAAAAAAAATCAAAACTATGATTGCAAGATTCTACCCTACTTGGGATGAAAACTTATATGCAAAATACATTTCTAAATTTGACCTAAATGAAAAAACTCTATACAAAGACCTTTCATCAGGAAAGAAAAAGCAATTTGAACTTTGTATAGCACTATCACACAGACCTAAACTTCTTATAATGGATGAACCAACAGTAAACCTTGACCCAGTTATAAGAAACGAATTTATAGACATGCTATCAGAACATCTTGAATCAGATGAAATGAGCGTGTTCTACTCTTCACACATAACAAGTGACCTAGAAAAATCAGCAGATTATATCTACTTCATAGATAAAGGAAGAATCCTTTTAAGTGGTGAAAAAGATACTTTACTTGAAAAACACAGAATTGTAAAAGGTCCTAACTCACTTATAAATGCGACAACAAAACAAAATCTAATAGGACTTAAAGAAGGTAAATTTGGATTTGATGCACTAACAAATAATTATAGAGAAGTCTTTGCAACTTTTGGAGATGAAGCTATCTATGAAAGAGTATGCCTTGAAGACCTTATGATTTATTACTTAAAGAACTAATAAGGAGGATTTTATATGGATTCTACTATTAATTTAGTAAAAAGGCATTTTAGTATGCTATTTATAGAAAAATGGACTTTCATCCTTCTAATTCTTTGGTTTTCCTATGCACTAGGTTTACCACATTTAACACCACTTTCAACAGTATATCTTATTCTATATTTTGCACTTTTACCAACTTTCGGTGACTTAAAAACCAATGTTGTTCTGCTACCACTAAAGAAATCTCAATTTGTAGTTTCAAGATATATTTTTAACTTTGTAATCTCAATAGTTATCATTACTTTTACTGCAATAGCTCTAAATATTTCTTATGGTTTAGAAACTGAGGCTGGAAAATTTGCTCTTTTAGTAAATATAATTATCTCACTTGGAGTGCTTGTTATTTTTATGCCACTCTCTTTTAAAATAAAGACAGTAAGCACATTAACTGCAATCGTTGTTGGTCCAACTGTATTTTTCATCACTCTATTAGGTTTTAAAATTGATGATATAAAAAATGGATTTGATTCTGTGCCTTTTAATATAAATACGCTAACTATTCTTCTTGTATTTGTAGGCTTTAGCATTTTATATTTTCTATCAATGAGATTATCAATAAAACTTTTTGAAAAGAGGGAGCTTGATCTATGAATACTATAACTAATTTAATAAAAAAACATATAACAACTAACTTTTTAGATATGAGCACATTGGTTATTTTTCTTGGTGGATTGATATACTCAATTATATTTCCTCACCTTAGTATCTATGTAACATTTTTTATGGTTTTATACTTTTGTATTCTTTCAATATCCTCATATGAAAATACCAAACCAAATGAAAGTAATTTATATTTACCCGTTACAAGAAATCAGATAATTAAATCACTATATCTTTGTAATGCAATTATTTTAGTCTTCATAATCTCACTAGGAATTTTTTTCAACTTTATAGAATTTGGATTTGATAGTTCACTTGGTCAAGCATTAACTATGACAACTATTTGCCTACCACCTTTACTATTATCAATTCTTATTCCCATAGGCTTTAAGTTTGGAATGGTATGGCTTCAAGCAATAAGTATAGGACTTTGTACTTATTTGGGAGTATTTGCTCAAAATTCAATTGTAGAAATTATGAAAGGTTATAGAGTGCTAGATTTAGATATTAATTTAATACCATTTATTCTACCTGCAACTGTTACCTGTATAGTGATTTATATATTATCTATGAAACTTTCAATTAAACTTTTTAAAAAGGTAGAATTACCCTAGATTATAGGACTTAAGTAAAAACAATTTTTATACAAGGAGTTTTTTAATGAACATTACAATGAATTTAATAAAAAAATATACTACTACTTCACTTTTTACAAAACTTAATCTCTTTATGCTTATATTTGCGTGTGTTTACTGGATATGGATACCAGAAATGAGTGTCTTCGGAACATTCTATATAACATTTTATTTTTGCTTAACACCTTTTTTGGAAGAAGAAACTACAAAAAATAGTGAACAACTTATTTGTATGCCAGTAAAAAGATCACAAATTGTACTATCAAAATATCTTTGTAATACTGCCATATTAATTTTTCTTACAGTGATATCTATAATCTCAACTTATATTTCTTATGGATTTGATAATCCACTTGGAATGTTAGTTCTTACACTTAATATTTGTGGACCAATTTTAATGTTAGCTATTTTTATTCCACTAGTATTAAAATTTGGAATGAGTAATTTAAGATTTATAGTGCTTGGAAGTGTTTTTGTACTTGCTTTTGGAAGTTCATTTATCTTAAGTTCTATAAAAAGCGGCGATTTAAATTTCAATTTTGCTCAATTTTTTGATATGAATATAAATGTATTATTTATAGCAATAACTGCAATTTCAGTCCTTTTATACTTACTATCAATGCAAATTTCAATAATAGTCTTTAATAAAAGAGAATATAAATAAATAAGTAGGTGATGACTTTTGAATATAAACAGAATTATAAAACTTTTAAAAATAGATTTAGCAAAATGCTTTAGTGAAAAGGCATTTGTTGTTGTTGGTATTCTCCTAATATTATTAGGCTTTGCTATTCCTCTAATAACAGCACTAACATTGCCTCTTTTAATTTTATTGTTATCACTCAAAGATTTAAAAACTCAACAATTTGTTGAAGATTTCAATTTAGTTTATAACTTGCCAGTAAAAAAATCTGAAGTAATTATAGAAAAGTTTTTGCTACAATTTTTATGTATGCTTGTAACACTACCTGCATATATCTATATCGCTACTGTATCAGTAGAAACTGCTCTTTATGTTTTTCTTATAACATTAACTAGCTCTATGATATTTTGTAGTATACTAACAACTTTGATATTTATTGTAGAGCCTTGGGTTCCTGTTTTTATAGGAATAATGACATTTAATCTTTTAGTTGTAGTCGATAATAGATTTATACTATACCTTGATTCAGAGTTGCCACTAGATGCAGTTCCTTTTGCAACAACTATGCTTGTACTTGCATTTATAATAGTTCCACTTTCTATGTTTGTATCAACAAAACTTTTTGAAAGAAAAGAACTTGTAAAATAGAAATAACCACAGAAAATCCTTTTGAGATTTCTGTGGTTATTTCATTTATCTTTAAACTAGGCAACTTAATCATAGCACATTAAACCAAAAGATAACATCTTAATAGGTAGCATATCAAAATTCTTTACAGATAATCCTGACTTATTGCTAAAGTTCCTACTTTTTACACTCATTTTAAGGTAAATTTACTAATTTAAGCTATTTACTATAAAATAAAAAGTTATCCACAGGTAAATTTCGAAAAATTGTCTGTGGATAACTTTTAAAAATCTTATTTGTTGATAAGATTCATAGTACAATGAGCCTGCAAAGTGCTGCAAGCGAGAGTAAAAATTTATATAAACCATAAAACTCATTTTAAAATTTATATAAATACATCAACGCTAAAAAAGCTTGATATTTTAAAAGCTAATTACTAATATAAATTAATATATCTAGTAACTAGCTTTTTTATATTACCACAGCTATTTATTTATCACAAGTTAGAAATTACCTTTAATACCACTTCTACTTTTCATATTCTAGTTCACACTAAAATATAAATACTACATGTATGCTAAAAACTTACGAATATAAAATTAGAGAAGTATTTTAGTACATATTAAAGGAAATTATTATGTTGATTATAAAAATAATTAAATCAATCATTTTAGGGAGTTTATTTTATTGCTCTGCTCTAGCTATACTAAGTAATGTTTTTAATACAGGTGATGTAGTTGGACTTTGCAATGGTCTATTTTTCTCAAGTGTTCTTTTTTATATGATTCTTGATAAAAAATCTACTAAAGATGATTATAATTTCAGTATCTATCCTGATGAGTATAAATCAAAAGAAAAAAAGCACGATCCCAACCAAGATTAATGCTTTTCTTTCTAAAAAAATATTAAATTCTAATAGCCCTAAAATAACTAAATTAAATTCAGTAAAATATTCTAGGAAGTCTAGTGTTTGTAGCACTAGACTTTTTTTATTTTATATCAAATTCTATATAAATTTAAACTAGTTTGCAGTAAGTTTTGTGTAGTTAAGTTTTCCACCAGCTTTTACAACTGCTATTTCTTTTTCTGAAAGCTCAGTTTTAACTGTGAAACTTGTTCCTTTTGTAAGGTTCTTAACTTCAAGAACTCCCTCATTTAATCTATCTTTGATGTTTTCTATTTCAAGTTCATCAAAAAGATCAATGCTATCATAATCATTTAAGTTTTCAAAGACCATTGGTACTATTCCACTATTTATAAGATTTGCTTTGTGTATTCTAGCAAATGACTTACAAATAACACCTTTGATTCCAAGATATAATGGAGCAAGAGCTGCATGTTCTCTACTTGAACCTTGGCCATAATTATCTCCTGCAATTATAAATCCACCATTATTATCTTTTGCTCTAGTTGGGAACTCTTCATCAACTGTGTTGAAACAGAATTCAGCAAGATAAGGTATATTACTTCTAAATGGAAGTAACTTTGCATTAGATGGCATGATATGGTCTGTTGTTATATTATCCTCAACCTTTAAAACTGTTTTAGCTTTTATAGCTTCTAGAAGTTCAACATTCACTGGGAAAGGCTTGATATTTGGTCCTCTCTCAACTTCAACTTCTGTCCCTACCGCTGCTGGTGCAATTATCATACTATCATCTATAATAAACTCACTAACTGATATATTAGAGAAATCTACATCAAATTCTCTTGGGTCTGTAAGAACTCCTGTAATTGCAGAAACTGCCGCAACTTCTGGGCTTACAAGATATACTTTAGCTGATAATGTTCCACTTCTTCCATAGAAGTTTCTATTAAATGTTCTAAGTGAAACTGCATCTGTTTTAGGTGATTGTCCCATTCCTATACAAGGTCCACAACCATTCTCTAAAACTCTAGCACCTGAACTTATAATATCAGCAAGTGCCCCATTTCTAGCAATCATCTCCATAACTTGTCTTGAACCCGGTGCAATAACTAGGCTGACATCATTATGAACTTTCTTACCTTTTAAAATTCTAGCAACTTTCATTAAATCTTCGTAAGAAGAGTTTGTACAACTTCCTATCCCAACTTGGTCTACTTTGATTTTTCCTATTTCTTCGATAGTGGCAATATTATCTGGACTATGAGGCTTTGCTGCCATAGGAACAAGTTTATTTAAATCTACTGTTATTTCTAAATCATAAACTGCATCTGCATCTGGCTGAAACTCAAACCAATCTTCTTCTCTTCCTTGTGCTTTAAAAAACTCTAAAGTCTTCTCATCACTTGGGAAAATTGAAGTAGTTGCTCCAAGTTCTGCTCCCATATTTGTTATAGTAGCCCTTTGTGGAACTGAAAGTGTTTTAACCCCTTCACCAGCATACTCAAATACTCTACCAACTCCACCTTTAACAGACATTTGTCTTAAAACATCAAGAATAATATCTTTTGATGCAACCATTTTATTAAGCTCTCCAACTAAATTAACCTTAACAACTTCTGGTGCTTTAATATAATAAGCCCCACCAGCCATAGCAAGAGCAACATCAAGTCCACCAGCTCCAATAGCAAGCATTCCAACTCCCCCAGCAGTAGGTGTATGACTATCTGAACCAGTTAAAGTATCACCAGGAACTGCAAATCTTTCTAAGAAAACTTGGTGACAGATTCCATTCCCTGGTCTTGAAAAATGAACTCCATATTTTGAAGCAACAGTTTGAATATATCTATGGTCATCTGCATTTTCAAATCCTTGTTGAAGCATATTGTGGTCAATAAAAGCTACACTTCTTTTTGTTTTAACTCTATCAATCCCCATAGCCTCAAGCTGTAAGTACGCCATAGTTCCTGTTGAATCTTGTGTCAAAGTCTGATCAATCTTAATCCCTATTGGATTCCCAGCCTCAAGCACTCCATCAACTGTATGTTTTTCTAAAATTTTATAAACTAAATTTAACCCCATAATTATAACCCCCAAATTACATTAGAAAATGCCCCTTTAACGAGCATCTTCCTATTTATATTTTAAAATTATTTTTTTGAATCTATTATATCTTGATAAATATGCACTACTTCCTTATCAAATAAAGGTCTTTTAACACACACAGAAATAGCTCTAACCTCATCTAATATTCTTTGTGCCATATCAGCACTAAGATTTATATTATATTCGTGGAACTTATTAACAATAGATGCCTTGCCCGAATGTTTTCCTATAACTATTTGTCTTTGAAGTCCAATTTCATCTGGATCAAAAGCCTCATAATTTTTAGGATTTTTAATAGCTCCATCAGCATGAATTCCAGATTCATGACGGAACATATTTGCCCCAACTATTGCTTTCCACTCAGGAAGAGTTCTTCCCGCAGCATCTGAAACATAGTGAGAAACATCTTTAAACATTCCTGTTTTAAAACCTAAATCAATATCATGAACATATTTAAGTGCCATAACAACTTCTTCTAAAGCAGCATTCCCAGCCCTTTCCCCAAGTCCATTAACAGTAACTCCAATATGAGTTGCTCCACCACGAACTCCAGCTAAAGCGTTTGCAGTAGCCATTCCAAAATCGTTATGAGTATGCATTTCTATATCTGAACCAGTATTCTTATGAAGATACTCTATACTTTCTTTAATACTAAAAGGGTCCATAACTCCAACAGTATCACAATATCTAAACCTATCAGCACCAGCACCTTTTGCAGCCTTGATAAAATCAACTAAAAAGTCCTTATCAGCTCTTGATGCATCTTCCCCATTTACAGAAACATAAAGACCATTCTTCTTAGCAAAATCAACTGACTTTAGCATATTTTCTATAACCCATTCTCTTGAAGTCTTAAGCTTATGCTTAATATGAATATCTGAAACTGAAATTGAAATAGCAACAGCATCAGCCCCACAATCAATTGACTCCTTAATATCAGAAATTACAGCTCTATTCCAAGCCATAATACTAGCTGATAAATCTCTCTTACAAATATCTTTTATTGCCTGCTTTTCATCTCCACCCATAGCTGGTATCCCAACTTCAAGCTGATGAACTCCCATATCACTTAGTGCTTTTGCAATTGCAATCTTCTCGTGATTAGCAAAAACAACTCCTGCTGTTTGCTCCCCATCACGCAAGGTTGTATCAACTATTGAAATGTTTTTTCCCCAATCATTATTATCCATTTCCTAAATGCCCCCTTTTCAAAGTTTTGTTTTAATTTTTATTTTACCATATTTTGGATAAAATTTGTATATTTACCACGCGACAAAATTTTTAACTACTATAATACACTTCTACTAAATGCAAAAATAGCCACCTCAAAATTAATTGATGTGACTATTTTTATTTAATAAAAAGTGTGTGTAATTTAATACTTGCCATCTTTCTAAAATTTAAACCTAAATTTCAAAAAAATACATTTACGACACAATAATAAACATTCACGATATATTTATTTCCATTCAAACTTCTGATGCTAAGATGATATTGTAAGCAAAACAAATAAACAAAAACAAAATTAGAAATAAATAAAATTTAAGGGGTGTTTTTTTATGTTAAATATTTTCAAAGAAAAACAAGTACAAATTAATCTTATTGATGCAGGAATTCTCGCTATTGGAATCTTACTAATTATCTTCTCAGATACCCATGGTGAAATGCCAGATATAACTAATATACCAGTTTATATAGTTTTAGCTATTGGTGTTGGTCTTCTTGCAGTATTAAATCACTTTGCACATGAACTTCTTGGAAAAAGAATCTTCCTATACGGCTTTAACTTTATCGGAATTTTAATTCTTTGCTACACATATACATTTGATCCTTACGGCTTAGTATTATTCTTTGGAGTTAGCTTTATATTAGATTATATCTACAAAAAATTTATTGACCCTAAATAAATTAAGCAAAAAAGGGACTATACCTTAATATAGTCCCTTTAATAATTTAAGTTTTCTACTTGATATCAAAGCCTCATAATCACCTTCTAAAGTGACAATTAACCTTGCTTTATCAACAACTTCTACATAGTTTTTATTAATCAAATATGACCTATGAATCCTTATGAAATTCTCATCAACCTTTTCTTCAACATCTCTCATTTGACCATAAAACTCAATAACTCTACTGCTTGTGTACAATTTTAGTTTATGGACTTTTTCAGATGTTTCAAAAAATAAAATTTTATCTTGCTCGATTGCTATTATTTTATTATCAACTTCAATACTAAACATTTTTTTATCTACACCAAGATTTGAATGTTTATTATAAGCATCCATAATACAACTTGTAACTCTATCAGCTAAATTATCACACATATCTTTCACTATAAAATCCATAGCCTCAACCTTATAAGTAAAAGTAAGGTAACTCATTTCACCATGTGTTGTTATAAAAATTATATATCCTCTTGGGTCTTTTTCTCTTATCTTTTTAGCAAGTTCCATTCCATTAATATCACTGCTTAAATCTATATCTAAAAAGTAAATCCCACTATTCTGCGAGTTATCAATTTCATCTAAAACTTTATATGGATTCTCCGTTGCAAGTGAAAGTTTAAAATCAAGTTCCTCAATTAAAATAAAGTCTTCAACTATCTTTTTCACCCTATTTAATTGAACTTTATCATCTTCACAAATAAAAATATTTAACAAAATTATAACCCCCAATCCATTTACTAAAATACCATTAAATGGAATAATATTTATATACATAATACTACAAAAAAAGGAGATTTTCTATGATTTTATTTTTAATTACTATACTTATACTATCGTTAATGTATGGTGTCTCACTCTTAAAAAATAAAGAATTATCCACAAAGGAATTTAATTATCTTGGACTATTTTTTCTATTCATTGGTAGCATAATTTTCTTTTTTATATATAATACTTACACATCTAAAAACTACTCAAATGAAGTAATGCTTGAATTCTGTCTAATGCTTGGAATCTTCACATTCCTTGTGATAATTCTTATAAAATATATAGTTTCAGAAAAGCAAACACAAAGTAATCAAAAAGCCTTAGATGACCTAAAAATGTATACTGATAACCTTGAAAAAATTTATGATGATATGAGAGTTTTCAAACATGACTATATGAATATAATCTCAACTCTTTCTTACTATATAGAAGAAGAAAACATGGATGATTTAAAATCTTACTTCTCTGAAAATATAGTTCCCTTATCATCTCAAATTAAAAATAATAATCATAAAATAGGACTACTAAAAAATATACAAGAAGAAGAACTAAAAGGACTTGTAGCAGTTAAACTAATTCAAGCTCAACAAAAAGAAATAGATGTATTTGTAGATATTGCAGATAAAACTGACCTTGCACACCTTGATAAAATAAAGCTTTGCAAAATGATTGGAATACTACTAGATAATGCTATTGAGGCAGCAGAAAAATCAAAAGAAAAAAGATTTGAATTTGGAATTATAACAGAAGATAACTCAAGTTCTATAATAATTAGAAATAGCATAGAATCTGAGAATATAAACCTTCAAAAAATCTTTAGAAAAGGTTATTCAAGCAAAGGTGAAAATAGAGGTCTTGGCCTATATATAGTGCGAACCCTTATCTCAGAAGATAACAATATATCACTAGATACACAATCAGAAAACTTTATTTTCACACAGAAAATCACTTTCAAAAAATAATGAGAGATTTTAAATACTAAAAAAAGCTTGTACGAATAACTGTACAAGCTTTTAATTATTTCTCTATTCTAACTTCTATTTCCCCAAGATTTTTAACTTTCAATGACTGTAAATCTATATCTTCATAAACTAATTCTTCTTCTATTTTAACCTTAATTTCTTTATCACCTTTATATAAAATAACATTACTTCCCACTGGTGCTTTAATATATATCCCTGCATTATCTATAGTTTCATCAATATTATTACTCCACGAATGAGATACTAAAAAGCTTTTTCCATCATCATATAAATAAGTAGTGTATTCTGGATTATCATTAATCTTAGTTTCATGTGCTGGGAAGTAATTTCCGCTATTTTCACTATAATCATTGTAATAATATCCACCCTTTTCATCTGTATAAAAATATCTTACTCCCCATTCCTCTTCTGCTTTAGATATAACTCTATTTCCCTCCGTTTCTAACACTGCTGCCACAGTAGCAATATCAACAGAATCATATTTAACAATTATATAATCAGCAAATCTATTCATTCCATGAAGTGTTAAGATTACTGGTATAGCAACAACTAAAATACCTTTAATAGCTAATTTATCACTTGAACTATTATTTAATATAGTTCCAAATACTTTTATTTTTTTAACTGGTTTCTCTAAAACCTTATAAATTAAATATCCTAAAATCCCCCCTAAAGTATTTATAATAATATCATCTACATCTACACCTCTTCCTCCAAAGAATTGACTTGTTTCAATTATTACAGTGCATATCAATGATATTCCTGCTACTTTTAAAATACTATTACTCTTCTTATATAAAACAGCTACAAACATCCCAAAAGGAACAAACATTATAAGATTCCCCATAACTTGATACAATGCACTACTTCTAGAATTTTGAAACATTTTTATAGTTTCAACTATTGGTATATAATTTATTGATTCTAAACTAATTCTTTCTTTGAACTCTGGAGAATAAAACATAATTCCCATTGTATAAGCAAGCACCCCAAAGAAATATACAAGGAACATAAACTTTATAAATTCTCTAGACTTATTAATTTTTTTCCCTCTCATAACTAAAAAAACATTAGTTATTATATAAACTAAGAACACTAAAATAGATAAATAATACAAATAATTATTTATTACAAACACCCCCTCAAAACTCTCAATATAATTTTAACCAAAAAAAAACATTTAAAGTATATTTATGGATATTCTTAATAAATTTGTACACTTTTCACTGTTCTAATTCTCATTTTATTCATTTAAAACAAAAAGACTCCATAGTATTACCTATGAAATCTTAAAACTTTCTTTATTTGATTAGTATATTAACTCTTCAAGCCAATCTTTTGTTGCATCATCACAGAATGAACCTCTAACACTGTTAAAATACATTTTTTTATAATCTGCAAAAGCAATTTCATCAGCCTCATTTAAGTTTTTACACTCAGTTGTCAAATCTATATTTGAAACTGTTCTATTATCTGTGCTTAAATTTACTTCTAATCCATCATTTAAGAATCTTCTAAGTGGGTGCATTTTATATGAAGTAGTTGCCTTTGTATCCATATTGCTCTTAGGGCACATTTCTAAAGTAATTTTCTTCTCCTTAACAAGGTTATATGCAACCTCATCATCTTGAAGTGCAACTGCATGTCCAATTCTTTTAGCACCAAGAATTTCAATAGCATCTATAACATTTTGTGAAAAACCAGTTTCCCCAGCATGTACTGTAACCTTAAATCCATATCCTCTTGCTATATCAAACATTCCTTTATACTTAGGTGCAAATCCTTCAAGTTCTCCACCTGCAAGGTCAATTCCTACAACACCTTTTCCAACAAACTCTTTACAATCTTCTACAAGCTTGTACCCACTCTCTAAATCATGATGTCTCATAACACAGATTATAAGATTACTCTTAACTCCAAAGTCTTTTTCTCCTTCTTTCATTCCCTCTAAAATAGCCTCAATAACTTCCTTAACTGAAAGTCCACCTGCTATGTGGAATAAAGGGGCAAATCTAATCTCAATATACTTAACATTCTCTCTATTAACATCTTCGATTAGCTCATAACTTATTCTCTTTAAATTCTCTTTATTCTGCATTAAAAGTCCTGGTAAATCAAATCTTCTTAGATAAACATCTAATGATGCACAATACTCAGGTACAACTAGCATATCTTCTACTTTCTCATACTCAAAGCTATCAAGCTTAACATTCTCTTTCTTTGCAAGTTCTATAACAGTTTTTGTTCTTAAACACCCATCTAAGTGGCAGTGTAACTCTATTTTTGGTAATTCATTAAATCTTATCATTTTTCAATCTCCCTTTTCATTTGATTCATAGTCTCTTAAATTTGTATAAAAAAAATCCTTGCTCACGAAGAAAACTTCCTCTCACAGACGTGAAAAGACCCTTTCTTCGTAATCAAGAATTATAGGTTCTTGGTAGAAACTCCCCATCCATATTATAGGGATTATACGAATCTGTTTTTTTATTATTGTTATCTATTCTATCACAAATGACGAATAAATCAACAGTAAAATTTATGCTTTTGTTCGTATTTTTGTTACTATTTTTTTAATTTTAGGCAAAATAAAAGCTACATGGTTGGGTCCCCATGTAGCCCATATAAAGACAAAATCAAAAATAAATTTGAATCCGTCGTTGTATTCTTATTATGTGGAGTTTAGAAATTTTTATACATTCTCATAAACTTTTCTATGAGATTCTGTATGAGAAATTCTATCTTTTCTCTCACCATATTTTCCTGGTCCAAATCTTTCATCAAGACTTAAATAACCAGTAACTCTTGATATTCCTTGAATGTCTGTTGAAGAACATTTAGGACAAGATTTTTCATTATTTTGTAGGTACTCACCACAGCTCTTACAATATCTAATATGGAAGTTGATACCAAGGTAACTTATATTAGTTTTTGTATAAGCATACTTTAAGATATCCATAATAGTTTCTGGAGTTGGACAATCATCCACTTCAAGATAACTTATATGACCACCATTACAAAGCTTGTGATATGGAGCCTCAATAGCTATTTTTTTAGTAATTGATATTGGACAGTAAACAGGAACATGATAACTATTTGTGTAATATTCCTTATCTGTAACACCTTTTATAATACCAAATACTTTTTGGTCATTCTTAATAAACTTACCTGAAAGACCCTCTGCTGGAGTTGCATAGCAAGACCAGTTAAGACTTGTTTCTTCAGATATTTTATCTGTATATTTTCTCATGTGAGTTATGATTCTTTCTCCAAGTTCTCTTGAAGCTTCATCTTCTCCATGATGCTTACCAGTTAAGGCAATTAATGCCTCTGCTAGACCCAAAAATCCAATTCCATAACTTCCTTGTTGAAGTATTGCCTCAATTGAGTCATCAGGTCCTAGACCTTCTGAGCCCTTCATTAAACCTTGACCTGCAACAAATGGAAGGTCTTTAACTCTTAATTTTTTAAGAATTGAATATCTGTGTAAAAGTGATTCTTTTGCTATCTCAAGTTTTTCATCAAGAAGCTCAAAGAATTTATCTACATCATGCTTTGCAAATATTCCTATTCTAGGTAAGTTGATTGTAGTAGGTGCTATGTTCCCCCTACCTTTACATCCTGGCTCACCATTTCTATTACTCATAAGATAAGTTCTACATCCCATTGTAGCTGGCATATATCCTTTATCGTAATATTCTTTATTAAAATCAGCATCTATATTCATAAATGTTGGGTTCATTCTTTTAGCCGCAACCTTGCAAGCTAACTTGAATAAGTAATGATATGGATCATTCTCTTCTCTATTAACTCCCTCTTTTACTCTAAAGATTATATTGGGAAATATTGGTTGCTCTGCCTTTCCTAACCCTTTTTCATATTCTTCTAAGAATATTTCACATACTAATGCAGCATCCTCATTATTTGGAATTCCTAAGTTCAATGAACTAAATGGAACTTGTGACATTTTGTTATCGTAGTGGTTTTTTATCCTCTACTTCTTTAGATTTCTCTAAAGTTCAGCATACATATTCACCTTATAAAACCCGTAAGGTGACGGAGACTCTTGGGAAGATTTTTGCTAGCTTAATCGCTCACTTCCTATGCGTTACAACCACTATTTGCTTATAGCAGTCTCGGTATTATCATATATTTCATAACATTTTAAATATTTTCTTTCTAAATATATACTAGCATCCTCATACATATATCTTTTTATTTCTTCTATATCTCTTTTTGAAGAATATAGTAACATACTACAACCAACTCGTTCTGTAATTTTATTTAATCTAGTTCCAATAACTGAATTTAAATATTCTCTTATCTCTTCTAGCATTGTTTTATTACTCACAAAACCAATACATTTTCTTACGCCTTTTCTTTTTCCATGAGATGTTGTATTTGTAACCCATCCATCTCCATCAAAAAAGCCTCTTATAAAATGTCTAATCATCGTAGTATCCAATATCTTGATATACTCAAAACTTTCTTTTTTAGTTTTATTAGGAATTACTCCATATGTACCTAAATCATCAAACATCTTTCTAGAATGAAATCTTATGGATACACAATTTTTTCTTGTATCTTTCACTTTGTTTTCTAATCCTAATAATTCTTCAAAAGCTTCTAATATATATTTATCTTTTTTATTCAACTCCATCCTTATACAAGGTTGTGATTTTTCTCTCTCACAAACATTTCCATCAGCCATCAAAAATCCTAAAAAATAAGCTTTTTCTTCACTATCAATTATCGAAAAAAATTCTTCATTAAATGGTTTTTTATAACCCGCTTTTGTTCGTCTAGAAATTTTATGTTTAATCAATATATTTTTTATCGTATTCGGACTTTTATATCCAAAATATATTGCTACATCTTTTAAACTCAAACCTGCCTTATATAAATCTACAATTTTTTCTTCTAAAAAAATTCTATCCATAAATATCACCCAATAGTATTATTTCCCAAAGAAAATATTTTATTATAAAATACTTAGACTTCACCGATTTTCCCCATTAATAATTTAAAAGTTCTAACGGTATCACTTTTAAACGGCCCACATTTGACCTGCCCTACTGTGCATAGTATTTAAGTTATATACAACACCTTGCATCGCTTGGTGTACTCTGTCTCTTAATTTTTTATCTACTAATGTATCTAATCTTTCACCTTCAATTCCAAGCTCTAAGTATTCATCTCTTATTTCTTGTCTTGTAGGCTCTACAAAAGCTGACATATCGTTATCAAAGTCTGGATGAGATTGCTCTCAGCTTTATATTTCTATAAAGAACGGACTATATCTTTATGCAAACTTTGCATACCTTGCATTTCGAAATAAAGAATTTCACTTTAAATCTACTCTACTCCCTTCCACTTTTTAAAGTGTGGTTTCGATAGTCTCTGCACTTTTCCTCTTTCGAAGACTTAGCACAGGATTAGCATATTTATCCTTAACTAGATAAACTTAGCCTTCCCTGTTAGCACAATTATTAAACATCATTTCCTATGTTTTCTAAAATCGTTAATTGTACACCCTATTTTTATAGGTTAACAAGGTCCCTTCACTTACTCACATAAGTGTGTGGCCAATCAATAACCACCGAACATATCATTTTGTGTTGACTGTAATAATATACAGCTAAGTTCTGCTGCTGTTTCTATTCTTCTTGGAGGATTAATTGTTCCATAGCCTGTATTAAAGCCATTCTCTAAAATTTCTCCTGTTGGAATGTGTAAACAATTAACAGTCAGATTATACGAATCAAGGTCATGAAGGTAAATATCTCCATTTTCGTGAGCTTTTGCCAAATTCTTAGGCATGCTCGCAAGGTTATGCCATTTGTTACTTTCACTTGCTATTCTTAATAATTTTGATGAGAAGTTATTCCCAACATTCGCATTATCTCTATCTGTCTCAACTCCAATCTTAGCAATTGCTTTCATAAGATCAGATTTAATTTCTCTAACTTTAGTTCTTTCTTCTCTATAACTTGAGTAGTAAGAAGCTATATGCCCATATCCATTTTTCTTTAAACTTTTTATAACAAAATTCTGTATTTCCTCAACAGTTACATCTTTAATAGCATTATCTTCGATATACTTATGTACTGTTACCTCTATATTTTTTAGTGCATTTTTATCTAGGTCTTCTCCAACATCTCTAGCAGAATTATTTATCGCATCTACTATCTTTTGAGTATTAAATTTAACCTGTCTACCATCTCTTTTTATAACATTTGGCATTATAATATCTCCCTCCTAGTGTTTAAGGGGCTTTGGAGCCTCTCACTATATATTGTGTATCCCTAACAACAAAGCACACAATATATAGTACCTATATGATTATAAACCACTAAAATTTTATTTACTAATTTGTAATTTTCAAGTTTTTCTTCTTAAATCTATCTACGTCTGCTTTACTAGCCATTCCTTTATTATGTTCAATTTTTTGTTAGTTGACTTTTTAATCTGTATAGTATCAATTTCCATAATTAGTAAGACAAGCCTTTTTTATTTTCCTCTCTAAATTTTTGTTGTTTTTTTTTAACCTGTTTTTATTTGCAAATCATTTGCATTGGGGATGTTATTTTGATATTATAGCTTTATAACAAAAGAGAAGATTCAAGGAGAATATATATGATTTATTTTTTAATAGCCCTAGGAGCTACAAGTATAGGTAGTTTAGTAGGACTTGGAGGTGACTTATTAATTATTCCATTCTTATTAAGTCTTGGAATACCAAAAGCACTAATTTCAGTTAACGTAGACATTTCAATGTTTGCAATGAGCCTTGTGGCAACAATTATTTATGCAAAAAGAAAACAAGGAGATTTTTTAACAGCAATATTATTCGCAGCTGGAATAATACCTGGGGCAAGCCTTGGGGTATTAATAAATAGTAAGATTACAATTCCAACTTTTAATCTTGTATTTATAGCTCTTGTAGCATTACTACTTATTATAATGTTTGTAAAAAACAAACTTCCAAAAGTTATCTTACCTCACTACACAAAACCTTTAGTTGGTATTTGTATTGGTATGATTTCAGGATTATTTGGAATTGGCGGTGCAATACTTTTAGTTCCTATATTAATGATTTTTTATGGATTATGTAACAAAAAGGCAGCTGCAACAACTATGTATCTTGTATTTATAAGTACAATAGTAACAGTTTCAAATTACGCATTTAGGGGATACACAGATTTTTCTTATGCATACTATATGGTTCCTGGTGCTATACTTGGTTCAATTATAGGTACATACTTTAATAAAAAAGTAAGTCATAAATTCGTTGATATAACATTTAAATTAATACTTGCATTTATAATAGTAAAACAACTATTTGTAATATTTTAATAAGAAAATACCTATCTCAAATATTTTGAGATAGGTATTTTTTTATCTATATTATTTCTATATTATAAATTTAAAAATAAAAGCAATTTAAATTTTAAATTTATAACTGAACTAGTTTTAAATTATATTTTTCTTTTTAATTGTCAATAATAGTAATATTAGAGATAATATTACTATTAGAACCTAAGGGGGATGTATTTATGAAAAAAAATCTAATTTTAACCTTATCACTAGTGATAGGTTTTTCCATAATTGGAGTTGGTGGATACCTTTTAATAAACTCTAACTCTAAATCACAAGAAACTAACGCTAATCTTTCTACTGATTTTGATGAATTTGATGCAAATGAAAGTATTAAAACTGATGAGAAAGGATCTATAAGTCCTTATACTGGTATGCTTTTATCAGAAGATGCCTCTACTCAAAATTCTTTTATGGCTATAATTGAAAATTCAAGACAAGCTAGACCTCAGTCTGGTTTATCACAAGCTGACTTTGTATATGAAATTATGACAGAAGGTGGTATTACAAGGTTTATGGCACTTTTCAATTCAAACTATGCTGAAAAGATAGGACCTATAAGAAGTGCTAGATATTATGTTTTAGACCTTGCTAGGGAGTTTGATCTGCCTTTTGCTCATTGTGGTGGAAGTTATGATGCTCTTGAAATTATAAAAAATAATGATTCACTTAAAAGTATAAATGAAATAGCTAATGGAAGCTATTTTACTAGAGATTCTTCAAGAGTTGCACCTCATAACCTTTATACTTCTACTGAAAGTATGGAAAAATACCTTGATGCTAAACCTTTCTCTGAAACTAATATGAGAAAACTTACTTTCAATGATGATTTTTGGACTAATGATGAGTTAGAAAACTGCTTAAGTGTAGATCTTAAATTAAGTAACTACTACTCTACCTCTTATAAATACTCTGAAAGCGGATATATTAAAAGTATGGATGATATTGAATCAATAGATGCTTCTACTAATGAACCTTTAGTTTTTGATAATATAGTAATTCAACTTACTAATATAAAAAATAGAGAAACAGAGGAATATATGGATATAGATTTAGTAGGTTCTGGTGATGCTATTGTTATTAGTAACGGTCAATATATCAAAGGAACTTGGAGTAAAAAGGATGCTTCACTAGCAACCACTATCAAAGATGCTAATGGTAAAATTATACCGCTTGGTACTGGAAACACTATTTGGCACATAGCTGATAGCAAAAATGAGATTAAAATCTATTAATTTATGGAATTTAAATTAACGAAAAGGTTAGTTTATGTACTTTTTATTAATTTAATATCTTATTATGGTTTTATTTAAACATTTTCAAAATTATCAACTATATCACTATTGATATAGTTGTTTTTTGTGCTATAATCAAATCAAGTTAATAAACAATAAAACAAAAAAATTAATAAAATGATATAAATTAAATTGATATAAATTATTTAAATTTTAAGGAGGACAAGCATTTGCAAAAAATAGCGATTTTAACAGACAGTTCATGTGACTTATCAAAAGAGGAAAGAGAGCAACAAGGTATCTTTATGTTACCAGTAAAAATTATATATAAAGATGCAGAATATTTAGATCACTTAACTATTTCACCACAAGAAATATATGAGAGAATTGAAACTGAAGTTCCTAAAACTTCTCTACCTAGTGCAGATTATATGAATGAAGTTTTTGATAAAATCGAAGCTGAAGGATATACTCACGTTGTTGGGATATTCTTATCAAGTGCACTTTCAGGAACTTTCAATGCTATAAGACTTCAACTTCAAGAGAGAACAGCTTTTGAGTATAATATGTTTGATAGTGGAATTCTTGGATATCCTTTAGGAATGATAGTTTTAAAGGCTTATGAGTTCGTTAAGTCTGGAAAATCATACGAAGAAATAATAAACCACTTACCTATTTTAAAAGAAAACACATACGGAATTTATACTCTTGAAACTTTAGAGTATTTAAAAAGAGGTGGAAGAATAGGAAAAGTTGCTGGAACTATCGGAGAGTTCTTAAACTTAAAGCCAATCATTACAGTTGATGAAGATGGAGCCTATGTTACAATAGCTAAGGCTAGAGGTAGAAAACAATCTCTTAAAAAATTAAAATCACTTGCTGATGATTTAGTAGCAAAGGGAAACTGTAAATTATATATTCTTCACGGAAATGCTTTAGCTGAAGCTACTGCTTTAAAAGAAACATTTGCTGGACACCCAAATATTACAGAGCTAGATATCCGCGACATTGGGCCTGCTATGGGAATACATGTTGGACCTGGAATGATAGCTTTTGCCTTACAAAAAGAGTGTTAATTTAGTTAAAATCTTATTGTAAAGGTTAGGTGAAATATGGATATAAAGGCTCAAGAGAAAAAATTATATGACGAGTATAAAAAGAAATTATCAGAAATTAAAAAAGTTCAAAAAGAAAATGATGCAGTTGGACAAGTTTTCACAAAAGGACTTTTACCAATATACTTACTATTTATCTTAAGCCTTGGTCCTACTAACGGTAATGATATTGCAAAACAAATTGGAAAAAGGACTAAAGGACTTTGGATTCCTAGTACTGGTGGAATTTATCCACAACTAAAAAAACTTGAAAAACAAGGATTTATAATTGGCTCATGGGATGACCCTGATAAAAAATTTCAAAAAATCTACACTTTAACAGATGAGGGTTTTAAAGAATTTGAATCAAAAAAATCATTACTTGAGTCTAAAATACAAGAAGCTCTAAGAGTTTTTACAATTATATATAATGATTTATATTAAAACAAGCTACCTAAATCAAATTAGATAGCTTGTTTTTATTTTATTCTAAACAGATACTTCAGCTTTTATTGCTGCTTGTGGATTATAATTCTCTAAAACAAAATCTTCTATTTTATATGAGAATATATCTGTATTATCTGTATTTATTTTTAATGTTGGTAATTCAGTTGGTGTTCTTTCAAGTTGTGTTTTAACTTGCTCTAAATGATTTTTATATAAGTGACAATCTCCAACTGAGTAAATAAGTTCTTTAGCTTTAAGCCCTGTTGCTCTTGCTACCATATGTGTAAGAAGTCCATATGAGGCTATATTAAATGGAAGCCCAAGGAATACATCATTACTTCTCATATAGAACTGACATGATAACTCATCACCATTGACATAGAATTGGAAGAATGAATGACATGCAGGAAGTCCACACTTATCAGCATCTGCTGGATTGTATGCAACAACTAAATGTCTTCTACTATTTGGATTTTTCTTAATTTGCTCTATAAGATTCGTAATTTGGTCAACTTCAAATACTTCCACTTCTCCATCCGTATCAGTATACCCTCTAAATCCTCTCCATTGTGCTGAGTATATTCTACCAAGTTCACCATTTTCATCTGCCCAAGCATCCCATATATGGACATTGTTATCTACAAGATATTTGATATTTGTATCTCCATTTAAAAACCATAGAAGCTCTGCAACTACACCTTTCCAGTAAACTCTCTTTGTTGTAAGCACAGGAAAACTCTTTTCTAAATCAAATCTTAGTTGTCTCCCAAACACCCCAATTGTGCCTGTCCCAGTTCTGTCATCTCTAACATTCCCATTCTCTAGGACATCTTTGCATAACTCTAAATATTGCTTCATAAAAAACCTCTCCTCTTCTTTGTAAAACTATAAAGATTATATCTTAAAATTCCACAAAAAAAAATCTCTTTTTATTAAGAGATTTTTTATAATTTTATTTATATCTTTCCTCTATATAGTCCCGGTGTGACTTTACAACCTCATCACTAGGATTCATACACTCATAAATTTTTTTATTCACTCTAATAAATTCATCAGTAATTTCAAAAGAAGATGATGCTTTCACTTTTCTATCTAAAAGTTTATAAACTAAATCAAATTCCTTGTTTCTAACTAATATAATCTCCTCATTAGGCAAATATCCTTTAAAACAATCATCTACAACTAAGACAACGATAGACTTATATTCAAAAGATAAATTCTTGAGATATTTTCTTAACACATCAATATGTTTTCTATTTTGGTCAGCTCCATTAGAATTTTTAAAAACTTTTCCACTATTATAATAGCATTCCCAATGCTCTGCAAAAGCCTCTATACTTGTACAAGTTTTTAAATCCTTACATTCAATAGAATATATAGTATTCCCTGTCACAACTAAGTGATCTATCTGCATATGTTTATTAATGCCATATGGAATATAAAGATTCCAATATACATTATACTCAGAGCTTTCCTTTCCAACTAAATAATTTAAAACCTCATATTCTAACCTATTCTCTAGATTAAAACTACTCTGCGAATATTTAACTCTTCTAAGTTTTCTTAGCTCTTCATCAAATGATTTACCAACGCTTTCTTGTTTATCCTTAGCTTTAAATAGATTTGTTTCAACTTTACTTTCTAAAATCTCAACACTAGTTTCTGTGTCACCATTTACTTCTTTTGAACTAAACAAATTTTTTAAAAATTTAAATATTCCCAATACTCCAACCTCAAAACTCATTATTCACCGTATATATTATGGATATAAAATACTTTTTGTTACTTTTTTTATAATAATTGGTAAAATATATATCCAGTATTATATATTTAATCCCTTTGAATCCGATAATATAAAAACTAATCAAATTAGCGAGGTGTTTTATGAAAAAGGAATTAATCGTTGGTAGCTTACTAGCTATACTTGTTGTCCCAACTATATTTGAAGCTGTTTCATTAAGTTCAGATGATGCAAAATTAAAAGCTCACTCAGAACTTGCAATTAAGCAAGCTGAAACTAAAGACTGTTATAGCATGTGTCCAACACATTATAATTTAGGAGAATAAAAAAAACATCAAGGATTAAAAAACCTTGATGTTTTTTCTTAATATAAAGCTGAGAAAACACTTGAATAAAGTGGATTTTCAACAATGTACTCTTCTGCTCTTCCCTCTTCTAAAGCCTCTGTAAGCTCAAGATTTATAGGAAGTTCTGCAATAAGTGGAAGTCCTAAATATTCAGCACATTCTTCTGAAGACTTGTTACTGAATACTTTCATCTTTTTACCACAATCACATTCGATATAAGCCATATTTTCTACAACACCTCTTACCTTAACTCCAACTTTTGAAGCCATAGTAACAAGCTTTTTAACAATCATAGAAACCATTTGCTGTGGTGTTGAAACAACAACAAGCTCTCTCACAGGATAACTTTGCATTATTGTTAATGTAACATCCCCTGTGCCTGGTGGCATATCTATTAATAAATAATCTAACTCTTCCCAGTTAGTATTTTGATACATTTGATTTAGAACACCAGTAATAACTGGTCCTCTCCATATAACCGGGGCATCCTCAACCTCATTAATAAGGTTAATTGATATAACTTTAATTCCTGACTTAGTTAGAACAGGCTCAAACTTAACATCTTTGTTATCATTAACTGGTGTCATTACAGCCCTTTGGTCTTGAATACCAAAAATTCTTGGCATTGAAGGACCTGTAATATCAGCATCTAAAACTCCAACTTTATAACCTTGCTCTTTTAAAGTTGCAGCAAGTATTCCTGTAACAGTAGATTTCCCTACTCCACCTTTACCACTTACTACACCTATTATATTTTTAATCTTGCCATACTTTGGCATTAATTTCATTGATATATTACTAGAACAGCCTTTGTTCTCTTTAGCAGATGAACATGAACTTTTACTAGCACAATCTGAACAATTTCCCATTTTATTTTATTCCTCCTTAACTATTCCATGACTGAGGCATTGTGTTAAATAGCTCAGTATTCCATGATCCATCATAATTCCCTTGTACGTAATACTTCTTCTCAGAGTTATTAGACTTATCATTTACTGTAATAATAGTCTTGAAAGTTTTTGATGTATATCCATAACATTCAACATTTACTATAATATCAAACTTACTTCTATCATGATTCATAAAGCTTATATTTGGTATAACCTCTTTTGCCTCACTTAAGAAGTTTTGCATATCAACAGATAATAAGAATTTGTTACATAAATAATCATCAAGTACATTTACTGCAACCTTTGGATTATTTGTTGTAAGCTGAGTTTTATCTGCCTTTAAAACATCTAAAATTGAACCATAGTAGATACTTGTAAAATCTCTAGGTTTTTGTATGAATGATAAATTTTGAATTATTTGGTTATCTAATCTCTTAGATAAATGGAAGACCTGATCTCCTGAATAGAAGTTTCCTGTACTTCCTGATGTCTGCCCAGCTACGTAGTCATATGTAGTTACTTTATTCCCTTGGAATATTTGAACTGTATAATCTGGTGCTAGTGTGCTTTTTTCAGTTTTATCAACTGGTTTTCCATCTGATAATACTTTATAAACATCATTAATTGCACTTGGTTCAGTAACAATTATTCTAAACCCTGGATCTCTTGTACTTTGCATTGCAACTTCTGTTACTACTCCACTTTTGAAATAGTTAAAATAGTTATTTCTTAGTCCTAATTTAACCGCTAAATTATCAAACATAGATGGTCCATTCATTAAGAATGCAACCACCCCTCCAATTATAGCAATCAAAATAACACTAAAAGTTATTTTTCTAATATTCACTTTTTTTTCTCCCTTTGAATCTATGTCTGTTATAAATCAATAATCCTGCAACAAGCATGAATATTGATATAAATTGAGATGTACTAAGCATCCCAACATTGCCTCTTGGATCATTTCTTAAAAACTCAACTAAAAATCTACCTATACTATATATAATCACATACATAGATACTGTATCACCTGATTTTTTCTCCCTATTTTTAGAATACCAAAGCAGGAATCCCGCTAAAAGAAAATCAAATATTACGCAGTATATTTGTGTTGGATGAAGATGAACACCTGCTGGTGCTAACCCACCTTGTGGAAAAACTATATATAAAGGTCCATCTGTGACTGCTCCATAGCAACATCCCGCTAAAAGACATCCTATTCTACCAAAGCCCTGTGCAAGTGCAAGCCCTGGCGCAATCATATCAAAAACTTCTAGTGAATTCCATTTTTTCTTCTTACAGTATAAGAATACTCCTAAAATACCAAAGATTATAGCACCATAAATTACAAAACCGTAACCAAATTGAGTAAATATAACACTTGGCTCTTTCATTATACTCTTAAATTCTGTTATGATAAATAATCCTTTTCCTCCTAGTATACCCATAATAACTGTAATTATAATCATATTGAAGATGTGATCTTCATTGTAACCCTTCGCTTTAGCTCTCTTATTAAGTAAGAAAACTGCACATAAAATTCCTATGGCTATCATAAGTCCATAACCATAAACCTCTATCCCAAAAATATTAAATAAAACTGACTTCATATAACCCCCTAATGTGTCTGTTTTTTTCACCTATACTAATAAAGAGAAGCTAATATTAGCTTCTCTTTACTACTTATTTAAATTATAATACGTATACTTATCTAAATCAATGCCTATTTAGCTTTCTTAAAACTCTCTAAAATAAGTCTATATACAGTTTCATAATTTTCCTTATATTTATCCATACTAGCCGAAAATACTATCTTTAATTTAAGTTCTTCACCTAGAGGGAAGTAATATGCTTGTGTCATATAATTTCTCCCTAAAGATGTTTTTTCTTCATACTTAAGTTTTTTAACAACAACATCCCCAAGTTTTTCATCAACAATTTTTATATTATTAACTTTTTCAGCCTCAAAATTTTTTTTATCTATTCCTATTAAATCGTCTATTGAAGTTTTTGTATTCAAAACTTGAACAGATCCTATAACACCCATAGCTTCACCAACAAAATTATTGTTATACACTATGTACTCTTCTGGTTCAGAAATTTTTGTTGTCCAATTATCAGGAAGTCTATAAACCATATTTCCATCTAGTGCAACGTAATCTAACATATCCTCAATATTATTATTAACTAGTGCTACATTCTGTATGTTAGTTTCAAAAAATTGTTGCATAAAGACCATAACACACATTAAAACCACCAAAATGCTTGTAACAAACAATTGCTTTTTATTCATTTTTTTCAAATACCTCCTCTCTTCACATAATTTCTTTTGTGTTTATCTCTAAAATATATTTATTTTAATTTATAAATATGCTTAATAATTTGAATTTGTGTGCATACTAACTACGAAGCCTTTTGATTATTCATAAATTAATGCCCTTCGATTAACATATTTACTTAAATAACCGTATTAAAAGAGCCTACTCCAAACGAAGTAGGCTCTTTTGTATTTTTAATTATTTCATTGGTACAACTACCATACTGTTTCTAAAGTCGTAGAACATCAACCAACATCCAGTATTACTACCCTCTTTATCAGGTACAAAAGTAACAAATCCTGTTTTACCTGAATAAGGTTGGCTCATCTTATCCTTACATCCATGTATTCCATAAACTAGATATTTGATTTTCCCCTTGTCATTACACTTAAGCCCAACCATAAAGTGTCCTTTTTGAATTATATAAGGATAGTAATTTATCATTGGATAATATAAAGTTGTGTATTTATTATAGTGACAAATATTGCACATATCCTCAAAGCACTTAACAGGAACTTTATACCATTTAGTGTTTTGAATTTCATCTGTAATATTAGCCTCTTCAAGTCCTTCAACAACATTCATAAAGAACTCTCCCATAGCACCTTTTATTTCAAACTTGCTATTTCTGTCTAATCCATCAACCTTAATACTTTCCTCATATTCATCAAATTCATTTGGTCTATCTTCACAGCCACACTTTTCTTTTTCTTTTTCTTTTTCTTTCTTTTCAGCTTTATCATCCTCTTCACATTTTCCATGATGATACTCATAATCTTCTTTTAAATCATACTTTTTATCATCATCACCATGATAATGTTCGTAAGACTCTTTATATTTATCCTCACACTTATCACAGCCATTCTTTTTCTCTTTTTCTTTTTCTTTCTCTTTGTCTTTAACATCCTTCACATATGATTTTTTTTCTTCTTTTTTATGTGATTTCTCACACTCAAGCTTGCCGTAATCTTTCCAATTGTTTGTTGGTTGCTCACCGTTTAAGAATCCACACATAAGGTATACCATCTTTCCAGCTACGTCTTTACAAATAGCAGCTCCAACAATTTTGTCATAACTAACTCCTGTACTACCTATGTTATCAGCATCATGCTCAAGGCTACTCTCAACTTTACCCTGTTCTGTTATGTTCATAGCACCTAAACCAACTAAAGTCTTAGTGTCTTTCTTATTACATATAAGCATCATATGGCAATCGCCATATTCCTTTTTAAGGTTTTGTGCATAGAAAGCAACTTTACAGTTATTCCCCTTAACCTCAATTTTAGCATAACCTGATAGTGGCTTGTCTTTAGATACTGAATGACCTCTCTCATCCTCTTGTAAAATTATAAAACTTCTATATAACTTACTATGTGCCAATATACTAATCCTCCGATTTGAATTATTCATTATATTATATGATTATATGCATGTGGTTCAGAATATGTTTAAAAAATATTATATATAATCATCTTTTTTATAAATATATTTGCCATCAGACCAAATTAGAACAAATAATTATAAATTGTTAAGTAAATTTTTATGTAAAAAAGGCACTTCATCGCTGAAGTGCCTTAACATAATTATTTATTTTTCATGTGGAAGTTCATTCTATTTGATAACTCGCAGAATTCTTCCATTGTTAGAGTTTCCCCTCTTCTCTTAGGGTCAATTCCAGCTTCTTCATATGCCTTCTCATGAATTTCTTTTTCAAGACCTAAAGCCTTAGTTGAATTCCATAAAGTTTTTCTTCTCATATTAAATGAGTTTCTTATCATATCAAAGAATAACTTCTCATTATCTGGCTTAACTCTTGTTTCTGGAAGTTTATCAAGCTTAATAACTATTGAATCAACCTTTGGTGCAGGTACAAAACAACTAGCTGATACATTTCTAATAATGCTTGTATTGCAGTAATATTGAACAAGGAAAGTTAACGCACCGTAGTCTTTACAACTTGGCTGTGCATTTATTCTCTCTGCAACTTCTTTTTGAATCATTATAGTAAGTGACTTAAAGTTACATCCACCCTTTAAAAGTCCTGCTATTATAGGTGTTGTAACATAATAAGGTAAATTAGCAACTAGCTTAACACTCTTTTCCTCACCTATTATCTCATCAAAGTTAACCTTTAATGCGTCATTATGTATTAATTGGAAGTTAGGGTCATCTCCAAGTTCCTCCATAAGTATTGGAATAAGTGAATTATCAAGCTCTATTGCAATAACTCTTTTAGCTTTATTTAAAAGTCTTGATGTAAGAGTTCCAACCCCTGGCCCTATTTCTATTACTAAATCATCTTCACAAACCTCAGCACCTGAAACAATATCGTTTAATACTGTATCATCCGTTAAAAAGTTTTGTCCTAATGCCTTTGTACACTTAAAGTTGTACTTAGCCATAATTTCTTTCGTTATAATCTCTTTTCTCATATAAAAATTTCTCCTAATGTAGTTATTTTATTTCAAATTTTCTTCTACTTTTTCAATTGCCCTAGCAAACTCTTCCTTAGTAACACCATAATTATTAAGTCTACTTAAAAGTTGATTTGCATTTCCATATCCTATTGAAAGTTCTTTTCCAAGTAACTCTCGTCTTTCCTTAGCCCTTGCATCTCCTGCTAATTTAAAGAAAACTAAATCTGCACTCACAAACTCTTCTCTCTTTTCCTCAAGTGTAATTTTAGCCTCTTCTAAAGCCCTTATAATAACCTCTGGTGATGCATTTTCAACACCTATGTTACCATCTTTTTCTCTAGTACCATCTATTCTAGCTATATAAGCATGCTTTGCTTCTGGAACTCTTTTTCTTATGATACTTCTAATTTTTTCACCTGCAAAATCTGGGTCAGTTAAAACAATAACACCCTTTCTCTTTTGCGCTTCTTTTATTCTCTCTATAACTGCTCTGTTTATTCCAAATCCACCAGTTGCGATAAGTTCTGCATCTATAGCTCTCTTAACCGCTGTGATATCATCTCTTCCTTCTACTACTATAACTTCTTTAATCAAGGTAAATCTCCCTTTCATTTGTTAGTTTATCTAAACCATTAATAGTTCTATTTTAAATCTTCTGTATAAGGTATGCAAGTTTTTACATCTATTATTAATAGCAATATGAAAAGGCTGCTCTAAATATAATTAGAACAGCCTTTATTCATTCTACCATTGACCTGGGTAAGCAACTATTGTTACTTTGATATTTCTTCTACCCCAATTTCTACATTCTTGTGCTGTATTTAAAAATACATCAACTATATTCCCTTTAATAGCACCACCTGTATCTTCAGCCACAGCATAGCCATAACCTTCAATATAAATCTTAGAACCTAGTGGTATAACCCTTGGATCAACAGCAACTGTGCTAAGCCCATCTGGATTTCTTTTTGGCTTAGTTCCCGTTGCAGTAACACTCCCTTGATAGTAAGCAGTTGATTGCATAGTCATAGTCTTATCTGTTGAAGGTGCTAATACACTTTCACCACCATTACTACTTGAACTACCTGAATTACTCGGACTGCTTGGCCCTCTTGAAGTTGTAACAACTTTTTCTTTTGTCCCTTGCTCGATAACTCTATTTACTGGCTCAGAAACAACCTTTTCAGATAAAATTTCTTTTCCAACCTGCTTTCCATTTTCGTAAACTACCCTAGCAGTGATTTCTCTTTTACCAAACTCACCTTCTTGAACAGTTTTTTTAACAGATTTATCTAAGTTTTTATTGTTTTTCACTGTAACTTCAAATTCTATATCTTCGTTTTCTTTAACTATCTTTTCTTCCACTCTGATTACTTCAATTTTTTGACCTTTGACAATCTTTGTATCAATACTTGGCTCAACTTTATCATCATCATCAATTGTTACGCCTTCTGTTGCTAAAACATCTTTAATTGAACTCTCTGCTGTTTTGAGTGTTCTTTCCTTTCCATCTGCTAGTAGTATTACTTCCTGCGCTCTTGTAATATCTATAACTGAATTTTTTCCAAGTTTAGAATTCAACGCTGGTACTACCTTATCCTTTTGTTCTAAAGTTATTTCATTTTTCTCTAAAACATCCTGTACAGTCCCCATCATTGTAGACGTCTTAATAATTTTATCACCAATCTTTATTTGTACTGGCTTATAAATTACACTAAAACTTATCCCTACAATCGCTAGCCCTGACACTATTGCTATAACTTTCTTTTTTGGACTGTCAAAGAAGTGGTCTTTTAAGTTTTGTAACTTGTCCCCCATAATAGCCTCCCTTGGCATTCTTTATTTCTGAATTATATAATACTTTCCAATTTGTGTCAAACATCTTACAAAAATATTACAAAAGTGATTTAAAAGTTTTTTAATTTAAACCTCTTATGTTTTTCAAACAATAGTTTCCTTACCTAGCAAGTAATATAAAAAAATAAAAACTGCTCTAACTAGCTCTATTGCTAGTATAGAGCAGTCAATTATGCTACTTTGCATAAAAAAGTAATTCTTATATCCTTTATAAGTCTATATTTATTACTTATTTATTACAACTATACTTAATTTATACAATTTTTACAAAATGTTAAATAATTTTTTAGTGTTCTCTATTGTTTTTTCACTAACTTCCACAGAAGATATCCCTTTTATTTCTGCTATTTTTTCAATTACATATTCTATATAATCAGACTGATTTCTTTTTCCTCTATTAGGAGCTGGTGACATATATGGGGCATCAGTTTCAACTAAAAGCTTATCCATTGGTACCACTTGAACAACATCTATAATTTTCTTTGCGTTCTTAAAAGTTACAACACCTGTTACTCCAATATAATAACCTAACTTAAGGCACTCAACTGCCATCTCTGCTGAACCAGAGAAACAGTGTACTACACCTATAACATCTGGGAACTCCTTCATTATTTCTAATGTATCTTGATGTGCATCTCTATCGTGAATAATGACCGGCATATTAAGTTTTTTTGCAAGTTCTAAATGTCTTCTAAAAGCATCTTTTTGTTCTTCTTTTGAAGGATTTTCTTCCCAGTAATAATCCAGTCCAATCTCTCCAATAGCCTTAACCTTAGGATGTCCTGCAAGTCCCTCAATTTCCTTCATCACAGCATCATCTACTCCAAAAGCATCTGATGGATGAACCCCAACCGCTCCATAAAAAATATCATACTTTTCACAAAGTGCAATTGTATCTTTTGAACTAGCAACATCAGTTCCACAGTTCATAACACCTACAACTCTATTTTCCTTAATTTTTTCTATAATCTCATCTCTATCCTCATCATATTGCTCAGCATTATAATGAGCATGTGAGTCAAAAATTTTATAATCAAACATCAATTTTTCCTCCTTTGATTCCTTTTATTTTTTAATTGTATAAAAAAGAGTTCAAGGCTAACATACCTTGAACTCTACTATTATTAATATATCATATTTCAAATGATTTTATTACTTAATATAAGCTTGATAAAAGTGGTGATAAAATACCAAGTATTCCACCAAGAACTGCCCCAAGCCATGTAATTGCACTAAGCTCTTTACTAGCTATACCAAGAATTATCTTTTCTGCCTCATCAACTTCAAATGCATTTATCTGTTCTTCAACAATCCCTTGAACATCTATAAGCTCAATGATTCCTTGTAACTCATTTTCTATTACTTTATCATAATTACTCTCAAATAAAGAATCCACACTAGCAACTATTTCTTTTTTAGTGCTCTCATCCTTATTTATTTCATATGATAGCAACTCACTTTTAGCTGCTACAACTGCTTCTCTTACTCTAACTTTAACATCTTCACTCTCGGCAAGCTTTGTAATCGCTAATCCTACAAGATTTTGTATTTTTTTACTATAATCCACATCAAACTTAGATATAAGTTCATCATATGACTTGCTTTCTGAAACAAAACTTATAAGTTTGCCTCTTAACTTTTCTATATTATCCCCATCAGTTAGTAAACCGCCAACTTTTCCAGATATCATAACTGCAATATCAACACTTAGTCCTGCTGGTAGCTTTTTAATAACATCAGATACAGTGTTATTAGCTAATTTATTGATATAGGAAACTATGTACTTACATAGCTCCTTAGCATTCTCAGGCTCTGAAAGATATTCTTCTATCGAACCTACAAACTTATCATAAATTCCATCTGTACTCACAAACATAGATATCATACCACCAAGTCCACCAAGAACTTTACTTAATATAACACTCTTTATTTTTTCACTTACCTCTGGAGTTTTCAAGGTATCACAAATTTCTTTTGCAATAACTTCTTTATTGTCATACACCATCTTTTCAACCGCATCAAAAGCTCTAGTTGGGACATACTCTTTAATAGTTTTATCACTATCATCAAGATTATCCATCATTTTATCTATACTCTCTGCAATAAGTTCTGTTGAAGACTGACTATCAATATTATTAGAAATCTTATCAACAATATTTTTAAGGTCTACTTTCTCTAAACATTCAATGATTAAAACTGGCTCTTGCTCTAGTTTTTTCTTTATAAAACTTGTAGCAAATATAGCTAACTTATCCTGTCTTTCTTTATCTTCTAGAATAGAAATAGTTTTATCATATATTTTTTCTTCTATAATTTTTTCTTTCTCACTATAACTATCTTTAAATATATCCTTTAACCTTTCTTCAAGAGTTCCCTCTTTATCTAAAACTTGCATTGTTTTATTATCTAATGCTAATTTTATCTTATCTTTAACTTCTGGTTTATTAAGAGTTTTACTTATACTATCTTTATTAATAAGATGCTCTCCTACACTTTGGGCAACACTCTTTGCAATTCTGACCTTTTCTTTTGGAATAAGTCCTGGCGTAAAAGGCACTTTCATCCCACCTATTCTTTTTTCTGTATGTGGCTTGAATAACATTTTAATAGCTAACCAGTTTGTAAAATAACCTATTATAGCTCCTATTAAAGCACCGACTATATATGGCATATATTAACTACACTTCCTCTCTTTTCTTTAAGTTTATGAATAATTTAGCTTTATTTGATATTTCTATTGTATATAATTAAACTATGTATTACCATAATAAAGGTTTATTTCATATAATTTTAAGAAAGTGGTGAGTTATAATATGACAATACATTTCGAAAACTTAAAAGAGTCTAAACTCTTTGCTAGCTTTTCAGAACAAGATTTACAAATATTAAAAAGCTCGAATGAGTACTTTATAAAATCATACAAAACAGATGATGTTCTTTTTATAGAAGAAGAAGATTGTGAACACCTAAGTGTTATACTTGCTGGAAAAGTTGAACTTCAAAAATTAGATTCACAAGGTAATATTTTAATAGTTTCATCTTTTGAACCTGGAAATTGCTTTGGAGAAGCTTTACTGTTTGGAGATAGACATTTATACCCTATGTCAATAGTTGCAAAAGAAGATTGTACAGTAATACATATAAAAAGAGATTACATATTCAAACTTTGTACAAGCAATGAAGTGTTCCTTAAAGAGCTATTAAGATTATTCTCAAACAAGGCTTTAATACTTAACTCAAAATTAAAACAAGTTAGTATGAAATCTTTAAGGGAAATGATATCCCATTTCCTTGTAACAAAATATAACCAAACACAAAATGATGTAATAACTACACACATGACAAAGAAAGAATGGTCAGAAAAGCTTGGTGTAAGAAGACCATCTTTATCAAGAGAGCTTATAAAAATGAAATTAGAGGGACTTATTGAATATAATAGAAAAGAAATCATAATCAAAGATATTCAAAGACTAGAGGAATTTATCTAATCAAAATAATTTTGTTCACGATTTATTCAAATTTGTCATACTATTGACATAGTTACACTGTATATTTATATTTGTAACGTAGCTAAAACACTAATTTAATTTTACCCCTTAAATAGAGCATATATAGGGATTCGTCCCCCTTACACAAATCCCTATGTATGTTTCTTTTCACCAAAAGACCTAGGTAACGGAAATCTAGGTCTTTTTTTTATTTCTATTTTTCCACTCTGCTTTCTCCATCTATTTTTATTCTTTTTTAATATTAATTCTAAAAAATTATTTTTATTAGAAATTTATTCCTATATAAATCTTGATATATTTTAATAGTTTAGCTAATACTCACATTCTAAAAGGTTTATATACTTTTTTGTTTTTTACAAATAGGTTACTTTATAATTACTTTATAATTACTTTGCATTTCTGTCACAAACTTGACATATAAGTGGTTTATATTAGTAAATGTAACGTAGCTAAAACACTAATTTAATTTTACCCCTTAAATTGAACATACAAGGGATTTGTCCCCCTTAAACAGAACCTTGTATGTTTCTTTTCACCAAGAGACCTAGGTAACGGAAGCCTAGGTCTTTTTTTATTTTAAAAAAATTGCAAAAAAAAAAGCAATTTAGATTTTATCTAAATTACTTTTTCACTCTTTTACCAAGATAATGTGCAAATCTAACTCTTGATTTGTTCCAATCAACTAATCCAAAGAATAATCCCGCAAGTATCCATGATAAAAATTGTGCTAATCCGTATAAGAAATCAATATTTTGAATATATGAAACAGCTACTCCGATCATAAGACCCCATGCAACAACTCCATTAACTATTATATAAAGATACATAAATGAGAATTTTTTAAACACTTCCATATTTCTATTAACTAAGTTATTATAAAATCTCCATTGGAATGCTCCGTATACAAGTCCTGCAACTATACCAATTGCAAGTTTTACTAACTGTGCTAATATAGTAGTTTTTTCTAATCCATAAAAATAACTAAAAATAACTTCTGCAAAAATCATTAAAGGAATAAACTTGAAGAATAAAACTTGTCTCATAAATTTTCCATATCCAAGATTAACTATTTCTTCAAACTCATCAACATTACGTTTTTTTGAAAGTCCTTCTTTAAACTTAATTCTTTCTCTATATCCAATTACGAATACTATAATACCTATAACCATTAAAATCATATTTGTAATTATAATAGTTTTTATATTGCCCATAAATATCAGCTCTTTTCTTTTGTATAATCGTGATAGATATTTCCTAAAAATTCCTATCTTTTATTTTTGATTATATTCCTAAAAATTTAAAATTTCAAATTACACAAATATAAAAATAGATAATAACTCATTATATTAATTAATAAATTTAATCATAAAACTAAATATTCATAGTTAAACTTACCTATCATAACAAAAAATACATACTTTTTCCATAATTTTTCACAACTTCCAATAGTAAATTATTTGGTTTTACTACCTTTAATTAATACACCCTAAATTTTTAAAAGTAAAATTTAATAAATTCGCAATATTACTATTTTTTTTCAAAGTTTAAAATACTATCACCTATATTTCTTTATAAAAAATTACATCAACTAATAAAATAACCATAAAATTCAATAAATGTAATTATCGATATTATGTAAAACTTAGAATTTGAGAGATATTATTCACTATTGGTATCTAACTGAATTTTTTTGGTCTTTTTTGGGCTATTTTGCAAATTTATAGAATAATTTTGTAGGACTATAATCACATTGTGCTTGGGAAACAAGAAATTTTATTTTCTAAATCAAACTTAAGCATTAGTAATTTAAGTTTTAAACAGAAGAAATAGAAATTATTTATTGATTATTGAAAACTAAATAACTTATGACTTAAGATTGTGATTAAAGTAATTTAATTAATAAGGCAAATTAAGATTAAATTTTTCGTATTAATTAAATCAACTAAATAAAAACCTCCAAGTACAAACAATTCGAAAGGAGTTTTTATTATGGCTGATAAAAGCAATCAAAAATCATTATCACTAATAGGATTCTTTGCCATAACTGCTACAATGGTTATGACAGTTTATGAATATCCTACATTCGCTACATCAGGATTCCACTTAGCATTTTTCTTAATATTTGGTGGTTTCTTATGGTTCATACCAGTTGCGCTTTGTGCTGCTGAGATGGCTACAACTGAAGGTTGGGAAGAAGGTGGAATATTCACTTGGACTGCTAACTCTCTTGGTAAGATGTGGGGATTCGCACATATATTCTTCCAGTGGTTCCAAATCACTGTTGGATTTACACCTATGCTTTACTTTATAGTAGGAGCATTATCTTATGTATTTAACTGGCCAGCTATGAATACTGACCCAACAATTAAATTCATAACAATGATAATTATATTCTGGGCACTTACATTCTCACAATTTGGTGGAACTAAGTACACAGCACTTATATCTAAAATAGGATTCTTCATAGGTATATTAATACCAGCTATAATCTTATTATTACTTGGTCTTTACTATGTAATGAGCGGAAATCCAGTACACGTTGTAGTTAATGCTGCTTCATTCGTACCAGATTTTAGTAAAGTTAGTACATTAGTTGTATTTGTATCATTCATTCTAGGATACATGGGAGTTGAATCATCAGCTGTTCACGTATACGAAATGAAAAACCCAAATAGAGACTACCCATTAGCAATGTTAATCTTAGTTATCCTTGCTATTGTATTAAACACACTTGGTGGACTTACAATTGCTGCTGCTGTTCCAGTAGACAAGCTTAACTTAAGTGCCGGTGTTGTTCAAACTTACTCAGTAATATTTGCATTATTCACAGCAGCTACATGGCCAGTAAGAGTACTTGGTTTCATGATTGCTATTGGAGTTATTGCAGAAGTTAGTGCTTGGGTTGTTGGACCTTCTCATGGTATGCACGTTGCTGCAAAACATGGAATGTTACCAAAATGCCTAGCTAAAGTAAACAAAAATGACGTACCAGTTAACCTTGTATTATTACAAGCTGTTATAGTTAGTTTCTGGTTTGCTGTATTAACATTTGGTAGTAGCGGAAGCGGTAATATGTCATTCTTAACATCAATGTCATTAACTGTTGTTATATACCTTGTTGGATACTTACTATTCTTCATTGCTTACTTAAACAAAATCTATAACCATGCTGATTTAAAAAGTTCTTACAACGTTCCAGGTGGAAAAGTTGGAAAAACAATTATCGCAGTTGTAGGATTCATTGTTTCAGTTGGGGCATTAATAATATCATTCGTACCTCCTTCATCATTAACAGGTTCTCAACCTAAGGAATACGAAACAATATTAGTAGTTGCTTGGGTAATAGTAATAGCTATACCTTTCATAATCTACGGAGCTTATGGAAAAAAACACATGAAATTAGATGCTAAATAATTAAAATATAAATGACCGTGATATAACTTGAAATTAAGTTATATCATGGTCATTTTTTATTCTTGTTCATATTTATGTCATTATAGATATTTATGGAAATTATAAAAGTATTAAATTTATAATTTTATTTGGGAATAAGCTATGTTTCTTTTACAGCAAATACTATTTTACTGTTAAATAGTATTTGTTATAAAGAAATTTTGTTGCAAATCTATTAAAATCTATGTATTTCTAGAGAATAACGGAGATATTCAAAGCATATAGTAAGATTTTTTTATTAAATAAAAAAATATCATCTTTTTTGTCTGAATTTCGCTATTTGTCAAATAAAAATTAAAAACTTATAATTCAATTATGGCTCTAGCCAAAATTTGTTAAGGAGATAAATGGATATTTAGTAATTCCTATCATATTTTTTAAATTTATATACTCTAGCAATAATACATTAAATCTCAGCTTATATAATTTTAAAAAATAGTGAGTAGATTAATAGAAGTTCTATAGTGTCAACACAGAAAAATATAATCTATCGACAGTTCTGATTTTTATATTCTAAATTAGAACTACTGACTTACAATATAAAAATCACAAGGACAACAACTAATTATGTTTTTTAAAAAAAGCTTATTTAATCTATCAAAAATTGAATAAAAACTGTTTTAAAGGTAATTTAGCTATCCTAACTGCCAGACATTTATTTTTTAAATGCGGTACACATTTCAACTTCTAAACTTTATTAATTTAACAGATTAATTTATTTTAGAAAGGAGATATGTCTTATGGCTAAAACAGACGTACAACAAGGAGATAAAAAATCTCTAACAATTATGGGATTCTTCGCTATCACAGCTTCAATGGTTATGGCAGCTTATGAATATCCAACATTTGCGACATCAGGATTCCACTTAGTGTTCTTCCTTATCGTTGCAGGATTCCTTTGGTTCATACCAGTTGCACTTTGTGCTGCTGAAATGGCTACAACAGAAGGGTGGGAAGAAGGAGGTATCTTTACTTGGTCAAGTCAATCACTTGGAGAAAGATGGGGATTTGCTCATATATTCTTCCAATGGTTTGAAATATCAGTTGGATTCACTCCTATGCTTTACTATATAGTAGGAGCTTTATCTTACCTTGTTGGTATTCCATCATTAAATACTAACCCAGTATTAAAATTAATAGTAATGTTAATAATTTTCTGGGGAATAACATTTTCACAATTTGGTGGAACAAAATATACTGCAAGAATTTCAAAACTTGGATTCGTTGTTGGTATAGCTATTCCATCATTAGTGTTAATAGCTATGGGTATTTGGTATGCAGCAACTGGTCACCCAATTCATGTACAATTTAACGAGGCAGCATTTGTTCCTGACTTCTCAAAAGTTAATACTCTTGTTGTATTTGTTACTTTCATACTTGCTTATATGGGTGTTGAGGCTTCAGCCGTTCACATTCACGAAATGAAAAACCCTAAAAGAGACTATCCTTTAACTATGCTTATATTAGTTATTGTAGCAATCTTACTTAATACTTTTGGTGGTTTATCAATAGCAGCAGCTATCCCAGCTTCAGAAATCAATTTAAGTGCTGGTGTTGTTCAAACATTCACAATAATTGGTGGAATGATTATGGCTGGTTCATGGTATGTAAAAGTACTTGCTTTACTTATGGTTGTCGGAGTTGCAGCTGAAGTTAGTGCTTGGGTTGTTGGACCTTCTCATGGTATGCACGTTGCAGCTAAAAAAGGAATAATACCTCAATACTTCGCTAAAGTTAACAAAAATGAAATACCAGTTAGACTTATAATCCTTCAAGGTTTAATAGTTAGTTTCTGGTTTGCATTATTAACACTTAGTAGTGGAAGTGGTGGAGGAAATATGTCATTCCTTACATCTATGTCATTAACAGTTGTTATCTACTTAGCAGGTTACTTGATCTTCTTCGTAGCATATTTCTCAAAAATCTTTAAACATAAAGATTTAAAAAGCGATTACCAAGTTCCAGGGGGAATGGTTGGAAAATGTATTGTTGCAGGTGTTGGTTTAATACTTTCACTTATAGCACTTGTTATTTCTTTCTTCCCTCCATCATCTTTAACACACAGTCAATCTATCACATATGAAACTATTCTTGTAGTTGCATGGGTAATAGTTATAATAGCACCATTTGTAATTTTTGAATTATACAAAATGTATAAAAAAAGTCACAATATAAATATTGGTGTAACTAAATAATAAAAAGAGTTTGTCTTCGGACAAGCTCTTTTTATTATTAGTCCCCCATTCCAATTCTTCTTAAAATGTACATTTAAGAGCTTTAAATCAGATATAGGTGTTATGTTCCCCTTTAAAAACAAGCCTCTTAAATCTCATTTTAAGAGGTTTTGCAGGTGTAATTGCATTATTTGTATACCTCATTAGCATTTTACTATCTGTATGATAGTTTTCCTTGCATTTTAATGCTCTTATATAGAAATTATTTCTAATTATTCTATTTTCAACAAACAAAAAAGGTATCTATATTACTGACATCATCAGTAATATAGATACCTTTCTACAAAGATTTCCTATTCAAATATATCTAATTTAAGTTCTCTTGAAAGATCTTTAAGAATTCCCATACCAGCTACACTATTTCCTGCTACTGATAATGCTGGTCCAAATATACCTATTCCCATTTTATTTGGAACGATAGCCATTATTCCTCCGCCAACTCCACTTTTTGATGGAATTCCGATATTAACAGCAAAACTTCCTGACTCGTCATAAAGTCCACATGTTGTCATAAGACCTTTAATCATAGCTGCTACTTCTGGTTCTAATATCTTCTCACCAGACCAAGGCATAACACCTTTATTAGCAAACACTGATCCCATTCTTGCAAGATCCATAGCTGTTATTTCTATTGAACATTGCTGGAAATAAACATCTAAAATGTCATCAACATTTCCTTGTATCATATCGTGACCTTGCATATAGTAAGCAAGAGATCTGTTTATATTTCCTGTTTCTTTTTCTGATAAGAATAACTCATCATTAACATATATATCATCATTATTTGAAAGCTTTCTCATGAATTTAAGAATTCTATCAACTCTTTCTTCAACACTGCTTCCTTTTATCATTGATGTTACTGCAATAGCTCCAGCGTTTATGAATGGGTTTGTTGGCTTTGAGCTCTCTCTAATCTCCATATTTAATATTGAGTTAAATGCAAAGTGTGTTGGTTCTGTTCCTATTTTATCAAATACAGCCTCAAGACCATTATCTAATATAGCTAATGCTAAAGTTAAAACTTTTGAAGTGCTTTCAATTGCAAATTTGTGATTAAAATCTCCAAATCCATATTCTTTTTCTTCATCTCTTGTATCAATAATTGCTACACCTAAAAGATTTTTATCAACTTCAGCAAGCTTAGGTATGTAAGTTGCTACTGCCCCATCTTCTATAAATTTTCTATTTTCATCTACTATTCTCTCTAGTAATTGTTCCATTAGAATCACATCCTTAATTAATTATAAAATTTATCTTCCCTTGAAGACATCATTAGTATATGCCTATTGATTTTTTTATTCAAATAAGATTAAGTATTTAAATTCACATAAAAATCAAATTTTATTAAAAGTTTATTAACTAAAATTGTATTTACCGGCTAATAAATACCATTTTTTTTGCTAAATTACACGAATAAATCAATTTAAATACATATTTTATTTTTTATTCCTTATATATTTACTATTGGTTTATATTTGAAAATTAAAATAGCTAGAATTAAAATTACTTTAATCCTAGCTACTTCTTTACTTCAACTTATTAATTTTTAATTTTAAAATCTCTTCACTTATTTTTCGTTTCTCAATTCTATTAAATAGGAAATCTACTTTTTTTACCTCAAATGTTTCTATAATTTCAAATTCATATGAAATACTATCTATATTTATCATATTTCTTATTTTTTTTGCTGTTTGAGGTATTATTGGATTTAATAAATTCGCTAAATTTAACACTATTAATGCACAATTATATATAACTTCCTTGCATCTACTTGGGTCATTTCTAAATGCAATCCAAGGCTTTTCATTATCAAAATATTCATTTCCCCTTATTGCAAGCTTTAAAATATCACGTGATGCTTGATTTAAATCTCCATTTTCAATATTTTTTGAAGTTGATGTATATGTCTCTTTCATGAGGATTTCAATACCCTTATTAATTCTTTGTTTTGTTAATTTTCCGTTGTAATATTTATCAATAAAACTAAGTATTCTATTGATAAAATTACCATATATCCCTAGTAGCTCTGTATTATGAATATTTACAAACTCTCTCCATGTGAAATTAGAGTTTCTTCTTTCAGCACCATGAGTTAATAAATAATACCTTATAGTATCTGTATCATAAGTTTTTAATAATTGATCTAACCAAATGACCCAATTCCTATTACTAGAGAATTTCTTACCTTCTAAATCCATATGTTCTGATGATAGAATTCTTAGGTTACATTTTTCATATCCAAGTCCTGCTATTATTGAGGGCATTATAATAGTATGGAATGGTATATTTTCTTTTCCATGAAATAAATATACTCTAGCCTTTTCACTATTCCAATAGTCTTGAAAATTTTCATTTCTTTTTTCTATTACATTTTTTGATGCAGTCATATAGCCCATTACCGCTTCAATCCACACAAATACTTTCTTATCAGTAAAGTTTTCAATAGGAATCTCAATCCCCCACTCAATATCTCTACTTAAAACTCTATCTCTTAGCCCTTCATCAAGGTATCTTTTTGTTAACTTTATTGCATTTTCTCTCCACTTATTATCCTTTGTTACAAGAGTTTCAAGATAATTTTCAAATGTGGATAACTTAAAGAATAATTTATCCACAGATTTCATGGAAACTTTTTTGCCACAAGCAATGTGCTTATCAATTTCTATAAATCTATCTCCAATTTCTTCATTACAATTTTCACAAAAATGAATCTCTACATTCCTAGAATATATTAGCCCCTTTGCATATAATACTTCTATAAATTTTTTAACTTGCTCTTTATGATAGCCATCACTTGTTTTTGCAAAATTATCAAATGAAAAATCTAAACCCTCAAAATTCTTTTTAAACTTTTCATGATAATAATCACTAACAAACTTTGGTGATTTCTTGATTGCGTTAGCCTTTTTTAAAACAAGCTCACCATGACAATCTGACCCAGAAACAAAAACAACTTCATCTCCTTTAGCCCTATGATATCTTGCTACCACATCACCAGGCAACCACGAAGAAATTCTTCCTATATGGAGTGGTCCATTAGCATATGGCCATGCATTCCCTATTACAACTTTCATTTTTTTACCCCCCAATTTTAAAAAAAGAGCTCACCAAAGAAAATATCTTTGGAAAGCTCTAATGTTTATTTTAAACAGTCTATCTTACTTGGCTTCCTGTTTTTAATTCACCTGGATTAACAAGTAATAATTCTGAATCATCAGAAGGAGCTGCTGCAAGTATCATACCTTGTGATAACTCTCCTCTAAGTGTTACAGGTTTTAAGTTAGCAACTAAAACAACATACTTACCAACTAATTCTTCTGGCTTGTAGTGCATTGCTATTCCTGAAATTACTTGTCTTTCTTCCCCAGCTATATCTACTTTAAGCTTAAGAAGTTTTTTAGCCTTTTTAACTGGCTCACACTCAAGAACTTTAACAACTCTTAAGTCAATCTTTTCAAAATCATCTATTGTGATTTCTTCTTTGATTGGATTTTTTATAACTTCCTCGTTAACAGCTACTTTAGCTTCTGCAAGAGTTTTAAGTCTTAATTCTTCAAGTTCTGCAAGCTTTGCTTCAACATCTATTCTTGGGAATATAACTTCACCTTTTTCTACAACAGTTCCAGCTTTTGTTCCATCAAATGATGAAAGACTTTCCCATGTAGTTACATCTATTTTTAACTGTTGATTCATTTTAACGCTTGTTGATGGTAAGAATGATGAAACTAAAACTGATGTAAATCTTAATGATTCCATTAAGTTGTACATAACTGTTCCAAGTCTTTCTTTCTTATCTTCATCTTTAGCAAGAACCCAAGGCATTGTTTCATCAATATACTTATTTGATCTACTTACAAGTTCCCATATTGATGCAAGCGCTTCTGGTATTTTATAAGTTTCCATACATTCTTCAACTTTTTTAGTTGTAGCTAAAGCAAGGTTTATTAACTCATCATCAATAGGCTCTTTAGCTGTTGGTGCAGGAATGACTCCATCAAAATACTTACATACCATTGCAATTGTTCTTGATAATAAGTTTCCAAGATCATTTGCAAGGTCTGAATTAGTTTTTTTGATGAATGTTTCATTGTTAAATAATCCATCTGAACCAAATGGTATCTCTCTTAATAAGTAATATCTAACAGGGTCTACTCCAAACTCATTAATTAAAACTACTGGGTCTACAACATTACCTTTTGACTTAGACATTTTTCCACCATCAACAAGTAACCAACCATGACCAAACACTTGCTCTGGTAACTCTTCACCAAGAGCCATTAACATTATTGGCCAATATATTGTGTGGAATCTTAAAATATCTTTTCCTATTAAATGCACATCTGCTGGCCAGAATTTTTTATATAATGTATCATCTTCTTGACCATAACCAAGAGCAGTTATATAGTTTGATAAAGCATCAATCCATACATATGTTACGTGATCTGGATCAAATTCTACTGGAATTCCCCAGTTAAAACTTGTTCTTGAAACACATAAATCTTGAAGACCTGGTCTTAAGAAGTTGTTAAGCATTTCATTTTTTCTTGATTCTGGTTGTATAAAGTGCGGATTATCTTCAATATGTTTAATTAATCTGTCTGCATACTTACTCATTTTAAAGAAGTAAGCCTCTTCTTTAGCTGTCTCAACTGGTCTTCCACAGTCTGGGCAATTTCCATCAACAAGTTGACCTTCTGTCCAGAATGATTCACATGGTGTACAATAAAGCCCTTCATATGATGACTTGTAAATATCTCCTTGCTCGTAAAGCTTAGTAAATATCTTTTGAACAGTCTTCATGTGATAATCATCAGTTGTTCTTATGAATTTATCATAGTTAATGTCCATCATTGTCCATAAATCCTTGATTCCAGCAACTATTTCATCAACGTACTCGATTGGAGTAACGCCTTTTTCTTCTGCTTTTCTTTGAATCTTTTGTCCATGCTCGTCTGATCCTGTAAGGAACATAACATCATGACCTGTTAATCTTTTGAATCTTGCTAATGCATCAGCTGCTACTGTTGTATAAGTATTTCCTATGTGTAATTTAGCTGATGGATAATAGATAGGTGTAGTAATATAAAACTTCTTACTCATCTTTTATTCCTCCTAATAAATTATATAAAAAAACCCCTACAGGAATATCCCATAGAGGCGTTAGCTACGCGTTACCACTCTAAACTTCATAATCTTATCACTAAGATTATCTCTGCAAGTAAATCTTTCTTTGCATATCTAAAATACAAATTAATTACGCAATAAACAATATGATTTTTCGTTGTTATGCAAAAAAATCATTACTCAGCAATATAACGGTTGCTCCCGTACTCTCCTTAGAGGTTTCCTCAGAGAATATGCTCCAAGACCATCTTCATATAGTTTCCTGCGACTGGTTTTCAGCAACCCAGCTCTCTCTTGCACATTTGACTAACTACTCTTCTCTTCTTTGCATATATCTTATACTTGATTATATGATTTTTAACACTATACTGTCAATGATTTTAACTAATATAATAAATAAAAATCTTTCTTTGTTAATTATTATTAATCCAAATCATTAGTATCCTCTAGCTTTACCGAAACTTCTTCCTCTGATTCAATCTCTGAAATAATACTATTAATTTCATATTCTTTAAAGTTAAATAGCCTCTGACTAAATAGTAATTCTTCTTCTATCTCTAAATCACATTTAATCTCTATATTAATAAGTAAAAGTATAAAATACATAAATGTCATCATATAAACTAACAAATCGCCTTTTATGATCTTCATGAAAGTTGATATTACCAAAATTACGAATATAAAAAATGATACTATAACTAATAATTTATGTTTTAAGCTCTTCCAATTAATTACCTTGTCATAGTTATTCTCTTCAAGTTTTTTTATATAATATTTTTTCATGTATATCTTCACTGCTTTATATATACCGTATGAAACCGCATATATAGCAAACATAAAAGCTAAATAAGTAAAAATTGTTATATTAAAACTTAGTAAGTGCCTAACTATTGTCTCTACTAAAAATATTCCACTATAGGTATAAATTCTATTTAAAAACTTAAATTGATACTCTAAAGCTAAATGCTCTCTTTTTTTATTTTTTTTAAGCTCATATAAACTTCTAGATATTTTATAAATGATAAATAAATCTACCGCTATAAAAATACCTCTTGATATTCTTGTAGATATATATAAAACAAACGCTCCTATTATAAATACACTTAAAAACCAAAATGAATAATAATATTCTTCAAAAGATTTTTTCGCACTGTATTTCACTTTTGCATAAAGTGAATTTTCTTCTAAATTATAATCGTCTTCGTACAAAATTTATCTCCCCCTATCTCTTAGAATATTTTATCATTAAATTCAAACAAAATTCTAACAAGTATATTATAATTTTTTTAAATTATTTCCGTTAATCGTTCATCATTCAAATAATGCCTTTCATATGGTATAATATGGTAAAAATTTTAATGTTATATATTAAGGGGATTATTTAATGTTTGCTAATAAATTACCTAAAATAGGTGCAAGAAATTTCAAAACTGCCTTATCAATATTTTTGTGTATAGTTATTCTTAATTTTCTAGGCTTTGAATCACCATTTTATGCCTGTATAGCTGCTGTTATATGTCTTACAGACTCCTGTGATACATCAATAAAAATGGGGATAAATAGAATTATAGGTACAGTAGTTGGTGGTTTTTTTGGTATAATTGCAACTATGATTCTTTCAAAATATGATATCTCAATCCTTAGGACTGCTATTATTTGTTTATTTACTATTTGTGTTATTTATGTATGTACTATTTTAAAAAGACCTGGTTCTGTTTCAATAGCTTGTATCGTTTTACTCGCAAACTTACTTTTAAATAGAGATTACTCTAACTATATTTATACATTTAGCAGAGTTCTTGAAACCTTTATAGGAATCATTATAGCTGTTGGGGTAAACCTTTATATTATGCCTCCAAAGAAAAAAAATAATCTATAACAATTACGTAAATTATCAATTTTAAATCAAAAGCACTCAATAAAATTTTGAGTGCTTTGTAATTTGCTCATTTTGTTGTTTAAGATATTAGTTTACCCTGAAAAGACTTATATTCACAGTGTTCCCACCACTAGTACAAGTAGTTATAGAACCACCTAGCATACACTGGCTTTCATTCACTAAATTTAAACAAGAATTAGCTGGAATGAAAACTAAAGCATCACCATTTATCGGAATACAACTTGTTACATCTGGTATTTGCATAGAAAATCCAGCTTGACCATTCGGTTGTTGCATACAATTTATATACAAACTAACTCTATTATTAACTAATTCTGTTGAGTTAGGAACACCTTTCACACTTACATTTAATCTATAAGTTATATGATATACTCCTGAATTACAAATTTTTATAGTTCCTGGACTTATAAGACCTATGTCAGAAGTTCCAACACCAGCTTGATTAAATTCAAAATCATCACCAACTGCAACAGTCATAGGACAAGTATTCCAAAAGGTAGCATAACTTATTGGATCCGAGCCTCCTGCTATTGGGTTAAATGTTGAAAAAAGATTTGTTGGTGCTCCTCCCGGTGTAGGCATAGCACCTCCTGGTTTAGTACAACATTTTGATGGAGAACATTTAGGTTCATAACAACATACTGGTTCACAACAACATTTCGAGCAATTTCTTCTTCTATTACGCATTGTAAAATCACCGCCTATAATACATAATATCTATCAAATATCTATAATGTTCCTAAATTCTAAATTTTTTACCTCATTTTTTTCCTTTACAGTAAAATTAACTTATTAGCCTTTTCACGTCAAATTCTTCTTAACTAATTGGTAATTTAAAAAAGTTTTCTTGTTTTAAATTGAATAACAATTTTAAGCTTTTATCAAAAAAAATTCCTAAAAAAGCTCTATTATATAGAGAAAAGAGTTGAATCAAGCAAGATTCAACTCTTTTTATATTACCAATAAAAAATTTTCTTCATAAATCTAAGTATAAGCTCCATAGCTACAAATAAACCTATAAACAAAGCTAAAAATACATATCCATTTAAATTAAAATAAACTTGGTTTAAAACTACAAACACTGCAAGAATTAAACCTCTAATTAAATTAATTGTCATCTTAGCTTTAGGACCTAAATACTCCTTACTAATATCAATCACTTCCTCATAACAGATACTGATATTATACTATTTATTGAAGTCCCTTTCCATATTATAAACTTCCATAAGCTGACTAGTTACTTCTTTCATATCTATATTATGCTTTCCTTCAAGTTCATCAATCAAATTAATTATTTCTGTAATAACTCTTTTAATTTCTTTTTTTGAAAAATCACCACGCCCAAGTTTATCAGCAAAAAATAGTAATGCCATATCATGCATATCAACATCTAAAATCATTTGCTCTGAATCTCCAAAAGGTAATTTCCTACTAATATATAACCCATGCATGTGATATTTAACCATACTTTCGACATTACTTTTAAAATTATTTCCTAGGAAATCATATTTAATTAAAATAGATTCAACCTCTTTAGCGCTCATAGCATCATGGTCATAAGCTGTAATTCTTCCCTTTCTAACTTTTGTAGCTTTCTTTTTCCCTACATCATGAAATATTGCAGACCACATTAAAGTCTTCTTATCATGTGCATACTTTCTTACAATAGCGGCTGCATCAACAACAAGTAAAGTATGATTTAAAACATTTCCCTCTGGGTGATGAGTAGGACTTTGCTCTATTTTTTCTAAATCTGTAATTATACTAAGATTACTATTTTTAAGTTTATGAAGGTTGCTTCTTAAATACTCTGATGGTTTATCATCCCCTAACAAATGTGTTTCAACTTCTTCAAACAATTTATCTTCATTCATATTTTTTTCCTCCTACATATACTAAATATATAATTCTATTTTTCTCTAAATATCATATAAATATAACAAAACTAAATACTATTAATCTCTGTCTATTCCACATTTTAGATGTACTATGATATAATTTATTAAAACTAAGGAGATTTATTATGAATGAAAAGAATATATTTTTCATATCCTTTATAGCTGCTTTAGCATTTAGTATAGCTTCAATCATCTACTTTGTTTTTCAAAAAAACATAGTGCTTGCAGTTGCAAACTCTTGCATTTCAATAGTATGGTGGCTAGTAACTTATCAAAATTACAAAAAATATAAAAAGCAGAAAAACGAGTAGCTAAAAATCACATAGCTACTCGTTTTCTATATATGAAACTAAACTGTTTCCTCTATTATTTCATTCTCTACTTCTAATGCATCTGGAACCTTCTTACCAAAGATCATAAGCACTGCAAATATTACAACCACTCCAAGTCCAAGGCATACCCAAACATTTAGCCCAAGCCCTGCTGGGATATATCCAAATACTACTGTAACTCCTCCCACAAATAAAGCATACCAAAGTTGTGTTCTTACATGCTCTATATGGTCACAACTTGCACCTGTTGAAGATAAAATTGTTGTATCTGAAATTGGAGAACAATGATCTCCAAATATTGCTCCTGTTAAAACTGCTGATGTTGAAACTATTATGATATTCATATCTCCACCTGAAATTGTATTAGCAAGTGGAATTGCTAGTGGCATTAATATTCCCATTGTTCCATAAGCTGTTCCTGTTGAGAAAGCTATGATAGAACCAAGTATAAATATAAGTGATGGAAGTATAAATGCTGGAACTGAACCTGATAAAAGTTCTACTAAATAAGCAGCTGTTCCAATTTCTTTTAAAACTGAGCTTAAACTCCACGCAAGAAGTAATATAACACCTGTAATTAAAAGACTCTTACATCCCTCTACCCAAGTATCAATAGCCTCTGAAACTGTAAATATCTTTCTACAAACTGCAAGTGTAATTGTAATAACTGAAGATATTAAAGCTGATTGGAATAAAGCTAGTGATGCATCTGATGCTGAAAAAGCTTCTTGTATAGACTTAAAACTAAATGGTGATGATTGAAGCATACTTATAAGTGCTGTATCTTCTCCACCCATTATTGAAGAATATCCACTATAATAAAATGCTATAAGTGAAAATATTATAAGTGAACCAATCGGAATTAAAGCATTCCATATGCAAAGCTTAACACCTTTTTTAGGCTCTAAATCTTGCATAACTTCCTCTAGTTCTTCATCTGATAACTTACTACTCTTAGGCTTAACAACCTGACCTTTTCTAGCTCTCATTTCTGCCTTATACATTGGTCCAAACTCTCTTAAAGTAAAAGCTGAAATTAAAACAAAAGCTAGAATTAAAATATTATAAAATCTAAATGGTATAGTTTGAAGGAAAATTCCAAAAGCATCAACCGATTGTCCAATACTATTAAAAGCATCTCCTATTAAACCAACCTCTAAGCCTATCCACGTTGAGATAATAGCAAGCCCTGCAATTGGAGCTGCAGTTGCATCTATAATAAATGCTAACTTCTCTCTTGAAATTTTCATCTTATCTGCAACTGGTCTCATTATAGGTCCTACTATTAATGAATTTGCATAATCATCAAAGAATACTGCAAGTCCAAGTAAAAATGTAGTTAACTGAACACTTCTAACTGTTTTTGCCTTTTTAGCAAGTGCCTGTGCAATAGCTCTAGCTCCCCCCATCTTTGCAACAAGATGAATAATTCCCCCAATAACTAGAACTTGTAATATAATACCTGCATTCCACTTATCTGCAAGTGATGCAAGTAACCTTTCAACTAAATCCATGAATCCAAAGATTAAAGCTAAAAATACATTATGGTCTGTAATAAACAACATTAAACACCCTATAAACGCCCCAGTAAATAGTGATATAACAATGTTTTTAGTAAAGAATGCTAAAACTATTGATACAAGTGGTGGTATGATTGTCCAAAAACCAAACTTTTCTGCGTTAGCTGCTGCAACATCCCCTTGTGCAAATGCTAAAGTAGAAACTAAACATAAACTAAAAAATAATGCCGTTGAAAAAATTCCTAGTCTCTTCTTCATATATAAAACCCCCTTTTTATTTTTGAAAATAATTAAAGAGGCTTTGCTTACAAAATAAAAAAATCCTAGGCTTAACACCTAGGACAACTGACAAATGTAATCAAACTTCTATCGTATGAAAATCCTTGATGTAGCACTCCACAAAAACTTGTGACAGTCTTGCATATATTATATACAAGCCCAGAAATATAAACCTTTAAGTACATTTATAAATCTTCGGCAACTACTCCTTTTACTAAACATCATCACACTTCTGCTCCATTTAGCTACTCTTAGCACTTGCGCCTCTACCTCTTAATCATATTCACTTTTCTTATATTTTATTTATACAGTTATTCTCAAATTTTTACAATAGTTTTTCTCATTAGTTTTTTATTTATTAACATTTTTCATATTTTAGATATTTTTTCAATATAAAAATAGACCTAGCAAGCTGCTAAGTCTATCTAAATTTAATCTATTTACTCATAAATTTCTCTATATCATCAATTGATTTTATAATTTCTTTAGTAAGTACTTCATGCCCTGTTGCAGTTATAAGAACATCATCCTCAATTCTTATTCCTACATTTTCTTCCGGAATATAAAGTCCTGGTTCAATAGTCCAAACCATACCTTCCTCTAAAACTCCAAATCTTTTTCCTACATCATGTGTATCAAGCCCAAGGCTATGTCCTATTGAATGGAAATAATACTTTCTAAAATCTTCTTTCTTCTCTGTTAAACCAAGTGCAAGACACTTGTGTGCAAGCATATCATTTGCTGCCTCATTAACTTCTTTCATAGTTACACCAGGTTTCATCATCTCTATCATAGCTATATTAACATCTAAGACAGCCTGATACAGTTCTTTTTGTCTTTGCGTAAACTTACCATTAACAGGGAAAGTTCTTGATACATCTGCATTGTAGTAGTTCATTTGAGCACCTAAATCAAAAAGAATTAAATCTCCATCTTTCATCTCACTATTATTCTCGTGGTAATGAAGTGTTGCTGCATTTTTTCCTGATGCTGCTATTGTTTTAAAAGCAAGATCTTTAACTCCATTTTGTTTTAAATAAAAATCAAAGTAAGCCTCAAGTTCATACTCTTTCATTCCAACTTTTGAGTTTTTCATAAGAAGTTCTACTCCGCCCTTAGTTATCTTAGCAGCCTTTCTCATTTCTTTAAGCTCAGCTTCATTTTTTCTAAGTCTTAACTCTGAAATTAAATTAAAAGCATTTTTTATAGCTACTTGTGGATATCTTTTAGCTATTTTTTTAGCAAAAATTCCACCCTCTCTTTCAGCCTCATCAAAATCTCTTCTCTCTAAATCAAGATAAATATTCTCTATCTCGTCTGATCCAAGAGCTACATTTATTGTACTAAGGAATGATCCAAGGTATGCTATATTTTCAATACCAGACTTCTCACTTGCTTCCTCTTTACTAAAAGTAGCACCTACCCACTTAGCCATAACTTCATCTGGTTCGCTAACAAATAAAGTTTCTGAGACCTCACCATTTTCTTTTTTAATAAGTAAAATATCTTTTTCTTCATCTATTCCTGTTAAATAATAAAAATTTCTATTTGGTGTAAAATTATATCTCTCATCTGCTGATTTATATTTAGCCTCACTAGCAAACATAACTAAGATTGAATTATCTTCTAATTTATTTGCAAGATTCTCTCTATTATTTTTAAAAACTGTATTTATCATATTACATTTCTCCCCTCTAAACTTCCGATATAGTATATAAAAATTATATCATATTCTTGCTCTTTATATTTTATATACAATAGTCAGATTCATTAGCCCATTCTATATTTATAGATTATTTTTTAAACAAATTACTCCATAAACAAAAAAAACTCACTGCTTTTGCACATATTTTACTGAAAATAAAAAACATGCAAAGAGATTTCTCTCCTTGCATGTTTTGCTTAATTTATATTATATGTTTTTAACTTTACCTTCAAAAACATTGATATACATTTCTTTAATCTCACTTATTAATGGGTATCTTGGGTTAGCTCCTGTACATTGGTCATCAAAAGCTTCCTCACTCATTCTATCAAGTGTAGCGTAGAATGCTTCTTTTGAAACTCCGCATGCAGCTATGCTTGTTGGGATTCCAACTTTAGCTTTTAACTCATCGATAGCTTTCATTAAGTTAGCAACTTTTTCGTCCTCAGTTTTTCCACCAAGCTCTAAGTAATCTGCTATTTTAGCATATCTCCACTTAGCATTTGGATATTTGTATTGAGGGAAAGCAGCTTGCTTTCTTGGGTTATCAACAGCGTTGAATTTAATAACTTGGTTGATTAACATTGCATTAGCAACTCCGTGAGCTATATGGTGCTCTGCTCCTAATTTATGAGCCATTGAGTGACATACTCCTAAGAATGCGTTTGCAAATGCCATACCAGCTATTGTTGAAGCATGAGCCATTTTTTCTCTTGCTTTAACATCTGTTGTTCCGTTGTTGTAAGCATCTGGTAAGTATTTGAATATTAATCTCATAGCTTCTAATGCTTGAGAGTTAGTAAAATCTGATGCAAGTACTGAAACATAAGCTTCTAAAGCATGTGTTAATGCATCTATTCCTGAAGCTGCTGTTAATCCTTTTGGCATGTTCATCATTAATTCTGCATCAACGATAGCCATGTTTGGTGTTAATTCATAGTCAGCTAATGGATATTTTTTACCTGTAACTTCATCTGTTATAACAGCGAATGGTGTTACTTCTGAACCTGTACCAGCTGATGTTGGAACTGATATCATCATAGCTTTTTTACCCATTTTAGGGAATTTATAAACTCTTTTTCTGATATCCATAAATCTCATTGCTAAATCTTCGAAGTTAACTTCTGGGTGCTCATATAATACCCACATGATTTTAGCAGCGTCCATTGGTGAACCTCCACCAAGTGCAACTATTGCATCAGGTTGGTAGTTTCTCATTGCTTCTGCACCTTTTCTAGCACATGCAAGTGTTGGGTCTGGTGTAACATCACTAAATACTCTGAAGTCAATTTTCATTTCTTCTAATACTTTAGTTATTTTATCTACATATCCTAAATCTGAAAGTACTCTATCTGTTACGATAAATACTTTTTTCTTATCAAGTTCTTCAAGATCTCTTAAAGCAACTCCTAATGCACCTGACTTAAAGTAAACTTTTTCTGGAACTCTATACCAAAGCATATTTTCTCTCCTCTCAGCAACACTCTTAATGTTAATAAGGTGTTTTGGACCAACGTTTTCTGAAACTGAGTTTCCTCCCCATGAACCACAACCAAGTGTTAATGATGGAGCTAACTTAAAGTTATATAAATCTCCAATAGCACCTTGTGTTGAAGGCATGTTTATGATTGTTCTACCAGTTTTCATAGTAGCACCAAATTTTGCAACTCTATCTTGTGACATTTTTGTATCTGTGTATAATACTGATGTATGTCCGAATCCACCAAGTTCAACTAATCTCTCAGCTTTAACTAAACCTTCTTCGAAGTTTTTAACTCTATACATACCAAGAACTGGTGATAATTTTTCATGTGAGAATTCTTCTTCTAATTCTACTGATTCAACCTCACCTATTAATACTTTAGCATCAACTGGAACTTTAACACCTGCAAGTTTAGCTATGTTAAATGCTGATTGACCAACGATTTTAGCATTTAAGTTTCCATTTACTAAGATAACTTTTCTTACCTTATCAACTTCTGTACCTTTTAAGAAATAAGCTCCTCTATCAGCGAACTCTTTTCTTACTTCATCATAAACTGAATCTACAACTAAAACTGTTTGTTCTGATGCACAGATAACTCCATTATCAAATGTCTTAGAAACTAAGATTGAACTTACTGCCATTTTTAAGTGTGCTGTTTCATCTATGATAGCTGGTGTATTACCTGCTCCAACTCCGATAGCTGGTTTTCCTGATGAATAAGCTGCTTTAACCATTCCTGGACCACCTGTTGCAAGTGTTATATCAGCTTCTGCCATTAATATTTGTGAAAGTTCTACTGATGGCTCATCTATCCATCCGATAATTCCTGCTGGTGCTCCTGCTTTAACAGCTGCATCTAAAACAATCTTAGCTGCTGCTATTGTAGAGTTTTTAGCTCTTGGATGTGGTGAGAATACAACTGCGTTTCTTGTCTTTAATGATATTAAAGCTTTGAATATAGCTGTTGAAGTTGGGTTTGTAGTTGGAACTACTGCTGCAACTACTCCGATAGGCTCAGCAATTTTTGTTATTCCGAATGACTCGTCCTTTTCGATAACTCCACAAGTTTTGTCATCTTTGTATTTATTATATATATATTCTGAAGCAAAGTGGTTCTTAACAACTTTATCTTCTACTATTCCCATTCCTGATTCTGCAACTGCCATTTTAGCAAGCTCTATTCTAGCGTTATTAGCTGCCATTGCTGCTGCTCTAAAAATTTCATTTACTTTCTCTTGGCTAAATGTAGAATACTCTTTTTGAGCTGCTCTAATTTGCTCAAGTCTTAGTCTTAACTCATCAACATTTGTTACTTTCATTAATACCACCCTCTTAAATCACAACTTAAAATAAAATTATGATTCCCTTTCATCAATTCTGCCTTTTTGTTTATACTTACCTCTTTATTTCTATAAAGTTTTAATATATACATTTTTTACTTCCGGCCTTTGATAATATTTTAACACACTTGATAAAAAATATGCAATCTTTTTTTGTCGATTTATCGGCTTTTCTACGTTTTTTCGTATTATTTTTGATTTATTCATATTTAACCGCACTTTACTTGTGAATTTATTATCAAGAAAACCTTTTCTTTACATTTTTATTTATATTCCGTTTGTTTTCTAATGAATAATTGATTAACACTTTAACTCTTTATTTATATTTGGTTCTAAAAATTTAAAAATTAAAGAGATTGTCTAACTTTAATCTATTAAACAATCTCCTTTTTTTACTTTCCTCTAGCAAATTTCAATCTTTCAATTGCTCTATTTAAAGATAGTTGCACTAACATCCCATCAATTTTGCTATTTTCTTTGTCTTTTAACTGCTCTTGTTTATTCGCTTTAGCTTTTTCAGCTCTTTGAATATCAATTTCTTCTTTTGTCTCTAAAGTATCAACACAAAGGCTTACTTCACCTTCTCTAACTTCTATAACTCCACCTGATACGAAAACTTCAGTCTCTTTTGAATTTTCATCTTCAATAGTAACTACACATGGTAGCGTAGCTGTTATAAAATTTTGATGGTTTGCAAATATTGAAAATTCACCATTTAAATCTGCACATACTATTCTCTTTGCATTTCCCTCAAAGAAATTTCTATGAGGTGTTAGAACTGATAATTTAAAACTACTCATTTATATCACTCCTAATCCATCTCTTCTAATTTCTTAGCTTTATCAATAGCTTCTTCTATTGTTCCAACTAGTAAAAATGCTGATTCTGGTAAATTATCATGTTTTCCTTCTAATATCTCACTGAATCCTTTTACTGTTTCTTTTACAGGAACATATCTACCTGGAAGCCCACTGAATTGTTCTGCAACAGTAAATGGTTGTGATAAGAATTTCTCAATTTTTCTTGCTCTTGATACAACAACTTTATCTTCATCAGATAACTCATCTATACCAAGAATTGCAATAATATCTTGAAGTTCTGTATATCTTTCTAATATATTTTTAACTTTTGTGGCAACTTGATAATGCTCTTCTCCAACAATCCTTGGATCAAGAATTCTTGATGAAGAATCAAGTGGGTCTACTGCTGGATAAATACCTTTCTCAACAATAGCTCTTGATAAAACTGTTTTTGCATCAAGATGTGAGAAAGTTGTAGCTGGAGCTGGGTCAGTTAAGTCATCAGCTGGAACATAAACAGCTTGTACAGATGTTATAGAACCACTTTTAGTTGATGTTATTCTTTCTTGAAGTGAACCCATCTCAGTTGCAAGTGTTGGTTGGTAACCAACTGCTGAAGGAATTCTTCCAAGTAAAGCTGAAACTTCTGAACCAGCTTGTGAGAATCTGAATATATTATCTATAAATAGCAATACATCTTGTCCTTTATCTCTAAAACTTTCTGCTATTGTAAGACCTGTAAGTGCAACTCTCATTCTCGCTCCAGGCGGTTCATTCATTTGGCCAAATACCAGTGCTGTTTTATTAATAACTCCTGAATCTGACATTTCACCAAGTAAATCATTTCCTTCTCTTGATCTTTCTCCAACACCTGTGAATACTGAAAGTCCACCATGTTGTTTTGCTATATTGTTGATAAGTTCTTGTATTAGAACTGTTTTACCAACTCCTGCACCACCGAATAATCCAATTTTTCCACCTCTTTGGTATGGAGCTATAAGGTCTATAACTTTTATACCAGTCTCAAACATTTCAGGAACAACTGATTGTTCTTCAAATGTTGGGGCAGCTCTGTGTATTGGATAATACTTTTCTGCATTAACTGGCCCCTTGTTATCAACAGCTTTTCCAAGAACATTAAATAATCTACCTAGAACTTCTTCACCAACAGGAACAGATATTGCTGAGCCTGTATCTACTGCCTCTACGCCTCTAGCAAGTCCTTCTGTTGATTCCATTGCAATAGTTCTAACTATATCATCACCTACATGTTGCTCTACCTCACAAACTATTTCTTTGCCATCTTTTTTTATTATTATTGCGTTGTACATATCTGGTAAATGTCCTGATTCGAATTTTATATCAACTACTGGACCTATAACTTGAACAACTTTTCCTATATTATCAGCCATGATATTCCCTCCTTAACTATTTTTGTGACTCTGCTCCACCTACTATTTCAGAAATTTCCTGTGTAATAGCAGCTTGTCTGATTCTATTATATTTAGTATTTAGGTTATCTATAATATCTCCCGCATTTCTTGTAGCTCCGTCCATAGCCTGCATTCTTGCATTTTCTTCACTAGCCATTGCACTATAAGTTGCATTTATTAATAAACCTTCTATATATCTGTATATAAAACTTTCTATAAGTTCATCTGAGTGAATTTCTCTATTAAATATATTTATTTTACTCTCTTCCTCTGTTTTTTCTATCTTAAATGGTAGAACTGGTACTTCTACTAATTCTTGTTCAATCGGTGATTTAAACTTAGTATATAGGAAAGAAATTTCTCCATAGTCCTTATTTAAATACATATTCATGATTTTCCCAACGATTCTTCTTGAAGTTTTGATATCTATATCACCCTTTATTGAAGTATCTCTATGAGATGCACTAATTCCATATTTATTTAGGTAAGAAACTCCCTTACGACCTAATACATAAGTATCAATCTTTGCCTTTTCTTCTTTACTTGCAAATTTTTCATTTAAGTAGATTGCTCCACTTCCATTGAACCCACCACAAAAACCGGAGTTTGAAGTAAACACAACATAAAGTTTTTTATCTGATCCATTTGGTTGTATGAATTCATTATCTTTAAAATCTTCAGCAAACATAAATATATCTTTTTTCATCATTTCAAGTTTTCTAAAATAAATATTATTTTTAGAAAGTTTATCTCTAGCTTTTTTAACCTTAGCTGTTGAAACTAATGCCATTGCCTTTGTTATCTTCTGAGTATTTCTAACACTATTCATCCTTCTTTTGATAACTAATAACCCTGCTGCTGGCATACACTCACCTCCTAGCTATCTTAAATTTTATTTTTGAATAAACACTTTTTTAAACTCATTAATTGCTTCTTCTATACTAACTTTAACCTCATCAGTAATTTTCTTATGCTCTTTAATTAAAGAAATTACTGCATAATCTTTTTCTTCAATATATTCAATAAGTTCTTTTTCAAATCTTACAATATCTGCAATATCAATATCTGTTAAGAAATTATTTATGGCTGCATAGAAAATAATTACTTGGTGTTCTACTGCCATTGGTTTATATTGATTTTGTTTTAATATCTCAACAAGTCTCTTACCTTTTTCAAGTCTTCTTCTTGTATCTTTATCTAAATCTGAACCAAATTGTGAGAATGCTGCAAGTTCTCTGTACTGAGCAAGTTCAAGTCTAAGTGTACCTGTAACTTGTTTCATAGCTTTAATCTGAGCATTTCCTCCAACCCTTGAAACTGAAATCCCGGCATTAACAGCTGGTCTTTGTCCTGAGTTGAATAATCCTGTTTCTAGGAATATTTGTCCATCAGTAATAGATATAACATTTGTTGGTATATAGGCAGAAACGTCTCCTGCAAGTGTTTCAATAATAGGTAACGCTGTTATTGAACCTTTACCATACTCTTCTGAAAGTTTCGCTGCTCTCTCAAGAAGTCTTGAGTGAATATAGAAAACATCTCCTGGGTAAGCTTCTCTACCTGGTGATCTTCTTAGAAGTAACGCCATTGTTCTATATGCAACTGCATGTTTAGACAAATCATCATAAACAACTAGAACATCTTTACCTTTATACATAAAGTACTCAGCCATTGAACATGCTGAATAAGGTGAAATATATTGTAATGGAGCTGTCTCAGCAGCTGTTGCTGTAACAACAATGCTATAATCCATTGCTCCCTCACTCTCTAAAGTATTAACTATATTTGCAACAGTTGATTGTTTTTGCCCAATTGCAACATATATACAAATAACATCCTTACCTTTTTGGTTTAAAATTGTATCTAATGCTATTGCTGTTTTACCAGTTTGTCTATCCCCGATAATAAGTTCTCTTTGACCTTTACCAATTGGAATCATTGAGTCAATAGCTTTAATCCCTGTTTGTAATGGTTCATTAACTGAACTTCTATCTATAATAGAAGGTGCTTCCATCTCTATTGGTCTAAATCCATCATTTTTGATAGGACCTTTTCCATCGACCGGAATCCCAAGTGCATTTACAACTCTTCCTATAAGTGCATCTCCAACCGGAACCTCAACAACCGTTCCTGTTCTTTCAACAGTATCGCCTTCCTTGATTCCTTTTTCTGAACCAAGTAAAACACATCCAACGCTGTCAAGCTCAAGGTTAAGTGCCATTCCATAAATGTCATTTGGGAACTTTAGAAGTTCTCCTTCAACACATTTATCTAAACCATAAACAGTAGCAACTCCATCTCCAATTTGAATAATTGTACCAGAGTCAACTGTTTCTAATGTTTTCTTATATTTTTCAACTTCTCTTTTTACAATTGAAGTGATTTCTTCTGGTTTGATATGCATACAATCACCACCCCTATATTTTTTATTTACTACTAAACATACTTGTTCTAATTTCTTCGTACTTTCCAGCTATAGTACCATCTATAACTTCATTACCCACTTTCACAAAAAGCCCACCAATAATACTCTCATCAATTTCTTTTTTAAGTATTACTTTTTTTCCGTACTTTATTTCGAGCTTTTCATGTAATTTATCAAACTCTTGATCAGTAAGAGATATAACACTCTTAACTGTTGCTTCTAATATATTATGTCTCTCTAAATATATTACTTCCATTTGTCTTATCTTTTCTTCTAAATAAAGTATTCTTCCTTTATCTACAAGAACACATAAGAATGAAACTATTTCTTCAAAAGTTTTATCTTTAAATAATTCAATTAATATATCTTTCTTGTTACGTTTATCAATATTGGGATTCTCAAAAATCCCTTTAAGTCCTTCATTTGAATTTATAACTGTATTAACCTCTCTTAAATCATCTATAAACTCAATAACTTTATCTTTTTCCTCAGCTATTTCATATAATGCAAGTGCATATCTTTTATCTAAAAATTCATACATATTAAACTACCTCATCAATAAAACTATCAATAAGTCTTCTGTGCTCAGCTTCATCTATTGTTTTATCTAAAGCCTTTCTTGAAACAACAAGTGCTAATTCAATAACTTGTTCCTTAATTTCAAACTTAGCTTTATCAAGTTCTCTTTCTATATCATTTTCAGCTCTCTTTTTCATTACACTTGAGTCTTCTCTAGCTGACTCTAAAATTTCATCATAAATTTTATCAGCTTGGCGTTTTCTAGCTTCAGTAATTTTTTTACCTTCTTCTTTAGCTCCATCTAATATTTCTCTATTAGTTTTGCTAAACTCTTCACCTTGCTTAAATTTTTCATCTGCACCATTTAATGTATCAACTATTGTTTTTTGTCTTTCATCAATAGCTTTTTTAATTTTGTCCCAGAAGAAATGTTTAAGTATAGCTAATAAAATAAGAAAGTTCACAATAGTCATAATAACTGTACTTAATTGTATATGCATCCTAAAATCCAACCCCCTTCCAAAGGCTTATGAACTATAATTCATCCTAATTTCTACTAAATTTAATATCTCTTACCTATTTAACAAATAAGATTATTATCGCAACAACAAGTCCGTAAATAGCTGTTGCCTCTGCAAGTCCAGCTCCAAGAATAAATGTTCCCATAACTTTTCCACTTTCCTCTGGTCTTCTTGCAATTCCTTCTACTGCACCTTTAGCAGCTATTCCTATACCAATCCCTGCTCCAAGTGATGTTACCGCTGCAAACCCAGCTCCTAATATTCCTAGATCCATAATTTTCTCCTCCTTAGTTTTAATATATAATTTTTGATACTAATTCATTTTACTTAACAAAAAGTATTATTATTGAAATTATTAATCCATAAATAGCTGTTGCTCCACACAGACCAGCTGCCATAATGAATATAGTTTGAATTTTTCCTGATGCTTCTGGTTGTTGAACACTAGCCTTAATAGCAGCTGATGTTGCTATACCAGTTCCAATTCCTCCACCAATTGCTCCCATAACAGCAATTCCTGCTGCAAGTATTCCGATTCCCATAATTAAATCCTCCTTAGATTATGAAATTAAACTGCTTCTGTTTCTCCTTCAAGCTTAATTGTTATAATAGTAAGCATTACAAATATAACTGTTTGAATGCAACCATCAAATAAGTCGAAGAATGCATGTGGTAATATAGGTAATCCGATTTGAGCAAACATTGATATGTGTCCAAGTCCTGAATAAATTAGGCCCATAACAATAGCTGCTGCTAGCATATTACCAAATAAACGTAATGCAAGTGAAACTGGGAAGACTACTTTCTCAATTATATTAATAGGTAACATTAGTAAATATGGTTTCCCATAATCCTTTATATATCCAAAACGTTTCTTCTTAATTGAGTTATAGTGAACTAACACAAAAGTAATAATTGTGAATCCTATAACAACACTTAAGTTTCTTGTTGGTGGACCAAATCCTATCAATCCGCACAAATTGAGAATTCCTAAATATATTGCTAGTGTTCCAACAAAAGGAATATAGCCTGAGTAACCATTCCCCATATTACCATCTACCATTCCTACAATAGCTTCATAAACTATTTCAAGAGTAGCTTGTAATTTGGTTGGAATACCCTTTTTAAGATTTCTAGCAAGAATGGAGCACACTACTATTAGAAAGATCATAACTCCCCATTGGATTACAACTCCACTGCCGACATGAAATCCAAAGATATCAATAGTAAATAACGGTGCAAATACATTCATCCTAAACACACCCCCTTTTATTCAATTTTCATTTCTTAATTTATTGAATATAAGTAAGAAAAATACATTATCTATCGAAAAAATGAACTAAATATAATCTAACAAATTATAAATAGAACTAGCTTCTAAATACTTATTTCATAAATCAAGTTGTTTTAAAAAAGTTCCTGTAATTGATTATATAACTATTAAAAAAAATTTTTAAACTCCATTTTAAGGATTCAACACTCATAATATTCATTTTATAGCCTTCTAAGCAAATTAACTCTCAAATTCTCTGTTTTTCTATCTAAAAATCTTCTTTATTCCAAATTTCTTTCTGTATAGTTGTTGATATTACCTCTAGTATTAATTTCTAAATTAATAAAATAAGAGGTCTTTTTTATTAAAAAGTATAAAAAAGACCTCTTATTTTTGGTATTAGATATTTAAAATGACGTCATTATACAATAATTAATACAATTTCCTTTTTATGGAATTTTATCTATTTTTATCTTTCTATTATCTAGATAGTATACGTTTTCAAAAAAACACATAAAATTAATAGACCTTATAATTTTATAAAACCTTTATTAAAACTTATCATTTTTAAACTAATTTTTAACAATTTTATAAAACTACCCTACTAAAGTTAGAAAGTCTAACTTGTTAGAAAATTTCCATTTTCTATTTCCAATTTTAGTAATCATCCTTTTCGTATCTAATTCTGCTAATTGTGTAAGATTGTAAACCATATACTAAAAACATTATCAATTTAAGGAAACTAAAATAATAATAACATCTAAAATAACCTCAATAATGTGAAAATATTATAATTATTACCTAAAAATAACATTTAACTTCAAATTTACCCTTTATTCATTTTTTGTTAATATCTTTTGTGATAAAAAGGCTGTTTTATCTTAAAAAAATAGCTTTTTTAGTATTTTCTTATAATATAAAAAAATTAAAAATATAAAAATTCATCCTATTCATTGTATTTTTATTACTCGTTTTTCTAAATCGACTTATTTAATATCACTAATTATTGGATTATATACTAATTCTATCAATTATTTAGCATTATTTAGTATCTTTTAGTATCTCATAGCATTTGAAAGATTTCCGTCAAAATTCCACGTAAAAATTCTCTTTTTTAAAATTTTTTAAAATTTGTTATTATCTTTTAAAAGGAATAGAATTAACACATCAACTGATTCAGCTAGCAACAAGTAATTATTTAAATAACAAATTACTACTTAATCAATTGCATAAAAAAAATCATTTTTAACCAAACTTAATCAAAACAATCTATATAATTGTCAGGTATTATATACAAAACATAAAAAAATAAGAAGATAAAACTTAGGAGGCTTTATTATGTTATATTCAAAAGATGATAAAATAAATGAAAATCAATTCACACCAATATTCGGTAGTCGAGAGAGTGATATGCCACTTCCATCAGAAGTAATGGCTGAAGAGTCAATGGATCCAAAAATCGCTTACAGATTAATTAAAGATGAATTACTTAACGAAGGTAATGCTAGATTAAACCTTGCTACATTCTGTCAAACATATATGGAAGATGAAGCAATTCAAATAATGTCAGAAACATTAGAAAAAAATGCTATCGACAAATCAGAATACCCTCAAACAACTGAAATAGAAACTCGTTGCGTAAATATGATTTCAAACCTTTGGAATGCTTCTGCATCAGAAAAGACAATAGGTACATCAACTGTTGGTTCTTCTGAGGCATGTATGCTTGGTGGAATGGCAATGAAGTTTGCTTGGAGAAATAACGCTAAAAAATTAGGATTAGATATAAATGCTAAAAAACCAAACCTTGTTATCTCATCTGGATACCAAGTTTGTTGGGAAAAATTCTGTGTATACTGGGATATCGAATTAAGAACAGTACCTATGGAAAAAGAAGCTATGTACCTTGATCCTAAAAAAGTATTAGATTACGTTGATGAATATACAATCGGTGTAGTAGGAATTCTTGGATTAACTTACACTGGTAAATATGATGATATCAAAGGATTAAATGATGTTATAGAAGAATATAACAAAACAACAGATTATAAAGTTTATATCCACGTTGATGGAGCTTCAGGGGCTATGTTTGCACCATTCGTACAACCAGACCTTGAGTGGGACTTCAGACTTAAAAACGTTATATCAATCAATACTTCAGGACACAAATACGGTCTTGTATACCCAGGTATTGGTTGGATAATCTGGAGAGACGAAAAGTTCCTTCCAAAAGAATTACAATTTGAAGTAAGCTACCTTGGTGGAAGTATGCCAACAATAGCTATCAACTTCTCACGTTCAGCAAGTCAAATAATCGGACAATATTATACATTCTTAAGATACGGATTTGATGGATTCAAAAAAATACACTTAAGAACAAGAGACGTTGCTATGTACCTTTCATCAGAAATCGAAAAAATGGGAATATTTGAAATCTACAATGATGGAGACAACCTTCCAATAGTTTGTTATAAACTTAAAGAAGATGCTGATGTAAAATGGACACTATACGACTTAGAAGATAGAATCTTAATGAAAGGATGGCAAGTACCTGCTTATAAACTTCCATCAAACATGAAAGAAACTACAATCCAAAGACTTGTTATCAGAGCTGATATGGGTCAAAACATGGCTATGATGTTCATGAAAGACCTTACACAAACAATCAATGATTTAAATGAAATTCACGCTAGTAAATAATATATAAAAAGCTTGTCTCACGAAAGTGGGACAAGCTTTTTTCTACTTAAAATTTTCCATCTAATTCTTATGAAAAGAAAAATACAGACACAAGTGTAATTGCAAGAATTATCGAAACCATATCTGCCATTGTTGTTGCCCAAAGAGTATGTCTTGCCTTTTTTATCCCTACTGCCCCAAAATAGACCGTTATAGTATAAAAAACTGTTTCTGTTGTTCCCATAAGAACTGATGCAATTAGTCCTGTCCTTGAATCAGGCCCCACTGTATTTAAAATATCAGTAAAAATCCCAAGTGCCCCACTCCCTGAAAGCGGCTTTACAATAGCAAGTGGTACAACCTCATTTGGCATTCCTATTAGTTGTAAGAAAGGCTCTAATAACTCATTAATATAATTTATCATATTAGAATCCTTAAAAATTCTAACTGCAACTATCATTGCAAGTAGTGCTGGAAAAATTTTTAAACATACTTCAAGCCCTTCCTTTGCGCCTTCAACAAACCATTCATAAACTTTCCTTCCCTTAAACATACCATACACAACTATCATCAAAACTATTATAGGTATAAGAGAATTACTTAAATAACTCATAATTTTCCTCCTAAAAATACTTTTGCAGTAGCTTACATATTATAATTCCTGTAACTAAAGCCCCTGCAGTTGCAAGCATAGCTGGTATAAGTATTCCTGCTGGATTTGTAGAACCAGTTGCTGCTCTCATTGAAATTACAGTAGATGGTAAAAATTGAATGCATGCTGCATTCATAACTACGAACAATACCATATCATTTGTAGCCTTTCCTTTTTCAGTATTAATCTTATCAAGTTCTTGCATTGCCTTAATTCCAAAAGGTGTTGCTGCATTACCAAGACCAAACATATTTGCAGTAAGATTCATAACTATCGCCCCCATAGCTTTCTCATTTTTTCCTGCATCCTTAAATAACTTTTTAAGCAAAGGTTTTAATATGCTAGCTAACTTATTTGTAAGACCACTATTTTCTGCGATTTTCATAACTCCAGACCAAAAGCACATTATTCCTATCATAGAAATTATAAATTTCGTTGTTCCTTCAGTGGATTCTATTATTCCAGTTGAAATTTCAGCTCCCTGTCCTGTAAATAGTCCAACTATAATTCCTATAACTATAATCCCAAACCATATGTAATTAATCATCCTAAATCTCCTTTACATATAATAACTTCTGTATAATATATGACTTGCACTTATAATTTAGTAGTGTTAACATAAAAATATATACTACTTAAAATAAAAGACCTTATAGCCCTAGCTATAACAAAGGAGAGTTTTTGATATGAACGAAAATAATTTAAAATTAGCTCAAGCAGATATAGATGCAGCTTTAAAAACAATTGAGTCGTTAGAGGAAAGTATCGATAATGGTGATATGTCAAAAGACGTTTTAAAAGGAAAGTTTATCTCATTAACTGAAAAAGTTCAAAAATTAGAAGATGTACTAAAAGAAGAAGGTATTTTATAATTTAGTAAATTAAAAGAGGTTAGCCAATTTGGCTAACCTCTTATTTTATATTAAGAGTTAAAAGTTACTTTACCATCTAAATCATAGTAAGCTCCTACAACTTTAACTTGTCCATCTTTTATTGCTTTTGCAACAACAGGGTCTTTTTTAACCTCAGCCACTACATCAACAACATTTTTTCTTATAGCTTGATCTATAGTTCCATTTTTATTAATTGCTGGCTCTATCTCTTCTACAAGATCTTCAACATGTCCATGAGCTTGTTGTCCTTTAACAACTTGATCATAGGCAGCCGTAACAGCTCCACAATTTTCATGCCCCATAACTACTATAACTGGTGTATGCAAATGATCTACTGCATATTCTATTGATCCAAGTGCACTATCATCTACTACATTTCCTGCAAGTCTAATATCAAAAATATCTCCAAGACCTGCATTAAAAACAAGCGCTGGTGTTACTCTTGAATCTGAACAAGAAACAATTGTTGCATATGGGTGTTGTCCACTTTCAAGTTCTTTTCTTCTTTTAGCATCTACATTGTTTACTGTTGATTTATCTTCTACAAACCTTTGGTTTCCAGCTTTCAACAAATTCAAAGCTTCTTCTGGTGTCTTAACACTAGTGTTTGTTGTGTTATGTTCACTTGTTGTTACTGCCTTTGTTTCTGTTGTTGTTGCTACTGCCTTATCTGTATTGTTTTTAACTACTGCATCTGCCCCTGCACATCCTGCAAGACCTAAAGCTACAACTATAATTATTCCTATTACTATCTTCTTCATTTGTTTCTCCTATTTTCCATTTAAGCATTATTATAATTAAATTATAATAATTTTGTCTCATTTTGTAAACATTCGGAAATCTTTTCGTCATTTATTAAATAGCTTTGCTTGCTATCTTTTCTTCTCTTTTCTCTAGTTTATTAAGTATTTCAACTTCTCTATATATAAAGAATGATGTTACCACCGCTGATGCAAAATCACTAATAGGCCCCGCAAGCCAAACTCCATTAAGTCCAAAGAACTTTGGTAGAATTAACATAAGTGGTATTAAGAAAAATACTTGTCTTAATAAACTTAAAAACATAGCAATTTTCGCCTTTCCTGATGCTTGAAAATAGTTTGCACATATAATTTGAAAACCCACAACCGGTAACATACAAAGATATATTTTAAGACCTGTAACTGCTGTATTAACAAGTTCTGGATCCTCATTAAACATTTTTATAAATGCCTCTGGGAATAATTGAGTAAGTATAAATGCAGTTACAACAACAATTGTTGCTCCAATAACAGAATAAAACACTGTCTTTTTTACTCGCTTATAATTTTTTGCTCCTATATTATATCCAACAATCGGTTGCGAACCTTGATTCATTCCAAAAATAGGCATAAGGAATACCATCGAAATAGATGATACAACTGCCATTGCACCTGCGGCTAAATCTCCACCATAAGTAATTAATGATTTATTTGATACTATTTGAACCATACTAGCTGCAACTTGCATAGCACATGGTGCCATTCCTATTGCAAATATAGTTTTAACAAGTCTTATGTCTATGCTCAAATTTTCTTTTTTAAGTTTTAAACTAGATTTTCCACTTACAAAGTAACTAATTATCCACGTTGCTGAAATAAATTGAGAAACTATTGTTGCAAGTGCTGCCCCTTCAATTCCCCAACCAAATACAAAGATAAATATTGGATCTAATATAATATTTGTAACGGCTCCAATAATCATAGTTACCATAGCAATTTTAGGATTTCCATCCGACCTAATACATTGATTAAGTGAGAACCCAACCATATTAAAAATAGTTCCTAAAAGTATTATATTTATAAATTGCTTTGCATACATTAGTGTTTCTGGTCCTGCACCAAGAATTGATAAAATATCTTCCGAGAATAATATTCCTAATAATGTTATAACTACACTCGAAAGAACTGATAATGTAGTTGCATTTCCTAATATTTTTTCTGCTACATCCCTCTTCTGTTGTCCAAGTTTAATAGAAATACTTGCAGCTGAGCCAACACCTATAAGCATTCCAACCCCCATAATTATACATACTATCGGCATTGTCATACCAACACCACTCATTGCCATAGCACCAACGCCTGGTATTCTCCCTATAAACATTCTATCAACTACTGTATACAATGCATTAACCATCATTGCTATAATAGCCGGAACAGAATATTTAAATAAAAGTCTAATAATAGATTCATTTCCTAACTCTTTGTTTTTACTATCCATAAATCCCCCTAAAATCTTTTCACTCAATTAATATTTTTTATAAATAATATATACATTACACTACATTACATTACTTAGTTGACTAAGCTTTATATTAACAAAAAAACTAGGTAGACATTTGCCCACCTAGAAGTTAACTAAATTTTGCTTTTATGTTCTACTGTTGGTAAATTATAAAATAAAACAAGCGCTGAAATAAGTTGCACTGTCGCTAAAATTGCTGCTAATAAATTTATTATTAATAATGTAGATGGAATAAACAAAACTATCATTCTAAACACTATCATTACCGCTCCAGTCACAATTGATAAAAGTAATATCTTACCTAAAACATCTATCATTTGAGGTTTTACAAGCTTAAAACTATCAACTGCACTTTGGATCATTGATTTATTCTCTAATGCGCCCATAGGTATTGAAACTGCTAAAATCACACCTATTATAACGTGTGCAAAAGGGATTACTCTTCCTATTCCAAATAAAAATGCTTGAAATAATATTGCCCCCGTAGCATGTAATGCATTTTCTCTTACTAATTTAACTGCACTAATGGCATTAACTTTATTTCCCCTAGCCTTATTATCTATTAATTTAATTACAGCTATCATAGAGATAATTTGAATCACCATACCTATTACTGTAATTATATTATTAGGTAGCTTAAACATAACTGATGCCATAACTGGTACTTGTGCAAGTAGACATATAATCGTTAAATCTTTTATATTATTTTTAAACAATGCAAAAACTGCCTTGAGATATTCCATAAATCCCATTTTTCCATTCAAGCATGAATTAACTATCGTTGCTGTTCCATTATTCATTAATTTTACCCCCATAAAAAAAACTTCTTACCACTAATAATATCAAATTTAATCTTTATATTCCGTAAATATCCAGTTTATTATCAATTATTTATTATTTTATTAATATTAAATCCATTTTATGCAAAGAAAAGAGTCTATCTTAAAATAAGACAGACTCTAATTTCACTCTATATAACTAACAGCTTTTCCCTTCGATAAATGTATACGGTAGTTCATAATATGCATTATCTAGTTCTTGTTTATTAAGTAACTTAATAAGCATTCTCATAGCAACTGAACCCATATCATACATTGGCTGTTCTATCGTTGTAATTGCTGGATAGAAATTTTTAGCCATTTCAATTCCATTAAATCCAATAACTGAAACATCTTCTGGCACACTAATATTTCTCTCTCTTAGGGTGTTTATAGCCCCTATCGCTATTTCATCTGATGCACAAACTATTCCATCAATCTTATGTCCATTACCTAAGATTTCTGTAACACCTTCCTTACCAGTTTTTATTTTTAAGTTTTTAAAGAAACAAAGTTCTTCTTTAACTTCTATCCCGGCTTCTTTTAAGGCCTTTTCATATCCTTCATATCTCATTTCCCAAGCATTTTTCTCATTCTTAGAAGTTCCTATGAATGCAATATTTTTTCTTCCCTTATCTAAAATGTGTTTTGTAGCCTCATATCCACCAGCAACGTTATCAATACTTACACTTGGAAGTACATTTTCTCTATTGCTTGTCTCAACAAGTATAGTTTTTATATCTAACTCATTAATTAAATCTAAAGTATCTTGTTCTAATGAAGAACTCATGTAAAGAACTCCATCAACCATTTTTTCTTTAAGAACTCTAAGGTACTCTTTTTCTTTTTCTCCATCGCAGTCTGAATTACAAAGCATTACATTATACTTATAAATATTAGCAACATCCTCTGCCCCTCTAACAATCTCTGGATAAACTTGACTTGATATATCTGGAACTATTATTCCTATTGTCTTAGTTCTTTGAGTTTTTAAACTTCTAGCAACGATGTTAGGTCTATACCCTAACTGCTTAATTGCTTCCTGAACTTTCTTCTTAGTTTCCTCGTTAACAACATCAATATCATTAAGAACTCTTGATACCGTCGCTATTGAAACACCCGCTTCTCTTGCAACGTCTTTGATTGAAGTAGCCATTTTATCATCTCCCACATTATAATAATTATCACTTATATACATTATTTTCTCATAAACTTCTTATATTTCTTCATTTAGTTACTTTACACTTTTATTATTAATTATATTTAAAATGAAAATTTTTTTCAATCTATTTTCATTCTTTCAATAGAAATATCAAAAATTTTACATTTATTTTCACGTTACACTAATTTTATCGTAATATACAAATACCTCTCCTATTATTAATAGGAGAGGATTCATATCTAAAAACTATTGCTTTTCAACAAACATTTTAAGCTCTTCACCATTTATTTTAACTATTTCGTAGTTTACAACATCTGTTCCATACTTAACTTCAACAGTTAATGTTTCTTTCTTGATAACATCTTCAAACTTCTTCGCAACATCTATTAACATGTCGTTGTCTGCAAGGTAAAGAGTAATTTTATCTGAAACTTCAAATCCACTTTCTTTTCTCATGTTTTGAATTTTTGATATCATTTCTCTTACATGACCTTCTTCTCTAAGTTCATCTGTAATTGTAGTATCAAGAACAACTCCAACAGCACCATCACCTGCGAATCCAAATCCTTCAAGACCACTCATAGTAACAAGTAACTTCTCAGAATCTAGCTCGATTTCTGTTCCATCAACATTGATTAATTCAGTCTCTCCATTTTTGATTTTTTGTGCAAGTTCCATTTGGTTTCTAGCAGCAATTTCTTTTTTGATACCCGGAATCATTTTACCAAAAGCTCTTCCTAAAACAGGTAGGTTTGGCTTGATTTCAAAGTTAACATACTTAGAAACGTCAGCTCCAAATTCAACTTTCTTGATATTTAACTCATCTTTGATTATTTCTCCATAATACTCTGGAAGAGCATTTGTTGAAACTAACATCTCTGAAAGTGGCTGTCTATTCTTTCTATTTGCAGTATTTCTAGCACTTCTTCCAAGCTTAACAATTTTAGCGGCTAAATCCATTTCAGCTTCTAATTCTTCATTAATAGCTGATTCGTCAACTACTGGCCACATTGTTAAGTGTAAGCTTTCCTTTGCATCTTTATCTAAACCAACAACTAAGTTTTGGTACATTTCTTCTGTAACAAATGGGATAAATGGAGCAGCAACTTTACAAAGAGTTGTTAATACTCTGTGTAATGTCATATAAGCACCAATTTTATCATCTGTTAAATCTTCTGACCAGAATCTAGCTCTGTTTCTTCTTACATACCAATTTGATAACTCATCTACAAACTCTTCAATTTTAAGAGCTGAGTTTGTTATATCATATGAATCAAGTCCATTTTCAACATCTTTAATTAATGTGTTAAGCTTAGACATAACCCATTTATCCATAACATTATCTGATACAAAATCTTTATATTCAGTTGGATTAAACTGATCTATATTAGCATACATTACGTAGAATGAATAAACATTCCAAAGTGTTCCTATGAACTTTCTTTGAGCTTCTGATACATCATCAACTGAGAATCTTGTTGGAAGCCATGGAGCACTAGCTGTATAGAAGTGCCATCTTGTAGCATCTGCACCTTGTGTATCTAACACTTCAAATGGGTCAACAACATTTCCTTTTGATTTTGACATCTTAAGACCTTTTTTATCTAAAACGTGTCCAAGTACTATACAGTTCTCGAATGGGTTTCTATCAAATAAAGCAGTTGAAATAGCAAGTAATGTATAGAACCATCCTCTTGTTTGGTCAACAGCTTCTGAGATAAACTGCGCTGGGTAGTTTTGCTCAAATAACTCTTTATTTTCAAATGGGTAATGATGTTGTGCAAATGGCATTGATCCTGAATCAAACCAGCAGTCAATAACTTCTTTAACTCTTGTCATTTCTTTTCCACACTCACTACAATTTAAGTGAACATTGTCTATATATGGTTTGTGTAATTCAATATCTTCTGGACAATCTTGAGCTTTATTTTTTAACTCCTCAATACTTCCAATACATTCTCTGTGACCACATTCACATTCCCAAATAGGAAGTGGTGTTCCCCAGTATCTATCTCTTGAAATTCCCCAGTCAATAACATTTCCGATAAAGTTACCGAATCTTCCTGTTCTAATATTATCTGGATACCAGTTTATTTTATCGTTATTAACTAAAAGCTTATCTCTTAAAGTGCTCATAGCAACAAACCAGCTCTCTCTTGGGTAGTAAAGAAGTGGTGTATCACATCTCCAACAGTGTGGGTATGAGTGAGTATGCTTTTCTTTTTTGAATAACTTATTATCTTCATCTAAGTAAGCACAGATTTTTTCATCACATTTTTTAACATTCATTCCAGCCCAAGGTGTTACTTCTTCAGTGAACTCCCCTTTACCATCAACAAGGTTAATAAATGCTAATCCATTTTTCTTACCTATTAAGTTATCATCCTCACCATAAGCAGGTGCAATATGAACAACCCCTGTACCATCTGATAATGTTACATAATCACCATGAACAACTACAAAAGCTTTTCCTTCTGTTGGTGTATAGAATGGTAATAATTGCTCGTACTCTGTTCCAAGTAATTCTTCACCTGAGAACTCTCTTATGATTTCATGGTTTTCACCAAGCATTTTAGGTGCTAAGTCTTTAGCCATAACTAAAATTTCATTGCTATCTTCAAGTTTAGCTTCAACATATGTGTAAGCTTTGTTTATACATAAAGCTACGTTTGAAGGTAATGTCCAAGGTGTTGTTGTCCAAGCTAAGATATACTTATTTTCTTCACCTTTAACTTTGAATTTAGCTACTGCTGTAAGGTCTTTAACATCTTTGTATCCTTGAGATACTTCATGTGATGAAAGTCCTGTTCCACATCTTGGGCAGTAAGGCATAACCTTGTGACCTTTGTATAATAAGTCTTTCTCCCACATTGTTTTTAAAGCCCACCAAACTGACTCTATATAAGAATTTTCGTAAGTTACATATGGTTCATCCATATCAACCCAGTAACCGATTTGCTCAGTCATCTTTTCCCATAAGTTAACGTATGTAAATACACTATCCTTACATTCTTTAACGAAGTTTTCAACTCCATGTTCTTCTATTTGTTCTTTACCTGAAATTCCAAGTTTCTTTTCTATTTCAAGTTCAACAGGAAGTCCATGAGTATCCCATCCAGCTTTTCTGATTACTTTGTAACCTTTCATAACTTTATATCTTGGAATTATATCCTTCATAACTCTTGTTAAAATATGACCTACGTGTGGTCTTCCATTAGCTGTTGGAGGTCCATCATAAAATGTGAAATATTCTCCATCTTGGTTTAAATCAAAGTTTTTCTTAATTACATTTCTACTTTTCCAAAGGTCTGCAATACCTTTTTCCATTGCTACAAAATCATTTGCAGCTGAAACTTTTTTGTACATAAAAACTCGCTCCCTTCAATTCTTAAAATAAATAATTTTATATAAATAAAAAACCCCATCCAAAAGGACGAAGCTACATCGTTATACCACCTACGGTTATAAATTACTATTAATAATATAATAATAATTTTTGTTTCAAGTACTTTCATACTCTATCCTTTAACGCAGGCTAACGAGATGGCTTACTTAAAATTCTGTTCAGCATCTAACTCGTAGGTGATTTTCTTTAAGGTTCTTTACAATTTTCCAGCGACCAATTGCTCTCTATAAAAGAAATTCTTAAATACTCTTCCTATTCTCAGTTTTTAATTTATTTAAATCTTCTTATATTCTATAACAACAAATTTAAATTATCAACATTATAGCGATAATATTTTTTGGCTTTTAATAAATTAATTTGTTATAATATATTTTTCTTTGGACTGTTCGTGTGTGATCTGCTACCTATACATAACTAAATACCTATGTTAATTACTAAAAATAAGTATTTTACCTATTAGCAATACTATTGTAAAATTAAAATGTAGTCAGGAAGGCTACTTAAATTTAGAAATTAATTTATTATTTTAATAAATATTAAAAAGGAGAAAATATCATGAATAACTATATTACAAAAGCTAAATTGTTCCCTATTGGCGCAGTTGGAACATCTCTTGGATTTATGACACTCGCTAATGTATGGACAATACATGGAGTTACATTTTTAAAACCACTTGCAATAATATTTGCCCTATGTGCATTATCATTATTAACAGTAAAAATTTTTGTTCATCCAAAGCAAATTTGGAGTGAAATGAAAAATCCTATACTTGGAGGATACTATCCTACAATCGATATGGCAGCCTTTGTACTTTGTGGATATTTATTACCTTATCTACCATCAGTTGCAAAAGTCATATGGCTTGTAGGAATAGCATTCCATCTTATTTACTTTGCAATATTCTTTGGTTCAAGAATTAAAAACTTTAAATTAAGACATATGCTTCCATCATGGAATGTTGTTTTAGTAGGAGTTTGTGTTGCTAGTGTTGGTAGTAAAGGAATGGGATTCCCTCACATAGCTGAATTTTTATCATACTTTGGTATAGTTTGTTATTTACCATTTTACCCATTTATGTTATATAGAGTTTATATTCATAAACATAAAATTGAAGTTCCTGCTGCAGCAACAATAGGAATCATGGCAGCACCTTCAAGCCTTGTACTTACATCTTATTTAACAACAAATACAACACATAACAATTTTGTTCTTTGGTATTTAATAATAACATCAATATTTAATGTTCTACTTGTATATATTGAATTACCAAAATTCATAAAAAAAGGTTTTAATCCTGGTTATGCAGCTTTTACTTTCCCACTTGCTATTAGTATGCTTGCAATGTGGAAAACAGGATTATTATTAGGAAAAACAAGTTCAACTGTTGGAATGATTTTTAAATCAATATCAAATATAGAACTTATTATAGGTTCATGTGTTATTGCATATGTTGCTATAAACTTCATAATATTATTAATAAAAGCTTTAATTATCAAAGAAGAGGAAATTCTAGAAGCACATAAAGCTAAAATTAAATAAGCTTAAAACATCCTAATAAATAATAAATATTTATTAGGATTTCTTATTGTTTTAATGTTGACTTTTCCCATCGGGTATACTATAATTAAATCATAACAAATTAATTCCATTTCCCTTTATTAAAATGCTTTAAACTTTTAAAATTCAAAGAAAACACTTATACTTAGTGTATTCATAAATTAAATTTATAAACAATTCAAACGAGTTTTAGGAGAGTAAAAGTATGAATGATAATAATAACAACGATTTAAATCAAGTTGTACTTGATAAAATCACAAAAGTTTGCTTATGCAAAGCAATTTCAAGAAAAGCAATTAAGGACGCCATTGCAAATGGAGCAGATACTTACGAAAAGGTGCAACAAGCAACTGGAGCAGGTATGGGTTCATGCAAAGGGTTCAAATGTAAAGATAAAATAAAAGAATTAATCGAAGATTATTCTAATAAAAGTCTTTAATATATTACAAAATTGATTCCTTTAAATTAATTTTGTATCTCCCTATTAGTATAAAAACATGAGTTTGTGCAACTCATGTTTTTTTCATTTCATGTTATATTTTATATTTAAACATCAAATCTAAATACACCATCATTTTTTCTCCATGTCATACAATGTTTTGGTGAAGTTCCTCTACAAGAACCTATCTTATAAGTTTCTTTTACATCAACGCAGTTATTTTTAATCATTTTATAACCTTTTAAAATATATCTCACTCTCTCATTACCCACATCTGAAATACTACTTGGAATATCTCCCCAAGCAAATACGATATAGTTAGCTTCCATCATTGAATAAAATATCAATTCATCATTTTTCACTCTACTTCCTTGTTCATCATAAAAACCATCATCACCGAATAAAAACTTTTCTCCATTTCCGATTAATTTTTCTTCTAAATAGTACTCATCATATTCAATAACAGGAAATAAAAATACTATCTCAACTCTATTAACTCCAATAAATTCTTCATACTTTTTAGATTCCACATATTTTAAAACTTTATAAGCAATACTCACACTTGGTGCCCTTGTCACTACTAGGACAGATTTATCCCCTTCAAAATTAAGAGGTATCGACATTTTGAAAATTCTCTCACTTTCTGTATCTTGAGTCATTTCTATATTTTTCTTATCTACAAATCTAGGGTACTTATAACCTTGCAAATTCATCCCTCTTTTTTTCATACTTCATTAAAATACATATTTATCATTCTTTAAATGTATTCTTATTTTTACTATATTCTATATGTTGCAACTAATATTTTTGTGACCCATTAGAACACTTAACTATATAAATTTATGGTAAAAAAATAAAGCCACTATACTTAAAGTGGCTTTATATCTAAATTTATTTATTTTTTTTATTTTCTTCTATTTCTGCTGCAAGTTCATTTAAATATTCCCATCTCTCATATTTAAGTTCAAGTTTTAGTTCAACTTCTGTCTTTTCTTTCATTAATTCTTGAAGTTTTGAATATTCACTAGCAGATGAAGCCATCTGATTATCTAATTCTTCTATCTTTGCCTCAATCGCTGCTATTTCTTCATCTATCAGATCATATTCTCTTTGCTCTTTAAATGAGAACTTAGTTTTTTTACTATCTTTCTTATCTTTACTATCTGATTTTTTATCTTTACTTGTAGATTCTTCTGCTTCTTTTTTCTCTAAATCCTCAATCTCTTTACGAATTAAGTAGTCACTGTAATTTCCTGTATACTCCCTAACAATAGCATTCCCTTCATAGGCAAATACTTTTCTACAAACTCTATCAAGGAAATATCTATCGTGAGATACAACTATAACTACTCCACCAAATCCATCAAGGTATTCCTCTAAAATTTGAAGTGTATCTATATCAAGGTCATTAGTAGGCTCATCCATTAAAAGAACATTAGGCCCTGCCATAAGAACTCTTAAAAGTTGAAGTCTTCTTCTTTCTCCACCTGATAATTTTTCTATAAGTGTGTACTGCATTGTTCCATCAAATAGGAACCTCTCACACATCTCACCAGCTGTAATTTTAGTTCCATCTGCTGTTGAAATATACTCTGCTACCTCTTTAATATAATCTATCGCTCTCATATTTGGATTCATATCATCACTGTCTTGTGAGAAGTATCCAATTTTAACTGTTTCACCTTTTATAATTTCTCCTGAATCTGGTAGCATCTCCTCATTAATTATCTTAATTAATGTTGATTTACCCATACCATTATTCCCAACTATACCGATTCTATCTTGCTTTACAGTAATATAATTAAAATCTTGTATAAGTTGTCTATCTCCAAATCCTTTTGAAATTCCATGGAACTCTAAAATCTTCTTACCAAGTCTTGTTCCCATAACTGAAATTTCAACATTCTCATATTCTTTAAAGTTTTCCACACTTGCAAGTGCATCATATCTTTGAAGTCTAGCTTTTTGCTTTGTAGTTCTAGCTTTAGCACCTTTTCTAACCCAAGCAAGTTCAGTTTTTAAAAGACTTTGTCTTTTGCTTTCGATGGTTCTTTCTCTATCAACTCTCTCCATTTTTTTCTCTAAGAATATAGAGTAATTTCCATCATAACTAAACACTCTACCTCTATCAACTTCAAGAATTCTATTTGTAACTCTATCAAGGAAATATCTATCATGAGTGATCATTAAAAGAGCACCTTTTCTAGAATTAAGATATTCCTCAAGCCATGAAATAGTATCATTATCAAGGTGGTTAGTAGGCTCATCTAAGATTAAAAGTTCACAAGGTGTAATAAGAGCTGAAGCAAGTGCTATTCTCTTTCTTTGTCCTCCTGAAAGTGTTGAAATCTTAGCTGAAAAATCACTAACTCCAAGCTTTGTTAATACCATTTTTGCCTCTGCTTCAATTCCCCAAAGGTTTAAAGCATCAACTTTAACTTGTAAATCCATAAGTTTTGTATGTAACTTCTCATCCTCATGATTTTTTTCAAGTCCATCTAAAACTGTTTGGTAATCTCTTAAAACTTTCATTTCTGGTGAGTTACCTTTGAAAACTTGCTCTATAACAGTAGCACTTTCATCATAATCAGGATTCTGAGAAAGATATTCTATTCTAACTCTATTCCCTTTTATGATAGTTCCCTCATCTGGCTCTAAAACTCCTGCGACCATTTTTAAGAATGTAGACTTTCCTGCTCCATTGACTCCAATAATTCCTATTTTATCTTCATCATTAATACCAATTGATATATTATCTATTAAAATTTTCTCTGAAAAACTTTTACTTATATTTTCAAGTGTAATTAAATTCATTTTCATCATCCTTTTCCTAAAACATTCTATCTTTAATGATAACATATATATGCATTTTTCTATATATTTCTGCGACCAAATTATGTACAACCTCCCGCTTAAGGAGTATAGTAGATAATGTTTTTAACTAAGGAGGATTTTATTATGACATGGTTATTTTATGCTATTCTTGCGGCAATAACAGCAAGTTTAGCAACAATATTTACAAAAATGGGTGTACACAACCTTAGTCCTTCGCTTGCAGGGACAATAAAAGCAATTATTATGGCATTATTTTTTGTTGCCGTTTCAAGTTTTAAAGGTGACTTCTCTAGTATGGGTGATCTTTTAACTCATAAAAAAGATTTAATATATCTTGTTTTAACAGGTATTTGTGGAGCATTGTCCTGGTGGTTTATGAATATAGCACTTAAACATGGAAAAGTAACTCAGGTAGCCCCAATAGACAAACTTTCAGTAGTTCTTACTGTGCTTATAGCCTTTATGTTTTTAAAAGAAACTTTATCAATAAAAGCTATGATTGGTGTTGTGATGATTGGAATCGGTTCAATCCTCGTTGCATTATTCTAAAACAAAAGGTAGCCTCGTTTGGCTACCTTTTTATTTTTAGTTATTTATATATTTCTCAAATATATCTGAGTAATCTTTCTTTGTAAATGCGTCTCTATTAGCACTCATCCAGCTAAATGCATATTCATTGATATTCTTAAAATCAAGACCAATATTTTGCGTATTATTTCTCGACTCTCCTAATGCTTTGACTGCAATTTCTAAACTTTTATTGCTTTCTTCTAGGTGCACTCTATTACCTCTTTGAATCATTGACATTGCATGTAAGGCTTTATATAAATCCTTTAATTGCTCTAACTGCTTTTTATCAACATCTATTGAAAAACGTTTATCTCCAATATTAAATTTAATTTCAACATCTAAATCTATTGTTCCTGCTGTCTCAAGGCTAACATTTGATACTGTGTGCAGAAAATACTCATATCTGTAAAGATTTCTCTTTTTACTCACTGCACTTGCTCCATCAACATGTATTAATGCTCTATCTGTGAAACAATATTCATCTGATTTTGATTTAATAAGGAAAAATATCTTCTCTCCATCCTCACTAAATATATAGTCATCTGAATCTACTTTATCAAAATCCTTTGAGTCTATTATTTTACCTATGTCTGATAATCCTAGCGCGTCTGCTGCAAATTTATTAAACATTATAATCCCCCCCACTTAATATCAAGTTACTAAGTAACCTAATTTTCATATTATAATTACATTTTACACCAAAAAATCTATTATCGGATAATTTTTTTGTAAATTTTTACTGTAAATTTTTCTTGCTTTACTGTAAAATTTCGAAAACTACTGTGCCTTATAGATCGGAAGTTTATAGCCCAAGTAAAATATTATTTATTTCCTCACTAACCCTCAATCTTTCTAAGACTACCCACTGCATATCAATCTTTAAATTAAAGTTTTTAGAGAATGAATAATACATATTAACCTTTTGATAGTAAAGTTCAAGCTCTGTCAAATTCTCACTTAAACATTGTGGTTTTAATAGTTCATCATATTTTAGAATAAATAATTCATCAATAAAGTTTAAGAATGTATTTACTAAATCATCCTGTGAAACATCAAAAGCTACCTTTAAAAGTTTCCACTCAATTCTATCTGTAAGTTTATACTTTTTAACCTTATCAAGAACTAAAAGATACTCTGTAATATCCATCTTTCTATAATAATCTTGTTTTGTATCCTTCTCTTTCCAAAGTGCTAGTTTCTCACGTAGCTTAAGTCCCTCAATAGTTAAAATAGCTTCAGATGGACCAAGAACTGCTGATTTTATGACATCATCAACTTCTTCTATTCTCTCTCTAACAAAGTTGCTCCAACCTTGAATTGTAGCAATATAACCAATTTCATAGATTCCTTTTCTACCTGCTCTGCCACCAATTTGTTTAACTTCCTGCGATTTAAGTTCTCTAAATTCCTCACCATCAAACTTTTTAGTATTTAAAAATACAACTCTTCTAATAGGCAGATTAACTCCCATCCCAATCGCATCTGTTGTAATAATAATCTTACTCTCTTTACTTATAAACTGCTCATATTGTTTTTTCCTAACCTCTGGAGGTAAATCACCATAAATAATGCTTGCCTTAATCCCCATTTTTGAATAAGTTTGTGCAGTTTCAAGCACCTTTTTCTTAGAGAATAAAACTATTGCATCCCCCTCAATTGCATCATTTATATTAAATGGTTTTGTCTCAATTTCAAGAGGTACATTCCTTACATACTCTTTAATTTCATACTCCTCACCACAATCATCAAGTATTTTAGTAAGAAGTTTTTTACTATTTAAAGCTCCACAAATATGGATTTCACTAGCTGGAAGTCCAAGAACTGCTCTAGTCCAAGCATCTCCCCTTTGCATATCATCAATCATTTGAATCTCATCAATAACTGCAATATCGTACTGATTTTTAATATTAGCTTTCTCAATAGTACAACTTACATGAGTAGCATTATCCTTAATATCTTCTTCCTCACCAGTTGAAAGATTACAAATAACATTCTCTTTATTTAGTCTTTCATAAATCTCTAGTGCAAGAATCCTAAGTGGAGATAAATATATCCCTTTTTTAGCTTCTTTTAGTCTTTGCATAGCATTATAAGTTTTTCCTGTATTCGTGTCTCCTAAATGAATAAAGAACTTTCTTGGCATTCTCCTAGCTAAATGATATTCATCCTTTGGATTATCAGGAAAAGCATCTTCAAATTCCTCTGCAATAACTTTTGGAATATACTCTTTAGTTAAAACTGTTCTAATCCCTGAGTTTATAAGATTTTTATAATTTTCTCTAACTACATCCTTAAACTTAAAATGACTTTCATTTTTCTTGTTAAAATCCTCTAAAATTCTATTAGAAATATGAGTTAGGATATCTATATATCCCTCATATAAATCATCATATCCTTTAAAATTAAACTCTTCTATCTCTAAAATTGTCTGAAGTTTTTTTCTCACAGAAATATCATGTTCAATTAAAGCTTTCATTCCTGAATTGTAGACAATCTCTTCTATCTTTTTAAACTGACTTTGGAGCTTTTTAAACTCTCTTTGTGCAACATTTCTCTTCATAAAATCTACCTCACTTCTAAAATAAATCTCTCTTTAAGTTTATCTTATCACTTTTAGAATTATTAATACAAAAAAGTCCTAGTTATTTTTATAACTAAGACTTTATAACAATTAATTTATGGCCAATACTTATTAATAACTTTATTAGCTACTACATAAAAAGCAAATAATAAAATAAATCCTAGCAGTGGAATCTCTGCTATAAAAGTATCTTTTAAAAATAGTTTGATAAATATATTTCCTGCTACATACAAACCAAATAAAGTTAACCATACCTTGTTACTTACCTTTTTAAACTCCATAATTATCTCTCCTTCCCCTTTTTCAATTCCATTATATACCATTTTTTTAAAATTCAATAAAAAAAGAAGATAAACTCTTATGCCTATCTTCTTTAGTAAAAATTATCTTCTCTTATGATCTATAATTGCAGCGGCATCTGATTTTGCCTCTTCTGTATTTAACCTGTCTGTATCTGTGTATTTAAAGAAGTATCCTGCAAAGGCAAATCTATCTGCTCTTGCTATATTTAATTCTTCTGAAAGTTTATTTAAAAACTCAACTTCTGTCATATCATAACTCTCATCAACAAGACCACATCTTGTTAATTCAAAGTAAATTATTCTTTTAACTTTCTCTGAGCTGTTTTTAAAAACTTCAATGGCAGCATCTACTTCCATTGACTCTAGGCCATCATCTGCTACTCCCATTTCTTCGCAAGCTTCTTCTATTAAAGCCTTCTCTTCTAATCTTAGTTTGTGGTCTGCCATTGCAAACTCTGAAACTAAATTCACATAAGCTATTGATTCTTCCTTGTTTAACGCATTTAAAAACATTAAAATACCTCCTAAAATTCCGTCTTATTATATATAATTCAATTATAACCTAAATTTTGCATATCTTAATTAAATATTTATTTCAATTTTCCATCAGAAAATTCAGGCACAATTTCAAAAATATCTTTCTTACAGCAAAAATCTATATCTGCCTCAAGTTCTAATGATTTAAGTACTTCATAATGAGTAGCATTCTTTACATACTCCCTAATATTAGAATTATTATCGTATATTTCTTTTGATATTTTAGCGATATCTGTTAAATCACAGCTTGTCCCTTTGCATATCTCAGAAATTATATATCCTCCACAAATAAAATCATCTGTTGAGAAATTTCCATTTGTTCCTGCGTTAATAAATACTATATCTTTGCCCACTTCTAAAAGTTTTTTAGCAACCATCTTAGCATTTAAAACACTAGCAACAAATACTCTATCCCCTGTACTTGAAAGAGTTAAGGCTCTTGTCCCATTTGTTGTACTTAAAACAACAGTCTTTCCAAAAACAACTTTTGGTTTAAATTCAAGTGGTGAGTTTGATAAATCAAATCCATCAACTTTTTTAGCTTGTCTTTCCCCTGCTAAAATAACATCATTTCCAAGTTTATTTTTAATCTCAAAAGCCTCTTCAACTGTTAAAGTTGGGATGACTTCTTTTGCTCCATTCGCTAGGGCTGTTGTAATTACAGATGTTGCTCTAAGCATATCTATAACTACTACTGACTTACCTTTTAGCAAATCTTGATTAATATAATCTGCTGATATAACTACATCTATTTTCATTTTAAAATCCCCATTTCATCTTTTGATTTCTATAAAATAATTTTAACATACAATCAAAATAAAAGAAAAAAGAGAAATGCAAATTATCACATCTCTCTAAAAATTCTATCTATTAGGGTTATAAGTCTTACCTTGATAAATCCCTCTATCTTCTAAAGCTTTATCAATATCATTTAATACTTCCCATTTCTTTAAACTCCACATTGGTCCTATAAGTAAATCTCTTGGGGCATCTCCTGTAAGTCTGTGAACTACTAAATCTTCTGGTATTCTTGAAATACCCTCACATATTAAATCTATATACTCTTCTTGTGTTAAGAACTTAAGTCTTCCCTCTTCATAATCCTTAACCATAGCAGTGTTCTCCATAAGGTGAAGCAAGTGGAACTTAATTCCCCTAACATCTTTCTTAACAATATAATCAACTGTTTGCATCATCATCTCTTTAGTTTCACCAGGAAGTCCAAAGATTGAGTGAACAACAACATCTATTCCTCTACTCTTTAAGCCTTCAATAGCTTTATCAAATACTTCAAGTTCATATCCTCTATTAAAAGCATTTGCTGTTTCTTGGTGTATTGTTTGAAGTCCTATCTCAAGCCATACATAAACCTTCTTATTCATCTCCTCAAGTAAATCAAGAACCTCTTCACTTATACAATCAGGTCTAGTTCCAATAGCAAGTGCAACAACACCCTCTTTTGAAATAGCCTCTTCATATTTTTGTCGAAGCTCATCAATTGGAGCATATGTATTTGTGTAAGCTTGGAAGTAAGCAATATACTTCTCTGCTGATTTCCACTTCTTCTTCATCATTATTTTAACATCTTCAAACTGCTCATTTATCGGTGCAATTCTCTCACCAGCGAAATCTCCTGAACCTCTAGCACTACAAAAAGTACATCCACCTCTAGCAACTTTACCATCTCTATTAGGGCAAGTGAACCCTCCATCTAAACTAATCTTAAAAACTTTTGAACCAAACTTATTTCTTAGGAAATAGTTAAAGCTATTATACCTTTTATCTCCCCATTTTTTATCTTCATTCATATATAAAACCTTCCTTTGTGTATTATCAATCCATTTTCCTTTATTCAAAGATTCTTAGCAAAGCTAGAACCTATTATTCCATTAAACTATTCTATTATACTACACTTTTAAGCTACATATTTTTCAAAATATAAACTATGATTGAATCTTACATAAAAATTTTCTTCCTAAAATTCCAACTATTTATAAAAAATAAGAATAAAGATAATTATGTAATTGTATATTTAGAGTAGCAATACTTTATCAAGGGGGAATTAAAATTGAAAGATGCAAAACAAGTCTTTCAAATAGCTACGATTTTTATAGGGACAATAGTTGGGGCAGGACTTGCTTCAGGTAAGGAAATTACAGAATTCTTTACAACTTACGGTGTCAGAAGTGTATTTGGAATTATATTTACCGGATTATTTTATATGCTACTTTGTTCTATAATTTCAAAACTTAGTATAGAAAATAATCTTAACTCTTATAGTGATGTTATGAATCTTGTAAGTCCAAATATTTTTGGTAAATTCACAGGAGTTGTAACTACAATTTACTTAATGTGTAGTGCATCAATAATACTTGCTGGTAGTGGTGCTATCATAAACCAATTCTTTGGAATACCTAAAATAGTAGGAACGCTTATAATGGCAAGTATAGCAATTTTAATATTGCTTAGAGGAACAAATGGACTTGTTGAGATAAATGGAATTATAGTTCCATCACTTATATTTGTAATATCAACACTTACAATACTCTATGTATTTTTCTCAGGGCAAAGTTTAAACCCAATAGAAATACTTAGGGCAGAATCTAATACTTCAAATGGTTGGATAGTTTCTACAATTTTATACGCTGGCTATAATGTTTTATGTTGTACAGGAGTTATAGTTCCTATCAGCACAAAGTATGGAAATAGAAAAACTATGCTAAAAGGGATTTGTCTTGGTGCAGGAATTTTAACATTCCTTTGCATAGCAATTAACCTTATGCTTTTAGTTAACCAACCGTATATTTATGAATATGAAATTCCACTTTTATATGTCGCTGATAGATTTGGTAAGCCTATTCAGATTATGCTACTTGTAATAATCCTTGCTGAAATGTTCTCAACAGAAGTTTCAGATGTATATTCAATAGGACAAACTTTAAAGCAGACATTTAACATAGATTTTAAAAAGGCAGTTGTGGGAATAGTTCTTCTTGCAATTCCAATTTCACAATTTGGTTTCTCTAACCTTATAGAAACAATTTATCCTGTCTTTGGATGTCTAAGCCTTATATTTATATTCCAATGCTTTAGATTCTTCCTAAAGAAAAGTCATTAAACTTGTTATTCACTTTTATTCATATAAAGGGATGTACCTCGCAAGAAGTACATCCCTTATTTTTTTAGTATTCTATTCTAGGAACATTATCTGCAAAGTCAGTCATTATAGGCGGAATAAAAATTCCGTGTTCATCTAAATCTTCATTTCCTCTAAGTTCTGCAATTTTAGTAACTCCTACATAGTTATTAGAAATTGAATACCAAGTTGCATAATTAACAGTTCCTGTAACAGGAAGATTAAAAGTTTCTTGATATCTCTTAACTGCATCCATAGTTGCTTGTCCATACACTCCATCAATAGCTACTTTTCCTATATAAGGAAAGTTTTTTGCAATCGCATTAAGTTGAGTTTGTACTGTTCTAACTGGCGCTCCTGTATAATTAAGTTTTAGAGTATACCCCGGGAATGATTTTGGAATTCCTTTAACCTTTTTAGCTGTAATAAGATCTAAATCATAACCATAATAATGAGTTAAAATTTCATAAGGTGTATCACCCTGGTCTCCAAGATATTTACTTCCCCATTGAGTAAGCCATCCTGGACACGTTGAAGTTGTTCCATTGCAATATTGGGTTAATAAGGGTTGTTTTTGACTATATCTTTTTGCAAATGTAGCAAAAAGTTGATCAACAACATTGCTGATACTATCATAAATAGTCCTTCCATAAACATAGGCTTGGTCGTATGCAGTAACATTAGTTATATCAAAAGGTTTCCCCTTACCTCTATACCACTCTGTAAAAATTCTATTTAAAGTAAATGAAACTATACAATAAACATTCGCTCTTATTGTTGCATCTGGCCAAGTTGCAAAGATTTCACTTGAAGCAACATTCTTAATATAGTCTTGATATGCAACTGACGTATAAACTCTATAATTTCTTATAAATACTTTATAATTTCCATAGATTTATTTCCTTTTTCATAGAATCCGATTTTGTCTAAAGACTACTTTCGTTTGATATAATTCTCCAAAGGCTTAAATTCGACCTCGTCATTGTCTACATATTAACTTAATCTTTTAATTTGATTTTCTAAGCTAATTTATATCACTTGGTTTTCGTGACTTTTATAGTCTAACCTATTTTTTATAAAATATTTATTTAATTATAAAGTTTATATCCTTTTACCATATAACGCTACTTATATGATGTCATTTTGCTCACGCTAATGACCACCTAGTTTCCTAGAGTGCAAAGACTATTTCTTCACCTACGACATTACTCGTTTAGGGCAGACCTTTTCTTCCCTCAATCGCTTAGGGCTTTACTCGGTATTTCAACCGATAGTCGTTGAAGTTTCTCCATATCCTCTGACTTAGGAGCTTACCTGCATGAGCAACCATTGTTTACGACATTTAGGATTTAACCTTGTGCCATCCTTACGTTGTTTCTACTTTCGTACCATCATATAG
>JBOFIK010000048.1:0-21625 GCA_051650125.1 Sarcina sp. | reverse complement strand
CATTGCATAACACTTAGGATTTAACCTTATGCCATCTAGTTAATTTTTTCTACTTTCGTAACTTTCACGCTTGATTTTGTTTCAAATCTACGTTGTAGTTTAACTAGCTTTAGGAACTTCCAGCAATTAAAGGAGTTTTGGATAGACATTTATCTATCACTCTACACTCTTTACGAATGTAGGGAGCGTATTAATTAAAAATATAGAATACATTTATACCCATTTGAGGACAAATGACTATATTTTTAACAACTATTTAGTTGCTCCTTAGTTTTAAATAATATTTTAGGCATACAGTTATTTTTAACCGTATGCCTATTCTATAATCAATTATATACTTTTCTTAAATTAACTTAAAGATAACTTTTCGTTAAAACATCCCTGGTATGTTCATTCCACCTGTAAGTTTACCCATTTTATTTTCAGCTTCGTCTCCTGCTAATCTCATAGCATTATTTACTGCTGTTAAAACTAAGTCTTCTAACATTTCAACATCATCTGGGTCAACTGCTTCTGGTTTGATGCTTATACCTTTAAGTTCTTTCTTACCATTAACTACTGCTGTTACAACTCCACCAGCTGTACCTTCGTACTCTTTAACCTCTAATTCTTCTTGCATTTTTGCCATTTGTGTTTGCATTTGTTGAGCTTGCTTCATTAGGTTTTGCATATTACCCATTCCGCCTCCGAATCCACCTTTTGCCATATCTATGTTCCTCCTTAAAAAATTAATTTTACTAAAATATATTATATATTATTTTATGCCTTATTTCCAACTATGTCCCATACTTTATTAGTATGTAGCCAAAGTTTTTTTTGCTAATCATTATTCATCAAAAACTTCTAATGCATCTCCCATGAGACCTCTTAAATGTGACTCCACATCAACTTCCTCAGTATCTTTTTGAACTGAATACACAAGTTGAACTCTCTTTCCTAAAGTTTCTGAAAAAACTCCACTAATTTTTTTAGCTGTATCTACTTGTTCAAGTCTTAATTTATTACCAGCAAACTCTTTATCAAACTCCACATAGACAACACCCTTTTTACAAGAAACAATATTTCCCGGTGTAAGTGAAAGATAAATAACCATATCTCTTCTAGCTTTAAATGTTTCAAGAACATCTCTCCAAGCCTTATTAGCCTCTGTTACTGTAACACTTTCATCTAAGCCACCTTCTATTGCCACTGTTGGTTTTGGTGCTACCTTAGGCTTTGTAGGCTGTTTTGCTTGCACTTGACCCTGTGCTACTTGCCCTTGACCTTGATTTACAACTATATTTCCACTTCGTATAGTTTCTTCAAGCTTATTTATTCTTGATAAAATAACTTCTTTTGAAGTATCGTATTCTATCTTGCACATTTTTATTATGGAAAGTTCAAGATATAATCTAGCTTGCTTACTAAATTTTGCTCCCTCTTCACCTTCTTGAAGAATTCTAATATTTCTTATTATCACTTCACCTCTAAGCTTTGCAGCCTGTTCTTTAAGCCTTACAATGCTTTCATCAGCTACATCAAGAACTTCTTCTGGGTTTTTAGTTACCTTTATCATAAGAAGATTTCTATAATGAGCTACCATATCCTTTATGAATAACCCTAAATCTTTCCCTGATAAAACTATATTTTCCACAACTCCCATAGATTTTTCTATATTTTTTGAAACCATAGCATCTGTTAAGTCAAATAAATACTCATCATTTACAAGTCCAAGCATTGAGACAAGTTCATCATAATCAACACTTTGATCTCCCATTGCTATTGCTTGGTCAAGTATACTTAGAGCATCTCTCATTGCTCCATCAGAAACTCTTGCTATAAGTTCTAAACTTTTATTATCTGCAAAGATTCCCTTACTATCAACAATCTCTCTAAGTCTTCCCACAACATTTTCTTTAGAAATTCTTTTAAAATCAAATCTCTGACATCTTGATAAAACTGTTATAGGTAATTTTTGTGGATCTGTTGTAGCAAGTATAAACACTACGTTCTTTGGAGGTTCCTCTAATGTTTTTAAGAAAGCATTAACAGCTCCCATAGAAAGCATATGAACCTCATCCATGATATATACTTTTGTTCTAGCTTCCTGGGGTGGATACTGAACATCATCTATAATTTCTCTTATTTTATCAACACCGTTGTGTGATGCTGCATCAAGTTCCGTTACATCTATTGCAAGTCCATTATTTATCTTCTCGCACATTGAACACTTATTGCAAGGCTCTCCATCTTGTAGGTCTAGACAATTTAACGCCTTTGCCATAACTTTAGATGCAGTTGTCTTACCTGTCCCTCTCGTCCCACAGAATAAGTAAGCATGCGCTGCTTTTTCATTCATTATCTGATTTTTCAAAGTTGTTGTTATATGTTCCTGACCTACCATCTCACTAAAAGTTGAAGGTCTCCACTCTCTATATAAAGCTTTATAAGCCAAATTTGCCACCTCGCAAGTTATTTAAAAGATTACCCTTTAAATTAATATACTATAATTTTATCAAATTTAAGTAACTCTTCATAGTGTTTATGTAATATCCCCTCTATAATATAATTATGACTTCATAAGAAATTCTTAAACATACTAAAATAAATAAATTTCGGAGGTATCCATGTTTTCAATAATAGTGGCACATAACGAGAATAATGTAATAGGAAAAGATAATAAACTTCTTTGGCATATACCAAATGATCTAAAGAGATTTAAAGAACTTACAATGGGAAAATCAATGGTAATGGGCAGAAAAACTTTTGAATCACTCCCCGGGGTTCTACCTGGCAGAAAGCATATAGTTTTAACTAGAAGTGTAGACTTTACACACTTAAATGAAAATGTTGAAATTATAAATGACTTTGAATCATTTATAGAAAAATATAAAAACTCTGATGAAGAGATTTTTGTAATTGGTGGTGGAGAAATCTATAAAATGTTTTTACCATACACAAATAAACTTTATATAACAGAAGTTACTTATGATACTGATGGAGATACAAATTTCCCTGTTATGGATAAATCAGAATGGAATATCAATTTTGAAAGTGAAATTTTAGAACATAAAGATATGAAATATTCTTATAAAGATTATTCTAAAAAATAAGATGTTAATTTACCTATTCATATTTTTATTTATTCCAACTAGGGTAAGAGCTATAATAACTAATTAAATTTTAGTTACTATAGCTCTTACTTTTTTCTATCAATACCTAAAACTCTACAATTTTAAGCATTGATTTTTTTGCCATTTCACAATCTCTATTTTTAATCGCTTCAAATAGATTATCATGAAGATTTTTAACACTTGTTTTCTTATCTTCATAAATTGCTAAACGTTGGCCTGTTAAGTCATGTACATACCTAGAAATATATTGATAGATGTTAACAAGCAAACTATTATGAGTAGCAATAGCTACTGATTTATGAAATTCTATATCAGCTAAAGTATTTTCTTCAAGAGTAGAAGATTCTATATTTAATCTACTTAAAGCAAATTGTATATTTAATAAATCTTCCTCTGTTGCATTTAAACAAGCAGAAATTGCTATATATTCTTCAAGTAAAATTCTGACTTCTTGAATTTCTTCTTTTTCAGTTTTATTAAGTAAACTAAAAATTTCAACTTCTAATTTTTCTTTTGCTAATACATATGTTCCATCACCCTGACGCGCTTCTAAAATTCCTGCAAAAATTAAAGATTGAACGGCTTCGCGCACCGTATTTCTACTAACCCCAAAATAATTGACCAATTCAGTTTCAGTAGGTATTTTACTTCCTACTTTAAATTCTTCTTTTTGTATTTTTTCTTCTAATTCTGTTACTATTTGTTTTGTTAGGGATTGTTTAACAAGCTTCATTTTACTCTCCAATCATCATATTTTTAGATAAACAGAATTATATCATTAAAGCAAAATCAAAACCACTTAAAAAGATTTAAAATCACAATATATTTTATATATATCAAAACATTAACTATAATATTACAATATAACTTTTTTCAAAAAAATGCTTGAAATGTCCAAACATCCTATGTATTATAAACGTAGGATGTTTGGATGTTTGGTGTTTTTATATAAATTTGTTAGGGCTTGTTTAATATAACAACATCCAACCATCCTATATTTTTTACAAATGAAAAAGATTGGAGATTGATTTTATGAAAATTAAAATTGGAGATTACTTAATTAAAAGATTAAACGAAGTAAATGTTGACCAAATATTTGGTGTTCCTGGTGATTATAACCTAGGATTTTTAGATTTAATTTCAGACTCAAAAGAAGTTGAATGGGTTGGTAACTGTAATGAACTTAATGCGGCTTATGCTGCAGATGGATACTCTAGAATAAAAGGAATGGGAGCTATCGTTACAACATTTGGTGTTGGTGCTCTCAGTGCAATAAATGGTGTTGCAGGATCATTTGCTGAGAATGTTCCAGTAATAAAAATAGCTGGTTCACCATCTGCCAATGTTCAACTAAACAGAACTTTAGTTCACCATTCAACAGGAGAAGGCGAATTTGATACGTTCAATAGAATATTCAAAGAAGTTACAGTAGCTCAAGCTGTTTTATCAGAAATAAATGCTTCTTTTGAAATCGATAGAATAATAACTACAGTGTATAAAGAAAAAAGACCTGGATATATAGAGTTACCAGTTGATTTAGTTAACAAAGAAATTGAAGTTGAAATGAAACCATTAAACTTAACAATGAAATCTAATGAAGAAACATTAACTAAGTTTGTAGCTGATGTTAAAAATTTAGTTGAGGCTTCAAAAAATCAATTTATCCTTGCAGATTATAAAGTTTTAAGAACTAATACAGAAAAAGAATTAGAAGAACTTATCAACGTGGCTAAAGTCCCAGCAAGTACATTAAGTATGGGAAAAGGTGCTATTGATGAAACTAACAAGTATTTCGTAGGAACTTACACAGGTAACTTAAGTCCTCAATGTGTTAAAGATGCTATATTAAACTCTGATTTAGCATTATTAGTCGGTGTTAAATTAACAGATTCAACAACAGCAGGATTTAGCTACATAAATTCAAATATAAAAACAATAGAACTAGATTTACATCATGCTAGAATTGGTAATGAAATTTATACTGATGTACTTTTAAAAGATGCTATAGAGGTATTAACAAAAGCAGGAATAAAGTTCAGTAATTCTTATGAAGTAAAGAAAATTGAAGCAGAAAAATTTGAAGCAACAGATAAGAACTTAACTCAAAATAGATATTTCAAACAATTAGAGCAATTTATTAAAGAAGATGATGTTATAGTTGCAGAACAAGGAACTTCATACTTTGGTGCTAGCACAATGAAAATGCCTTCTGGCGCAAAATTTGTAGGACAACCACTTTGGGGATCAATCGGTTACACAGTGCCATCTGTTTTAGGTACTCACATAGCTGATAAATCTAAGAGAAATATTCTTTTAGTAGGCGATGGTTCATTCCAATTAACAGCTCAAGAAATATCAACTATGTTAAGACACGACCTTAATACAGTGGTATTTGTAGTAAATAACGATGGATATACAGTAGAAAGAGTTATTCACGGACCAAGAAGAGAGTATAATCATGTTCAAATGTGGGACTATCACAAATTACCCGAAGTATTTGCACCTAATGCAGCAAACGCTCCTTTAGTTTTTAGTGTAAAAACTGAAAAAGAATTAGCAGGTGCTTTAGATACAATTAATAAAAACACAAATAAATTTGCATTTGTTGAAGTTCACATGGATAGAGATGATGTCCCAACAATACTTGGTGACTTAGCTCAATTATTTGTTGATCAAAACGGATACTAAAATTTAATTTAAATGAAAAAAAGTTATCGATAGCTAATTAAGTTTAACTGTCGATAACTTTTTTGCCTTCATAAAAAAAATACACCACCTTATCTCTAAGATGATGTATTTCATAGATTTATGCTACTTGTTTTGCTTTCTTTGGCATTGCAAGTGCTGCTATAAATGCTAGTCCTGCTATGATAGCAAGAGTTATAAACATTTTTTCAAATCCATTATTCATTACTGTTTGATATGTTGTTTCTATTGCTCCCCTCACTTTATCAAGTTCAGTTGTGTACATAGCTTGTACCTGTGTTGGCATTGCTCCAACAACATATTTTTTGATTACAGAAAATACTGTTGTTACATTAGCATTTTGAAAAGCACTTTCCATTGCTGATGTAGATTGTACTGACATACTGTTTGCCATACCTTGTGCATGAGGTAATACTGCCATTAACTTACCTTGCATTTGTGAACCTGCTTGTGCTATAAATCCAACTAATAAGTTAGGAGATAAAGCAATTCCAAGTGATCTAATTAATGATAATGTAGATTGTGCTGATGCAATTTCTTCTTTTGGTACTGAAGTTTGAACAAAGTAATTAAGTGGTGTTCCCATTGTAAGTCCCACTCCAAGTCCCATAAATCCAAGACCAATAACTAAAGGAATTGAACTAAGTGTTGATGTTACTACAAACGCTAATAATAATGTTCCAATTATTGTACAAGCAAAACCTGTTAATAAAACTATTTTAGCTGAGAACTTATCCACAAGTTTTCCACCTACTGGTGCTGCAAACCCTGAGAATAAAGCCATTAAAGTTACAAAATATCCACCTGAACCAAGTTTTAAACTTAAAACATTACTACAGAATTGTGGTAAGAATACAACTACCATAAGTCCTGCACCAACTAAAAATGCAATTATAAATACTAATACCATTCCTCTATTTTTAAAATATTTAAGGTGTATAATTGGGTCTTCTGCTCTACTTTCAATAAATATAAGTATTGGAAGTAAGATAATTGCCGCAATTAAGAATGGGTATGATCTTAATGATTCAAAACTTGAAACTAAATCTACAAAGTTTAAGCTTGTTATAAATGCCATAAGTGAAACTATAAATAATGATGAAACTATGCTTCCTGCAAAATCCATTTTTTTCACTGGCTTTTCTACTTTTTCTATTTTCTTAGAAAGTAAAACTCCAATAAGAACTATACAAACTGGAATATTTATAAAGAATAATATTCCCCATTTATCAGCTCCAAAGCTATCTAATATAACTGAACCAAGTGCTGGTCCTATAAGTGTTGCTATACCATTGATTCCTCCGACCATTCCAAGAGCTGCTCCTCTTTTTTCTGGCGGGAATGCTCCTCCTATAAATGCAGTTGCTATTGGGACCATTCCCCCTGCACCTATTGCTTCTATAACCCTAGCTACTAAAAGCATTTCAAATCCACCAAAGAAGTTAGCTAGTCCACTAAATAATGAACCTATTCCAAAAAGTATTACACTTATAGTGAACATACTTTTAAGCCCTCTTCTATCTGCAAGTTTTCCTATTATAGGCATTGAAACCGCATAAATTAATGAATATAAAGTTATAATCCAAATACTCGCATCCGCTGAAATATTCAATGTATTTCCCATTACTGTACGAGCTGGTGATATTATTGCAGTATCTAACGCTCCCATAAATATTCCTACTAAGAACATTATTACAAGAGCTTTTTTTGATTTATCCATCTCAAATTCCTCCTTAGTTTATTTCTTTTTCTCTCTCTTATATTTTAACTATAACCCCTTACCTAAGGTAAGGTGCAAGTATTATTTAAAAATAAAAAATTTTATATTTAAATTTATTTTTAAACACAAAAGAAAAAAAGCCTTTAGGTATAAACCTAAAGGCTGAAAATTCTTAATTATAAAAACTGTGCACTTACTCTGACAATAATTCATATACGTTACTCAAGTAGTTAACTCAAGCCAGATTTGACCATGGCACATAAAAGAGACTGCTTATGGCTGCTTCCTTCCGGATCTGACCAGGTTCACAGGCTTCTATTGCATGGGACCCAACTCTCAACATCACTTGCTTGAGGCAGACTATACAAAGTTAAAGCCTCGGTAAGCGTTCGATCTTGCTATAGCGGATTGCAAGTTACAGGGCACCGCTAACTCCCCATCTAGCACAGCTATGGCGGAGAAAGTGGGATTTGAACCCACGATAGAAATAGTCCTATACACGCGTTCCAGGCGTGCTCTTTCAACCGCTCAGACATCTCTCCATAAATAACTGCTCTAGATATATTTTGCTTAAAAAGCACAATAAATATTCCTAAAATCTATAATTAAGTTTTACTATATTATTCTAACACATATCACTTTGTATTTCAATACGCCTTAAATAAATAAAATTAATCCTAAAGTGATAAATCCTTATCCTAATAATCTTCTTTTTTACTATATGACTGTAAAAGTGTATTTTAGGACAAATATAAACTTTCTTTCTTATTCATATGATATTATTAATTTGTTGATATTTAAACATTTGATATTATATTTAGATTGTTGATATTGTTCATTCAATTCGTAAGATTGCAACTTATGAAATTGAGCCTCTTATCATTATGAACGATTTCTTACTGCTATCAACAGTCTAAAGATAAAGATAAACTCTATTGCGAAACTACAAAATATACTTTAGCCTCTGGCGAATTTATTAATTCACAGTGGCTTTTTTCCTCTATATAAGCATTCGAAGAATAAAAAAAATGACCCTATATTTTTTCTATAAGGTCATTTATAAATCTTTTTGATACTAGACAAACGTCATTGCTATCCATAAGCACAGTTTTTTCTTTAATATTAATTTCTTTAACTTTAGATTTATTAATTAAGTACGATTTATGGCATCTGAAAAAATCGTCACCAATAGAATTTTCTAAAGATTTCAGGTTACCTACAAACTCTAACTTGTCATCTTTTTTATGCAATATAATTCTATGCGGTTTTTCTGATGTCTCAAAGTAATATATTTTATTAATTGCAATACTAAAAATAGTATCACCTTGTTTTACTTTAATTTTTTTCATCTCCATATTATCAGCACTTAATTTTTTATCCGCTCTCTGTAAACAAGATTTTACTCTCTCATCTAAGTTTTTTACATCATTTTTTATAATGTAATCTAAAGCCTCAACCTTGTAAATGTATGATAAGTATAATAGCTCTATGTGTTGTGTTATGTATACAATAACTCCTAGTTCATCATATTCCCTAAGCTTTGCTCCAAACTGTATTCCATTGATATCTGCTTCAAAAAATACATTTAAAAAATATATCCCTGGTTCTTTTCTATGTTTAACCATTTCTAAAATATCATATGGATTTCCAGTAACCTTAGTTATTTTCATATCAAGATTTTCTACAAATATAGTCGTTTCTACAATCTTTTCAAAAGCCTCTCGCTCCTGATTAGATGTTATGCAAACAAAAATATCTAACATTGTATATCCCCCATATTTTTAAAAATGATGCATCAATTATCTAAATTAAACTCCTCATAAGTTTAATTTATTGCCGAGGTAATCATTCTATCATATCACATTTACTATAACAAAAAGATTTCATTACAACTTTGTGATTTCTTAATGCTTTTTTTTATCAAAAAAAACAGGATTTAGAGTATTTGTTCTAAAATCCTGTTTTTTTCCAATACTTTCTTGTATTTATAATAAAATGAAGATAAGAATTATTGCAAATATTATCTGTGAAATCCCAACTAAACCACCATATATTATAGCTTTGGGTCCCTGTTCTAATAAATCCTTAAATTTAACACTCGCTCCAATAGCTGCAAGTGCTATAATTTCTAGAATATTTCCTACTTTATGAATACCATCACCAAGCATTTGTGGTATAAAACCAAATGTATAAAGTAATGTTAGCCCAAAGAATAAATATATAAACCAAGGAATTGATACTTTTGTTTTTTTGATATTTTCCTCTTCATGTTTAAACTCCGCTTTGTCTCTACCTGAATTTACTTTAGCTAATACTAAAACTACTACTACAAGTAATATAATTCTTATTATTTTGAATATTGTTGCCATTTCTGACATCTGAGGACTTATCATTTTCCCAAATGCTACAACCTGACCAACCGATTGAAGTATTCCACCTATCATTGCAGAACTTTTTACTGTTTCATTTCCATATAAAAAGTATGTTATAGCTGGTAATATAAACATTAATATTGTACCAGTTAAGTTTACTACTGCAACTGAAATACCTTTATCTTTTGAATCTGCCTCTATTACTTCTTCTGTTGCTGCAATTGCTGATGAACACACACAGCATTACCCGCACACATTAGAAGCGAAAATTTCTTTCCAAATCCAAGTTTTTTTCCTATGAAATAAGTTGCTACTATTGTTAAAGCCATTTGAATAACAATAAACAGAACTCCTTTATAACCTATTGATATTATTTCATTTAAGTTTAATATAACTCCTAAAAGACCTATTGCCCATGCTAAAAGTACTTTCTCTGAAAATTTAACACCCGCAGAAAATCTTTTTCTATTTATTATTGTATTACCACATATTACTCCTAAAATTATTGCAAATGTAGCTGCTCCAAGTTGCGGTATAAACCTTCCAAGTATTTCACTTACTATTGCTATTAGAATACAAGCTATCACACCTGGTAGTATTCCTTTATATTTCTTCATTTGTACACCTCATTTTCTATTCACCGACTTATTATAGTTGCTTTTGCCTATCAAGTAAAATATCAATGTATTATGTATTTGATAGGTACTTACCTATATGTATATTATTTTTTTAAATTTACTCCTTGATAAAAGTCACTTTTTTTAAATTTAACCACCTAAAAATTTTAAGCTTTAGATTTTTCTTAATATCTAAAAGATTATATATTAACAAAAAAATTAGATAGATTCACTTTTGAATCTATCTAACTAAAAGTACTATTTAGTTTTTATTATCTCTAGAACATCAATTTTCACAAGCTTTTTAGTATCATCATGAAAGCTAGACATTTTTCCTATCACCTTTATTTTATCTCCATTTTCTAGATTTATGCCCTCTAAATTTTCTTTTTCACATAATATTCCTAAATACTCAGAATCAGCAATACAACAATTCATATTAAGCTGAGTTATTATGAAACTTTTAGGATACTTTTCATCCTTATAATAAGTTCCTTCAATCTCAATCTCTTTCCCTAAATACTTATCTACATGTGCTGTCATTTCTTCCACTCCATCATGGAAATTTTCTTCACTGATTATAATCTTTCCATCATCACTTAAAGCTGTATGAGTATGATTATGTTTTTCTCCATGTCCATGTTCTAAGTGGTATAACTTAACACCTTTCATCGCTAGTGAAGTTTTTGGAATATCAATAACTGAAACTAATAATAAAATACCTATAAGTACTACGTACTGAAAATACCCACCTTTAACCCCCTGTCTTGAAGGAACTGTAAATATTCTAGTTACTTGAACCATAGTTAATAAATATAAAATAACAAGCATTGTGATTGTAGAAAAAACCCTCTCACCATCTATTAATAAAAATATCTTACCTGTAAAAAGCATGACAGTTAAAACTAGAGATAGTACTGTTAAAATACAAAACCAAATAAACTGATCTAAATTAAACCTCTTCATATGCTACCCCCTAGAATATAAACGCTGTACTAATAAACACAAGTGCAAAAATAACAAACGTAAGTTTTATAACAAAAGACTTTTTAAATGAAGAAAGTAACATACTAATATTTTTAACATCTATCATAGGTCCAATTATAAGAAAACTCATAACTCCACCAAGTGAAAAACTAGATAAAAATGTTTGTGCAACAAAAGCATCTGCCTCAGAACAAAGTGAAATAAGAAAACTAACAAGCATCATTATAATTATTCCCATAGTATGACTAAGTCCAAGTGAACTTAAAAATTCTTCTGTTACGTTAAGTTGGAAAATCGCTGCTATCATAGATGCAACTATAAAATACTTTGCAATATCATAAAATTCCACACTCGCGCTTTTGAAAAGTTTTATTATAATATTCTCATTACTATTTTTTATATCCTCACATCCACAATCACACCTAAAGGTCGTTGTCCCATTTTTTAATATGTCATCTCCTGCTGTTAATGGAATCATAAGAAGTCCTGCTATTATAGCAATTAAAACTCCTAACCCAACTCTTAAAACTACAACTTTTAAATTACCATCAAAAGCTATGTACGTTGATGCAATAACTAACGGACTAACAATAGGTGCTGCTAACATATAAGTTATAGCAACATTCACTGGAACTTTTTTTTGAATCAAACTTTTAGTAATCGGAACGGTTACACATTCACACACCGGAAGAAATACTCCAAGTATTGATGCAACTAAACTTCCTAAAAAATTGTTCTTTGGTATAAATTTTTTAATCAATTCCTCTGTTACAAATAATTGCATTACTGAAGAAAGAATTGCCCCTATTAATATAAAGGGCAAAGCTTCTAACAATATCGAGGAAAAGATTATAGAAAATTTTGATATAATCTCTACCACCTTTTCTCCCCCTTATCTAAGCATTAATAACCTTAGCCTTATTTATTTTTCTATCTAAATCACTTTTATCATTTGCAATAAGTATATGAGCATGAGTATTCAAATTTTTAACTATCCCTAAATTCTTTTCTAATAATTCTTCTGATATTTCATTAGATTTATTTAAAATAATTAAATCACTTTTTTCAATGCAAGGTACAACTAAATGACCTAAATTTTTGATAAGCATATTGAATGTCACAGAATCTAAAATACTTATAATTCCCGTAAGCTTAAAGTATGGTCTAAGTTTAGATGAATTAAATATTGTAACTAAACTAGTTACAGCTTCAACACCATTACATTCAATTATCATTCTTTCTGGCTTATAAAATTTAATCATTCTAATGAATCTTTCCTCACTTAAATCACTGCTTGATGTAAATTTTTTAAGACTAACATTAAACCTACTCTCTAATTGTTCATCAATTGCTACTTTACCTTCTTCACACTGAATAACTATTAATTCTTCTTTTTTTTTCAATGTTTTATTTATAAAACTATTTATAAAACTGGTTTTACCAGAAGATAAAAATCCAGTAACTAAATCAACTGAACACTTTCTCATTATAGCTACCCCCTAGTTTTATTTTTTTTCTAAAAATAAATTTTCTATTTCCTTCTTATTTAAATTACTTCCTATAACACAAACTCTCCCTGTATAATCAGCAGAAAATCTCTTTATATCAATTTCTCCTGGAACATAATCAAACTGAACCCATTTTCCTGTTTTTGTAGGAATAATCCCCTTTGCCCTCAATATCTTTCCATATCGTCCTTCCTTAGAAAGATTACTAAGTAAACTTTTCAGACTCGCCTCATCAAACAATTTTGAAGTTTCAGTTCCCCAATTATCAAAAACATCATTTGCATTGTGTACTGTTTTAATACTTGATTTTGCTTTTAAAATTGTCTTTTTAAACTCTACTGCAAGTCTTTCTCTAGGTTTTTCACCTACTTCAATAATTCTTTTTGCAGAAATTTCATCCCAAGAAGTTGTAATTATATTAGCTGTTTTATTTAACTGTCTTATCTCTTGCACAACTTTATTAAGCTCATTTTCCGAAGCATCTCTTGTTCTACTAAGCAAAACTAATCCCGCACTAGCTATCTGATTTTTGTAAAACTCTCCAAAATTCCTTAAATACGCTGAAAAATTATTCACATCAACAACTGTCGCTATCATATTTATCTTTGCATTTATTGTATTTGCTTCTTTTACAGATAAAATAATTTCCGATAATTTAGCAACTCCTGTTGGTTCTACAATAATCCTATCTGGCTTATAATCATTAACTATTTGTGCAATACTATCCTTAAAATCACCCTTGATGTTACAACAAATACAACCTGAGCTTATTTCTGTTACTTCAACTCCTGCACCCTTTAAAAGATTCCCATCAATAGCAACTTCACCATATTCATTTTCAATAATTGCTACCTTTTCTTTGCTTAGCTCCTCTGATAAAAGTTTTTTTATTAGAGTCGTCTTTCCTGCACCAAGAAACCCAGATATAATATCTATTTTCATACTATCGCTCCTCTAGCTTTTTCACTTATGATTATATTCATGTCACTATATTTTTATGCCTTTTGAAAAAGTTAAAGAACCTTTATCAAAAATTGTAAGCTTTCACTCTAATAAGTTATATTAAGTCCCCTACTTTTCAATTTTTATTAATCTAACTTATCTCTACAAAATTCCTAAAACAACAAAAAAAAACTCCAATAATCAATTATTGAAGTTTTTCTTTAATTTTATATAATTCAAAGCTTTAATTAGCTATCTTTTCTTTTAGTTCCTAAATAAATGACTGTTTACTATCTTATAGCAAACAAACTTAAAATTAATATAAACCCTTCCATTTGAAAAGATTGCCATTTATAATATAAATTAGTCTTATAGACAAAATATAAAGGTAGGTACATAAATGAATATCAATATAAACAAAAAAGCAATTTCCCTTAGGCTCGCAATAATAGCCACATTATTCTACCTAATCATAACACTTGCTTTAAATACAATAACAATTCCTTTCTTAATCTCCCTAGTTCTTGGTAGCGGTCTCTACTTTGGATTTTTCTATTTTGGAATGTTACTTGTATTTAATCCTGAAAAAATAAAAAAACAATTTACAAAAGATTATCCGATTGAACTTCTAATTGAAGATTCTCAAATATCTTCAGTTAAAATTTATAATAATGAAAGTGCTATTCAATCTGTTAGAAAAAATTCTATGCAAATGCTATCCATAATCCTTATAGGAACCATTTTAATCCTTGGAGTTAGTGGTGCTTACAAATCAGGTCTAACACAAATAATTAAAATGACTATAATTTTTGGTATTTTAATTATTATTGGTGTTATCAACTATATAAAAGCACATTCTAAAGATACTACTAAAATTGGGAAAATAGATAAAAATGGATTTCTAATATATTCTTATAGCAAAACTCAATACATACCATGGGAAGCACTTAGTAAAATAAAAGAATTCCAAGTTGATGGAAGTTTTATTTTTAGTTTTTATATAAACAAAAAATATTTAAATGTATCGAATCCAATAAAAATGCTAAAAATAAAGAATACTGAAGACTACGGTGTAGGACTTCTTACATTCGCAACAACTGATCCAAATAAAGAATTTTTACTTAAAGATTTCCTATATTCACAAACTAGATAGAAGGTGAGTTAATAAATAAATGAAATTTTTCAAGAAAAAATCTGATGACCTTATAAACACAATAGCTGATTCTACCACTGGTAGTAATTCTAGAAACGCTGCATCTATCGTAGTCATTAGTAGCACTCTAGCATTTCTTAGTTTTTATCTTTATAAGAAATTCAGAAAAATAAAAACTATAAAAAAAGATAATAATATAATCATTCATACAACTAAACTTGATGATTAAAAAAGACTTTATGAGAAGTTTCAGCTTCCCATAAAGTCTTTTATTTTATATTTAATCTTACTATTTTTGTGTACTTACCTTCTATTTTATCTAAAATACTGAACATATGAGTTTTAGCTATTTCCATATCACCATCTCTATACTCTAACATATCTAGTATATTTTTCTTCATCCATTCATTAGCAAAGCTTTTCTTTATTTCTAAATTTCTAGTATTGCCGTTATAACTAAAGCTTGTATCTTTCTTTATCATTTGATCAAAATCCGTGATTAATGAAAAGATAACTCTATCCCCTAAGCACTTATCTTCTTTTGCAAGTAAAAGATAGTAATATATCCAAACATACATTATACCTTCCTCAACTTCTATACTTTTTATCTTTTTTCCAAGTGTAACCTTAAGACAATTCTTTAACTCACCAAAAACAAATTCTTTATTTTCAAAGAATATTTTTTTTAAATCACCTATGCTTGTTTTCTTTTTAACCTTGACCAAATTCTCGTCCCCCTTCTTTAATTAATACCCCAATATTGCTTTTAAGTCATCAAACTAAAACTCTTGATAACCCTTTCTAAATCCAACTACATCTTCTGTATATCCCATTTTTTCATAAAAAGTATGAGCCTTTTTTCTATGACCAGAAGAAACTAAAATTGCGTATGTGCAATCTTTTTCTATTGCAAACCTATCTGCCTCTTCCATAAGAGCTGAACCAATCCCTCGCCCCCTAATGCCTTCTTTTACTACAACATCTTCAATAACAAGAAATGGTTTAGCAAATAAAGCTAATGAATCACAAACAATAGCTAAAACTGAGCCTATTATTTCATCATTTTCCTTTGCTACTATCACATAATACTTATCATCTTTTAACATTTCCTCATACTTTTTCACTGCATCAACACTATCTGTCTTCATACTTACTAGTTCAAAATACAAATCTATAAGTTTCGGAATGTCTTCTACTTTTAATCGTTCGATAATCATAAAATTTCACACTCCCCATCAATTACATTCTAATTATAACATTTTTTGGAAAATAAAAGAACTGTGTACTAATACACAGTTCTAAAAACTCTTAGACATTCTTATTCTTGTTTTCACTTCTTCTTTTCTCAAAAAAACTTTTAAGTATCTCACTGCATCTATCGTCATAGCACCACACAACATCATAAAAAGTATTAAGCCTATTATTTTGTGCAAGGTCTATAAGAGTTCCACAAGCACCACTAGTTGGATCAAAAGTTCCTATATGCACTGTTTTTACCCTCGCCTGGGCAATTGCACTAGCACACATAGGACACGGTTCTAATGTAACATACATCTGTGCACTACTTAATCTCCAATTACCAAGTTTCTCACTAGCCTTTCTAATAGCTAATATTTCAGCATGGGCAGTAACATCATTTAGAGTTTCTTTCATATTATATGCCCTCGAAATTATTTCTCCATCACATACAATGATAGCTCCAACAGGAACTTCTCCAATTCGCTTTGCTTTTTTTGCTTCTTCTAAAGCTACATCCATATAATTCATAGTCTTAATCTTCCGTTTCCTCTGTAGCTTTAGCCTCAACGAAAACTCTAACTTTCTTAATTCTCTTTTTATCTATCTCTTCAACAACGAACTTAAGATTTTCAAATTCTATATGTTCTCCTGTTTCAGGTAATCTATCAAGTGTTCCTATAACAAATCCTCCAACAGAATCAAACTCATCTGACTCAACTGTAACTCCAACTATTTCACTTAAATCTTCTAGTCTTGTGCTACCATCTACCTCATACTCATTTTCTTTAACCTTTACAATTTCTTCTTGATGTTCGTCATACTCATCTTCTATCTCTCCAACAATTTCCTCAATAAGGTCCTCTATTGTTACAATTCCAACAGTTCCACCATATTCATCTAAAACAACAGACATATGGTTTCTTGTCTTTTTCATCTCATTAAACAAATCAGTTATCTTTTTAAACTCAAAAGTATAATGAGGCTTTCTCATATGCGCTTTTATATCAAAATTTTGTTTTTCTTCATCTGATAAAAGTATTAAATCTTTAGTATTAAAAATACCTACAATATCATCAATATTTTCATCATATATTGGAATCCTAGAAAATTGATACTCTTTTATGCCCTCTAAAAGCTCTTCATATGTCACATTTGTATCTTCTGCAATAATATCAACCCTTTGAACCATAATATCTTTAACTTGAGAATCTCCAAATTCAAAAACATTGAAAATCATTTCTTTTTCCTCTTCCTCAAGAACACCCTCTTCATTTCCAACATCAACAAGAGTTTTTAACTCTTCCTCTGTTATAAACGGTTGCGCCTTATCAGGGTCACCACCAAGTATTCTAATAAACAAAGATGAAATCTTAGTAAATATCCATACAAATGGTTTAAGTACAAATACTATTATCGCTATTAACCTAGAAACTTTTATACTAACAGTTTCAGCATTTTGTTGTGCAAGCGATTTTGGTGTAATCTCACCAAAAATTAATATTAATATGGTCATCACTCCAATAGCAAAGGCTATACCTGTATCCTGATATTTAGTACCCTTAAACAAGGTAGTAGCTAAAACGGTTGCAAGTGATGATGCTCCTATATTAACTATATTATTTCCTATTAAGATAGCTCCTAAAAGCTCTTTTGGCGATTCTATTAGTTTTTCAACTAACTTCGCTCCTTTTACATTAGCCTCAACCATATGTCTGATCTTAATCTTATTTACAGATGTAAGAGCAGTTTCTGAAGATGAGAAAAATCCTGATAATCCTATCAGAACTATAAGAACCACGATCTGCATACTCACGGACGGTTCCAACAATACCACACTCCTATTTTATTAAAAATTTTTTATAATATATTATTATATCATAATACTGTATAAATTCTTTTGTGATTATAAATTTTTGATAAATTTATCTTTTTTTTGTAATTCGATTAATATTTTATTTTTAGCCAAATACATATAAAGTATTACATATGATAGTAAATGATTATATGTATTAAAAAAAGCCCTATACTAAATAATACGGGACTTTTTTAAAAGCACTCCTAATAGGAATCGAACCTATATTTATCCCTTAGGAGGGGATTGTTCTTTCCATTAAACTATAGGAGCTTAGTACTTTATATATTTATACTTTAATTCTATATTTTATGCTAATCGATGTCAATAAAGTAATAAGCTATATTTTTTAAAAAAAGTTGTTTGAACAGTCTTTTTAAGATATTATAATAATTGTTTTTACTTTTAATAAGGAGATACTAAATGATTAAAATATACAATAGAGAAACTAAAAACTACGAGGTCGAACAAGTTGCTGGGGTAAATTATATAAATTGGTCTTATAGTTCACCACTAGGCAAAGGATTCCTTGAGTTGTTCATAAAGAAAAAAATGTTTTCTAGAATTTACGGTCTGTATTGTAGCAGTAAATTTAGCAAAAAGAAGATTCCAAAGTTTATAAATAAATTTGATATTGATACTGATTTTCTTGAAAAGGATGTCTCAGAATTTAAAAACTTTAATGATTTCTTCGCTAGAAAATTACTAGATGAAGCAAGACCTATAACTTCAAATGCACATAATCTTATATCTCCTGGCGATGGAAGACTTTTTGCTTATGAAAATATTAATATGAATAATATAGTACAAGTAAAAGGTTTCACATACTCATTAAGAGAGCTTATAAGTAATGACTTAATTGCGAAAGAATATGAAGATGGCACTTGTCTCATTTTAAGACTTTGCCCTACTGATTATCATAGATTCCACTTTATAGATGATGGTGTTTGTGGCGCTAGCCAAAAAATTAAAGGCGCATATTATTCTGTAAATCCAATCGCACTAGAAAAAGTACCAAATCTATTTTGTAAAAATAAAAGAGAATGGTCTATCTTCCATAGTAATAACTTTGGAAATGTAATTACTATGGAGGTTGGTGCAACTTGTGTTGGTACAATAATACAAACTTATCGCCCTAATTTTAAAGTTATAAAGGGTGATGAAAAAGGCTACTTTAAATTTGGAGGTTCAACAACTATTCTATTCTTTAAAAAAGATATGATAACAATTGATACTGATATTATTAATGAAACAAAAAAAGGTATTGAATCACTTGTCACTATGGGTGAAACAATAGGTAAAAAAATATAAAAAAAGGACATTGAAATATAAATTTCAATGTCTTTTCATATTTTTTCTAATAAATCAAATTATCAAATTACATTTCCCATAAATTTGAATTTATATAATTAAAAAGCATATTTTACTACGTATTTCAATTCTTTTTTTTTACCATTTAACCTTAATATTGTTTTAAATCCAAAAAAAAACTTTTTTTCCTATTTTATTATACTAAAAAGATTTTTCGTTTTATTTTTTTAGTAACTCATTACTTTTAATTCACATTTATACTACCGAATTTTATAAATTTATAATAAATAATTCAATATATTTATTATAAATGTATTTATTGGAATTTCAGTTAAATAAGACCTCCTAATATAATTTAATTATAATAAATTATATTAGGAGGAATACAATGAATAAGCGTAAAGTTTTAAGTTTACTATTAGCATCTGCATTAATAACTGGGGGATCTAGTATTGTTGCAACTGCTAATAATAAATCAAATACAAATCAAAAGAAGAATAACGAGGTGTTATTAACTGCCCCAGCTAAAGATTCTATATCTCATGCTGTTGCAATGAAGGGAAATTCAAATTTCAATTTATTAAGTTCACCAAATGAAAATAGTTCTATAAAATCACATATCTCAAATGGAGAAATGCTTTCAATAATAAGCAATCACGATGGATTCTGTAAAGTTAATATAGAAGAAACTGGTGCAATTGGGTACGTAAATGAAGCAAATATGACTTTCATAAATAGTTCTATAAATAAAAATTTAGTAAAACTTAACACTAACGGTTCAATCATAAATGTATCATCAGTAGTAAATCTTAGAGAAAATGCTAGCATGAACACTACTGTCTTAACAACTTTACCTAATAACACAAGCGTAAAAGTTCTTGGTAAAAAAGGTGATTGGTATAAAGTTAGTGTTAACAACCAAATAGGATATATATTCTCAAGTTACGTAAACACAAATCTAACAAAAAATTCAATAACTACAGAAAATACTACTAATCATTCAACACAAGCAACTAATTCACTAAATACTCAGGATAATAACAATTCTTCAATAGCTAATGCAGTTGTTAACTCTAATAGCACTAACTCAGTTGTTAATTCTAGTAACACTAATTCAGTTGTTAATTCTAGTAACACTAACTCAGTTGTTAATTCTAGTAACACTAACTCAGTTGTTAATTCTAGTAACACTAATTCAGTTGTTAATTCTAGTAACACTAATTCAGTTTCTACTTCAAATACAAATAATAAGCCAATCATTGTTACACCTAGCAACCCTGGAAATATAACTAATCCAAATATAATTAAACCAGAGACTATCAAACCGGTTAATCCAACTAAACCTGACGTAGTTAAACCTGACACTGTCAAACCAGTTAACCCAACTAAACCTGACGTGGTTAAACCTGACACTGTCAAACCAGTTAACCCAACTAAACCTGACGTGGTTAAACCTGACACTGTCAAACCAGTTAACCCAACTAAACCTGACGTAGTTAAACCTGACACTGTCAAACCAGTTAACCCAACTAAACCTGACGTAGTTAAACCTCAATCAGCAACTCTTAATTTAACATTTGTAGATATACAAACTGGTAAAATAATGCCTAATACTAAAGTAGATGTTAATGGTGCTATATTCACTACAAATGCTAAAGGTGAAGTTAATGGGATACCTTTTTGGGCAGTTCCTCAAACATTAAAAATAAGTTCTAATGGATTTGAATCTACAAATCTATCTTTAGATGCTAAAGCCAATGAAACTGTTAATAAAACAGTTAGACTTGCTCCTATAACAGCTAGTGAACTTGTGACTGTTATAAATAAAGAAACTAAGCAACCACTTGCAAATACAGAGGTTAAAATTGGCGATACAGTAGCTAAAACAAATAATGCTGGACAAGTCAAAATGGAAAGCCTTTGGGCTGGAAATCAAAGTTTCGTAGTTTCAATAAAAGGTTATGCAAATTCAACTTTAACTTTCAAAGCAGTCGCTGGTGAAACTGGTAATACTACTTTAGAAGTTACTCCTGTTAAAGTTGCTGCTAAACAAGGAAAAATAAACTTCACATTCAAAAGTGTTGAAACTGGTGAAATAATGGCTA
>JBOFIK010000047.1:0-12286 GCA_051650125.1 Sarcina sp. | reverse complement strand
ACCTTTTCAAAAAATGTTATCTAGCATTTCGGGCAAAACGCAAAGATTTTATATTGGAAAATTTAATAAGGACGAATGCATTAACATAAAGCATTCGTCCTTATTAAAAATTTATTTACCCAAAGATGAGTAAGAACCGTTTACACTAGACATCTGCTTTTATTTTATTTATGGCATATTCCGTAGACTTTTTATCCTGCACAAAGAAAATAACAATATCTTCAGGCTTTGCAATACTAAACGCATAATCAAAAGCCTCAATCTCACTAATTATAGTCATAACATTATCTAAGTTAAACTTTGCTTTATTTATTCCATAAAGAATCAGATTCGCTACTTCTCCAACCTCTCGGCCCCTTGTGTTATTAATCTCTTTAACTACTATAAAATCAGAATTTTCTCCCGCTATCTTTCCAAGTTTTATAATGTGCTCATTTAATCTATCTCCTGGCGCACTAATAACTGAAATAACTTGCCCACCTGACTTTAACTTATTTACTAAATCAAATATTTCTAAAAAAGACTCCTCATTATGACCATAATCAATAATAAACTTTACACCACTTCGCTCAATAAGATTTTGTCTTCCTAAATTAACTTCACTATCACATTTTAAAGCCTTAATTTTCTCTATAATCTCATATAAATTACTATGAATTCTTCTCACTGCAATAATTGCACATATCACATTTCTAACATTCGACTTAGAAATACCACAAAACGTAAATTCAATATCTCTAACATCTACAATTTTCTTTTTTTTACCCCCACACTCTCTTACAATAAAATTATCATCAACATAATAAGCCTCAACACCAAGATTAATCAAACTCTTCATATACTCAGTTTTCCTATCATCAAATACAATCAAACTATCATAATCTGAAACCATATCAATGATAATTGCCTCAGCCCTACATACGATAATTCCATCCTTAGAAATTTCTTTTAAAACAAGAGATTTAACCCTTGCAAGTTCCTCTATTGAATTTGCCCCTTCCATACCAACATGGTCATTAGACAGTGATGTTATAATTGCAACACTAGCATTTTTATAAGCTAAACCTTGCTTTACAATTCCACCTCTTGCAACCTCTAACACAGCAACATCAATATCTTTATTTTTCAATACTTCTTTAGCTGAAAAATAACCCGTTGTATCTCCTTCTAATAACAAAACATCATTTATATACACGCCACCTGTTGAAGACATTCCAACTCTATAACCAAGATTACTTAAAATATTATAAATTAACTTTACTGTTGTTGTTTTCCCATTACTCCCAGTCACTGAAATAATAGGTATGTATGACTCTTTTTCCATATTTAAACTCTTATTCTCTCTATCAATAATAAAACTATTAGCACCATAACCAACTTGAACTTCATTCTCATTATAATAATAAAATGGAATATTTCTTTGTATACACTCCACCTCTATATCTTTTTCAAAAGCTTCCTCTAACATCTTACTAACATCATTAAATATAGCATCTGAATTTATCCTCTTTGCTAAATCCTCTAAAATTTGTTTTGATATAAACTTATACTCATAAGTAAAAATCATTCTAGCCTCATTTTTTACAAATTCAAAATGAATTCCTCTTCCTCCTATACAAAGCCTTTCATTAATCTCATCAAAAAGATTGTAAAAACACCTAGCCTCGGCTTCATCTAAATTTCTTATCAAAAAATCTATAACCTTTTTATTTGACCATATATTTCTTCCATCCATAAATCTTAAAAAAATTATCTCCATGAAACTACATCCTCTCATCTTAGAATATATATATAACTTTCCTTAAAAACTTTAATTTATTCTAAAATTGGATAAAAAAAAAGGAGTAACCTTTACAGGTTACTCCTCAAACAAACATTATTACGCTTCTACTGGTGATCCTACTGGACAAACACTAGCACAAGCACCACAATCTATGCATATATCTTCGTCGATAACATATTGTGTATCTCCTTCTGATATAGCTGAAACTGGACACTCAGCAGCACAAGCACCACAACTGATACATGTATCTTCTATTTTATAAGCCATTTTACACACCTCCTATAATTAAAACTTCTAACAATACAAGCTATATTTTATCACATATCTAATTGCAATAAAAGATATAGCTAGCATTTTTCTTTTTTTTCCCAATTGTTTTGTCTATTATTATTAATTTTATTTTAACTTGCCCGAAATATTCACTATTCCATAACCTAACTCTTCAATAATATCCATAACTACATATTGAGTTGTGTAAAAATCGTCATACACAACATTAACAGTTTTACCTTCTAACTTTATTTCAACAGCAAGGACTCCATCTTGATTTGCTAATCCACTCTGTATCTTAACAACATCATCCTGTGAATTTAAATTAGACATCTCCATCTTTATATTCATATAAACTAAACCTTCCTTTTATTCTTTCTTTAGTATATTTTTAATCATAGTTTTATCTGCATCATCTGTAATTTCAAGTTTAAAATCACCTTCAACCTCGTCAGCTTCATACTTTCCTGAAACCATTTTAATTTCGTGGATACTATAATTCTCAATAAAACCTTCATCGCTATTATTTTTTATTTTAACCTTAACATTTTCCTTAACTGCACTATTGTATATAACCTCTCCCCTACCATCTCTTGTGTCAACAATAGAACCTATCTTTGGAAGTTTCTTTCTAGTTTCTTCATAAGTGCTTTGCTCATAATTTAAACAGCACATAAGTCTACCACAAACTCCTGAAATCTTCGTAGGATTTAATGATAAATTCTGTTCCTTAGCCATCTTTATTGAAACAGATGCAAACTCTCCAAGGAAAGTTGAACAACATAAAGGTCTTCCACAAGGACCAAGTCCTCCAACAACTTTAGCCTCATCTCTAACACCGATTTGTCTAAGTTCTATTCTTGTTCTAAATATAGTAGCAAGCCCCTTTACAAGTTCTCTAAAATCAACTCTACCATCTGCAGTGAAGTAGAATATCACCTTATTATTATCAAAAGTATACTCTACATCTATAAGGTGCATGTCAAGTTTATGTTCCTTAATTTTTTCCTCACATGTAGCAAAAGCATCTGACTCCTTAGATTTATTAACCTTATGGTTATCTTTATCCTCATCAGTTGCAACTCTTATAACTTTCTTAAGAGGTGCTATAACCTCTTCTTCTTCTATTTGTCTAAGTCCTATAACGCATTCTCCAAACTCAATGCCTCTTGCTGTTTCAACAACAACATAGTCGTGCATTTTAATCTCTAACTCGCTTGGATCAAAGTAATAAATCTTACCAGCTTTTTTAAATCTTATCCCTACAACATTTATCATTTTATGCCTCCAACATCTTTCTCATCATATCATTAAAAGTCAACGCCCTATTTGTATTACTAAGCAAATTAATCCTAGTTTCATCAACAATTCTCACAAATTCTTTTAGTTTTTTATAAGACATAAGATTTGCAAGTTTCTGTATCTCAACAATTTTATCACTATTTATAATAAAAGATTCATTAGCCATTTCCTTATACAAAATTATATCTCTTGTAAAAGAAACAAACTGTTCTAACAAATCATCATTTTTTCCAACTAAAACCTTAGCAACCTCACTTTTAGATTTAGACTCAAAATAGCCTGTATACTCTAAAATATCTTTTTCACTTCTATTAGACACAGCCGCAAGTACATCTAGAACAAAATCTCTAAGTATTCCAAATCCCTTATCATTAACAAATTTATTAATCCTTCCTGGTATCCCCTGACTAAATGCAATAAGTGCTTTTTTATTATTTTCCTCAACCATTGTGTAATCCCTATTAACAAACTCTAAAAGGTCATCTCCACTAAGTGGCACAAGCTTACAAATCTGACATCTAGATTTTATCGTATCAAGTATAAGTTCTAAATTAGTCGCTAGAATTATTATGTAAACTCCATTTGGTGGTTCTTCTATCGTTTTTAGAAGTGCATTTTGCGCCTCTATTGTCATTTTTTGGCCATCATATAAAATAATGACCTTTTTATCTCCTTCATAAGGTTTTTTATTAACCTCAGAAACCAGTTCCCTAACATGAGAAATTTTAAAACTATTCTCAGTAGTTTTATAATCTATAATATCAACATGACTTTCTCTTGGGTCAATACCAAGAATAACCTCTGCTAACCCTCTAGCAAGAAGACTCTTCCCTATTCCATCCTCTCCTACTATAAGGTGAGCATGAGCAAGTGCATTTTTACTTTTGCTAAGTATAAATCTATTTAAAATTTTTCTATGTCCTATAATATCTCTCAATGCACTACACACCCTCTTATTTTATATCTTTAAATATTTATCTACATCAACTACAAAAATAGTTGCCCCTCCAACCTCAACATCAACTGGATATGGTACAAAAACCCCAGCTGGCTCAGGCATTGGTTCCACAACCGGAAGAATACCTTTTCGTCTTTCGCAATTTTCTTTTATAACAGCAATTGCACTATCAACCTTACTTTCTTCAAGACCTATTAGTAATGTTGTATTTCCAGACTTTAAAAACCCTCCTGTTGTAGCAAGCTTAGTAACAGTATAACCTTTTTCATTAAGCTCCTCTACTAAATCTAAAGAATCATCATCTTGAACTATCGTTATTATTAACTTCATCCATTGCCTCCTAAATGCTTATTTTAGCAAAAGTTTCATATAAAACATATCTCATCTAAAATATATTTCCAAAAAACATAAATGATTATCCATCTATATTAGAAATTATACCATTAATTGCACAATATTAAACATTTTAATTAATATAAAAAAGGATTTAACTAGCGCTACTAGCCAAATCCTTCCTCATTAATTTATATTTTCTAAAATAAATTCTTTAATCTCATCTAGTGCTGTATCTAGATTATAATTTTCAAATCTTTTAATAACTCCAGCATCAATTAAATTTTTCTCACTAAAATCAGCACTATCCGCAATAAATCTTCTACACATTTCCTCATACTTTGGCTGTGACTGCTCTCTTTCCCTCTCTAAAGCCCTCTGAAGCCTAGCACCATCATCAATATCAATATATATAGGTAGAACATTCTCTGCCCCATAATAATCCCTAACACCAACAAATGACTCTAGAGTACTAATAATTAAGTAATTTTGATTTGACTCTAAATCAACCTGTCCATCATCTATTGTGCTATAAAACCAATCTCCATGAGCTGTCTTATAACATCTAGCCTCAATTACCTTGCCAGCACTTGTCCACTGTTCAAGTCTATCTTTATCAATAAAATAATACTCAACTCCATGAGTTTCATTTGTTCTTATCGGTCTAGTTGTATAACTAACAACCTCTTTAAGTTCCTCAACACACTCCTCAATAAGGAGTTTAAAAATAGTATCCTTTCCAGAACTACTCTTTCCCATTATGCAAAAAATCTTTCCCATCTTTTCCTCCAGATAATTAAGTCTATACTAATCTACAACTACTAAAAGCTCAGAATTATTAACACCGATAAGAGTAACCTCATCAGCAATATATTTTTTCATAAGCTTAATATGCCTTTTCTCTATTCTCTCACCCATCATAAGAAGTGGTACTCCAGGTGGATATGCAATAATAGTATCCCCACAAACTAGTCCCTCACATTCATCAATTTGAACACTTTTTTTATTTTCACACAAAGCCTCTGATGGAATCATAACCATTTCTGGTATATCTAAATCATAAAATCCCTTTTCCTCACCAATTAATACACTCGGATCACAACTCATTAAAGCCTTCTCTAACTTATCAAAATCCTTGTCAGTATTAAATGGTGATGGAATTAAAATAACATTTCTCTCATCACTCATTTCAGCCTGTACTTTATTTTCTCTTAAATAATCAAGTAATTTATGCCCACTAAGCCCCTTTGAAACATGTAAAACAATTCTACTCTCATCAAGTTCAATCTCATTAGAAATATCACTAAAAAACTCTCTATCAACCACTTTAACAAAAGCTAACTCTTTTATATGAACCTTAAAATTATTTACTCTATCTAACAAACTATTATACTTAGCGAATGCCTTATGTTCAAGAAAATATCTACTATATTCAAGTGACATTAAAAACATATAAGATGGACTTGTACTTAAAAACATCCCCTTGTACAACTCAACATTTTGAATTAATTCTTTATCATTAACATGCATATAAGCTGTCTGTGTAAGACTTGGCAATGTTTTATGAGCACTCATAATAACAATGTCCGCCCCCATATTTTGAGCTGACATAGGTAATCTATCATTAAAACCAAAATGTGCACCATGTGCAGAATCAACTAAAACTTTTAATCCACTTTGCTTACAAAGACTAATTGTACTAGCAACTCCAATCCCAACTCCATAATAATAAGGATACGTTAAAATAACGCCTCTTGCATCTGGGTTCTCATTAATAATTCTATTTAAATCAACATTATCGATAGATACTGGTGCTTTAAACTCATCATGTATTATATTCTTTACAAAAATAGGTTTAAGTTTCCTTAAAATAATAGCGTTCATAATGCTTCTATGACAATTTCTTTCAACAATAACTTTATCGCCCTCATTAAAAGTTGCAAAAACCATAATCATATTACCACTTGTACTACCATTAACTAAAAAATATGATTTTTCACTACCATAAATTTCGGATAGCTTGTCTTGAGACTCCTTAATACAACCTTCTGGTTTATGAAGATTATCGGTTCCATCAAACTCAGTAATATCTCCTTTAAGTAAAAGTTCTGCTAAATTATCTCCAAAAAAAGCTTTACTATATTTATGCCCTGGCATAGAAAACGGAGCAATATCTTCCTCTAAATAATCATTAATAACTTTTATTAAAGGTAAATCCTTTAATACTTCATCAATCATAGTTAAAACCTCCTAGTAAAATATAAATTTACGCTATATCTACATTATATCAAAACTTCATTCAAATTGAGATTAGAATTAAAAAGATATTTACCTTAAATTTAATGTAATAATTATCCACAAGAAAAATTCAAAAATGCTCTTTTAAAATAGCTAAAAATGATATATACTTAAAACTTCCGTTAGAAAAAGCCAAAAATCATATCTATCCTTCAATCTTATCCACATAACCTTATATAAAAAGTTATCCACAGATGAGATGCAAAAAAGTTATCCACAGTTTTTTATGATAAAAAAAAGCTAATAGAATAAATTCTACTAGCCTAAGTCTTTAAGTTTACCTACTACATTCTTAAAAATTTTATCTTTATAATCTTCATAAAATTCAGATTTAACATCAGCTTTTACAGCTTTTTCTTCACATTCTAAACAAATCTTCTTATCCATTATCACAATTCCTCTAGAATTTGTTTTCCCACAAATAATACATATCTTATTTAAAACTTCTTGCTCGTTATACTTAACATATTCAACCTCTGAACTTTTAAACTCTTCCTCAGTTTTAATTTCAGACTTAATCTCAATCACATTATCTCTATCTAACTCTAAAATTTCTGCAATCTCATTACACCCTAAAACTTCATTATCCATACCCTCAAAATTATTATTATCCAAAATAAATCACACCCCTTAAAATAAATCCTTACCTGAGTATTGCCACCAAATTTAAAATATATACCTTCACTCCATAAATATTTTAAAAATAATTGCAGAAACTAACTATATCTAATAATTTAAAAGGTGGTGAAAACTCAATAGCCAAATGGCATTGAGAAATTTATGAAACAAGATGCTATTTCCTACTTATCAACTAAACAAGAAGAACTTTTCAAACTTTCTGAGCAAATTTTAACTCTAGCCGAAGAAAGTTACAATGAATATCAAAGTGCAAATTGCATATGTGATTTCTTAGAAAACTATGGATTCACAATCGAAAAAAACTTTCAAAATATAAACACAGCCTTCAAAGCAACTATTGGAAATGGACATCCTATTATTTGTTTACCCTGTGAATATGATGCAGTCGAAAATAAAGGACACTTAACAGGTCATAATCTACTTTGTCAAGTCCAAGTAGGTACTGCTATTTCACTAGCACATATATTACCTAAACTAAAAACACAAGGAACTATAATGCTAGTTGGTTGTCCTGGCGAATATCTTGGTGGAACAAAAGAAACTCTCTTACGCCAAGGTGCCTTTGATGATATTGATGCTATTTTAAGTGTTCAACCTAACACAATAAACTGTGATATTTCAAGTTCAGCAGCTGTGATACCATTAGAAATTTCATTCAAAAGCAACTACAAACTAAGTTTTTCTAAAGACTGTGAATATAATTCGCTAGATGCAAGTCTTATGCTATGTAATATACTAAAAACTCTAGAAAAGGGAATAAACTGTCTTGGCTCACAAATCGATTATGTAATTTCTGAAAATACAAAAGATCCATTTATCAAAGCTAATGACAGTACAATAAAAATACTTATTCGCTCAAAAAAAATGAATGATGCTAAAGTTATTAGAGATAAAATTAAATCTATCACTGACTACATTGGACTGCTTTTAAATATTCAATCTGATACATCACTATATCAACCACCAAGCCATCCAATGGTTCCTAGCAGCACATTATCTAGACTACTCAAACATAATTTAAAAGAAAGCGGTATCATAGATATAAAGGAAAATGTAACTTTACATGATGGTATAAGTCTTGGAAGTTTAAGTTATAAAATTCCAACAATAAGTCCTCTCATATCAATAGTTGGCTGTGATACTCTTGTGAAATACGGCACAGAAGATTTTGCAAAAGCAACCTTAACACCATTAGCTATTGAAACAGCACAAAAAGTAACTGCTGCTCTATTTTGTACTGCAATTGACCTACTAGAGGCTCCTCACTTATTAGCTGAGGCAAAACAAGAACTTATACATACAAATCCTGAACTCTACTAAAGAAAAAAGTCCAGAGTTGTAAGATTCCTCTTATCGCTCTGGACTTTATATATTATGCATACATTTTATGCTCTTCAATTCTTACTTTTAACTTTTCTACTTTTTCCACAAAATTGTTGCTTGCCTCAAAATAAAACTTCTTAGTTTTACCATTAGCTTTATACACACAACAATACTTTTCTGACGAAAACATTGAGCAAGTATACTTTTTGCAATTACAGGCTTTGAACTTCTTTATTTCACTTTCATCTTTCCCAATATAAAGAATATCTCCAACTTTAATATTCTCTAAAATGTTCTGATGTTTGTCAGTAACTTTATGAACTATTAATTGATCTGCAATAACAGAATATTTATAGCTTGTGTTAGTATTTTTAAATAAAAATATAATAGCTACCACTGTTGCTACAATAAATATTGGATCTGTTATAGATTCTAATCTAGTATTCTCTAATCTAACTTGTCCTACAATTCCTGAAATAAAAATCATAAAACTCATAAATACAACACTTTGCACTATTGCAACTGATATTTTGTGATTTCTAACTTCTCTTTGCATAATCCCCATAATGTATTCCCCCGAAAATTTAAATCTAAAAAAACAAGATGATTCGATTATACTAATTTTTGAAAATTAAATCTAAGGTCTTTTTCAGCCAAATTCATTCAAATTAAAGTATTATAAGCGTTTTATAGTATTTAACACTCTGTAATGCTATATATCTTCTAAATTCTACATATAACTATTCCCTCTGCCAATTCTTCATAGCATGGACATAATAATAAAATACTTTGTTAACTAAACTAACATAAAATCATCAGACTATTAGAAATCTTCACATAAATTTATTAGCTATCCACTAAATTTTTGCTATAATAAACTAAGATAAACAATCAAATTTAAGGGGGCAATATAATGATTCAAATATTTAGAACTGAAAAAGATTCTAATAACGCATTAAAATCTTTAAATACACTTGAACAAGGTTGTTGGATAAATCTTATATCTCCATCTGAAGAGGAGCTAGTTTTAATATCAAAAAAAACTTCGGTATCACTAGAAATGTTAAAAGCAGCACTAGATGATGAAGAAATATCACGTATTGATAAAGAAGGTGAAAACACCCTATTCGTTGCTGATATTCCTTTTACAGAAACTGAAGAAAATACACTTACGTATGATACTTATCCACTTGGGATAATACATAGTAAAAATTACTTAATAACCGTCTGTCTAAAAAACAATAAAATACTCTCTGATTTCTCGACTAATAAAATCCGAGCATTTAAGACATATAAAAAAAATAGATTCACACTTCAAATAATTCATAGAATCTATGCTTATTATCTTATATATCTTAGACAAATAGAACGAAAAAGTTCTTTAATAGAAGAACGATTATATAAATCAATGAAAAATCGTGAATTATCACAACTTCACTCATTAAAGAAATCTTTAGTATATTTTGCTGCATCATTAAAATCAACACAAATTACACTAAATAGAATTCAAAAATCACATTTACTACAAGATGATATAGATGACGAAAAAATGTTAGAGGATATTTTAATTGAGAACCAACAAGCTATGGAGATGACAAATATATATACAAGAATACTATCCGGTGCAATAATGTTTTCATCTTCAATAATTTCTAACAACTTTAACAGAGTTGCAAAAATACTAACCTCACTCACAACTGTATGTTCACTCTATACAGTAGCAACTGGAATATATGGAATGAATGTTGCCTTACCACTAGAAGAATATAAATATGCATTTATAATAGTAATGGGCTTCACAACTTTAGTAGCAATGGTTTCTCTATATATTCTAGATAGAAATAACTTACTACGCTAAGGAGGACCTACCATGATACAAATTTTCAAATCTGATTCTAATGGTACCTTAAATAAAATAGATAAAATAGAATCTGGTTGTTGGATAAATTTAATAAACCCTGATAAAACAGAATTAAACACTATATTAAATGAAATTGAAGTTGAACCTGAATTTTTATATGCAGCACTTGATGGAGAAGAAAGTTCTCGTATAGATATAGAAAATAATGAAACTCTTCTTATATTTGATATTCCTTTTTATCAAGAAGACGATTCTGGCCTTATATATGATACCTATCCACTTGGAATTATTTATACAGACCAAGCACTAATAACAGTATCATTAAAAGAAACTGATATTATAAAAGATTTTATAGCTAATAAAATAAATAGTTTTTATACCTTCAAAAAATTTAGATTTATACTTCAAATATTATACAGAGTAGCATCTTACTACTTACTATATCTTAGACAAATAGAAAAAAAGAGTATTTTTCTTGAAAAAAAACTTACTAAAACAATGAAAAATGAAGGGCTTATAAGACTTCACTCACTAGAAAAATCATTAGTATACTTCTCTACATCGTTAAAAGGTAATCAAGTAACATTAGATAAACTTTTAAAATTAGAAAGAATTCAAAAATATGAAGAAGATAAGGAACTTTTAGATGATGTTATTATAGAAAATAAGCAAGCTATTGAAATGACTGATACATATGCTGAAATTATTTCTAGCACGATGGGATATTTCTCCTCAGTAATCACTAACAACTTCAATAGTGTTGCTAAAATACTTACATCGATAACAACTGTTATGACAATCTATGGTGTAGTTGCTAGTACTTATGGTATGAATATTCCACTACCAATGCAAAGTTATCCTCATGCTTTTACAATAGTTATGGGTACCACTACAATTTTTACACTGTTTATTATTTTCCTTTTAAACAAAAAAAATATGCTTAAGTAAATATTAATACTTAAGCATATTTTTTTATTTGTTACAGGTGGTACACTTGTAACTTTTTTATGGTATAAAAAAAAGTTCCAGTATAAACTGAAACTTTTTACTCTATGGAGGCGCCACCCGGATTTGAACCGGGGGTAAAGGTTTTGCAGACCTCTGCCTTACCACTTGGCTATAGCGCCATAGATGGTGGCCCGAACCGGAATCGAACCAGTGACACGAGGATTTTCAGTCCTCTGCTCTACCGACTGAGCTATCGGGCCATATAGACCTGGCAACAACCTACTCTCCCACACAGCTGCCCGTGCAGTACCATCGGCCCCTAGAAGCTTAACCATCGTGTTCGGAATGGGAACGGGTGTTACCTTCTAAGGCATAATTACCAGATTAGAGAATATTGTTCTCTGAAAATTGCATACAAACTTTATATGATAAGTATCATTGGTCAAGCCCTCGTTCTATTAGTATCAGTCAGCTAAACATGTTGCCATGCGTACACCTCTGACCTATCAACCTCCTGGTCTCGAAGGGAACTTACTATCTTATGATATGGGAAATCTCATCTTGAGGGGGG
>JBOFIK010000046.1:0-27323 GCA_051650125.1 Sarcina sp. | reverse complement strand
ACCTTTTCAAAAAATGTTATCTAGCATTTCGGGCAAAACGCAAAGATTTTATATTGGAAAATTTAATAAGGACGAATGCATTAACATAAAGCATTCGTCCTTATTAAAAATTTATTTACCCAAAGATGAGTAAGAACCTCTTTTGATGGAGCCTTTGCTTTCCTATTTTACTATTTCATTTTTCTTCAATTTCCTTTTCTTCTTTTTCTTCATTTTCATTCCCATAGAATCAAATATTGCATAAACAACTGGTATTACTATTAAAGTAAGTAATGTTGAGAATGTAAGCCCACCAATTACTGTTAATGCAAGTGGTAATTGCATTTCTGACCCTTCTCTAAGTCCTATAGCCATTGGGATAAGGCCCATTATTGTTGTTAATGCTGTCATAAGAATTGGTTGAAGTCTTATTGGCCCCGTCTCTAATATTGCCTCTCTAGTTGTTTTTCCATCTTCTTTTAATTTATTGATATGGTCTATAAGAACTATTCCATTATTTACTATAATTCCACTAAGCATTATAAATCCAATCAGTGCTGTTATTCCTATATTTACTCCCGTTAAGAATAAAAGGAATATTGCACCAACAAATGCAAGTGGTATAGTGAACATTATTATGAACGGATGTAAAAGTGATTCAAACTGCGCTGCCATTACCATATAAACTAAAAGTACCGCTATAATTAAAGCAAGTGCCATTTGTGAGAATGCCTCTACCATCTGCTCTACTTCTCCACCATATTGTATTTTATATCCTGTTTCTACTTCATATGCTTCTAAATTAGCCTTCACTGCCTTTACTGCATCGCTAAGTGATATTCCATCTATACCTGCACTAACAGTTACAACTCTCATATCATCTTCTCTCGAAATTTCACTATATCCCTTTCCTCTTTCTATCGTTGCTATATCCGATAAAGGAATTTTCGCTCCACTCATAGCATTTATTGTTATATTTTCTAAATCACTATAACTTGCATCTTCGCTAATATTTGAAGAAACAACCATATCATAGTTTTTATCATCCATTGCTATTTGATCTATACTCACGCCTCTGAATGATGCTTGTACTGCTTGTGCTATTGTTAAATTATTTAACCCGTAACTTGCAGCCTTTTCTTTATCTACAACTATTCTCATTTCCTCTGAACTCTTCTCATTTGATGATTTAATATCTATTACGCCATCTACTTTTTTCATAGCGTCTTGTACTTTATCTGTAATTTCATTTAATTTATCAAAATCTTCTCCAGATACTTTTACAACTAATGGTGCTAAGCCACTACTAATTCCTCCTGACATAGCTGAAACCTCTATTTTAGCCCCTGCAATTCCAGAAACTTTACTTCTAATTTCTCTAGCTACATCTTTATCAGATACTTTTCTATCTTCTTTTAGTAGAACAGATATAGTCGCGCCAGTTTTTTCAACCATTACAGCCTCATCTTCTATTCCCTCAACGCCTTTTATTTTCTCTACTACCTCTAGTGCTATTTCATTAATACTATCAACATTAAGCCCCTTAGGCGTTACTACCTTAACTGATACTACACCTTGATCAGCTGCTGGGAATAACTCTAGTCCTATCTTTGTAAACACTACACCGCCAAGTACAATAGTTCCTAGTAAAATTGCCATCACCGCTTTTTTATGCTCAAGGCTCCAAGTTAATACTAATAAATAAAACTTTTTCAATTTTTCAAAAGTTTTATTTTCTTTAACTTTAGTATTCTCTTTAAATAATTTTGATGCTAAAAGAGGTACTAATGTAAATGATACAATCAAAGATGATACCAATGAAAATGCTACTGAATATGCCATTTCTCTAAATATCTCTGATGCCATTCCTTCAACAAACACTATTGGTAAAAACACACAAATAGATGTAAGTGTAGATGCTGATATAGCCATTGCAACTTCTTTTGTTCCCTCTATTGCTGCACTTACGCTATCTCTACCTTCCTTTTTCAACCTGTAAATATTCTCTATGACAACTATCGAGTTATCAACAAGCATTCCAACGCCAAGTGCTATTCCTCCAAGTGAAATCATATTCAGAGTAAAACCTGCAAAATAGACCATTATAAATGTTGCTACAACAGATATAGGTATTGCAAGTGCCATTATTATCGTACTTCTTATATCTTTTAAGAACATAAATATTACTATAACCGCAAGTATTGCACCAAGTATTGCATTCATTTTTACAGAATTAACTGCAAATTCAATAAATTCAGCTTGATCAAGAACTACTGTACTTCCAAGTCCTTTTATTTCTTTTTTCATACTTTCAATTTCTTCATTAACATTTTTTGATACCTCAACCGTATTAGCTGTACTTTCCTTTTTTACACTAAATATTAAAGCATCCTCACCATTTAATCTTGCAAAGTTTTCTTTGCTTTTTACGCCTTTAACTATTGTGGCTAAATCTTTTAATTTAAAAATATCACCATTTCTATTAGTTATAAGTATATTTTCTATGTCTGTAATTGAATCTATCTTTGAAGTTGTCCTCACTAATAAATCATAACTTCCTTCAAGTATAGTCCCTATTGGCATATTCATATTATCAGACTTTAATGCTGATGTTATGTTATTCATAGTGAGTCCATTTGCCACAAGTTTATCTTGGTCTACTATGATTTTAATTTCACTCTCTGAATCTCCCATAATATCTACTGATGCCACTCCATCAATTCTTTCAATCATAGGCTTTAAAGTTTTTTCTGTAAAATCAGAAAGTTCTTCTATTCCCTTGCCCTCTACATTCATAGCAAAACTCATTATAGGCATCATATTCGGGTCCATTTTCATTATTATTGGTTTTCTAACTCCCTCTGGTAACATTGTTGAAACCATATCAATTTTTTCTCTAAGTTCTAATGAGGCAAAATCCATATCAGTTCCATCTGCAAACTGTATCATAATCATTGAACTTCCATCACCACTTACAGAATTGATTCCTTCTACATTTCCAACTGTTGCTAGAACACCCTCTATTGGTTTTGTAACAAGGTTCTCTATCTCCTCTGGCCCTGCTCCATTATACTGAGTTACCATCATGAGCATAGGTAAATTAAATGAAGGTAACATATCTATATTTAACTTAAAATAAGAAACTACTCCAAACATTAGAACTATCATTATTCCCATAAGTACTGTTACAGGTCTTTTTATACTAAAACTAGTTATCTTCACTTAACTTCACCTCTTTTACTACATTTATCTTTTCATCTAGAACAATAAATTCCTTTCCCTTAACTATCACCTTATCACCAACATCTACTCCACTTATAACCTCTACTTTGTTATGATTTTCAATGCCTGTTATTACTTCTATTTTTTTTGCAGTTCCTTCAATTTCAAGATAAACATAATTTTTGTTTTCTTCTCTTAAAATAGCATCTTTTGGAACTACAATAACATCATTTTTTATATCAGTTTCAAGCATTATTTTTGCAAAACTGCCTGTCTTCACTTCATTTTCTAAATTACTAATTGTTGCAACTATTTTATATTGTTTTGTTCTTTCATCTGCTTGATCAGTTATACTCTCTATTTTTGCAACCTTTTCAACCTCTTTGCCCTCTACATCTACATAAACCTTAACATCCATTCCAACTTTAAATTTATCTAAATTTTCTTTTTCTACCGAAAAATCAAAATCTATACTATCTGTATTCTCAATTAATATTCCTGGTTTTGTAAAACTCATAGGCATCTGACCAACTTTTAAGTTTAACTCTTTAACAACTCCAGATATACCGGCAACTACTGTATAATTACCTTTTTTATCTTTTAATCCATCTAACATATCTGACATCTCACTCTTCCCTAAAGAACCATCTAACATTCCACTAAATTCTTCTATACTTTTATCTAAAGTTGCTTTTGTTATCTCTAAAGTTTTAATTTCAACTTTATTCTTTGCTACTTTTGTTGTATTAACACTTTTTAAATCATCTATTTCCTTTTTGTTCTTATCATATTCCTCTTGTGTAATTTCTTCTTTCTCTAACTTAACTTTCAAAGCAGTAAGTTCTTCATCTTTTACTAGATTCAAAGCTTCTAAATCTATATTTTCTTTCTCTAAATTAGTTTTTTTCACTAGAATATCATCTCTTTTATTCTTTAACTCCTCTACTTTCCCCTTTGTTCCATTAATAGTTTCTTGCATCTTTTTATTTGTTTCATCTAATTGGGCTATTTGTTCATCTAACTTGCTAGAATCAAGAGTCATAAGTACTTGCCCTTTTTTTACATAGGCACCTTCCTTTACTTTAATATCAACTATTTTAGATAATGCCTTTGGTGTTACAACTTCTTTTTCACCAGCACTTGTAATCCCTGAAAACTTCTTATACTTCTCTATATTTGAATTACTAACTTTATAAACTTCAACTGCTGTTGTATCTGATGTAACTTTCTCATCAATTTTTGATGAATTTTTGTTACTAAAAAAAATCCCCCAACTAACAACAAAAGTTGTCAAACTTACTAAAACAATAATCAACTTTTTCTTCTTCATCTTAAGCACCCCTTTATCACTTTTGTTAATTTACAATTAATTTTCATTATATATTAATAAAGTGATATATATATTAAGAATAAATTAACAATAAATATACTTATATATTATGTTAAATATTAGTATAATATTTTTAACATTCTTTTAGTTTTATGTAATAATATAAGCTATAATAAAATTATCAGAACAAAAAGGAGAATAATAATGGAACTTCATCACTGGTTTACAATGGGAAGTCTTGGAATTGTAGTTAATATTATTCTTATAATATTTTTGATATTTTTCGAAAGGAAAAATCCTTCTACTACATGGGCTTGGCTTTTAATTTTAATATTTATTCCTATACTAGGTTTTATAGTCTATTTATTATTTGGATTAAACCTAAATAGACAAAAATTATCTAATAAAAAACTTATAGATGATACAACTAAAAATAATTATTTTAAAAAGCTTAAAGAGAAAAATATCTCTAACCCAAATTCAATCGAAAATCAAGATGTTATATTTATGAACTACAATAACTGCAATGCAGTTTATACGGAAGAAAATAAAGTTACTCTACTATCTGATGGCGTTGAGCTTTTTGAAGATATAAAAAAATCTTTTAAAAATGCAACTAATTATATCCATATAGAGTTTTATATTTTTAGAAGTGATACTATCGGAACTGAATTAATTGATATTTTATGCGAAAAAGCCGCTAGTGGTGTTGGTGTTAAACTTTTAATTGATGATATGGGTAATGGTATAAAAAGAAAAGATATTAAAAGATTAAAAACTGCCGGCGTTAAATACTCTGTATTTTTCCCAAGTGTTCTTCACTTTTTAAACCTACAGCTTAACTATAGAAACCACAGAAAAATCATTGTAATTGACGGTGCTATATCTTATATTGGTGGATTTAATGTTGGTGATGAATATCTTGGTAATAGTAAAATAGGTAATTGGCGTGATACACATCTTAAAATTGAAGGGCCTGCTATAAATGATTTAGAAGAACGTTTTCTTCTTGATTGGACTTATTCTGTTGGTGAAGAAATTACAGATGACCATAAAAAATATATGTTTAAACCTAAAAGTTCCATCAATAAATCAGAAATGACACCTTTACAAATCATCTCATCTGGACCCGACCATAAGCAACCCCACATAAAAAATGTTTATATGAAAATTATAAATAATGCAAAAAATAGTATTTACATTCAAAGTCCTTATTTCGTCCCAGATGAGTCAATTTTAGAATCATTAAAGCTTTCTGCACTCTCTGGTGTTAATGTTAATATTATGCTTCCTGGAAAGCCAGATCACTTCTTTATGCCTTGGGTATCAAACCAGTATATAGAAGAACTACTTGAATCTAGAGTGAATGTATACTTCTACAATCATGGTTTTATTCATGCTAAAACTATTGTTGCTGATTCTAATATTTCTAGTGTTGGTACTGCAAACATGGATATTAGGAGTTTTTCTTTAAACTTTGAAACTAATGCAGTTTTATTTGGTGAAAATATAGCATTAGAACTCGAACATGATTTTATGGAAGATTTAAAACACTCTGAAAAATTAACACTAAAAGACTTTAGACGCAGAAGTATTATCACAAGATTTTTTGAAGCAATTTTCAGATTAATCTCACCTATCATGTGAAAAACGCATGTCCTTTTTCAAAAAGACATGCGTTTTATTTTTTATTTTTTATTTTTTATAGTAACCAAAATAAGCACAACCGCTGCAAGTGTTATAAATAATCTTATAAAATTATCATCTATGTTTATCAAATCATAACTAACAATTGCTTCAAGTGCAATCGATGGTATTTTCCCAAGTACAGTTGCAATCGTATATGGTACCACTGCTACCTCACTTATTGCAGCTGCAAGTGTTACAAATCCTGATGGTACAAATGGTAAAAGCCTTGCCTCAAAAATTAGCATAGCTGCCTTTTTACCCTTACTATGTATTATACTATCTATCATTTTATATTTTGCTAATCCCTTAGCCTTTGTTTTAAATCCCATTCTATATAAATAAAATGTAATAACTCCACCTATAACTTCTCCTAAAAGTGAAATTAAAAATCCTTTTACAGGTCCAAAAAAAATAATATTAGCACCTGTTACAAAAAATGAAGGCACTACGCCAAGTAGTGCTATTATTATGCTTACTAGCAAGCTTAGCGGAATTGCTAAGTATGCATAGTTATTTAAAATTTCTACAAATCCATTCACATTAAACAAATTACAAACTTCTCCTTTTTTTCCAATAAGCTTATTATATCATTACCCTACTTCAATTATCTTTAACTTTCCTTTAATTTTCTAGCGTCTTAACCATTACCTTTTCTCCTCCATAATCTAGTTCACCATTAAATTCAAATCCTACTTTTTGGTACATATGTAGGGCATGTATATTATCCTCAAATATACTGATATATATTTCATTGCAATTATATAATTTTTTAAGATATAAAATTATATAATTTAAAACCCTACTACCATATCCTTTTCCTTGATACCTTTGATCTATCATATATCTATCAAGCCATACTCTGTTTTCTTCACTAGCAACCTTCCCATACATTGTAAATCCAATTAAATCTTCATCAATATAAATGCACGTTGGTTTCCAATATTCATAATATTTTGATTCTGCAATTGACTGCTTATTACTCTCTATAAAGCTTTTTTGATTTTTCCCCACAGATAATTTTATAACTTTCCAAAAACTTTCTTTATCTACTTCTACTAAATTAATCATATACTCCCCTTGTGATTTATTATTTTATAAATAATTATACAACAAAAAAGATATAGAAAAGAATTTCTTTTCTATATCTTTTAAAAATTATTTTTTCATTCTTTCTAAATTAACTTCTTTTAATGGAATTAATTTTGTTTTATATCTAATTTTATAGTATAGGAAAATAGCTATAAACAATGGAATTCCTACATATGCTGAAATTAAATCTCCCCACGAAACACCAGCACTTCCTATACTTGAATATCCCTGACCAACTATAGATACAAAGCATAAAACAAATGCTATGATAGGCCCAAGTGGGAATAGCTTCGCTTTATATGGTAAATCTGCTATTTTCTTGCCCTGTGCAACATATGCTCTTCTAAATCTATAATGACACATAGCTATACCAAGCCACGCTATAAATCCTGATAATCCTGAAGCTGCAACTAGCCATGTATAAACTTTTCCATCTCCAAAACTTCCTGTTAAGAAACTTATTGATGCAACTACTGTTGTAAGTATTATAGCATTTACTGGCACACCTCTTTTATTTGTTTTTCCAAATGCTTTTGGTGCCATTCCATCATGAGCCATAGCATATAACATTCTACTTGATGCATACATTCCTGAATTACCTGCTGATAAAACAGATGTTAAAATTACTGCATTCATAATACTTGCTGCTCCGGCAATTCCAAGTCTTTCAAATACTAATGTAAATGCACTAGTTGTAACTGTAAGGTCTGAAGGTGCTATTATAGCTCCTATGATTATGATTGTTCCAAGATAGAATAAAACTATTCTCCAGAAAATTGTATTAACTGCTTTTGGTACATCTTTTGAAGGATTTTCACTCTCTCCCGCTGCAAGTCCTACAAGCTCTGTTCCTTGGAATGAGAACCCTGCAACTAAGAATATAGCAAACACCGCTTTATTTCCTCCAATAAATGGTCCTCCATCTTGGAAATATCTTGTAAACCCTTCAGCTTTCCCCCCAAGAATTCCTACAATCATAAGAACTCCAACTGCAAGAAAAATAACTACTGTTATAACTTTAATTGTTGCAAACCAAAATTCTGATTCTCCATATGCTCTTGCTGATAATAAATTAAGCGCTACTATAATTGCTAAGAATAATGCACTCCATGCTACCGCTGGAACTTGTGGAAACCAGAATTTCATAACAATAGAACCTGCAACCATTTCTGCTGCAATTGTTATTGCCCAGTTATACCAATAATTCCACCCCATTGCAAAGCCAAGTGCTGGGTCTATAAATTTTGTTGAGTAACTTCCAAATGATCCTGTTTCAGGCAAGTATGTTGCCATTTCACCAAGACCTGTACAAAGGAAGTACACCATTATCCCCACTATTGCATACGCAGTAAATGCTCCACCAACTCCTGCTTGATGAATTGTTCCACCCATAGCTAAGAATATTCCAGTTCCAATAGCTCCTCCAAGAGCTATCATCGAAAGGTGTCTAGCTTTAAGTCCTCTGTGTAATTCGTTTTTATTTTCGCTCATCTTTAGTTCCTCCTCTTATGGTTTTCCATAAGTTATAACAGGTAGCTAATTAATCAAAATTCAAAAAAACCCCAAACTCTCACGAGCTGGGGGTATTAATATCAAATTCAAAAATTCACATTAATGATAGCACCCCACAAATATATTGTGACAGTATTGTATATATTCTATACAATCCCAGACATATAAAATTTAAGCAATTTTACATACTTCGGCGAACTTCCCTTTTTTAATGTTTCACAGATGCTTAACTCTCTACATTAATACTAATGACATTCGCGCCTCTACCTCGTTATTAACTTTTCTATAATTATTATGCTTTATGAATCACATCTCGTCAACAGTTGGCTTTTTTTTTATAAATTCTCATAGTATAACTCTCTATTTTTAATGTTTTATTAATATTATTGCTCTTTTATTAATATTTCCTATAAGCTTTAGCTCGCTTTTTTACTATGCCTTTTAAATTTATTTATAAATCTAACAAATTTAACTATTTTCGGATATCTTTTTTCAAGTTCTATCAAATATGATGCTTTCGCCATAAAGAAAATAGGTTCTAACAATGCAATAGCATCATCATACCCACGCTTTATTCTTTTTTTCTTAGCTTGTGCATCAAGATTTAAAGTACCATTTATCATCCCTTCAGAATCAGTTTTAGGACCTATCTCTACTATTCTTGTATTAGGGTACATGCTCCTATCTACGGTTTCTTCTGATGATAATAAAACGACTATTATAATATCACACCCTTCACCATAAACTGGTTGTATTGGTGTATTATCAGCAATTCCACCATCAAAATACTTTTTATCTTCAACTCTTGTGCTCTTATAAATAATTGGTAATGTGGCAGACGCCATAATAATATCCTTTGCATCTTTTGTGCTATAATCATTTAACTTGAAATATTTAGGTGTAAAATCTGGTAGCTCAGTACATGCCGCATAGCATGTCCTTCCCGACGCCTTCATTTTATCAATATCTAAATATTTATCAATCATATGCATTACACCATCTTTAGGTGCACTTTTAACTGAATCCCATCTATTTTTCATATGTTTTTTTGTGAAATTCATAGCTCTTGAACCAAGTGCTAAAGCTACTCCTTTTCTCATAAGCTGAAACTTCGTAAGCGGAATAAGCTTGTCCATAGTTACTTCATCCCAAAGACCGATTGCTTTACTCTCATCGTCCTGAGCAAATAAAACAGCATTAAAGGCACCTATTGAAGTTCCAGAAATAACCTCTATGTATTTATGTAAACCAAGTTCCCCTAGAGCATTCCAAACGCCTAGTTCATAAGCTCCCTTTCCTCCACCACCTGATAATACCAATCCTATTTTCATAATAACCTCCCTAGTTTCAAACCATCAATCACAAATTGTATACAATTTGTATACATATTATTCATTATATAGTATTCCCCTCCCCCTGTGAATATTTTTCTATTACCAAACTTTTCAAAAAAACAACGCACCCGAAAGTGCGTTGCCTTATTTTAAATTTACTATTAAACTATCACTTAAAGCATATAGTTTATTTATATAATCACAAATTTGTCTTATACTATCATCTTGATACTTTCTTATATCTCTTAAAACTTCCATTCTAAAAGTATATACTTGACCCGTTGTAAGACCAATTTCTTTAAACTTCATCTCATATTCTTCTGTTCTTTTATCTACATTCTCACAGAAATTAAGTAGTTTTGATTGTTCTGATGTATCATTACAATCCTTAACTTTTTTCTTTAGCATACTACTAGCAAATCCAAGTTTCATATAATTTATTAAATGCTCTCTGTATGCAAGTGTGTTAACTTTATCTCCCTCTAATTCTAAAAGACCTTCAGTTTTTTGTTGTTCCTTAAGAGATTCCATCATTTTGTCACCTGGAGTATTTGGTACTTTAGGTACTTCTATTTCTTTAACCTCTTTCACTTCAACTTTTGGCTCTTGTGCAATAATTGGAGTTTCTTCAATCACTAACTCTGTTTCTTCTTCTAAAAAGTTTATTGGCTCCTCAATTTCTTCCTCTAATAAAACTAAATCTTCTGAGTCTTCTGTTAAAGCAAATTCAACTGGCTCTTCTACTAATGTTAACTCTTCTATTTCTTCTTCTAATATTACTTCTATTTCTTCAATTTTCTCTTCTACCGCAAGCTCAATGCTTTCAATCTTTGTATCTTCTTCTTGAGAATAGCTATTTAAGCTAACCATCTTATCAAGTTCTCTTACAAAACTTATAATATTATAAAAAACTTTTCCTTCTGGCTTATTAAATACTACTTCTAATTCTAAATTCTTATATTGTTCATTTATTGATGCATATACTGTTGCAAGCGTCGCCTCAGCGGCCTCTAAACATAATAATGTACTTGTACCCTTTTTAACTGTTAAAAACATAAAACTCACCTTTCTAATCTTCATATAAATTTATTATAGTTTCATAATTAAATATTACGTTATATCTGAAATTTATACAAGTTTCAATTGAAAGTATATTAAATTTTTCACTTTCTTAAAATTTATTTAATATCCATAATCTTTTTATATTTTTTAATCCCTATCGCAACAAATTAAATATTAAGTAATATTTGATTAATCCTTTAAATATACTATATTACCTATTTATCTAATTCTCAAAGAATAAATAAACAGATAAAGGAAATACTACAAATATATTTAAATATTATAATATTTAAAGGAGTTGATTTAAATGAAAAAACTAGCTATTATAACTGGTGCAAGTTCTGGAATTGGAAAATCTGTTGCAATAAAACTCTCGAAAGAAGGACATCCACTTCTTTTACTTTCAAGACGAAAGCATCTTTTAGAAGAGTTAAATTTACCAAATACTATATGTAAACATGTTGATGTAACAGACTTAGAGAGTTTTAAATCAGCTATAACTGAAGCTGAGGCTAAATATGGAAAAACTGATTTACTTGTAAATAATGCTGGAATAATGCTTCTTGGTGATGCTTGTACTCAAAACATTTTAGAGTGGAATGATATGATAGATACTAATGTCAAAGGAATTTTAAATGGAATCTATTGTGTTTTAGAAGACATGAAAAATAGACAAACCGGTACCATCATTAATATAAGCTCTATTGCAGGTAGAAAAACTTTTGATAACCACTCAGTTTACTGTGCAACTAAATACGCCGTTCATGCACTCTCTGAAAGTATTCGAGAAGAGGTTTCTGATTTTAATGTACGAGTATCTATCGTTGCTCCTGGAATAGTTGAAACATCACTACTTAAACACACAACGGATAAGCAAATCAAAAATGATTATATAGATATGAAAAAATCTATGGGTGGTGGAATGGAATCTGATAACATAGCTGATACTATTTCTTTTATGTATAATCAACCTCAAAATATTTGTATCAGAGAACTTGTTATAGCACCAACAAAACAAAAGTCTTAACAAAAAAAGTAGTTATATCTAACTTGATATAACTACTTTAATATTTATTTCTCTAATTTCAACTTACAACTTTGAGCGTACATATTTTGAGCCATTTTTATGAGAACTTTTAATGTAACTTCCTTCTCTTGCTCACTAACACCTTCTGTAAGAAGTCCTGCTGAATCTACTAAAATATTAGTAAACTCCTCTCTTATTTCTCTTGCCTTATCAGTCAAAAACAACCTGCATTTTCTTTTATCGATTTCATCCTTTTGTTTTAAAATATAATCCTTTTGAATTAAAGATTTAATTCCTTTTGAAGCATCAAACTTATCAATTCCAAGATTTGTTACTATATCATCCTGGCAACACCCCTCTTCTATATAAACTTGTATTAATAATCTATATTCAGCTCTTTTCAAATCAAACTTCTCTATTTTTTTACCAACATAGTACTGTCTATGTCTACTTATACTTTCAAGAACTTTCCCAAAGTTAATTTCCTTAGTTAGTCTTCTATCTAAATCTGAATTTAACATAAGCCCCTCCAATATGTAATCTTAATACTAATTTTAATATAAATAGTTGCTATTTTCAACTATTTATACCTTATTATATATATTAATTTAGTTTATTTACCTTATAAATTTTAAACAACAAAATCAATACATATAAATAAGGCCAGTATGTAATGCACATACTGACCTTATTTATTATATTAAAGTGCTAAAAAAGCTGTAAATCTTTCTTCCACTTTATCTTTACCAAGTATATTCATTATTGTGTGAAGTTCTGGTGTATTTGTTCTATGTGTTATTGCCGCTCTAACAACTCCTGCAACATCTGAGACCATACCTTTAAATTCCTCTGGATTTGCTTTAAATGCTTTTCTATCAGCAGTGTATCCAAGCCCATCTGCAATTACTTTTAAATCTTCAAACCACTGCATTTTATCTACATCAAAATTATATTCAGCCTTATAATCTTCAATTATTCTTTTTGCTTCATCCATAGTCATGTTTTTTGGAAGCTCTACATTTTCAATAGTTTCCTTGCTAAATAATTCATCATACATATAGAAGATGTGTGCTTTAACTTCATTCCATTTAGCAAAATCTTTTCTTGGCTTTGCACTTTCTCTTTCTATATTAAACATAGCAACAGTAGTATCTTTATGAGCTACTACTAAAGCATTCATTTCTTTATCATAATCATTTGACCAATTTACATAATAATCATAAACTTCTTTTGCTGTCATTTTTGAAATAACATCTTTACTTACATCATGTAATTTAACAAGGTCAAATAAAGCTCCACTCTTGCTCATTTTATTAAGTTCTACTTTATAATCTACTGCTGGAAGGTCTTTGTTTACTTTTCTCCAATCTTCAAATGATGAGTTTATTATATTTAATAAATACTCAACAACTGATACTGATGGATATCCTTCTTCATTGTAATAACTAACTGCACTTTCTGGGTCTTTTCTCTTAGAAAGTTTTCTCTTAGAATTTCCATCCATTTTCATTACTGTTGGAACGTGTGCATATTTAGGTGTTTTAAGTTCTAAAACTCTAAACATTTGAAGGTGAATTGGAAGTGATGATAACCACTCTTCTCCTCTTATAACATGTGTTGTTCCCATTAAAGCATCATCTATCGCGTGTGCAAAGTGATAAGTTGGAAGTTTATCTCCTTTAATGATTACAGTATCTTGTAGATTCTCTGGGAATGATACTTTACCTTTTATCATATCCTTAAATTCCACTCTTTTTTCTGCATCTCCTGGAGATTTCATTCTTATAATATATTCTTCGCCAGCTTCTATTTTCTTAATAGCCTCTTCTGGATCTAAATCTCTATATTTAGCATATATTCCATAACAACCTGGTGTTATTTTTTCTGCTATTTGACTTTCTCTAAGTTCATTAAGCTCCTGTGCTGTCATAAAGCATGGGTAAGCTTTACCTTTTTTTATTAAATCTTTAACAAATGCATTATAGATATCTCCTCTTTGACTTTGTTTATAAGGAGCATATGGTCCTTTTTCTGTTGTTTCTCCTGTTATACCCTCATCAAAATCTATTCCAAAATAGTGCATTGTTTTGATTGTATCATCTATTGCACCTGTAACTTCTCTTTTTTGGTCTGTATCTTCTATTCTAAGATAGAAAATTCCACCTTCACTTTGATGCGCTAGTCTTTCATTTATTAACGCAGCATAAACTCCTCCTATATGTTGGAATCCTGTTGGACTTGGTGCATATCTTAAAATTTTAGCCCCTTCTTTTACATCTCTTCTTGCATATTGATTGAAATAATCCTCTGGTGTTGCAGTAACATTTGGGAACATTAAATTTGCTAATTTTTCAAAACTCATTTTTAAAACTTCCTTTCTTCACTTTAATATTTATTATGATAGAAAAGTTTAACTTTTCTTTGAACACTTGCTTATTTTATATAAATAAAAAAAGACCTTCCATCCTACATATAATTAGGACGAAAGGTCGTTATATACAACTTTATTCGCGGTACCACCTAAATTGATTAAACAAAAGTCTAACCCACTTAATTAAATCTTTAAAGGAATCACCCCATAACTTTACTCCACTTCATGATTTTCAAGTTACAACTCCAGAGCTTCTTTCTATAAAATAAATTACTAGACTTCCACCATCTCTAGTTCTCTCAAAATTTATTATTTATATACTCTTCTCTATCAAAGCTTTACAATATTTCTTTCGATATTTTTATTATAGAACTATAAGTTAATATTGTAAATGATAATTTTATATTTTATATTTTTATTTTTATTAAAATAATTTATATGTTATTTACTCTTATTATTTATGAATACTACTGGAATCGTTTAAATCCTCTTGTGCAAGAGATTTATTAATAATCTCTTTAGCTATTAGCTTTTTCATTCTCATCATTAGTATTCTCTTTTTTTTAGTTTTTTTATGAGTTACCATAATATGCCTCCTCTAAACTTATTAAACATTTGTATCTTACATACTATTCAACTTACCTAGATTCGGTTCTTGTGAATTACATTCACTTATAAAAAAAAAGACATCTTTCAAAATAGTAGTTGCTATTGTAAAGATGTCTTTATATAATCTTTTAATTGAATTGTGCTATTAAAAATTTAATCTTAATTCCTTTTGCACAGAACATATCTTCGTGCTCTGTTGTAATATTCCCTTCAAAATCACTATTATGTAAATCTCTTGTTAGGTATTTAATTTCTAAACCACACTCTTTGAAATACTCAAGTGACTCCTCAAACAATTCATCATCATCAGTCTTAAATCTTATTTCTTTTCCTTTTTTAAGGAATTTTTTATATGAATCAAGTTGTCTTGTATGAGTAAGTCTTCTTTTTTTATGTCTATCTTTAGGCCATGGATTGCAGAAATTTATGTATATTCTTTCAATAACATCACCATCAGCAATAGCGTTATCTATCAAAGCTATTTCTTGTGACATAATTTTAACATTATCTATACTTTCTATTCCACGTTCTTTATAGGATTTTTCTATATTTCTTTTCATTTCTACTATTACTTCATCTTTTATATCAATAGCCATATAATTTACATCTTGATTTTTTGCTGCAAGAACTGCTATAAAAGTACCCTTTCCAGCACCAAGTTCTAAATGTATTGGCTTACTTGGTGCTTTAAATGCATTTTTCCAGTTTCCTTTGTTTTCACTAGGATTTATAACAAATAAATCACTTGCTTCAAGTTCTGGTCTAGCCCAAGCTTTTCTTCTCATTCTCATCTTTAAACATCACTCCATTATTGTTATTCGTTCTTAATTATACATATTTATAAGACTTCCATCAACTTAGAAGTTGTATTCTTTACATATTAAACTTTTTTCTTCACAAACTAAATATTATTAATCTAAGCTTACTTATGAATAATGCAGATTAATATTTGAGATAATTTGTTTTTTGATATAGACTTAAACTTAAAACAAACTAACAAAGGATGATTTAATGATTAAAATAAGCAAAAATAAATTTTGGCGAAACAATTTACTATTTTTCATATCAATTTTAACCTACCTAGGCTTTCAACTTTTATTTGGCCATGAAAATGTCTTTGTAGGAATAACTATAATTCAAGCATCATTTTTATTATTGAACCATGATTTAACAGGGTCAATAAAATCCATGACCATAAAATTTATATCTATTAATTTATATATAGGAGTTTTTTCTTACCTTGCATCTATTGACCTTTTTGCAAGTCCCTTTATAAACTTTATAGCTATATTTATACTAGCCTATACTCTTACATATGATTTAAAAACATCAATTTCATATCCATTTGTGTTTGGATATATATTTATGCTTTTACACCCTGTAACACTAAAAGAAATGCCCGTAAGACTTTTAAGCTTACTTGTAGGTGCGTTTGTTATCATAGGCCTTCAACTAATTTTTAATTGGCGTAGGTCTAGAAAAAACATAAGAGAAAACTTAATAACACTATCAAGCGATACTAATAAAAAGCTAAATTTAATAATTAATGATAAGTTTAGTGTAACAAAAAAATCAATACTTAATAAAAATATAGATGTTATTATTAAAACCATTTACGAGAAAAGAAATAACTATTTTCACCTTAACTCTAAAGATAGAATTATTCTAAACATAGCACTATATTTTGAAAGACTTAAATTTGATTTAGATGAATTAGTACATCCTAAAAATAATGCTATTTATCAACAGTTCCTCTTAGAACTAACTAAAATAGTGGAAACTATCCCTGATTCAATAACAGATGATTCTACTATTTTAGAACTTGATAGAAAGTTACACGCTATACTTGATAGATATAGCCCTCTTTCTAAGGATAATTATTCAATGTATGAAATGATTCAAAACATAAAAACACTTAAATTTTCAGTGTGTGAAAAAAATCAATTTATTCATGATAAACAAATTAAAATTCCAAATAAATTTCAATTTGACAATATCTTTAGTCTTAAATTTTTAAAGTTTAATTCAATTAGATTTAGTTATGCTTTAAGAGTTAGTATTTTTATTTCTATTAGTTTCTTTATAGTTCAATACTTAGGATTTGAAGAAGGAAAGTGGCTACCTTTAACTATATTCCCTTTGATACAACCATACTCTGAGCTATCAAAGAAAAAAATTCCTGTGAAATTTAAAGGAACTCTATTAGGAATTGGAATATTTTTAATACTCACAATTTTTGTACCAATAGCAAAATACCAACTTATAATATTCCTTATTTTTTATTATTTATATATAATTCTTAGTGAATCTATATTAAAAACCGGTCTATTAACAGCTACTGTACTTGGACTTGTTTCAATTGCAGAAGTTGACCCTAGAGTTGCTGCTTTTGAAAGGCTTATTTTTATAAGTCTTGGTATCTTAATTGGATACTTAGCAACAAAATACATATTACCATACACGCTCAAAGACTCACTTAAGAAATTCACTAAAAATCATTATCTCTTAAGTAAAGATATTGTTCATGATGGTTTCAAATTCCACCATAATAATTTACTTTTAACAGATTTAAATGACAAATTATTTATTTCTAAACTTATAGAAAATAAAATCCTATCAAGCAACTCACATTTAAACAGTACTGTTATAAAAAAATTTGTTTATAACCAACGAATTCTTAATAACGAAATTTATTTCTTATTCTTCGCCCTGTGTAAAAAGCCACAAAGTAAAGAAATTATTAATAATCTTCGTGAAAATATCAAGCTTTCATTCACTAGGCATTCTTGTGAGTATTACATAGAAGAGGATTTAATAAAGGATATAAAAAATATAGAAAGAACTAGCTTACTTAAATTAAAAACTAATGAAGAAAGACTTTTATTTGTAAGTACTTACAAAATAATAAGAAGATTTGAAATTTCTAACAACCTAGTTTTATCTATCAATAAAATGTTAGATGAAACCTAAGAGAACTATTAAATGTTGAACATTTTGAACTTTTAATCTCTTTTTAGGCTCCTCCTCTTCTATCTCCCATTCAAATCCTCACTTTGATTTATATCTTATTTAAGGTAAACTATTAATATTAATTACTATAGTAGTAGGAGGATTTTTTATGAGTGTTAAACATGGAGCAAATATTTTTGACCTTTGTGAAATGTATGGAGTGGATAGAAATGAACTTATGGATTTTAGTTCTAACATAAATCCTTTTGGTTCATCTAAAAAGGCTAAAGACTACATAATTGAAAACATAGATATGGTTTCATTATACCCTGACCCCAAATATAAAAAACTAAAAAACAGTATAGGTTCTTATTGCAATTGTAATAAAGAAAATATACTGTTAGGCAGTGGTGCAACAGAGCTTATTTCATCATTTATAGAAACTATAAACCCAAAGAATGCACTACTTTTATCACCTTCTTATTCTGAATATGAAAAAGAACTTACTAAAATTTCTTGTAATACAGATATGTATTTTGCAAAAGAAGAGTTAAACTTTGAAATAAAGACTGCTGATTTTATTAAAGAAATTAATAGTAAAAACTATGACTTAGTTATTATTTGCAATCCAAATAACCCAACTGGTTTTGCATTCACAAGAAAGCAGCTTGATGAAATTTTATCTAAAACAAATACTTTTATAATGGTTGATGAAACTTATATTGAGTTTACTGATTTATCTATATTCTCTAGTACAGACCTTGTAGATAAACACAGTAAATTATTTGTTATAAGAGGAACTTCTAAATTCTTTGGAACCCCGGGGATTAGACTTGGATATGGACTTATTTCAGACAAGTTAATATTTGATTCTATGAGCAAAAATCTAGACCTTTGGAATATCAATATTTTTGCAACTTTAATGGGTGAGATTATGTTCACAGATAAAGAATATATAGAAGAAATTGCTAAAAAGCTAAAAAAAGAGAGAGAGTATCTTCTTAAAGAACTAAACTCTATCTCTTCTATAAAAGTATTTAATACTTTTGGTAATTTCATTTTATGTGATATAAAGGATAAATCTCTAACTGCTAGGGAGCTATATGAAAAACTTGTAAAAGATAAAATAATCATAAGAGATTGTGCATCTTTTGATGGTCTTTCAGAAAACTTCTTTAGAGTTTGTGTTTTAAAGCCAGAAGAAAATAAACTTCTTATTGATTCATTAAAGAAAGTGCTTAACTAAAAGTCACTTTCAAATAAATCAATAAGTTCATTTTCACTAAGTGATGATAATAAACCTGCATTAGCTAGTTTACCTGTCATCACTTTTTCTATAATATCTTTTTTAGACTCTTGAAGTTTTAATATCTTCTCTTCAATAGTTCCCTTAGATATAAGTTTTATCACTTCTACATTATTTTGCTGACCTATTCTATGTGCTCTATCTGTTGCTTGATCTTCAACTGCTGGGTTCCACCATGGGTCGTAGTGTATAACAACATCTGCTGATGTTAAATTAAGTCCTGTTCCACCTGCTTTTAATGATATTAAGAATACCTTTTTAGTTTCACTCTCATTAAAATCATCAACTAAAGCGAGTCTTTGCTTTGCTTCTACACTTCCATCTATATAAGAATATTCTATTCCCTCACTTTCAAGTTCATTTTTGATACTGCTTAAAACTCCTGTAAACTGTGAGAATAATAGAATTTTATGATTATCTTTTGCATACCCTTGCACAAGATTCATAGCCATTTCAAGTTTACTATTTTCACCTTTATATTCATCATATACAATTTTAGGTTCAAGACATAACTGTCTAAGTTTCATAAGATATGAGAATACTTCAATCTTGTTATTTTTCTCTTTATTTTTCATGTCTGATTTTAATGATTTTACATAAGTACTATATAACTTCTTTTGCTCTTTAGACAATTCTACAAAAAATTTCTTCTCTATTTTCTCTGGAAGTTCTTTTGCAACCTGTATTTTTTCTCTTCTTAAAATAAATGGCTCAATAGCTCTTTTAAGGTCCTCATACTCATTGCTACCTTTTATAAATTTATTAGTGAATTTATTTTTGTTAAATAAGTATCCTGGCATAATATAATCAAATATTGACCAAAGTTCTAAAAGGTTATTTTCAATGGGTGTTCCTGTTAATGCAAACTTTTCTCTTGCATTAATAGCCTTAACTGCAATCGCTGACTTAGCATTCGGATTTTTAATATTTTGCGCCTCATCAATTATCATAATATCTAAATCTAAGTTTTTATAAGCTTCTATATCATTTTTAACAGTCCCATAAGTAGTTAGTATTACATCATATTCATTTATATTAGTTAATACTCTCTCACGTTCTTTTTTACCACCATCAACTATTCCTATTTTAAGGGTTGGTGCAAACTTCTCAAACTCATTTTTCCAGTTATAAACTAAAGCAGTTGGTGTTACTACTAAACTTCTTTTACCTTCCTTTGAAAGGATATAAGTTATAGTCTGAATAGTTTTTCCAAGCCCCATCTCATCAGCAAGTATTCCTGCAAAGCCATAATAACTAAGGGTTTTAAACCATTTATATCCCTCTACTTGATAATCTCTAAGCTTTGCACAAAGTTCATTTGGAACCGTAAACTCCATACTTTTTATATCTTTAAATTTAGTTGAAATTTCATCTAGGAATTCTTTTCCTTTTATAAACCCTATATTTTTTTCATTAATATAGTCATTTAAATAAAACGCTCTATTTTTATTTACTCTTATAGACTTATCATCACCTGCAATTTTTACATTCTCAATATTATCTATAAGTGAAATAAAGTTATATAACTCTCTATCCGATAAATCAAGAAAACTATCTTCATCTAATTTAAAGAACTTTTTCTTTTCTTTAAAAGCCTCTAAAATCTTAGATATTTTGTTATTATCAACCTTGTCTATTTTAAATGTGAAATCAAGATAATCTTTCTTCTCTTTGATTTGAGAACTCATAGAAGGTTTTGATATAATTTTATATTTCTTAAAACTTTCAGAATAAAAAACCTCACCCAACTTTTTAAGCTTTTCTACTCCTTTATTTATAAAGTAAAATAACTCCTCATCACCTTGTATAAATTTATAAACGCCATCAAGTTCTATAAATCCAAGCCCATTTAAAGCTTTTGATATTTCACGTTCTTTTTCTAAATCTCTTATAATGTACTTTCCGTTATCAATTCCAAGCATACTTTCTCCATACATTATTTTATTATCTATTGTTATAATTTTTCTTTCCCTATCTACATAAAACTCAGTTTTTAACTTACCATCTTCTATTTTCTCTTTAATTTTTTCATCAAGAATAACCTCTTTACTTATTGATTTTAAAACAGGCAAGACTTTCTCAAACATATCTTGCATTTTATCTAAAGGTAAGTTTATAGAATCACCTCTTAGTAAAATTTTATTTATTTTAGAAAAATAACTTCTCTGTTCGTAACTTGGAATATACAAACTATCTTTATAATAGAAAACTTCATTTTCCTCAGTAAGTGCATCAAATGACTTTGCATTAATTTCTATTTCTTCATCACACTTAACTATAAACTCTAGAGGCAAATCACTAATTTTAATTTTTGTATTCTCATAAAGCTCCCCATCCATAGTCAAATTAACCTCTGTGAATGCTACCTCCTCTAGAAAACTCCTTAACGAATCTAATGGTAACTTTATTGATTTCCCCTTTATACCAACAGTTTTAACACCTCTAACACCATATGATGTTCTAAGTCTATCAAGGCTACTTACCTTATTTTCAAGTATATTTAAAAGTCTTTCATCCATCTGTGAAAAATATTTAGTTTTTATGTTATAGCTAAACTGTTTTCCAAGTGGATATTCATATTCTTCTTTTCTACTTTTAAAAAACTCTATAATATCTTTTACTACATACAGTTTTCCATGACCAATTTTTAAGCTTATCTCAAAATAAGGATTTACTCCCCTTCTATCTATATCTAAAAACATCTCTAAATCTGTAATATCTCTTTTTACGCTACTATGTTTAAAAATATCTAAAAATATATCCTCAACTTTTTTATCTTCTTTAAAACAATTTTCTTCTTTTAAGCTATCAAACAAACAAAAAACTGCTGCAATAATGTGTTTACACATATAATTTTTATTTCTATAAGAATTATTCTTATAATCCATACAAGAACATTGACACCTGTATAAATCTCTTTCTTTTCTTCTAATAGCAAAACTAACATCATATCTTCCAAAGCTTTGTTCTGATAAAATTTTAGTATCAAATTCTAGTAGATTATTCTTTTTCACTACCTTTAAAATAGCCCTGCTATTTGCATTATGTACTCTTTTACCTTTAGCTATATTTCTATTTAAAACATTATAAAATAAAGTTTCACTTAAAAGTTGTATTTCATTTAACTTATCCATTTCTATATCTTTATATAAACTCAAAAATTTTGTCTCCTTTTTTATCTATTAATAATATACTAACCATTATAATATATTTGCAATCACTATTTTTTCAATTTAAACTCTGCTTGTAATATATTAATTATTATAATACATATACTTGTACTTAATATGAATCGTTAAAATATTTTATTGTTATTTTTTTACAAATAACTATTGACTTTCACACTTTAGTACAGTAAAGTATTAAATAGATAGAGTGATAATTGTGAAATCATTAATTTTAGGAGGATATAGATATGAAATTCAAATTCAAACCGGCAATATTTTTAGGATTTGCCATGCTTCTTACGACTTCAATATTTACTGCTTGTGGAGGTTCTGATACAGATAAGGTAGATAAAAAAAATGATAGAAGAAAAATAGTTATAGGACTTGATGATACATTTGTACCAATGGGGTTTAGAGATGAGAATGGTGAACTTACTGGGTTTGATGTAGACCTTGCAACTAAAGCTCTTACAAACCTTGGATACGAATTTGAGTTCCAGCCTATAAACTGGGATATGAAAGAAACAGAACTTAATAATAATAAAATTGATGCTATTTGGAATGGATATACTAAAACATCTGAGCGAATGGAAAAAGTTGCTTTAACTGATGCTTATATGCATAATACACAGGCTATCATTACACTTAGTAACTCACCAATCAACTCAAAAGCAGATTTAAAAGATAAAACTATTGCAACACAAATAGCCTCTAGCTCACTTGATGCTATAAACAAAGATAAAGATATGGTTAGTAGTATAAAAGATGGAGAACCAATACTTTTTGATACTTTCAATGAAGCATTTATGGATCTAGAAGCTGGTAGAGTTGATGCTGTTGTAGCTGATGAAATACTTGCTAGATACTATATATCAAAAAAAGATTCTTCAAAATATAAAGTTTTAAAAGATAATCTTGCAGATGAGGAATACTGTGTTGGTCTTAGAAAAGATGATACTAAACTTTTAGATGCTCTTAATTCTGAATTCGCAAAAATGAAAGAATCTGGAGAGTTTGATCAAATAAAAGATAAATGGTTTAAATAAATAATAATTTAAGGGAGTTTTAGTTATGGATTATATAGGTTCACTGTTACCACAAATGTTAGAAGGTCTTGTAGTTACATTAAAAGTATTCATCGTAACATTGCTATTTTCTGTACCACTAGGTATAGGAGTTGCACTTTGTAGAATATCACATGTTAAAATCATCAAATTAATCAGTGGAATCTATGTATGGATAATGAGAGGAACTCCTTTACTACTTCAACTTGTAGTCATATTCTTTGGCTTGCCTTTAGTTGATATTAATTTAGATAGATTTCCTGCCGCTATACTTGCCTTTGTACTAAACTATGCCGCTTACTTTGGGGAGATATTTAGAGCTGGTATACTTGATGTAGATAACGGGCAAATAGAAGCTAGTGAAATTCTTGGATTTTCTAAAGCACATACACTTGTAAGAATTGTAATGCCACAAATGATTAAGAAAGTTTTCCCCGCAGTTGCAAATGAAATTATAACACTTGTAAAAGATACTTCACTTGTATATGTGGTGGGACTTGGGGAACTTCTTCGTGCGGGTAAGATAGCTAGTAATAGAGATGCATCTCTTGTACCACTATTTCTAGTTGGGGCAATCTACCTTGTCGTCATTGCAATACTTACACTATTTTTCAATAAGCTAGAAAAGAAATTTTCTTATTATAATTAGGGGGCTATTTTATGTTAGAAATAAGAAATTTAAATAAAACATTTAAAAATGTTGTTGCTTTAAAGAATATAAATATTAATATAGCTAAAGGCGATATTTTAAGTATTATCGGTGAATCTGGAGCTGGTAAAACAACACTAATTCGTTCATTAACAGGACTTGAAAAGTGTAGCTATGGAACTATAAAAATCGAAGATGCTTATCTTTTAAAAGACAGGAAATACTGTTCTTCTAAAGAGCTTTCAAATATAAGAAAAAAAATAGGACTAGTCTTTCAAGGATTTAATTTATTTCCTCATATGACAGTTCTAGAAAATATAATAGAATCACCTGTGCATGTTCACAAAATAAAAAAAGAAGTTGCCATTTTAGACGCAAAAAAACTTCTTTTAAAACTTGGAATTTCAGAAAAGGAAAATGCTTATCCATGTGAACTATCAGGCGGACAAAAACAAAGAGTTGCAATTGCTAGGGCTTTAATATTAAATCCTTGCTATATATGCTTTGATGAACCTACATCTGCACTTGACCCTAAAACAACACTAGAAGTTGCCAGCATTATAAAAAATCTTTCAAATGATATTGGAATAATTATAATAACTCACGATATGGATTTTGCAAAACTTATTTCAACTAGAATTGTTGAACTTGCTAGTGGCGAAATAATATCAGATGTATCATCCATTAATTACTGGAATTAAAAGCCTAAGTGAACTACAAAAAGCGGAAGATTTTTCTCTTCCACTTTTTGTAGTTTAATTTAATTTGCAAACTCTATATACTCATCTACTTTATAACTATCCACAAAAATAACACCAAGTATCATTTTATAAGTAATAGAGGCTTTTGCAATAACTTTATTTTCTTCCTTAACTCTTTTATATGCATCTTTTGCACCTTGCTCTGTTGAAAAACAATTATATAACTCCTCACTCTCCGTATTCGGATTTATAAGAACTATATATTTATCTTCTACTATATTATCTCGTTGATATACTACATGATCTTTTTTATGCTCATTTTTATTATAAAAATTTAGTAACTCTTTTTCTCTTGTACTAACAAGTCGACTAACTTCATTTAATTTTTTTTCATCTTTCATTTTTTCAATATACTTTACTTCCTTCATTTGTTTCTCCTACCAATCCTTCAATTAATTTTTCATAAACTAGCACTTTAAATCCCAATATTTCCCAAGAAATTATTTTCTAAATATGGGAAGAGTTGTGCAAGCAAATGCTCCACCGCCTTTTATAATTTCAGAATATTCAATATAAAATACTTTCACCCCTTTCTCTTCTAATAATTCACATACCTTCCTATTTGCAGAAATTATTCTATTATGACCTAGACATACAATGTTTGTTCCAAGTTCTAAAGAAGTTCTGTTATCTATATAATAATAATTTTTAAATATTTTTTCAATCTTATCTTTGTCATAAACATATTCAGAAATGATACAACTATCTTTATTTATAACATTAAAAACACAATCAAGGTGCAACATTGTATCGCAATCAAATTTTATTGGTATGACTTTATACTCTTTTTTATTTTTATCTAAGTAATCTTGTAACTCACTAATAGCCTTTATAGATGTTCTTTTACTTATTCCTACAAATACATATTCATTATAGATAATAACATCTCCACCCTCTATATAATTCTTCATTTTATAACTGTGGAACTTTTTATCTTTTATATAATTTTCTATTGATTTATATTCATGAAGTCTTTCCTTATTTGTCATCTTAGAAATAAATAATATATCATCAATAGCAAATGCTACATCTCTTACATAAACCTGATTCGCACCATATAGTGGATCTAAAAAATATAAACTAACGCCCTGCGTTGTCAGTAAATTTATAAAATTGTTATACTGTTTAAACATTAAATCAAAATCGACTTCTTTTTTAGTAACTTGATAATTTACCGGATAGCACATTAATAGTGTTTCTAACTTATCATATTTATTTTTATGCGATACTTTCACTTTAATCACCTCTATGATTATTATTTCCCACTTTAATTAATTTACTAACCCACCCTAATATAAACCTTTTGCTTACACTAAATTCTATTTTCGGTCTTTGAATCAAATATATGAACTTTGCTTATATTAAAACTAAAGTTTGTTTTATCTCCACTTCTGTAATCAGTAATTCCATTCTCTTTTATAATTACTATTTTCCCTAAAGCATTAATATGAATATAACTTTCTGCACCCATAACCTCTATATTCTCAACAATACCCCTAATTGATTTTTCTGTGAATTTTTTTGAAATATTAATATCCTCTGGTCTTATTCCTAATATAACATCTCCATCTAGGTTTTTTACATCTAAACCATCAATATTAATTTTATTTCCCTGCACATTTGCATATTTTTCATCAATAATTTTAATATTTAAGAAATTCATTTGTGGACTTCCTATAAAACTTGCTACAAACTTATTTTTAGGTTTTTCATATATATTTTGTGGTGTATCTATTTGTTGTATAACTCCGCCATTCATAACTACAATTCTTGTTCCCATAGTCATAGCCTCAGTTTGATCATGAGTTACATATATAAAGGTAGTCTGCAATTTTTTGTGTAATTTTAAAATTTCCATCCTCATTTGAACTCTAAGTTTAGCATCTAAATTTGCCATTATTACTCTCCACCTATACCACTAATATTTTCATCTAATATATATTTTAGTAACTTAGGGTCATCAGTAATTATTCCTGACACCCTAGCTTTTATTAATTCTCTCATAATCATTGGAGAATTAACTGTATATATATTAACTCTAGATTTTTTTTTATTACACATCTCATTGAACCCTCTCCCTCTTAGCAAAGCTTGAAGAGGGAGATTCTATTTTTCCGAAAGAATTATAACTACAGCAATATACTAGTTTTGCTAGTATATTTACGGCTAAAATCGTTGTTTTTATAACTCACTCTCAAATATT
>JBOFIK010000045.1:0-29068 GCA_051650125.1 Sarcina sp. | reverse complement strand
TATGTTTACAATAGTTTCAACAGCTTTTTCCATTGATTCTATTGCAACAAACTCATGTCTACCGTGGAAGTTTTCTCCACCAGCAAATATATTAGGGCAAGGTAATCCCATAAATGATAATCTTGCACCATCTGTTCCACCTCTTATAGGTCTTACATGTGGAACTATATCAGCCATTTCCATAGCTTTTCTAGCATTATCAACTACATGCATTACTGGTTCTACTTTTTCTTTCATATTTCTATAACTTTCTATGATTTCAACATTAACTGTTCCCTCACCATATTTAGCATTTAAATTTTCTTCTATTTCTTTAAATAGTTTTTGTCTTGCTTCATATTTATCCTCAAAGAATTCTCTTATGATAGCTACCATACTAGCTTTTTCAATACATCCTTTAACATCCATTACATGTACAAAACCTTCGTAACCTTCTGTTTTTTCTGGAACTTCTTCAAGTGGAAGTTCTAACATAAACTCATGTGCAACCATTATTGAGTTTATCATTTTATTTTTTGCATAACCTGGGTGAACATTTCTTCCTGTTATGTTTATCTTAACAGTACAAGCATTAAAGTTCTCATATTCAAGCTCTCCAACATGTCCTCCATCCATTGTGTAAGCAAAATCAGCCGCAAAATCCTTAACATTAAAGTGATTTGCTCCTTCTCCTATTTCTTCATCTGGAGTAAATCCAACTTTTAAATCACCATGTTTAATTTCTGGGTGATTTATAAGATACTCCATAGCTGTCATGATTTCAGCTATTCCAGCTTTATCATCAGCACCTAAAAGTGTTGTACCATCAGTTGTAATTAAAGTTTTTCCAATATAGTTTTTAAGTTCTGGTGATGAACTTTGAGCTAAATAAACTTTTAACTCTTCATTTAAAACTATATCTTGCCCTTGATAGTTTTCTACTATTTGAGGCTTAACATCTTTACCACTCATATCTGGTGCTGTATCCATATGTGCTATAAATCCTATTGTAGGAATATCTTTAGCATCTGTATTAGCTGGTAATGTTGCATAAACATATCCAAATTCATCAGTGTGAACATCTGATAATCCTATTTCTTTTAACTCTTTAACAAGTTTTTCTCCTAAGACTAATTGTCCCTTAGTACTAGGAGTAACCTTTGTTGACTCATCTGACTTTGTATCAAGTTTTACATATTCTAAAAATCTATCTTGAACTTTCTTCATTAAAAACATCTCCCTTTTCTTTAAATTATATATAAATATTATCATACTTTTATATCACAAATAAAAGTCATATTTTTCTTTATTAAGCAAAAGACACTCCTAATTTTAAGAGCGCCTTCTGTATTTATGTTATTCTTCCATACCAAGCCCGTGATTGTATATTCTTCTATTCTCTATTGACCAAAGCCTTTCAGAGAACTCACCAACCTTAGTTTCTGTCATAAGTTTTTTCATATCATACATTCTTGCGTCTATTGTATCAATATAGTGTACCATTTCAGCCTCTGGAATCATTGGCTTTACTGGACTTCCATACTCTGGTTGGAAGTGATGTGAAAGTATCATATGTTGAAGTAACATCATTTTTTGACTATCTATATCAAGTTCTCTACCAACAACTTCAATCTCTTTAATTCCTTGTGTTATATGCCCAAGAAGTGTTCCTTCTAATGTATATTCATCAACAACTCCTAGTTTTGATGAATTCATTTCCTTGATTTTAGCAAGGTCATGAAGTATGATTCCTGCATAAATTAAATCCATGTTTAAGAAATCATATATACTACAAATTTTTTCTCCAAGTCTAAGCATTGTAAGTATGTGATATAAAAGTCCTCCTTTCATTGAATGGTGATTTTTTTTAGCTGCTGGGTAATACATAAGTTTTTCTTTATTTCTTTCAAGTAATGAAGTTAAAAGAAGTTGTATCTCTTCATCTTTCATACCCTCTATATATTTCTCTATCTCAGCTATCATTTCCTCACTTGGCATAGGTGCTGATTTAACATAATCATCTATAATTAAGTTATCACTTTCTTCTGACTTTCTCATTCTTTCAACTTTAAGTTGAAGGCTTCCTTGCCAGTTTGTAACAGTACCTCTTACAAAGACTATTTCATTAGCTTTATATAATTTCTCATTTTGGTCATTAACTTCCCAAACCTTACCTGCTATTTCACCAGTCTTATCTGCTAAGATAATATCTAAATATTTTTTATTACTATTATTGGCAACCTTACAAACAAACGACTTTATAAGATAGAATCCTTCTACTCTTTCGCCTTGTTCAAATTCGCCTATTTTCTTTTCTAAAACGCTCATATTCATATCCTTCCATCTTTGTTTAATGCTATAATTATTATAATAAATTCCGTTAGAGCCATACACTCTACTAAATTACTTTCAACTATAATTTTCCCACATATCTGAAATTTGTAAAGCACTTTAAGCTATAAAAAGGAGATTTAAAATGTATTTACCAGATGATGCTAAGTTTATAATAGATACATTCTACCAAAATGGATACGAATCATTCATAGTTGGTGGCTGTGTCAGAGATACAATGCTTAATAGAGAATTAAATGACTATGATATAACAACTAATGCTATGCCTGAAAAAACAATAGAACTTTTTGAAAAGACTATTCCAACAGGATTACAACATGGAACTATAACTGTAATGCTTAATAAAGAGCCCTATGAAGTTACAACTTATAGAGTTGATGGAGAGTATAAAGACAACAGACGACCAGATGAAGTAGTCTTTGTAAGTGACTTAAAAGAAGATTTAGCTAGAAGAGATTTTACTATAAATGCTATGGCTTACAGTCCTTACTTTGGTTTTAAAGATTTCTTTAATGGTGAATCTGACCTAAAAAACAAACTTATAAAAGCTGTTGGAGATGCTAACAAAAGGTTTAATGAAGATGCACTTAGAATGCTTCGTGCTATAAGATTTGCCTCTCAACTTAACTTTAAAATAGCCACTTCAACTTACACCGCTATTAAAGATAATTCCGCTCTTATAAAAAATATAAGTATGGAAAGAGTTAATGTAGAACTTACTAAAACACTTAAAAGCAAAACACCTTCTATCGGGATTAAAATGCTACAAGAAACAGATTTATTATGCAATTTATTTACCAAGGAATATGATACTTATTTTGATTATGATTATTTTTTAGGAAATATCAAAAATTTAGATAAACTACCAAACTCAGCGCCCCTAAGACTTTGCTTTATGTTAGAAACTTGTTTTAAAGATATAAACGAGATTCATCTTCGAAAAATTTTAAAAAAACTAAAATGTGATAATAAAACTGTTGAGTATGTATCATCTCTAAATAGAAACCAATTAGGTTACCAAAATATAAAGTCAGATATAGATTTAAAGCTTTGGATTTCATCTATTGATAAAAATATTCTTTTTGAAACTTTTGAATATATCATAGCTAAACTATCATTTAGGAATAGTGATAAAGCTCAAATTGAAAGTTTATATGAAAGAACTAAAAAGATTATAGAAAACAAAGAACCACTTTCAATTAAAGAACTAAACTTAAACGGAATAGACCTTATAAACGAACTTAATATGAAGGCTGGTAAAGAACTCGGGGAAACACTTAACTTTTTACTATTAAAAGTTTTAGAAACTCCCTCTCTTAACACTAAAGAAGATTTATTAAATCTTCTTTAATAAAATAGCACTTGGGATTTTACTCCCAAGTGCTATTTTTACTTAAGCATATATTCTGTTATTACTTTCTCTTCGCCCTTTGTTGCAATTACTAGTATTGTCTTATCTCCTACCTTCTTAGAGTAGACATAATCATAATTTATAGCACTTAAATCATTTTCTAAAACTATAAATTTTTTCCCTTCTAAGTCATAGACCACACTACTTTGCCCAAGCATATAAACATATGATTCATCAATCACTAAATTACCTTCACTATAATCCAACTTCCCACCTATCTTTTCATAATACTTACTCAAATTACTATCTTTAAATACTCTACTTGTAAGTCGTGAGCTTTTCAAATCATAAATATATAACTCTAGATTTTCGTCTTCATCTGAAGATATAAAAGCAATCTCGTTATCATACACATCTAAATTTTTTATTTCTAACCCTACATCTATTTCTTCAATTTCTCCATCATCTATTGTATAGTTAATAAGTTTCTGTCTTGTTAATTCTGCACTTTTATTATCAAACTCTGACATAATATAAACAATATTATTTAATCCTATATTTATATTTTCTATTAAAATATCTTCATTAGTATCCACTACAACTTGTTTTTGAAATTTTTTTTCTAAATTATATAAAACAACTCGCTGTTCTACTTTCCCACTTTTATTTTCCTTAAAATACTTATAAACTATATTATTATTTTCCGATATATCTAACTCTCTAATGCCTCTGTATATATGCTCTAATGAGTTATATTTCATGTGATCTACTTTAGCAAACTCTCCTGTTTCTAAGTTTCTTGAATATATATATTCTTCTATTAGTGGTACATCACCTTTCCCTATATCTTTTACATTAGATTCTATCCAAATTAAAAAATCATCATTTGCAATATAATGAGTTATATAAAAACCATCATTTTGAGGTTCTATATAATCTTTTCTCTTATCATCATAAATAATATCTAGCCCACTTTTTTCTGATAAGCTTATAATTCTATCTTTTAATATCACAATATCTTTTTCATAATAACTCTCTTTTTTCACTTCTTTTGAAACATAGTCCCCACCGCTTACAGCTTTAACCTCTGAATCAGTCTTAGTGAGTATTCTTCCCTGATTTGTTGTTGTAACTTCAGTACTCTTTTTGTTACCACAGGATACAAACCCTGCACACACAGATATTAAAGTAAATGCAATAACTATCTTTCTCAAACTATCACCCCAAATAATTACTATATACAAATACTACCATATTGTCTAAACCTTTTTTTTACTTTATTCTTAAGATTTTTATTAAGAATAAATGATAAAAAAAGTAGGAACAGCATAAAACTATTCCTACTTTTTTATTAAAATTTTTATTAATTAAAATCTTGTTATTTACAGTTCATGATTTAAGTTACATACAAATTTACTGAATTTATCCTCAATTATCTTGTTTATATTTTTTAATCGAATTCACATAATTATTAATAGCTATTTCACTACTCTCTCTTTGTTCTAACTTATTTTGATACATCAAATAATCTGCTGTTCTTAGAACATCCTTAATACCTTCTTTAATGTCGCTCTTCATATGGTAGCCAATTGAGACACCAATTGGAAATACGTATTTTCGTTCATTATAAGATTTAAAATCCCTCTTTATATTTTCAACTATGTTATGTAGATGTTTTATGCTTTTATTCTCTGTTATTATTATAAATTCATCTCCACCAGTTCTAAATATAAAATCATCTTTTTCTATTATATTTTTTAACTTCTTGCTAAAAATCTTTAATATATCATCACCAAAAGAATGACCTAAATTATCGTTTATTTGCTTTAACTTATCCATGTCACAAACAATTATTCCGATACCAACTGCTGACCTGTACTCCTTCATTTTCAATTCAAAAAAGTTTCTATTATAACAACCTGTCAATACATCATAGAATGATTTTTCAGTTAAATATTCTTCCTTTAGCTTTCTTTTATACAAAGCTGCAAGTATTCTTCTAACAATTTCTCTATAAGGTAAAAATTCTTTTTTACTTTGTATATCTTTAATAGGTTCAAAAGCAACAACTAATCTTTCTTGCTTCCCACATTCTACAAATATATATTCTTTTCCTGATAAGATTTCTAGCATTTCTGGTTTATTAAATTCTAATCTTCTGATTCCTGTGCATTCTTCGCGATTGTAAGCCCTATACATCACTGATTTTTTTTCTTTTAAAAACTCTAGTGTAAATACACCTTTTATTTCAAACACTTCACCAAGTTTTAAAACTATATAATCTAATGCTTCATAAAAATTATCCATGCAAAGTAGTTTAAATAAAATATTGTTGATTTTGTTTGTCATTTCATAATTTTCAAATTTAAAATTTTCCGACTCTAAAATAGAGCACATAAATATCACCTCATACAATTAAGTACCCTTTAATTATATAATATTACCATTTTATGGAACATACAATACTTTTTTGTAAAATAATTCTGTAAATTTATATGATTTAATTATAAATATTTTTAAAATTAGTCTATTTAATATTTTATACCTTTATCAATTCCAAATAAATATAAATACTTCTCATCTACTTTCTTTCCTAAAATTTGTTCTAAAGTTTGGCTATACAAATCAATCTGAATTTTATATCTTTCAAGAATTTTTTCTTCATTCCCACGCTCAACATAATCTGTTTTATAATCTATTAAAACAATTCCATCTTCATCTTCAAAGAAACAATCTATTATCCCTTGAAGTCTTAACATCTCATTTTTATATACATCTTTATCTAAATCTGAATATAAATCAGTAACTTTAAATTCTCTAAAGAATGGTAACTCTCTATAAACTTTATAACCATTTTTATATGCTCTTAAAAGTCTTTCTCCAAGTTCTGTTCTAAAGAAACCACTTATCTTATAAGGATTAACAACTTTTGCCTCTTCATCTGTTAAAAGTTCTTTTATAACCATCTTGTCTAAAAGCTTATTTATATCATTAACATGAACCTTATCATAGTCTACATGTTGCATAACAAAGTGAGTTATAGTACCCCTTTGTGCTGGTGTTATACCTATCTTTTCTTTCATAAAGCTAGGTAACTTTTCACTTATCTCATCAAAATGAACATCCCCCTCTTCTCTATTAAACTCCTCAATATCTTCCTCTTTAAATAAGTTTATTATCTCCTCGTTACCTTCTATCGCTTTCTTTTTAAGGTCTGAAACAGATATATTTGAAGGTATATTACATACCCCCTCATACTTATACTTGAAATCTAATCTATCTAAAATTTCCTTACATATATCATTCTTAGATTTCTCTAAATCTAAAACTTCTTTTTCCTCAAGTTCAAGCTCAACTTTATTTACAAGGTCACTCTTAATCCACTTTTTAATATTCCACTTAGATTCATTCTCAGTGCTTATAATTTCTTTCCCAAGCCCTCTTATAACATCACCATCTGGGTGTTTTGATAAAGCCATCCCAATCCAATCAAGATAACTTAACCTTTCTCCAATAAGCTTAGACGGATCTACTTTCTCACCTTTTGAAACTATACCTGCCTCATACCATTTATCAAACTTCTTATCTATATCTCTAACAGCACCTGTGATTATAAGCTTTTCTCTTGGTCTTGTAAGTGCAACATATAAAATCCTCATTTCTTCTGATAAAGCCTCAAGCATAGCCTTTTTCTTTATAGCAGTTTTCGCCATTCCAGTATACTGATTCTGAGTTTGAACATTTACTACATCTACCCCAATTCCAAGTTCATCATGATGTTGTATACTTTTCTTTAAATCCATAAGATTAAACTGCTTGCCTGTTCCAGATAAAAATACTACTGGGAACTCAAGTCCTTTACTCTTATGAATACTCATAATTCTAACAACATCTTCATTCTCTCCAAGAATTTTAGCAGAACCTAAATCATTACTAGCTGACTTTCTCATTTTCTTAATAAAGTTGATAAAGTTGAATACTCCCTTAAAACTAGTTTCTTCATACTGTCTAGCCCTTTGGAATAATATCTTTAAATTTGCTTGTCTTTGTGGTCCATTTGGCATAGCACCAACATAACCAAAATATGATGTATCAGTATATAAAGACCATATCAATTCATCTATTGGTGTATACTCAGCTTTATCTCTCCACGTGCTAAGCTTACTCATAAAGTACTCACACTTAACTTTAATTTCTTGTGAAATATCAGTCTCCCCATTACAAACTTTTTGAATATTTTCATAAAAATATTTATCTCTACTTACAAGTCTTAACTCGCCAAGTTCCTCTGATGTAAATGAGAATATTGGTGATCTTAAAGATGCTATAAGGTAAATATCCTGCATTGGGTTATCTATAATATTTAAAAGTGACATTATAGTCCTTATCTCAGTTGCATCAAAATATCCTGTACCAGTATCTGCATAAACTGGTATTCCAACTGCTCCAAGTTCTTCAACTATTCCAGCACTCCAAGTTTTTGTAGCTCTTAGAAGTATTACTATATCCTTATATCTAAGCCTTCTGTACTTCCCTTGTCCCTTATCCCAAACTACATAATACTTTCCATCCTTTGCTGTCATAAGTTCTTGTATTCTTCTTGCAATAATTCTTGCCTCATACTGTGCATCTTCTATTTCTTCCTCTTCACCCTCACTACCTTCCTCACCATCAAACACAACTAATTCTTTTTGCTCTTGACCACTTTCATTTTCTAGCAACGGTGTCATCCCGTCTTTATCTAAAATGTGTACTTCAGCCTCTAACGAATTGTAAGAAGTTTCTACACTCTCACCCTCTATCATATTTTCCTCTACAAGCTGTGCATAAGGGAACCCAAGATTTAACCTTTCTATTTCTGTATAATCAAGTTCTCCCACCCTTTTAGTCATAAGAGTTTCAAATATATAGTTAGCTGCATCAAGAATTTCTTTTCTACTTCTAAAATTCTTAAATAACATTATCTTTTTATTTTTTGCACCATCCTCAGTACTATAAGTTTCATACTTATCAAGGAATAATTCAGGCTTTGCCTGTCTAAATTTATATATACTTTGTTTTACATCTCCAACCATAAACGCGTTAGGATTTTCCTCTTCTCTTCTTGAAACCATGTTTATAATAGTCTCTTGAATATTACTACTATCTTGATATTCATCAACAAGAACTTCAACAAATTTTTCTTTAAACTCATTAGCAATTGTAGATGCTTTTATCTCTTCTCCATCCTTCTGTATAAGAATCTTTAAACATAAATGCTCTATATCATTAAAGTCTATAATATTCTTTTCTCTTTTCTTGTGTGAAAACTTTTCTTTAAACTCAATAACAAGCTCTCCAAGACACTTAACAATAGGATACATATATAAAAGTCCCTCAATAACATCATTTATATCCTCACTAGGAATATCATCCGAAATCTTACCTACTGCTTTTTTAACCGTATCTCTTGAATTCTTTATATCCTCTTTTAAGGTTTCATCTGCAACAGTTCCTTTTTTAAGAGTTTTAATTCTACTAAACTTTACTCTTTTTATCGCCGCATAAGCTTTCTCTATATCATTTGTTTTTATTGCCTCAGTAGCATTTACAATTTGTGCTAAATCATCTGCTATTGTTAAACCGTATGGTTCAAGCCAATCACACTCATTACATCTTTCTAAAAGCCCTAAAAGTATCCCTTTATAACTCTCAAAGTCTATCTCTAATGTTTCCATAATTGCTCTAGCCCAAATATTCTCACTAAGTTCTTCTTTATTTTTTATATTGTATTTTTCTGCTTTTTCCCTAAGCCATTTCTCCGGCCAAGGTCCACTCATTACAAATCTATATAAAGAAAGTATTTCATCCTTTATCTTCTCATCATTATTTCCACTAGCAAAAGCATCTATAAGATTTAAGAAATCTTGATTTCTCTCCTCATATCTATCCTCTAAAAGTTCTGCAATTATATCATCCTTAATAATTGCTGCCTCTGCCTCATCTGCAATTCTAACCCCGGGGTCTAAATCTATAAGATGATAGTTACTTCTTATAACATTTAAGCAAAATGAATGCATAGTCATGATATTTGATCTATTTAAAAGTGATAGCTGTCTTTGTAAAACTGATGAGCTTGGATCTTTTTCCAACGCATCTGAAATAGCATCTCCAATTCTCTCTCTCATTTCAGCAGCTGCTGCATTTGTAAATGTAACAACTAACAATCTATCTATATCAACTAGATTTTCTCCCTCTGTAAGCATTTTTATGATTCTCTCAACTAAAACAGCTGTCTTACCTGACCCCGCCGCAGCTGCTACAAGTAAATTTGAATCTCTTGTATAAATAGCTTGTTTTTGTTCTTCTGTCCACCTAGTTCCCATAAGGTCCTCCTCTACACTTCTTTTATTATGTAAATTAATTTCTTAGTAAAATTTTGCCACTCTATACTTAATATTATAGCCAAGTAAAAAACTTTAAACAAATAACTATAAAATTTTCTTTTATTTTTATATAAATGTTTAAAATTTAACAATGTTTTTAGTATAAAAATTTTGCGAAATTCAATATTTATGTATAATAGATAAGGTATATAAACCATACACCTTATTTTTTTGACTAACTTAGTCAAATTTTTAACTAATGATAAATTTAAAGGAGTGATATATTTTGAGTTTCTTCAAAAAACTCACAACTTTTAATAAGATATTTTTTATAGTTTTCTTATTAATTGATGTAATTCTTTTTGTTATCCCATCAATACAAGCCGGTTCAATAAAAGCAATCTTAACACCCATAGCACTTATTACATTTGCTTGTAGTTTCAGTGGTATACTTATGGCTATTTACAACTCTGAGGCAGAGCTTCAGTTCTTCATTTGGGGGCTTGTTAACACAACAACTTATGTTGTTATTACATATTTTCAAAGCTTATACGGACAGGTTATCGTAACTGCATTTGCAATTATACCAGTTCAAATTTTCGGATTATACATATGGACAAAAAATGCTAAAGCTAATCAAAGTGATACAATACAAATTTTAAAATTCACTAAAAAACTTTGGTTTAATCACATATTATTTATGATAATAGGAACTATACTTTACGCTATATTCCTTTATAATCTACCAACTATATTCCATTTATTATTTGGAATAAACATAGATGCCGATAATCAATTTATCTTAGATGCTATAAATGCTATTGCAACTCTTCTTGCTATGTACACTGGTGCACAAAGATATGTTGAACAATGGTACTTTTGGATGATTGCAAATACAACTGGAATTATAATGTTTGTAATCTCTGCGTTAACTACTGGTAGTTTATCTCTTGATTCTATATCAACTGCTATAATGTGGTTACAATTAGAAATAAACTGCTTCTATGGATATATGCAATGGAAAAAAATGATGAAAAGTCAATAGTATCACTTGATTTTGTAATCTTATTTTAATTGAGTTTTTATTTCTTTTACGGTATGATTTCTATTGATAGAGAACTATATTTAATTAACGAGAGATAAAATGTTTGAAAGACATAGATTTAAGGAGATTACAAATGAAGAAACTTATAGTGATACTTATTGTAGTTCCACTTTTAGCACTTATAGGATATACAGCTTATGCTTATGAACAAGCTCATTCAATAGCTGGTAGTGTTAGTGTAATTAACAATTCACAAAACCAGCAACAAAAAGAGAAATACATACCAAGGATTCCAACTCCTCAAGAGTTCCCAGAACAACCTGAAAGTCCTGTTCCAGCAGCAGTTCAACCCTATATAGGAACTTGGGTAGTTACTTCATCAATCGCAGGAAAAGTTGAATGGCCTGCTGTTGGTGCACAAACTTACGGTGTCGGAAAAACTATTACAATAGAACCAAATTATTTTAATAACGATTCTCAAATGTTCCCACAATCTATGAAAAATCCTCAGTATTCTGTGATTTATCCAAATGCAGAGGATTTTCAGATTAGTTTCCCTTATATAAATAATATAGGTGGTGCTGGTGGACTTGGATTATATGATGGTGTTGAAACACTTGTTGTAAATAACCATGGTATAACACCAAATCCATCACCAGAATATAACTTTGCAACTGTTTATTTAATGGGTGGCGGAATCATTGTAGATTCAAATGGTGTATTCTTTAGATGTATTAGACAAAAATAATTGAAATAGAAAAGTAGCTAGTATGATTAATTCACACTAGCTACTTTTTCTATTTTTAGTCCCATAGCTGCATTTATATCTGCCTCTACTGCAACAAAGTATTCTTTATTATTTTCAAATATATCTTTCTTTATAACTATAATCTCGCCAATTTCAAAGTTTAGGACTATATCATTCCCATAAACTTTAACTGATTCTATATCCTTAAAGCTATAATATTCTTCAATTGCATCTGTAACATTATAGATTCCTGTTTCGAATACATAAAGTTGTCTACCTTGTGCCCCTGTGCCTTGTACACCAAAATTAATTCTATTTTTTCTTGTAGTTATTGCTACAAAAATCCCTGCTACAATCCCCGCACCAACTATTATTAAACCTTCAGTTTTACTTCGAACTTCAAATGCTAAAACTGTGCTAAGTTTAAAGAATATAAATATAACAAAAGCAATTATAACCTTATCAAACTTTCTCACAAAATTTAAAAGGTCTGCAAATTGTTCTTCTATAACAACTCTTAAGCTATCACTCCAGTTTTCTTGTACCTTTAAAGCCTTATCAAAAGATATATTCTTTTTACCAACTTCAAATCTTTCATTCTTTTCAACAGTATATGATTTCTTTATAAACTCTTGTGTATTATCTTTTGTAAGAGTGTTCACATCATCTATCATTGCACAAGTCGAACCATCTTTTAACTGTAAAATTATTGTATTATATATGCAATCTCTTATTTTTGCACCAATAAGATTATATCTTACAAATGACTTTCCAGCTCTTTCTTCTGCATAAAACTCATCTAAATTAAAAGTTAATTCTGCCTGTGAATCTGCCTCTTCATTTTTACTTTCAATGTCCTCAAACTTCTTATTTTTTATAAATCCGATTCCCCTAGTTGAAAATATCATCTGAATTCCAAAACTAACTATTATCACAATCATTGTATTACTCATAGTGAACATTTTTCCACTAATCATACTTGATACGTACATTCCAAGTATAACAACAAGTGTTAGTCCTGATATATATGAAACTTTTCTAGTAAAAGCAGCCACTATAATCGCCTGCCATCTCTTGTTAGTCAGTTTGCGCTTCTTATTTAAAAACTTATTTAAACTTATTTTCACAAAAAATCCCCCTTTTTCACAATCTAACTTCATTTTACCCCTCAGATATTAACTAAGTATTTAATACTTAAAAACTTACCGTAAAATTAAATTTTGTTTCCCTCTAGGTTACTTTAATTCATCTAACTCTTCACCAATATCACTCGCTATCTTTTTCCAAACCTCTTTTGGTTTATCCTTTTCAAGCTTCTTATATTTATTACCCGGAATAGTAGTATCAAATTGGAATATATGAGCATATGGTGAGTTTTCATATAGATACTCTTTATCTGTATCATATGGCTCTAACGCTATATTTCCACCTATCATATCACTGCAAAGTTCCACAACTTTTCCATTAACATAATCTCTTAAAATATCAAATTGTTTTTGAGTTATTAACTTATCATTCTTACCTAAAGCTCCACCTTTATTCATCTTAGCTGGTATCACAACTGATGACTCTCCCTCTTCAAACTCCGTATCCATAGACCTAACTACTTTTGCCTCATTAAGTAAAAGACCATCAAATCTGAGCTCTTCTAGAATTTTTTTCTCTATCTCTTCTTCACTAAGTTCTACCTTACTTTTAATCATAGGATCATTTAATCTAAAATAGAACATAGCTCCTGGCATAGCCTGTTTTTCTATAATCTTCTCAGAGTTTTTAAGAAGTACATCAAGATAAACTAAAAGTTGAATTTGCAGACCATTATAAAGTTTATTTAAATCAAACTCTTTCTTCCCTGTCTTATAGTCAATTACCCTAATATAAGTTTCTCCATCAAGGTCTAAAGTATCTATTCTGTCAACTCTCCCAATAAGCGTAACAGTCTCCCCCGTAGGAAGGTCTATTTGTATAGGATCATTTCCATAACCAAAAGCAAACTCATTACTAAATATCTCAAAGTTACTCCTTCTCATCTGCTCTGCAATAGTCATAACAGACCTTGTTAATATCTTCTTATATCTTTCTGTAAGGTACTTAAATCTATTTGTACTACTTAAAATAGAACTGTCATTTTCATTAATCTTATCATTAACTAAATCATTAACCATCCCTCTACACTCTTTTTTACTAAGGTCAGACCATCTAATATTTTTTCTTCTAATATTAGTAGTGAAATCATCTAAAACCTCATGCATAAAACTTCCAAGGTCTGGTGCAGAAAAATCATAAAGTTTTCTATCTTTAGCTTTTAATCCATATTCAATGAAATAAGCAAACGGACACTGTGCATATCTCTCAAGTTTTGAAACAGAGAATTGTAATCTACCATCTTCTGTACTATATAACTTTTTAGCCATTTCTTTTGAAATAGTATTTTCTATATTTGAATACTTAAGTCCCTTAACCACATTAGAAAGTTTAGTATTCCATTCTTCCTTATCATTAAAATACTTAAAGACCTCATCCCAATGTGCCCCAGCCTCTTTATAATCAAAATCTCTTCTAATAGCACCTATAAGTTCATTAAATGTTGGTGACTTAGCACTAATATCATAAAACTCATCTCTAGCTTTCATAAGATTAAATCCACTACTCTCTTCTTTAAGTCTTGGGAACAGTTTTTTAATTCTATGAGTTATAATTGAAGGTCTCATTGCCTTTCCTTCAAAATCAGCTAAAGGATATGTTATAACAAGATATTCCTTTGCAATTGTAAGTGCTGTATAAACCATAAACTGCTCTTCAAATGCTTGTGTTCTAGTATCTGCTGCAAGTTCCATTCCAAGGCCTTTAAGCATATTTCTATCTCTATCAGATAAAATCCCCTCTTCCATACTTGCAGAAGGTAGCACACCATCATTAGTACCAACTATATAAATAGCTCTTGCCCCTCTGCTCTTAACTCTTGTAATATCACCTATATTAACTTGGTCTAAAGCAACCGGAACAACTCCCATCTCATATTTAGAGAATCCAACACTAAGTATTTTGATAAACTCTTTCTTATCTACTTTTTCATCTCCAAGCACATCAACAGCCTGTTCTAAAACTTCCATAAGAATATCTAGAATTTGTGAATATTCTTTAACCTTACTCTGCATCCCAAGTTCTTCAAACTCTTTAATTTTTTCCTCAACATAATAAAGAACTTTAGTATCCTGTAAAAACTCATAAAGATAAGTAGCATAATTTTTCAAAGTATCTTTCTTGCTACACTTTTCCTCTAAAACTCTAAGAGGTTCTTCAACCCAAGCTTTTATATCATTAATAGTATTTAGATAAACCTTATTTTCTTCAGTAAGATTTTCCTCTTTCTTAAAACTATTAACACTAAAATACTTCCACTCTTCTTGATTCCATTTATGCCCCTTAATTCCATAAGCCAACACATAGTTCTCAAGCATATCAATATGCTCTCTTTCCATACCAATAAGACCACTCTTAAGATATCTAAACACACTCTCATAAGACCAATTCTTTGTAAGAATATCAAAAGCTGCTGTAATTAAAACAACTAATGGATTACTTGCCACGTCAATTTTCTTATCTATATAATAAGGAATTTCATAATCTGCAAATATGACCGACGTAATCTTTTCATATCCCTCAACATTTCTACAAATAACAGAAATATCTTTATATCTATACCCTTCTTCTCTCACAAGTCTTAAAATATCCTTAGCTATAAAATCAACTTCATCATAACTATTGTTAGCTCTATAAAGTCTTATATCATCAACTTTCCCTTGATAAGACTTAAGCGGATAACAATATATATTCTTCTCTAAATGTGCTAAAACTTCATTCTCTTTAAACCTTCTTGGCACATCAACATTTATACTATGGAATCCTTCAAAAGCAATATTATTTTCTTCTATTGTTCTTAAAATTCTCCTCTGAGTTCTCTTTGTAACATTATAAACATCACTCTCAACTAAATCACAAGTAGTTTCCCCATCATCCATAGAAAGAGTTATATTTACCCTACTTGCCTGCTTCATAAGCTCAACTATAATATCCATCTGTTGTGGAGTAAAAGTAGTAAACTCATCAATCCAGATTTCTGCCCCCTCATACATCTTACTCTGTGAAAGTTTTTGAACTAAAAGACTAAGTTCATCCTCTCCATCTATATAAGCGTGATGAAGTCTTTCATTAAAGTTTCTAAATATCTTCTCTAAATCAGTAAGTTTAGAAACAAGTTCCTTATCATCAAGATTTTCCATCATCTGAAGTAACACAGTTTCATCAACATTGTATTTCTTAAACTCAGTCACAAGAGTTGAAATAACATCAATAAATCCTTCCTTCTTAGCAGCAACTCCAAAAACTTTCATCTCTGAAATAACATCATCAAGAACCTTATGTATAAGCATACTCTTAGCAGCATCCTTAATAGTTTTCTTAGTAAGACCACCTTCTTCATTAAAAACTCTATTTGCAAGTCTTCTAAAACTAAGAACCTCTGCATTTAGAACGCAACTCTCACCAATCTCTTTAAGCATCCTGTTCTCTGTCTCAAAAGTAAATTGTTCTGGGACTATAAGAATTAATTTGCTATCCTCATTTTTACTAATCTTATTTTTAATTTCCTCTATACAAAACGAGCTTTTTCCAACTCCCGCTCTACCATATATAATTCTTAAAGACATAAATTCACCTCTTTATCTATAAATAAATCTATTTTCCACAATTTAAAACAAGTTTTCCACAGGTAACCCCTAAAATAAAAAGTTATCCACAATTTAAGAACATTACTGTGCAAAACTTATGTTAATCTCTTTTTACATTATTAACTAATAATATAATTTTAACACTTTATTATCTCTATTAAAAAGAAAAAAGACCAAGCATAAAAATTCTTGGTCTTAATATAAACCATATAGTAACTCTATAATCAAGCTTTATTTTATCAATCTAGGATTTGTTAAAAGTTCTTTCTTTACTGCTAAAACTCCATTCTCAACAGATTTTATAACCCACTTCACAAGTGTTATAGTTCCATTTTTTATCTCAATACAAGTAACTGCATAAGGCAAAACTGCTGCACCAGCATTGTAATACTGTACTTCATCTTCTTTTGGAAAAATAGAATTATGTGTATGACCAATAATTACTGATGTTTTACTTTCCTCACACCATTTGCAGACTCTATTATCAACACTTTCCCTAATATTATCTGATTTTGCAGGACTTAAAACTTCTCTAAAAGATAATACTCCATTTAAAAAACTCCAAACATACCTCACTAGAAACTTTGAAATAAAGGCAAATTCATAACTTACATAATCAAGTTGGTGACCATGAAAAACTAAATATTCTTTTTTGCCCTCAATATTAAGCCGTATTCCTTCATAAATTTCTAAATCCGAGTAAAATTCTTTTAACCCTATATTTTTAGATTTCATAATTTTCTTTTTAAATTTAGTCTTAGATTTATCATCATCATGATTTCCATAAATCATATAAAGTTTTTCTTTCTTCTTAAAATCAGAAAGTATCTTATACTCATCCTCATGAGCATTATATATATCACCTATATTTTTAAACTTCCAAAGTTCATCCCCATCTCCTGCCTCGATATAGGTAAACCCTTGGTTACAATAGTATCTAAGCGCTGTGATATAAATATTAGTATTAGGATATAATGCATCTCTAAAACTACCATCCCCCCTATGACAATCACTAAAAATTACAACTCTGTCTGAATTTTTAACATTCAAAACTTTCACACGATCTTTTAACTTATTAAGTCTTTCCTTTCTCCACATTAAATTTACTCCTTGAATATTGCTTTATATTATATGATTATTTATTCAATTTGCTATTTATTATTCAAAATTTCCCCTCTGTATATTCGCTTTATAAATATACCCCATAATATTACATATATAAGGGTTACAGTTATGAATTTCACACTTTATTAATTTTTTATTTAAAAACTTTTCAAATTTGTCGAAATATATTATAATAGATATATTAACAAATTTAATAAGCAAACTAAAAAAATGTATAAATATCCATTTTTAAAGAATAAATATACGAAAGGGGAAATCTTATTTCAAATTAAGAAACTATCTTAATTTAAAATAAGAAGTGATACTATGCAAGATTCATCACAAGAAGTGTTATTAGAAGAAAATAACAAAGATAAATATAAAATATCGTTTTTAAGTTTTGTAGGAATTATCTTCTTAACTGTTTACGGACTACAAAATGCTCAACAGATTTATTATCAAATGGGCTATGCAGCAATTACATATGTTATAATCGCAGCAATACTATATTTCATTCCATATTCATTCATAGTTGCTGAAATGAGTTCAGCATTCAAAGATAAAAATGGAGGGATTTTCTCATGGATGTCCGAAACAGTTGGACAAGGCTTTAGCTTAGTCGGAACATTTATTTGGTATGGAGCTTTCGTAGTATTATGGTTCTCTGCAACAGTTATTACAGTTAACTTATCAGTTGCAATTTACGGTAAAGATACTACATCAACTTGGCACATAGGTCATTTATTTAACTCTCCAGAAACTATCGCAATCATTGCAGCAGTGTACATGATCGTTATATCTTTCTTGTCAACAAGAGGACTTAAAAGAATGACATTTTTATCTAATGTATCAATCATTAGTGTAATAATCTCTCACATCCTAATATTAGGTGGAGGATTATTAGTATTCGCTTTATCAGGATTTAAATTTGCTCAGGGATTTAATTCACATCATGTGCAAAGTTACTTCTATGGACCAAATCCTAGTTACGCCTCAGTGCTTCCAGCAATAGCCTTTATGGTATTTACCATATTCGTCTTTGCAGGTATGGAAAACAGTGCAGGATTCGTAGATAAAGTCAAAAATGCTAAGAAGAACGTGCCAAAGGCAATTATACTCTCAACAGCGATAATAACAGTCTTATATATAGCAATTATTTTAATCACTGGTATGGTTTGTAATTGGGGTGCAACATTTGGTGGCGACAAGGTTAACCTTGGAAACTACTCAATCTATATAATCCAACAAGAGTTCTACAGACTAGGTACTTTATTCGGATTATCAGGAGACACTTCAATTCAACTTGGAATGTGGATCAACAGAGTACTTAATATCTTAACATTAGTTGGTTTAGCAGGTATGCCACTTAGAATTTACAGCCCAATCAAACATATGTTAGAGGGATTACCAAAAGGAGTCCTTCCAGAAAAGATTACAGCTCCAAACAAGCACGGAATGCCTTCAATGGCAATTCTTATCCAAACAATAATAGTTGTAGCATTCATCTTACTTCTTGGATTTGGTGGTAATTCAGTATCATCACTATTCAATAAAATAACACTTATGGCTTACGTAGCCGGTACTGTGCCAATATCATTTATTATATTCGCATATATCAAGTTTAAAAAAGATGATTCAATACACAAAGAATATGAATTCTTTAGTAAGAAATGGGGAGTAGTAGTTGGAATTATCTGTTTCATAGCAGTAACATTCACTAACGTATTCTCAATCATTCAACCAGCACTTAGTGGTAACTGGGGAAATTCTTTATGGGTTGCAATGGGACCTCTACTATTCGGTGGAATAGGATTATTCCTTTACTTAAGATACAAACGTAGATTAAAACAAGGTAAAATAGAATTATAATAAAAAAGCTTGTCCGTAAGGACAAGCTTTTTTTATTATTTACCACAATTCAATATATCTAAAATAGTTTTATATTATAATTCTATATCCCTTAAACCTTTTCATTTTCAATAAAACCTAACTATTACTCGAATTTTATATACTATTTCGTCACTCAAGTTCTGTATAAAAATACACATGTCCTCCACTGGTGAATGTCTATATTTTATTTTTCATAATCATTTTTATAGTTATTTTTGTTTTTTATATTAATATTTTTTTATTATTTAAAATATTTTTCTATTTTCTAAAAAAAGAGTAGCTAAATTCCCAAAGAAATTTAGCTACTCTACTATATAAAATTTACGAACCAACTATGTTATATCAAACTCTTCATATTTTTTTAAACATTAAGATTAAGATATTTTTGCAAATAAAAAAACCTAGTTTAAAAAACTAGGTTTTTTGGCGGAAAATCAGGGATTTGAACCCTGGCGCCGGTTGCCCGACCTACACCCTTAGCAGGGGCGCCTCTTCAGCCACTTGAGTAATTCTCCACGCTGATTTATTTATATAAAATATAAATGGCGGAGAGAGTGGGATTTGAACCCACGGTACGCGTAAACGTACGCCGGTTTTCAAGACCGGTGCCTTAAGCCAGCTCGACCATCTCTCCGAACTACATTTACTATTATAGCAACTCACTTCTATAAAGTCAACACTTTATAAAAAGTTTTTTTCAATATTTTTCATTTAAACTAAATTATTAAAAAATTACTTTTTTTAATAATTTAAAACTCTTGTTATATATATCATATACAACATCAACAAAGCTGTTCCTATACAAAAAAACACGCTAATTATACTAATTAGCGTGCTATATCTATTTTATCAACTTATCTATTGGTCCTATAAATAAAAACAGAATCAATACAACTGTGCTTAAACTCAATCCAATTAAAGATGCAAACATTACTTTAATACTTTCTCCATGCTTTTTCATTGCTACTATTGAAGTTATAATCCCTAATATACCAAAGAAATATCCTGATAAAAACGTAAGTAATGCTCCAGCAACACTAAGTCCACCAAATAAATAAGACATAGTTACTGATTTTGGTCTTTTTTTATTCTCCACTAATCATCTACCCCACTTCTTCTTTTGCTTTATATTCTAATCTATATCTATATTATAATATAAAGCTCTAAATAAGCGAAATTATATCGTAGTCTTATTTAAAGCCTAAGTCTACCAAACTAAAATTTTAATGTATAAAAAAAGAACTTAGTATATTACTAAGTTCTTCTGGCGGAGAGAGTGGGATTTGAACCCACGGTACGCGTAAACGTACGCCGGTTTTCAAGACCGGTGCCTTAAGCCAGCTCGACCATCTCTCCAAGCTACATTAATTATTATACTAACCTTGGACACCTTTGTCAACATATTTTTCGATATTTTTTTCATTTTTTTGTGTTAGGTTTTAGTAATCATTCAAAATCAAAAATAACTTATAATAAATATAGGAGGTGATCATTGTGAAAATTAAAATTTCAGATGAATTAAAAGAAAAAACAAATGCAGTATTACTCAGCATTGAGGCTAATGTTACCGTAAAAGAAGGTAGCAGTGAACTTTGGGAAGAAATTAATACAAAGCTTAAAGAAATTACTAAAAATATTACTCCTGCCGATATTCTAAAGATTAAAAATATTGATGCTTCAAGAACAGCTTATAAAAAGCTTGGAAAAGACCCAAGTAGATATAGACTTTCTTCAGAATCACTTTTAAAAAGAATAGTGAAAGGAAATGGTTTATATCGAGTTAACAACGTTGTAGATATAAACAATTTGGTTTCACTAACAACTTCTTGCCCAGTTGGAATATATGATTTATCTAAAACAAAAGGTGATATCACTCTAACTATCGGTAAAGATGGTGAGGTTTATGAAGGTATTGGCAGAGGTGAAATTAAAATTGAGCACATGCCTACTTTTGCAGACTCACTTGGTAGCTTTGGAACTACTACATCAGACTCAACAAGAGCAATGATAACAGAAGATACACACCATGTTGTTATGAATCTTGTTTCTTTCTCTGGTGAAGATGAACTTTTAGAGTTTGGTGAACTTGCAAAAAGACTCTTAGTTGAATATGCAGATGCTGAAATCTTAAATGAAGATATAAATAGATAACTCCAAAAGAGCCAGTACGTTAGTACTGGCTCTAAAAAAATTATTTTTCTAATCTTTCACATCTCATGTATGATTTTAAAACTTCTGGAAGTTCTATTGAACCATCTTCTTGTTGGTAGTTTTCTAAAAGCGCTGCAAGAGCTCTTCCGATAGCTACTCCTGAACCATTTAATGTGTGTATGAACTGAGGCTTATCATTAGGTGTTTCTTTGTACTTAATGTTAGCTCTCATAGCTTGGAATGACTCAAAGTTTGAGCAACTTGAAATTTCAACATATCTATTATAACTTGGCATCCAAACTTCTATATCATATTTAAGTGCAGCAGTGAATCCTAAGTCACCTTTGCATATTCTAACTATTCTATATGGAAGTCCAAGACCTTGTAATACTGACTCAGCATCAGCAACAAGTTTATCTAACTCCTCATAACTTTGCTCTGGCTTACAGAACTTAAGTAATTCAACTTTATTAAATTGGTGTTGTCTAACAAGCCCTCTAGTATCTCTACCAGCTGAACCAGCTTCTGCTCTAAAACAAGCGCTATAAGCAACATGTTTTATTGGAAGATCTGCTCCAACTAAAGTTTCATTTCTGTACATGTTTGTTACTGGAACCTCAGCAGTCGGAATTAAGAAATATCCATTATCAACTGTAAAAGCATCATCTTCAAACTTAGGTAATTGACCTGTACCAGTCATACTTTCTCTATTAACCATGTAAGGAGGAAGTATTTCTGTATATCCATTATCAAATGTATGAGTATCAACAAAATAGCTTATTAATGATCTCTCAAGTCTCGCTCCATTACCTTTATATATTGTAAATCTTGATCCAGTTATTTTACCAGCTCTCTCAAAATCTAATAAATCTAAACCTGTTCCTAAATCCCAGTGAGCTTTTGGCTCAAAATTGAACTTAGTAGGTTCCCCCCAAGTTTTAATCTCAACGTTATCTTCATCAGTTTCACCTTCTGGTACAGCTGGATTTGGTATGTTAGGAATTCTTAACATAATATATTGAATTTTTTCATTTAACTCTGAAAGCCTTGCGTCAAATCCTTTAATTGTTTCACCAATTTCCTTCATCTCTGCCATTATCGGAGCAACATCTTCTCCTGCTTTTTTCTTCTTAGGTATTTCTGCTGATACTGTGTTTCTTTTATTTTTTAAAACCTCAACCTCAACTAAAATTCCTCTTCTTTCTTCATCAAGTTTAATTACTTCATCAATAACTTCTACATCAAAAGTTTCTCCTCTATTAGTAAGAGCTAATTTGATTTCTTCAGCATTTTGTCTGATTTTTTTTAAATCTAACATAACAACAATCTCCTTTCAAACTTCCAAATTATTTTAAAATAAACTTAGTTACAACATTCTACAAAACCTATTTTTGGGCGAAAAAAAGAAGTCTTCTATCCCTATAAAGGGACGAAAGACTCCGCGTTGCCACCCTAATTGATAGATTATAATGCATAATAATCTACCCACCTTATAACTATTAACGATTAGTACCGTACTGCTTGTATTCACAGTCCCTCACAGGTGGATTCATAAATATCTTAAATTAGCTCACACCAACCACTAACTCTCTGAATTAAGATAATCTATTACTAGCCCGATCATAGGTTTATTGTAATATTGCTTTTGTGTTAATTATATTAATCTATTACTTTAATGTCAATAATTTCTTTAAGCATCTTTAGGTATACTCCTAGTACAAATTATATCTACTCCTGTATTCAAAATGTTTTTACAAACAACATCTCCAATAACAGTAGGAACACTCATATAAAGTCTTCCTAAAACTTTAGAAAATTCAATCCAAAGCGCTATATCAACTGGCTTGCTACTTCTTACAGAAACAACATTATGTTTGTTTGAACCTCTAAGTCTTATAACACTTGTAAAAATATCCTTAGCCATATTAGTCTCCTTTAAATTTCATCAAACTCTTTAATTCTTGATGCTAATAAATTAGAATTTTTTGAATCCTCAACAATCTCAGTTGGTTTTTTATCTAACTCTCTAGCCAATATATCAATGATTTTACTAATACAATTAGCCCCATGACACCTACCAAAAGTAGCACCAGTTCTTCTCTTAACCCCTTCAAGTGTTCTAGCACCAAGTGGTCTTCTAATACAATCTATAACTTCTCCCTCTGTAATAAGGTTACACATACAGATTACTTTTCCATACTTATCATTAACTGAAACTAACTCATTACGTTGTTCATTAGATAAGTTTCTAAATCTATAAAATTCTCTTCTTTTGTCAATGAAGTTATTATTTTTTGAACATCTTAAATTCTCAACAACACTTTCACTAACAAGACTAGCAATAGCAGGTGCAATAGTGACCTCAGCATAATGCTTACCTGTAATTTTTATATATCCCTTGTTAATCTCATTATCATCAATAATAATAATATCCTTATGATGCTCATCATAAAAAACATTATTAACATTACTATTACTTATACTTGGCAGAATTGACTTTGCCTTTCTAAGAGACTTGTAAAACCCTAAAGATTTCTCTGAGTTAATTCCTATGATTCTTTCCCCACTAGGACTAGGTATATGAGTCATATAATTATTCTCATCCTCAACCTTCACTATTAAATTAGAATAAGCAGCTTCAGTACAATTATCAAGTAAAAGATAATAAGTCATTAACTTTTCACTCTCATTAACTTCCTCAGTTTCATCATTAACATATAGATCCCCTGGAATAGTATTGACAACAAACTTACAAGTAAACTTATTTTTATTTGTAGTAACTCTAAAACCACTCACAAGTCTTTGAATTTCATTAACTTTCTCCTCAAGTCTAAATCTAACTCCATTCTCAAAGGCCACCTCACCATATGCAATAGCAAGCTCATAAGGATTTATAACAGCAGTATTTTTGCTATACAAAGCCTTTCTAACTCTCCCTGGAACATTTGGTTCTATAAGTTTTGTGGCATCTTCATCTAAAAGTTCAACATCTTTAAATTTTCTTCTTTTAGCCCTAGCGTACATTTTATCTAAAATTGCCTCCGACTCATCATCATCCGCAATTCTTAAAGTAGGTCTTTTAGTTATAGGAAGATTAAATTTTTTACTTACATCCTTTATAAGCTTATTTCCCATACTTTCTAATGTGCTCATAAGATCATTCTTACACTCTGAACCATCATAAACTATATCTGCATTAACAAATGAAATATCATCTGCTACATCAAAATCTTTTTCAATTAAAGCTATATTTAAATTATACTTAGATAACTCGTATGCAATAGCACAACCTGTTATTCCTCCACCTAAAATCAAAACGTCATAATCCATTTTTTCTCACTCCTAATTACCCAAAATGTAATTAAATTTCTCTCTTGATTATATCACATAAGTAAAACTCATACTCAATCCAAAATCTAAATTTTATTATTTTCAAAAAGAAAAGTAGGTATCCAAATTGAATACCTACTGAATTTTATATCTAGATTATAACTCTCTAAATCTACTGCTGTGAAGATAGACTATTAAGCATATTACCAAGCTCATTTATAAGCTCACCATACTTTGCCCAATCTCCACTTTTCTGTGCCTCAATAGCCTCATTAAACAGACTCGCAGCATCTCCAAAATCACCTTTACCAGTTCCAACATCTGGTTTGTCACCTTCACTAGGCTTTGTTACTTCCTCATCAGTTCCCTCACTAGGCTTTGCACTATAATCAAATAATTTCTCTAAAGCCTTTTCAACATTTTCTGCAATAACTATCTTATCTCCATTAGATAACACAACTCTCTTCATCTCTGGAATACCATTAGCAGCCTCAGCCTTTAAATAAATAGTATTCATATAAAGAAGTGAATCTTCAATAGGAAGAATAACTATATCTCCATAAACAACTTCTGAACCTTTCCCTGCCCATAAGCTTATTTCCTTGGAAATATCCGGATCTTGCATCATTCTATTCTTAAACAAATCTGGACTATAAATAGCTCTTTGCTGTGGGAACTTATACATAATAAGCTCACCATAGTTATCTCCATCCATTCTAGCACCAAGAAGAGAAACCATATTTTGTTTTCCTTTCATATTAAAATACTCAAAAAGCATCATCTCTAAGTTTTCTTCTCCATGAAGTCTACTCATAAGGTATAAAAGTTCAACTTCCTTATTAGCACTTTTTTGATTTTCTCCCTCTGAAACTTCCTCGCCAAGTTTTCTACCTGACACATCCCATAAATCTTCTTGTGTAAAAAGTTTCATAGCATCATTAATATGATACTTAGCTAAAACCTCTGTTTGTAAATTAAACATATCTTGAGGATATCTAAAGTGTTCTTTAATTTCCTTTGGCATCTCTGCCATTGGCTTAAATAATCCTTTAAATACATTTGAATATGTCTTAATTATAGGATCACTCTCATCTGCTACATAGAAATTAATATCTCCAGTATAAGCATCAACAGTTATCTTAACAGAATTTCTAATATAATTTATACCATTGTAAGGTTCAGAGAAAGGATACTTATCAGATGTTGTATAAGCATCAATAACCCAAACAATTCTATCATCATAAACAACTGGATATGGATCACTATCATAAGTTAAGAATGGCGCTATTTTTTTAGCTCTCTCTACAATATTTCTATTAATTAAGATTTTACTATCATCCTTAATTGCTCCTGAGAAAACCATCTTAGGTTGTCCATACTCAATAGCAAAAGCAAGTTTATTTAATCCATTCATAGGAATACCTGCATCACCATCATACTTAAACTCATTCTCTGTTTCCCCATCAGGGTAATCAAACTCAACAATATCAGTATTTACAATAGCATAGTCATTAGTACTCTCACCAAAGTAAATTCTAGGATTATCAACTTTAATATTCGCAGTATTTAAAGTAGGTATGTCTCTCATTAAGAAAGAAGGTTGTCCCTCTTTAGTAACTTGATTAACTTCACTCATAGCTAGTCCATATCCATGCGTATATCTAAGATGTTTATTTTGCCAAATATCCATACTAGAAGTATCAATCTCTCTTGGTGCAATAAATACCTGACTATATTCACCATCAATTTCATATCTATCAGTATCTACATCATTAAATGTATAATAGTTCTTTATAAGTTGTACTTGCTTATAAAAATTAAGTACAGGTTCAGCTGAGTTAACCTTTAAATTATCAATAATATCTTTATTAGATTCTAATTTATCTGAATTCAAATCATTAGTAGGATTAAACTCTTTCACCTCAATATCATTAATACCATATGCCTCTTTAGTTGCATCAATATTATATTGAATATAAGGCTTTTCAAATTCAAGTTCATTAGACTTAACAATTACTTGCTGAACAAACGCTGCAACAATAGGTTGTAATATTATAAGACCTACAATACTTGCAATAGATATTCCTATAAGCTTAATCTTCTTCTTAACAATCCCATAAGCAACTATAATCGCCCCTATAACAGATGCCACACTTATTATCCTAAAGAACAATAAAGTTACCTTAACATCTGTATAACTAGCTCCATAAGCAACTCCTCTAGGGCTATAAACTAAATCAAATCCTTTGATAATAAATCCTATCGAAAAAAGCAACATAGCAATTGCAGCTATAACAGCAAGCTGTCTTCCTGCGAATTTAAGTATACCCTCACCTTTAGCATTTAAATGTATCACTCTACTGTTTCCCATCTCAGCTTGAAGATTAGTAGCTAGATAAACAAGAACTGTTAATATAACCATAACAACAAGAACGAAGAACAAAGATTGATAAACTGAATCTATTATAGGTAACTTAAACATATAAAATGATATATCTAAATTAAATATTGGATCCTTTACCCCAAAACTTTGTGCATTTATAAACTCAAGAATTTCTCTCCAATTTTCAAATGCCACCACAATACCTAACCCAAGTGAAAAAATTAAATTCACACTATTAGTTATAGCTCTATAAATTTTCAACTTATTAGTACCAACAATCGATAAAATAGTTTCTTTCATACTTCTAAAATAAATAAATAGAGCAATAAAAGAAACTAAGAATATCGGAACAACTAAACATGCTGATGCAACAAACTTTGTCATAAAGACATCAAAATATCCAACTTCTTTAAACCATTGCACATCAATAAAGAATCCTACTGATACAATAGCAACCGCTACTAAACCTAATATTATTCCTAATATTATTCTAGACCACTTACTAAACGCTAATTTTTTTAACACGGAAATCCCCCTTATTTAATTTTTAAAATAAATATCTAAAATTTTCTAGATATTTAATCTATATAAATTAATTTCTATCATCACAAATATTTAAATAAACTAAATATTTGTTCTTACTTTTAGATATGCTATCTACACTATTATGGTGCATTTGAACCGCTTCTAAAAAGTCCTTTGAATAGAAATTAGATTTACTCCCCTTTAATATATTTAATCCTGCTATTGGATGATTATAATACATTTTAACCCTCTTAAGTTTGCTATATTTATTAAGATTTCCCTTACCAATCTTTTTATATATAACAAATATAGATTTTTGAACTGGCCCAAAATTCAATCCTTGCTTTCCTACATCATGTAGTAGCCCTAGTCTTGCTAACTCTTGAGGACTTACATCATTATCATTTGAATATGACTTCACTAAATCATTAGACACCCTTAAAGAATGAAACTGTTCTGATTTTATTAGAGAATAAAATAACTCTTGTTCCTCTTTATTCAATATACTATTTATATAATCAACATCTATCTGCCTAAAATTAGAGCCTATCGCCCATAAAAATTGTTTTATCCTATACAGCATACTCTCATCTCCATCTTAAAAATGTATAAAAAAAAGCCTATGACTTCCGTCATAGACTTAAATTTGGTGGAGATAATGAGATTCGAACTCATGACCCCCTGCGTGCAAGGCAGGTGCTCTCCCAACTGAGCTATACCCCCAAAATTGGTGCATCCTCAGGGATTCGAACCCGGGACCTACCGGTTATGAGCCGGTTGCTCTAACCAACTGAGCTAAGGATGCTTATGACCTGGCGACAATCTACTCTCCCACACAGCTGCCCGTGCAGTACCATCGACCTCTAAAAGCTTAACCATCGTGTTCGGAATGGGAACGGGTGTTACCTTAAAGAGCATAATCACCAGATTTTTAAGAGAATGTTCTCTCAAAATCACATATATATATTGTAGCACATTAAATATCATTGGTCAAGCCCTCGTTCTATTAGTATCAGTCAGCTAAACATGTTGCCATGCGTACACCTCTGACCTATCAACCTCCTGGTCTCGAAGGGAACTTACTATCTTATGATATGGGAAATCTCATCTTGAGG
>JBOFIK010000044.1:0-126926 GCA_051650125.1 Sarcina sp. | reverse complement strand
ACCTTTTCAAAAAATGTTATCTAGCATTTCGGGCAAAACGCAAAGATTTTATATTGGAAAATTTAATAAGGACGAATGCATTAACATAAAGCATTCGTCCTTATTAAAAATTTATTTACCCAAAGATGAGTAAGAACCTTAAATTAATGCAATCTCTATTTTTATTGTTATATATTTTTAGTATATTGTGTATAACACCATCCCTCAGTTCCATTGTAGCTAACCTTTGTCCAAGCACCATTTTGTGCTAAAACTTGAAGTTTGGCTTGATATGGTAATATTTCAATTTTTCCAGCAGTAAGAGCTGGAGATTGTAATAACCATAGTCCAATTGGTGAAGTGACTTGCTTGATAGCACCTTGAGATGTTGAAGTAGCGTTTGTATTAGAGTTTAATCCACTAGTATACTTAGCATAAGACCAACCTTTAACACCGTTGTAACTTACTTCATACCATCCATTTTGCTCAGCAAAAACTTGTACTTGTGCTCCACTAGGAATAACAGTTATGTGTCCACCTTGCATTGAAGGAGAAGTTAACTGCCATAATCCAATACCAGAAGTAATAGTAGTTGAACCGATAGAACTACTATTATTTACAACAGGATGACTTGGAGTTGTTGGTTGTGATGGAGCTTGATTGCTAGATTGAGTAGTATACTGTGAATAACACCAACCTATAGTTCCATTATAATTAACTTTTGTCCAATTTCCACTATGTCCTAAAACAGTAAGTTGTGAATTATCAGGCATAACAGTTATATGTCCACCTTGCATTGAAGGAGCATTTAAAAGCCATAAACCAACACCAGAATTTACTGTTGCAGTTGAAGTTTGAGTTGGTGCAGGTGTATTAGAACTTGCTGTAGCTACGCCACTAGTATAGCTAGCGTAAGACCAACCTTTAACGCCATTATAACTTACTTCATACCATCCGTTTTGCTCACCATAAACATTTACTTTAGTTCCGTAAGGAATAACAGTTATATGTCCACCTTGCATTGAAGGAGCTGATAATTGCCATAAACCAACACCAGAAGTGATAGTAGTTGTACCAATTATTCCGTTGTTTTCAGGTTTAACAACTGGTTTTGTAGGTTGAACTTCTGGTTTAACAGGTTTAACTTCTGGCTTAGCAGGTTGAGCTTGTCCAATAACTTTAGTATATTGTGTATAGCACCAACCAGTTTGTCCATTATAATTAACTTTTGTCCAAGAACCATTAGTTCCTAAAACATTAAGTTGAGTATTATAAGGCATAACAGTTATTTTTCCACCTTGCATTGAAGGTGAGTTTAAAAGCCATAATCCAACTGGAGAAGTTACTTGGATAGTTTCTCCCTTATTTGTTGTATTTACTGTTGGTTGATTGCTATTATTGTTATTGTTGTTAGTATTATTGTTATTGTTGTTAGTATTAGTATTATTGTTGTTGTTATTAGGAGCTACATAATTTTTTAAAATTCCATTAGGCATTAAATCAACTGCATATACCCAACCAGTCATTCCATTATGTTCTATTTCATAGTAGTATCCTTTTTGTTGTAAGACAGCAACATTATCACCATAATATACTTGTCCAACTACTGAACCACCATCAAATGGTTCTGACATTACGTTAGTAGTTCCTCCTATAATTTCTCCAGAAAGAATAGGTTTTTTGCTAGGTGTTCCATTATAAGTATAATAACAAGTAGCTCTATATTGATTACTATTTCCATTTGAAGGAGCGGCAACTTGGCCATCTATATGTCTTTCTCTATAATATTTACTATTCATGTAAGATTCATTACCCATAACGTAGGCAATTTTCTTTTCTTTGTTATACCAACCCATGAACATAAATGTATGGTAGCTAGAAGCAAAACAAATATCTCCAGGTTGTAAGTTATTGAAATCTGTATGTCTTTGCCATCCACTCTCAAGTAAATTACCTTGGAAAACAGTTGTGTAAGCTGTACTCATAGGTATGTTAAATCCATTAGCTCTTAATGCTGATGATTGGAATAATACACATGTATCATTTGGATTCCCATCATGTAAATTTATAGCTTCATTCATTGTTGTAGCTTGATTAGCTGGTACTGATAAATACTCATAAAGCTGTTTTTGTAATGGTGAAGCAAATGTTAATGGAGCATTACTTGTAGTTTCAGGTGCTGCATTAGCATTTGTTTCATTAGTAGCACTATTTGGATTTATAGCAGCAAAACTATAAGTGTTTTGGCTATTTCCATTCATTTGTGTATCATTAGCACCACCGATATATGCTATTTGAATATTTGTATTAGCTTCAAGAGCTAAATTTTGGTTAACATTGTTTGAATGGGCTTCTTTAGTAGAAGTTTTTACAGGGTTAGCTATCTTATTTGAAGTTTTAACCTCTTTAGAAACAGCTTTTTCAGTAGTTTTATGCTCTGAAATTTTATTGTTAGATATTTCAGGTTTTGAACTTTCATTTATATTTGAAGTATTAGTATCTTTGTTAGTTATATTTTTTTTAGCAGAATTTTGACTTGCAGTAACTGTTTTATTTTCAGTATTTACTGGAGTTACATTCTTGTTTGCATTTTCAATGTTTGTAGTACCTTGATTAGCCGTAGTAGCTGAGCTTTCAATATTTGCTAAATGGTCTGTTAAAAGTACATTGTTATGTGTTGTTGTGTTATGAAGACTAGCTCCACCAATCATTAGTCCAGCTGATAATATAACAGCCGTTAATCTTTTTCTGTTCATTAATAAAATCCTCCTAATGTAAATTGACATATAAAATTTATCTGATGGCTAGTGTTTCTAATACTTCTAGCCTCGTATAAGTAATAAATAAAGAAACATACACTCCTAGGCAATTATGACTAAGTGTTCAAATAAAGTTAAAATTCCATCTGAGTTAATATGTTTATCTTGTGTACAAATCATCATTACGAATGTCTTAGTGAGTTTGCAATGATTTAGAAAAATAGAAAAGATTGCTAGTAAAAGCAAAAATATCTATTATAACTATATCAATATTAAATTAATCGCGTAAAAAAGGCAAAGAAAAAAAGGTTTTCAATTTACATATATTAATAAAAAAAGAGAAAAAAAGTGATTATATATTAAATATTAAAGCTAAATGACAGAAAATTTAATATTTTGAAATAAAAACATCGAAAATTTTACAATAATAATAATTAAGTAAAGAAACTAATTAAATAGAAAAATTAAAAATATATTGAGTGAAATGCTATAATATTCATTTTAAATTTACAAAAACTTGGGAATTTAATCTTGCTTTAATGATAATATTTTCTTAGCAGAATTTTGAGGGGGCGTTTAGTTGAAGGATAATAGGATTTTAGGTTTTAAATATATATTTTTATTAATATTTGCAATAGAACTTTTAAGTGGTAGAAAATCAGCAGATATAATAACTGTGGTATTGATAGCAATAATTTTTAGTAATATTAGAAGGTTTTACTTAGAAAAAGAAGAGTTAAAGCTTGCAAGTATTTTTATAGAATTATTAACTATTTTAGTTTTATCTTTAATTGCAGAATTTGAATTAGGATTTTATTTAGTTTCATTAATAGGAGATTTCTTTTATTTTAGGAAAGCAGAAAGAAAAATATTATTATATGTAGCAATTTCTTTAAACATAAAAGATTTCTTTATAGTTAAAGAAATGGAAAAGATATTTCCATTATTAATATTGCTAGCATCATATATATTGATAAATTATATATATAAGTTAAATGAGAGCAAGAAAGAAGCTCAACTTTTATATGACAGAATCAGAGTATCTGAGGAAGAGTTGAAAAGACTTAATAGGGAACTTGAAACTTATTCGCAGTCGGTAGAGGAACTTTCTATATTAAAGGAGCGAAATAGAATATCTAGGGAAATACATGACGGTGTAGGGCATGTTTTGTCAACAACTATGATACAGTTATCTGCAATGGAGAGAGTTGGGAAAAGTCAGAATAATATGCTTGGAGAAATGGCAGGTGAGCTTAGAAACTTTGTGTCGGATAGTTTTCAGGATGTTAAAAAGGCTGTTAGGGCATTAAAACCAGATGAGTATTCAAATTATGAATGTCTTATAAGAGTAAATGAATTTTGCAAGAATATAGAGAGGTTCTCAGGGATAAGTATAAAGATGACTATAACAGGCGAAAAATGGACATTCTCATCTAGACAAGGCAATAATATTTATAGAATAGCACAAGAGGTTTTATCTAATGCAGTAAAACACAGCAGAGCAAGTAAAGTAGATATTATTATTAAGTTTTATGAGGATGAGCTTATGATAGTGTTCAAAGATGATGGAGTAGGAACTAATAATATAGTAGAAACTGGCGTAGGTCTTAAGAGTATAAAAGAAAGAATTTCAGAACTTTCAGGGAATGTACAAATGAAGTCAGAAAAAGGTAAGGGAATGTTTACTAAGTTGGTGATTCCAAGAAATGATGGGGGTATTTATGGAGAAGATTAAACTTTTAATAGTAGATGATGAAAGACTTATAAGAGAGGGACTTAGACTTATGCTATCGACATTTGAGGGAATAGAGGTAGTGGCAACAGCAGAAGATGGTTATGAAGCTCTTGAAAAATGCAAGGAGCATAACATAGATCTTGTACTAATGGATATTAGAATGAAAAAGTGTGATGGAGTTTTAGGGACAAGACTTATAAAGGAACAATTTACCAAAATAAAGGTGCTTATACTCACAACTTTTAAGGATAGTGAATATATAAGGGATGCATTTAAATATGGTGCATATGGATACCTTTTAAAGGATAGTTCTCCAGAAGTAATATACGAAGGAATTAAATCTGCATATAACGGAAATGTTGTGATTAACCATGAGATGGCAGAAAAAATTATCAATAAGTCAGCAGAAGAGGGAAAATTATTTGATAATTCAGAGCATAATTTAATTGAAAAAGAAGTTAAGATTATTGAGTATATAGCAAAGGGGCTTACTAATAAAGAAATAGCAAGTGAATTATTTTTATCAGAGGGAACAATAAAAAATAATATAAGTAGTATACTAGCTAAACTTGACCTTCGAGATAGGACACAAATTGCTATATTTGCATTTAAAAATAAAATAGTGACTTAAGTCATTTTAAGTAGTGACTTTAAGCAATAGAATACCTTCCATATTTTGTCTATTATATAAATATAAGATGAAATACGGGAGGTATTATTTATGTCAGCATTAAAAGTAGTAAATGTATCAAAGAGATTTAAAGATAAATTAGTATTAGATAACGTGAGTTTTGAAGTTAGGGAAAAAGAAATATTTGGGCTTATAGGACCAAATGGAGCAGGGAAATCAACATTACTAAATATTATCACAGGGATACTTAAGGCGAGTAGTGGTGGTGTAGAAGTTTGTGGATATAACATAGATAAAGAAGAGTTAAAGGCTAAAGAGTGCATAGGGTATGTAATGCAAGACTTAGCACTTATAGAAAATTTAAATGCTTATGATAATTTAGAATATTTTGGAGCTTTATATGGACTAAGTGGGAAGCTTCTAAAAGAAAGAATTCAAGAAGCTTTAAAAATAGCAGGACTTGAGGATACAAAGAAGAAAAAGGTTAATAAATTTTCAGGTGGGATGAAAAGAAGACTTAATATGGCAGCAGCGCTTATGCATCATCCAAAGCTTTTAATATTAGATGAGCCAACAGTGGGAGTTGATGCACAGTCAAGAAATCATATATTTGACTTTATAAAAAGTACAGCTAATAAATGGGGTTCAAGTGTTTTATATACATCTCATTATATGGAAGAAGTTGAAGAACTTTGTGCGCAAATATTTATTATAGACCAAGGAAAAGGTGTTGCAAGTGGAAGTAAAAGAGAAATTCAAGAAACATTTAGCAAAAATAAAAAAGTTGAAATTGAAGTTTCAAAGTTAACTGGTGAAGTTCTATTAGAAATTGAAAATGTAAATGGAGTTACAAAAGTTGATGAGAATGAAAGTAAATTAATTTGTACAATAAATGATAAATTTAAAATGTTGAATGTACTTACAGTACTTGATAAAAAAGAAATTGAAGTAAGAAATATAAATTATATAGAAGAAAAGCTTGAGGATATATTCTTAGAACTTACAGGAAATAAATTGAGAGATTAGGAGGTGGGAAAATTGGGTAGATTTTTAATAATAATGAAAATAGCATTTAAGCAAATAGCTGCAGGACTTCCAATTATATTATTTATGTATGTGGCATTTCCTGCTGGACTAGCATTTTTTATGGGAGGGGTATTTAATACCCAAAAAGGAACTGAGGTAGAAAAAATTAAAATTATGATAGAAGATGAAGACGCAACGGTAGCATCAAAAAATTTAGCTAGTATTTTTACTGAGGAGGAAATGATTGAATATATAAAAATAGAAGATTCTCAAAAGAGTCATATTATAAGAATTCCCAAGGGATATGAAGAGGCGTTAAAAAGTAATTCTGATATTACACTAGAGGTAGAGGAAAATCAAGGACAAGGAAGTACATGGGGGGTAGTAAAAGAAATAATAGATACTTATCATAAAAAAATAGAACTTGAAGAAGTAGGGATAAGTGAGAAAGAAATTAATTTACTTACATCTGGTACGAGTACAAAAATGGTAGAGAATGAAGTAAAGGCTAATAAGAATGATATGGGGGCTGTAGCAGCAGGGTTTATAGTAATGATACTTGTATTAATTGTAGCAAATTATGTGCAACAAAGAGCTCTTAAAATAATAGAAACAGTAACATTAAGAGTAAATTCAACACCAAACTCAAAATATAAATTAATATTATATGATTTAGGACTACAAGGATTAATTGCATTTTTATCAGTTGGTATTTATATAGGAATATTCAGATTTACAGGATATGGATTTACAGGGAATATATCAATCATAGTTTTAATGTCAGTGATTTCAATTTTATTTGCAATTATTTTAGCTATGTTTATAAAAGTTTTAACACCAAGAAAACTAGGTGTTGTAGTAGCAATGATACTTACCTTAGTAGTTATGTTCTCAAGTTTTAGTAATGGAGTAGGTAGTGATTTTTTGAAAATAATCTCAGAATTTAGTCCATTTGCAGCTATTAATGATATGTTTGTTTCATATGAAATCCATGGGACGTTTAATGTTATACAGGAAAATATTATAAAGGTATTAGCAGCTATGGGAATTATGAGTGTAGCAATTGTTACAAGAGTAAAGTTTAAAAAGGTGGTGGAGTAAGATGGAGATTTTAAGGTTAACAGTTATAAATTTAAGAAGACTTATAAAGAATCCAGTAATAGGTTTTATGGGAGTAATACTACCTTTAGCAGTCTTGTTTATGATGGGAACCACTCATTCTAAATTGGTAGAAGATATACTTTTAGTAGATAAGGATAAAAGTGAATATTCACAGTTACTTATAAATGAGCTAAAAGAAGATGGAAATAATATAGTAGTTTTAACAGAAGCAGAATTTGATAGAATTGCTGTAGAAGATGAAAAATGGGGACTTATACTAACCGTAGAAAAGGGCTATCAAAGAAAAATACAAGATAAAAAGATGCCAGAAGTTACAGTGGAGAGTTTAGGGGGAAGTTTGAGCAGTGTAGAGATAGCTAATAACTTAACAATTAGTTTGTTAGAAAAAGAAATTTTAGGAGAAGAATTTCAAAGTAACATCATAGTAGAAAGTGTTAAAAGTAAAAGTATACCAGTAGGAATAATAAGTTTATTTATGATTATATATTATGGTTTTATGTCATCAGCAATGATAACAGAAGATATGTTAAAGCTTAAGGCACAAAATGTTTTAAAAAGAGCTGTAACAACTCCTAATAAAAATAGTTACGTATTAATAGGTAGTTTTCTTGCTTGCTTTATATTTTTAGCAACATCAATGAGTATAACCTATACAATTGTTAAAGATAAGGCAATGTTTGAAGGAATTGATGCTTTAAATGGATACTTAGCAGTAATCCTTGCTAGTTTTGTATTTATTGCTCTTACTATTTTCTTTGTAAGATGGTTTAAGAAACCAGAAATTATATCTATGGTATCTATATTTGGTGGACTTGGATTATTTGTTCTTGGAATAATTGGAGTAATGGCACCATATCTACCAGAATCAGTAGAGAAAATAGGAGTTCTAGGATATATTTCACCATTTTATTGGATTGGGGAAGTTGTAAGTGGAAATTTAATTAGTGGAGTAGTTGTGTTATTACTTATGGGAATTGCAATTTTCACAACAGGAACTTATAAATTGAATGAGTTTGTATCAAATAATTAAATAGTAGAAAGAAGGACTATTTCAAATATATTGGAATAGTCCTTTGATATTAAATATGTAATTATTCCACATAGTCTTCTGGAAAATCTGAAATACGTATAATATTAGGAGAATTTTTTCTTAGTATAGGAAAAGCAATTGGGGCTAAAGATCTTATTAAAAGTTCAGCTTCAGTTTCACTAGCTTTAGAAGATAAACTAAGAATAGAGTCAAGAAAGTATTCAATAGATTTCCTATAAGCTTCCATTTCATCAGAATAAAACTCAGTATCTCTTAGGACCTCAAAAGAATAAATGAATCTACATATAAATTTAACTAAATTTTTGTCATAATCATCAAAACTTTCTATTTCATATACATTGTTTTTATACTTGCTACTTTGAAAATAATCTGTTCTCTTAAAATTAGCTGGTAAACTTATACAACTATTAAGTGTATATTCTATTTTTGATTCTTGCTTGTCTTTTTCATTATTAAAACTCAAAATAATACCTCCTAACGAACTTACATATTAAGTTTTTACATTAATTAGTATGTGCTTTAAGCAAAAAAATATGTTAAAAATAAAAAGAAAGGCAAATATAAATTGGTATTACATTTGCCTTTGATGTTATATTCTTCTTATTATGTTCTCTGCAAATTCAGAAATTGTGGAAGCTTTTGTTCTATTTAGTTCAGCTTGTAATCTATCTATGTCAATAACCTCATTATTTTTTATAAGATTATTGATGAAAGTTTTAACCTCTTTATGTGTTGAATTTTCAATTGGTATAACATACATAACTTCTTTTGTAATAGAATATGAAATACAAGCAGATTCGCTTGATAATCCACTAATATTTAATTCAGACATCCATTCATCTTCACCAAGATTAGATTTGATCTCTTCTATTGTTTTTTCAAGTTCAAATGCCTTGCAAAGTTTAAAGTCAGTAGTTTTTCTTGGAATATAAAATTCTACATATGGAGTTCCCTCTGTATTTCTAAATACATTTAATTTTTGAACCTCTCTATAGTTATCACAGAATACTAGTAGCATAATAACAGCTCCTTATCTTTCGTTTTTATCATTATAACAGATAAAAACCTTTTATTAAAACGTATACATTGAAAAAATGGAGAAAATTTGTTCGAAAAAATAAGGGTTTGGTATAAATTTTACTATTTTATGATAAGAGAAAATATTTTAGCTAACTTTTAGTATTAAAGTGAAAATAATAATTTTATTAAAAAAGTTATTGTAAATATTTTACAATTGAGATAAGATAATTAATAGAAAAAGAATTATCATTAGATAAAATATTATTAATTATATGGGGGTGAAAAAAATCATACTTTTAAAGAAAGGGTTTCAGTTAATTTTATCTATATTTATACTTTCAGTTGTTGTTTTTTATATGTCTAGGTTAGCACCAGGTGAACCTTTAAAATCATACTATGGAGAGGCAATAGAACGAATGTCCATAGAACAACAGGAGCTATCAAAAGAAAAACTTGGATTAAATGAGCCAATATATATACAATATGGAATTTGGCTTAAAAATGCCTTTGATGGTGAGTTTGGAATTTCTTATAAATACAAGGACGATGTTACAACAGTAATCGCAGAGGTTGTTGGAAATACAATAATACTTGGTTTGACAGCATATATAATTACATTTGCTTTATGTACACTTTTAGGAATTATATGTGCATTAAATGAGGGGAATATGCTTGATAAAATAGTTTGCACACTTGGAAATATAGTAAATTCTATTCCATCATTTTGGATTGCTTTAGTTTTAATACTTGTTTTTAGTATTAATCTTAATATTTTACCTAGTAGTGGTGCATATGAAATTGGTATGGAAGGAAGTATAATATCAAGAATTAAACATTTGATATTACCACTTATTGTTATGGTGTTAGGACATCTTTGGTACTATGCATATATGATTAGAAATAAGCTTTTAGAGGAAATAAGAGAAGATTATGTGCTTTTAGCAAAGATAAAAGGATGCAGTAATAAAGTTATAGTTTTTAAGCATTGCCTTAGAAATATAATGCCAGCACTTATAACTATAATGGCAGTTTCAGTTCCTCATATTCTTGGAGGTACGTTTGTAGTTGAGAAAATATTCTCATACCCTGGGCTTGGCAGTTTAACATTTGAGAGTGCTAAGTATCACGATTACAATATGCTAATGGTTTTATGTCTAATTACAGGTATAGCTATAATTATAAGCAATATTATAGCAGAGATAATTAATAATAAGATAGACCCTAGAACAAAGCAAGTAAGGGGGGAATATTTTGAACTTACAGAAAAGTGATTTTGAGACTGTTGGTAATAAGGTTTATTTGAAAAATTTACAAGTGAATAAAAATTCAAAAAAGTTAAAGATAAAAAGGCCATATATTTCATTTGCAATTTTAGGAATAATAGTACTCTTGTGTATTTTTTCAGAGCTTGTAATGACTCACAGTCCTAGTTATTTAAATTTAAGAAATATATCTGAGGCACCGAGTGGAGAATTTTTCTTTGGGACTGATACTATGGGGCGTGATATTTTTTCGATGATTTGGCATGGAGGTAGAATTTCTTTGTTTATAGGCTTTTTAGCAACAGCAATTTCTACTACGATTGCTATTATATATGGAACGGTTAGTGCTTGTTCTAATAGTTATATTGATGACATTATGATGAGGGCAACAGAGATTATGCTTACAATACCATCAATTTTAGTAGTTATCTTCATTCAAGGGATAATTGGAAATTCAAGTGTTGTAAGTCTAGCTTTTATTATCGGAATTACAAGTTGGATGAATATAGCAAAGGTAGTAAGAGTCGAAGTTAGCCAAATCAAAAGTAGTGAGTATATACTTGCTTCTAAAACTATGGGAGCAGGATTTTTTCATATATTAAAAGAACATTTAGTTTTAAATTTTATACCGGCAATAATGTTTATGGTAGTTACAAATATAGCAGGAGCTATTGGAACTGAAGCAACTCTTAGCTTTCTTGGTATAGGACTTCCAATTGAGATTATTTCTTGGGGGAGCATGTTATCACTTGCTGATAGTGCATTATTATCAAATTTATGGTGGATTATTATAATTCCAGGTCTTTTTCTAGTTGTGACACTTCTTTGTATTACTAATATAGGTAATTACTTAAGAGGTATATCAAACAAAAAACAAAGTAATTTATAAATTTTAGGGGGAGTTAAATTATGAAAAAAATTAAATTAAAAGCTTTAATGCTTGCAGGTATTGTTACATTATCTTTTGGATTTGTAGCATGTGGTGGAGAAGAAAAGAATGAAGAAGGTGCTAAAAAGACAGAAATAAAAGCTAATGACAATGAAACTTTAGTTTATGGGAGTGGAGATTATACTAGCATCAATCCAGTGGTGAAAGAACATGGAGAAATAAATTCACTTATTTTTACAGGACTTACAGCTCGTGATAAAGATAATAATGTAATTCCAGCACTTGCAGAAAGTTGGGAATTTGATGAGACAAATAATACGTATACGTTTAAGCTTAGAACTGATGTTAAATGGCATGATGGTGAAGCATTTACGGCTGATGATGTTAAATTTACAATTGAAACTATTCAAAATCCAGACTCTATGTCAGAAATAAGTTCTAACTATGAAGATATTGAGTTAGTAGAAGTTGTTTCTGATTCAGAAGTGAAAATAAAGTTAAAAGAGCCAAATGTTGCCATATTAGATTATTTAACTGTTGGAATTGTACCAGAACATATTTTAGCAGGAGAAGATATTTCTACAAGTGAATTTAATAAAAAGCCAATAGGGACAGGTCCTTATAAGTTAGATAAATGGGACACAGGACAAAGTATAAGTCTTGTGAAAAATACTGAGTATTATAAGGGTGAACCGGAAATTGATAATATGATATTTAAGATTGTTACAGATGATAAGGCTAAAGCTATGCAACTAAAGTCTGGAGAACTTGATTTAGCTCAAATTACACCAAAGGATATGCAAGGAATTAAAGGGAATGAAGATTTTGTAGTACATGAATTTAAAACAGCGGATTATAGAGGAATACTATATAACTTTGGGTCAGATTTTTTTAAAGCTAATGAAAATTTACCTAATGCTTTAAGTTATGGAATTGATAGGGATGCAATTGTAGAGAGTGTTCTTTTAGGTCAAGGATACGCAGCGTATTCACCGCTTCAGGCGGGACCTTACAATAATCCTGACATAGAAAAGTTTGAATACAATCCAAGTAAGGCAAAAGAAGAAATTGAAAAGCTAGGGTGGAAACTTGGTGCAGATAGTATATATGAAAAAGATGGTGAAAAATTATCTTTTGAAATTGTTTGTGGTGAGGGAGACCAAGTAAGGATTGATATGGCTAATATATGCTCACAACAATTTAAGGAAATCGGAGTAGATGTTAAAGTTAGTGTTAATGCACAAGTAGATTGGGCTAAACAAGATGCTTATCTTATAGGGTGGGGAAGTCCATTTGACCCAGATGACCATACTTATAAAGTTTTTGGAACAGATAAGGGGTCAAATTATAGTTCTTATTCAAATGGAGAAGTTGATAAAATCTTAAAGGCAGCTAGAGAAACAGAAGATACTGATGAAAGATTAAAGCTTTATAAAGAATTCCAAGAAGTAATGACAACCGATATGCCATACACATATATTGCGTATATAGATGCAATATACGCAGCTGATTCTAATATACAAGGGTTATCAACAGAAACGGTGTTAGGACATCATGGTGTTGGGATATTCTTTAATGTAGACGAGTGGAAAATTTCAGAGTAATAAATATTTAAGTGAGATTAATTTCTCGCTTAAATTATATTTTCATTTGGAGGTGGGGTTATGAATTTTCTTTTAGAAGTAAATAACTTAAACGTAGATATATTAACAGGACTTGGAAGTGTAAAAGCCGTTAGAGGTATTGATTTAAAACTTAGTAAGGGAGAAGTTCTTGCTATTGTTGGAGAATCTGGTTGTGGGAAAACAATGCTTTGTAGGGCTATACAAGGGATATTACCAAAAAATGCAAAGATTACAAAAGGTGAGATAAAATTACCACTAAAAAAGAATGAAGAGAAATTTATAGATTATATCTCGATGATATTTCAAAATCCTATGACTGCATTAAATCCTACAATAAAAATAGGTAAGCAGATAAAAGAAGGAATATTAAATAGGAAAAAGATAAGTAAAAAAGAAGCTAAAAAAGAAGCTGTTAAGTTTATGGAACTTGTAGGGATAGAGAATGCTATGGAGCGATATAATTCTATGCCATATGAGTTTTCAGGAGGGATGAGACAAAGAATTGTAATTGCAATAGCACTTTGCACTCAGCCTAATATTTTAATAGCAGATGAGCCAACTACTGCCTTAGATGTGACAATACAAAAGCAAATTCTAAATCTTATTTTAGATTTAAGAGATAGTATGGGGTTATCTGTTATTTTTGTAACACATGATTTATCAATTGTAGCTAATATTGCAGATAGAGTAGCTGTTATGTATGCAGGTAAAATTGTAGAGATTGGAAATTCAGAAGAAATATTTACAGATGCAAAGCATCCATATACAAAAGCTCTTATAAAAGCATTACCAACAGATGATCCAAATATAGAACTTGAAAGTTTAGAAGGAGCACCACCAAGTCTAATAGATATTCCAATTGGTGATTGTTTTGCAAGTAGAAATTCTAAAGCATTGAAAATTGATTTTGAGCAAGAACCACCAATGTTTGATATAACTAAAACTCACAAAGCAGCTACATGGACATTGCATCCTTTATATAAGGAATACAATAAAAAATGCCTAAAGGAGGAAGTTAGTCATGGGTGAAAAAATCCTAGAAGTTAGAGCGTTGAAGAAATATTTTCCTTTAGGTAGAAAAAATATAGTTAAGGCAGTTGATAATGTGAGCTTTGATTTATATAAGGGAGAAGTCCTTGGGATTGTTGGTGAGTCAGGTTCAGGAAAGTCGACCCTTGGAAGAAGTATAATAAAAATACATGAGTCTACATCTGGAAGTATTAACTTTGAAGGGATAGAGGTCAATAACAGAAAGGAATATAATAAAAATAAAACTAAAATAACAACAGATATGCAAATTATATTCCAAGATTCAACATCTTGTTTAAATCAAAAAAAGAGGATTTTAGATATAATATCAGAACCAGTTAGAATAAAAGGAGTATATAAAAATAAGGATATAATACTAGAAGAGGTTTTAACAGCAGCTAAAAGTGTAGGTATTACTAAAGAAGATTTATATAAGTATCCATCTGAGATATCAGGTGGTCAAAGACAAAGAGTTTCAATAGCAAGAGCACTTATGCTAAAACCAAAATTAATAATAGCTGATGAACCAATAGCATCATTAGATGTATCCATGCAAGCGCAAATAGTAAATTTATTTAAGCACCTTAGAAAGGAACACAGTTTAGCATGTATATTTATAGCTCACGATTTATCAATGGTGAAATATATAAGTGATAGAATAGCTATAATGTATAGAGGTAAAATCATTGAGTTAGCAAAAGCTGATGAATTATACAAAAATCCAATTCATCCATATACAAAACTTTTAATAAGTTCTAAACTTATTGCAAATCCCAAATTTAGAAATTTAAATATAGTTAGTTCTTATGATGAGGAAGATGAAATATATAATTTTGAAAAATCTGAAATGATAGAAGTTGAGAAAAATCATTTTGTTTATAAAGTCGATAAGAAATATTCTAGAGAAATCTAGAATATTTTTTTATTATAAGGATATATATAAGTTTTAAGGAAACAATATCCTTATAATGACTTAAGTGAGTGTGAGATAAATGAAAAAATTGACAATATTAGTACCAGCACATAATGAAGAAGATAAAATTGAAAAGACTTTAGAGAGCATATTTAGACAAAAGCAACAAGCACACAAGATTGTAATAATATGTGATAATTGTACAGATAAAACAGAAAAAATTTTAGAAAAATATAAAAATGAAAATTTTGAGATTTTTAAAACGCTTGATAATAAAGGAAAGAAGGCAGGGGCATTAAATCAATATTTAAGAGAAAAGGAATTAGATGGGTATATATTAGTGATGGATGCAGATACATTGCTAGATGAAAATTGTATATTTGAAGGGGTTAAAAAAATAGAATCAAATGAAGCGTATGGAGCGGTGTGCTCAAGAGCAGGAATACTAAAATACAAAGAAGAAGAAAAAATAACGTTAAAAGATAAGTTGATATGGCATTTACAACATATAGAGTATGGGCAATTTGATGCACATAGAATAGAAACAGATGGACACATAAAGGTAGTCCATGGAATGGCAGCCATTTTTAAAGTTGAGGCTTTAAAGTATGTTATTGAATATAGAAGAGAGCGTTTTGGAGTAGAAACAGGGATATATTTAGAAAATAATTTAGTTGAAGATTATGAACTAACTTTATGTATAAAACATAAGTGGTTAGTTGCAGTTGCTATAAATATGCTAGCATGGACAAAAGTTCCGCTAGGGATAAGACAGCTATATATTCAAAGGCTTAGATGGCTTAGAGGTGGAGTTGACACAGTGAGATTTCATGGATTCGATAGAGTAGTAGCAAAAGATTTTCTAAATGATATTTTATTTATTTTTGTTGTTTTACAAAGGTTAATAGTATTTGTAGCAATGGTAGTATTTATATATTTTTTTAGAACATATAGGATGAGTAGATTAGTAGCATTTGTATTAATATACACGTATATTGATTCTTTTTATAGAATGAAATATACGCAAAGAAGCACGGCGAGGGACTACATTGTAAAATTTCTTTTTATACCAGAGATTTTGTATGGATTATTTCAAGTTATTGTTATGATTCAAAGCTTTATATATAGTTTTTTTAACATAGATCAGGAGTGGTGATATAAATGATATACTTTTTTAGGATTTCTAATTACATAGGATTATTATTATCAGGAACATTATTTATTATTACTTTGGTGAGATTTAATACTTTACTTTTAAAAAGTAAAAAATATTTCATATGGTTTTTGCAAATATTTATAATAATTTTAATTTTAAGAGAGTTTGAACTAAGTGTATATTCGATATTTTTAGGAGATTTTTAAATTTGAAGATACAATTTTAAAATTAAGAGATATTGAATTTATATTTTTGGCGAAAAAATATAATCAGGAGAATAATTTATTATAAGATAGTTTAAAATCTCTTGATATTAACCATCAAAATTTGACAGTAATGTTCGTGTTTTTAAAAAGGCAATTATTAATTTCATAAATAAAATATTATATAAAAACGAATTCATTATACAAAAAAGAACTCTATGAAATATATAATAAAATTTTTACTACCTATTGAAAGTGTATATAAATATATATAAAATAAACTGTAAGTTTGTTTTATATATAAATGAATTTTCAAATCTTAATTAACAGAGTGAGGATAAAATGAAATTTTATAAAGCATTTAGCCCTTTTCAAAAAATATTTTTCATAGTATTTATGATATCAAGCGTATTAACATTCTTTGTACCAGCAGCCCTACATAATTGGGATTTTAGAACTGTATTCACAGTTACTGGTTTCATAGGACTTACTGCTACAATATCAGGAGTTATAACATCAATATATCAAGCAAAAGCTAGTTTAACAGTTTACTTCTGGTGGATATTAAATACAGTTGCAATGACACTTGTTTCATTTATAGGTGGACTATACGGTGAGGCATTGAAGAACTTATTTATACTTATACCTTTAGAAATTTATGGTTTCTATATGTGGAAGAGGAGTGCAGAGCAAAGTGAAGATGGAATAGTTGAGGGGAGACAGTTTACACCTATGCAATGGGTGAAAACAGTAATCATAATGTTAGTTGCGTGGTTTTTATATGCAATATTTTTAAAGAACATTCCGAGTATTATGATGAACTCATTTGGTGTTCATATAGCTGCTGATCCATCATATATAATGGATTCATTATCATCAGTAATCACAACATATGCATTATATCTTACATCAAGAAGATATGTAGAGCAGTGGTACTTCTGGATTTTATCTAATATAGGATTTATTGTGTTTGTAGAAACAATGGTTAAACAAGGATTCTCGATAAATAATTTATCAGGTGCAATGACTTGGCTTCAATATGGAGTAAGTTCATTCTATGGATTCTATTTATGGAGAAAAATGTATAAAGAAAGACACAAAGGCAAAGATATTGAAGGAAATATTATTAGAGCCTAGTTAAAATATAAGGGAATAAAAAGAGGTGACTTTTCAGTCATCTCTTTTTGTTATATATTAGTGTAGATATAGTTTTATATTTATTGATGGAAAGAGTTAGAAATGTGAGGTTAGTATAAATGAGAATAAATAAGTTATTAAGTAACTTTGGTTACTGTTCTAGAAAAGATACAAGAAAACTAATAGAAGATGAGAGAATACTTGTAAATGGAAAATTTGCAACACAAGGACAGTGGGTTGAAATTGATGAGGATGAAATTTTATTAGATGGCAAAAAATTGATAGAGAAAGAGAGGATTTACATAGCACTAAATAAGCCAGTAGGTATAATATGTACATCAGATGAGAATAAAAAAGAAAATATAATAAATTATATGAATCATAGAGAATATATATTTCCGATAGGCAGACTTGATAAAGAGTCAGAGGGGTTAATTATTTTAACAAATGATGGCGACCTTGCTAATGATATTTTAGAGGCTGAAAATGGGCATGAAAAGGAATATATAGTTACAGTTGATAAAAATATTGATGAAAAATTTATAGAAGGAATGAGTAATGGAGTTAAAATCGGTGATAAACTTACTCGGAAATGTAAGGTTAAAAAAATCAATGAAGTCACATTTAGAATTATATTAACACAAGGTTTAAATAGACAAATAAGAAAAATGTGTCTTGTATTTGGATATAAAGTTCAAAAATTAAAACGAGAAAGAATTATAAATATAGAACTTGGAAATTTACCTTCTGGGGAGTGGAGAAATATAAAAAATGATGAGTTAGAAAACATCAAAAAAATCATATATTAAAATAGACCAATTTAGAAGATATAAACTTTTAAATTGGTCTTTTTTTGAGAGGTGAAAAAAACGTTTTCTTAAATATGAATAAAATGTGAAAAATGATGAAAATGAATAGAGTTATTTAAAATTAAAATTAAAAAAAAGCAAAGTAACAAAAGAAAAAAGGAAATCATATAGATATTTTATAAGAATATTTTAAAATGCAAATAAATCATAAATAGACTATTTAAATAGAGAGATATATCATAAATTATGAAATATCTAATCAATAGTGATAAAAAAGTGCTATTTTTTTGGAATTATTAAAAATATATTTAATTTAAATAAGCTGAAATATGTATGGTTTTACTAGGCGTGAATCTAAAATTTGGAAAAATAATATTCAAGAAATCAAAATGATAAAAAAAAGTATATTTTGTTAATAAAAACTTAAAAAAATAAATATAAATTTATTACTTATCTTATTTAAATTTGAGTACATTTGTATTATAATAATATTCGCGATACAAGAAGTTATTATTAATAAAATTTTAACAAAAGTAATAGGAGGTTAGGTAATGGAAAAGTACAAAATAATTCAATTAGAAAACAAATATTGGGGAGAAATGGCCGCCATATATGAGAACTCAATAAAGACGGGAATCACTACTTTTCAAAGGACAGTGCCTAGCTATGAAGAATGGATGGATTCTCATCTAGAGGGATTTAATATAATTTTACTTGAAGACGATGAAGTGCTTGGTTTTGCAGCACTTACAGCAATGAATGGTAAGATACAATATAATGGAGTTGCAGAGCTCAGCATTTATGTAAAAGCGGGACAAAGAGGAAAAGGTATAGGAACAAAGCTTTTAGCTGAATTATCAAAACTTTCAGAAGAAGCTGGAATATGGACTCTTCAAGCAACGATATTAGAAGATAATATAGGAAGCAAAAAATTACATGAAAAATGTGGTTTTAGAGAAGTTGGATACCGAGAAAAAATTGCTAGAACAATATTTGGTGTGTGGAAAGATACATTCTTAATGGAAAGACGAAGCAACATAGGACTTGCAGAAGTTATTGACTTTAATGTAATAAAAGAGTCAGAAACACACAATTATGTTATGGAAATGGAAGAAGAAGTTATTTTAGAGGCATAATTAATAAAGATTTTAGAAGACTATCGTAAAAGGTAGTCTTTTTATTTTGGAAAATAACAAAAATATAAACTTTTAATCAAATAACGAAATATAACAATAAAGTTTCAATATGGTTGAAATATAATAAACAATGTCATATAATTTTTAAAGGAAACAAAACGAATGAAAAAATATTTAGGAGACTTGTAATGAATAATAAAAAAATACTTACTACGCTTGCAATTGCTGGGGCTATAATTGCAACAGGGCATGTTCAAGCTAAAGCGGCAACTTTTCAAAAAGCAGTAGTTACAAATTTAGGCGGATACTCTCACTTACATTTAAGAAGTAGTGCGACAACTGATAGTTCTATAATTGAGAATATACCAAAAGATTCGAAGCTTAATGTGATAGCTGAAAAGAATGGTTGGGCTAAAGTAGAATATGATGGGACTATTGGCTTTGTAAGTTCATATTATTTAGATGATTTAAATGGAAGTTCAAACTCAAATACTCCTAATATGGTATATACAAAGTATAATACGAGTATCAACAATTATGCTAAAATGCAAAATGATATTTGGGATGCAACATCAGTTTCACAATATAAAAAATATATAAATCCTAGTAATGCTAGCAGTAAATATGAATTCTTAAGAATAGATAGATATAGAGAAATAAATATTAGTGGATTAAACGAGGCTCTTTCAAATGAAGGTGTACTTCAAGGTCAAGCACAAGTTATGAATGATGCAGCAAAGACTTATAATATAGACCCTATATATCTTGCAGCACAAACAATTTTAGAAACAGGTTATGGGGAAAGTACACTTGCACAAGGTGTAACTATAAGTTCAATAGCAGATACAAATCATCCTATATATAATGATGGTAAGCTTGTTGGATATAAAATGATTAAGCTTTCACATCCGGTAACTGTTTTTAATTTGTTTGGAATAGGTGCTAGAAATAATCTAAGAGGTTTTAATAACAGAGCATTAATACTTGGAACAACTTATGCGTATAACCAAGGATGGACAAGTGTGCCAAAAGCAATATATGGAGCGGCTAGATTTTTATCTAATACATATGTAAATAATTCAACATACAACCAAAATACACCATACAAGTTGAGATACACAGCAGACCTAAACAGTGTTTGGCATGAATATGCTACAAAACCATATTATGGACAAAGTATAGGGCAGCTAATAAATCAATATAGTTATCTTTATAGCAATTCTGATAATTTTCTATTTGATAAGCCTGCATTTGAAAATTAAATTTACAAATAGAGAAAAGTATTTTAGAAATTATAAAATACTTTTTTCTATTTTATTATGTAATTATAAAATAGAAAACAATATATAAATTAACATAACCTTATAATTGGGAATTTGTGGTATAATAATATAAATTATATGACTTAGAAAAAAGGTGGAAGTAAATGAGATATTTAAATAATTTAAAAGAAAATTTTTATGAAAAATTACCTTTGAGGTTTAATAAATTTAGTGAGAAAAATATATTAAAATACGCAGTTGGAGCAAATTTATATATGAATGGTTTAATGAATGTGTATGAGAAAATTAAAAATGATTTAAATGGGACTGTTGCAGCTATTACAATTTGTTTTGAGGACTCAATAAAGGAAAGTGAGTTAGAGGAGGCAGAACAAAATATTTTTCAACAATTGAGTGCTATTTCAGGAAGTTTAGAAATAGGAGAACTTTTGTTAGAAGATATGCCTCTTCTTTTTATTAGAGTAAGAAACTATGATCAGTTCATAAACTTTACAAAGAGATTAAAGAAGGATGAGGCAAGATGCTTATCAGGATTTGTGTTTCCTAAATTTAATGTTGCAAATGCACAAAAATATTTAAGTTATACAAAAGAAATATCAGGAGTTTTTGATTCAAGATTTTACGCTATGCCTATATTAGAAAGTGAAGAAATAATTTATAAGGAAACTAGATTAGAAACACTTATAGAATTAAAAAAAATAATTGGAAGATATGAGGAAATACTTTTAAATATAAGAGTTGGAGGCACAGATTTTTCGTCTAAATTTGGACTTCGAAGAAGTGTAGATTCTAATATTTATGATATAAAGGTTGTAGGGGATTGTTTAATAGATATAGTTAACATATTTGCAAGAGAGGGAAGTGATTACGTAGTATCAGCTCCTGTTTGGGAGTATTTTTCACAAGATATAAATTCACTAGAAGTAGAGGGACTTTTAAAAGAGTTGAAGTTTGATATTGGTAATGGCTTTTTTGGAAAGACAGTTATTCACCCACAACAGGTCAAGTACGTAAATGCTAACTTTGTTGTATCTTACGAAGAGTATGTAGATGCAATTAGTATTGTTGGATTAGAGGAAGTTGGTGGTGTTTTTAAGGGTTTTTCAGATAATAAAATGAATGAGGCTTCACCACATTTAAATTGGGCAAAAAAGATAGTAGAAAGAGCAGATGTTTTTGGAGTTTTAAAAGAAGGATTAGAAAAAAAAGTTCTTTATTAAAGGGGAAAATATGAAGATAGAAATTAAAAAAAATATCTATGATATAGATTTAAAAGACTTAATTGTCATGGCAAATAGAGCTAATAATGAAAAAAGAAACTTTCTTTTTGTTAGTAAAATATTAGGAAAACATATAGAGGTAAAACCAGATGTATGCAAAATAATAGGATATATGCTAGCTAGTTTAACATGTGAGAGACATAAGAATACAAACGTAATTATGGAATCATTCAAAGGAAAAGAAAATAATTTAAAAGAGTGGTTTAAAACTGAATACAGATGTAAAGATAATGTAGCAGTTTTAGGATTTGCAGAAACTGCAACAGGACTTGGAATGGCAGTTGCATCAGCAATAAAGGATTCGTTTTATCTAACAACCACTAGAGAAAATATAATTGATATGAAGTCTATTCTTAAGTTTGAAGAAGAACACTCACATGCAACAACGCACAAGTGCTATTTAAATGACATAGATCTATTAAAAGAGAAAAATAGAATTATATTAGTTGATGACGAAATTACAACAGGAAAGTCAATGCTTAATATAATAGCAGAGTTAAAAGAAGTTACAAATATAACTAAATATACAATTCTTAGTGTTTTAGATTGGAGAGATGATAACTATTTAGAGTTGTATGAATCATTTAAAAGTGAAAAGAATGTTGAAATAGAAGTTCTATCATTAATATCAGGAAGCATATTAAATGATGATAAAACAGTTTACTATGATAAGAATGAAAAGGAAATTACAGAAAAAACAAAGATATTGGATTTAACAGGAGAATTTACTAAAGTTGATCATAAAACTCTAGATGATAAAACTGAGTCATATATTGCTAATACTGGTCGATTTGGGACAAGCTATTCAAAAATTTGCTCAATTGAAGATAGTAGTAAAAAAATAGCTAGAAAAATTGAACAGGAGATAGGTGCATATAAGAAAATATTAGTTTTAGGACACGGAGAAAATATTTACATTCCATCTAGAATAGCAGCGTATATGAATGGAGATATTAGTTTTAAAACTACAACTAGAAGTCCTATATATTGTAAAGATGAAATAGGATATCCAATTACTGAAAAACATAGCTTTGTTGATAGAGGAGTAAAATATTACTTTTATAATAAATCTATGATAGAAAAGGACTATGATAAAGTTATTTTAATAATAGAAACAGACTTAGATATTAAGTTAACTAATAATCTAACTATTGTTAGAGTTTAGTAGGGGGTGTTAAAATGAATATAAAGGGAAGCTATAAAGATGATTGTATATTTCTTTTGAAAGATCTTACTAGGGAGCTAAAAGAAATTAGTGTGGAAGAAAAAGAAAACCTTATATCAAAGGGAATAAGTTATTCTAATTTTATTTCAAAAGAAGAAAAACCCTCAGAGGAAGTTGAAGAACTATTTTTAAATATGGTAGAAAGTTATTCGGAAAAATTAGCTGAATACATAGGTGTTTTATCTGAAAAGATATATTATGCTAAAAAAGAAAATACCGTTATTGTATCATTAGCTAGAGCTGGAACACCATATGGAATTCTTATAAAAAAATATATTAAATTTAAATATAATATTGATATTAAACATTACAGTGTTTCAATTATAAGGGGAAAAGGAATAGATTATAATGCTATCAAATATATTTTAGATAATAATAAAAAAGCTAATATTCAATTTGTTGATGGATGGACTGGTAAAGGGTCAATAATTAATGAGTTAAAGTCATCTATTGATATTTTTAATAAGAAATATAATAAAACTGTAGATAGTTCTTTAGCAGTTATAGCAGACCCAGCAAGACGTTGTAGTATATATGGAACTAGGGAAGATATAGCAGTGCCTAATTCAGTTTTAAACTCAACAGTTAGCGGACTTGTAAGTAGGACTGTTTTAAATGATAAGTTTATAGGGAAAGAAGATTTCCATGGAGCGATAAGTATAGGCTATTTAGCAGAATGTGATTTTTCACAATATTATGTAGATAAAATAGTGGAAAAATTTAAGGTGGTTGAAACTGTAAGTTCAAGTGAAGAAGTTGATTTAGAATATGCAATTAATATAACTAAAAAAGTACAAGAAAAGTATAAGGTTAAGGATATAAATAAAATAAAGCCTAGCATTGGTGAGGCAAGTAGGGTCCTTTTAAGAAGAAAAGCTAGAGTAATTCTATTAAAGGATATGAATGATGTAGAAGTAAAGCAGTTAGTTCTATTAGCAAAAAATAAAAGTGTTAAAATAGAAGAGTTTTCAGATTGTGAATATAAAGCTATCGCGATAATAGAAGAGGCGGTGAGGAAATAATGAAAGATATTTATTTTGTGACTGACCTTGATAGAACAATTATACATGCTAAAAATAAAGGATATAAATGTGTAGAATATATAGGGGAGAGGGAAATAACTTATATGACTGAAAAAAGTTATGATGATTTTAGAGACCTTCTAAATATAAAAAAAATAAAGTTTATCCCATGTACAATGAGAAATATAAAACAAACATTGAGAGTTGATTTTATAAGAGAATATAATCCTAAGGTTATGATTTGTACAAATGGAGCGCAAATATATGTAGATGGAAAATTAGATTTAGAATGGGATGAAAAAGTAAAGGAAATAGTAAATCAAAAAGAAGTTAGTGAGAATATTAAATATATTGAATCTTTACATTTAAAATATGAAGAGGTGAGAAATATAGAAGGTTTTTATGTAACTATAAAATGCGTAGCAAAAGAAGATGCATTTGAAGTGTTTAGCGTTTTAAAAAATAAATTTAAGGCAAATATAAAAGTAATGCACATTGGTGTAAAAGTCTTTATAATAGATGAAAAGATAAATAAAATTTATGCGGTAGATTATATAACAAAAAAATATAAAATTGAGAATCTTATTACAGCTGGTGACAGTGAAGTAGACTTTGAATTTACCACTAGAGGAAGTGCTGTAATTCCAAAACATGCTTGTTTTAGACATGATAATGCTTTTGTGACAGAAAAGGAAGGTATACATTCTACGGAAGATTTGATAGATTATATAAAAAAAGAGTTTGTTTATTAGAAATTAACAAATAACTTTTTTAAATTTATACTATAAAAGTGTTATAATTATATCATTAATAAATTTTTTGTAGGAGGAGAGGGAACGATTGGAACTTATGAGTTTGACACACTCTATGTTTAGAAAGAAATATGAAAGAACAAGCGATTTTGCAGAGTTTAAACCATATTTTTGTAGATATATAGGTGTGAAAGAAGAGAAAAATTACAACAATGTTCTAAAAACATTAAATGTTAGATGTAAAGAACATAAAGAAATTTGCTTGGTTTTTGATAATAATTTACCTCTTCAGGGAGAGATGGAACTTATACAGTATATATTTAATGAGCTTAATAATATGAATATTCATAACTTATCTAGTGAGGATATAACTATTTTAGAAGATTTTGAGCAAAATCAAAAGTTTCTAAGAGCTTTAGAATATACAGTTAATTTATCTCTTAAGAATGAAAGTTTTTTCAATGATAGTGCAAGAAATAATTTTATAACTAAGCTTATAGTATGGGTGTATAGTTATATTAAAGATATTGATTATAAAAATGATATAAGCCCTAAATGTATTTATTATGGAAATATAGAAAAACACGCTGTATACTTTCTTATAATGTTATATAAAATGGATTTTGATGTTATTTATATAAATCCTTTAAAAGAAGAATATTTTCTAGATGTAGATATTGAAAATTTAAGTACTTGTGAAAAGTATATGGGGATTTTAAATGTTGAAAGTCTAGAAGAAAGATCTAATAATGGTACATTAATAGATAATGTAGAGAGTATAACTAAACAAATTCAAAGAGATGTACAGGAACAACTTTTTGATGGTACAGGTATGTTTATGCCATGGCAATTCAGAGATGGATATACAAAAAGTATTTTAATTGATGGAATACCAGAGGACATTTTAAGTTATTGGAATGAAAGTGCAAAACTTAGACCCGGGTTTAAGGTCGTAGGAAGGACAGTTACAGTACCATGTTTATTTAAAAAGTTAGATGGAGTTTACAAAGATAAAGAAGAATATCAAAAGATGGTCAATTGCTGTGTAAAATCTAGCAATACACTGTTTTTTAATAGTGGATTTATATCAGAAGAAGCTAGTGTTAGTCAAGAAATGTATGGCTTAATGTTTTGTCAACTTAGTGATGGTACATTTGACATAAATGAAATAAAAAAATCTAATGATTATAAATTTGGTAAGTATAGTGAAGAAATTCAGAATTTCTTACTAAATAAATTTAATGAAGTAATTACAGACAAAAATGTTTTTGCAAAAGATTTAGATAAAGAAACAAGACTAAAGCTATTAGTTTTAGTGTTACGAATGAATGAACAAATAGTAAGGCTTATAGATAATTTTGATTTTACAGCTAATACACCAAAAATAACTATCTTTTTAAATAATGAAGATAGAATTAGTGATAATATGTTAATGCTACTTGGGTACTTGCATACAGTAGGACTCGACTTAGTTATTTTTGATCCATCAGGATTACTTAATATAACTAATATATTAAATAATAATATTGTTAATATAAGTAGATTAGAGGAAATGAGTTACAATACAAGTTATAGAAATATAGGAATTGTAAAGCAAGGATTTTTATCAAGAATATTAAATAAATAGATATTTTGGAGGGGAATTTTATGAATAATTTTGAAAACGAAAACTTAAACATGGATAAGAGTATTGATGTGGACTATCAAAATACACAAAGCCCAGAGGAAATGCAAAATATGAATAATATGAATTACCAAATGGGAGTAAATCAAGGGCATATCAATATGACTAATCAAATGGATATGAATCAGGGGATGAATAACCAAGGACAATATGGAATGAACCAAATGAATAATCAAGGACAGTATGATCAGTATGGTAACCCTATAATGAATCAAAATCAAATGAATAATCCTAATATGAACCATTATGGAAATAATATGGGACAACAGCAAGGAATGAACAATAATTATCAAAATTCTAATATGAATCAAGGAATGAATAACCAACAAGGGATGAGTCCTCAAATGGGTGGATATGGAATGGGGCAGCAACAGCCTCAATACCAGAATCAACAAGGAACAAATCAAGGTTATGCAAATCCTATGAATCAAGGTGGAATGAATATGGGAATGGGGCAACAAAATGGTGCTATGGTTTCTCAAACTGATAATATGGGAGTGCAGGATTTTTCAGCTGATATAAGTGAGTATAAACAAAGACTTAGAGGGATGAGAGAGGTTCAAGCATTAACGAGTGAAGTTGATATACAAAATACTAACTCAATCATAAACTTTGGACAAAAAGCTAGTGATAATATTTCGAAAATATCTGATGAACTTTTAAACTCAATGAAGGCTGTAAAGGCTGAAGAAGCAAGTGAAATGCTTGTTAATCTTACGAAAATAATGGATAAGTTTGATGTTAAAGAACTTGAAAATGCAAAGCCAGATTCAGGGTTATCAAAATTATTTAAAAAAGTTGGAAATAAGGTTGCAGAACTATTCCAAAAATACGATAGTATGGGAATGGAAGTCCAAAAGGTATATGTTACATTAAAAAAATATGAAAGTGATATAAGAGATTCAAATGCTCATCTTAAAAAATTATATGATGGAAATCTTGAATTTTATAGAATATTAGAAAAATATATTGTTGCAGGTGAAATGGCAATAGAAGAAATCGATACTTATCTTGCTCAGATTCCAATGGACACTTCAATGAATGAAGAAGAAAAGCAAATGATGCTTCAAAAACTTGAGATAAGTAAAGATATGTTATCACAAAGAGTTTATGACCTTCAAATAGCTGAGAATGTTGCTATTCAAGCTGCTCCGATGATACAAACAATACAAATGTCTAACTTTAACTTAATGAGAAAAATAAATTCATCATTTATAGTTACATTGCCTATATTTAAGCAATGTTTAGCACAAGCAATTATCTTAAAAAGACAAGAAATCCAAGCTAAATCAATTAAGCAGCTTGATGATAAAACAAATGAACTTATAATGAGAAATGCAGCAAATACAGCAAGACAATCAGTTGAAATTGCAAAAATGGCATCAGGCAGTTCAGTAGCTATTGAAACACTAGAAAAATCATTTGAAACAATAATGAAAGGTATCGAAGATACAAAAGCTATACAAGTAGCAAATAGACAGCAAAGAACAGAAAATTCACATAAACTTGAGAATATAAAAGCTAATATGAAAAGAAATATTGCAGAGTCATAAGAAATTCTTTATATTAAGATAATAAATTTGACAAAAATTGTTTGTTTATGAAATAATTTAATATGATGTAATCAATAAAAAGTTCAGGAGGGATTTTATAAATGGGAATAAATTTAGGTGGAATTATAGGTGGAAACTCATCAAATAACATAAATGCATTAAATCTTAAAAAGAATGATGTGTTAAATTTAACTAAAAAGAATCCAGGACTTACAAAAGTAATATTAGGAGCAGGTTGGGATGTTGCAAGCAATGGGGCAGATTTTGACTTAGATATAGCAGCATTTTTACTTAATTCTAATGGAAAAGCAGCTAGGGTTCCAGAGGATATAATATTTTTTAATAACATGAGTGGCCAGGGAATAAGACTTCAGGGTGACAACAGAACGGGAGCTGGGGAAGGTGATGATGAAAGAATAGAAATGGATTTATCACAAATTAGACAAGATATTGAGAAGATAGTGTTTATAGTTACTATACATGAGGCACAAAATAAGAGGCAGACATTTGGTATGGTTGAAAATTCATATGTTAGGCTACTTGATGCAAAAAATAATGAGCGAGAGGTTTGTAAATTCAATTTAAAAGAGAATGGATCAACAGCTACTTCAGTTGTTTTTGCTGAAATTTATAGAGATGGTTATGAGTGGCAATTTAAAGCTATTGGTGATGGTAAAATAGCAGATTTAAATGGAATTTTAGGGTTATATATGTAGAATTAAATTTTATAGAATATTTATATCAAAGAGGGGTGTAGATTCATGCTAAACTTACAAAAGAATGATGTCTTGGATTTGACTAAAAAAAATCCTGGTCTTAAAAATGTACAACTTGGAGCTGGATGGGATGTTGCTAAAAAAGGATTCTTTAGTTTCCAAGCAGATTATGATTTGGATCTTGTAGCTTTGCTTATTGATAGGCGTGGAAGAGTTTCAGGGAAACATTCTTTAGTTTATTATGGAAATCAAAGAGAGGCAGGTATCTATCTTCATGGTGATAATAGAACAGGAGCTGGAGAAGGTGATGATGAAAAAATTTCAGTATCATTAAATAAAATTCCAAGTGAATGTTCAAAGGTTGTCTTTGCAGTTACAATATATCAAGCAAAGACTAGAAATCAAAATTTTGGAAAAGTTAGAAATGCCTACGTGAGATTAACAGATGATGACAAAAATGGTTCTGAAATTTGTAGATATAATCTTACTGATGATGGTGGAGAAAACACAGCAATAGTATTTGCAGAACTTGTTAGAGATGGAGCAGAGTGGCAATTTAAAGCAGTGGGTAAATTACTAGATGCAAGTGTTTCAAGTCTATACGAGAGTTATAAATAAAAAAGTAGAGGTGTTTTAAGATGGCAATAAATTTAGGTGGAAATTTTGGTGGAGCACAAAATAATACACAAGCTTCAGCTCAAGGTGGATTAACATTAAATCTTCAAAAAAATGATATATTAGATTTAACAAAAAGAAATCCAGGACTTAAAAAAGTAATTCTTGGAGCAGGATGGGATATTGCAGTTGGAGGTTCAGATTTTGATTTAGATATAGCGGCATTTTTGTTAGATGCTAATAATAAATTTAATACGATTTCAAATGTAATATTTTTTAATAACAAACAAGGTCAAGGAATTACCCTTGGGGATGATAACAGAACGGGAGCAGGAGATGGCGATGATGAGAGAATGAATCTTGATTTAAATGCAATTGATGCTTCGATTCAAAAAGTAGTCTTTGTTGTTACAATTCATGGAGCTAAGGAAAAAAGACAAACATTTGGAATGATAAACAATTCATATGTTAGATTACTTGATGAAGCTCAAAATGAAAAAGAAATTTGTAGATTTAACTTGAAGGAAGATGGTTCAACAGCTACTTCAGTAATATTTGCACAGTTATATAGACAAGGGCTAGAATGGCAATTTAAAGCTCTTGGTGAAGGTAAACTTGGAGATTTAAATGAGGTTTTAGCCTTATATCAATAGATTGTTTAAGTACATGTAGTATGCTGCATGTACTTTGATAATATATAAATTAATAAAAGTTAGGGGAATTTTATGTTTAATGGATTGAATAAAGATCAGATTGAAAAAAGTAAACAGAAATATGGAGACAATATAATTCATGAGGCGCCACCGGAAACTTTCTTTGATAAGTTTAAAGAAGCTTTTGGAGACCCTATGATAAAATTATTAGTAGCAATTGCTATAATATTATTTATCATGTCACTATTTGGATATGCAGAACTAGGGGAAATAGTAGGAATTGGTATAGCAGTTCTTCTTGTTACATTTATTTCAGCAAAAACAGAAGTTGCATCAGATAATGAGTATAGAAAACTTAAAGAAAATGCAGAAAAAGATAGATGTAAAGTTTATAGAGATGGTAAAGCAGTAGAAATTTGTATTGATGAAGTTGTTGCAGGTGATTATGTAATACTTCAATCAGGAGATAAAATTCCAGCAGATGGACTTTTAATTGATGGACACTTAAGTGTTGATAATGCTGCACTTAATGGTGAGGCAGAAGAATGTAAAAAGAAATCTACTGATTCATATACAGTTGCAGATTTAGATAAAGAAGTACAATTAACAGGTGATTTATTTGTTGATTCACATTCGCTATTTAGAGGTGCTGTAGTTGTTAATGGTTCAGGAATAATGGCTGTAACTAAAGTTGGTATGAAGACTGTTATGGGTTCAATGGCTGAAGATATGGCTGATGAAAATGTAGATAGTCCACTTAAGATTAAACTTACAGACCTTGCAGATAAAATTTCTAAATTTGGATATATTGGTGCAACTGTTATAGGTATATCATTTATGGCTCATAAAGTAATTATTGCTGGTAGTCTACATGCATATATGGCCATTGGTTATATGGAAGTTATAAGGGATGTACTTGATGCTCTTATGCTTGCGGTTGTAATAGTTGTTATGGCAGTTCCAGAGGGGCTTCCTCTTATGATTGCAATAGTTCTTATGAAGAATACTGCAAAAATGCTTAAAAGAAATGTATTAGTTAGAAAGCCGATAGGAATAGAAACTGCTGGTTCGTTAAATATCTTATTTAGTGATAAAACAGGAACTATAACAAAAGGTAAACTTGAGGTTGTAGAATTCTTTGATGGTAACATAGAGGATTCATATAAAACGAGTGAAAATACTAAAGAAATTATTTCACTTTGTATAGCTAAAAATACAGATGCAATGTTTGATGCTAGTGGAAATGTTATAGGAGGAAATGCTACTGATAAAGCACTTCTTAACTTTTTAACACAATCACAAGTAGAGAAATATGCTAATTTAGGAATTGATAAAGTTCAACAATTTAATTCAACAAATAAATATTCAGCATCAGAAATGCATGGTAAAACAGTTTACAAAGGTGCACCAGAAAGATTATTATCAAAAGCAACTAAGTATGTAAATGCAAATGGTGAAATTGTTGATATTGATAAAGATAAGATAAATGCAAAAATAGATGCATTAGCAGTTAAGGCTATGAGAGTTTTAGCATTTGCTTATTGTGATGAAGAACTTGTAGAAAATACGCTTCCAAATGATTTAATAATTGTTGGATTTGTTGGTATAAGAGATGATGTTAGACTTGAAGCTAAACAAGCAATTGAAGATGTTCATAATGCTGGTGTTCAAGTTGTTATGATTACAGGGGATAGAAAAGAAACAGCAGTAGCTATCGCTAAAGATTGTGGTCTTATAAGAGAAGCTAGTGATGTAGCACTTACATCTGAGGAACTTAATAAAATGTCAGATGATGAAGTTAAAAAGATAATTCCAAACCTTAGAGTTATAGCAAGAGCACTTCCAACAGATAAATCAAGAATGGTTAGATTATCACAAGAGCTTAATCTTGTCTGTGGTATGACTGGTGATGGTGTAAATGATGCCCCAGCACTTAAAAGAGCAGACGTTGGTTTTGCAATGGGTTCAGGTACTGACGTAGCAAAAGAAGTTGGAGATATAGTTATACTTGATGATAACTTTAAGTCAATAGAAAATGCTATTTTATATGGTAGAACAATCTATAATAATATACTTAAATTTATCAAATTCCAATTAACAATAAATGTTGCTGCTGTTGCAGTTTCAGCTATCTCACCATTCCTAAACCTTGATCAACCACTTAGTATAACTCATATTCTATGGATTAATCTTATAATGGATGGTCTTGGAGCTTTAGCACTTGGTTCAGAGCCAGCACTTCGTAAGTATATGAAGGAAAGACCTAAATCAAGAACACAAAGTATTGTATCAAAGAAAATGATGACACAAGTACTATTTGCAGGGACATGGGTTACAATAATAAGTTTCGTATTCTTAAAACTTCCTTACTTCTTAAATATGTTTGGTAGTACAGTTGCCCCAGATGGTGCGATAACATTATCAACAGAGCATGTTACAGCATACTTCTCAATGTTTGTTTTAGCAGCAGTATTTAATGGATTTAACGTAAGAAGTAGTAGCTTGAATATATTTGAAAATATTAAAGAAAATCCAGGATTTATTAAAGTAATGGGAATAATAGTAATAGTACAAATAGCATTAACATTTATCGGTGGATCATTATTTGATTGTACACCAATAAGTTTTAAAGCTTGGATGATATTAATTGCATTCTCACTTACAATTATCCCAGTGGATATGTTGAGAAAACTTATATTTAAAGATAAAGATGAATTAGAAGTTTAATTAAAAATTTCCTAGACTGTTTAGTCTGGGAAATTTTTTTCTTTAATTATTATTAGTAAAGGTTACAGTACCATCAAGGTTGTAGTAGGCACCCACAACATCAACTTTACCATCAGCAATTTTTGCTTTAATCATAGGATCAAGTTTTATAACATTTACCATGTTAGCAATATTTTTATTTACTGCATCATTTATTGTTTCGTTTACATTTATGGCAGGTGCAATCTCATTTACAATAGCCTGCATGTTTCCAGATACTTTCTCGCCTTTAACAATATCATTATAAGCAGCAGTTACAGCACCACAATTTTGATGTCCCATAACAACTACAAGAGGACACTGAAGGTGATCAACGGCATATTCGATTGATCCCATAGCATCTTGATCAACTACATTACCAGCAAGTCTTACATCAAAAATTTCTCCAAGCCCAGCATTGAATACAAGAGATGGTGTCACTCGTGAGTCAGAACATGATACAAGGGTTGCATAAGGATGTTGCCCATTTTTTAGAAGTTCTCTTCTTTCAGAGCTAATATTTACAAGTTCTGAATCATTTTTTACAAATCTTTGGTTTCCTTCTTTTAAAAGATTAATGGCCTGAGTTGAGTTTTGAACTGTTGTATCGACGGTAATATTTTTACTTATACTATTAGTGACCGTTGGTGGTGTCGGAACAGGTGGATTAGGTGCTTTAACAGTTGGTGTTGTGCTACAAGCACTAAGTCCGAGGCAAGTTGTTAATATAAGTCCTATTACAAATTTTTTCATTAGTAACCTCCCAAATTAATATGATTTTATATTAATAGTAATTACCAGTTTAAAATTTATTATTCTATAAATAGATGTTTTAGATTAATTTATAGTATAATGTAGTAGTTAATTAACTAAGTTTAGACTAAATTTAGATGAGTATTAGCTCCATCTGAATGCTTAGTTGTAGTTATCTAGGAGTATATTTTTTACTCTCATTAGATAGTAGCATTAGAAGCACTAGCTATCAGATAAATATTAAATTTATATAGATAAATTATGTTGCGAAGGAGAATTTTAATGGCGAAAGTTATTGTAGTAGGGGCAGGCCCAGCAGGAATAATGGCATCACTTAGTGCCGCTAAAAATAATGAAGTTACTTTAATAGAAAGAAATAGTAAAATAGGTGCAAAACTTAAATTGACAGGTGGTGGAAGATGCAATATCACTAATAATAGAGATATTGAGGATTTTTTTCCAAAGGTTGTTACAAATAGTAAGTTTTTATATAGTGCATTTTATACTTTTTCAAATTTAGATGTTATGGATTATTTTGCAAGCAAAGGATTAAGTTATAAAGTTGAATATGACCAAAAAGTATTTACCGAAAGTGATAAAGCTGATGAGGTTATAGAAATTTTTGAGGAAGATTTAAAAAATAATAAAGTAAATACATTATTTAATGCTAAGGTTGAAGACTTAATAGTAGAAAATTCTGTGATAAAAGGTGTAAAGCTTAATAATGGAAATAAGCTTTATGCAGATAAAGTGATTGTTACAACAGGTGGTAAAAGTTATCCTAAAACAGGCTCAGATGGTAGTATGCACGAATTGTTAGAGCAATATGGTCATACAATAAAGCCGCTGCATGCAGCACTTATACCTCTTGTAATAAAAGAAGAGTTTGTCAAAAGCCTTCAAGGTGTGGCAATGAAGGAAGTTGTTGTTAGTGCAAAAGTTAAGAAGAAAAAGTTTGAACAAACAGGAGATATGATATTTACTCATTTTGGAGTTTCAGGACCTGCAATACTTAAGATTTCATCATATTTGAATAAGGCACTTATAAATGGTGATGAAGTAGAAATTTCACTAGACTTTTTACAAGATAAGAGTAAAGAAGAAATATCACAAATAATAAAGAGTAATATGAGCAAAAATGTTATAAATAATCTTAAAGGATTATTACCACAAAACTTTATAAAGGAAATTATGTCTTTATTAAATCTTACAGAAGTTAAAGGACATGACCTTAAAAAAGAGGATGAGCTTAAAATAATATCATACTTTAAGGAAATGAAACTTACGGTAAGGGATATGATTACAATAGCAGGAGCACAGGTTACAAGTGGTGGGGTGAATGTTAAGGAAATAAATGCCTCAACAATGGAATCAAAAATAATACAAGGATTGTACTTTGCTGGTGAAGTTATGGATGTAGATGCAGAAACTGGTGGATATAATCTTCAAATAGCATATTCTACTGGACATTTAGCTGGTAGCGATTATTAATAAAAAAACACTTCTGAACTTTGAAATGCTCGTAGTTTGAGCAAATTTCATTTTTCAGAGGTGTTTTTATTTTAATTTATTTTAACTAAAGTAAGTGATGCGCAAATTCCAGTAGTTATAAGAATTGAATTATTAGTGGAAAGTTTTAATTTTAAAATCATATTGTCTTCGCCTACATCTATTATTGTGCTAGTTGATGTTGGTGAATCTGATGAAGAAATTTGAATTTTGCTAGTAGGTATAGATAAACAATCTAGCTCTAATTCTACGGTGCTAAAAGGTTCGCTTCTACAATTAAGGAAGTAATCTATTTTGTAAAGGCCCTTAGTTAATATAAATATTCCATCTTTAGTTATATTAAGATTAGTTCTAATATTATTAGTTTCTATATTAAATTTTACATATGCTTCAAAATTATTTATTGCAAGTTCGCCATTAGTTGAAATGAAATTTCCGCATGCAATAGAGTTTTTGGCATTTGTTGGACTTGATATTAAATTACTAGGTGAGTGTGAATAATTTTGTGATGGGTTAATCACTGAGTTTTCATCACATTTAATTGGTATTGAAATATCAAGATTTTTTTTGTTTGAATATACTTCATTGTCTTTTTTACATCCGTTTTCTAGAAAGATTTCTAGAAAAGGTTTTTTATTGTTTGTATTTGCGATATATAGTAGGCTATTTTGTGCAAGTCCTAGAAGTGTTATACAAAAAACAGAAACTCTATTTTTAATCCAGTAGTTCAAAATTTTTGAGATATCAATCATTATGTAATTACAATTATAATTAGTTTCAATTTTAGAAAAATGAGCTTCTTGAAAAAACTTTGGAGCTGTATCCCAAGTCACTTTATTAGGATTATAAGTGTCAAAATTTCGGCCTATATTTAGCATAAAAGATTCTATATTTAAATCTATTTTTGTCTCGCTAAGATATATAACAAGGTCAGCTCTAGCAATTTTAAAATCAAAAATTCTAGGATTAAGATTAAATTCAATAAGACCTCTAAATTCATCTGTTTCATATTGCCCAACTACTAGGTTGCATGAGTTATTAAGATTTGTATTAGAATTTTTTTTTGAAATAAATAATGATGAATTAGAGGGGATTTTAAAACTTTTCATATGTATTACCCCTTAAAAGTATATTCAAATATACTATATGATAAATCATAAAAAAAAAGACCTCCTAAAAATAGATATTTCAACTATTTTATAACTAGAAAATCTTTTTGAAAAATTAAATTAGTTAATTAAAATAAAATTAAATTAAGGTGTAGGTGTAGGTGCAGGTGTAGGTGTTGTATCTATTTCCATAGCATCTTCAAGTTTTAATTGAAGTAATAATTGGTTTCTTAAAACATTTTTAAGAGTACCATTAACAGATTTATTAACATTAAGTACATCCGTAGTAGTTACGTTAGTAGGAGCAGTTATTGCGTTCCCATCACCGTCTACAAGTGTTCCTAGAATATATTGGATTTTTTCACCCTCGGCATTTATGATATGTGAAAGACCGATTTCTTCCATAGCGATAGATGTAATAAGTAAGTTAACAGCATCTTCTTTAGTAACACCGACGGTTGGATTCATATCAGGAATCTTTGGTAATGACATAGTTAATACCTCCTAAGTATTTTTAAATTTTCTTTATATTCAATTATATTCACTTTATAACATTTTGATGCTTAAAAAAATAAAAATAATAAAAAAATTTTAACGATAAAATAGCATGTTTTCTTTGATAAGTTTATGTTCGGTAAAACTTTATTAGGAAATAATTGTAATTAAATTATTATGGGAAGTTGATATTTATATTTTTATTATTGATTTGAGAATAAAAATAGGTAGGTGTCAATATGATATAAGAGGAGGTGATTCTTATGTCAATGCCCAATATACCAGATATTAATCCCATAATAGGAATTGATGTTGATGATAGTATTAATATGTTAATAAGTTCAATTGCATTAGAGGAGATAGGGCTCTCGCATATCATTAATGCTGAAGCAGAGAAGATACAATATGTATTAGGTACATTGAATACAAGTCATGATACAATAGGGCTTAAACATCACTCAGTAGATGATTTGCTAAGGGTTAATAGGTCGATAGATAAAACGCTCAGAGAGGTTTTAAAGAACCAAATGATTCTTCATATGAAGTTTGAGGATAGTATAGAGTTTTATTATAAAACTAGAAAGACAGAAACATGTGAAGCGATTAGAGTTGATATGGATTATGGAAATTAAGATATAAAAGGAGAAAGTTTGTGAATACAATAATAGAAGATGTGCTAAAAAAAACTAATGATTTAGAAATAGTAAGTGTAGAAGAAACTTTTAAAGTTACATGTAAATCAATAGAAATTCAGCAAGTAAGTTCTTCAAATATTTTAAAAGCTCAGATGAAACGCTTAGAAAGCATTGCTGTACTAATAGAAAGTAACTATATATTTACAGAAAATCCGGATTTGCTTATAAGAGAGATTAATTCAGTAATAAAATCTCTTATGGCATATGAGTGTTTAATTGATAATAAATTAGAGTCTGTGGAAAGGTTATATAAAGAGTTTTATTGATATGCATATTAGTGTTTTAATAAATGGAAGCAATGATTTATATTATACATTGAAAAAAAGTGTTTCAACTTTGATTTGCAATTTGATTAATATTGAAACTGTGAGTATTTCTATTATATATAGTTTTGTAAATAAAAATAAGGATCTTTGGACATATGTTGAATCAAGAGATTTAAAATCTTCGTTAGGTTATATAGAATATTTTGACGGGATTTTAAAAGAAATGGAATATAAATTTGAATGTGAGAGTAGTAGTTTAGATATTAAAAAGGCAATAGAAAGTTCTTATAAGCACAATAAGAAAAATATTTTAATTGTATCAGGTCATGGAGGTCCATTTCAGTGTATGTTAGATATGTCAGGGGCAATTGATAAATCTTTTAATACATACGAGTTTTGTTCAATTATAAATAAATATGATTATGAACTAGTTATTTTAGATATGTGTTCTATGAATTTTATAGAAGTGATATATGAGCTGTTGCATAATTTAAGGGTTAAAAGGATTATTACTTATAAAGGTTTTGGAATATTTGAAGGAATAGATTATTTAAAGATTATAAAAGTTATAAGCAAGTATAGTTTAGATGAAAGAATTTTAGAATATTTAGATTATCCTTTTATTTATTTAGATAATCAGGCAATTAAAAATTTTGAAAAGTTAAAAAAGATAAATAATAAATTAGTTAAAAAGTGCTTATTATGTGAAAAACCAAACTTTTCAGATGAAATAAATGATATTAATAAATTGATAAATGAGAGTGTAGCTCAGTCAGATGAGGCTAAAAATATTAAACTAAGTAAATTAAATTATATAAAATATTTTTTGCAAAATGAAGTGGAGAGAAATACTTATTTAAAATATTCGTTTTTAGAAAATAATTTGTGGAGTAAGTTTTTATTTATGGATAGTGAACAAGGGGTTTATAAAGAACATATAGATTTATCAATTAGTAGTTTAAAGAATATTATTATCTTGCATAATCCTATGATAGATAAAGAGAGGCTAGATAAATTAGTAGAAACATATTATGAAAATAAGAAGCAAGAATAACAAAAAAAATGATACTCTTGCTTTTTATTTTTATTTAGTAAACATCAAAACCACGTCCGAGAGCTGCTAAACTAGTGTATAGGACATTTGAGTCTAGAGTGAAAATTTTGCTATCGGATGGAGTCGAGAATAGTATTGTTGAATATGAAGATTTTCTTTTTAAAGTATCTATGTTTAGTCTAAGGTTATAGGTGAAAGAAATTAGTTCATTAGAGTTTACTACTGAAATGTTTGTAGTAACTACATTATTAGAAATACTTAATGTTCCATTGCTAAATGGTTCAAAACTTAAAAATTCAACATTATCAGGGAATTTGTCAGTTATAGATACATTAGTAAGTATAGTATCACTAAAATTTTCTAGGGTAGTTCTATATTGAAAAGTTTGTCCTTTTATAACACTTAGTGAAGAAATAGTGAAATCAGTATTCAAAGTTGTATTGCGCTGTTCTTTTTTTAGGTTAAAAATTTCTTCAAGTAAAACTACTTCATTGCTTGTATTAGCATCAAAAACATCAGTTTCATCTAGTGAAAGTGTATAAGAAACTGTTGCTTCATTTAGTGCAATTTCTGTTTCGATAGTGTTGTTTACCTTTGTTTCTATGAGAAATTCTGTATAGTAACCAGGTAATAATTTATCAGTTCTTATAGTTACGGTGTTATTTGATGTATCAAAAGTACCAGTCCCAACTAGTATTTTAATAAAGGTTAAATCAGGATCAAGAACATCAGTAACCACAATATTGTAAGAGGGTGATTTACCAATATTCTCAAGACGTAGTTTATACAAGATTGTATCATTTAGGTCAGATGCTAAGTTAGTTTTAGAGAATAAAGTTGCTTTAGTATGGTTTCGCTGATATTTATCAATTTTAACCTCAGGAGATAATACTAATAGATCTGATACAGTGTCAAGTGACTTTATTGTGGTGTTTTCAGAATCAGTATTCCAGTTTATTATTGCAGTTTTAGTGAATTTATCTTCATGGTTTATAGGTGAAATATCATATATAGCATCAGTATAAGTAATAGTATATTCAAGATCAGAATTACTAGAATCTAAGTTTTGAACTATTGGAATTGTTAATATTCCGTTCGTAATTGAATGATTAGTTATAGGGGCACCATTTAACTGAATATTATCAATATGCTCAATACTAGATGTAGTGAGCTCATCTGTAAGTTCAAGGTTAAAAGCAGTAAGGCCACGAGGAATTAATATTTTCAATTCAGTTGTAAAAAGCTCTCCGGCATCAATTATAGATTTAGAAAAAAGTTTTGTAAAAGCAGGAAAACAGGCTATGACTATTTCAGTTTTTTCTAAATTATCTAGTGTATATTCAAATGATGACTTATCAGATTGAGAAGTACCTTGTGTAAGTGAATGTTTTATTTCATAATTCTCGCCCATAGATGGTAGTTTTGATGAAATAATAGAGAACTTAAGAGTGATAATTTCATTAGCTGGTAATTTGTTTATTATAAAGTTAATGGTGCTGTTATTAAGAGTAGGAGATTGGAAATCTGCTCCGCTTGTTGAGGTAACACGTAGATTACTGATAGTGAAAATATCTGCAATAATTGTTTCAGATACAATATTAAAGGCATCACTAACATTTAGATGATTTTGTGTTTGAACATTTTTTATTTCAAGTTCATAATCAAAGTTAGAACTAAGAACGAAGCAATCAGGACCACTCAATGTAGAGGTATATTTTAAATTTGGAGTACCAAATTTAATTTCTGCAAAATCTCTGATACTAGTTGAAATATGATTTTTATTAACAAGTGAAACTTTACCTAAATTTTTATCTGTTTTAGAAAGTTCTTCATGGGTAACTTCAATTTCAAATTCAATTTCAAAATAGGTCCCGCCAGAAATATCTCTAAGTGCAATCATAAGTCCATTATCAGGAACTAATTCAAAGATTGCATCTGTGGGGAAATCTTGTGAAATCGTGTAATGTGGCACCTCAGTCATAACCATATTAAGCGCAGGATAATCAAAAAGGAAAACATCCTTTTGTGTAGCATCTATGTTTGATGCATCATAAGTTATTTTGAATTTTATAAAGTCACCAACAGTTCCACAATCAACTGATTTTTCAGTTAAAGTTTTATCATAATAGCCTATTAGTTCTTTTGATAAATTTGGCGTAGCAATACTTAATATTTTACTAATAGAGTCAGTTAAAAAGGTTCCTAAAGTTGGATGAGTAAAGTTTCCTGTTAAAGTGCTTATAAAATTATCTGTTGAAACAATTTGTGTCCCGTCAAAGTAAGTTGTATTAGTTAAAAGTGAAAAATCTATGGTGCCGTGAGTACTAGTGCCTAAATCCCCTAAGTTCCAAGTAACAGATGTAGTACCATCACCATTATCAACAGATGTTGTAACCTCAGGTACACTTTCTATAAAAGTCATTCCATCAGGAATTAAATTTGTTAGAGAAAAAAAGTTTACACCAAGGTAAGAACTTGTAGTATATGAGATACTAAATTGGTTAGTTTTATTCCAATCAGTTATAGGTGATACTAACGTTTTAAAAAAAATCAATATAAGAGCTTCCATAGAAAGATAGGAATATTGGTACTGCAAAAAAGACTCAAGGTAAACTTGAGATTCTAAAATATCACCATGCATTATTTCAGAACCAGAGTTTTCAAGACCGTTGTCAGTGAATTTGTTCCAAATAGAAGCTTTGAATGAAATTTCATTTGATGAACCCGCTTGTAAATCAATATCTAGAATATTTATGTTTGTAAAGTTTTTCAAAGGGGCAGGTGGTACTATATTAGGATTTGAAAATTCCAGCGCATCATCACCAGTTGCTGTCCAATCGCCTACATATCTAATTCCGTTAGCTAAATCAATATTACAGTTAACATTAGAGGATTCTCTAGTGTTATTTTCAATTTTAATGGTTGCATCAAATATTTGGTCACCAGCAAAAGCACTATCAGAAGTCTCACCAGCTCCTTTTAAATATCTAGTGGGTCCAATAAATACAACAGAGTATTGGTAAGCAGTTGCAGATACAATAGTAGAGGCAGAGACTAATTGGTTTCCTATATCTAAACTTCCACGAGGTTTAGTATCGGCAGTAGCAGTAAAAAGTAAGTTAGAAAATACAGTTAAAAAATCAACTGGTATAGTAGGATCAGATCTTAAATATTCATCTATTTGAATATCCACACTTACTGCATAATTTAGCTCATTAGAATACAAATCTTTTATGTTAACGAAGGTAATTACATTATTAAAATTAGAATCAATTACAGAGGTGGTAGGGATATGTGATGAACTAACATATGAAACGCCGTTTGGTAAATTTATCTCGAACCCTAGATTATATAAGCTATCAGTTTGTGAGGTATTACTAAATAAAATAGAAAGTGTTGCAGGTTTACCAATAACAGATTCTATTGTGCCAGATAAACCAGAGAAATTTAAGGCAATTGTAAAATCACCAGCTTGTATAGGCAAAAAAATCACTCCTAAAAATTAATTATTATAAGATATTTTATGAAAAATTTTTAGGAGTAACACCATTTTATATAATTTTATTTGTACCTATATTTTAATATTTCATATATTTTATAGATAGCGTGAGAATTTGAGAGTGAAAATGATTTGAAACTATCAATGTATGCCACATCAGTTGATGATAATAAGTCTAAACAAATACTTGAAATATCTGATAGAGTTGGTGGTTGTCCATGAAAGTTTTTAAATCGTATTCTATATAAATTCACTGCTGAGGTTATGGATTTTTTTAAAGTATCCATATTAAGTTTTTTTAGTGTTGAATTTAAAAATAAATCTACTGGTTTAGGGTTAAAAGCAACTAGTTGATAATCACCTATAAATTTTATTAAATTTGGTATTATCATATCTATGGTTTGTTTATCTTCCACATCTTCATTTGAAATACCAGTTGTTTTAGTTACAGAGAGTTTTATTGTTTTAATAGGATTTACAAGAGTATGAAACTCATCTATTATTTTTCCATAAGATACTTTTACAGCAGAAATTTCTATTATATCGCTATTTTTAGGTGATAATCCAGTTGTTTGAACAAATATAGTAATGTAGTTAAAAAAGTCGAATAAGTCATTTTCCTTTTGTTTACTTCGAATACAAAGCGTATTTTTGGCATTATCTAAGGATTTTTTTATATTCATATCATCTATATCGGTAATTGAATTTTCATTAAGTACAGGTAAAATTTCATTTTTAATATGAAAATAATTGTGTGCGATAGAATCAAGTGTAGCATTTGGGCTATCTAATTTAGAAATTAATGAAGAACATTTTTTCTTAAGATTATTAATAATAAAAGTGTCTTTGATACTTTGAGCTTCATTTAGTATTGAAGTATTATTTAAAGTATTTTCAATTTTGTTTTTAATTTCTTTTTTATTTAACTTAGATTGCAAGTTTAGGTTAAGAGTAGTTGGTGTTTTCTTTAGTATAGAATTTGTTGAAGCAAGGGTAGAAATGCTTTTGTTTTTTTTATTAACAGAAATATCTATACAATCATTATGATTATCTATCTCTGTTAAAGGTTCAATTAAATTTCTAATTTTTTGAACAGGAAGTTTATAGACTACGTTTTCATGCTTTTCACTTGTTGAATCTTGCTTATTAGGTGCAAGATTTAGTTTTACTTTAGTAGTAGGAGAGAGTTTAAGTTTTAAAGATTGATGTGGGGTGATTATGTTGTCTAGATTACTTGTTGAACTTGTTAAAGAATTATTTATGTTAATATTTTGATCAATAATAGGTAAAGCAGAATCACTTGTAGTAGTTGTAAGTGATTTTAATAAACTTTTACAATTTTCAATAGAAACAGATGAAGAAATACCTTCAAAATTTTTAGCTTTGGTCATTAGTATATTTAAATCTGAAACAACAGAACCTTTATTGTTAGGATTTAATGCGATTTTTTGAAGAATAGCTGTATAGTCACTTTCTAAAGTTTCTAAATTTAATTTGCAATTATCACATAATCCATTAGTTAGCTTTAAGAATAAGCCCTTTTCAGAGCAAAGGTTACATTTTTTTAATAATGCCATTATCAAATCTCCTTGAAATTATTTTATGTTATTAATATATTGTTTTGTAAAATGAAAAATGATGATTTTTTGAAGAATGTGATAGGATTTAAGATTAGAATAAGAATAATGATAAATTTTTTTTAATAATTATAGCTAAGGTGTAATTAAAATGGTTAGGAGGTTTTTATGAAAACTAAAATAGGCATAGATTTAGGTACTAGTACATGTGAAATATCTTATTTAAAAAATGGTGAGGCTAAAATTATTAAAAATTTACAAGAGGGTGAGAGTACCATAATTCCTAGTGCGATTTTATTTGATAATAGCAGTAGTTTTAAAGTGGGGAATATAGCTAGGAAGAAAGCTATTTTAAAACCTGAGTTAGTTGTTGAAAATATAAAGGCTTTGATGGGGACTAAAGCGTTAATAGAATTTGGGGAAGAAGTATATACACCCGAGTTTATATATGCAATTTTAGCAAAAAGATTAAAAGAAATTGCAGAGTTTAATATTAATGAAAAAATAGAAGAGGCAGTTGTGACTGTACCAGCTAGGTTTAATTCATTACAAAGAAAAGCTACACGAGATTCATTAAGTATTGCAGGTTTTAAAGTTATAGATATAATAAATGAGCCAACAGCAGCGGCAATTGCCTATGGAATAGAGAATATAGAAAAGTCTGAGAATGTTCTAGTTTATGACTTAGGTGGAGGAACTTTTGATGTTAGTATTTTAGAAATAGAAAATAAGAGTTATAAAGTGCTAGCAAGTGAGGGGAATTTAAATTTAGGTGGAAATGATATAAATAGAATTTTATATGAAACAATAGTTAATTTATTTGAAAACTCAGTAGGAATAAAAATAGATGGTGATAATAAAAGATTAACAACAGAATTAAATATAGCAATTGAAGAGGCAAAAAAAAGTTTATCTTTTGAAAGTGCTACAAGTATAGTAGTTCCAAATATAGCAATTGACACAAACGGAGCAAGTATGGATTTGAATTTAGACCTTAGTAGAGAGGATTTTGAATATCTTATAGATGAGTTTGTAAATAGTACATTAGAGATTGTAGATAAGACTTTAGCTTGTGTGAAAATTGATAGAGATGAGATAGATAAGGTAATATTAGTAGGTGGGTCTACTAGAATGCCTTTAATAAGGAAAAAAGTAAATGATATTTTTAATGGGAAAGTTTTAAATGGGGTTAATCCAGATGAATTAGTTGCAAAGGGCGCGATACTTAGTACATTGAATAAAAACAATGAAAATATTGCTATTAGCGAAATTGTGAATAATGATATTGGTGTTGAAATATTAAACGAGAAGTTTGATAGAATTGTGAAAAAAGGAACAAAGTTGCCAATAGTAGTGAAAAAATCATATAAGACAGTAGAGGATAATCAAGAAATAGCAGAGATTAAGGTTTATGAGGGAGAAGAAGTAGATATAAAATCTAATAAGTTTATATCTTCCTTTGATATTGAAAACATACCAAAGGATGCTAAAGGCGGACAGCAGATAGATTTAGTATTTACTTGTAATTTAGATGGGGTTTTAGTAGCAGAGTCTAAAGTTATAAGTAATTTAAGTCAAATAAGAAAAGATATATCATTGAAGGGGCTTACTGATAAAGATATTAATATGCTTAAGACTAAAATAAAGAGAATAAGCGTTTTTGATGGAAAGACCATGAGTAGTCAAGAGAAAGAAGAATTGATTAATAAAGAAAATGAAAGAAGATTGTTAGAAAAAAGAAGAGTTGAAAATAAAAAAATAGAAGAAGAACGAATTCAAAGAGAAAGAATAGAAAATGAAAGGCGTGAACAAGAGAGAATAGACAAGGAGCGAATAGAAAGAGAGAGGATAGAACAAGCTAAACTTGAAGAAAAGAGAAAAGCAGAAGCTGCGAGGTTAGAAACAGAAGAGGCAAAAAGGCAAAAGGAAATAACTAAAGAAAGTGAAAAAGCTCTAGATTTAAAATTAAATATATCAAGCAACCAAGTAAGAAATGTTATAGATACAAGAAATGAAAATTTTGAAGTTAGTGAGAAAAATAATGTTTCAGAAAATATACTTAAAAAAGAAGAAGTTGTAGCTGTAAATCAAAATATTGATGCTAGTGATTTACTTGAGGAGTATGACCCATCAAGAGATGGTGAAATTTATAATGATATTGCAACATTGATGGAATATTACAAAAAGGTCTCACCAAATTTAGATGCGCATACTAAAGAAAAAGCACAGGAACTTATTGGGGATTTAGTAGGTTTAGTTAAAAAAGATAAGTTTAAAGATGCTAGAGGAAAAGAAAATGAAATAATAGAGTTAATATATAGGGGATAGTATTTTTAATGAAATTTTAGTTAAAATAGAAGTATATTGAAATCATAATACTGAATTTGAATATATACTAGGCGTACTGTTATTAGTATGCCTTTTGTTTTCCTAAAATATCAAAAATTTAATGTATGGGTACATTTGAAAAGAGAAATCCTAAGAGGTAATATAGATATATTGTGTATTAGGAGGACTAGTGATGAATTTTGAAAATAGAAGAAGCATGAATAGCCAAGGTACAAGAGGAATTATAGTGACAGCACTTATGATAGCATTAATATTTTTAGGTGGAAGTATTATAAAAATACCAACACAAAATGGAATCATTCAATTTGGAGATTGTATGATTTTTGTAGCGGCAATTTTACTTGATAGAAAAAAAGCTTTTATAGCAGCGGCAGTAGGAATGTCATTTGTAGATATATCAGCAGGATACCTTATTTGGGTTCCGTTCACATTTATAATAAAAGGATTAATGGGATATGTTGTAAGTGTAATCGTTAGTAAATCCAATTTAAAGACAGTTTATATAATAGCATTTATAGTCGGTGGGATTATAAATATGGTTGGATACTTTATAGGAAATGCACTTATGGGGGGAGTTATACTGAAAGTTGTAAGTGGATTTGCAGCAAGTATAACATATGCAATTGTACATTTTCCTGGAGATTTATTCCAAACTATTGTAGGAATAGTAATAGCAATACCACTTGCTTTAGTAGTAAAAAGAATAATTAAATAATATGATTTTAAAATGTTAATTTGTAGAAACCTTTTGTTGATATAATAAAATTAAGAACGTATCGCATAGGAGGATATAATGAAAAGTTGCAGTAATAAGGCTATTAGCGTTAAGCTTCCTTTAAAAAAGAGACCAATTAAAGGAAGTTTATTTTATTTAGCAGTTATAATAGTAATAGCAATACTTATAGGAGTTGGATTTTATCAATATCTATATAAGTCATACATAGCATTTTTTGCTATTCCAGTAGTAATAATAGCAGGTATTTTTATTAACTTAAGAGGAATAATAAATATTATAGACTTTATATTTAATCAATATATTGTAACAACAGCAGTTTGTACAAATGTAATATATAAATACGATAAAGAAAATAATATTAGTGATAAGTATTCAGAGATTGAATTTAAAGACCATAAAAATAGTACGGTGTTTAAATATAAATTCCGTTATAGAGCAAGTTTTAAGCAAGGAAATGTATACAGAATAACTAGAGGGAGATTATCTAGTACATATGTATCAATTTTTAGGTAAAAAAAGGAATAATATTATAAATTTTTTTGTAATTTGCCCAATTTTACAAGAAATTATAATTTTTATTCAAAATAAGGTTTTAATTATTCCGTTATTAACTTATAATTATTATGTTAATAATAAATAAATATATATTTTAGCACTTAGATAATTTAAAGAAAAGAGGTATAAGTATGGCTAATATAAGAGTATTTAATAAAAAAGTTTCATTCGAAGGTTTACATTTAGCAGGTGTAATAGAGAGATACTTAGAAACTGAGAACATAGCAATAGAGTTATATGATGAATATGGTGAGTTTTATAAGTTAGTAACTCTTGATTCAAAATCAAAACTTCCAAAATCTAATAACGCAATAATCAATGATAAAAAAGATTGTGCAGGAATATTAGAAGCTTTAAAAAGCATAGATATGGTTAAAGTTGTTGGAAAGACAGATGTTAATTTAAGAATGTATGACTTAGTGTTAGTTAACACTAGAGCTTTTAAAGAAATAGATGAGGATTTATTCTTAGAATTTGCAAAAAGCACATCAGGTGATTTAAGCCAATTCATAGCTAAAATGAATGAAGAAGAAACAGAAGAAACAGAAGAAATAATAGCTGAGTAATCTATTATAAAAAGCACCCTAGTTTTAAATTAAAACTAGGGTGCTTTTTATAATTATAGAGTAGCGTAGTGGAAAACCATTTGATTAACATAAGCACCTATAAGGGCAAATGCTACAAAGATTCCAATAACTATGAATTTTAAGGGTTTATGCTTATCATCAATAGATTTATAGATGCCTTCAACAACAGCAGCCATTAATATTAGTGGAAGTAGTGCGGCATTTTTTAAAAATGAATAGAAAAATGGACTAAATAAATTAAAATATGATAAAGCACTTGTTAAAATACTTAGAGAAAAGAAAATGATACCAAGAGATATCATAGAAATAATTTTTTTTCTGTAAATGATAGCTTTCATAAAAATTATAGCTCCTTAGTTTATTAATATGAAGATAGTATAACAAAGAAAAGTGACGAAAAAATTGCAAAAACATTTGAATTATAGTGAAAAATAAAGTATAAATAAACCGTAAGATTAATTTTTACAAAAGATAATTTAGGAGAGTAATATGCCAAGATTTAAAAAAATTTATATAGAAACAACAAATATATGTAACCTTAGCTGTAACTTTTGTCCAAAGACAAAGAGAAAGCTTGAAAATATGAGCCTTGAGAAGTTTGAAATTATCTTAGATAAGATAAGACCATTTACGGATTATATATACCTACACCTAATGGGCGAACCTTTACTTAACAAAAATCTTAGAGAATTTTTACAAGAGGCTAAGAATAGGGGCTTTAAGATAAATATAACAACTAATGGGACGCTTCTTGCTAAAAATGGTAAGGCTATAATAGAGAGTAATGCTGTTAGACAAATAAATATATCACTACACAGCTTTGAGGCTAATGAAGAGGTTGATTTTTATCAGTACATAAATGAAATAACTCACTTTGTTAATGAGGTTAATGAAAAAACTGATACTATATGTGCTTTAAGACTTTGGAATATGGATTCAGTTTATGATGCTAAGAATAAGCTTAATGATGAGATAATGGGTATTTTAGAGAAAAATCTTAATATAGAATTTTCATTAGAGGATCATTTTAAAGTGAAACCAAATGCAAAAGTGCGTGATAGGGTTTATATAATGACTGCGGAAAAATTTAAGTGGCCAGTTATGGGAGGGCTTCCGGCAACGGAAAGAACTTTCTGTTATGGACTTCGGACACAACTTGGAATTTTAGTTGATGGAACAGTAGTTCCTTGTTGTATAGATAGTGATGGGAATATTCCACTTGGAAATATATTTGAGCAAGACTTAGAAGAAATTATAACAAGTGAAAGAGCAACAAAGATATATGATGGTTTTTCTTGTGGAAAAGCAGTAGAAGATTTATGTAAAAAATGTGGTTTCACAGAAAGAACTAAGTAAAGCAAAAGATGATATAATAAGATATAAAGATAAATGATTGGAGGAGTTTTTCATGGGTAAATTAGGAAAAGGTATTAGAATATCAACGGATATATTAGGAAAAGTGACAGAAGTGTCAGCTAGAGGAGCAGGGAAAGTTGTTTCATCAGTTGCAAAGAAAAGGGGAAATGAAGAACTTGCTTACAAGGCGCAAAACATCAGTGAGAAAATTGCAGGTGGTGCAGAAAAGTACAGTGATAAAATTGGTGGAAAGTTAGGAGACCTAGCTGAAGTAGCTTTAGATAAAGGAATGGATAAAGCATCTGATTTAAAAGATGTTGTAAAAGATAAAGTTAATGAGAAAAAAGGAAAGAAAAAAAGTGATAACTTTATAACAGTAGATAGTTATACAATAGATTAATTATAGAACAAATGCTTTACAAAAATTACCAATGGGTGTATTATAAAAATAACTTAATCTTATTAAGAGTGGAGGAGGGACTGGCCCTGTGATTCCCAGCAACCTACATCAATATATGTGTGGTGCTAATTCCTGCAAAGAATTTATTCTTTGGTAGATAAGAGAAGGATTATATTAATTTTGATATGATTTTAACTACTTCTTTTATTATTTAAGAAGTAGTTTTTTTATTTTATAATTGGGGTGATAATAATGAGTAATAAAAAGGATTTAAAATTTGAAACTTATCTAGTAAGAGGTGCAAGCCTTGGGGATGAGAAAACAGGGGCTATTAGTTTTCCAATATACCAAACAGCTACATTTAAGCATCCGGGGTTGAATAAAAGTACAGGGTATGACTACTCAAGAGTTCAAAATCCAACTAGAGAAGAGCTTGAAAAAACAATTACAATTTTAGAGGAAGGCTATGATTCACTTGCTTTCTCAACAGGAGTTTCTGCAATTACAGCTTGCATACAGCTCTTTAAAAGCGGAGATCATTTTGTGATTTCAGAAGATTTATATGGTGGTACTTTTAGATTGTTTAATGAAACATTTAAGGGATTTGGCGTTGAGTGTGATTTTGTAGACACAAGTATTAGTGGAGAAGTGGAAAAAGCAATTAAGAAGAATACAAAAGCAATATTTATAGAAACACCATCAAATCCTCTTATGAGAGTTACGGATATAGAGGCAGTATCAAAAATATGCAAGCAAAATAATTTACTTTTAATTGTAGATAACACATTTCTAACTCCATACTATCAGAAACCTATAAATCTCGGTGCTGATATTGTAATTCATAGTGGGACTAAGTTTCTTGGGGGACACAATGATGTGTTAGCAGGGTTTTTAACTATAAACAATTCCGAGTTAAGCGATAGGCTTAGAATGATTCAAATGGCAACAGGAGCGATACTATCGCCATTCGATTCATGGGTTATGCTAAGAAGTCTAAAAACTCTTCATGTAAGACTTGATAGGTCGCAAGCTAATGCACTAGAAATTGCAAAGTATTTAGATTACAATAAAAATATTGGTAAGGTATATTATGTGGGATTAGAAAAGCATGAGGGATATGAAGTGAACAAAAAGCAAAGTAGTGGGTTTGGTTCAATGATTTCATTTAGTGTCAAGGATGAGAAGTTTGTTGAAAAACTTTTAGGTCAGCTTAAAGTGATATCTTTTGCAGAAAGTCTTGGAGGCACAGAAAGCTTGATAACATATCCATTTACTCAGACACATGTAGATGTACCTGAAGATATAAAAAATAGATTAGGCGTTGATAGAAGGCTATTAAGACTTTCAATAGGAATAGAAAATATAGAAGACCTTTTAAATGATTTACAAAATGTATTGGAGGATTAAAATATGGGAATAGGAAGTAAATATGTAAATGGAGAAAATCTTATAGATAAAAAAACTGGTGCAGTTAATGTGCCAATATATCAAAGTTCAACATTTCATCAGTTTGATATAAATAATTTTGGTGAATATGATTATTCAAGATCAGGAAATCCAACTAGAGATGGAGTTGAGTCAGTTCTTGCTGATATTGAAAATGGGAAATACGCATATGCTTTTTCATCAGGAATGGCAGCAATATGCTCAGTGCTAAGCATTTTTGAAAGTGGGGATCATATAGTTGTTGCAGCAGATGTTTATGGTGGGACATATAGGGCAGTTACGCAGTTCTTTTCAAGATATAATATAGATTTTACTTTTGTAGATACAGCTAATATACAGGCAATAAAAGATGCAGTAAAAGAAAATACAAAAGCACTTTATCTTGAAACACCTTCAAATCCTTTATTGAAAGTTACAGATTTAAAGGCATGTGTTGAAATTGCAAAGGAAAAAAATATTATTACAATAGCTGATAATACATTTATGTCACCATACCTTCAAAGACCATTAGAACTTGGAATTGATATAGTAGTTCATAGTGCTACTAAATTCCTTGGTGGGCATAGTGATATAATTGCTGGAGCTGCAATAACAAGAGATGCTAAGCTTGCTAAAAGAATAAAGGTTGTTCAAAATTCATTTGGTGCAATACTTGGACCACAAGAATGTTTCTTACTACTTAGAGGAATAAAGACATTAAAAGTAAGAATGGAAGAATCACAAAAAAATGCTATAAAGATTGCTAGATATCTTAGTGATAATGAAAATGTAGAAAGAGTATATTATCCAGGACTTGAAGGAAGCCAAGGATATGAAATAAATAAAGGGCAAGCAGATGGACCGGGTGCAGTTTTATCATTTGAATTTAAAACATTAGAACAAACAGAAAAATTTTTAAATAATGTAAAAGATGTGGTGGTTGCAGTAAGTCTTGGTGGGGTAGAAACAATAGTTTCTTATCCAGCTAAAATGAGTCATGCAGCAATTCCAAAGGTGGAAAGAGAAAAACTTGGAATAAAGGATACTTTAGTTAGAGTATCGCTTGGACTTGAGGATATTGAAGATTTAATTAATAGTTTTAATCAAGCTATCAACCTTAAGTAGCCCTTTAGAAAATCAATGTATAGTGAATAAAGAAGTTATATCAAATTTTGGTATGACTTCTTTTTGCTTTAAAAGTTGCAAGTAAAGAAACAAACAAGGGATTTGAATATATTAAGAGGAACTGATTTTACATAATTTAAATACTATAAAGTATAAATGAAAAGTAGGTGATAGTTTGCTAGAATATGTTTTAGCCAAAATTTTAAGTGATGAAAAACTAAAAAATTCAAATTTTATGATACTGACAAAAGATATTAGAAGAATAAAAGGTAAAATACTATCTGTATCTAATGGGATAGTGATAATTGAAACAGAAACAAGTGGGAAAATATTAAGTGAGTTTGTAATAATTGATAAAATAAGTGCAATAGAACTTGCTACATCATTTGTAAATGGAGAGACTGAACTGATTAAAAAAAGATTAGAAAAATACCTTGATGAATTTGAAGACCATGACAAAGGGTGTGATAGTGTTGCAGATTTAATTGAGTGTATAGGAAATAGTGAAAAAGCATGCATAATAAGTAAGTATCATTTAGATGGAAATCATAGTTTATGTATTACGGTAGATGAATATGGGCTTATAACTAATGAGATAAGTATATTTTATTTTTTTTCACAAGGAGCAGTTCAAACAGAATTTAATATGCTACTGTTAGCTAATGATTCAATAAATTCTATTGCAATACCAGAACTGTGTGAAAGGTTAGAAGAAAGTGTATTTAAAGGGTTTAGATATATAAAATCTTAATAATGAAAAAGAGCATCATTAATTGATGCTCTTTAGCTTGTCCTAAAATAAAATTACCATTGACCAGGGTATGCAACTACATAAATAGTTATATTTCTTCTTCCCCAGTTAACACATTCTTGATGTGAACTCATATATAAATCTATTATGTTTCCTTTAATTGCTCCACCGGTATCAGATGCTATTGCATATCCATAACCTGGAATATAAACTTTTGAACCTAGAGGTATAACTCGTGGGTCAACAGCAATTGTACTAATTCCATTAGGATTTCTAACTGCGTTTAATCCCATAGCAGTTATAGTACTACCAGAATAGGCAGTTGCCTCAACGTGAAGTGTTTCTTTATACGTAGCAGTATTTCCAGAATTACTATTACTCGAATTACTACTTGAGTTATTATTATTATTAGAACTACTAGAACTATTAGCACTACCAGAACTACTAGCACTACCAGAATTAGGTTTAGTGTTTGAGCTAGTAGCTTCTTGTGCTTTCTTTTCTGCTTCTAATTGTTTTTCTTCTTCTTGTTTCTGTTTTAAAGTATTTATAGATCCGTTAGCAGTTGCTATAGCTTCTTGTGCTTTGTTTTGAACACTTTCTATGCTTAATTGAGGTAATATATCCTGTAAGTTTGACTTTGCAGTTTCAAGCTGTGATAAAGTCGCACTAGGTGAACCGATCATATTAACTGAATATGAGATTAGTTCATTTTCATTTGCCTCAATAGTTGATAAGACAGATGTTTTCTCTGCGTTTAATTGAGCTATAGATGTTTCTTGCTCTTTTTTCTTTTGATTAAGGTCATCTATATTTTTTTTAGTTGATTCTTGTAATTGCTTAAGAGAATTTTCTTTCTCATTAAGTGATGCTATATCAGTATCTAAAGTTTTTTTACTATCAAGCAATGAATCAATCATATTATCATCTAAAGAAATAATTCTGCTAAAAGCATTTAATCTTGATAAAAAATCACCAAAGTTATTTGAAGAAAGCAGGAAAACTAATGGATTGAAATTAAGTTGACTCTTATACATAGCACTTATTCTCACACCAAGTACCTCTTGTTTTTTACTAATTTCCTTTTGGACTGTACTAATTCTTATTTTAGTATCAGCGATTTGGCTTGTTGTATCTTTCATCTTAAGGTCATTATCACTTGTTATTTTATTTAAATTTGCAATTTGAGCATTCAAATCAGAAACCTTAGAATTAAGACTAGTAATTTGATTGCTTAACTCTTTATATTTCGCCTTATTCTCAGAAACTTGAGTTGTAGGAGTTGCAGAAGCTTGTACACTTACAGCACCAACTAACATAGCAGCAAGAGATAAAGACAGAATTTTGTGTTTCATAAAAATATACTCCTCCCTTTTTTTGAATTCATACGCCTAATTTTCATATAAATCTCATTGTTATTTTCCCATTATACCATGAAATTTGTCTAAATGTATAGTCTGTGAGGAATATGTATCTAATTTTATACAAAAATATTACAAAATGGAAAAGAGCAAAGTTCGTGCTTAGAAGTGATTGATGATGTAAAAAAAAGGATAAAAAGTACGTTGTATAGAAATAAATACGAATATAAAACCAAATATTAAAAATAATATATGTATTTATAAAAAGAAAAAAAGTTAAAAAAACTTTTAAGGAAAGGTTAGTTTTATGTAAAAATGCAAGAAAAATCGCATAAATAATATATGAGATTTAAAATCAAAGTTGAGAAATTATTTAGCATCTTTAATGATAATTTTTTTGCTTTGTTTTGCTTTGTTTTTTTCTCGTTATTATTTTTAGCCATTAAGTTAAGATATCATTTATTTAGATTAGTATTAGCTTTAGAAAATTTAGACTTTTAGATACTAAAGAATTATGACTTGAGTCTATAAAAAAAGAGAAAAATATGTTAATATATTACAAAAGATAGAAAAAAATCAAAAAAAGGTGTAAAATGTATGTATGGTGGTGGTTAAATGTGGAAATTTGTAAGTATGTTATTACTTATTTTAATTATAATTATTATTAGAAAAAATAAAAAAATAAAAAATAAAAATAAAAATTTTAATTATATAATCAATTCGATGGATGAAATTTTATGTTTTAAAGATGAAAATCATAGAGTTATAAATGCAAATGATTCATTTTTGAATCTTTTTAATATTGATAAAAATTTTTTAGGACTGACAGATGATGAAATTATGTTAATTAGACCTGATTATAAAAGAGAGCTTACTAAATGTAAAGAAAGCGATCAAGAGGTTGAAAAAACTGGAAAAGGAGTTAGATTTGAAGAAAACTTTTTAGTGCATGATGGAATTTATCAAACTTTTGATGTTGTTAAAACACCTATATATGATAAAAATAATAAATATTTAGGTTTAGTTGTTGTTGGAAATGATATAACAGATAAGATGAATGCAAAGAAATTTAAAGAAATAGCAGAAGAAAGTTCTAAAATGATTATGGAACTACAACAATACAATGAAGTAAGAACAGACTTTTTTGTGAATCTATCGCATGAATTTAGAACGCCTTTAAATTTGATTTTATCATCTATTAAAATGAAGGAGTATTATGGATTCCATGATAAAAATTATAATATTCCAAAGCAAGATTATTATACAAAGGTTATAAAGCAAAATACTCTTAGGGTTACGAAGCTTATAAATAATATAATTGATACTACTAAATTTGAGACAGGTCATTTAGAATGTTATTTAGAAAATCATGATATTGTAAACTTTATAGAGGGGATAAGTACGTCTGTTATAGCTATACTAGAATCAAAAGGTTTAAACTTAATTTTTGATACTAATGTAGAAGAGTGTATAATGGCGTTTGATTTAGATAAAATGGAAAGAATAATTCTTAATTTATTATCAAATGCAATAAAGTTTACCGGTAAGGATGGAAAAATATTTGTGAATTTAGAAGAGGAAGAAAATTATTTCAACATATATATAGAAGACACAGGAATTGGAATTCCGATTGAAAAACAAAAATATGTGTTTGAAAGATTTGCCCAGGTTAATAAATCAACTATTAGAAATAGGGAAGGTAGTGGAATAGGCCTTAATCTTGTTAAAGCTTTTGTATTACTTCATAATGGAAGTATCAATATTTTAAATGATGGAAATAAAGGGACTAAATTTAAAATAAGCATACCTAAAATTATAATATCCGAATTAACAAACAATAAAATTAGTAAGCAAAATTCAAATATTGAGGTTATAAATATTGAATTCTCAGATATCTATGACATTATATATTAATAGTAGAAAGGTTGAGAAAAGTTCTTAGTAAAAAGTTAATTGTAAGAAATCTTGAAGATTTATTTTGAGAAAGTGTTATAATTAATGTAAGCTAGGAGGAATTTTTATGATCGACATTGAAAAAACAAAACAAAATATTAATAATATGTTTGTTCATAGAAGTAAAAAACATAAGCATAAATCAGATGAATTAATAGAAGAGATATTATTAGAATCCTTAAAAAGAGCAGAAACACATGATGTTATACTATACCAAGCGTATCACATAGCAATGATGGATAACGTTGACTTTTTAAGAAATTCTAAATTTGATAGAAATATAAATTGGTATATAGATTTAGTTGAGTTTCATGATGATGTAAGCAAAAGTATAAAAAGAATAAGACCATCTTATTCTAAAATGCCAGATAGAAGTTTAATTTCAACAGCGTATCTATTTGCAGATCATTTTTATAATTATGAAACAAAAGCTAATTATTTAGGGCACAAGACATTTACTGCTATGTCAAGATTTAAGAGGAATGCAAAAAAAGCACTTAAATATAAAAGAGCAGGAAAAAGAAAGAAGGCTATGGAGTCATTACTTTATGCATGTCATTTTTTAGCTGATATGAATCAACCGCATCATGTTGGAAATCAAATTGATAAAAGAGGGAAATTAGTTCATTTTTTAAATAAAAAACTTCATATGAAAGGAATAAAAGACGGTGTTTTTTCTAGCCATAGTGAATATGAGGGATTAGTTAAAAGGTGGATAAAAAATAGAGATAGAATAAAGCTATTTTTAGGTGAGGATTCTACAGAAGAATTTTTATTAGATTCCCTTCTTTCAAGTGATGCAGTCTATGAATATCTAATTGGTGATGATTCATTGAAATTAGAGTCAAAGACAAATAAGGAAAAAATAGAATATCTATATAATAAAAACAGACGATTACCTTTAACGGATTATTGTGAATATATAGGTAGGGAAAGTGCTAAATATGCTGTTCAGTATGTTGATGATTGCAATAAACATGCTAGTAAAGAACAGGTCTTAGCTACTGTTAGAGCTTTAAATATGACTGAGGTTCAAGTTGCAAGATTTTTATATTATTTTTGTAATTTAGAATAGTGTTAATTAATATTTAAAGGAAATATTTGAGAAAATTAGCTATAATAATTAATTATAGCTAATTTTTTTTATTTAAGGAGAGTTTTATGGATTTATATATATCAGATTTAGATGGAACATTATTAAATAGTAGTAGAGAAATTTCAGAATACACAAAAACTACTATAAATACTTTAATTTCAAAGGGGATGGATTTTACAATTGCAACTGCAAGAACCCCAGGAACTGTTATAGACATTTTAGAGGGACTAAATATTGATAAAGCAGTAGCTCTTATGAATGGTGTGTTTTTATATGATTTAAGGAAAAAAGAGTATTTAAAGATCAGAGAAATACAAACAGAAACGGTCCTAAAAATTCTTAATATATTAGAAGGGTTTGGAAAAGAAGCATTTTTATATGGAATAAAAGATAATCACTTATACGTTTATCACAAAGAACTAAGTTTAGATTTAGATAAAGTTTATTTTGAGGAAAGAAAAAATAGTAAATATAAAACTTTTGAAGTTATTCTTAGTTACCATGAAGTAATTAAGAAGTTGCAAGTTGTTAATTTTATGATTTTAGAGAAGAAAGAAGTTATTGAACTTATATTTAAGGAAATTAAAAAGATAGAGGGTATTAATGCTGGGTACTACAAGGACGTGTATGATGAAAATTGTTATTTCATAGAGATACACAGTAGTGAGGCGTCTAAAAAAAGAGCTGTGGATGATTTAAGAGAGCTTTATAAGCCCACTAAGGTGATTTGCTTTGGAGATAACATGAATGACTTACCTATGTTTGAGGTAGCTGATGAAAAATATGCAATGAAAAATGCAGTTGATGGATTAAAAGCTATTGCTACAGATGTAATTAAATCTAATGATAGTGATGGAGTTGCAAAATACTTAGCAAATAAATTTAACAAATAAAATTAATCATTTATTTGTTAATAAAAAGTTATATTTTCATTATAAAAGGCAATAATGAGAAATTTTGTGCAATACTTAAGAAAAATATAATAATTTACAGAGTATAATTAAAGTATAGATATTTATTTTTAGGGGTATTTTTATGAAGACAATAAAAGATATAATAATAACAATTATTACTTTAATAGCAATTACATTTGGAATAGTAGCTGGAGTTGTGTTTTTTACGGGACATGAAGAATATAAAGTAGCAGTAAATAAAGTAGGACTTGATATAACTATAGAACAACTTCAATTAGGGGAAAGTTATACGAAGCTAGAAGATGTATCTAAAGATTTTCTTACTGCAATAGTTGCAATAGAAGATAGACGTTTTCTTGAACATGGAGGGGTCGATATTATATCACTAGGAAGAGCTTTAATAAATAATATAAAAGCAGGACAAGTTATAGAAGGTGGAAGCACAATAACTCAGCAACTTGCCAAAAATTTATATTTTGATTCAGATCAAGAGTTTACGAGAAAGGTTGCAGAATTATTTTTAGCAAGAGAACTAGAAAAAAATTATTCGAAAGAAGAAATTTTAGAGTTGTATATAAATATTATATATTTTGGTAATGATAGCTACGGAATTAAAGAGGCTACTATGGGATACTTTGAGAAGTTACCAAGTGAAATTACATATGATGAGGCAACACTTCTAGCAGGGGTTCCACAGGCGCCAAGTCGATATGATTTAACTAAAAATTTAGCGGGCGCTAGAGAAAAACAAAAATATGTTGAAAAAGCTATAATAGAAAATTTTGAATAAAAAGTTATATGAAATTCATATGATAAAATAGAACACAATAGATTAAGAGTACTAGAGGGATGTGTACTGTTAAAAGAAAATTAGTTGTTTGTAAGGGATGCACGTTTTTTAGGGGGGATTTGTATGAAAAAAATTAGTGTTTGTTTAACTTTTAGTGGAACTTTATATGCTAGAGCTATTAGATGGTTTACAAAAGATAAATATAGTCATGTATCATTAGCTTTAGAGGAAGAAAAAGATATTTGGTATTCTATGGGGAGAAAAGGGAAAAATAAATTTTGGGCAGTTAGATTTCAAGTTGAGGATGTTAGAGAGCGTTTTTTAGAATGGTTTCCTAATACAGAGGTAATGATTTTAGAAAGAGAAGTACCTGATGATGTTTATTATAAAATAAAAGCTTTATTAGATAATTATAGTGAAGAGACTACTAAATATAATTATTTAGGTGTTTTAGGTGTTACTATGAATAAAGAGATAGAGCATAAAAATAGATACTTTTGTTCAGAACTTGTGGCTAATATTTTAAAGGAAGTAGAACTTTTAGATATAGATAGACCACCAGTACTTACTAAACCAATGGATTTCCTTGATGATGAGTCTTATACAATGACTTATGAGGGTGATGTTACTGGATATCTTAGAAGAATATAGATAAAAGAAGATTGTCTTTTAAAGGCAGTCTTCTTTTATTCTCGCTTTACATTTATTTATATATTAGATATACTAATTTAGCATTGAAAAATGCAAAAGATTATTAGGTTAAGTTTAAATATATTGGGAAATGATATAATTAATATATAGAATAATAGATACTAACGTGGGAGAGATATAATATGGAAAATAAATTTTTACCTATTTGTAGAGCAGATATGGAAGAAAGAGGATGGGAACAATGTGACTTTGTTTTAGTTACAGGTGATGCTTATATAGATCACCATAGTTTCGGATCAGCTATAATTTCAAGAGTCCTAGAAAATGCAGGATACAAAGTTGGGATAATTGCACAACCAGATTGGAATGACATAGAAGAGTTTAAAAAGCTAGGAAGACCAAGACTTGGTTTCCTTGTTAACGGTGGTAACATGGACCCAATGGTTAACCATTATACTGTAAGCAAAAGACTTAGAACAAAAGACCTTTATACTCCTAATGGAGAAATGGGGAAAAGACCAGATAGAGCTACAATAGTTTATTGTAATAAAATAAGAGAAGCTTATAAAAACATGAATGTAGTAATTGGTGGAATAGAAGCTAGTCTTAGAAGATTTGCACATTATGATTATTGGGATAACAAAGTTAAGAAATCTATTCTGCCAGATAGTGGGGCTGACCTTCTTATATATGGTATGAGTGAAAAGCAAATTATTGAAGTTGCAGATCTTTTAAATCAAGGATTTGAAGCTAAGTACATAAGACATTTACCAGGAACTTGTTATATGGTCGATGGACTTGATGAAATATATGAAGAACATAAAGTATTACCTTCATTTAAAGAAGTTAGTGAAAGCAAAAAAACTTATGCAAACTGCTTTAGAACTTTATATGAAGAGCAAGATCCAATGAGAGGGATGACACTTGTTCAAGGGCATTCTAATAAGTTTGTTGTTATCAACAAACCAGAAAAACCTCTTACAAGAGAAGAACTTGATAGAGTTTATTCACTTCCATATCAAAAAACATATCATCCTATTTACGAAAAAGATGGAGGTATAGCAGCTATTCAGGAAGTTAAGTTTAGTGTAATGAGTTCAAGAGGATGCTCAGCTAACTGTTCATTTTGTGCTATAACTTTCCACCAAGGTAGAATAGTTTCAAGTAGAAGTGAGGAGTCAATAGTTCAAGAAGCTAAAGATATCACAAAATATCCTGACTTTAAAGGGTATATTCATGATGTAGGAGGCCCAACAGCTAACTTTAGAAAAGCATCATGTAAGAAGCAATTAACACCACTTGGGGCATGTAAAAAGAAACAGTGTTTATCACCTAAAATATGTCCACAGATGGAAGTTGATCACTCAGAATACTTAAAAGTATTAAGAAGTGTTAGAAAAATAGAAGGAATAAAGAAGGTATTTATACGTTCAGGAATAAGATACGATTATGTTATGGCAGATAAGAAAGATGATTTCTTTAAAGAGCTTGTAGAACACCATGTAAGTGGTCAATTAAAAGTTGCGCCAGAGCATGTATCACCTAACGTCTTAAAATATATGGGAAAACCAGCAGGAACAACATATGAAGAGTTTAGAAAAAAATTCTTTAAATTGAGTGAAAAAGCAGGTAAAAAACAATATATAATTCCATATCTTATGTCAAGTCACCCAGGAAGTAAACTTGAAGATGCTATAATGCTTGCTGAGTACTTAAGAGATATTGGATATCAACCAGAACAAGTTCAGGACTTTTACCCAACTCCAGGAACATTATCAACAGCAATGTTCTATACAGGACTTGATCCTATAACAATGGAAGAGGTGTATATACCTAGAACTAAAGAAGAAAAGGCAATGCAAAGAGCACTTCTTCAATTTAGTAATCCAAAGAATTATAATATTATTCATGATGCTTTAATGAGAGCTGGAAGAGAAGATTTAATAGGAAATGGGGAGAAATGTTTGATTAAGTCAAAAGAAGATAGATACAAAGCAAGACATGGTCTTGATAGAAAACCTAAATCGCATGGTAAAAATGCAAGTGAGAGAAAAGCAACAGGAAGTTCAGATGGCAGATACAGTGAAGATAGAAGAACTTCAGGTTCAGAATCTAGAAGTGGTGAAGATAGAAGAAAAACTTCAGGTTCAACACCTAGAAAGAGTGAAGATGGAAGAAGAAATTCAGGAACTAGACACGGTGAGGATGGAAGAAAAGCACCAAAAGCAGGTCCAGCTAAAGCGGGGTTAAGATCTAAGACATCAACAGGTAGAGGTACTACAACAAAAACAGGGAATAAACCAAACTCAAAAAATAAATTTGGTGATGAAAAAATTCAAAAGTTAGAAGGTAAAAGAGCTAACCATTTAAATAAGTCAGTACATGAAGAAAGAGCACCAAAGAAAAAAAGAGGTTCATTCAAAGATAGATCAATAGCTAAAAAAAGAGAAGCTACAAGAAAAAGAACAGGTAGATAAGTTAGTTTTAAGCTTTAGTTAGAAAAAGGAAGATATCAAAATATCTTCCTTTTTTTGCGTAGTATTTTAAAATGAAAAGGAATAAATATTACAAATATTATAATATATATTAAATATGTATAAAGTATATTGTCAAAAATAAGTATTTTGTATATAATACAGAAAACAGATACTTAAAAGACTGTGATAAGAAGAAGTACCTTTTTGGTAATTTAAAGAAAGCTAGAAGTTAGTGGAATTTAGTATTTATCAGTTAGGGAGGGCAGTCTTTGAATCTTGTACTCAGAACTAAGATTATATCTTAATAAAGTACAACGGAATTCCTTGCGTTATAAGGAAAGAATAATAAATTATTCTACTGAGTGGATAGTAAAGTGCTATTTATTAGGGTGATACCGCGAGGCATTTATACCTTTGTCCCTTTTTAGGGATGGGGGTTTTTTACTTTTAAAAAACGGAGGCGTTGATAATTATGGAAGAAATTTTAGAAATTTTAGAAAAGAATAGTAGATGTAGTGATGAGGACTTAGCTTTAATGACAGGAAAAACTGTTGAGGCAGTTAGAGACGCAATACAAGATTTTGAGGAAAAAAGTATCATAGCAGGATACACAACTTTGATAAATTGGGAAAATACAGGGAAAGAAACTGTAACAGCACTTATAGAAGTAAAAATAACACCACAAAGAGGTGTTGGTTTTGATAAAGTTGCAGCAAGAATATATCAATTTGATAAGGTAAGGGCATGTTATCTTATGTCATCAGGTGGTTTTGATTTAACTGTTATAGTTGAAGGAAAGACAATGAAAGAGGTAGCTATGTTTGTATCAGAAAAATTAGCAGTGCAAGAATTTGTAACAGGAACAGCAACACACTTTGTTCTTAAGAAGTATAAGGAGCATGGAACTGTATTCAAAGAGAAAAAAATGAATGATAGGGAGATTTTATTTGTATGATAATGGAGAATATGATTTTAGATAATGTTAAAAATATGCCACCATCAGGAATAAGAAAATATTTTGATATGGTAAATGAAATGGAAGATGTTATTTCTCTAGGAGTCGGAGAGCCAGATTTTATAACACCTTGGAATGTTAGGGAAGCTGGAATATATTCTCTTGAAAAGGGTCATACACATTATTCATCAAATGCTGGTTTTATAGAACTTAGAGAAGAAATAGCAAAATATTTAGATAGAAGATTTAAAGTTCAGTATGATCCAAAAGAAGAAATTCTTGTTACAGTTGGAGGAAGTGAGGCAATAGACCTTGCACTTAGAGCTTTAGTTGGACCTGGGGATGAGGTTATAATACCAGAACCAAGTTTTGTTGCATATAAAGGTTGTACTGCATTTACAGGTGCAAAAGCAGTTACAATAAATTTAAAAGCAGAAAATGATTTTAAACTTACAAAAGAAGAGCTCAAAGCGGCTATAACTGATAAAACAAAGGTACTAATATTACCATTTCCTAATAACCCAACAGGGGCAATAATGACTAAAGAAGAGTTAAAGCCAATAGTTGAGGTGTTAAAAGATAAAGATATAATAATTTTATCAGATGAAATATATGGTGAATTATCATATGATGGGGACCATGTATCAATAGCTACATTCCCAAAAGTTAAAGATAAAACTATAATAGTTAATGGTTTTTCAAAGGCATATGCTATGACAGGGTGGAGACTTGGATATGTTACAGGACACCCTGTATTAGTTGAAGCTATGAAAAAGATACATCAATATGGAATAATGTGTTCACCAACTACATCTCAATATGCAGCAATAGAAGCCCTTAAAAATGGTGATGATAGTGTTAAGGAGATGGCGAGAGAATATAATAGAAGAAGAAGAGTTATATCAAATGGATTTAGAAAAATGGGGCTTGAGTGTTTTGAAGCACTAGGTGCATTATATGTATTCCCATGTATTAAATCCACTGGGATGACATCAGATGAATTTTGTGAAAAACTTCTTTTAGAAGAAAGGGTACTAGCTGTTCCAGGAAGCGCCTTTGGTGAGTGTGGTGAGGGATATATAAGAGCTTGTTATGCTGCATCAATGGATGATATAAAAGAAGCGATAAAAAGAATATCAAGGTTTGTAGAGAAACATACCAAATAATAAAAAGAGAGAATCTTAATTTTTGAGATTCTCTCTTTTAGAATAATTTAGAAAAAATATAATTTACAAGACTTTTATAAAACTAAAAAGTTATCTTTGAAATACATAGTAAATAGATTAGAAGATATTTCAAAGATTTTCAAATGCATATAATATTCATATTGTTTATTCATAAAAAAAATAAAGTTTTTTTGCGAATATAAAAAAAAGGATACTTTGGATAATACATCTTTAAATGGGTAAACTAAATTTGCATAGAAAATTATTTTACAATGACAGAAAATTATGTCATAATTATGGAATGAAAAAAGTAGGTTTCATAAAATTTAATAAAGTTAGTGGGGATGAAAGATGAAGATAGGATTTGATGACAAAAAATATCTAGAAGAACAATCTAAGTATATATTAGAAAGAGTTAATGATTATGATAAATTATACTTAGAGTTTGGAGGAAAACTTTTACATGACCTTCATGCTAAGAGGGTTTTACCAGGGTTTGATGAAAATGCTAAAATAAAACTTTTATATAAACTTCGAGAAAAAGCAGAAATAATAATTTGTGTATTTGCTGGAGATATAGAAAGAAATAAAATAAGAGGTGACTTTGGAACTACTTATGATATTGAAGTTTTCAGACTTATAGATGAATTTAGATCATATGACTTAGATGTAAATAGTGTTGTAATTACTAGATACAGTGGGCAGCCAGCTACAACAGTATTTATAAATAAGCTTGAGAGAAGAGGAATAAAAGTTTATAAACACAGTTCAACTAAGGGGTATCCAACAGATGTTGACACAATAGTTAGTGAAGAGGGATACGGACAAAATCCTCATATTGAAACAACTAAGCCAATAGTCGTTGTAACAGCACCAGGTCCAGGAAGTGGAAAGCTTGCTACTTGTTTAAGTCAGCTGTATCACGAGCAAAAAAGAGGGAATATAGCAGGGTATTCAAAATTTGAAACATTCCCAGTATGGAACGTTCCATTAAAACATCCACTTAATGTAGCATATGAGGCAGCAACTGCAGACCTTAAGGATGTAAATATGATAGACCCCTTCCACTTAGAAGCTTACAATATTAAATCAATTAACTACAACAGAGATGTTGAGAGTTTTCCAGTACTAAAGAGAATAATTGAAAAAATAACAGGAAAAGAATCAGTTTATAAATCTCCAACAGATATGGGTGTTAATAGAGTTGGATTTGGAATAATAGATGATGAAGTAGTTAAAGAAGCATCAAGACAAGAAGTTATAAGAAGATACTTCAAAACAAACTGTGAATACAAAAAAGGTTATGTAAATAAAGATACATTAGAAAGAACTAAACTTATAATGGAAGAACTAAACCTTAAAGAGAGTGATAGAAAAATAGTTGCAATAGCGAGAGATTACGCTCAAAAAGTTAAAGAGACTTCAGAGAGCAAAGATAATATAACTATTGTTGGATTAGACCTTCCAGATGGAACAACTCTTACAGGTAAGAGTTCAGAGTATATGGAAGGAACAGCAGCAGCTGTCATAAATGCTATTAAACATTTTGCAAATATAGATGATTCAATGCATTTAATTTCACCAGTTGTACTTGAGCCAATTATAACTCTTAAGTCAAAAACATTAGGATTTACAAGAGCAACATTAAATTGTGAGGAAGTACTTATGGCACTTTCAATATGTGCGGCAACTAATCCAATGGCTCAAGTAGCCTTAGAAAAGTTACCAATGCTTACAGGAACACAAGCACATTCAACAACAATAGTTGGAACATCAGATGAGCAAACATATAGAAAACTTGGAATAGATGTTACTGCTGATGCAGAGTATGCAACAGATAGTCTTTTAACAAATTAATTTAACAAATAACGAAAGAATAAATATAAAAGGGTGAACTAGTGATGAAAAACTTGAAATTTTTAGATAAGCGCAAAGTTGAGATTATATTTGGTGGTTTTATTTTAAGTGAAGTTTTTAGAATTATAGGATTAAACTTTTGGATAAGTGCCTTTATTCTATATGGGGTATGGCTAGTATTAGATTTAAATGAGAAGAATTATTTTAATAAAAAATTTAAAATAAGACATAAGGATATATGTAAATAATAGAGAAAAAAATATCTTAGTAGGTAGAAATACTTGCTAGGATATTTTTTTATGTATTTAAACATGAAATCCATAGTATCGACATACACATATATAAGCAATACTTATTATTTTATAAAAGTATTAGAGATGGTAGTAATTTTTGGAGGGCTTTTTGTGAATAAAAAAGATTTAATTTTTGATGCTATAGAAAAAGCATTAAATCTTGTAAGGAATTTAACAGAGGAGGAATTACTAGCTTTAGCAAATAATGAAAAAGAATTTGTACTAAATGTTAAGGCTATAATAAAGAATGATGAAAGAGATAGTAATAATAGAAAGCGAACAGGATTTAAGAAAAAAGGAACACAAAATGAGAGAGGAAGCATTGCAAAGAAAAGCAAGTGTGAATCAAATCAAGATGAAGAATCGAATAAGAAGGCGAAAAAAGGAAGTATTGAGCCATCATTCACGAAGATAAGTGACGAGCCAGTGAATGAGTTTGATTTGTATATAAGAGAACTTAGTAGATTTAGAAGTAAAGAAGAAGCTACAAATTATCTTTTAGATAATAGACTTACAGTAACTAAACTAAAAATACTTGCAAGAAAATTATCTATTTATATAAAAAGTAAATCAAAAAAAATAGATATTGTGGAGGCTATTGTTGAGGGAATAGTGGGAAGTATGCTTAAATTAGAAGCACTAAGAGAGTATTGAAAAATAAAGAAAAATATTATTATAGATAAAGAGTGATAATAAAATCGCTCTTTTTTTGCGTTTATTACTAAAATAAGAACATTAAATTAATAAATTCAAAAGTGTATTGTATTTATACTATTTTAAGATTATTATAAATATAAATGATAATCAATTTCAATTAAATGGGGACAGGAGAAAATACATAGATGAAAAAGAGATATTTAATACCTATATTTATAATACTAACGGTAGCATCTTTGTTTGTAGGAGTACATAACATTAATTTAAAAGATCTTCTAGGTGGTGACATAGAACAAATAAGTGTATTTTTAATAAGTAGAATACCAAGACTTATTAGTTTAGTAGTTGCAGGGGTAGGGCTTAGCATAAGTGGAGTTATAATGCAGCAGATAAGCAATAATAAGTTTGTATCACCAACAACCTCAGCGACAATAGATAGTGCAAAACTTGGGGTTTTAGTATCAATGATTTTATTTTCTAGTGCAACATTACTTCAAAAAATGATGATAGGTTTTGTATTTGCATTAATCGGAACTTTTATTTTTATGAAAATAATGAAAAGGATAAAATTTAAAAATATAGTATTTATTCCTTTAGTAGGTATAATGCTTGGAAATGTAATAGGAGCACTTGCAGATTTTCTTGCTTATAAATTTGATTTGATGCAAAATATGAGTTCATTTATGCAAGGTAATTTCTCAAGTGTTTTAAAAGGAAATTATGAACTATTATATCTTACAATCCCACTTGTGATAATTGCATTTATTTATGCGAAAAAATTTACAATTATAGGAATGGGAGAGGATATATCAAAAAATCTAGGGTTAGATTTTGAAAAGATAGCCAGTATTGGAATGGTACTTGTATCGCTAATTACAGTACTTATAATTATAACAGTTGGCAGTGTACCATTTGTAGGACTTATAGTACCAAATATAGTATCTATATTTATGGGGGATAATCTATCAAAAAGTATATGGAATATAAGTTTGTTTGGAGCAATATTTTTATTGTTCTGTGACATTATTGGGAAAGTACTTATCTTTCCGTATGAAATTCCAATAAGTCTTACAGTAGGGGTAATTGGAAGCGCAGTATTTTTATACTTAATATTCAGGAGGCAAACAAATGAGGGATAAAAAGAAAATATATATTTTACTTCTAGTAGCTTTAGTTGCGGTAGGTTTATTTCTATTCGGGGGGTTAAATTCTAAAAATTTTGGTTATAATATTGCCAAAAGAATACCAAGATTAATAGCAATGATTGTTACAGCAGGAGCAATAGCATTTTCAACAATTATATTTCAAACAGTTACAAATAATAGAATACTAACACCAAGTATTTTAGGACTTGATGCACTATATGGTTTATCTCAGACAGCAATAGTATTTATTTTTGGGTCATCTAGTATTTTAATGATAAATCCTACAATAAATTTTGTGTTCTCAGTTGTAATTATGCTATTAAATAGTTTTCTTTTGTATAAATTTGTATTTAAGAAAAGTGGAAATATATTTTTCTTGTTATTAGTTGGGACAGTGCTTGGAACATTCTTTAAAAGTATATCAACTTTCATGCAAGTTATAATTGACCCTAATGAATATGACGTACTTCAAAATAAGATAATGGCAAGCTTTGAAAATGTAAATACAGATATTTTACTACTAACAATAATCATATGTCTTATAATATTTGCGTTTGTATATGATGATATTAAAAAATATGATGTTTTGCTATTAGGAAAAGACCAAGCTATAAATCTAGGGATTAACTATGAGAAGATATCAAAGAAAATACTTTTAATAGTATCTGTATTAGTATCAATTTCAACTGCGTTAGTTGGGCCAATAACATTTTTAGGACTTCTAGTAGCTAACCTCTCATATCAGTTTATATATACATATGAGCATAAGTATAGGATAGTAGCATCTATTCTTATAAGTATAATAGCAGTAGTTGTAGGCCAGTTCTTTGTTGAAAGAATTTTTAATTATAACAGTACAGTAAGTATAATAATTAACTTTATCGGTGGAGTTTACTTTATATATCTTTTATTAAAGGAGAGAAATTGATGATTGAAACAAAAAATATAGTTAAAAAATATGGAGAGAAAAGAGTTGTAGATGATGTATCTATGGTTATAGAAAAAGGGAAACTTACATCATTAATAGGACCTAACGGGGCAGGGAAAAGTACAGTTTTGTCAATAATTTCTAGACTTATGAAATTTGACGAGGGAGAAGTTTATATAGAGGGAAAGCACTTGAAAGATTGGGATGAAAAAGAGCTTTCAAAAAAAATATCAATATTAAAGCAATCTAATAATATTAATGTAAGACTTAAAATTGAAGAACTTGTTTCATTTGGACGTTTCCCATATTGTGATGGAAGACTTAAGGAGGAAGATAAAAAATTAGTTAAAGAAGCTATTGAATATATGCAGCTTGAAGATATAAAAGATAGGTATTTAGATGAACTCTCAGGAGGTCAAAGACAAAGAGCTTATATAGCAATGGTTATAGCCCAGGATACGGAATATATACTACTAGATGAACCTTTAAACAATTTAGATATGAAACATTCAGTTCAGATGATGAAAGTTTTAAGAGGGTTAGTTGATAAGCTAGGTAAGACTGTGGTAATAGTCATGCATGATATAAATTTTGCATCATGTTATTCTGATAAAATAGCAGTTTTAAAGGGTGGTAGATTAATAAAAGATGAATCTAAAAATAAAATTATAGACAAAAACTTTTTAGAAGAGGTATATGAGATAGATTTTAATATACAAGATATAAATAATCAAAAAATATGTGTTTATTTCTAGTGGTAAGCACTTAAAATTTAATCTTTTAATGATAATGAAAATCAATTTTAATAAATAAAAAATACGAGGTGGAAAGAAAATGAATAAAAAAGTAGGAATAATAGTAGGGATAACAGTTGCAGCATTACTTGGAGGCGCAGCCGTTATGAATGTGTTAAATAAAAATGAAAAAGAGGTAGAAAAACTAGAAGAAACAATAGTTGTTACAGATAGAAAAGGTGAAGTTACAGTACCTAAAAATCCAAAAAGAGTAGTAGTTTTAGATTACAGCTGTCTTGATACAATGAGTGTTATTGGAGAAGAAGCAATAGCCGTACCAAAATCATCATTACCAACATACTTAGAGGCATACAAGGATGAAAAATATACAGATTTAGGTTCACTTAAGAAATTTGATATGGAAAAAATAAATGAATTAGATCCAGAACTTATAATAATTGAAGGAAGGCAAGAAGATTCATATGAAGAACTATCAAAAATAGCACCAACAATAATGCTTGGAAGAGATGGAGGAGATCATTTTGGGGCTTTAGAACATAATGTTAAAACTCTTGGAAAAATATTTGATAAGGAAGAAGAAAGCATGCAGGAACTTGAAAATATTAAAACAAGAACAAATGCTATTGCAAAGAAAACAAAAGATTTAGATGGAAAAGCATTAGTAACGATGGTACAAGATGGTGAAATAAGTGCATTTGGAGCAGAGTCTAGATTTGGAATGATTTACAATGAGTTTGGATTTAAACAAGCAGATGAAAATATAGATACACAAGACCATGGACAAACAGTAGCATCAGAATATATTTTAAGCAAAAACCCAGATTATTTATTTGTTATTGATAAAGGATTAATTTCAAGTTCAAAACAAAAACCAGCTAAAGATATAATTGAAAATGAATTAGTTCAAAAAGTAAATGCTTATAAAAATGGAAATATCATATATTTAGATACAAAGGCTTGGTATCTTGGTGGTCCTGGAATTAATGCTACTAAAAAAATTCTTAGTGAAATAGAAAAAAGTATACAACAGTAAAAAGAAAAAACACTCAATCAAAATTTTTGATTGAGTGTTTCTTTTGTATAAGTTAAATTTTAGGAATCGAATTTAATAGTTAGATTTTTTCCCATGAAGAATCGCTTCCAGGTGTTGTGTTTGTCCACCATTTAGCTTTATATTTTTGTCCCTCATAAGATACTATAGCGCCTCCATTATAAGCTTTTCCAGGTGCATATTGCTCAGTTCCGTCAGGTTCAGTAGAAGCTTTCACATCCCAAACATCACTTGAACCAGGAGTTTGTCCTTGAGTCCACCATTTAGCAGTATAAGTCTTTCCGCCATAGATTACTGTATCACCAGTGTTGTAAACCTTAGTTGCATCATATGTGTCTCCATCAGGAACTTGTGTATCATCCTTAGAAACTGTTACAACTCTTTTTGCTTCAGTCTTTAAGCCCTTACTATCAGTAATAGAATAAGTTAATGTGTATTTACCGACCTTAGCAGTATCAACAGTTCCTGAAACTTTTACCTTAGAAGTTAAATCACCATCTTCTTTATCAGTAGCTGTGATTCCCTTCATTGAATCAAACTTATCTCCAACTTTGATTTCTACATTTTTAACACCATTTAATACTGGTGCTTCGTTTTCAACAGGTGGAGGAGTAATTTCTTTATCTTTAACTGTGATAGTTCTAGTTTTAGTTGATTCTAAACCTTCACTATCAGTAACAGAGTAGTTTAATTTATAAGTTCCAGCTTTGTTTGTGTCAACTTCTCCTGTAACTTTAATTTTAGAAGTTAAATCACCATCTTCTTTGTCATTAGCTTTAACATCAGCTAGTGCATCAAATTTATCTCCAACAGTAATTGTTTTAGCAGTTATTCCAGTGAATGTAGGAGCTGTATTTACATCTGGCCCAGGTCCTGGTCCAGGATTATTTTCTCCATAAACAACTTGCTCTGCAACAACAGTTCCAGCTTCATTCATTCTTTGTCCAACAGAAACAGATTTGATAGCTGATAAATCTTCTGGCTTATCACCCTGGGCATTAAGCATGAATTTATAGCTTTGTCCTGGTTCTATATTTTTACCTTCCCAAACCCCTTTGATATCAATAACAGTTCTACCTTGTCCATCAGTTGAGATAGCACCAGCCATATGATCTCCAGCTGTTAATTTAACATCTGAATCTATATATATAATAGGAGTTTTGATTGTTTCAGCACTTCTTTCAAGTTCTTTTAATACTGCATCACTTTCACTAAGTTTTTCATTATTTTTGATAGTTACCTCATAACCACCACCAGCTCCGCCCCATTGAGAACCTACTGGTTTAATTGTTGCTTCAATATCAAGGTCGGCATAAACTATTTCATGGTCTGGAAGTTCTTGACTACCATATAAACCATTAGCAGTTGCTGTTGTAAGCTCATTTCTTACAGTACCAGAACCAGATGTAGGTGCATCTTGAGATGCCATCCATGAAATCATTCCACCAAGGTCATTAGCATTAACATACTTTGTTTTTTCTTCGATAGATTTTACATTATCATAAGTGAAGAACTCGCCAGTTGTTTCACTATAAAGGTATGGAGCTTTTGCTGTATCATCCCAGTATTCTTTTAATCCAGGAACTTTCTTTTTAAGTTCATCTATAACTCTATATGACCATACTCCCCCAGCTCTACCAGCTTCCCCAACTTTCATAGGAGCAGCATTTATAGCACCACGAGATGGAGTTTGATCAGCATCTTTGTTTGATAAAGCAGCTTCACCGAATAATCCAGGGTTTTTAGCATCTGGTCCAGGAGAAACTTGATCCCATCCTCTTGTATAGTAAGCAGCACCAACAACTATTTTTTCAGAAGGAGCTCCTTGGTCTAAGAAATATTGAACACTTTCATCTACTGAAAGCCCAGCACCAGCAGTTGGGTCAAGTGGGTTTGTATAAAGACCAGTTTGATGTCCACTTGTTTCATCCCAAGCACCTCTCATATCGTATGTCATAATATTTGCGAAATCTACTGCATTAAATAATCTTTCTACATCAATTCCATTTGATACTTTAGATTTTGGAGCAGGAAGGGCAACACTTATCTCATAATATTTTCCTATTTCCTCTCCTTTTTTATCAAGAGCAACTCTTAGTTCTTCTAAGAAAGTTACATAGTTTTCTTTATCTTCAGGCTTAGCATTTGGTGTTCCCTCATCTTGATGGTTATCAACTTTATCTGGGTCTCTAGCCTCAGATGGATACTCCCAATCAAGATCAACAAAATCCATGTTAGCATATTCAACATATTTAACTAAATTATCTATTAACTTAGCTCTTTTTGTTGGATTAGCTGTAACTTCTGTAAAGTCACCAGATTTTGACCAACCACCAACTGATATACCAATTTTTACGTTAGGATTTTTAGCTCTAAGTTCTTGGAATGCATTTATACATCCAGCATTAGGACCACCCCATTGAACTCCAGGTTCTCCAACTGGTGCACCAATAGCAGAATCTTTGTCTGTGAATACTAAATTTGCATTAGAATCAAAATCTAAGAATGCAAAGTTTAGGTGTGTCAATTGGTCAGCTGGAATATCTTTAGGATAGAAATTACCTTCGCCTCCCCAAATAGACCAATCACCAAAATACGTTACGTTACGTTTTGTTTGATTTGTTTGTTTTTCAACAGCAATTGCTTCTTTTGCAGGTAGATATGAAATTAATCCCCCTGTAAATATTGCAGATAGTGTTAGAATTGAAACACATGCTTTTGCATGCTTTTTAAATGCTCTTCTTGCCAAAATATACTTCCCCCTTTATATTTGGTAAATCTTTACAATACTAGTTTAAACGATATCAATAACGAAATACAAGATTTAAAATTAATTTATTAATATAATTTGTTATTTAGGAAGTAAAAGTAGGTTTTGAGTAAATTTGTACAAAAGTAAAATATAAAATTAAATTAAATTTTATAAAAAATTAAATTTTCTATTTTTTAGTTAACGAAAATAGAAAAAAATTAACAAATTAATAATAAATAGAGATAAAAGATAAAGTATAATGAATTAGTGGGGTTTTTATGAATTGTAATTCATAGAAAGCTTTCTTAAAAATATATTTAAGGAAGAACTGAAAGAAAAAATGGGGGAAATAATATGTCAGAGAAAAAGGCTACGGATTTAGGGAAGGGAAGTGTTGGGAAGTTACTTTTAACATTAGCTTTGCCAGCAATTATAGCACAGATAGTAAATGTACTTTATAATATTGTTGATAGAGTATTCATTGGGAAAATGCCAAGTGGAGAAATTGCTATGGCAGGAGTGGGGATAGCATTTCCAGTGATCTTAATAATATCTGCATTTAGTGCTTTAATAGGTGGAGGTGGAGCACCACTTTTAGCTATTAAAATGGGAGAGAAAGATAAAAAAGGTGCAGAAAAAATATTGAGCAATAGTTTTAGTGCACTTATAACTTTATCAATATTTTTAACAGTTGGGTTTATTATTTTTAGAGAACCTATACTTAGAGCTTTTGGTGCAAGTGATGTAACTTTAAATTATGCACTTGATTATCTAACTATATATTTATTTGGAACAGTTTTTGTTCAGATAGCGTTAGGATTAAATCCATTTATAAATGCACAGGGCTTTGCAAAAATAAGTATGATGACTGTAATGATAGGGGCTATAATAAATATAGTTCTAGATCCAATATTTATATTTACATTTAATATGGGAGTTAAAGGGGCAGCGCTTGCAACTTTAGTTGGACAGATGGTTTCAGCTATATGGGTGCTAAAGTTTATGTTTAAAAATAGTCCACTTAAAATAAAAAAAGAATATTTAATTCCAGAAAAGAAAGTATTACTAGCTATACTTGGTCTTGGAATATCACCTTTTATAATGCAAATTACAGAGAGTCTAGTTATTGTTAGCATGAATAATCAACTACTGAAATTTGGTGGAGATTTAGCAATAAGTTCTATGACTATCATGAGTAGTATAATGCAAATTCTATTTCTACCTTTAGTAGGAATAAGTCAAGGTGCACAACCAATAATAAGTTATAATTTTGGTGCAAAGGCTTATGATAGGGTTAAGAAAACATTTAAGTTATTAGTAGCAAGCTGTATGTCTTATACAACACTTTTGTGGATTGGACTTATGGTTATGCCAGAGTTCTTTGTCAAAATATTTAACAGTAATCCGGAGCTTATAGAGATAACTTCTTGGAGTATAAGACTGTTCTTTGCAGGAAGCTTTATATTAGGTGCACAAATAGCTTGTCAACAAACATTCCTAGCACTAGGACAAGCAAAAACATCATTGATATTAGCATTACTTAGAAAAGTATTTTTATTAGTACCATTAATATTTATTCTTCCAGCAATATTGAAAAATGCTCCATTTATGTTTGGTGCAGATTCAATTCAAGGACAACAACTAATGGCAACATATCTATCAGAAACAGTTGCAGATGTTATAGCTGCAACAGCAACAATCATTTGTTTTACTATTTTCTATAAAAAAACACTTTCAAAAGTAGAAGATTTAGAATGTAAAACTGAAAAAGAGATATTAAAAGTAAATTAAGTATAAAGTGTCTACTAAATATAGAAGTAGGCACTTTTTTAATTTTTGAATTAGGTAGTATAATAGTAGAAAGGTTAATAAATTATTTAGGGGGATATACATATATGGAAAAGATTTTTGAGGTTTGTGTGGGAAGTTATAATGAAGCGGTAATTGCTGATGGCAAAGGGGCAAAGAGGATTGAACTTTGTGATAACCTTTATGAAGGTGGGACAACTCCTAGTTATGGAACAATAAAAAATACAATAAGGGATGTAAAGGCTAATGTTATGGTCATTATAAGACCAAGAGGTGGGGAATTTGAATTTTCAGACTCTGAAATAGATATAATGAGAGAAGATATAAAAATGTGCAAAAATTTGGGTGCTTATGGAGTTGTCATTGGGCAACTTAAAGGTGGAAGGGTAAATTATGAAATTACTAGAGAGTTTGTAGAACTAGCAAAACCTATGAGTGTAACTTTTCATATGGCTTTTGATGAAACCAGGGATAAAGATAGAGCGATAGAAGAACTTGTGGAGTTAGGGGTAGATAGGATTTTAACTAAGGGTGGAAAAACAAGTGCATATGAGTGCATAGAAGAACTTCGAAGACTTAATAAGGTAGCAAATGGAAGAATAGTTATAATGCCAGGAAAAGGTGTTAATACAGAAAATAGAGATGAAATTTTAAGAAAAACTAATACAATAGAAATACATGGAAGTAAAATTTTATAATATTGATATTCAAATTAATATTATAAAATTTCAAAGTAGATATAATAAGTAAATAAAAGTTGAATGAAAAGTATAATTGGTATACCAATATAAAATTTAGGGTGTTTTGTTTTATGTCTAAATAACTGCATACCAAGAAATGCACCAATACTTCCACCAAAGATAGTAAAGCCCATTAGTGTTGATTCTTTAATTCTCCATTGATGTCTAATAGCTTTTTCTTTGTCTACATACATCAAAATAAATGCGATTATATTTATAATTATAAGATAATAGCCTATAAGTTCCTGCATCAAATAAGTCTCCTTAAAATTAATTTAGTTTATAAAAAATATTATAGCATATTAAACTTGCGAGTTGTAGAAGTGTATAATAATTAAAAAAATATGACAAGCTATTATTGAATAGATAATTCTAACAAAATATTCACATAAGAATTTAGATTAATATGTTAGACTAAAACAAATGATTTAGGAAGGGAGAATTTAGATGAATAATAGCCTGAAAATGGAAGATTTACTACATGGAAATACATACGAGGATATAAAGGTAAAAGCAGATGATGATCAGTTAGCTATGATTAAAGAACAAGCAAAAGTCTGTTCATATGACGGATATAAGGTAGAGGAACTAAAAAAGATAGATAAAAAAATAAATATTGCTGTATTTATTGAAAATAGATGTGCAGATGCACAAACAATGGTGCCTATTTTAAAGAAAATAGTAGAGGGAAATGAGAATATAAAACCTAATTTTTTTGAAACTGATAAACATGAAAAGTTTCTTGTGAAAAAAGTGGGCGAGAAGAAAATACCTACAATGCTATTTTTAACGGATGAAAATGAAATTAGTTCAGTATACAAAGAGTTCCCTATTAAAGTAAGAGCTTTAATAGAAGCTAATCTAGATAATAGGGAATTCATAGTTAAAGAAGAATTTAGAAAAGGAAAATACAACAGTGAGGTAGAAAAAGATATAGTGGATTCTATATTAAATATTTAGATTATGCTGTAACGTATATTTCAATAGAGTACTTATCCTTATGCTTATGAATATGATCAACTTTATTTAGCGTTTTAATTTTTGATATTTCAAGAATATCTTTATAAAGAACTAATTGTTGATCAAGATAAGTTAATTTAAAATAATCAAGAAGTCTTTGGATGTTTTCATCAGGGACTTCTTTTATTTCTTCAAAAGTACAGGTGTTTTTATCGATATTATGTTCTTTTAAGAATTTCTTTATTAAAATTTCACCATCTTCAGAATTATAAAAGCTACAAATAGCTTCTTTTTTTTCATTTCTTACTAATATATTATTACAGTGTCCAAATAAAAAAGTTAGACCATCATTAAGTTTAGAAAAATTATTTTTCAATGTTCCTAGTACTGATACTGCCATTTTTACCACCTCGATATTTAAGTTTATTTTAATTTAATTATATAATGATATGAAGAATTTGCAAAAGAATTGTTTGATAAAGTAAAATAATTAAAAAAGAGTTCTTTTTTTAGCAGATATTCACTAAAATAACTTTTTATTTTGTCGAATTATAGATATAATAATAGATGACATTTGCTTAAGGAGGAAGTTTTTTTTGTTAGATATGAATTTAGAAAATAATAATGAATTAAAAAAATATTTAGACAGTTACAAAAGATTATTCTTCCGAAAACAGTTAGATAGTCCTAAAAGTAAACTTATCTTAGAAAAGAAAAGAGAAAGTTTGGGATTAACTAAAGAAGAGGCCGATAAAGTTGAAACTTTAATGAGTAAAAATTTATGTGATTCTGTTGATTTTATAAGTGCAATAATGAGCTTTAACGAGTCAAAAGAAATTTCAGAGGACGATTTATTAGAGATAAATGAATACTGTGAGGACTTAGGGTTAGAGGAAGAGGACATAAAGTTATGTCTAAAATTTGCAAAAGAAGAAAATAATAATTCAACTAAGGAAGTAGAAACTTTAGATGAAGAGTTAAAAAGAGAAGAGGTACAAGCTGTTTGTGAACCAGTTGTTAAAGAAATTAAACAAGAAGGTGAAACTAAACAGGAAAGTAAGTCTAGTGATATTCCGAATTTTAAAAATAGAGCTAAGGAAATATTAAAAATAGATAATAGTGAAATTGAAAAAGATTTAAGTACTGAAAGTATAGAAAAACTCATGAATGATAGTAAAGAAGAGAAATCACATGTGTTAGAACTTTTAGAACTAGAAGAAAAGTTAGAAGCAAAAGGAAATATCTTAGATTCACAAGATAAACCTCAAGAGGAAGTTTACGGGGATATTAATCCTAATGAAACTTATGACCAAACAGGTTTAGAAACAATAGAAATTCTTAATTTAGAAGTTCTTGAAGATGAGAAGATAGCTAGGGAAAATGATTTAAAAGATTCACAAAATAATGAGAATCAAAAGTTAGATAATAATGATATGGACAAAAGATTATTCAATGATTTTGATGAAGAGATTGAAGTTGTAGAGAATGAAAAATCAGGAACAACTACATATAAAGAATCAACTAGTTTCATAAGATATGATGGTGAAGAAATGCTTAGTGAGGAAAATAGTTTAGATGATATTCTAGATTTAGAGAGTAGAGATTTTAGACTTGAAACTTTAAAAACTTTATTTTATAACGGATGCTTAATTTGTGTAGAAAGATTTAAAGACAATATATTTGATATAAGAGGTAGACGAAACTTTACAAATGATAATATCAAGACTGCTTTTTATGATGGATATAGTGAACTTATAGATTATACTCATGCTTTCCTAACTAAAGAAGGTATCAATGATAATAGTATAGAGAAAGATAAGTTGTTTGAGAGTATATTTGGACTTCAATGTTTACAAACTTTATCAAAACAAATAAGTAAAATAAACATAATGATGGATAATGCTGTATCAGAAACTCAAATACTTAATAGTGTTGAGAGAAGTATAGGGATATATAGAGCTAATAGTGATAAACCACACTTTAAAACATATGCTGTTAGATCTATCACAAGAGAAATTAAAGGTATATTTGAAGAGGCGAAGCTTGATTATAATTTAAGAGATAGTATAGAACAAGGAATTTATAAATTAATACTTGAAGCAGTAGAGTTTATAAATAAATGTGGGCTAGCTAACTTTGATATTTATACAGTCGACCATGGAAGAACATTAAATGAGCTTCTTGAAGCTAAGGCTAAAGCTAGACAGATTCTTGGAAAGTATGAAGAACAAAGAAATATTTCAGATCAAGAGTATGCAGGTATTCTTAGAGATGCAATAGTTGAGTACCCATTCTTTGAGGACACATATGTTGCTTTATCAAAAGTTGAAGATATAAATAGTAGAAAATATAATTTATTAACTTCAGCAATTGAACTTTTAAATAAATGTGGAGAGCAAGCTGATAATGTAATTAATGAAATTAAAGTTGTAGAAAAAGGTCTTTATGTAGATGAAATTTCTAAAATATCAATTAATGCAGATGAAGATATAAAGAAAGAAATTTGCGCAGAAAATATAGGTATCTACAATATAAGAGATTTTGATATTATTTTTGAGGCGGAAATAAATCATTTTGGATATGTAGTGAGTGACATTGATATAAGCAAGGTAAGTGAAGATGCTAGAATAGCTACATTCAAACAGGAACTTGCAGTCATTAAAGAACAAGACTATATAGAGGAAATAAGAAGAGATAAGATAGAGGAGTCTAAAGAAAAGTATTCTATTAGACACTGGGAATGCTTTAAAGCTGAGTATGCAGTTTTTGGTAAATCATTCGAAGGTAATGTATTTGCAGATTTAGATACTCAAGATAGAACAACTATCGTAGATTACTGTATGAAGGCAATTAAAGATGTTGCACCTACTGGTAAAGATAAAAGAGATATGCTTTGTGAACTTCAAGATAGAAATATAATGGATAAAAGACAGTTTAGAAATATTGAAAAAGATGTATTTGAATTTGTTATACCTTTAAATGAAGAAGAAACTATTGAGTTTGATTTCATGGAAAAAGTTAATTATATTTATAGAGATAGCGATGAAGAAATGAAAGCACTTGATATATCTATTAAAAGTAAAAAGTGGGAAATAGAAATACCAGGTTTTTATAGCCTTATAAGAGAAATGCAAATGGACTATGAGCCAGTTATCATGTCTTATGTTGAAGATGATAAATCAGGGAAGAATAAAGAAGGTTTTGTTATAACAGATAGAGCAATTTACTCAAGTTATGCAAAGAGATTCTTAAAACTTTCAGAAATTGAATCTTTAAAGGTAAGAAATTACTCTAAAATTAAGAAGGGTGAGAGAATATTCTATGATGGAATATTTGTTGAAGTAGAACATAGAGATTATAAACTTTGTAGTAACTATATGGGAAGTAAAGATGATTTCTCAGTTATGCTTAACAACATACTTGATGCTTACAGAGATGTTAATGGACTTGCACCGCTTGAAAGACCAGAGGATAATACAGAGGAAGAAATGTTACTTGGAATAGATAGTGAAAACATCTTATTTGGTAATAAAAGACTTCAAGATGAACTTAAAGTTAATCTTGAAGAAAATAAATATTATGAACTTATGAGTGATTTACTTAACTATGACAATTTAACGTTTAGAGAAATTCTTGTAGAACTTTCAAAACTTATAAGTAAAGAAATCGGTGAAAAAATCTACTTTAGTGAAATAACAGAGGGTAGTGGAGAGAAAATAAGAGAAGCTTGTACTTCATATGTTTTAAGCATAAGTGAACTTGAGGAGATTTATCTTGTTATAGATAACTCTAAGAAATTCTTATTAAATCTTCAAAAGCTTGGTATGGTTATTTCAAGTAAAGGGATTTATTGTAAAAATAGAAACGAAGATGAGTGGTTTATTGACCTTAAATATGTTAATAACATAAAAACTAAGGATGAGAATAAAGTTCAAATTACAAATAGAGTAATTGAATTCCCTCACATTAAAAAGAAACAAGATTTATTTGATATAAGAGATTTAATAGAGTTTATAGTTGTCTTAAGACGAATAATGGATAATCCATTAGAGGAGATTGAAGAGGAACTTGGTGAAATGACAGTAAGCCCAGCAGATAGCTTTAGTCTTGAACTTGTAAATTCAGTTAAATCAGAGGAACTTAGAAAAATGTTATTCCTTCATAGTGAAGGTGTTTCTTCTGAAAAGAAATATGCATCAGCTATGGCAAGTTACGCAGATATAAATGATGCTGAAAAGCCAGTTTTACTTCTTGATACAACAGTATTTGGACTTAAAACAAGTGGACTTTTAGTGACAGATAAAAATATCTACTACAAAGAGGGATTATCAAATTCACTTAATATAAACTTACTTGCAATATCAAGAATTTATATTAAAAATGAGAAGTTCTATATCAATGGAATTGAATTTAAGTTTGCTAGTTTAAACTTAAGAGAAAAAACAGAGCTTTGTGAGAAGTTATCAAAGCTTGTAGACTTTTTAAAGAATACAGGATTTAAAAGAATATAAGGCTTATGTATAAGCAAAGGCACTCCTAGAAATTAGGAGTGCCTTTATTTATATATTTCAGAAAATATGGTGTATAATAAAATTATTATGCAAACAAAGGAGAAAAAATGTATATTCAAACAACATTTAATTTAAATGATTTTATAGATGAAAAAAAAGTTTGTGATATTCCTATGGAGAATGAACTTATAACTAATAATGATGAAAAGAATTTTCTTTTAGAGTTAAAAGAATCTTTTAGGGAATGTAAGAGCTTTTATTTTAGTATAGCTTTTATAAACTTTTCTGGACTTCAACTGATTTTAGATGAGCTTAAAAGTGCAAGTGATAGAGGTGTTAGGGGAAGTATTATAACTTCTACATATTTAAATTTCACTCAGCCAGTTGCACTTAAAAGATTAAAAGAATTTGATAATATAGATTTAAAAATATTTGTGACGGATGAAAAAATGAAAGGATTCCATACGAAGGTATATATCTTTGAGTATGAGGATTTTTATAAAATATATATAGGTTCATCAAATTTAACACAAGCTGCATTAAAAAGTAATGAAGAGTGGAATGTTAAAGTAATTTCTAAGAAGGATGAAAAATTCGCATTAGAAGTTATGCAAGGGTATAAAAGACTTGTAGATGAAACAGATATTGTAGATGAAGAGTTTTTAAGTGAGTATGAGAGTTTCATAAAAGAATTAAAAATTTTAGGAGTTGAAAAAAAGACTAGAAAGTTTTTGTCTAGTTCTAAAAAAGTAAAGCCAAATTCAATGCAGATTAAAGCGTTAGAAAATTTAAATAGACTTAGAGAACATAATAGAAGTAAAGCACTTGTTATAGCAGCAACAGGAACTGGTAAAACATATATGTCAGCTTTTGATGTAAGAGAGTTTAATCCTAAAAGAATGTTATTTATAGTACATAGAGAGGATATCCTTAGAAAGGCTATGAGTGATTATGAGAAGATAATAGATAATAAATCTTTTGGACTTTTTACGGGTAATATGAAGGCAAGAAGTAGTGATTATATATTTGCAACTATTCAAAGTATTTCTAAACATTATGATAGTTTTAGAAGTGATGAATTTGATTATATAGTTATAGATGAGGCACATCATAGTAGTTCAGATACATATCAAAGAGTTTTAAAGTATTTTAAAGCAAAGTTCTTACTTGGGATGACAGCAACTCCAGAGAGAACAGAGGGAACTGATATATTTGCTATATATGATAACAATATTGCATTAGAGGTAAGACTTACAGAGGCTTTAGAAGAAAATCTTGTTGTACCATTTCATTATTTTGGAATTACAGATATAGATTTAGTGGATTATAGAGGGATTGATATAAATGAAGTAGAAAAAGTAGCAAAGCTTCTTCAGATTAATGAGAGAGTAGACTTTGTTATAGAGAAAATGAATTTCTATGGATTTGATGGTGATAAAAGAAAGTGCGTAGGTTTTTGTGTAAATATAGAACATGCACAGTATATGGCAAGAGAGTTTAACAAAAGAGGTATAGAAAGTGTAGCACTAACAAGTAAGAACTCAGTTGATGAAAGAAGGAGCGAGATAGATAATCTTGAAAATGATGATGCTGATTTAGAAGTTATTTTTACAGTAGATCTATTTAATGAGGGTGTTGATATACCTCCTGTTAATACTGTTTTAATGCTTAGACCAACTCAGTCATCAATAGTGTTTATACAACAACTTGGAAGAGGACTTAGAAAATTTGTAGGTAAAGAGTTCCTAACAGTTTTAGACTTTATAGGGAATCATAATAAAGCATTTTTAGTAGCAATGGCTTTAAATGGAAATCAGTATTATGATAAGGATAGTTTAAAAGTTGCTTTAAAAACAAACTTTATAGGCATAGCAGGATGTACCAATATTCAGATGGATGAGATAGCAAAAGAAAGGATTTTACAGCAAATAGATAGCGAGAATTTTAATGCTTTAAAATATCTTAAGGAAGAGTATGCGCAGTTTAAAAAAGTTAGGGGTGGAAAAGCAGTAGGACTTTTAACTGATTACTACCTTTATGAAGGAGCACCGGACCCGCTTAAATTTATGAGAGCAACTTTAAGTAAAAGTTATCTTGGGTTCTTAGAGAAAATAGAGAAAGATTATGATGATACAAAACTTCTTACTGATAAATTATTTAGAGAAGTTTTAAAAGATATAAGTGTAAAACTTCCTATAAAAAGACCTTATGAGTTTTTAGTTTTAAGATATCTTATAGAGAATGGTAGTGCTACAAAGTTAGAACTTAAAAGTGAAGTTGAGAAATATATAGAATTTGTAGATAATGAAAGTTTTGAATACACTTTAGAGTGTTTAAGAGGGGATTATCATAGCAAAAAAGAAAGCACTTATAATTTTATAAAAATTAATGGAGAAAGTGTTGAACTTGCAAATGAAATAGGTGAAATAGTTCAAAATGAGAAATACAAAGTTTATATAAATGATTGTATAAGTTATGGTCTGCTTATGTATGAGAGAGAATTTAAAGAAAAAAATTATGGAGTTCCATTCCTTAAATTATATAGCGAGTATAGTCGTGATGATTGTATGCGTATGGTCAATTCAAAGAAGAAGTTTAGTGGCTTTGGAATGGGTGGCTTAAAGGTAAGTGATGATAAAAAGCAGTGGTTTATGTTTGTTAACTTTGAAAAAGAAGAGGGGTTAAAAGATAGTATAAACCATGTAAATGAATTTATAGGTGATGATATATTTGTTTGGGAGAGTCGAAGTACAACAACATTAGAATCAGAGGCAGGACAAGAGCTTATAGATAATAAAAAGCATGGTATAGATATGCATCTATTTATAAGAAAATATAAAGATGTTGATGGAGTAACACAGCCTTATATTTATATGGGGATGTGTGATACTGTGGAGAGTTTTGGTCAGATGCCTATAACTGCACATTTAAAACTTAGAAATAAGGTAACTGGTAAAATAATGAATGAGTTTGTGAAATAGTTAGTATATAGATGTTTATAAAGGGAGATAATGTTAAAATAGTAATTAAGGAAATAAATGGAGTGATTTAGATGAGTGAAAATAAAATAGATTATTATGCAGAATATTATCATGGAAGTAATGTTATAGTTAATGAACCTAAAATAATAAAGGGAAGGCTTACAAAAGATTTTGGTCGTGGATTTTATATAACTAATATATTTAGCCAAGCTAAAAAGTGGGCTATTAGACAAAGAGGAGATAATGCAATAAGTATTTATAGATTACATAATTGCGAGGAGTTAAAGATAAAGGTATTTAAAACAATTGATAAAGAATGGTTGGATTTTATAGCTAAATGTAGGGCAGATATTTCACATGAATATGATGTTGTGGAAGGTCCAATGGCTGATGATAAGGTTTATAATAGAGTAAATGAATATTTAAATAACGAAATTTCAGAAGAGGAATTTTTAATAATATGTAAGTTTCAGTATTTAACGCATCAAATAGTGTTATGTACTGAAAAGGCAATAGAAAAATTAGAATTTAAGGAGGGAATATATGTCAAGTAAGAAAGCAATGGATTTAACTTATACTTGTGAAGTTTTAGAATATATTTCTCGTATTACACATAATAAGATGAAAGATTTAATAAATCAGTTAGGTGAAGATGGAATAAGCCATATATATAATAGTGCTGAATCATATCATTGTGATAGTTTAGAATATAGTGGTGCTGAAATAATAGAACAATTTGAAATCGTAGATGGAACTTATGAAAAAAGCGATAAAGTTCAAACTAGAAGTATAGGATTGTCGCTTGGATATATGATTACAAGACTTACAGGGGTAGAGAATTATGTAAGTAAGCTTATGGAGGTTGGTACATCATGGTGGATGGATGAATTAGATAATTATGAGTCTGATTTGTGGTATTGCTCACCGGAGTTTCACAGAGATTGTTATAATTTAGGGTATATAGGTGATTAAAAGTTGAAAAAAATGGACTCAGTAGATGAATGTTTTTGTTAAAACATTTATTCTATAGAGTCCATTTTTATATTATTTTAATACAGTTCTTTTTATATTAATTATTTCCTATAAGAAGTACTGATGGTGTAGTTGTGCTACTTTGTGAATTACTTGCTGAACTAGAATTCATACCTAATGCATTAGTAAGTGAGACATTAGTATTTTCTACGGCAAATGAATTTGCATTAGTAGTTTGATTAACAACATAAGGATCACTAGGATTTATATAAATACCAGAATTGAATTTATCTAAATCTAATGAATTACTTAACCCTTCTATTTTTCCACTACCAGTATACTGCCAACCAACATAGTCTTTTTTGTTCCAAACGTTATTGCTAGGAACTGAAGAAATGCCCCAATCAGCAATCCAACATTTATAAGGTGCAAGTTTACTATTTAGGTGAGTATTAGCAAAGTTATAACCAGTATAAATTATGCAGTTTAATCCACTAAGTGATTTGAAATCTTTCATAAATTCTAATACTTGTCCAGTTACGTCTTGATTTGCACCGGCAATTTCTACATCAAGTACTGGGTATACATCATAACTTTTACCTTTTATATCATTCCAGAAATTTTGAGCTTGTTGCGCAATAGATAAATCAGGTCTTAATACATAGTAGAATCCTATATTCATATTAGCTTTTTTTGCAGATTGATATTGCTTCTCTAAAGTAGGTGAAGTAAAGTTATTATAACCATCACCAGCTAAAATTATAGCAGTATCATATCCAGCTTTTTTTGCTTGAGAAAGATCAGGATTTCCTTGGTAGTTAGATAAATCTAAACCTTTGATACTTAATGTTTTAACATCAGTTTTATGAGTAGGTTTAACTACTGGAGTAGGATTGCTAGGCTTAACTACTGGAGTAGGATTACTAGGTTTAACTACTGGAGTAGGGTTACTAGGTTTAACTACTGGAGTAGGGTTACTAGGTTTAACTACTGGAGTAGGATTGCTAGGTTTAACTACTGGAGTAGGATTACTAGGCTTAACTACTGGAGTAGGATTACTAGGCTTAACTACTGGAGTAGGATTGCTAGGTTTAACTACTGGAGTAGGATTGCTAGGTTTAACTACTGGAGTAGGATTGCTAGGTTTAACTACTGGAGTAGGATTACTAGGTTTAACTACTGGAGTAGGATTGCTAGGTTTAACTACTGGAGTAGGATTACTAGGTTTAACTACTGGAGTAGGATTACTAGGTTTAACTACTGGAGTAGGATTACTAGGTTTAACTACTGGAGTAGGGTTACTAGGTTTAACTACTGGAGTAGGATTACTAGGTTTAACTACTGGAGTAGGATTACTAGGCTTAACTACTGGAGTAGGATTACTAGGCTTAACTACTGGTGTAGGATTACTAGGCTTAACTACTGGTGTAGGATTACTAGGCTTAACTACTGGAGTAGTGTTACTAGGATTAGCTACTGGAGTAGTGTTACTAGGATTAGCTACTGGAGTAGTGTTACTAGGATTAGCTACTGGAGTAGTGTTATTAGGATTAATATTAGAAACTACATTTGAAGTTGTTATAGTACTATTTGTTGGCACTGAAGATGTAGCTGTTGAATTAGCTAATTGAGCTACATATTCACTGAACACAAATCCTTTAATTCCATTGACATTTACTCTATACCAATCACCTTGTTTACCTGTGATTGTAAGAGCTGTATTATTTGTTAAAGTAGATAATACTGATGAATTCATAGTTGCAGAACTTCTAACATTTACATCAGTACTTACATTAACAACAGAACCTTTTCTATTCATTCTAACTAAATCAGAAGAAGTTCCAGAAGTTATATAATTTATATTGCTATTAGAGATATATCCAGTAGAACCTGTTTCTTCAACTGTAACTTTTGTTGAATTTCCTGTGTTTTGACCAAGTTTAAGCATTTGGCCCACTGAAACATATCCGATAGCTTGTCCACTTTTGTTAGTTAAGACAAGATTGTCATTTCCGTTTATAACAGCACCATAATTAGATGTTTGAGCAGGAGCTGATAATAGTATGTTATTTTTTATTGTTTTATGTTTATTTGATTTTTGACTTATTGCCATTGATCCAGTCATAGTTGCTACCATAGCACCGGATAAAAGTATAGCCATAATTTTAGTTTTTTTCATTTGTATGTTCTCCTTTTTTAATAAAAATCTTTAAGTTGTAATTATATCATTTTTTTCCATTTAATAAATTAATATATTAAATCAATTAAATTTCAGAATATTAATTTTTCTATTTTACAACTAATTTAAATCTTTTAAAATAGAAAAAGTTGCTATAATGATAGTGATATTTCAATAAATGTATATAAATAAGATTAATTTAATAAAAAAATGAAGAATGATGTTTAAGATTGAAAGAAAAAGCATCTCTAGTTAGAGGTGCTTTTTCCAATAGGTTCGTTAGGGATAAAACCAGCTTCGCGTATAGCATTATTAAATGTACCGAATAAATCAGCAATGGTAGTTGATGAAGGATATTTCGGATTATGTAGTAAATCTTTCATCATAGGCACTTTTTCATTTTCTATATAAAATTCTTGAATCTTTTTGATACAATAAGCTCTTCTATGTTCTTTATAGTTTTCACAGAGTTCATTGTACTGAGTATTGATATTTTTAATTTCATTAGCGAGTTTAAATTCTTCAATAGTAATCAATCGTTTGATAATTTCATCTGCATATACATAGTTAAGTCCATCTAGTTCTAAGCCTTTAGTTTTTTTCAAAAGACACCAAAATTCTACTGAGTTAACATACTGTTTACTTTTTTGAAATTGAGATTTTTTATGTTTGTCAATGTAGTTAGAGGTAGCTGCATCAATTATTTTACTTTTTGATGGAATATAAATATCAGGTTTAAAATCAGAAGAAAACCCATTGTATTGAAATAAGCAATCACCTTCTAAAATGGTAGCTGCCTTTTCAACTAGATATTGCCAAGCGGACCAAAAATTTTTTAGATTAAGTGGCGAAATTCCAGCAAGTTCTAGAATATCATTCCAACTACTAACCTTGTTTTGGGTTCTATTATATTTGAAATGCCTATAATAGGTTCTCATATTGGGAAGTTCATTGTTTTTATTTTCAAAATCAGAAGTTACAGGTGCTCTTTTATATTTTTCATAAAACTTAACTAGATGCGATAGAAGTTCCTTATCTGTTATAGTAGTGAATTTTTTTTCAACATAAGGTTTCATAATTCTTCCTTCTGAAAGTGCTTTCTTTTCCTTACTAAGTCTATTTAAAAGCTTATTACAGTCACGACAATTCTTTTGAACACCATCTTTTCGTGAAGAACATTTGTTATATTCAGAAAATGGTTTAAGTTCTTTGCAATACATACAGTTTTTAAAATTCATAGGTAATCTCCTTTAGTTTATTTATAAAGGTAGTATGAGATAAATTGAAGGAGATCATTCAATGAAGTTTAAATAGGTGATGTAGTAAATTTAGGTGAGAGGGTAATGTAAAAACTATCATTTTACTAGGTTATAATTAGAAAAAATAAAAGTGGAGTGTATGAAACTTAAGATGAAAAGTTGGAGATTATTTAATAGATAAAACTTTAAATAAAATGGTTAAAAAAGAAGAGAAATGTTATAATATTGGAGTTACAGAAAGTTTGGAGGTATTAAAATGATAAGATTGGCAACAGTTTTTACTGGAATAGGTGCTATTGAGCAAGCCTTAAAAAGGATGGATTTAGATCATGAAATAGTTTTTGCGTGTGACAACGGAGATATAAATATTTTTGATCCTAAGATACCATTTGCAATTCGTGCGGCAAAAAATCGAATGATACAATTAGAACATTTAATTAATAAAACTGTTTTACAGACTAATATATCAGGTTTATCTCATATTACAGATTTAAAAGAGCATTTTGACAGGATAAATTTAAAATTTGATGCGTTAAATCTAAATATTGAATCATTAAGAAAGTATATTAATGATTTAAGGATAAATGAAAATAATTATAGATTTAACTATTTTGATATTGAGAGTAATTATAATATTTTAAAAGTAAAAGATAAAAAAATAGATGATGTTTTAAAATTATATAGTGATAATATAGAAAGTTTAGATATTTTAGATTCAGTAATATTAAGTGAAAGAATTTTTAGAAAATTCAAAGTCTTTTCTAAAAAAATAATTGGAGATGATATAAAAGAAAAAGATAAAGTTTTGAAAAAATTAGCTCTTTCAGAAAGTGAGTTTCTAGAAAATTTCAAAAATTTAGATTCAATTGCTTTAATTGTAGAAATAGAAATTTTTAAAAAGTGTGTAGAGTTATTAAAAAATGTCATAGATGATATAGCTATGTTAAGCGAAAAAATTAAAACTATAGAGATACATAATAATTTAAATGAAATAGTTGATTATAAGGAAAAAAAGGATTATGTGGATAGTCTTTATAAATCAAAATTAAAATCTAATTTTGTAAGACAAAGCTATTTTGCTAATTATAAAATAAATGAAGAGGATTTTCATTGGAATATTTCATTTCTAGATGGGAAACAGTATAGAGATAAAGTTGATTTATTTGTAGGAGGAAGTCCTTGTCAGTCATTTTCATTAGTAGGTAAACAACGTGGGTTACAAGATACTAGAGGAACTTTATTTTATGAGTTTGCAAGACTTGTAAAAGAAATACAACCTAAAGTATTTATATATGAAAATGTTAAGGCTGTTTTAAGTAATGATAATGGGCAAACTTGGGAAGTTATGAAAGCTACATTTGAAGAAATTGGTTATGAATGGAAACAAATGACATTAAATGCTAAAAATTTTGGGATTCCGCAAAATAGAGAACGTATATTTGTTGTCGGGTTTAGAAAAGACTTAGAGTTGAAAGAAGAGTTTGTAGAACCAACTAGAATAGAGTTGAAAACTACATTAAAGGATTTTTTAGTAGAGAATGTTGAGGGGAAATACTACTTAAATAAAAAAGGTGTTAAATTTGTTTCAGATAAAGTAAATTTAAATAAAAAGTGGACTCAAATAAATGGAGATATACAATTATGTCAAACCAAGAATCAACAGTTCAATTGGCATGGTGATTTTATATTTGAGGATAAAGATGTTGAAAAAACTGAATTAAAAAAACAAATTGAGTTATTGAAGAGTGATGACGAATATAAAGAAATGATAATGAATGATTTGAAAAAATATTTCTTGTCAGAAAAAGTTAAAGCATATGTTTTAGCAAGTGGAACAGAAGGGTTTTACTCTAAACCAGAAATAGACTTAGATATTGCTAGACCACTATTAAAAACAATGCATAAAATGCACAGAGCTGGAATAGATAATTATGTAACTACATTTGGCAGAATAAGAAAGCTTACACCAAGAGAATGTTTAAGGTTGATGGGATTTAGTGATAACTTTAATATAGTGGTTTCAGATACTCAAGTTTATCAGCAAACAGGAAATTCTATAGTTGTTGATGTTTTAATTAATATAATGAAAAATATAATTAAAGTATATCCTGGAATAGAAGATGATATTATAGAAAAACCTGAATATGAACAGATGAGTATGTTAGAAGTGGCGATGACGTTGATTGAAGAATAAATAAGAAATATTTATTAAAATGAAGTACATCTCGTTAAGTAGAGACAATTAAAAAGGCTATATACAATTTGCTCAACGGGTATTTTTGAAAATGTGAAGTGCGAGGAAATTGTAATATAAACAGAAAGGAGATATAAAATGGATTATCGAGGTCTAACATACATTGGGAATTTAGAGATAGAAACACCAAATAATCGTTGTAAAGAGGCGGTTAGTATACGGAAAAAAACTGGTGAAAAGCAAAAAGGAAATTATGAAGCAAGAATGCAAGTATACAGTGGAAAAAAGGTTAAGGATGAAAAAAAATATATAGAAGATTTTTTCAATAATTTTAATCAAGATAATCATTATAAATTTGATAAAGATAATATTAAGAAGTATCTAGAGTTATTTGAATTTGAATTTGAATATCAAATTATGAATAATTATAATGAAAAAATTCCAAGTGGTTATAGACAAGCACAATTGGATAAACTTAATGATTTTACCAAAAATGACTTTGAATTTAATCTTGATAATCATATATATGATTCTCAAAAGAGGTATTTTATAGGATCAAAAAGTAAAATTTTTTCAGAGTTTAAAGGTTATGTTTTACTTCCAGAAATTTCATCTATTTATATAAAAAAATATGAGGATGAAAAGAATAAATTTATTTATATTTTTGAAATTTGGGTGAATTCATCTTTAGAAAAAGAGGTTAATAATATAAAGACTGCATATGAATTAGTACCTAATAAAATAGGTAAAATGGCTAATAGTATAGCAGAAATAAAATCAATAGATTTTGAAAAGAAATTTACTATAGAAAATTTGAATTTTGAAAAAGAAGTAAAAGAGGATATAGAAAGACGTATTACTAAAAATCTAAAAATGGGTAAACATATTATTTTAAGTGGACCACCAGGTACTGGAAAATCAAAGTTAGCAAAGCAAATTTGTGAATTCTATGAAACTAATTATAAGTTGACTACAGCTATAGCGGATTGGTCTACTTATGAGACAATAGGAGGATATAATGTAAATAAAGATGGGATTTTAGATTTTAATGCAGGGGTGTTTCTATCTTGTTTTAAAGATAAAGAAAAAAATAATATAAATAAGTGGTTGATAGTAGATGAGATGAATAGAGCTGATATTGATAAAGCTTTTGGAACATTCTTTTCCATTTTAGCCGGTGATGATGTTGAGTTGAATTATAAAAATAATAAAGAAGAAAATATTAAAGTATTAAATGAGCAAAATATTAATAATGGAAGTTTAAATGATGAGGATTATATTATTCCAAAAGATTGGAGATTAATAGGGTCAATAAATACCTTAGACAAGGCATCGTTATTTGAAATGAGTTATGCATTTATGAGAAGATTTGCGATTATACCAATATCAATACCAACTAATATTGATATTAATTTAGTAGAATCATATTTAAGTATTTGGAATATACCTTCAGTTGAAATAGGAAGTTTAAAACTAGTAGATGGGTTGCTTGACATATGGCTGATAATAAATAAGTACAGACCTATAGGACCAGCTATATTAAAAGATATAGCAATGTATGTAGAAAATGAAGAAGATTGGACATCTATACTTATAATGTATGTATTACCACAATTTGAAGGTTCAGATGATGATGAATTAAAAGATTTTATAGCTGATTTATTAAGAAGTAAAGTGAAGGTAGATGAAATTAGAATTAATGCTTTTGTAAAAGAATTCTTTGGTAGTCAGTTATAATAGGAGAGAGCTCTATGTATGCAAAAACAAATAAAAAAAAGTTGATGGAGTTAATAGAAGATGATATAGTAATCTATTTGTTAGATGGTACATTAGATATTAATCCATATTTGAAAGATTTAGATTTAAATATATCTAATTTAGATAAACTTTTGAAAATTCATTTTTTGTTAAGTGAAGAGGTTGCTAGATATATAAAAAATATAAAAAATAGCATTAAAAAAATGAATACATCTACTTATAAGGAGTCTGTTATGACTCATGGTAATATTAAAGGTAATATTTCATGGAATAAAACTCTAAATAAAAGAAATAATACAAATATAAAAGATAAAACATTATTTGTATGTAATGAAAATTTTAAAAATTATAATACTAAAGAAAATTTAGTTTTAAAGACCTTATTAAAAATTTTATATGATTTATTGAGAGATAATAATTCAATTGCTTATAAAAAGTATAGAAATTATGATTCAACTATGATAAATAAGGTATATATAAAGAATATATATTTATCAAGAGTTGATACTAAAAATTTTAATATTAGTGATAGAATTTTAAATGATGTTTGTAAAAGCAGAAATTCATTATATAGAGAATCAGCCGAATTATTGAAAAAGTATAGAAAAATTATGAATTTAAATGAAAAAGAAATTAAAAACTTATTAAAAAATACTTTTATTGATATAGCAAATGAATCTACACTGTTTGAACTATTTTGGATATTTAAGATTTTGAAAGGTTCTGCTGATGGGAAATTGCTACATGTAATTGACGGTGGGAATAATAAGGTAGCAGAATGGGAAGATAATCAAAGAAAGTATGCTATTTATCATAATTCTATAGGGAGTGGTAACATTAGTTTTAGAGTTCATCGGGATGAAGTGAGAGATGTAGATAATTTATATATAAAAAAAGAGCTAAGTGTAGTTGATAAAACTAATGAAATAGCACAACAGTTATTTACAGGGATAAAGGATAGATATATTGATTTGTATAATGGAAGACCAGATATTTTATTAGAAATACGAAATAGAGATACAGAAAAATTAGAAAAAATTATTATTGGTGAGGTAAAATATACTAATAAGCGAGACTATGTTATAGAAGGGTTAAAGGAATTATTAGAATATATGGAGTTAATAAAGACTGGTCACAAAGGGTGTTTTGAGTATGTAAGTGAATTGGAGAATAAGATAGATATTGAGGGTTTATTATTTGTTGATAATATTGAATTAAATAAGGACAAGCTATCTGAAATTAAAGTTTTTACTATGCTTGATGATAAAGAGAAAAATATAGATTTAGGGTTAAATGATTATAAAATTAAATATAAAGAAACTTTAGAATCTTTGAGTTATCATAAATAGAAATTATAATATTAAATTATTTATGGGTTTAAAAGGTGTGGATATTATGTTAGTGAGCTTTAAGCTATTAATATAATATCCTTTATTTTTAGATTTTATTATTTTTTGTATCCATAAATTGCATAGTTGCTATTGATAATATTAAAGATTCGATAAAATTATATGAAGTTTAATGAAAGGAATACAAAGATTACCTGTTAAATTGAAACAGATACATTTTTGTTATAAAATAGAAGTATATTTTACGCCGATTTTGGTTGAAAAGGAGAAAAGTAATGATAAAAACATTATTTAGAATAGATAGAAATAATAAGGAGAAGTATGGGCTTAATTTTCCGTTAAGTAATGGAGGTGGAACTCAAGGGATAAATGATGCAGGAGTAGAAACATTTAAAGGAAGTCCGAATAGACACTTAGCTAAAGAGATTATACAAAACTCTTTAGATGCTAAAAATATATTTAATAAAGAGCCTGTTAGAGTTGAGTTTAAATTAAAGGAGATTCATACGGAAGAAATTCCTTATGCAAATGAATTAATTGATGCGTTTGAGAAATGCAAAGAGTTTTGGGGAAAAGAAAATGATAGAAAGTCTTTAGATTTTATAAATAAAGGGTTAAATATATTAGGGAAAGAATATGTTAGAATTTTAGAAATTTCTGATTACAATACAACTGGATTAAGAGGAGCAAGACAAGCTGAGAACAATATTTTTGCAAAACTTGTTACGGATTCTGGCGTAAGTAATAAAAAAGAGGGATCAGGTGGTTCGTTTGGTATTGGTAAAAATGCACCATATACATGTTCAGATTTAAGGACTGTTTTATATTCAACACTTGATGAAGATGGAGTAAAGGCAATACAAGGGGTCAGTCGATTGCTTTCTCATAGAAATAATGAAGGTTTATTAACTCAAGGTAAAGGTTTTTTAGGTGTTGAGGATAAAAATGAGCATGGTGATAAAATAAATCATCCATTTGTGAAGAATCAAGATAGAGATGATTTAGAAAAATGTATTGAAAATAAAAGTTTTATCAGAAATGAACAGGGTACAAGTTTACATATTATAGGATATTCAAATTTTGAATCATGGGAAGATGAAATAATCATAGCAATCTTAGATTATTATATGATTTCAATAGCTGATGGTGATTTAGAAGTAATTGTTGGTGATAATATTTTAAATGCAAAAACATTAGAACAGAATATTCATAAATATAAGCAAAAATTTAAAGATACGTTTATTTTGCAATACTATAGAGCATATACACTTAAAGGTGATAATGTAAAGAAGATAACATATGATTTTAATGAAATGGGGGATGTAGATTTATATCTTCTTTTAGAGGATGAAATATGCAATAAAAAAGTTGCTTATGTAAGAAGTAATGGTATGAAAATAATTGATAAAGATAGATTTAAAGTAATGTGCAAATTCAATGGTGTATTAGTGTTTAGGGGCAAGGAGATAAATGAATTTATAAGGTCATTAGAAAATCCAAGCCATGATCAAATAGAACCAGATAGATATTCTAAGCCATCAATTGCAAGAAATATATTAAGTGAACTATCAACTTGGATAAGAGATACGGTTAATGAGTTATGTAACAGTAATTCAGATGATATTATTGAAATGGAAGGTCTAGGACAGTATTTACCAGCTGAAGGACAAAATAAATTAAAAGTTGATTTTAAGGAAACTATAAAGAAAAAAATTAAAAATACAAAAATGAAAAAAATAGATAAGCCTAAAAAAGCTAAAAAATTAAAGAGTGAAGAAGCTGACGAAGATTTATTAGGTACTACATTAAATGGTGGAGAGGGAGTACCTCCAGAAGAAATAAAAGATCCTACAGATAAAGAGAAAGAACCAAGCGAACCAAATGATAATCCTTCGAAGCCTCAAGGAGGAAATGAAGGTGAAAAAAAAGAAGAAAATCTTAAAGCGATAACTATTGAAAAAAGTAGGGTTATGGCGAGTACAGGTGAAGGATATAGAGTTTTACTGAAGAGTAAGAATAAAGGAAGGGTTTATATTGGAATCAATCTAATTGGAGAAGTTGGTGCTGAGGGTGCACAGTTATTAACAGCGAAAAATGTTGAAACCGGAGAATCTTATGAAGTCAAGAAAAGTCATTTTGGACCTGTTGAATTTGAAAAAGGTGAATTGAAAAAATTTGAAATTCAGATTAAAGGTAAATCTATGTATTCAATGGAGGTAGAGGCAAGTGCAGATAACAGATAGACAATATCCATATCCTATGTTGAATTTTTATGAGAGTGATTTTAAGAGCTCAACATATGCAGTTTATATAGGTTTAGAAGGTGATTCGGAAAATATTTTATTAGATGTTAAATTCGATTTAGACTCGGCAATAATAGCAACATTAATTGAATCGGGTAAAGCTAGTTTTGCTATACATTTAGAGTGTGGAAGAACACGATATAGAAAATTAATGAAAACAAAAAATAGTGGTTTACTTATAAGTATAAATTCAAAGGATGTAAATGGAGACTTAGAAGTTGTACCAATGATTATTTTAAATGAAGATATTAAAGATTATATGAGTGATGAATTTATAGAAGATTTTGATGGTGAAAGTTTTAATATAAGCAAAGGTTGTATGCTAGCCATAGCTGAATCAAGAAAAATAATGATAGAGAAAGAAGGGGATAATTCAAGTAATGTGCCATCTATATTCTCTATACAGAAAAAAGAAAAATTAGAAAATGGTCTAGACTGGTATGATAATACAGATAAAATAATTATAAGTGTATCGGAAGATAAGTATCAAACTTATAAATTGCTATGTGGAAATAAAGAGTTAGTAGGTATGCTAAGTATTCTTATAATATTACCAGTTTTAGTGGAAATTGTGAGCGAACTTAAAAATGATGAAGATGCTTATAGTGAATGTATATGGATGGATGTAATAAAAAGTAAGTTGGAAAAAATGAAAATAAATATTAAAAATGAAAGTCCAACAATGATAGCACATAAGATATTAGAAGGTGCACTTGAGAATAGTTTCAATACTATAAAAACTTTAGTAGAGGAAGAGGAGTAAGATATGAAACTTAAATGTTTTACAGAAGAAGCACAGGAAAGATTAATAGCAAATATTGAGGTTAATATAGAAAATGGAAACTATCTTAAGAAAGAAAGTTGGATTGAAGATTTTTTTCAAGGAGAAGAGTATACATTCGAAAGTGAACTAGATATAGAATTACCAGATTTAATTGAGCTAAAACCCGAAGAATCTAATTCAATGTCGAATACAAAGTATGATTTTGAAAATAGTAAAATATTATATTTAGCTTTTAAAGATTTAGACTTTGAACAAGTTACAAATCCTAAATTGTGGAATTATTTGATGCATACTAAATATTGGTCTTATGTTACAAAAAGATGGGCAATAAAAGAAGATAGTGAATTGAAAACTATTAAAAATTTATTGAGTGATAGATATTTTTCAAAAGTAGGAACTGGAAAGATATTATTAAGAAATGCTTTAACAGGATTATGGTGGTTATCATATACAACATATGATGAGAGTGAAGAAGATAAGTTTATTCATACAAAAAGGTTGTTAAATTCAGCAGATTTTCATGTTGGACTTATGGAACGTAATTTTTCGAGAAATAAAGATTTTGTTCTTAATTTTATGAGAGCTTTGAGAAAATTTGAAAATGAGAATAGAGATGGAAAATTAATATCAACAAAAGAACATAGAGAGTTATTTAAAGAGATTAACTTGATTGGTGGAATAAAGATATTAGATACATTAGATGAAGAAGATATATATCGAGTGATGTGTGATTTTTTTGAGGAACAATAGAAAAAGTGTTGGGAGAGTTTAATAATGGGATATAAAACAATTGACTTATTTTGTGGAGCAGGTGGATTTAGTCTAGGATTTGAAAATGCTAGTTTTAAAACGGTACTAGCTTTAGATAAATGGGAACATGCAATAAATACATTTAACTATAATAGAAAAAGTAAAATCGGACAAAGCATAGATATACATGAATATGATAATGAAAAACTACGAAATTTAATACTAAAAAACCCTGTGGATGGCATTATAGGCGGGCCACCGTGTCAAGGATTTTCGTTGCTAGGTTCTAGAAAAGAAGTTGATGAAAGAAATAGTTTATACTTGGAATATGTAAGATTTGTAAAAGTAGTCAAGCCTAAATTTTTTGTTTTAGAAAATGTGAAAGGACTTTTAAATTTAAAGAAAGGTTTTTTTAGAGATGATATAATAGAGAGATTTTCATCTTTGGGATATAATGTGAATTTTAAAGTTTTAAAAGCATCAAATTTTGGTGTGCCACAAAAAAGAGAAAGAGTGTTTTTTGTTGGATTAAATAGGGAATTCTTTAAAGATTTATATTTTGAATTTCCGATAGAGGATACTACAGAAATTATTGGATGTGAGAGTGCTTTGTCAGATTTGCCTTCTTTAGATAATAATGAGGATTGCACTAAGTACGCTAAAGAGCCTTTAAATAAGTATCAAAAGAAAATGAGGAAAAATTCGACAGGATTATTTAATAATGAGGTGACTAAACATACAGATAAAACAAAAGAGATAATAGCTATGGTTCCTAATGGAGGGAATATTAGAGATTTACCAGAAGAATATTATTCAGTACGAAATTATAGTTCAGCATTTAAAAGAATGCATAGTGATTTGCCTAGTAGTACCATAGATTGTGGGCATAGAAATTATTTTCATTATAAAGAAAATAGAATTCCAACAGTGAGAGAAGCAGCTAGAATTCAGAGTTTTCCAGATAATTATATTTTTTGTGGGGCGAAGACGAATCAATATACACAGGTTGGGAATGCAGTTCCACCTATATTGTCAGAAAAAATTGCTTTGCAACTGAAAAGATTACTTGAAGAATAATTTAAAGGATGGTTGGATATTTAATTTAATCATCTTTTTATTTAAATTACAGAAAAAAGAATATAAATAATAAAAGAGGAGGGGAATTATGTTTGAAGAAGAAAATATACCCTTTGCACCAACATTAATAGAATCTATGAGATCAATAGGATATTCATTTGAAGCTGCTATTGCAGATTTATTAGATAATAGCATAAGTGCAAATGCTAAAAATATAAAGATTGAAATTGAAGTTGAAGAAAATCCATATATTGTAATTTTAGATGACGGGTGTGGAATGTCTGAAGAAGAATTAAAAGAGGCAATGAGATATGGAAGCAAGAATCCAGTAGAAAAAAGATCGGAAAATGATTTGGGGCGATTTGGACTAGGAATGAAATCGGCTTCATTATCACAATGTAGAAAAATGGTTGTGGTTAGTAAGAAAGAGGGGATTATATCAGCTCTTTCATGGGATTTAGATCATATAATAGAAACAAATTCATGGCTTATGGTAGGGTATAGTGAAAAAGAATTAAATAAATTTCCTAATATAAAAAAATTATTGAGACAAAAAAATGGGACGTATATATATTTAGAAAGTTTCGATAGAGTTAAAAAATCTACAAATGATTTAGCAAAAACATTAACAGAAAGTATGTTAAGAACAGAAGAACACATTTCATTAGTTTTTCACAGGTTTATAGAAGAGGGATTAGAAATATATATAAATAATGAGAAAGTATCAAGTAAAGATCCCTTTTTAAGCAGTAATAAAAAAACACAACTTAAAAGAGAGCAGAAAATAAAAATAGACAAAAAGAGCATAATAGTTAGACCTTATATTTTGCCTCATATATCGCATCTTAGTAAAGAAGATATGATAAAAGTAGGGGGGAAAGATAAACTAAAAAAAGAACAGGGGTTTTATATTTATAGGAATAAGAGACTTATAATATGGGGGACTTGGTTTAGATTAGAAACTAAACAAGAGTTAACTAAATTAGCAAGAGTTAAAGTAGATATTCCAAATTCACTTGATTATATGTGGAATATAGATATAAAAAAAAGTTCTGCAAGCTTACCAGACTCTATAAAGAAAAATTTATGCAGTTGTGTTGCTGAGGCTATGAGTAATAGTGAGCGCGTACATAATTATAGAGGCAGAAAAAATAAAGAAGATAATGACTTTGATTATATTTGGGAACGTATAACAAATAAAGATAGAAATGGATATGACTATAAGATTAATAGAGAAATTCCACAAGTAAAAGCATTAAAAGAAATGTTTGATAAAAATCAATATAAATTAGTAGAAAAGCTATTAAGTCATCTAGAAGATAACTTCCCAATATCTACCATGTATTTAGATGCTAGTAAAGGACAAATAAATCAAGAAAATAATCAATTAATAGATAGTTTATTTAATGACTTAAAAGAAAATATGGAAGCTTTAGAAAAACAGGGGTTAGATAAACAAGTTATGTTGAAAGAGTTATTGAGAGTAGAGCCATATTGCAATAAAAAAGAATTAATAGAATTAGCTAAAAAAGAATGGGGGAATTTTTAATATGAATAAAGATATGTTATATCAAATGGTAGTTGGTGGATTGTCACAGATTGAAAATCCTACAAAAGGGCAAATTGAAGATATTGTGACAGGAACAGCAAGCATACCACTTTTCAGTGCGGTGACTAATGCAGAAATAGTTGAAGTGCGAAATAAAGTTTTATCAGAGAGATCAGTTGTTTTAGAAATTGGTTCATGTGTTCAGGCTGAGAACTATAAATATAAAAAGTGGTTTTTAAGCAAAAAGTCTGAGTTAGATATGCATTATTGGGAAAGATATAGAAAATATTTGATACATGACAAGGGATTTCCAACAAATGTAGTCAATCAAATGGATAATATATTAGATTCATTAACTGATTTGTTGGGAAATCCATGTGTAGACGAAGAATTCCAAAGAAAAGGACTTATAGTAGGAGATGTTCAATCAGGTAAAACATCAAATTATAATGGGTTAATATGTAAAGCAGCAGATGCGGGTTATAAAGTTATAGTAATATTAACCGGAACGATTGAAAGTTTAAGAAAACAAACTCAAATGCGTATGGATGAAGGTTTTGCTGGGATTGATAGTGCTCAGTTTATGAAAGATAAAGAAATAAGTAAACTTACTAAAGTTGGTGTGAGTAAATATAATGATAATGTAAGACCATGTTCTTTAACATCAACTTATAGCGATTTTAAAGCTATAAATGCTAAAAATTTAAATTTTGATATAAAAGATATAAATACACCAGTATTATTTGTTTTAAAGAAAAACGTGACAACTTTAAAAAACATAAATAAATGGTTACTACAATCAACAAGAAATGGTGAGGAACAAATAAATAATTCACTTGTATTAATTGATGATGAGGCTGATAACGCATCTGTTAATACAAAAGATATAGAGAGTGATCCGACAACTATAAATAAGCAAATAAGAGAATTATTAGTTAAATTTAAAAAATCAAGTTATGTTGGGTTTACAGCTACACCATTTGCTAATATTTTTATAGATCCCGAAACAACTGAAGAAATGAAAAATGATGATTTATTCCCAAGAGATTTTATATATTCACTTAATCCACCATCAAATTATATAGGTGCAAGAGATATATTTAATAAAAAGGGTAAGCACAATAGAATGCTACGAATAATTGATGAAGATGCACTTGAGGATGTTTTACCATTAAAGCACAAAAAAGATGATATCTTAGTAATGCTTCCAGCAGATTTAAAAGAGGCGATATGTACATTTTTACTAGCAAATGTTATTCGAGATTTAAGAGGAGATAATAAAGCGCATAGGTCTATGCTAGTTAATATGAGTAGATTTACTAATGTGCAAGAATCTATAAATACAGAAATTGATGAGTATTTAAAAGACATACAAAGAGCAGTTAAGTTATATTCAAAATCTGAGAGACCTCTTAAAAACAAATATATTCAAGAATTAAAATTAGTTTTTGATAAAAATTATTCGGATATTGAATTTACATGGAGTGATATAATAAATTCTTTAAATAAATCAATAGCAAGTGTTGTTACAAGAGTTGTAAACCAAAAAAATAAGGAATCTTTAGATTATGAAGATTATGAAGATGGATTCAGAGTAATAGCTATAGGTGGACTAAGCCTATCAAGAGGATTAACTTTAGAGGGTTTAATTATAAGTTATTTTTATAGAAATTCAAAGATGTATGATACATTAATGCAAATGGGAAGATGGTTTGGGTATAGAAGTAAATACGAGGACTTATGTAGAATTTGGATGACTAAAGAAGCAATTTCTTGGTATGAATACGTTAGTGAAGCTACTGATGAATTAAGAGTAGATATAAAGAGATATGAAGATTCAGGACTAACACCACTAGCATTTGGATTGAGAGTAAGATCAGATGTAAATACACTTTTGGTTACAGCTCGAAATAAAATGAGGAGTGCAAGTGATAGGGAATTTAATGTGACTTTGAGTGCGAAAGCAATTGAAACTCCTTATATTTATACAGATAAACAAAAAAATGAAGAAAATAGAGAAGTTTTAAATCAAACAATCCGAGAATTAAGAGAAAAAGGAATTCAAAAAATAGAAGAAGAAAAAAGAAATATTTATAAGAATATAAATAAAAAAGAAATAATTTCATTATTAGAAAATTTAGATATTCCAATAGCAAACTCACATTTTGATACTGGTAGTTTAGTTAAATTTATAAAGCAGTATAAAGGGAACGAACTAGAAAACTGGGATATTTCATTTGCGACTGGAAAAGGTAAGGATTTAAATGATTATATAGTAGGAGAAATTATTAATCCGGTTCAAAGAAAATGCAATTTAAGTGATTCAGGAAGTTTAATAAAATTAAATAAAAGTAGATTAGGTACAAGTTTGGATGGGAAAATAGGATTAGATGAAAATGAACTTAATGCTATGAAAATAGAATTTGAGAAAACAAAAGCTATACAAAAAAAAGTAGTTGGAGAGTCAAGAAAAGAAATGGTTCAAGATGATTATTATAGAGGTATAAGAAATCCTTTATTATTAGTGTATGTTATTGAACCGAACGGTGAAAAAGATTCATATATGTCTGATGAAAAGTTTTTAGGTTTTGGAATTGGAATTCCTTTATTAGAGGATGTAGATACGAGATATGTTAAATATAAAGTGAATAAGGTACAACAAAGATTATTTGAAGAAGATGGTATTTGGGATGTAGCTGAAGAAGATGAAATGAGTGAGGAGTAAGTAATGATAGATATTCATTCTAAATTTGAGCAAGGTAAAATAAGCAACACATTTTTAAGAGTTGACGATAATCATAAGCTAGATATTTTTATTGGCTATGCAACAAATGGTAAGGCTACACTGACAATATTAGATTTTGGTAAAGCAATAAAAGTAGAATCATCACAGTTTATAGAAGTTAATTTGTTTAAACAAAGAGACAGTAAAATATCACTATCGTTTACATTGAAAGAGAGTGATATGTATAATATTTTTATTAAGTTTTGTGAAGATATTATAGAGTCTGTTAGAACTCTTGAAACATTTGAAGTCATAGAATTTATAATAAAACGTTGGAATGCTTGGATAAGTATATTTAAAAAAGCTAAAGTTGATGGACTAGGAGAAAATCAAATAATAGGATTGCTAGGAGAATTGATTTTCTTAGGTGAATATATGATTCCAAGATATGGTGAAAGTAATGCTATAACATCATGGCAAGGACCACAAATGCTTCATAAAGATTTTGAAATAGGAAATACATGGTATGAAGTGAAAACCAAATCAACAGCAGCAACCACAGTGAAAATAAGTTCAATAGAACAATTAGATTCAGAAGAAGATGGGTATTTATCTGTAGTCAAAATAGAAAAAACAAATAGTGCAAATGAAAAATCTATAAATTTAAATTCATATATAAAATATTTAGAGTTAAATATTAAAGATTATGGAGTGAAACTAGAACTGATAGATAAACTAAGTGAAATTGGGTATTTATATGATGATAAATATAATTCTTTTAATTATAAGTTTGATGAAGTGAAAATTTATGAGGTAAAAGATGATTTTCCGAGATTAAAAAGAAAGTGGTTAAATGGTGGGGTTGCTAGAGCAGTATATGATATATCGATAGAAAATATTAAGGAATTTGAGTGCAAGGAAGTTAAAAAAAATGAATTTACAAGAATATAATAAAGAGTTTTTAGAAGATATTAAAAGTCAAGCAGTTACAAATATGAGTAATGAGAATGAAGAATTTTTAAGAAAATATACAGAATATTTGATAGAATGTGAAGAAATATCAGATTTCCATGAGTGTTATTTTGAAGCTGAGGGTCTAAAAAGGAAACATATGATGATTGAAGGGTATAATTATGAAGAGGCTGATAGTAGTTATAGCTTATTTGTAAGCGACTTAGAGATAGAGGATGAGATAGAAACGATGAATAAAGCGCAAATAAATAAGCTACAAGGGAAAATGATAGCATTTTTAGACCATGCTACAAGTGGTTATATAAGAGATAATATTGAGGAAAGTAGTGAAGCTTATAGTGTTGCTATGGATATTAAAAAAGAAATTGATAAATTGTCAAAAATAAAATTATATATTGTAACTAACAAAAAGCTTAGTGATAGAATAAAAAATATAGATTCAGGTGAGGTTTTAGGGGTTAAAGTCGAAACTAGAGTTTGGGATATAAATAGATTATTTAATCTTGTTAGTTCAACTAATATGAAGGAAAATATAGAAATAAATTTTGAAGAAATTGGTGTAAGAGGTTTACAAGCAATTATGGCGGTTAAATCAGAAGAAAAAGAATATACATCATTTTTAACAACGATTAAAGGAAATGTATTAGCTGATTTATATATAGAATATGGTTCTAGATTATTAGAAGGAAATGTAAGATCATTTCTTAGTACTAGAGGTAAAGTTAATAAAGATATAAGAAAGACAATATTAACAGAGCCAGAGATGTTTTTTGCATATAACAATGGTATTGCAGCTACAGCAACAGCGGTAGCGTTAGAAGAAAATGAATTTGGAACAATTATAGTAGGGATAACTGATTTACAGATAATAAATGGTGGACAAACTACAGCATCAATTGCAAATGCAGTCTTGCAAGATAAACATGATGTTTCTAATATAATAGTTCCTATGAAGTTATCTGTTGTTAATGCAAAAAAAGCAGAAGAAATAATTCCAACTATTTCAAGATGTGCGAATAGTCAAAATAAAGTTAATGAAGCAGATTTCTTCTCTAACCATCCATACCATATTAGAATGGAAGAATTGTCAAGAAAGATATATGCACCTGCAACAAACGGAAATCAGTATGAAACGCTTTGGTTCTATGAAAGAGCTAGAGGGCAACATGCACAAGAACAAATGAAATTGACAAAAGGACAAAGAGATAAATACTTATTACAAAAACCAAAAAATCAGTTACTTAAAAAAGTTGATTTAGCTAAATTTATAAATTCTTATAATGGAAATCCTCATATAGTAAGTAAAGGTGCTCAAGCTAATATGAGATATTTTGCAGAGATGATTGAAAAAGAATGGAAAGGAAATGAAGATACTTTTGAAAATGAATATTATAAGAGGGCTATTGCATTGAGCATAATTTTTAAAGAAACAGAAAAATTAGTTTCAGAGCAAGAGTGGTATAAAGCAATAAAATCATATAGAGCTAATATAGTGACATATTCTATAGCTGTGCTATTTAATTATATAAAAAATAAAAACAGTTTACTTATGGTAGATTTCAATAGAGTTTGGTTACAACAAACTATATATAAGGAATTACGAGCACAATTAATAACCACAACAAAAGAAGTATATGATTTTATTACAAGTGATGATAGGACAACTCTTAATGTTACGGAGTGGTGCAAAAAAGAAATGTGTTGGACAAAAGCAAAAAAATATAATTTCACTATGAATAAAGGTTTTTTAGATACGCTTGTACGAGATGAAAAAGTAGCGAAAGTTAAAAAAAATACTGAGGATAAAAAGGAAGAGATTAGATACTCAAAAGCACAAGTAGAAGTTTTTGAAAAAGGAAAAGCTTTTTGGAAAAAAATATTAGAAAAAGCAATAGAATATAAAGTAGCAAAGGAATTAGAAGAAGAGGCCTTAAGAACTGTGTTAGATTATTTTGAATTTGATGAAAGACCGAGTGTAAAACAAGCAGAGGTAATAATGAAATTATTAAAAAGATTACAAAGTGATGGGTTTATTCAGTAAACTTCTGGATTTTTAGAGTTATTTTTGTTAGAATAGAAGTCGATTTTAAAAAACTTGAAGGGTGGACAACGAGTATGTTCAAAATAATAGAAGCATTTAGCGGAATAGGTAGTCAAGCGAAAGCATTGAAGAATATAGGCGTTGATTATGAGTTGATTGGAGCTATGGATTGGGATATAAATGCTATTATAGCATATGACATTATTCATAATGGTAAGCCAGATTTAAGTTGTTGTGAGAACATGACAATAGATGAAGTAAGAAGACAGTTAAAAGAATATACAATAAGTTATAATAGTAAAGTTCCAGTAGAAGAGAAAGCTATTAAAAAGATGAAAGAAATAATAGCTAGACATTTATACGCAGCTATAAAAAGAACTAATAATTTTGTTAGTATTACAGATGTAAAAGGATATAAATTGCCAAAAGAAATAGATTTATTTACATATTCCTTCCCTTGTCAAGATCTATCAATAGCAAGAGCATGGCATGGAGAAAATGGAGGTATTGATAGAGGGGCGGAGAATCGATCGGGTATGTTATGGGAAGTTGAACGTATACTTCAAGAACGAGTAGAGAATGGAATGAAACTTCCAAAATTTTTATTAATGGAAAATGTAAGTAATATTTTATCTAAGAGGCATTTAGATAACTTTAATGAATGGCAGTCTATTTTAAAAGAAATGGGATACTATAATAAGGTATATAATTTAAATGCAGCAGATTTTGGTATACCACAAAGGCGAAAAAGAGCTTACATGCTAAGCGTTCTTTGTAATGAAGAAGAGGAACAAGAAGTTAGTAAATATTTAACAGAAAATGATTTGAGTAATCAAATGATTTTAAGTGGGATAGTAAAAAAGCATATATCATTAGATGAAATTTTAAGGCTAGATTATAGTAATGAAATATACAGAAAAGAGGCTGATTTAAGTCAACCTAATAATACACCGTCAAGAGAAAAGATTTACAGAGAAAATACATTGTTGTTTGATGGTGAAAAAATATTAGTGGAAAGTGTCCAAACCTTAACTACAAAGCAAGATAGAAATCCTAATTCAGGGATATTAAATTATACTAGTGATAGGGATAATAAAATACATTATAGAAACTTAACTACAAGAGAGTGTTTTATGTTAATGGGATTTGAAGAAAAGGACTACCAAGCGGTAATAGACAATAATTTCAGAGTTACAGCTAGTAGGATGTTTTTTACACAAGAAAAATTATATAGAATGGCTGGAAATAGTATAGTTGTTAATGTTTTAGAAGAAATATTTAAGTTGGTAATGGAAATTAATAAGAATATATTTAAATAAGAATATAATATGAAGAGGTGTAGTTTTATTAACTGCACCTCTTCGTGTTATATAAAGATTTTAAAGAATATTTTATTTATTTAATAGTTGTTGTGCTGCTGGAATATCAGCAGGTGCCCAGTTAAGTGAGCTAAGGTGACTTCTATCAAGCCAAATTAGTTTAGCGTGTTCAGTGGCTGTGGGGATTCCAGATATTAGCTTACACTTTAATGATATTAGGTTAACTATAAAGTTATCATATTCATGAGTATTATCATTAAATATAACACCATCACAGCTGATTTCGCAGTTTAATTCTTCTTTAATTTCACGAATTATAGCATCAGATAAGTTTTCCCCTTCTTCAACTTTTCCACCAGGAAATTCCCAGTGTCCACCAAGTGACATTGAATTTGAACGTAGTGCACATAAAATTTCATTATTATTATTTTCTATAATTGCTGCTACAACTTTGATTTTCTTTTTCATATGTAATTCCTCACTTTAAGTATACTTTCTTATTACATTATACTATAAAAACAGAGTGTATATAGAGAGTAAACAAATTATGACTTTATTTGAATCATAATGTTTTTTTGTTATAATTAAATAAATGAGGAAAAGAAATACACATTAAATAAGATTTGTTTAGCAAACAATTCAAAATACAAAAGAAAAAGAGAGGATGAAGACATCGTGGGATTATTAGATATATTTAAAGCAACGGAAAATAATAGATTAAAAGAGGAAGTTCAATCTCTAAAGATTGAAGTTGATAGATTAACTAATCTAGTTAAGCCAGAACATATTGTATTAGGTTCATTAGAGGATGAAATTAAAAAAGTAGAAAATGATATTAGATTTAAAAATGAAAGTTTAAATCAAGCAAAAATAGAGTTAGATTCTATCAATTTAAAAATAGAGCAACAGAAAGAAAAGCTTATACAAGTAGATGAAAAAGTTTTATTACAAGAGTTTGGTTTGTATACGCCAATGTATAATTTTGCTCAATCATATCAGTATAAAGATAAATTAGATAGATTAAGACAAGAACAAAAAGATATGATCAAAAATAAAACAGCGACTGATGCTACTGAATGGACTGTTGATGGTAATGTTGCTAAAGGAAGAAAAATGACTAATGATAATATAAAGCAAATATTAAGAAGTTTTAATTTAGAGTGTGAGAATGCGATAGATAAAACAACATTTGCAAACATTGAGAGTATGAGAAAGAGAATAAATACATCTTTTGATAGTTTAAATAAAATAAATACTAGTAGTAAAGTAAGTATTAGAAACGAATATTTAGATTTGAAGTTAAAAGAATTATATTTAGCTTATGAATATCAAGAAAAGAAAAAACTTGAAAAAGAAGAACAGAAAGAAATTAGATTAAGAATGAAAGAAGAAGCAGAATTACAAAAAGAAATAGAAGTGCAAAGAAAAAAACTAGATAAAGAATTAAAGCATTATGATAAGGCGTTAGAGAGTGTTAATAAGCAAATTTTAAGTGTTTCAGATGATAATCAAAGATTAGAGTATGAACATAAAAAACTTGAAATGCTTAAGAAAATAGAAGAGATAAATATAAGTTTAACAGTTGTTGATAATAGAGAACAGAATCAAAGAGCCGGATATGTTTATGTAATCTCTAATATAGGTTCATTTGGTGAAAATAGATATAAAATAGGAATGACAAGAAGACTTGAGCCGATGGATAGAGTAGATGAATTAGGTAACGCATCAGTACCATTTAATTTTGATGTACATGCCCTTATTTTTAGTGAGGATGCACCAAAATTAGAAAGTGCATTACATAGAGCTTTTGAAAATAAAAAAGTGAATATGGTAAACAGAAGAAGAGAGTTTTTTGATGTTCAATTAGAAGAGATAGAAACTGTAATTAAAGCTAATTTTGATAAAACAGTAGAATTTACTAGAACAGCGAAAGCTGAGCAATATAGAGAGTCATTAAGGATAAAAGAAAGTATGTTTGTTGCAAGTTAAATAATATGGAAGATAAGTTTTTTCTAGCGGTCTATTTTGTTTAGGACTAGCCGCAATAATGAATTCTAATCCTAATGTGCTTTTAGATACTGTTGATGCAAAATTAGAAAAACCAACAGGAATAGTGAGGGATGTATCAAAAGTTAGTTTAGCATCAAGAGAGAATGACACAATCGCACATTAGGAAACTATATTTATGTAGTGAATATTAGGCTAGGAACAATACCTATATGAAAAAATATAAGATAATAAATTCAAAAAATGGTAATAAAATATCAGATAAAACATTAAAGTAATCTTTTTGTAAAAGAAGTGTTTATTTTTTGTTACAGTCAATGTATACTAAACAGGCAATAATAAAATGAAATTTTCGTTTAAATATCAATAAATCAAATGAAAAATGAGGGAATTATACAATGAAATTAATAATGCAACACGACAGTGGAATAACAAAAAAAGTAAAGGAAGGATTCTCATGGACAACTTTCTTCTTTGGACTTATACCATCACTTATAAGAGGGGATTTAATTTCAGCTCTTAAAATATTCTTCATAGGAAATTTAACATTCGGAATTTATACATTAGTAAAATGCTTTAGCATTAACAAAGACTACAAGGAATCTCTATTATTAAAAGGATTTAAAGTAGTAGGACAGGAATAATAAAAAATTAATATAATAGGATAATTGCAGTAAGAAATAATTGGATTATTTTTAGAAGAAGTGTAAGTTTGAAACTTATGCTTCTTTTTGTTATTGGGAAAAATATAAGATTTTAGGTATCTAAAATCTTAAAAAATAATAACTAAACAACAAAAGAATAATATTTATAAAATAATTCTACTATACTTATATAAGCAATATTTTAAAGGGTGGTATTTTGATTATACTCTTAGAGTACACACTATACTTTTTTGTCTATTCTTTCCTAGGATGGTTTTGTGAGGTTATATACTGTTCTAACTTTGAGAAGAAAGAGTTTGTTAATAGAGGAATGCTCAAAGGTCCCGTCTGTCCTATTTATGGAGTTGGTTCTTGTATTCTTATTTTTTCTATATATAAGTATAGTGAGAATATAGTACTTGTATTTATCTTAGGTGTGATTATTACTTCTCTAATAGAGTACATTGCATCACTTACACTAGAAAAACTATTTAATGCTAGGTGGTGGACCTATTCGACGTATCCATTAAATATCAATGGGCGTATTTGCCTTTTGAATTCTGGCTTATTTGGTATTATGGTTGTTTTTCTTATAAGGTATGTACACGCGGAAGTTGATGGTATTATTTCAAGCTTTAGTGATAATACTTTATTTGTAGCGAGTATTATTTTAATTTTAATATTTATATATGATTTTATAACTACTATTATTAAGCTTAAATCGTTTAATTCTAAACTTGATGAGATTAGAGATTTAAATATAGAGCTTAAAAAATACAATATAAGTATAAAAGACAGATTAAATGGAAAGTCTGATTTTGAATTTGATAAGCGAAAGCTTGCATTAAAGGAGCAAATTACTAGAGTTAAAAAAACATTTGCTAAAGATAGAAGAATTTTAAAAGCTTTCCCAAGGTTAAAACATATAAAGTATGATGATGAAGTTAAAAGTATTAGAAACTTCTTAAAAGGCAAGAATAAATAGATAAGTAAAAGTTTAAGAGATTTATAGAGAGGTGGTATTTGGTGAGTTTAAGAGTTGGTATTGATGCAGGGTCTACAACTGTTAAGTTAGTTGTTTTAGATGATAAGGATAATATACTATACAAAAGCTATAATAGACACTTTTCTAAGATAAGAGAAATTATTTTAGAAGAATTAGAAAAAACAAAGGATATAATAGAAAATCAAAGTTTTAAACTTGCAATAACAGGTTCGGCAGGTTATGGAATTTCAAAAGAAACAGGAATTGATTTTGTTCAGGAAGTTTTTGCTAGTACACTTGCTATAAAGAAAAAGCTTTCTAATATAGATGTAGCTATTGAACTTGGGGGAGAGGATGCAAAAATAATTTTTCTAACAGATGGGTTTGAGGAGAGAATGAATTCTAGTTGTGCAGGGGGAACAGGAGCTTTTATAGACCAAATGGCTCACCTTATGAATGTTACAAGTAAAGAACTTGATAAGCTTAGCCTTAAGGCAGATACTATTTACCCAATTGCATCAAGATGTGGTGTATTTGCTAAAACTGATATTCAACCTCTTCTAAATCAAGGGGCTAAAAAAGAAAATATATCAGCAAGTATATTCCAATCTGTTGTAGACCAAACAATAGGAGGACTTGCACAAGGTAGAGAGATAAAAGGCAATGTTTTATTTCTTGGGGGCCCATTATATTTTTACAAAGGTCTTAGAAATAGATTTAGAGAAACTTTAAATCTTGATGAAAATACAGGCGTTTTAGAAAAGGATGCACAAATATTTGTAGCATTAGGTAGTGCTATTTATGCAAATGATAGTGAAAAAAGATTTAACTATAAGGAACTTTATAATCTTCTTTGTGATAAATCAAAACTTATAAAAACAACAGATATTATTCCATCACTTTTTAACTCAGAAAAGGATTATAAAAAATTTAAAGACAGACACGACAGGGCTACTGTAAAATATGAAGATATCAAAAAATATAAGGGGAATATTTTTTTAGGAATAGATGCAGGAAGTACAACAACAAAGCTTATTCTTATAGGGGAGAATAAAGAAATTCTACATACTTATTACTCATCTAATAAGGGGAATCCAATAGAGGTTATAAAAAATGAGCTTTTAAATATATATACATTGCTTGATGATAATAAAAAAATAAGATCATCTTGTGTTACAGGTTATGGTGAGGAACTTATAAAGTCAGCTTTTGGAGTGGATTTTGGAATAGTTGAAACAATAGCACATTTTAAAGCTGGGGCTTTCTTTAATCCAGATGTAGATTTTATTTTAGACATAGGTGGGCAAGATATAAAGTGTTTTAAGATAAAAGATAAAGTAATTTCAAATATAATGCTTAATGAGGCATGTTCATCTGGTTGTGGTTCTTTCATAGAGAGTTTTGCAAGTCAAATGGGATATACAGCTCAGGAGTTTGCAAGGAAAGGATTGTTTGCAAAAAATGTTGTAGACCTTGGTTCTAAATGTACAGTATTCATGAACTCATCAGTGAAACAAGCACAAAAAGAAGGGGCAACAATAGCAGATATATCAGCAGGGCTTTCTATTAGTGTAGTAAAAAATGCTTTATACAAAGTTATAAGAATAAGTGATGAAAAAGAACTAGGAGAGAATATACTAGTTCAAGGTGGAACAATGTATAATGATGCAATTCTTAGAAGTTTTGAACTAGAACTTGGTAGAGAGGTTACAAGGCCAGTTATATCAGGACTTATGGGAGCCTATGGTGCAGCACTATATTCTATGGAAAATCAAAAATCAAAAACAACAATAATAAGTGAGAATGAACTTAAAGAATTTACACATGAATCTTTAGCTACAAGATGTGGAATTTGTACTAATAGATGTAATATCATAGTAAACACATTTAGTGGTGGAAAGAAATTTTTATCAGGAAATAGATGTAAAAGACCAGAAGGGAAAAAAAGTAGAGAAGAAATAAAAAGTATATATGATTATAAATACAAAAAAATACGTGAGTATAATTCAAAAGAAGAAAAGAAAGATAAGATAGGAATACCTTTAGTTATGAATATGTACGAGATGCTACCTTTTTGGAGCAAGTTTTTTGAAAGTTTAGATATACAAGTAGTTTTATCAGATGATTCTACAAGAAAGTTATATACTAAAGGACAACATACAATTCCATCAGATACAGTTTGTTACCCAGCAAAGCTTGCTCATGGACATATAGAAAGTCTTTTAGAAAAAGGAATAGATAATATATTCTATCCATGTATGAGTTATAACATAGATGAGGGGATTGCAGATAATTGTTTTAATTGCCCTGTGGTAGCTTATTATCCTGAACTTTTAAATGCAAATATGAAAGTATTAGAAAATAAAAACTTTATAATGCCATATCTAGCTTTAAATAACAGGAAACTTTTAGCAAAAGAACTATATACCTCACTAAAAGAGAGTTTTGATATAACAAAGAAAGATATTAAGAAAGCTGTTGAAATTGGATTCTTAGAATATGAATCATACAAGGACGATATAAGAAAAGTAGGGAAAGATTATATAGAATTTGCAAAAAAGAATAACAAAAAAATAATAGTGTTAGCAGGAAGGCCATATCATATAGACCAAGAGATAAATCATGGAATTGATAGGGCAATAGCAGAACTTGGTGTAGTAATCATATCTGAGGACTGCATAAGTGGAAAGGATAGTATAGCACAAGTTAATATTCTAAACCAATGGACATACCAAGCAAGGCTTTACAGTGCAGCAAAAAGAGTAGCACAAGATAAAGATATGCAGCTTATACAACTTGTATCATTTAGTTGTGGAACGGATGCAGTTACAACAGATGAGGTTAAAGCTATTCTAGAGAACAAAGGGAAAATATACACACAAATAAAAATAGATGAAACAAATAATCTTGGAGCTGCAAAAATTAGAATTAGAAGTCTTTTAGAAGCTTTGAAAGAAAGGGAGCTGAATTAATTTGAAAATTAAAAAGTATCCAGAATTTACAAAGGAAATGAAAAAAGATTATACAATAGTTGCACCTACTATGTTACCAATACATTTTAAGATAGTATCCAAACTTTTAAAGGAATATGGTTATAATCTAGAATTTTTTGAGGGAGATTCTCAAACTGCGTTAAAGGAAGGGCTTAAAACAGTGCATAATGATATATGTTATCCTGCAATGATAGTTATCGGGCAGCTTATTCATGCTATAAAAAGTGGTAGATATGATAAAGATAAAACTGCATTTATAATAACTCAAACTGGTGGAGGATGTAGGGCATCAAATTATATACATCTGCTAAGAAAGGCTTTAAAAGATAATGGATTTGAAGATGTGCCAGTAATATCTTTAAATGGCTCTGGTCTTGAATCACATTCAGGCTTTAAGTTATCGCTAGTACTTCTTTTAAAGCTTGTTAATGTAATGTTTTATGGTGATGCACTTATGTATATATCAAATCAGTGCAAGAGTTATGAGAAAATAAAAGGAAGCACACAAGAGATAGTTGATAAGTGGATAGATATAATTGCAGAAAAATCAAAATCAGCAAAAGTATTTAAAGGTAATAACATATATAAAATTATGTTAAGTGATTTCTCTAAAATAGAATTAGTGAAAGAAGAGAAAATTAAAGTTGGAATTGTTGGAGAGATATATATGAAGTATTCTCCGCTTGGTAATAACAAACTTGAAGAGTTTCTTCAAAATGAAGGTTGTGAAGTTGTAATGTCAGGAGTTTGTGATTTCTTTATGTACTGCCTTGCTAATTCAGCAATTGATAATAAGCTATATGGATTAAATAAAAAGTCGAAGAATTTTACTAATATGGGGTATAACTATTTGATTTCACAACAGAAAAAAATGATAAATGCAATTAAAAAGTATAGTGAATTTAAAGCACCAACTAAGTTTGAGACCGTAAGAGAATATGCTAAGGGATATATAAATGAAGGTGTTAAGATGGGAGAAGGATGGCTTATGACAGCGGAAATGTTAGAACTTATAAAAGATGGAGTAACTAATATAGTTTGTGCACAGCCTTTTGGGTGTCTGCCTAATCATATAGTGGGAAGAGGTATGGTTAGAAAAATAATCAGTAAATATAAAAATGCTAATATAGTAGCAATTGATTATGACCCATCAGGGACAAAAGTTAATCAAGAAAATAGAATAAAGCTCATGCTATCTAATGCTAAAATGAGCGAAATTTTAGAGAAGTAGAGTAGCCTAGGTTAATTAGGTTACTTTTTTTATGCTTTTTTAGGTTTACATAATTTTTTTGATTTATTCGTGTATATATAAGAGGTTTTTAAAGTATATATTAAGTAGACTGAATTTAGGAGTGGGGCTATTGAAAAAAATAATAGGAATTTTTTTGATGTTAATATTACAAGGGCTTATGTATATATTTGCAGCAGTTATTTATCAAGAGGTAAGAAGTGATGCAATTGAAGTTTTAGGATTAATTTTATTTACAGTATCAGTAGATGTGATAGGTGCAATTTTTATAATAGATAATTTTTTTTGTAAAGTGGATTAGGAGAGTGTATGGAAAATTTAGAAGGAATAATAATTGAAAAAAAATATCAACTAGTAGAAAAAGTAGGTAAAGGGGGAATGGGCGCAGTTTACCTAGCGAATGATTTGAAACTTAATACATATTGGGCTGTAAAAGTAATAAGAAAAGGTAAAGACAGTGGAGATTTACTTGCAGAACCTAATATGCTTAAAGTATTACAACACCCAATGTTACCAAGAATAACAGATATAAGTGAATCAGATAAATATTTTTTTATAGTTATGGATTTTGTAAATGGGAAAACTCTTGAAAATATTGCACAAAGTGTTGGGAAAATAAAAGAAGAGACTGTAATAGAATGGGCAAAACAAATTTGCAATGCATTAGATTACCTACATAATTTAAAACCTAATCCAATAATATATAGAGATATGAAACCAGAAAATGTGATGCTTACAAAAGAGGGAACCATAAAAGTTATAGATTTTGGAATTGCAAGAGAGTTTAAAATACATGCAAGTGAGGATACTAATTATCTTGGAACAAGAGGATATGCAGCTCCAGAGCAATATAGAATAAGTAATAGTCAAACAGATTCAAGAACTGACATATATGGCTTAGGAGTGACCATGTACAGACTTTTAACTAATAAGACTCCAGATGAACCACCTTATGAGATAAAGCCAGTTAGGATGATAGATAGTAAGCTTAGTGAGGGGATAGAGCATATAGTTATAAAGTGTACAGCATTAGACCCGAATTTAAGGTACAACAATGTTAGAGAGGTATTGCATGATTTAGATAATGTAAAAAATATAGGGAGCAAGGTTGAAAGAGCAAATAGAATTAGAAGGATTAAAATGATTTTAACCATTATTATAATGATATTTTCAATTAGTACAATTTCAAGTGGTCTTGAGAGTTACAAAAAAGCAATTATAGATGAAAAAGTAATGGTAAAACAGCAAAGCGTAAATAAAGATGGGATTTTAAAAATGACACTAGGTTCATTTGGATTAATAATATCAGGGATTTTTTGTTATAGATATATAAAAGAAGGTATACAAATTAAAAGGAATAAAATTCAAATGAGGAATACAAGAAAAAGTTTATATTTAAAAAATGAAATGAATATATCAAAGCAAGAAATAAAAAGCTTTAACTATGATACGGACTATTTAGATGAAGTAGTATATAGACATAAAGAGAAAAGGGACTTCTTAGATGGAAATAATGATACAGATTTCCTAAGTGATACAGATTTTTTAGATGATTTCAATGCCTAACGATGCTAAGGAGGTGAACTTTTGAATATAAAAGAAGATGTGAAAAACAATATGCTAGAACTAAGTGTGAAGTCCTCAGATATTTTAGATTATCAAATAGGCATGATAAATAAAAATAGAGGTTTGAAAATTATAGAAATTGATAAAAGTATGGTTAATGGTGAATGCCTATTAAATTTTGATTTAAAGAAAAAAATATCTTTAGAAAAGTATTTTGAGCAAGATAGGTTTAAAAAAGAAAAAATATTAGAAATTATCTTAAAAATAGCAAGAATAATAATAAAGAGCAGTGATTATTTACTAAATAAAAAGAATTTTTTTTTAGATCCTAAATATATTTATTATGAAAATGAAGATATTTATTTAATATACATTCCAATTAATGAGGATGTAAATAAAAACATTAATATAGAATTTAGTAATTTTATAAAAATTATAATTGTAGATTTGATAATATTTTATGACTTGTATGAAAAAGATGGCTTTATAGGTAGTTTATTAAACCTAACAAAGCAAAAAGAAGTAAGTATCAAAGAATTTATAGTGAAGATTGAAATGATGCTAAATTTGAAGGGGGAAGATGAATTAGAAAATAACATAGAGTTTAAGATACCACCTATACTTGAGTCAGATTTAGTAGAAGAAGTAAGTATAACTCAAACTAATAAATCTAAGCATCATTATAGAGATAGTATTAATTTAGATTTTGTACAAGCTGATGAAATAGAGATTCAAAAACCAAGTGAATATGCTTGGTGGTTAAAGTATGGAATTGGAATATTACAAGTTTTTGCAGTAGGGCTTGTACTGCTATTAGTTATCAATGGTACTAGCACAAGCGTTTTAATAATAATATCATTACTAGTTATATTATTAGATATTTTAGTAGTTAGGTTTTTATTACAACCCAAAGAAGTGATTCAAGAGATGTGTTTAACAAATATGCAAGAGAAGTTTAGAGTAGAAAAGATGGAACAAGAAGAGGTTGAGAAAGGGTTTATAAATATAGGTAAAAAAGAAATAGTAAGTCAAAATGCCTATCAAACATCAATGACAGACAAATCTAAGCCATACTTTTTGCTTATTAATGAGGGAATAACTGAGCGAGTTTATGTAACTAAAGATATTTTTGTTATAGGTAGATATGGTGAGGAATGTGACTATGTGATAAATAATAACACAGTAGGAAAAAGGCATTTGAAAATAACAAAAGTAAATAAAGAAATTTATGTAGAAGATATGAATTCAAAAAATGGTAGTTATATAAATGGTAAAAAAATAAAAGTTGGAAAACTTTATAAGGTTGAGGAAAACTTTAAAATAAAAATATCAAATGTATCACTAATATTTAAAGAGGTGTAAAGGAGCTTTTATGGAGGGGAATAAATTTGAGGTAGGAGCTTTAAGTGAGGCGGGGCTTGTAAAAACAAATAACGAAGATAATATTTTAGTTCAAGTTGGAGAATATAAAAATAATGATTTTGGATTATTTGTTGTTTGTGACGGTCTAGGAGGACTTGCTTATGGTGAAATAGCCTCAGCAATGGTTATAAATAAATTTCGAAGATGGTGGAATGAGAGAGTTGCAAGGATAGTATTAGCAAAAAATGATAGTTCAGTTATAGAATCATTAAAACAAGTTGTGTATGATGCTAATATGGATATTGTAAATTATAGTAATAGGATAAAGAAGAAAATAGGAACAACAGTATCTGCACTCCTAGTATTAAATGAAAAGTATTATGTAGTTCATGTTGGAGATTCTAGGATTTATAGAATAAGTGGAAATATAGAACAGATAACAGAAGATCATTCTTATGTTGCAAATGAAGTGAAGTGTGGAAGAATGACAAAAGAAGAAGCTAGAACAAGTAGCCAAAATAACCTGCTTTTGCAGTGTGTTGGGGTGAGGGAAGAAATAAAAATATTTTCAACTTATGGAGAGCGAAGAAATAGAGATATATTTTTAGTTTGTAGTGATGGGTTTTATGGAAGTTTAACTAATAGATATATACAACAAGTGGTGAATAAGTGGAAATATTCTTTGCGTAGAATGGATATAAATGACTTAATAATTAATATGGTTGAAGAAGTTAAAAGAAATAAAGAAAGAGATAATATATCTATAATAATGACAACTACCGCACTTAAGAAAAACAACATAGCAAAAGACACTTCTAGTTTATAGAGAAGGAGGTAGATGATGGAAAAGATTAATTTATTTATTGTGAATACTGATATATATTATTTAAATAATTTAAGAGGTTATATACTTAAAAAATATAGTGATAAGTTTAATTTAGTTTGTATTAGTGATATGACTTTATTAGATAATGAATTTAGGCAAGTTGAATCAGGTGTTTTACTTGTTAGTGATGATATTTACACTTTTAATTTAAAGAGTTTTAAATTTGAAGAGATAGTGATATTGAGTGAAAAAGAGAATCTTGGAAATAAAGATGGAAATAAAATTATAAATAAATATGTTGCAGCAGATCTTCTTTGTGAAGATATTATTAGTATATATAGTAATAGTAAAAATAACAGAAGTAATCAGGAGAAAAGCAAAAAAATAGAAACAAGTGTAATAAGTGTTTTTTCACCAATTGGAGGCGTTGGTACAAGCAGTATAGCAAGCAGTCTAGCAATTTTATTTGCAAAATTAGGTGAAAAAGTTTTATATATAAATTTGGAAAGAATAAAAAGTACAGATTATTTTTTTAAAACTAAATATTATAGCGATGTAGAATTTGATCAAGACGATAAAGTTCCTTTCATAGGAATGATACAAGATGAGTTGTTTTGGGATGAAAAGACTGGTGTGTATTGTTTTGACTATGCATATGAAGATTCTATTATAGATATAAAAAATATTATAGATTATATTGTAGAGACAAAATTGTTTGTAAAGATAATAATAGATATAGATTCAAATATAACAAAGGTTCAAAGAAGTATTGTAAGTTCTTGTGATAAGGTTTTAATTCCGGTATTAAATGAAGTAGTAGCAATATATAAATTAGAGCTATACGAACAAAATTATGGATTTAGCGATAATACAATTTTTATTGTGAACAAGTATAGGAAAGAAAATGAAATTAGTAGTAAATTAAAAAGCAGAAATATAAATCCTAATTATATTGAATATGACAGTAAACTAATAAATGGAAAATATTCTAGAACTTATGAGGCTACAAAATTTATGAATAGTATTAGCGAAATATCAAAAGTATTTTAACTGAAAAATAAGTCTAGGGATAAGTTGAAAAAGCACAAGGTTTAACTGCCTTGTACTTTTAGATTTTACTTAAAATATTCAAAGATACCAAGGGCTATAAGAATAACTCCACCTAAAATTTCAGCAAATTTACTATTTATTTTATAGCCAATAACTGTTCCAAGAATTACAGCAATAAAACAAAGTATGAAAGTAACAATACCAATAATTAAAGAAGATATAATTATTGATGTGTTGAAAAAGGCAAGACTTACACCAAGAACTAAGGCATCGATACTAGTTGCAATTGCAAGTGGAAGTAATGATTTAAAGCTCACAATACAACTAATATCTTTTTCTTCGTCCTCATTTTTCAAGGCATTTCTTATTGCATTAAATCCAATAGCGACTAGTATTAGAGTAACTATAAAACTATATTTATGTAGATATGGTAGTAGAAGATTTCCAGCAAACCAACCTAAAAAAGTCATAATAGCTTGAAAAAAACCAAAAATGAAAGCGATTTTAGAACTAATTTTTAGATGTATTTTAGATAAACACATACCTTTTGATAATGAAACTGCAAATGCATCCATTGCTAGACCTATACCCATTAAAAAAATTGAAAAATAACCCATACAAACTCCTTTTATTTATAATAATAATAACATTTCAAAAATATATATTATTTCATAAAATTATGTTTAATTTATGGAGAATGGGGAGAATAAAATTAAGAAATAAAAAAATGTATTAATCTAGAGTTTTAATTTATAATTAGTTTATAAGTAAACTAGTTTGGAGGATGTTATGGAAGATTTGAAATTTGAGAAAGAAGATGGGTATAAGTATATAATTTATTTTAGAAAAGCAAAAAAGCTTTATAAAAATTGCGTTAAAAAAGATTTGAAAGAATATAATTTAGCACAAAATGAAATAGAGATAATAATGTATTTAAGAAGTAATACGACAAGAAATACAGCTAAAGATTTAGTTGAATATCTTGGCTTGTCTAAAGGTATGATTTCAAGAACGGTAGATCAGTTAATTTCTAAGGGGATATTAGAAATTAAAAAGGATGAAGCTGATAAAAGAATATGTAGACTAAAAATAAGTGATACATCAACAGATTTAATAACTGATTTAGAAAAATCAAGAAATAAGTTTTTAAGTGTACTTGCAAAGAATATAGAACCAGATAAGTTAGAAGTCTTTACAAGTGTCCTAGAAGGAATGATAGATAATTTAAAAGAACTAGAAAGTAAATTTTAGTGGGAAGTAGATGTTAAGAAAAGTTTACAAATCAATTAAAAGTTATATAATAGTATAGTAGATTGAGTTAATTTTTGATAATTTTGGATTGAATAGCTACTAATTTTACATAATAGGGGTGTTAGTGTATTAAATAGATTCAAATTTCAAAAACTAAATAGAGATTAACTATAAGGGGGAAGTTTCTCTAACAAAATATAAATTTTGGAGGAATATAATGAAGTACCTTAAAATCTTACTTATATTTGTTCCTATAAGTATTATAGGAATGTTAATGAAATGGTCACCTACAATTCTATTTGTAGTGTCAGCTTTAGCAATTATACCACTTGCTGGAATGATTGGAGAGGCGACAGAAGAACTTACTTTTTATACAGGGGCTAAACTTGGTGGTTTTTTAAATGCCACGTTTGGAAATGCAACTGAACTTATAATTACATTTTTAGCTATTAAAGAAGGACTTTTTGAACTTGTAAAAGCTTCAATAGCTGGTTCTATAATAGGAAATTCACTTTTTGTTTTAGGTTTAAGTATGCTTGCGGGTGGATTTAAATTTAAAATACAAAAGTTTAATAGAAGAACTACTGATACAACAGCTAGTATGCTTTTATTTGCAGTTATAGGTCTTTGTATACCGGCTATATTTATGCATACAGTAAAGCCAGCCCAAAGTGCTGAGTATGAATACTTGAGTATCATAGTTGCGGTAGTAATGTTTATTATTTACATATTAAGTTTAATTTTCTCTTTCTTTACACATAAAGAAGTTTTTGCTGTTATCCATGAAGAGGGTGAGGATGAAGATGGAGATGGAGAGCCTGAAACAGCTAAATGGTCACTTGCAAGATGTTTAATAACTCTTGTAGGCGTTACAATACTTGTTGCTTTAATGAGTGAAATTTTAGTTAGCGCAGTAGATCCAATGACTAAATCAATAGGACTTAGTGAGTTCTTTGTTGGAATTATAATAGTTCCGATAGTTGGTAATGCAGCAGAACATTCAACAGCAGTTGTTATGGCCCTTAAAAATAAAATGGATATTGCAGTTGAAATAGCACTTGGTTCAAGTTTACAAATCATATTACTTGTGTTACCACTTGCTTTATTCTTTAGTTTATTCTTTACTCCAATGAATATAATATTTAACCCGTTTGAGCTTGTAGCACTTTTAGCTTCGGTTGTTATTGCTAGTAAAGTTGCAAGTGATGGAGAATCAAACTGGCTAGAGGGAGCACTTCTTATAGCTATTTATATTATACTTGCACTTGGATTCTTTATACTTAAATAAAAATTTAAAGGACATATCGAAAGATATGTTCTTTTTTTTAGTTGGAATATAGAAAAATTACACTATTAAAGAAATATTTAGGAAAAAAATCACAAAATTAACAATACTTAACTTTCTGAACAAGTGATATTAACAAAGGGAAGTTATACTAAGTTTAAATTAAAGAACAAGGAGGGGGTCTTTTGAAAGAATTAATAGCAGATAAAAAAGGCAAGAAACAGAATAAAAGTAGTAAAAAAAATAAAATTATTCAAAAATTAGAACCTATTATATATATACTCCCATCACTCATTTTATTTATTACTTTTGTTTTTTATCCATTTGTAAAAACAATAATAATGAGTTTATCTAAAACCAATCTTAGAGGAGAAATTAGTGGTTTTGTTGGTTTAGAAAATTTTAAGGAAATTTTATCATCACCAGATTTTTATAATTCACTTTTTGTAAGTATTAAATTTGCGCTTATGATAATAATACCATCAATAGTGTTGGGGCTTGTACTAGCATTACTTGCAAATAATAAATTTAAGGGAAGTAGAATATTTGAATTAATATTTTCAATGCCGATGGCAATAGCATCAGCACCCGCTGCAATAATTTGGACAATCATATTTCATCCAACTAACGGTATTTTAAATTATATTTTAGGAACACAAATTGGATGGCTTACAGATCCAAAGTTTGCATTAATGTCAGTAGCATTTGTAACTGTATGGTTAAATCTTGGTATAAATTTTATTTTTCTACTAACTGGTTTAAGAAATATACCTGATGAACTTTTAGAAAGTGCGTCAATTGATGGAGCGGGATATTTTACAAAACTTAAAAATGTAGTTCTACCAATGTTATCACCACAGATGTTTTTTGTATTATTTATGAATATAATAAATGCATTTCAGGCATTTGCTCAGATAAAATTACTTACACAAGGTGGTCCAGGAGATTCAACAAATGTTTTAGTACACTCAATTTATAGAGAAGCATTTTTCAATGGCAGATTTGAGTTTGCATCTGTGCAAGCAATTATTCTTTTTGTAGTAATGCTAATAGTTACGCTTATGCAATTTAAATATGAAAGGAAAGGGGTGCATTATCAGTAGTGTTAACAAGTAAAAGAAATAAATTTATAATAATTTTTTTAAGTCTATTAGCAAGTATTTTAATAGTTTTTCCAATAGTTTATGCACTGTCTTTGAGTTTTATGGAGGCTAGTGAAATATCACAATATCCACCAAAATTTATTCCAAGTAAAATAACTTTTGGTAATTTTAAAGAAGCAATAGATTCAGTACCACTTTTGAAATTTATAGGGAATAGTTTTATAGTTTCTATTTTAGTAACGATAGGACAAGTTATAACAGCTAGTCTAGCAGCTTATGCATTTGCTTTTTATGAATTTAGGGGTAAATCAATTTTATTTTTAGTTGTGTTATCAACAATGATGATACCAGCTGAAACTACTATTATATCTAACTTTTTAACAGTCAGTTCATGGGGATGGAATGATAGTTTAAAAGTGTTAATAATTCCATTTTTGACATCAGCAATGGGAATATTTCTTATTAGACAATTTTATTTAACAATTCCAAAAGAGCTTAAAGAGGCATCAAAAATTGATGGGTGTAGTAATTTTACATTTTTTAGGAAAATAATATTACCTTTATCAAAACCAGCAATAGCCTCGCTTTCAATATATACATTTATAAATACATGGAATCAGTATTTATGGCCACTTCTAACTATTAATAATACAAAGAATAGAACAGTGCAAATAGGGATAAGTATGTTGCAATTTGCAGAAGGAAGCAGTTATGGCGTAGTTTTAGCAGGAGCTATTCTTATTTTAGTGCCATCAATGATAATTTTTGTGATTGGGCAAAAACATTTAGTGAAAGGTATGACTCAAGGTTCAGTAAAAGGTTAATTAAAAAGGGGGAGATTTTTATGAAAAAGAAATTATTAACATTAGTAGTAGCTACATTATTTACTACTGGAATATTTGCAGGGTGTGCAGGTACATCTAATCAAAAAGCAAGTGAAGAAGGGGAAAAGATACAAATAACATTTTGGCATTCTATGGGAGGAAAAGGTGGTGAAGCCATAGAAACACTAGCAACAGATTTTAATGAATCACAAGATAAGATAGAGGTTACAGCTGAGTACCAAGGAGAATATGACGATGCAATAAATAAACTTAAAAGTTCAGCATTAAGCAATTCAGGACCAGATGTTATGCAAGTTTATGATATAGGAACTAGATGGATGATTGATAGTGAGTATTCTGTACCTATGCAGGATTTGATTGATAAAGATAATTTTGATACTTCAAAACTTGAAAAAAATATTTTAGATTACTATTCTATTGATGAAAAATTATATTCTATGCCGTTTAATAGTTCAACACCAATACTTTACTATAATAAAGATGCTTTTAAGGAAGTAGGTCTTGATGAAAATATAACACCAACAAATTTTGATGAAATTATAGAGTATTCAAATAAACTTGTAAAAAAAGATGGAAATAATGTGGAGCGATATGGATATGCAATGCAGATTTATGGTTGGTTTTTTGAGCAGTTTTTAATAAAACAAAATTTAGATTATGTTGATAATGGAAATGGTAAAACTGATTCACCAAGTAAAGTTGTATTTGATGAAAATAAAGGTGCTTTTAATATAATGAATGGTTGGAAGAAACTTATTGATTCAGGAGTTGTAGGAAACTTTGGTAGAAAAAGTGACAATACTATTGATGCTTTTGCATCAGGTAAAACAGCTATGATGCTTGCTTCAACAGCTAGTCTTACTGATATAAAAGCTAAAGTGAATGGAACTTTTGAACTTGGAACAGGATATTTCCCCGCAGTTACTAAAGAGGATAAGGGTGGAATTTCTATTGGTGGTGCATCTCTTTGGGTAATGGATAAAGGTGAAGATGAAAAACAAGACGCAGCATTTGAATTCATAAAATATATGATTTCTAAAGAAGTTCAAGTGAAATGGGCAAAATCAACAGGATATTTTTCAGTAACAACAGAAGCTTATGACCTTGATGAAATGAAAAAACATTTAGAAGAAAATCCGGAATTTAAAACAGCAATAGATCAATTAAGAGAAAATAATAATGCAGCAGGAGCTTTAATGGGAGTATTCCCAGAGGCCAGAGCAACAATAGAAAGTAATATAGAAAAGCTGCTAGCTGGTGAAATTACAGTAGATGAAGCAGTTAAAGAATCTGCTAAGGTTATTAATAGTGCGTTAGAAAAGTATAACTAAAAATTTCTTTAACTTAATTTGAGAGAATTCTCCCTCCTCAACCGTAGGTAGGTGGGAGATGAATCGACGAGAGTGCAACGGCACGAAAGATATCAAGTATTGACTCTGTGCTTTCTTTTTATTATTATATACTCAATAATAATAA
>JBOFIK010000043.1:0-13021 GCA_051650125.1 Sarcina sp. | reverse complement strand
TACCTTGCCCTAATATATTTGCTGGTGGAGAAAACTTCCACGGTAGACATGAGTTTGTTGCAATAGAATCAATGGAAAAAGCTGTTGAAACTATTGTAAACATAGTTAAGATATACGGAAATAACTAATAATAAAAGGCACACTATTTTATGATGAAATAGTGTGCCTTTTACTATTAGTTATGATATAAAATAATAGATTTAATGGGAAAAAATTAATTAATAGAAATATAAGTGTACTAAAAGAAAGAAGGGCTAAGTATTTTTAAGGGCTACCTATGCGAATTTGACTTAAAAAGGATATATTGAAAGGAGTAATAATTATGAAACTAAAGAAAAAAATAATAAAAATGGTTAAAAATATAGAGGATGAAAAGAGATTGAGATTAATATATACAATTACAAAAAAAATGTTTGATAAAGAAAAAAAAACTAATTTTCAATTAATATTATTTATGTAAGGTATTAAAATCATTCAGAAATAGTGAAATATTTTTGAATGATTTTTTTTTGCTCTAAATACAAGGGATGAAATTTTCATACCTTGTATTTAGAGTAAGTCTAGTATTTTTTATAATATTAAAATTTACTAGACCCTTCTTATTTTGATAATCTAGTTAGTAAATCATTAATCAAATTTTTATCTTTTGATGGTAGCTTAATATAACTTTTTATGAATAATAGAGAGTCTGTATCGTCTTCATCAAGAGATTCAATAATATCATTAAAGAAGTCTAAATTGTTAATAGTAGAATCATACATATCTCCAGAATTTGTTAGTAACCAGTTTTTATTTAAATTATATTTAGCGCAAATATGGTCAATAGTTTTGTCACTAGGTATTTTTGCACCACTTTCAAAACTCGCAACAGTTGTACGAGAAAGTAAAAGAGAGTTTGCAAATTCTTTTTGGGTTAGATTTAAAGATTTTCTCAAATATCTGAGTCTTGTATTCATTTAATCACCTCAAGTAATATAGCAATTATTATACTATATCTAAATTATAAATTTTAATATTAAAATGGTCAATATTGGCAAGGGAAGGTTAAAATTTATATTAGAGAAAAAAGTTGTTTTAAACGACTTTTTAGTGGTTTTAATTCAATAAAAGTTGATTTAATAGACACAAAATGTTAATATGTTGAAGTATTATCAATTTGATGGATTTAATAGAAATAAAAGGTGAATATTAGATTTAATAAATAAAGAGGTGAAGCAGATGATAGTAAAAAAAATATTGGAAGATTATAAAAGAAACAAAGAGAGAGTAAAAGTTTTGGAAAAGGAATTAGAGTTTTATGAAACTTTGGATGAACAGGAAAAAGATATATTCAGCAAAAAAAGATTTATAGAAGAACAATTTAGAGATAAGCAATTTATTTATGAAGTAAAAGCTGAAATAAAATATTTAATACATCAAGTAGAGCTTGGAGAAGTGCTTATAGAACTTGCAAAAAATGAAATTGACAGAGATATTCTAAAAAGAAGGTATTTTTTTGGTGTTAGTTGCAATAATTTATCCATACAATATCATTTAACAGAAAGAGCTATAAGTAAAAAGATACAGTCAAATATTAGTTATATAGAAGGTATTTCTAATATGGAAAGGCAGAGCTTTAATTAAATAAGCAGTAAAAGGGCTACATCAAAAGTTAAGTTACTTATAATAAGTAATATTTGAATAATATATTTTCAAATCGTATATTATCGATGCTAGGATTTTGATATAACCCTTTTTCATTTTAAATACGTTAAAAGTACTTAGATATTTCCACTTAAGTACAAGTGGAAAATATAAAATAATAATTGTAGCAAGAATAACTTGTTAAATTTAAATGAAAGGAGGAGTTGATATGTCGATTGAAGAAATTATAAGCATCTTGAAACCCTTAAATATACCAGTTGTTTTTGGTGATTTTAATGTACAGATAAAAGAATCAAAGATATATTTTTATGAACTTAAAAAAGAACCATCTTTTTTTGATGATGATGAATATCAGTATTTTACTAATATATATAGATTCAATGTACTAGGGTTAGATGACAATGTTTTAATATATGTTAATAAATTAGTGGAAATTCTACAAGAAAACGGGTTTAAGTTTTTAGAAAGTAAGGATTTAGCAAGTAAGCAGACAGGTGTAATACATGTAGCTACAGATTTTGAGTATGAAGAGTTAGTATAAAATAAATTAATTCAGGAGGAATTTTTTATGACAAGTAATATAGAAATGACAAACAAAGTAATTAGAGGTAGATTTACGGGGTTAAAAGATATTCACATAGCAAAGGTAACACAGGATGATAGTGCTGGATATAAGACTGAAACACCATTTTTATTAGCAAGAGCTATACAAGCACAAACAACAATAAAAACAAATTCAGCAGAAGTTGATTCAGAAAATACAGCAGAATATGTTGAGGATACATTCCAAGAAGGCGAATTAAAGTTAGATGTAAATGATTTATCACCAAATGCAAAAGCATTATTATTTGGTAACAAATATGATCCAAACACAGGTTTATTAGCATTAAATACAGGAGATAAATCAAATACTGTTGCAGTAGGTTGGAGAGGGACAAGATCAAATGGCTGTAAACAACAGTTAAGATGGTATTATAGTGTAACATTCTCACCAATGAATGAAAGCTTTGAAACTAATGGGAAAAAAACAAAAGTTCAAGAATCACAATTACAAGGAACTATTATGGGGCGTTCAGTTGATGGAAATTATGGTGTTGTTCTTGATGAAGAATATATGCCAGTAGGACAAGCGGCTACGGAAATACTTGCAGATTGGTTCTCAGAAGTACAAGCACCGAATCAAGGTAGCTCAAGCACTAAATAATATAAATATAATTTAATACTAGCTAGAAATGTCTAGCTAGTATTTTAAAACTAATTTGTTGGGAGAATGATTAAAATGAATATAAGAGTAAGAATAAATAATGAAGATAGAGATTTTGAGATAGGAAAAATAACAGGTAGATTAATGTTAGAGCATGCTAGGCTTTCGGATTTAATGGCTGATGAGAATGCGCTTTCAGGGAAACAAGCAGATTTTTATATTGATAGATGCAAATTTATAGTTGATTGTTTTGAAAATAGATTTACTGTTGATGAGCTATTAGATGGGTGTGAATCTACTGATATTGATATGATAACAATAGGAATACTTAATTACATTACAGAAAAAACAGAGAATAAAATATCTAAAATACTAAAAAACTAAACGGGGATGTTGAAGAAAATTCGACATCCATATTTGACGAGATAGATCAAAGTGAAGAGTACAATATTTTAAATGAAAAGCCACAAGAACCTACAGATTTTATATTTTTTTTAATTGATTTGGGAATAAAAAAAGGTGGTATGAATTTTAATGAGTGTATTAATACTTTAGATTTTATAATGTTTTTAGAATTTATTGAGTGGGTAAGTAGAAATCTTGAAATAGAAGGATAATTAACTATTTGATGATGTACAAAAAGGAACTTAGAGTAAAATTAGCTCTAAGTTCCTTTTTGTGGATTTTAAAGTATAAAAGAAATAAGAAAAAATAAGATTTAAAATTATTTAATCGAATGAATAATTTCAAATCTTGGAATTCAAAAAGCAAAAATATATGAAAGTAATAATTTGAAAAATATAAATAAGTTATTATTTGCATACTAAAATGAATAAATGTTAAAAAACCAAATAAACCGCTTATTTTATATTAAAATGATTCCTTTGAAATATGAAAAAAATGTTAATAACTGATAGAATAGATAATTGTTATAAACAAAAAAATAGGAGGAATATATAGATGGATATACAAAAAAAGAAAAAAAGAAAAACATTAAAGATAATATCAGGAATAGCAGTAGGAATAGTTATTCTTTTTGTTATATTTGCACACATGGGAGCTAAATTACAACAAAAAAAAGAATCTGGAGTGATTAATAAAAATGTTCAAATTAAACCAGAAAGCAATTTACAAAAAGGATTTGGGGGGATTAATCCTAATATTCAAATTAAAACACAAATTAGTCAAAGTGGAAATTATAAATACGCGATAACTACATATAATGCAAAGGACACAAGTGATCAACAAATAATCAATTTTTATATTGAAAAAGTTAAAAAAATTAATGCTCCTGGTCAAAGTGGTTTTGTAATTGATTGTGTTTTAGAAGATGGAAATCAAAGTATTATGTTTAGAGGGTGTTCAAATAAACTGGTAAAAGGCAACTTTAATAAAACTGGTGTTACTCCTATTCAGGGTAAAATAGAAGGAAATGAGATAATTTGGCAAAATTAAATAAATCTCTTAGTTTATAATTAAAATGATTTTTTAGAACTATGAAATTTTTGTTAATAAATGATAAAATAAACAGTCGGTATAAAATGAAAAAATAGGAGTAGTATATAGATGGATATTCAAAAAAGGAAAAAGAGCAAAATGATAAAAATAATAGCAGGAATAGTAATAGGAATAATTATTTTTTTTCTTATGTTTGCACATATGGGAGCAAAGGCACAACAAAAAGAATTTGGAGGAATTAATCCCAATATTCAAATTAAAACTCAAATTAGTCAAGGTGGAAATTATAAATACGCGATAACTACATATGATGCAAAGGATACAAGTGATCAACAGATAATTAACTTTTATAATAAAAAGGTTATACCATTACAGGGAAAAGAAATATATTATTGCATCTTAGAAGATGGGAATGAAAGTATATCATTTACATCATGTTCAGATTCTTTATTAAAAGGAATATATTATAAAAAAAATGGTGCTATGCCTACGGCGGTTTTAGGTGAAATAAAGGGTGATAAAATAATTTGGCAAAAATAAAATTAATAGATAAGAAGCTAGAGTAGATTTAGTTTCTTATTTTTTTCGTATTTAAACTGTGAAGAGTACAGTTTAGTTTCTACAAAGGTTCTTTTTAAAACATTAATATTAACTTATGTAAGGTTTTAGAATATCTTATATAAATAAAAAATAAGGAGGAGTATATGGGAAGTTTAAATGAAGATATTGAAAGTGATAATGCAGAAATTGCCGAAAGTGAAAATTCTACAACTGAGACTATGGAAACAGATGCCCGTGAGCAAACAGGTGCAACAGACGAAGTAAAGCAAGCAATGAGCGATTTGAAAGAAAAAGCAGCAAGTGCAATGAATGCTATGTCGGGAGAACTTATAACTTTTGGAAAAAGTGCATTTAGCGCAGCCGAAACTTTTAATACTGCTATGGGGAAGATTGGAACAATAGCTAATGTTACAAAGGTGCCAATAACTAAATTACAGAAGGAAATATTGGCATTATCAAATAGTACAGGAGTAGCTGCATCTACGATAGCAAATGATGTGTATAAGGTTATAGCATCAGGTGTTAGCACATCAGAATCAATCAAAATTGTTGCGACTGCAAGTAAATTAGCGAGTATTAGTTATAATTCTGTTTCGGACAGTATGAAATTTTTATTAAACGTAATGAAAGGATATGGAATTAAAGCTAAAGATATAACAAAGGCTAGTAATGATTTAATTGTAACTCAAAAGGGTACTAAAATGACTTTTGATAATACAGCGAAAGCAATGGAAGGATTAGAAGGAAAAGCTAAAAGTGCAGGGATTAACCTTGCGACTGTTGGAGCATCTTTGATTGCCTTGCATAAATCAGGAGAAAGTTCGTCAAGCAGTGTCAAAAATTTAAAAATATTTATGAGCGAACTTGGAAAAAGTACTTCTAAAGTTAATAAAACTTTAGAAAAGACCAGTAACAGGTCTTTTAAAAGTTTAAATGAAAGTGGAACTAGTTTATATAAATCTTTAAATAATTTATATAAACAAACAGGTGGTAATGAAAAAAATTTCAAAGCTTTATTTAAAAGTGCAAAGGCTGGTAATGCAGCTTGGGCAATTCTTAAAGAAGGAAGCGAATCTTTTACTAAAAGTTTAAATAAAATGTCCAAAGCTTCAAATGCTACGGGAAAAAGCTGGAGTAAAGCAGCTAACACGGCACAAGTGTCAATGAAAAAAACTCAAGCTTCAGTGAAAAATGCAATGATGGCGATAGGAGTAGCTTTAGTTCCAGTTGTAAAATTTATAACAAAGCTTATTAATAAATTTGCAGAATTTGCACAAGGAGTAAATCCTCAAGTTGCAAAGATTGTTGCTGGAGTTGGTATAGCAATTGTTGCATTTAATGCAGTATATACTAATTTAAAAACTTTAAAAGAAGGTTTTAAAGATTTATGGGTAGTAATGAAACTTGATCCCTTTATGACTATTATAACAGTCATAGTTCTAGTTGGAACAGCTCTTTATGAATGTTATCAACATGTAGCTTGGTTTAGAAATATGGTAAATGAGGCAGGAAGAGACATAAAATCTATATTTTTAGGTGCGATGAGTTTTATAGAAGGATTTGGAGAAACTTGGTCTGCTACATGGAATGAAGTAGGATCAATATTTACAAATAAAATGAGCTCAATATCTTCAGGAATTTCAAGAACAATTAGTGAAATAACAAATACTATATCTTCATTTATAAATTGGGTTAGTAATTCATTTTCAAGTGTAGGAAGAGAAGCTACTCATATATATGATAGTTTTAAAAGTATGTTTTTTGCTTTACCTAATAAAAAGCTAGGAATAAAAGGTGAACATAAAATTAGTCATATGCATTCATATGCCCCTCATTTTATACCACCGGTATTAGCTAGAGTTGGAATAGAAAAGCCTAAAAGTTTTATGGAATTTGGAACTATGAATAGTCAATCACTGAATAATATTAGAGGCGATATTGGTTCACTTGGAGTTGTAGAAAGTAACTTTAATGCTGGAATTAATATGGATGGGATAGCAGAGAAGGTTGTTAGAGGTGTAGAGTCAGCAGTATCTAAAATGAATGAGAGATACATTCAAACAAATGTTATTTTAGATAGTAAAGAAATTGCTAGAGCAACTTGCAAACCTATAAATACTTTAAATGGGAATCAGTTTGCAATGAATAATAGAAGAAGGGGGATTTTATAATGTGGAAAAATTATATAGTTTTTAATAATATAAATTCTCTTGATAAAGGACTTATAGTCAATTCTATTGATATTGGATGCCCTAAACCTGAAGTGATAATACAAACGGTTCCGTTTATGAATGGAAGTTATGATTTTTCGAATATTTCTAATGGAGGAATTCAAACCTTTGAAGATAGAACTGTTATTGTGAAGTTTTCTTATAAAAATATCAATGCATCTAATCAGTATAATGTTTATTTGTCAGCCACAGCTTGGCTAATGTCAGGAGCTAAGGGGAGTTTAGAGATAAGCAGTGTACCAGGAATACTTACAGGGAAGTGCATAGAATGTTCTAAACTTAGCAAATCAAATATTGGTGGAACTTTTACAGCTACATTTTTATGTGATCCATTTATAAATCAAGGAGAATTTGGTGATTATATTTGGGATACATTTAATTTTGAGTCAGGGGTTGCAGAAGTGAATCAATGTATGTTTAATACTGGTGATAATTTGGAAATATACTGTGATGTAGATTCAGTAAGACCTATATTAAATAGTAATATAGCGTGTAGTTTAAATGTGAATGGAGATATTTATAATTTAAAGGTTGGAGATAATAGTTTTTATGACTTAATTTTCAATTATGGAATTAATAAAATTATGGTTTTAAGTGGTAATAATGGAGAGCTAAATATAAGTTTTAAAAAGGAAGTGGTATAAATGACTAATATAAAAGAAGAACTTAATCAAATTAATACAGCCATATATGGATCCGAAGTTAGAGGAGCTTTATATACTGGCTTAAATTCAATAAATAATGAAGTAGAAACACTTTCAAATAACCAGCAAGAATTTGAAGGCAATATAAGTAATCAACTTAAAATATCAAATAATGATATAGTTGCAATGAAAGAAGTTGTAGAAAAATCAAAAGATATTATAGATAATGCAGGGAATTTAGCAGAAAAGGTGAATGTTCTTGGGAATGCTATTATAAATACAACAACTGAGAGTATAAAAAAGTTTGATGAGATAAACGATAATGCATATAGAGCTAATTTATTAGTTGATTCTAATTTTACAGGTGATTATTCTACTGGTGGTTTACAATCATCTTCAAGTCCTTTTGCAACTAGAATAACAGCGTATGAAGTTGAAAAAGGGAAGGTTTATACTTTATCTGCTAAAGGATATATAAATCAATCCATAGTTGATAAAAATGGGGGAATGAAGGTTGCTATTTATGATAATAAATGGGGTACTAATTCCTATTCTTTTAATATTAATTCAGTTAATCCAATAATAAATTCAATAACTTTTACTGCGAGTGAAGATACTACTTTACAGGTGTCTTCTTATATAGTTGTAAATAATAATAATCCTAGCAAAGATAAAGCAACTATATGTTGGTATTCATTAACAGAAGGTGATGTTCAAGCTAAAAATTATACATCTTGTATTTTGGGTCTAGAAGGTGGATTAAATTTATTTCCTAAAAGCAATTTTGGAGAGTATGGAGCAAATACAATTGAAAATGGAGATTTTTGGCAAGAAAGTGAAATAGTATTAAAAGCTAATCAAATTTATACGTTTACAGCTAAAGCAAGTTCAGAAAAAAATACAAGTAATAGTGGAGCTCTTGCACTTTTATATAATCCTAACTGGGAACAAACTATCAGTTTATTTTTTACACCACAAAACGGTAGTAATATTTTAAGTGCAACTTTTATCCCATCTACTGATGGTATTTTTAAATTTGGTTTTTATTCTAGAAGTTTTGATGGTTTGGGCCACGATGTAAATTGTACTCTTTATTGGTATACAGTCGTTGAGGGCGCAAAGCGAAAAGCTTGGATTCCTAGTTTGGGTGAGATTAAAGGAAATACTAATTCACAATTAATGTCACTAGGACATATGACAACACAAATGATGTTAACTCAAACTAATACTCAAAAAGAAACTAAAAATATAGGTCAAAATATAAGTCAATTAATGTTAGAGAATAGCCAACTAAAAGATCAAGTTAAATTGCTTGGTAAAATAATAATAGAAATGCAATTAAATAAATAAAGAGAGGATGATAATTATGGATTTTAATACATGGAAAGAATTTTATGGATGGGGATTTGCAACAATAGAACAATTAGAAGAGGCTGTGAAAGAAAATCTTTTAACTGCTAGTCAGTTTACAGAAATAACAGGACAGGCTTATGAAGTTAGTAAAGTGGTTAAGTCCGAAGTAAGTGATAAAAATAAGTTAGTACATGACTCTGTGGGAGAAACTAAAGAATCAGATACTAGTTTATTTAAAAGAATGTTTTAGGTAATTATAAAGAGGAGTGCTAATGCACTCCTAATTTCTAATAGGATGGAGGATATAATGTTTGATATAAGAGAAAAATCAAGTGGAAAAAGTATAGAGTGCATAAGTAAGAGTGTTCAATTTTCTAAAAATCAAGCTAGTATATTAACATTTGAATTAATTCCAACTAGTAAGTATTTTAATCAGTTAAAAAGATTTGTTGATCAAGTAAATGTTGTTGATTTAAGGAATAATGATGTTATTTTTACTGGAAGAGTAATAGTGAGTAGTAGAGCGATGAGTGATTCGGGTGAATTTACGAATTTGATTCAATGTGAGGGCATTTTAAATTATTTAAATGATGTACATGTTGACAAGTGGGAGTTTTATCCTTTAGAAATACCAACAAAGGCTGCAAAAAATGCTGTTGGAAATTTTACAACTAAAATGTTTATTACAAAAGTTTTAGAAAAATATAATTCAGAGATTGAAGCTAGTAAAAGAATTTTTTGTGGGAATATTGAAGTTGAAGAGTCTGTATATATTAAAACAAATTATGAAACATGTTTGAATTCAATACAAACTAATATTTGTGATAAATATCAGGGTTATTTAGTAATTAGAGAATCAGATGGAAATTATTATTTAGATTTTTTAAAAAATAGTCCCGTAATTGATGTTGTAGACATAAATGTTAGCGAAAATATGAAAACAATTTCTATTGGTGATACAGTTAAAAATGTGTTTTCAAGAATAATACCGATGGGCAAAAATGGCTTAACAATTGATACTGTTAATAATGGTTGTAATTATATTGAGGATGTTAATTTAGTAAAAAAGTATGGAGTTATTGAAACTGTAATGCAATGGAATGAAGTAACTATTCCAGCAGAATTAATTCAAAATGCTAAAGGTATTTTGAATAAAATTAACTTTGATAAGCAGCAGATACAATTAACTGCATTAGACTTGAGCTATATAAATAATAATATTGATGCATTAAAGTTATATAGACCTATTAAGGTTAAAAATAATAATTTAAATTATTATGATACACATGAAATTGTAAGCATAAATATGGATTTATACCATCCTTACTTAAGCACATTTGATTTAAGTGAGCAAAGTAGTGATATAAATAATGATATAACATCAATGTCAGAGCAACTTACAGTTAGTAACATGGAAATTGTAGCTTTGGGAGATGAGCTTATAACAAAAGTTTCAAATTCGGGTTTTGAATCCTATAAGATTCAAACAAGTAAAGAAATTGAAGATAAAATAAGTAGCTCTGGAGCTGAAAGTATTTTTAAAGAAAAAGTATCATCTTTTGATTTTACAATAGGAAAAGACACACCATTAACAATAACTAAAGATGGACTAATAATGAAATTTGGAAATAATACAAAATGTGAATTAAACGCACAGGGATTATTTTGGGATAGAGATGGTAAGGATTATGAATATAATTGTTTATGTAGTAATGGAAGTTTCGCTAAAGTTCAAAGTGGAGAATCTGTTAAATTACAATTGCCAAGCCAATTTATAGGTAAAAAATACTATATTTCTTGGTGGGCAGGAAATTTATTTATGGAATCGGCTCAAGATTTGCTTTATACAAATAATGTATATAAAGTAGATGAAAATATAGATGAAGGATGGGTTGTTTTAAAAGCAGATTTAATGGTTAGAAATCCTGAAACAGAAAATTCGCCCAATAAAAGAGGGTGTATGAATATTATGTGGGTTGCTATTGCGTAGTAAATAAAGGAGTTGTATAAGATGCTAGTAGTATATAGTAAAAAAACAGGGAAAATAAAAAATATTTTAATAGGTGATCAATATAAAGAAATAAAAGATTGTTATTGCGAGGATTATATTGATTATGAGCAAATATATAATTGTATGAATATAGAAGATGATTTAATTATAAGAGATAATTTTGATTTTTTTAAAGTTTTAGATGAAAAATTAGTTTTAAAAGATAAAATTGCTAACAGGCTAAAAAATGATAGATAATTACGAAAAAAATTCTTTAATAATTGAGGAACATAATAAAAGGTTAAATAATTGTGAAACTGATATAAAGGCTTTAGAAGAAAGGGTTAGTAGCCAAACTACTCAAATTATTGAAATAAAAACAGAAATAAAAAACCTATGTAAAAGTGTCGATAATTTAGCTAGCACAGTAAAGTCATTATGTACTATTTCAGTAACATTTCTATTAGGTTTTTTTGTTTATATGTTACAAAATCACTTTGTAATAAAATAAAGGAAGTGAAATGAGTGAGAGTTATAAAAAAGTTTAAAAATACAGGAACTATAATAAGTATAGTTTCATTGTTAGTAATTATATTGTCAACTGAGGGGATTGATGTTAATTCTAATAAGATAATGACAATAGTTAAAGCAGTTTGTGCGATTGGTGTAATACTTGGTGTTTTAAATAATCCAAATACTAAGGGCATTGATAGTTTAGTAAATAATGAATGATTTTAATATACGCTGGAAGGAAGTTTTTTTATGAATAGTATGAATATTAAAGGGATAGACATATCAAATTGGCAATATGGAATAAGTTTATTGGAAGCAAAAAATAAAGGAGTACAAATTGTATATATAAAAATTAGTGAAGGTGTAAATTATATAGATCCATGTTTTAAAGAGTTTTATAAAACAGCTAAATCATTAGGATTAGATATAGGATTTTATCATTTTTTACATCCTTCAATTAGTGGTGTTGCTCAGGCTGAGTTCATGTATGAGCAAATAAAAAATTTAGAGTGTGAGTGTAAAATAGTTATTGATATAGAGGTTACAGATGAAGTTAACAATATAGAGGTAAATCAATGTATAAATGATTTTGCAGAAAAAATAAAAGAATTGAGTCAAATAGATTCTACAATATATACAGATTTGAATTTTGCTAACAGTGTGTTAGATAAGTCGGTTGTGCATTTGGGTTTATGGCAAGCTGAATATGGTGTTGCAAAACCTACATCAAGTAATTTATTTGGAAAGGATATTTTAGGATGGCAATATTCTGATTCAGGAAACTTTTTAGGAACAACAGATATGGATATGTTTGATTCTAAAATTTATTGCGAACAAATAAATTATAATTATTATATTGGTGAATTAGTAAAAATAAAAGAAAATGCAATTACGTATGTCACAAATCAAAATATACCAGAATGGGTTAAAGAAGGCATATATACAATAGAAGAAGTTGATAATGAAAAAGTTCTTTTAAAAGAAATACAATCTTGGGTATATATATATAATATAGAGAAATTACAAAATTTTGTTGTAGGTGATGAAGTCAAAATCTTAAATACCACTGAATTTTATGCCACAGGTCAAAGCATACCTTTGTGGGTAAAAGAAAATACTTATAGTATAAGTGAAGTTAATGGTAATAAGGTTCTACTAGAGCAAATAGAATCATGGGTTTATAAAGAGAATGTAGAATTAGTGTGAGGCAAAAATAAAAGTAATACGCAATTGATGTTATCAAAAACCTATAAAAATAGCTGATATAGTTCCATATGTGAGAGCTGGAACAGATGGTGCAAGATTATCATTTATGGGATTACCTTGCCCTAATATATTTGCTGGTGGAGAAAACTTCCACGGTAGACATGAGTTTGTTGCAATAGAATCAATGGAAAAAGCTGTTGAAACTATTGTAAACATA
>JBOFIK010000042.1:0-16735 GCA_051650125.1 Sarcina sp. | reverse complement strand
CAGCGAGTGCCTTTTATAACGGTTTTCTCCTGACTTAATACCTATATAGTTTATTATATACTAAATCTAACTAAATTATACAAGAAACATTAACCAAAAGCAGGGTTGAGCAAGGATTCGAAGAGTTATCGTTTAGCTAAAGCTACGTACAATTCCTCCCCTACCTACGCCTAAAGGCTTAGTGGAAGGGGAATACTTGCTTATTTTAGTTGAATATTGCTACTTATTTTCTTACTAAGTTTAGTTTCACCATATACTGAACAGCATTAGGTATAAATTCATTTACTACATATGAATTTCCTTCCATATGTCCCTTATATTCAATTCCATTAATATTTACTGAATCAGCTTTAAAGTTTCTAGCTAAACCACTTGGAACCTCAAGTTTTGCACCTTCAATACTTACTGAATCATTTTGATTTGGAAGTGAAAGTTGTCCATGACCATTTAATGTTGCTGTAACTTCAATTGGAGCTTGTGAAAATTCTGTTATAACAAATAAATTACTAGTATTTGGAACATATTTTTGATCTAATAAATCCATTAAAGTTACTGAATTACCATTGTATGTCATATTTGTAATTTCTGATTTTGCATTTGCAACAAAACTTGCTAGTGAATATCCATTAGCATTTGAAACATCTTGTGATAATATTTCTTGACCAAATTGATTCATAACAATAACATTAACATCAGCAGTAGTAGTACTTAAACTTCCACTTTTTATCTTATTATTATTTGAAAAATTCACAACAACTTTGTGACTATCTCCTGAAATAGCTTGTATTGGAGCATTTACTATAACATAATTACCTTCTATCTTTGCACTAAAATTGACCCCATCTATCTCAACAGATGTAAGTTTATTATTTTTTAAGATATTAGAAGGCACATATATTTTAGCACTATTTAAAGTCACCTCATCATTTTGATTAGCCATCATAGGATAAACTTGTCCATTTATAGTATATGAACTATTTATAGACATTCCTGATTGGACCATTACTGTAATAACACTACCTAAATTAGCAAAAGTGCTATCCTGTAAATTTTTAATGCTTGTCGCAATCCCTTTATTTAAAACCTGAATAACTTGATCTTCATTTTTTAATTTACTTCCTACTTCCTGTGAATTTTCACCTGAAATATTATATGTTGTTTGTAATTGACCTAGTTGGTCAACTACATTTACCTTTACATTTTTCACTATCCCTTGATTAGATATTTCTTTTAATTCACTATTTTGATTTGTATTTTGTATTATTGCTGGTTGATTATTTATCATCATTATAAAACACCCCTATATTAAATTTTAATTCTACTAATTTAAGCGCTAAAAAAATAAATTTATTATAGGTCCCATTATATTCACAATTTATTTGATATTCAAAGTATGGAAATTTATCATATAATTACCTAACAGACTTTTTGAATTATAAATTTTAACTCGGATATATTTTCTTTAACATACTGGTACTTTTATAAAGAAAAATTTATTAATATCATAATTTTATTAGTTTTTACTAGTTTTTTCATTAAATTTTAAGTGTTTTTTTTATCAATTAGCCTTAAATGTAAATTCTTTTCCATTTTAACCTTCCAGTCTTTTTCCATAAAAATTCTTATTTGTAGCCAAATGTATATTTTAAGTCCTTTAAGTAACTAATTGTGTCCTTTTAACGGTAATTTAGTTAACAAATTCCACTTATCTGAAAAATACTTTTATGGATATTTTTAGAAAAACTTTTTTATTGTTTTTCAAAAAAGTTAAATATATCATTTAAAGCACTCTTTTTATCCATCAACAGTAAATTTTATGTCATGAGTGTTTTTTTATTCTATTGCGGACTAAGATTTCCTGTTAATGTTACATTAAAAGTCTGACTTTTGCTTGTTCCTGGATGTGTTATAAATATACCTTTAGAATTTCCAGTAGTACCTATTGGATTTAATAAATATTCTCCAGTTGTTTTTCCATTATAAGACTCAACTAACCCAATCTGATAATTTTTTCCTGTAATATTATAATTATAATTTAGAGTAAATAAATTATTGTCTCCTGCATATTTCTCATAATAGTTACCAGTTCCTATTTTATTAGTTATTGTCGTAGCTGTTCCATTAATTACTGTATGGTAGAATGGCATTGCCATTAATGCTCCACCTGAATTAGGGTTTACAATATTAAATGTTATTCCTGTTACTGCATTAGACCCTGTATGAGTAAATGTTCCTCCAAGTGTTGATTCTCCTTCATTCGCATGATATTTCAAATCAAATATAGCTGTGTTTTTATTACCATAATACTCATAGAGTTTAAAATTATTATTTCCAAGAGATGCTATCTTCGCTGTGAAAGTTTCTCCAAGTCTATTTACATAATATTCTGGTAAAACCAGAAGATTATTAACAACGTGTCCCTCTTGAAGTGGAATTATAATTTGTGTGCCATCTATTGAACCTGTCATATAATTTGCACCTGTCATTATATCTGCAAAATTACCTGTTCCATTATTTATAGCTGGTGTTGCTACCTTAGCTGATGCAGGTTTAACTGGTGTATTATTAACTTGATTATTGCTAGCATTATTGTTTGATGTATTTATGTTGTTATTCTGATTTGAATTTATTTTGCTAGAATTACTCTGAGTTTGTGCATTCGTATTATTATTTAAATCTGCATTTGTATTTTGAGGTGAAGTAGTCGCTGCACTTGAATTTATAGCATTACTTGCTGTACTTGCATTCGCTGGCTTTGCAGTCATAAAATAAACTGCTCCAATTACAACTATACCAACAACAACTATTGTTCCTATTATTCCTTTTGAATTCATTATAATCATCTCCTTGTATCATTAATTATATATTTCAAAAACAACTTTAAAGAAACAAGCCATAGAATATTTGGTTTAATTTGCCTTAAATTAAAAAGAAGGGTTAGCTTATCATTAATAATAAACTAACCTTCAAAATTCACTCTGTGCAATTAATTATTTAATTTTATGAACCTCTTCATCAACCACAATCTCTATTGTCTTAGCCTTTCTAATATCAGCAACTTTCACAGTCTCAAAAACATATTGGTCTTGTCTTTTTCTACCTGCTGGCTGACTTGCTAACCGACCTGTTATACTATGTTCCTTACCATCAACCACTAAACTTATTCCAAACTCACCACTTGGCATATCATCATCAAAATTCTTTTTACTTTCACTATAAATAATAGTCCCAAGAATATTACTCTCTAAAGATCTTATATTTTCATATGACTTACTCCCCTTATCGCCTTTATCTATATCTACTTTTATAACTTCTCTTTCATCCATAGCATCTTTAAGTTCTCCTCTCACTTCAAACTTTCCAAGACTAACAGGTGCTCCACCATCATAAACTATATTAGGTTCTCTCTCTTTTAGAATATCACCCCAAAGTTCAAGTTCTACAAACATCTTATTGTTTTTTAGAAGTCCTCCTCCAATTAACTTTGAATCACTCATAATAATTACTGTATAGTCATCTATTTTTTCGCTTTTAGTTTCTACATCAACTCCAAAGATTCCATTTGTATCAGGTAATGTTACATTAAACCTTTCTAAATCAAAATCCTCTGGAATTACTTCATTGCTCTTATATGTCATACCAATTAAAACTCTATTATCTGTAACTACTAAATTATCTAAAGTTGTTATTCCTTTTTCAGTAGTTATACTTTCTCCCACAGTTTCTATATATTCATCAATCTCTTTATCAAAAAGTCCAAGCTCATAGAAAATATCTCTTACAAAAGGTACATTTTCTGCAATTACAGGAGTTAAAGTTCCACCAATTATTATTGTTCCTGCAATAGCAGCAGCTACGCTAGCTTTCTTTGATTTTGAAACTCTACATTTTTTCTTCGCATTATTCTTTATTCTTTTAAGTTCAAGTTCTATCATTTCTATATCTGCTATATCTATATTATCTAAATCAAACTTATCTATCTCTTCATTCAACTTCTTCATATCCATACTAAAACATCCCCTTAAACGAAAATTTTTCTTTCAATTTTTTACGCCCTCTAAAAATCTTAAGATTCACAAGTTTTTCTGTAAGACCAAGACTTTCACCAATCTCTTTGCTTGTATGTTCCATAAAGAACTTTCTCATAAATATCTCTTTATCAACACTACTCATATTCTCTATTTCTTCCTTAACTTCACTAATACTCTCTATTGATACAAGTTTATCCTCTATTGACTCCTCACTTGCTATTTGAATTTCATCTATATCATCTTTATAGCTATGTCTGCTCTCTCTTCTAAGGCAATCAATCGCTGTATATTTTGTAACTACCATAACCCAAATTGCAAATCTATCTGCCTCTCTATCAAACTTACTAGCATTATTCCAAATCTTTAAAATCACATCATTAACATTTTCCTCACTAAGCTGTCTATCCTTTAAAATCCCATAAGAAACCTTAAATATTAAATCTGAATAGTTCTCAACCAAATAATCTAATGCTTTCTTCTCTTTATTCTTTAAAGATTTTATAAATCTATTACTGTCCATCAAATTCACCCCTTAACCAAATCCCTTGAAAGTACTTTCATATATAAGTTCGTATGTATTAATATAATTATTTCAAAAAAAGCAAAAAAGATATAGAATTTTCTATACCTTCCTTTAAATAATTAAATTTTGTATCTTTGTCCATCAAATAACTTCTCTGTTATCTGTAAATCATTTTTACTTTTTGGAATTTTAAATACCTTTTTCTTCTCTTCATTATTAAAGATATTAACATTTCCACAGTATCTTTTCTCTAAAAGAGTTGTTCCTATTAATATAAAACTCTTACCTTCCCACTAAAAATTTTCTTTTTACAAATCGGGTATGTCCGTATTACCTCTATATATTTACCTTATCCTTATAATATTTCATAGACCATTTTTCTAAATCCTTAATAATACTAGATAACTCAAACCCTTTAGGAGTAAGGTAGTATTCTACTTTAGGTGGTATTTCTGGATAAATCTTTTTTTCTATAATAGATTCACTTTCAAGTGCTTTTAAATTTTCAGTAAGTATCTTCTGACTAACACCTTTTGTTATTCGTTGAAGCTCTAAAAATCTTTTTGGTCCATCATTTAAATGGCATATTATTATACTTTTCCATTTACCACGGATAACATCAAACCCAACATCAAGTAAGCAAACAAATTCTTTATCATTATACTTCATTTAAATATCTCCTTATTTAAATTTATTAATTTGTCCAAACCGTTCAAACTATTCAAATACTACTTTAAAGTAATTAACTGACTTTAAAGTGCGTACTTAAAAATATATAATCTTTGTTTTATTATTATACCATAGCAGATTTACAAAGGAGAAAATTATCAATGGAAACAAAAAAACTAACTAATTTATCATTACTTATTTTAGCCATTAGTGCTTTTTGCATAGGAACAACAGAATTTATAGCAGTAGGATTGCTACCAGAAATCTCAAAGGCATTTCACATAAGTATTGAAATGTCAGGTTTATCAGTGTCAGGATATGCTATAGGAGTTGCTATAGGCGCCCCTATTTTAACTATATTAACAAATAAATTCAAAAGAAAAACTTTACTTTTTTTATTAATGCTTGTATTTACTGTAGGGAACCTTGTAGTAGGTATATCTGAGAATTTTTATATATTTATGGTAGCAAGAATATTAACTTCATTCTCTCATGGTGTATTTTTCTCAGTAGCTGGTGTTATTGCATCAGATTTAGTCTCTGAAAAAAGAAAAGCTTCTGCTATTTCTATAGTCTTTTCAGGCTTAACAATAGCAACAATAACAGGCGTTCCTCTTGGAACATACATAGGTGAAACTTTTAATTGGAGAATTTCATTTATTTTAATAACACTTCTTGGACTAATTTCACTAATAGCAATTTTAATAATATTACCAAAGGATAAAAATTATAAAGCCAGTTCAATAAGCATAAGTCAATTTAAAATATTAAAACATAAAAAAAGCTTACTTTTATACATAGCAACTATTTTTGGATATGGTGGAACTTTTGTAATGTATACTTACGTTAGTGCAATAATTCAAAATGAAATGAAATTCAAACTATCTGATATTAGTTTAATAATTCTTTTCTATGGAATTTCTTTAGCTATTGGAAATTTCGTTGGTGGAAAGCTTGCTAATAAAAACACTTTAAAATCTTTGAGAAATATGTTTTTAATACAAGGTATTCTATTAATTTTATTTGCAGTATTCATGCCAAATAAAATATTAGGATTAGCAATCTTACTAATTCTTGGAGTATTCGCATTTATGAATGTACCTGGATTACAACACTATATAATAGAAATTTCAAACAAAGAGTTTCCTTCCTATTCTAACCTTGCATCAGCTTTGAGTATTTCATCATTTAATGTTGGAATTTTCTTAGGTGCCCTTGTTGGTGCACTAGTAGTTGCTAACCTATCATTAAGATTAACACCTCTCTTTGGTGCCCTCTTTGTTTTAATTGCAATAATAGCAATAATATATCTAATTTCTATTGAAAAAGCAGATTCAGCAAATAATATTTAATAAGAAAAACAAAATATTATACCATATGTCAAGGACAGAATAAAAAAGTGGGCTACAAAGCTAGAAGATGATTAAAATAGACCCTATAGATGAACACTCTTTATTTAAGTGTCCAGTCTATAGGGTCTACTTTATAGAATCTTTTCTTAATTACATACTCTATTTTTCTCTACCTTTATCTTTTATATAATTATAAAAACTAAAATTAGCTGTAAAGTAAAATGGTAATAACCAAGTCAGCCCAATTACCATAGCAATTAAAGTTGCTGGTGCTACAAGCAATTCTGAAACAAAGAAAAATGTTACTCCAACTGCTATTGCTACTGCAAATACTAATATCCACCAACCTATGAATGTTATCTGAAGTTTAAAAAGATTCCACTTCTCACCTTTCATAATTCTAGCACTTTCTTTCATAGCCTCAATAATCCCAATATCATTATTATCTGTAAATATAGCTATCGCCATTGAAAATGTATAAGCAAAAATAATACCTGGAACTATCAATAACAGAGTAAAGAAAAATGACCCTACTGAAACTAAAAATGTTATAGCTATTGATTTCCAAATAGTTTTAATATCTCCAAACATATAATATAAATCTTGATAATGCACTCTTTTCTCGCTAGAAAGTTTCACAAAATAATATGTTATTCCTGCTGTTATAGGTGCTACTATAATAAAATTAATTTGTCCAAATATTTTCCCTAAAAACATATCTAAAATAGCATTTACTCCATAAATTATAATAAGGAAACTTAATGTAACTATTAAAGATACTTTCCACTTTCCTCTTAACTTTATTAAAGCATCTTCCCTAAAATCTGAAGATCTCCATTCTTTATTAAAGTCTTGATTTTGTCTTTCCACAACCATCACTCCTTCACACATTTTTAAACTGAAAATCTATTTCAATTAATGTATTTCAAAGTATACTTCAAAGTATTTCGCTAGACAACTTACTCCCTTTATTAAACTCGTAAATCTCTACCGTTTAAATATTTAAAAAGCTTATTTTAACTTCAATTATTTCAAAAATGGATATTTTAAAATGTATTATTTTTCCTATATGTAAATTCTTACAACTATACTAACTTCTAAATAAATAATTATCTTGCTATTCTCATAAATGCAACTACAAGCATTACTATCCCAAATATAACAAGTCCGCCACCTAGTCTTAATCTTAATTTATCGTTCTTTATTCTCATTATAATTCTCCCTTTATTTTTAATTCTAATTTGAACTAAAATTCTTTATTTTACTAAGCATATTATATCACGCAGTTCTAGTAAATATCTCTCTAATATTCAACCCTCAAACTTTTAAGCAAAAAAGGTTACTCCAGTATATTAGATTCTTTCTCATCTTTGAATACACTAACTATACCCATATTTAAGTAAGAACCATATATTACTGAAATAACCCTTGCTCTATCATAATCATCTTTTTAAACTATATTCTACAAATCTAGTTTAACCCTAAATTACCTTTTACTTTAAAACTTCCTCAACTTTAATCATTCTAGCATCATTAAGTTTTGGTTGTTCTTTTAAATACCACTCATATGAAAGTTTTAATCCTTCAAGTAAATCTACCTTTGGAATATATAGCCCATCTTTTATACTCTTATTTACACTTAAAAGGTAAGTGCAATCTCTGAAAGGAAAATACTCTCTTGATACTTTTGCTGTATCTACATTTACTTTTTTAATGTTAGAACTTGAATTAGTAACCACCTTAGCCACACTTATCAATTCTTCCCATGAAACTTCTTGTGTATGTGTAAGGTTATACCCTTGACCATTCACTTTATCATTATACATTGCACTTTCAAATACTTTTACTAAATCATCTATATAAATAAATTGAGTTTTTGTTTCGCTATCTGGAATTGGAATATCAAGACCTTGTGTAAGCCTATCAAATATATAACTTTCTCTATAAAGGTTATTTCCTTCACCATAGATATAACTTGGTCTAAACATAACTACTGGTAAGCCTTTTTCTTTATATAGTTCCATTAGATATTGTTCTGCCTCTAACTTATCTAAACCATAAACTCCCCAATTCTCATTTTCTCCAACCTCAAACTCTTCACTCATCACTTCATTACTTGCTTTATAAACTGCTCCTGAGCTACACATTATATATCTTTTTAAATTGCTAGTATCTAGTACCTCAAAAAGACTTTTTACATCTATAAGTTTATAAGCTGATATATCAAAAACATATTCATACTTTATACTAGCAATACTGCTTTTTAAATCTTCAACACTTTTTCTATCACCCTTATGTTGAACATTCACACCTGCATATTTTAGTTCCTTGTTTCCTCTTGTGAAGATATCTACCTTATGACCCTTTGCTATCAAATGCTTTGCTACTGAACTACCAACAAACTCAGTTCCACCCATAACCAATATTCTCAATATAAAGCCCCCTTAAATTTTAATTACTTTTCCAATACTGAATTCCCCAATTCTCAAAACTCCATTCATCCATATATTTATTACACTCATAATCTATATAGAAAATCTCATTGTTTGAAATTATAAAATTAGTTGGATAGTAATCTATATTAATCTCTTCACCTTTGAGTATACTACTTATCTTTTTCATTTCATCTATATAAAATTTATTTAACGATTTACTTTCCACAAGCTCTGCTACTGTTGGACCATCTATATATTCCTTAATAATAATTTCTTTCTCCACATCATAATCTATAAGCTTTGGTAGTTTTATAGAAAGCTTTGAAAGTATTCCATAATCTCTAAGTTCTGAGCCAAACTTGTCTCCAAACTCATAATACTCACAAGGCTCGTGGTGAATCTGCTTTAACACATATTCGTCTCCACTATTAACTGCAAGATAAGAATATCCCCCTTTGCCTTTCCCAAGTAATTTCACTATTTCATACACCTTATTATTAACACTAATTTCTTTCATATATCTCACCTCTTTTTTCTATATATATTATCTTTGTAACTTATTAAGAAACACTTTTTATATTTGAAGTACAAAAAAAGAGTAGCATCTCTATTTAGATACTACTCTTCATCTCTACTTAATTAATTTCCTACAAAAGTATTATTAACTACTTTCCCTGTTTGTTGGTCATACATTTTAACTGCCTCTTGTGCTACTTTAGCCTTTTGAGCATCTGTTAAACCATGTCCAAACATTGCACTCATATACCCACCATATGTTGGATTTGGTATCACAACATATTTATCTCCAAACTCAGCTTTGTTAGCCTCAACTTGTTTTTTAATTTCTTCTGTTGTCTTCCCTGAGAATGTTTGGTTCATATCAGTTAATTGATCTCCCACAAACATTACTACATCATAATTTTTCTCTATATCAATAAATCTTGGATTCTTAGTATGTGAATTTTTAGAATCTAAGATAACATGCCCCTTCTCTGTTGCATCTGCAAACCCATACTTCTCTAAGTTTTTAACTGTCACATCAAGTTTACTCTCATCTCTATTTGAGATATAGAATACTTGAACTCCAGCTTTTTCTGCTGCCTTTGTAAACTCTACTGCCCCTGGTATTGGAGTAGCAATTCCTGCATCAACCCACTTATTCCAATCATCTATATTAAATCCTTTATTACTAGCTATTCCATAGCCTGTTCCCGGTGCATTGCTCAATACTGTTTCATCTATATCTAACACTACTGCCTTAGGTTTAGTGCTTTTTTCCTTAGCCATTTCTTGTATTTTATCTGTTGCCACATTATATGCTTGATATTCTAAAGCCTCAGCTTCTCCACTATTCATTAACCAATCAAATGCCATTATACTTTCCTGACTTGTGCTTAATTGTGTTGCAGTATCAGCTATATCTTTCTCATGTGAATATGCTACATAGCCAGTTCCGCCACCAATTCCTAGACCTATTATTAATGTTAGTACGCTTGATAGTATTGCTTTTTTCTTCATTAAAATTATTCCCCCGATTTTATCGTTTGTTTTTTTCTTTTGCTTGTCCACAAAAGTTATTATACACTATCATTCGTAATTTCGAAACTATTTGTACACCTTTTGTATATTTATTTGAAATATTTTTGTAATCATATCTATTTAATAAGAAAATAAACAAATATTATTCCATATTCATAAATATATATTCGCATTTTCTAAATCAAATTCTTTCCCTCAACAAATTTCAGAAACTTTTTCTCACTTAAAATATCATTAGTCACAAATTTTCCATCATAAAAGAAACTATAAGTTGTAGTTAACACCGATGAATTTTGAGCATCTTCTTTACACTGAAACTTTTCTACCATAAGGTTTAAATTTTTCTCTCTAGCTATTCTTTTAATTAACTCTACGTACTTCACAGTATGAGGGCATTGATTACTATAAAATATCTTCATCTCTTTTTCTTCGATTTGACCACACTTTGCACACTCTTTTATCTTTGGAACTTCTGCCCTATCCTCAAAAGGTAAATATAAAAATTCAAAATAAGGCTCTGCTACATCAGCAACTTTAAATCCCTTATACTTTAAATACTTAGGGTCGCTAAGATATGGAATCTTCTTCTTAGAAGATAAAACTACTATTCCCTTTTTACCTTTATCCTTGCTATCTTTTATACACTCATCTAAAAGTAAATTTGAAATACCTTGTCCCTTATACTGTCCAGATACCCAAAAACAATTTATAAGCATATAACTATTTGCCTCAATAGGTAACCATCCATTCTCTGCTGGTATATACTCTATAAATACTTTTCCCCTAGCATCTAACTTCTTAAAAGTTAAACCATCAGCAAAAGCATTCATCATCCAAGCTTTCTTAGAACTTACACAACTTTCACCTTTCTTATCTGCAATACAACAACATATGTGTTCTCTATCTATATTAGTTTTATCAACACTTATAACCTTCATAAAAATCACCCCCAAAAAAAATATTATATCTTATCTTGACCAGTTGTACCCCTAAAACGACCAGTTAGGCGTAAATTATTGTATTTTTTGGATATTATGTTATATTTTATATATAGCTTTAAAAGGTTAAATAAAAAAACAGTACAATTAAATTTGTACTAAAAATTATTAAGCGGTGTTTTTATGAATTTCAAAAAAATTATTGCTGCAACACTTGTTCTTTCAAGTCTTGGTGCAGTAACTGCAATAGCAAGTACAAGATTATCTCAGGGATCAAACGGGTGGAGTTCTCCTAATTATTTTGATAAGGCACACACACATGCTCTCCATGCTGGATTTACTAAGTGCAACTTAAATGATGATCATAGTTCAAAAGTTGGAAGATATTCTAATGGAATTACTACTTTCGGAGAAGCAAGTTCTTCAGCTACTTCATCTAGATCTTACCTTCAGTCTGCTATTAAAGTTAACGGTTCTACAAGTAAGGGCTATACTGGAAATAAAAGTTCTTACAAAAAGAGTCCTACTATGACAGGTAGGCATACTGCATATGAAGGACATAATGGATATATAAAATAATTTTTAAATTAAAGATAGGATGAAGATGTAAATCTTCATCTATCTTTTTAGGAGGGAAATTTTGAAAAAAATATTTAGAAAAAGTTTTTTAGTTTGTTTTAGTGTATTTAGCATTTCAATATTTTCAATATTTATGTTTTCAATTCTACGAGCTGAATCAACAAACCTTATACAAATGAATTCATTTTATACAGAAAGTAGAGTTGATGTCCCTCTAAATACAACTAATTTTAGTTCTGACTCTATTTTAAAATATATAAAAGCATTAACTAAAGATAATGATATAATAGTTGATTTACCTAGTGCGAATGATACTCAACTTAGCATCGGTAGGTCTAGAGGATTATATTTCACTAGTAATTTCGGTGAAGATTTCCCTCTATTAAGAGGAAAATTATTAACTTCTGAAGATATGAATAGTACGGAACCTTTAGTGCTTATAGGAAAAGATTTTGAAAAGTTTATTATTAAAAAAAATAATTCAGAGTACATAAAACTAAGGGATGTAGAATGTAAGGTTGTAGGTATTCTTGGTGAAAAAAATATTGAAAACGAAATAGATACAATGATTTTTTATAACTTAAACGCCTTTGAATCAAATGAATTTTTCAATATAGTTTTAAATAGTAAGACTATGACTAGTCAAGAAATTTTAAAAAGACTAACAAATACTTTTCCAAAAGAAAGCATAGTATCCACTGTTGAAATAGGCTCCGTGTATTCTAATCCAGCTTTATTTTCAATAGCTTATGAGCTTGAAAATATAATTCCTTTCATTTTAGTAATTATAGCTTTTATTTGTACACTTATACGAGGACTTATTTTTTGGATTGAAAAATTAAGTTTAGAACTCGGTGTAAGATTATCATTAGGTGCTACAAAAAAGAGTATCTTAATTTTAATTTTAAAAAGATTTACTATTATTTATTTTATATCAAGTATTTTTGCTACTACTCTAGCTCTTATTATTAGAAAAACTGGAATTATAACAATATTTAGTATGAAAATAGATTTTACTCTTATTTATTTTACTGGCTTTTTGTTCATTTTATTATTATTAATAGTAACAATAACCATCTATTGGAAAATTTTTAGATTAAATCCTAAAAATCTTATAAGGGGGTGATTCAAATGGGCGCTAAATATAGTTTTAGAAATTTTAAAAAAAATAAAATTTTTATAATATTAATTATAATACAAATTATAGTAGGTCTTTATGCCATCTATACATCTATAGATAATTTATCAAAGGCTAATTATGAAAAAATGAAAATTGAAACCTATTTTGAATCTGATAAAATTTTCACTTTAAATTTCACCGATATACTAACTCCAACTGAAACAGAAACTATAACAGACTTAGGTGACCTTTTAAATGAAACATTTTTAAAAGTTGAGAATATTGATGGCATTAATATGTTTAACAATATTTTCCTTTACAATACAGTAAGCAGTGAAAAATATGACTATCATAATGATAATGCTGAAATCATGTACCTGAATACTAATATTATCGAAAAATATAATCTAACTCTGGAAACTGGTGAACTACTCTCAAGAGAAAACTTTACTGACAATAATATATTTTTAGGACAAGACTTCAAAGGACTATTTAAAGTTGATGATAAACTAAAAATTGATGAATCTGAGTTTACTGTTTTTGGATTTTTGGACACTGATTTAAGTATTCCCTCAATGCTTGATGCCTATGAAGTTGATTTTAGAAATTTAAATACAGTATTTTTAACATCAAGTAATAATTTAAATAATGCAGATCTTGGAATAAATAAACATACTTTAAACTATTTTTGGTTTGATGAAAATTTAGATAATAATATAATCGAAGAACATCTGAGTTTGATAAAAAAAGAGTTTGTTGACGTTGGATTTAATCCTAATATATTTTCTGTTAATAGCACTGTCAATAAACTTTTAGAGCAACATTCCAATAAATTCACACTCAATCTCTTCATTGGAGTTTTAGTTTCAATAGCAGTATTTATAACTCTTGTAATTTCAATCTTAGACTCTATCGAGAAAAGATTGCAAGAATTTGGCATCTATATTTTTTCTGGTGCTACTATTAATAACATAGTTAAAATAATTTTTATTGAAGTGACTTCTATAGTCTTTATATCATTCAATTTATTTATAATATTGATATTTTTAATCTTCAAAACAGTCAATATAAAATACCTATTAATATTAACTATCGGATTAACTATATTTATAGCTTTTACTATGATTATTCCAACTTTAAAAATTAAATCAATTACTATCAAAGATATGATAAACGAGGTGTATTAATGGCAATATTAAAAGTTAATAACTTATGCAAAACATTTTCATCTAAGGAAAATGAAATACAAGCTTTAAAATCTGTGAATCTAGAAATTAAGCAAGGAGATTTTATTGCTATTATTGGAACTTCCGGCTCTGGCAAATCTACTCTTCTTAATATTTTGGGACTTTTAGATTCTCAAACTTCTGGAGAATATTTAATTGAAGGAATTGATACTACTAAGCTTAAAGATAAGGAACTTGCTAGATTAAGAAATAAAACTTTTGGGTTTATAGTTCAACACTTTGCTCTTATTAAAGATTTTTCAGTTTATGAAAATATAGAAATCCCATTAGAATACGGAAATATCAAAAAGAACTTAAGAAGAGAAAAAGTAGAGGTAGTTTTAAAAAAAGTTGGTCTTGCAGATAAAATAGATACTAAAAGCGGAAATTTATCTGGTGGACAATCACAAAGAATTGCTATCGCACGAGCTTTAGTAAATGAACCTAAAATAATTTTAGCAGATGAACCTACGGGAGCTCTCGATAGCAAAACAACAGAAGAAATTATGACTATTTTCAAAAAATTAAATAATGATGGGCATACAATTATCGTTATAACTCATGATATGAATATTGCTCATAAGTGTCAAAAAATTATTTCAATTGAAGATGGTATTCTTAAGGAAAAATTTATTTAAATTTACTATAAAGCCACATTTCTAAAATAGTAGAAATGTGGCTTTTATATTAAATATTTTTATCTTTATTATTACCTTGAACTACAACACTAACTAAACTAAAACCTGAACCTTTCGAATAATTTTCAGCACCCTTTAAAATCTCATTTAAATTTGTACTTCCTAAATTCTGTTCATTGCTTTGTTGTACTGTTAATCCTAAGAATTGTCCATGTTCATTAAACACTGCATCTATTCCAGATTTTTGACCATTGAACATAATATTTTTTTCAACTCCCATTGGTCCATTCTCTAGAGAGTTAAGAGAATCAAATCTAATATTCATTATCTTATTATTCTGAACTACAAAGTCGTATTCTTGTCCATTATAAGCATTTACTTTATATACTGATTGATATATTGGTGCAGTATTATGAGCACTAGCTCCACATATAAAGAATATAACAACTGCTATAATTCCACCAACTAAATGCTTTGTAGGTATCTTTTCTTCTGCACTATATTTCTCATAAACAGATACTCCAAGAACTCTAAAAGCTGTATCTATATAAGTTACTTTCCAAAACCCTAGAATTCCAAGTGTTATACATATTAATAATCCAAGTGGAATAAATGTTATAACTAAAACTATAAATCTCCATAGATATTCAGGCAAAGCTTTTAAAACTCTCTTTTGGTCAACACTTCCACCATCTATAACATATGAAACAACAACAAGTATAAGATAAATAGGAATTATAAATCCAATCATCCCTACTAAACCTCTAACAAATCCATCTAACATATATCCATAAGAATTTATAATAGATAATAATATAGCTGTTATAATAATTGGAATTATAACTGCCTTAAATAAATTAAGCCTTGGAATTGCATCCCCAAAACTAACTCTCTCCCTCATAACCTTTGTTCCAAATACACTAAACCACACAGCAAGATACTGAATGATAGCTAATAAAATAATATTTATAACAAAAGCTACTGTTGAGCCAAAACTTGCAATATAATACTTTAATGCAAAGTAAATTATAAATGGAATTATAACAAATAAAATACCTGGTAAATACCTTCCCTCAGCATTTTGTCTTATAGAACTTTTAGTACTTTGCTTAATACTTTTTGTAAACATAATTTCCGCCTCCTAAAAAGTCTTTGAAGGCTATACTATCCTAAAATATCCAAAAGCACAAAACACTTTCATTTACACTTTTCAGTCTAAAAACACTAATTTTTTCCTATTTATCCATTTAAGTTGAGTGAAAGTTTTAAACTGATTTTTATATCCTATCTTCACAATAAAAAAAGCAAAATATCTTTAACTTTATATTCCTTAATAGAATTTATACACCAACTTCATTTCTCTATTCTAAAAGTGAACTACCTCGCAACTAAAGATTGCGAAGCTTCCTAGTCAAGATAACTATTGTTACCAGTATCACTAGGCTCAAAAGGTCGCACCGACCTCAATAGAATATCAATAGCTTATGCTATCAACTTTTCTAGGTTCTTACTAGCGTTTATGTCCCTATCGTGTTCTGCATTGCAATTCGGACATATCCAGTTTCTAAGACCTAGATTTTTCACTTCTTTATTTTTATATCCACAACAAGAGCATAACTGTGAACTAGCATAATTACTTGGTGCAACAACTATATTTCTTCCATACCATTCTGCCTTATATTCTA
>JBOFIK010000041.1:0-56347 GCA_051650125.1 Sarcina sp. | reverse complement strand
CAGCGAGTGCCTTTTATAACGGTTTTCTCCTGACTTAATACCTATATAGTTTATTATATACTAAATCTAACTAAATTATACAAGAAACATTAACCAAAAGCAGGGTTGAGCAAGGATTCGAAGAGTTATCGTTTAGCTACAACTTATGCTGATATTGCTATCATTATGCATCCCCTCCTAATTTAACTTCCTACTACTAAATTTACATTTATAGACCCTAAATTAAAAGTACTTAACTAAAATTTAATGTTTTGCCTCACCATCATATGAATAGTGTAAAAGGTCATGAGCCTTACACTTTCCTGATTCTCCCATACATTCTTTATATAACTTTATAATCTGTGGATTTTGATGTGCTTTTCTTTTTGGCAAATTAGAATCTTGATTATAAAGAACCTTCCCTCGCTCTTTCTTTATATCTATTGTAGCTCTTTGCTCTGCTGATAAATGAGGTTGTCCCCCCCCATTTATACATCCACCTTCACAAGCCATAACTTCTATGAAATGATAACCTTCTTCTAACTTTCCTGATTTTATAAACTCTGAAAGATTAGCTGCTCCATTTATAACTGCAACCTTCAAATCATACTCTCCAATTTGAACATTTGCTTCTTTTATACCTGCATAGCCTCTAACCTCTTTGAACTCTGTTACTATCTCAGTTTCACCCTCAACAAAATCCTTTGCTGTTCTAAGTGCTGACTCCATAACTCCACCTGTGCTACCAAATATAACCCCAGCTCCTGAGTATTCTCCCATTAATGAATCTGCTATTCCATCTTCAAGGTCTGCAAACTTTATCTTTTTATCTTTAATCATCTTTGCAAGTTCCCTAGTAGTTAAAACTGCATCAATATCTCTATTCCCCATAAATTCAAAGTCTTCTCTATCTGCCTCAAACTTTTTAGCTGTACAAGGCATTATAGTAACTGTAAATACATTTTCTGCTTTTATCCCTATATTCTTTGGATAATAAGTTTTTGATGTTACTCCAAAAATTTGTTGTGGAGATTTTGCAGTTGAAAGATTTTTCTTAAGCTCTGGGTAAAGTTTCTCTACTTGTCTAACCCATGATGGACAACATGAAGTAAACATAGGAAGATTTTTATTTCCCTTAACTCTCTCTAAAAGTTCTGTTGCCTCTTCCATAATAGTTAAATCAGCACCAAAGTTTATATCAAATATTTTATCAAACCCAAGCTGTCTTAAAACTGTGTAAAGCTTACCTGTTACATCTTGTCCAAATCCCATTTTAAAAAGTTCACCCATAGATGCTCTAACTGCTGGAGCCATTGCAACTACAACGTGTTTATCTGGATTATTTATAGCATCCTCAACTCTTTCTCTATGTGACTTTTCTTGTGATGCATCCACAGGGCAAGCTGCTACACATTGTCCACATAATAAACAATTTGTATCATCAAAACATTTAAGTCCCTCTATCCCTACTCTTCTCTGCGTTCCAACTTTATGGAACTTTATCGAGTTTGTTTTTGTATAAGTTCTGCAAGCTGCAACACATCTACCACAAGTAGTACACTTACTTCTATCAAAGGCAATTGCCTTACTTCTATCATCAATATACTCTGACTTATCTTCTACTTTAAAAGGTTTTGTAGCTCTAGCTTTAGTTTTTATAACAAGCTTTAAGAACTCACAATCTTCTCTTCTTTTACAAGGCCCACATTTAAACTCATGTTTGTCTAAAATAACTGCAACAGCAGATTTTGTTTCTTCTGTAACTCTCTGTGTATTAGTTCTAACAACCATTCCATCTTTAGCTTTCATAGCACAAGCTCTTGCTAATCTTTCTTGTCCCTCAATTTCAACTAAACAAACACCACACTGACCTATATTTCCACAATCCTCTAAAAAACATAAAGTTGGAATCTCTATCCCATTCTCTTTAGCTAGTTTTAAAATTGACTCTTTTCCCTCAAATTCAATCTGCTTTTCATTAATAGTTATAAAACCCATAAACTATATCCTCCACACACATCTCTTAATATGTTAAATTTTTAACTATCTTTAGTATTCAAAAAGTGCCCCCAAAGAGGCACTATTTTATTTTAAGCATAAACTTTAGCTTCTTCCTCACCACTAAGAACTCTTAAAGCGCCTTCAACAAGTGCAAGCATTTCATCTTCTCCACCATAAACAGTGATTTTTGAAATCCATCCAGCTTTTTCTTTAACTCTATTAACAACCATTTCACTATAAGCAATTCCACCTGTTAAAATTATTCCATCAACTTTACCTTCAAGAACAACAGCTTTCTCACCTATTGCATTACAGATTTGGTACATGAAAGCATTGTATATCATCTCTGCTTTCTTATCCCCTTGTGCAATTCTATTTTGAACTTCTCTTTGGTCATTTAACCCAAGATAAGCTACATATCCACCATTACCTACTATTTTGCCATAAACTTCTTTCTCAGAATATTTACCACTAAAACATAACTTTATAAGATCTCCAACTGGAACTGCTCCTGCTCTCTCTGGTGAGAATGGACCATCTCCATCAAGTGCATTATTAACATCAACAACTTTTCCATGTTTGTGAGCCCCAACTGAAACTCCTCCACCCATGTGAACTACTATAAGATTTAACTCTTCATAACTTTTTCCAACTTCTTTAGCAAATCTCTTAGCAACAGCTTTTTGATTTAAAGCATGGAATTTACTCTTTCTTGGAATCTCAGGGCAACCTGAAACTCTTGCAATTTCTGAAAGTTCATCAACAACAACTGGGTCTACAATAAATGCTCTTCCACCCACTGAATCAGCTATTTCTCTAGCAAGTATTCCACCAAGATTTGATGCATGAGGTCCTTGAACCCCTACTCTTAAATCTTCAACCATTGATGGGTTAACTTCATAAGTTCCACCTTCGATTGGCTTTAACATTCCACCTCTACCAACAACTGCATTTATAGTTGTGATATCAAAATTGTTCTTCTCTAAGATTTCAAGAATTAACCCTTTTCTGAAATCTAATTGGTCTGCTACTTTTGCATACTTTGCAATTTCCTCTGATTGATGTCTTAGAGTTTCCTCAAAAACTTCTTTAGTATCATCATAAACAGCTACTTTAGTAGATGTTGAACCTGGATTAATGACCAATAATTTATATCCCATATTAAATTTTCCCCTCCAATAAATTCTCTCATAAATTTATAATTAATTATTTTGATGAAACAAGAGCTGCTACTGCTATTGAGTTAACTTTAACTTCAAAACTATCTGATCTTGATGTTAAAATAACTGGAGCTGAAGTACCAACAAGTAATCCACCATTTCTTGTTTTTGAAAGCATAGTTAAAGTCTTATACATAACGTTAGCTGTTTCTATATTAGGTAAAAGAATTACATCTGCTTTACCTGCAACCTCTCCACTAACTCCTTTGTGATGTGCTGCTTCTTCTGAAATAGCATTATCTAAAGCGAATGGTCCATCAACTAAGCATCCTTTAATTTGTCCTCTATCACTCATCTTAGCAAGTAACGCTGCATCTACAGTTGCCTGCATGTCTTGATTTACTACTTCAACTGCACAAACTGCTGCTACTTTAGGAAGTTTAATACCACAAGCTTTTGCAACACTTACAGAGTTATTTATAATTTGTACTTTTGCTTTTAAATCTGGATATGTGTTAAAAGCTGCATCTGTTAAGAATAAAAGTCTATCATATCCTTCTATATCAAATACAGAAACATGTGACATAAGCTTTCCTGTTCTAAGACCAACTTCTTTATTTAAAACACTTCTTAAAAACGTTGCTGTATCAACAAGCCCTTTCATAACCATATCAGCTTCACCAGCTGAAACAAGTCTAACTGCCTCAAGTGCTGCCCTTGCTACATTAGGTTCATTAACTATTCTGAAATCTGATAAATCAAAATCAATTTCATTTGAAATAGCTCTAATCTCTGGCTCATTCCCTACTAATATTCCTTTTACCATTCCCATTCTACTAGCTTCTTTTAAAGCTTCTAAAACCGGCTTATCCTGTGCTACTGCAACAGAAACTGTTTTTTGTCCAACTTCTTTTAATTTTTTAAATAAATCCTCAAAATTTTTACTCATTCTTGCACCCCTCAAACCTTTGACTTAACATAAGTTTTATTTAACTTGTAATGAAATTTATACCACTTTTAATTTTATCAAATTTAAACATTTTTATCAATTTTTTACATAAATATTTTGAATCATTTTACAAATTTTATTAATTTTCCATTTTAACCCTCTAGTCTTTACATAAAACTTACCAAAATTATCTATTATTTATTGAAGATATTTACGCAATCTATCTTTGATTATCTGTTAAGTAAAAGTCGCTAATATATTTATTCTCAACTTAATAATATAATATTCCTAAACAATTCTTATTTTTTAAGAAGTAATTTTAGAACCTTTAAAACACTAAAAATTTAAAACCATATTAAAAAAGACTATTGATATTGATATGGTTAGTTAACATTATAGGGGGTATATTTATGCTTAAATTTAAAACTGTAACAAAAGCTATACATGCAAATGACTTATATAAATTCCACACTCTAATCAATGAATATGGTGATGTAATATTTGAAAAACTTGACGAAGTAAGTGGAGATTCTGATACTGAAAATTTATATTTCCTTTTGCTAACAGAGCTTTGGAATGAAAAAGAATCTGTCATAGAACATATTTCTCAATTTGATGATTATATAGATTTTAAAATGGATTTAATAAAAAAAGAGGCTGCTTGTTTAACACTTGATACAATCAAAAGTTTCCCATCTCTTGCAGATGAAAATATTGATTTAACAGTACTAAAACAAAGAGCAATAGTTCACAGAAATGAGCGTGTTTTAAATTATATTCTCATTGAAAACTTTAAAACTGAACTTGGTATTTCAAACACTAAATTTGAAAAAGTTGTACCTATAATGAAAAGAGCTATGGAGAATAACGGTATATTCTATACAATCACTCATTCTTCACAATTTGCGTTCTTTATATATATATCAACTGGTGAAAAACTTTATGTTAAATCTCTTAACATAAGATTTGAACATCTTATTGGTACAGTTGAAAATTCAGAATATAATTTAAATGCTTTAACAGAAGTAGAAATTCAAGAAAACAAATCTCTTGAAACAATATCTAGAGAATTTAGATTAGATTTTACTGATTCTAAACCACTTGTATTACTTGAAGAACGTTCAATAGAATGTAGAGATATTAAAAATTATATTTTAGACTTTGCAAAAGATAACGCAATTCCAATAGCTAATCATGAAAAAAAATATGAATCTTTATAAAAAAAGATAGCACATTAAGCTGTGCTATCTTTTCATATATATTATTTCATAGGTGCATACTTTTCTATAATTCTTTCTGCAACTTTAATTCCATCAACTGCTGCTGAGATGATTCCACCAGCAAATCCAGCTCCTTCACCTGCTGGGTATAATCCCTCAAGTGATATGCTTTGAAGTCTTTCATCTCTTTTAAGTGTTACTGGTGCTGAAGTTCTTGTTTCAACCCCTGTAAGAACACTATCTGGATGTCCAAAGCCTTCTATTTTTCTTTCGAAATCTGGTACTGCTGCTTTAATTGCTGTTACAACATAATCAGGTAGACATTCTCTTAAATCTCTAAACACATGGTTTGGAGCTACTGAAGGTACTACACTTTTAAGCTCTGTTGTAATTCTATCTTCCATAAAATCACCTAAAAGTTGAACAGGAATCTTGTAATCTGAACCCCCAACTTTCCAAGCTAGCTCCTCATATCTTCTTTGGAATTCCATACCTGCAAGTGGGTGCTCACTACCATAATCATCTCGTCCTACTGTTACAACTAAAGCTGAGTTTGCATTGACCTTATCTCTAGCGTGATAACTCATACCATTAACACAAAGTCTGCCTTCTTCTGATGCTGCATTTACTACTACTCCACCTGGGCACATGCAGAATGAATATACTGCCCTACCAAGATCTTTTGCTTGATAAGTTAATCTATATTCTGCTGCCCCAAGTTTTGGATTAGTTGCATATGGTCCATATTGATTTTCATTAATTCCTTTTTGCGGATGCTCAACTCTAACGCCTATTGCAAAAGGTTTTGCAGCCATAAATACTTCATTATCAAATAACATTTGATATGTATCCCTTGAACTGTGTCCTATTGCAAAAATAACTTCATCTGCAAGAATTTCTTCACCGTTAACTATAACGCTTTTTATTCTTCCATTTTCTTTTGTTATCCCTTCAACTCTTGAACTAAAATGAACATCTCCACCAAGTGATTTAATCTCTTCTCTGATGTTTTTAACAACACCTTTTAAGATATCTGTACCAACATGTGGTTTACCTTTATATTTTATGTCCTCTGGAGAACCATGTTCTATTAAAGCATCTAAAACAAAATCACATCTGTTATCTTTGATTCTTGTAGTAAGCTTACCATCTGAGAATGTTCCTGCTCCACCTTCACCAAATTGAACATTTGACTCTTTGTTTAAAATTCCAGTTTCCCAGAACTTATCAACTGTTGCTGTTCTAGCATCAACATCTTCTCCTCTTTCAAAAACAAGTGGTTTATAACCTTTTCTTGCAAGAAGTAATGCTGCAAAAAGACCTGCTGGTCCCATTCCTACAACTACTGGTCTATGGTTTAACACCTCTGTTCCACAAACTACATCAGCATTATATCCTTCTTTCTCTAATAAAATATCTCTATCCTTAAGCTTTTCAACTAAAGCCTTTTCGTTTGGTAAATCTATATTTACAGCATATGTGAACTTTAACTCGTTTCTTTTTCTAGCATCAAGTGATTCTTTTATTATTTTAAAACCACTGACTTTATCAACTGACATCTTTAACTTCTTAGCTACTTTTTTATCTAATAAATCTTTAGATTCTTCTATACCTAGAGTTAAATTAATAATTCTAATTGTCATGTTGTTTTCCTCCTGAATTTTATTATTATATAATCATGTTTACTATTATAACATCTTTTGCTACAACAAAAAAAGAAATCCTTGGAAATCTAAATTTCCAAGGATATTTTATCTTAACTTTTTTTATCATCTGCCAATTGTTCATTGCTTGTTTTAGGAACTTTACCTGTTGTAGTTGCTTTGTTATTATTAACTATTTTCTCTTTATTAGTTGTTCCTGTACTGGCAGCTGGCTTATCTATCGGCTTATCCACTGGCTTATCCACTGGTTTTTCTACCGGGTTAGGATTTACAATTGGTTTTTCTGTATTTCCAGAATTATCGGTTACAGGTGGTTTTATCTCATTTGGAACCATATCTACTTGTATTGTAGTTGGATTAATTTTAACATCAATACCCGTTAAATTTTGCCCTATAACACTTATAGGTAAAGCTCCTGTTTTCTCTAATGATGAGACATCAACCTGACATTTAAGATTATTTATATCTAAGGCAGCCATATCTTTAGATATTCCCGAGAATGTAACCTCTGCTGTATTTTGTGCAATTTTGTATGAATTTCCTTCTTTTTGACCTGTCATAACAATTGGAAGTGCTATTGTTTTAGTTTCTATATTACTCTCAACTTCAATATTAACATTAACCGTTTCAGTTCCAGATATATTAACCATTCCTGGTGGAACTGTTATTGTAACTGGAATCGTTGCATTTCCTGTTATTTTTGATAAATCTATCGGTGTAGTATTTACAGAAGTTAATTTTTCCGAACCCGTTCCAACTATATCAACTGAATTTATACTCGGAGTTATACTTTTTAATTTCAGATTTGAAGGTAATATTCCCTCTGTTGGAACTTTTACACTCACCGATTTTCCTTTTTCTAAATTCACAGCAACATTAGCTTGCGTTGGAGTTATTGTTAATCCCTTAATTTGTACTCCTGATGAATTTAATGGAAGTATTGGAAGATTTAAAACAGTTGATTGATTAACATTATTTACTTGACCTCGTACAACTAATTTTGAAACTTCTTTAACCAAACTCTCAGGACCCTCAACCGTTGCTGAAAGAGGACTTATTTTAACACTTTTTAAATAATTATTTTCTGAGTTTTTAACTTGAATTTCTGAATATATCGGCATTGTTTTTTTCTGTAAATTTTCTAAGTTAATTTCAACTCTTGGATAATTGTTTTTAATATTAACACCACTTGGTGAATTTAAAATAAGAACTGGTATATTGTTTTCTCCGACCTTAAGCCCATATGATACAAGATCAGCAACTACTCTAAATTGAGATTTATTTATTTTATATACTTCTGCTGCTGGACCAGATACCGTTAAACTAATTGTTATATTCTGACCTGGAGAAAGTGCTAATCCATATTCTGATAAAACTTGCGGATTTAATATTTCTACTGGAATATTAGTTATAACTCTCTCTCTAACTGGATTTTCTATATTATTAATATAAAACCATAAACCAAGTGAAAGGAGTAGGCATATAATTTTAATTAATATTTCTTTATTTTTAGCTTTCTTAACCATTCTCCTACCCTACCTTTAATTGACTTATCTTCTTTATCTCTTCTGCTTCTTAATATCTTTAAAAGTATATTCTTTAGTTTTGTACTGTCATAATTTTTTGTAAGTCTTCCTTTAACAGCTAAAGAAATATTTCCTGTTTCTTCTGACACTATAAGTATAAGTGCATCAGAAACTTCTGAAAGTCCTATTGCCGCTCTATGTCTTGTTCCTAGAAGTTTGCTTATATTAGGATTACTACTTAAAGGGAGTACGCAACTTGCAGCAACTATTCTATCATAACTTATAATCATAGCACCATCATGTAATGGGGTATTTTTAACAAATATATTCTCAATAAGAGAATCACTTATTAGAGCATCAATTTGCGTTCCTGTTTTTATGTATTCATCTAAACTTGTTTTTTGCTCAATAACAATTAATGCACCTGTTTTTTCTGCTGCCATATTATTTATAGCAATAACAAGTTCATCAACTAGATTCTCTAGTTCCTCATCATTATCAACTATATGCAAATCATTAAAGGTACTACTTCCTATACGTTCTAAAGCTCTTCTTATTTCTGGTTGGAAAATAATAACCATAGATAAAAGTCCTATTGTAAGTGTTTTTGTAAGGATAAAATAAAGCATGTTTAACCTTAAAAAATGACTTATAGGTATAAGTAAAAATATAAGCAAAATTCCTTTTAGAAGTTGTTCTGCTCCTGTCTCTTGTATTAATTTGTAGCCTTTATAAAATATAAAAGCAACAACTAGTATATCTATTATAGCCCAGACCGACATACTATTCTTTACGCTTGCTATTATAAGTTCCATTTCGTGCATTATACTCACCTTCTTCACAGTCTCATCTATAATTATACACCAAATATTATCTTTAAATATATAGACTTCCCTATATTTACATAATTTATTGTAATGTAATCTAATATTACTACATATATTTAAATAAAGAATTTACATAGGAGGTAAAAATGAATAAAGAAAAAATAACAAAATTCGTATCAAACCCATTCACTGTAACTTTTTTGATTGTTTCAGTAATTTTTATTGCTATTATTTTCAATATTTTGAACACACCTAAAACTTTTGATAATATTACTAAAATAGTAGCTGAAATAAATTTTGTAAATCAAAAAAAATCTAATATAAAAGAACCTACATCTAGCGATTTTATATCAGAATTTACTAAAAGTGTATCTGACCTAAAAGGGATAAAATCAGACCTTATAGCACTTGAAGTCTCATCTGATTTTACTCAACATAAAAAGTCTCTTCTTAATATCATTGATAAAAATATAAATTTTTATGATAAAATGACTTACTTTCTTAAAAATATAGAATCTGAAAGTGTACTTGAAAATAGTAATGCTGTCTTAATGAGTAAGGCTGAATTTGAAAAAAGTCTAATTGAAGGTAAGGAATTAAAGTTGCCTTTAACTTTAGATATTACAGATGAAAATTTATTATCTAAAGCTACATCTTACTTAAATGAAATGATAAAAATTAATAGAGATAAAAATATCCATACTAGCCAAACTACAACTTTTAAAACTACTATTGATTTACTTTATACAAAATTCACCCCACTTAATGAAGATTTATTTACAATAATAAAATTAGTTAAGGAAGATGGTAGAAACTTAGATTCTGTTTTAGTCAATATTAACGAAAAAATAGAATCTTTTAATAACCTAAATATTGAACTTCATTCAATGTCTATTCCTGATGGATATAACGACTTATTCTTAGCACTAAAATCAGTGTTCAAAAAATATGATATATATATCCACAGCATTCGAGATTACGTAATTCATGAAATAAATAATTCTGCGAATGAAACATATTTTAAAGATGCACAAGATACTTATAAAGATTTAAACGGAGCCATAATTGAGTATTTAAAAATAGCTAATAAATTCAAGTAGAAATATTACAGTTTTTGATAATATGTATGAAAACTTTCTTTTTGGGATAGAATACACAAGGTACGGAGTTACACCTAAGGAGGTTTTTATGAAAAAAAATTATTTTTTCACTTTTTTATTAACCTGTAGCTTGATAGTAATCACTAGTTTAGTTAGCCCCATGACTAACGCACAAGAAATGAAAAAAACTAACATAGAAAAAAATCAACAAAATATAAATGAGCTAAATATGGTAAGTATCAATGCATTGGTAAACATGCCAGTTAGTATTGCAAAAGATTTATATTTAGAAAATGAGCCAACTCTTCAAGTTTTTAAACAAGGCGAGTCTACTCTTAATATTTCTGAAGAAGATATAAACTTTATGGCAAAAGTGGTCCACGCTGAGAGCAAAGGTGAGCCTTTTGAAGGAAAAGTTGCTGTTGCCTCAGTAATTCTTAATAGAGTTATTGATCCAAACTTTCCAAATTCAATTTCTGGAGTTATAACTCAAAGGAATGCATTTTCTTGTGTTCGTAATGGCAATGTAATTGCCACACCAAATAGTGATAGCTACAACGCAGTTATGGAGGCTATAAAAGGTAATGATCCAACTAATAAGGCATTATATTTTTATAATCCTGATATAGCCACTTGCAATTGGATGCATGGTATACAAAAAAAGAATGTCCAAAACATCGGACATCATGTATTCTTTGAAGTTTAAAAATTTATACAACAAAAAAACAGGAGGATGATCCTCCTGTTTTTATTTACTCTCTTCTTTACCTAAATTAGCAAGATATGAAGCTGCACTAAGAGCTGCTATATTTCCTTCACCAGCTGATTTAATATATTGATAAGGCTTACCAACACAATCTCCTGCTGCAAAACATCCCTTTATATTAGTTTTCATATTTCTATCAACTTCAATATGTCCATCTTCAATTTTCAGTCCTGGAACTAATTGTCCTGGTGATATTGAATCTTTTAAGAAAAATATTCCATCTGTTTGAATTTCTCTATCTTTTAATACTAATTTATCTGCTTTAAATGCACCCTGTACTTCAACAGGTCTGCTATTTATTATCTCTATCTTGCCATTCCCTGAAAATTCTGTCTTATACATTGGTATATAATAAACATTTGATGCAAGTTCTGAAACAAATTCAGCCTCTTCCTCAGCCTCTTTATTATATCCAACTATTGTAACTACTTTCTCCTTATATAAAGGAGCATCACAAGTTGCACAGTACCCTACACCTCTTCCTAAGAACTCTTCTTCACCTTTAATAGGTTTAGTATATTCTATTCCAGTTGCAATGATAACTGATGTTGCTTCTATAGTTTCATTATTTGACATTAGAGCAAAGTAATTTCCCATAGCATAGACATTATCTATTCTCTTTTCAGTAATTTCAATCTCCATAGAAGCTATATGTTCTTTGAATTTCTCTCCAATTTCTTTTCCTGTCATTCCAAAGAACCCTAAGTAATTATCTATCTTAGGAGCTTTTTCTATTTTTGCACTTAAATTCTTATTACCAAAAACTATAAATTTCTTATTTCTAATTTTTGCATTAAGTGCTGCTGAAAGTCCTGCTGGGCCACTACCTATTATTGCAATATCATATCTACCCGCCATAACTTTCTCCTTTAATTAATTATATTTTCCTAATATTTCTATGAATTCAGCTTTAGGTTTAAACCCTACAAGTTTTTCCTGAAGCTGCCCATCTTTAAAAATCATAACTGTTGGAATACTTTGTATTTGATAATCCATAGCTATCTTTCCATTTTCATCAACGTTAACTTTTGTAAAATTAACACCTTCTATTTCTTCTGCTAACTCTTCTATAACTGGTCCTAACATTTTACATGGTCCACACCATTCTGCCCAGAAATCAACAAGAACTACTCCATCTTTTCCTAACACTTCTTCATTAAAGTTGTCTGTTATACGTTTTACCATTTTCTTACCTCCAAGTTATCCCTTTTAAAAGGGTATTTTAATTTCGTATTATTATTATTTTACCATAATATATTAATTAAGTTAAATTAGTATATGTCCTGTAATCTATTCAAATGTCCCTTTTACAGTATTTTTCCCGTTCATTCGAACAATTTTACCCATTGCAAATACAGTATCTACTTCAAGATTTTCTTTATCTAAAATAACAATATCTGCATCCATACCTTTAGCTATTTGTCCTTTTGATTTTAAACCTAAAGCTTTTGCTGGATTTAATGTTATTACCTTTATAGCATCCTCTATACCAATTCCCCTTGTAATAGAATATTTAACTTCCCTCAATAATGTACCAACTAAACCAATTCCAAGTCCCATAAGATTTCCATCATCATCAAAAACTGGCATACTGCCGTTTCCATCTGATGAAAAAGTAATCCTATCAATATTTGCACCTTTATCAAGAAGATATTTTAAACCTTCACCAGCTCTAAACTCATCTTCATCTAAGAAGTCCGGATTAGATGATGTTGTTAAATCAACATATCCACCTTTTTTAACTAATTTCAAACCCTCGTGCATAAGTTTTGTACTTCTATTAACATGAGTAGGTAGTAATTGATCTGCTGGAATTTCACTCTCGTCTATCATTTTAAAGATATAATTCATCATCTTAGCACCTGCACCAAGATGAACATTAACTATACCTCCTTTTCCTGATAAAAGACCTCCAACTCTAGCGTCTGCTATAACACTTAAAAAATCTTGATATGTTCCCTGTGAGCTTCTATGGTCAGATAATGCTATCTCTCCAACTCCTATAATTTTCTCTACAAGAACAATATCTTCTTTAACTGAATGAGTTAATACCTTTCTGATTGGAAATTCATACGAACCTGTATAACAATAAGCTGTAATCCCCTCTTCCTCTAAAGCATACACCTTTGCTATTAATGTTCTCATATCCCTACAAACGCTGTCAGTTCCTATACACCCAATAACAGTAGTTATACCTGCCTCAACAAGTGAACTTATTGATATCTCTGGGGTTCTAGTTTTAAAACTACCTTCTCCACCTCCACCAATAATATGAACATGAGAATCAACAAAACCTGGTACAACTATTTTTCCCATAGCTGGAATTACATCTATATCTAAAAAATCCACAGGAATTTTCAAATCATCATAGATACCCTCAATTTTATTATTAGCTATAACAATATCTTTTACACCTAAATTTTTTGGTGCATATATTTGTGCACCTTTAATTATTTTTATCACTCACATCACTCCTACTTTAATTATTTTAAAATAGCCTTGATGTTATCATTATTATATATAGAACTTGGATATTCACTTATAAGTTTTCTTGCGAAATCTTTACTTACTTTATTTCCTTCTTTTTCATTTAATATTGCAAGTTTATATAAAACTTCCTCTCTATAACTTCCTTCTTCTTCATAATCAGTTGACTCATATTTTTCATAATACTTGATTGCGTCTTTATTATCTCCTAGTGTTTCGCAAGTTACTGATAACATATAAGTTATATGTGCATCTAAATAAGTTCCATCTGAATAACTCAAAGCTTTTAAGAATACTTCTTTAGCTTTCCCAAAATTCTTTGCATTAAATTCATTTGTGCCTTGTTTATAAAAATATTGAACTCCCTGTGCAATCATAAGTTCTTTTGCATCATCTATAACTTCTAATTCTAATTCACTTAAACCTTTTATCTCTGCATTTAAAAGATTTTTTTGTATCCACTCAAAATCCTTACTTTCTACTGAATCCTTTAACTTTTTCACATCTAAAGTTGTTTTATTACCCTCTAAAGTTGTTTCTTCCTTAGAATCAGCCTCATTTTCTTTCTCTTGACTATCTTTTGTCCCTAGCTTATCTACAACTATACCTGCTGTATTATCATTGCCATTTGGAATCTTTTTAGCATTATCCATCATTGTAAGCCCACCTGCTAAAACTATAATTACAAACGCTGCAACTGCTATATATTTTTTATTATAGCCACCTATTGAAATACCTGACTCTTTTTTTATTATGTCAATATTTTCTTTCACAGGCTCATTATTTCTGTCTTTCTCTAAAACTATATTGATATTTTCCTTAGCCTTATCATAATCCCTCTCTTTGATATAACAATATGCTAATGCATTTCTAACATTTATAGTATTATATTCAGTACAAGTTGCAGCCTCAAGCTCATCTATCGCCTCTAAAAACTTATTATTTTTTATAAGTAATAACGCTTTGTTATACTTGTGATGATTAAGTTTATCTGTTTCAAAAGATTCAATATGCCCCATTGCAATATCATCACCATTAAAATCAACATTTATCTGCCAGCTAGCTAAAGCTTTCTCGCTTTTTCCCCTCATATAATAAATAATTCCTCTTAAGTTTAAAGCAGCTGAATTTTTCATATCATGTGAAATAGCAACATCTAAATTAGCAATTGCTTTCTCTAAATTCCCATTATGAAAATTCTTAACCCCCTTGTTATAAAACTTCCTTGATTCACTCATCCTTACACCCCTTAATTTGCTTAAATCTCTTAATAAAAATATTATACCAACTTACAGTGAATTTTTTATTTTTTTTCTAAAATTTAACTATTTGTTTTTTATTTATGTTAAAAAAACTGTAAAAAAAAGTAGAATAAAGGGATAACCCCTATTCTACTTATCAAAAACTATTGATTTAGCAAATGCAAATACTTCTCTAAAATAATAATATGGTGTCAAAGATGGTGGTGTTGAAGTTCCATAAGTACTAAGTTCCCCATAACCTAATCTTTTACCAAGAAAATAACTTCTCATACAGTGAAATCCATTAGTGAAAACTTTAATATCTAAGTCCTCTATGTACTCTCCTGTTTTACTTTCAATTATATTTTTTGAAAACTTAAAGTTCTCAAATGTTGATGTTGATTTATCTTCTAAAACTATTTGTTCATTTGGTATTCCTCCATCAACTAAATATCTTCTCATCGCTTCTGCCTCAGAAATAAGTTCATCATGTCCCTGACCTCCAGAAACTATAATAAAATCATATCCATCTGTTTTATTTACATACTCTATCGCTCCATCTAGTCTAGTTTTAAGAGTTGGTGAAACTTTATCACCATCAAGTCCTGCCCCTAAAACCATAACTACATTTGTTTTATCTATATCTTTGTTCACTGCCATTATAAACATAGTCCCATTTACCACTACAAAAAAAGCTGCTACTAGTGAAAATAAGAACAATGTGCCCTTTCTCCATTTTAAGTATATATCTTTGTTTCTTCTTCGCTCATATCTTATGTCTAAGTAATGTATCCCTAAAAATAATAGCCCAACTATTAAAAAAGCCGAATTTATAAGTGACGCCCCTATACCTATTACTAAAAAGAGATAATACGCTAGAAATATAACACCTGTTATAAAATTCTTTGTAAATTTCATCTTTTTCACCCTTACACTAGTTTAATAATTTCATCTTATCATACTGTGTAATTTCATTGTGTTGTTTTTTGTCGACTTAACAACTTTTTCACTAAAAATTATTGTAATTGCCATTTTGCACATTTTTTCTTTATAAATATTTATATTAAGAATTTTATTTTCAAAGAAAAAGGCTAATTTAGTATCAACTAAATTAGCCTTTATTTATAAGTAATTTTAAATTACTTTTGTTCCATTATTATTTTTTTTGCTGTTAACATTGATGATGCACTCATTGAGAATTCATCTAAACCGTACTCAACTAATGTTGGGATAGCTACTTCATCTCCAGCCATTTCTCCACACATTCCAACCCATTTACCGTGTTTGTGAGCTCCATCAATTGTCATTTTTATTAATCTTAATACTGCTGGGTGCATTGGGTTATAAAGGTATGAAACCTTCTCACTCATTCTGTCCGCTGCAAGTGTATATTGAATTAAGTCATTTGTTCCGATTGAGAAGAAATCTACTGACTTAGCAAGCTCATCAGCCATTACTGCTGCCGCTGGAATTTCTACCATGATACCCCATTGGATGCTATCTGATACTTCTTTTCCTTCTGCTAATAATTCTGCTTTACACTCCTCAACTACTTCTTTAGCTTGCTCGAACTCTGCAATTCCTGAAATCATAGGGAACATTACTGCAAGTTTACCGTATATTGAAGCTCTTAATAAAGCTCTTAATTGAACCTTGAATATTTCTTTTCTATCAAGACATAATCTAATAGCTCTATATCCTAAGAATGGGTTCATTTCTTCTGGTAATGGTAAGTATGGAAGTGTTTTATCTCCTCCGATATCAAGTGTTCTTATAACTACTTGTCTACCTTCAGTTTTCTCTAAAACATACTTGTATGATTCAAATTGCTCATCTTCTGTTGGAGCACTATCTCTATCCATGTATAAGAACTCAGTTCTGAATAGTCCAACTCCATCTCCACCGTTAGCCATAACTTGATCTACATCTTCTGGCTTACCAATGTTTCCACAAACTTCTACTCTAGTACCTGATTTAGTAACTGTTTTAACATCTATTAATTTCTTTAATTCTTCTTGCTCTGCTGCAAAAGCTTCTTTTTTAGCAACATACTGTGCAATAACGTCTTCTGCTGGGTTAACTATTGCTATTCCTTCTAATCCATCAAGAATTACCACATCTCCATCATTAACTGTTTCAGTAATATTTCCAAGACCAACAATAGCTGGTATTTCAAGTGTTCTAGCCATGATAGCTGAGTGTGAAGTTCTTCCACCAATGTTTGTAAGGAATCCTACAACTTTGCTTCTATCTAATTGAGCTGTATCTGATGGTGTTAAATCATGAGCAACAACTACTGTATTCTCTTTAGCATTTTCAAATGGGTTAACTGCAACTCCTGCAACGTTAGCTATTATTCTGTTTGAAACGTCTTTAAGGTCAGCTGCTCTTTCTCTCATATAAGCATTATCCATTGATTCAAATATCATAACAAATGTGTCTCTTGTGTTTGCAATTGCTTTCATAGCGTTTAATTGCTCTGATTCGATTGCCATATCCATAGCCCCTGCGAACTCTGGGTCATCTAATAATGTTAAGTGAGCTTCAAACACTTCTGCTTCTTCCTCACCCATTGATTCAACTGCCTTAGCTTTAATTGCTGTTAATTGCTCTTTTGAAGCCTCTAAAGCACTAGCTAATTTAGCTTTTTCTGCTTCTATATCAGTTATCTTCTCATCTGATATTATTATTTCCTCGTGCTTTTGTATTAAAACTGTTCCTATTGCGTATCCTTTTGATGCTGCGATTCCTTTTATCATGTACATATCCTCCTTAAATTTAAACCATTTATTTTAATTCATTCAATTTTTAAACCGTTTTATAATTTAATTTCACTCTATCAAAATCTAAGAACTCTCTTAGTCTTAATAATAAATTTTCTCTATGTCTTTTATTATTCGCAAGTTACATGCCAATATCGTGACAGTTATAATTTTATTTAAATTATTTACAGTTTCTTCTTATTTGAAGTAACATTTTTTCAAGTAACTGTATATTATATGTATACTTTTTTATTTTATTATAATTTTTCTCTTTTCTAAATGCCTTTACATATTCAACTATACAAATTCAACTGCCACTTTTATTATTTTTTGATATTTTTTATCAAAAAATCCCTATTAATATGATAAAAAATATCATATAATTATTTTGTTGATATTTTTTATCAATATTTTATTTGAAAAGGAGTAATAATATGTATAATCAAAGTATTAAAATTAAAATCTCTTCTGGAATTCACACACGATTTTCAGCTATGATTGTTAATAAAGCAGCTGAAATCAAGTCAAAGTATAAATTAAATATTTACATAAAAAAAGAAGATTTCACAGATTGGCTAGGTGTAAGTATGCTTGGAATCCTTGCATTAAAAATTAGAAAAGATGATATTATTAGCTTTGGATGTGATGAAACTGGCATGATTGGAAAACTTGCACTAGCATCTTTAATTGAATATATAGAAGCAAATATAAACTCTTCAATAGAAAACACTCCAAAAATAGATGATTTCATTGATGAATCCAATATTGCTAATGAACAAGTTCTTGATGAAATTCCTGTTGGAATAATTGCAATAGATATTCATAACAATATAACTAAAATAAACTCCTACGCTTTAAATCTTGTTGATAAAAATATCTACCAAACAATAGGACAGCCAATAAAAAATTTAATTCCTAACTCTGAACTTGCAGATACACTAAAAACACAAAATAAAGAAATGGGGAAAATTCTTTATATAAATAACAAAACAACTATTGTTAACCGTTCCCCACTGTTTTCTCACGGAGAACTTATTGGTGCTATATCTGTTATACAAGATATTTCTGATATGGTTGGACTTAAAGAAATAAATGAAAAATTCACTAGAATATTAGAAAACTCTAGCGAGCTTATTTGTTTTGTAGATGAATATGGAAAAATAAATTATGTGAATCCTACTTATAAAACTACTTTCCTCTCAGAAGGTTCTCATGTAATAGGTAAGGATATTTTCACGCTCTCTCCTAATGGTTATAGGGCTAAATGTTTTAAATCTAAAGAGGCTATGAAAAATATTATTCACACTAAAAACGGAATTGATATTATAAGTAAAATTGATCCTATATTCATTGATGGAAAATTTAAAGGTATTATTTCTACCTCTAAACCTGTTAATGAACTTAAAGGACTTATTGATAAACTTGAACGTTCTGAAGAAGAACTTAACTTTTATAAAGAAGAATTTTTAAAGACTGTAAATTCATCTTCAAATTCTATAATCGGTTCTTCTACTAGTCTAAAAGATATAATGTATATCTGTGAAAAAGCAGCAAAAAGCACATCTACGGTTTTAGTTAGAGGTGAAAGTGGAACTGGTAAAGAACTTATAGCTAAGTTCATCCACAATGAAAGTAAAAGACAAAATATGCCTTTTGTTAGAGTTAACTGTGCTGCAATACCTGAAAATCTTTTAGAAAGTGAACTGTTTGGATATGAAAAAGGAGCTTTTACTGGTGCAACTAAAGCTAAACCTGGTAAGTTTGAAATAGCTGATGGTGGGACTATCTTTCTTGATGAAATTGGTGATATGCCAATGTCTATGCAAGTTAAACTTTTAAGAGTTCTTCAAGAAATGGAGATTGAAAGAATAGGTGCTTTAGAGCCTAAAAAAATTGATGTTAGAGTTATAGCTGCAACAAATAGAAACCTTGAGAAAATGATGCCTGAAAATACATTTAGAGAAGATTTATTTTATAGATTAAATGTACTTTCTGTTATTCTCCCTCCACTTCGTGATAGGAAATCAGATTTACCTATACTTGTTGATCATTTCATAGAAAAACTTAATAATAAACTTTCTACTGAAATAACATCAATTGATTTTAGAGCTTTAAATATTTTAGAGAACTATAACTTCCCTGGTAATATAAGAGAACTTGAAAATATAATTGAAAGAGCAATGAACCTTTGTAATGGAAACATTATAAAATCAGCTGATTTTCCACCTTATATAATTCCATCTAGTTCAACAGAATCTGATATTCTAAAACTAGATGAAGAAAATATCCTTCCTTTTCAAGAATATGAAAAAAGAATTATAGTTGCTGCAATGAAAAAATATAAAACTTTTAATAAAGCTGGTAAAGCTCTAGGGCTTACACACAGAACAATATCCTTAAAATGCCAAAAATATGGTGTTGATAGATTAAAATAAAAAAACTGTGGATAACTATTTGGAAAAGTTATCCACAGTTTTTTTGTTTTGTTTACCTATTTTTTCCTCATAAAAGCTAAAAATAACGAGTATTTTATGTTTTTATCCCCAATATCTTTGTTATTTTTATAAAAAGTATAATTTTTTTCTATCTTAAACCCACACCTCTCGCTTACTTCTCCAAAATCTTTTTGAACAAAACCATCATGACCATCAAAGCCCTCTTCATTTGCATGAAAACTCCCATCTATGTCTTCATCTAAATCAACAACACAAACTACACCACTAGGATTTAACATATCATAAAATTTCTTTAGAATTAACTTAGTATCTACTATATGATGTAGTGCCATTGAAGTATATATGCAATCATATTTTTTACTATGTTCCTCTTCTAAAATATTTTTGCAAATACCTTTTGCATAGGCTACTTTTAATATATTTGCTTTCTCATTAACTATTTCAACCATCTTTTCTGATGTATCAATTAAATCTATCTTTTTAAATAAGTCTACTAAATTATAAGTTATAAGTCCTGTCCCACAACCAAATTCTAACGCACTTTTTAAATCTAGATGTTCTATATTTTTTCTTATCTCCATTGCAATCTTATTTGCTCTTTCTATTCTCATTGAATTATTCCAATTTTCTGCAACACTATTAAAATCCAAATTTATCTCCCCCAATATTAATTCGATTATATGTATATTTCTATATTAAATGTCCTAAACCCTTTTATTCCAAAGCAAATAAAAACAGCAGATTATCTTTAACTCAATAACCTACTGTTTCTTCTATTTATATAAAATTTACTATACTCATATCTGTCCCCCCAATTAATATCGAACTTCGATATTTGTATCATAATAGCATTTATTATATATTTGTCCAAGAAAAAAGTTACACCTTTTATTTTAGATGCAACTTTTATTTTTAAATTATAAATTAATAGATTAACTTCATTAGTATATATGCTGTTACAAAACCTATTACTCCACTTATCAAAGTATATACAATACCTTGTACCCAAATTTTTTTCTTTCTTTCCTTTTCCTCTATTTTAGGAATTTCTTGTTTTTTCATATAAGCCATTATTTCTTCATAAGTTTTTATATCTTTATTTTCCTTTATTTTTTCAATTTTCCAAGCTATCCAAAACATTAAAAACAAACCCAAAATTAAAGTTATTGCTGGTATTATGCTTTTAAACTTCACAAAAAACACCGTACTAAATGCCACTACCATAAAATTTACTATCGACCATATTGTTAGTTTTTGCATTTCATTTCTGCCTAATTCATCTTTCATTATAACTATATCTCCTTTAACTAATTCATCTAAAGAGATTTCAAAATATTCACTAAGCAACACTAAACTCTGTAAATCCGGATAACTTTTATCATTCTCCCAATTAGAAATAGTTTGCCTAGATACATGAACTATTTCAGCTAGTCCTTCTTGAGATATATCTAATTTCTTTCTATAATTTTTTAGTTGCTTACTAATATTCATAAAATCTCCCCCACAAATTAATCATATAGTCCTAACAATAAATCCTCTATCAAAACTCTTTTACATTCACCTAAAACAAGTAAAATAGCTATGTACAAATATTTTGACATAGCTAAAAACTACTATTCATCAAGCAATCCTACTGTCTCTTCAAATATTTTTTGGCTTTCCTGTACTTTCTTTTCTTTATATTCAAATAGTTTATCAAACTCTTCAACTTTTTCCTTAGTTACCTCAAAACCTTTCTAATCTATTTTATTTAAATGTCTATGTTTATATCTCAATGCTAATTTAAAAACCATTTTATTACAATAAATTATTCTTAAACTTTCTCGCATTTTTATTCACAATTTAAAAGAGCTAAGAATTCCTCCTTAGCTCTCACTTTTTAAAAACATATTTTATTTTCGATATTTTTAAAATCTTGAAGTTCTACTATCTTAAGATTTTCTATATTACTAACTCCATAAGTATCTATTCTTATACATTGTTCTTTTACAAGTTCTGTGAATACTTCATTTATAAATTCACCATTTCTATTATTAAACTTATCATTATCTAATAGCTCTGCAAAATAATTTTGCAATTCAGCAACAAGATCGCTAGCTAGTATATAATCTTTTTCTTTACTTAATGTTAGAACATAGTCCATCATTTCATCTATTGAATAATCAAAGAAACTTATACTCTTACCAACACATTTAGCGAGTTCTTTTTTATTGTGTATCATAGTTTCTATAAGTTCTTCATCACCTGAGAATATTATTATAAAGTGACCATTACTATAATCAACTAAATCTAGAACATTTTCTGTTGAAACTTTATTTTTAATAACCTCATTTATATCATCATAATTATTTTGATACAGATTATTTAAATATAAAACTCCACCACCAAAATTGTCCATTGATTTTTCTATATCACCATCATGACTGTATTCAAGGGCTGTAAGTAAATCTCTTTGCAAAAAATTATACTCTGGTATTAATCCTAATGTATAATATAATTTCCCAAGTATTCTAGCTACCTCTTCCTTCCCTACACCTATATTTCCCTCAAAAGTGAAAACATATGGTATGTCCATAATTTTATAAGATACCCTCTCCCTTAAAATTTGCATTTTAAGAAAACTAACAAGCCTTGCAACTTCATCCTTAACCTCTTCTAGCCCTATCATAGATTCAAGCTCACAGTATAAAATATTATCAATTTCATTTTCTATTGAAATGCCAAGCCCTAAAGCCTTTCCTTTATAAAACATTCCTTTATAAATCCGTTCTCCATTGCTATTTAAAAGTTCCCCTTCACCCTCTTGCAAATCATTCTTCCATTGACCTTTATATATCGCATTTCCAACTGAATCATAACTTATTCCATAACCGCTTCTTCTACCATCTTTAAACTTACCCTTATATTCTAGTCTTTCCCCTGCATCATAAAGTTTACCTTCACCATCATATATCCCATCTGATAAATATCCTTCATATTTTAGTGAATTTTTATAGTAAACTCTAGCATTTCCTGTCTTGTCCCCTTCATTGAACTCACCCTTATATATAAAATCTTCAATTTCTATATATTTATATACTCTATTATTTTCTATCCTAACCTCAACTATTTCTTCTTGCTTAATAGCTTCAAGTTTAGTCTTCTCTGCACTCTTTTCTACAAGTTGAGTTTGCTGTGCTTCTCGCTTTGCTACTGTTTGTATATTTTTACTAATAACTTCTTCTTCCACTTCAACTTCCTTAGTTACCTTTTTTTTGTTCCCATCCTCGCTCTCTTTAGTTTTTTCAGTAGCCTCTATAATCCCTTTAACTGTATCATCTTCATTTAAAACTATTTGCACAACCTCTTTATAATTACTATCTTCTTCTATTTCATCCCCCTTGCTTTCTGATACCTCTAATTCATCTGCAAATTCTACATCATCTTTAACACTCTCAATTGCATATTCTTCATCTACATCAGTTTCATTATTTATAACTACACTATTATCTCCCATAGATTCTTCACCTATATCTAACTCATTTACAAAACTATTTCTTAGGTCATCTTTATATTTTTTTTCTATTTTAACCTCATTAATTGTTTCTTTAAAACTCTCTGCTTCCTTATTATAAATAATATCCTCAGTCTGAAAGTCTTCATAATTGTTATTCTTTATGTTAAATATATTTTCCGAACCTTGTTTTTCATTCAAAAATTTATACTTTACTGAATCATCTACCTCAAGTAAACTCTCACCTGTTTGATCAAATACAGATACATCTATCCCTAGCTCTTTTAAAGATTTTTCTTTCGTATGTTCTGTTTCATACCCATTATGTTGTTGATTATTTACTACTCTTTTCCCATTTTCAAAAAGTCCCTCAAAAATTTTCTCTCCATCGAGTCCATAGATTGTACCAACTCCTGATCTTTCATTATTCTTCCATTGTCCATCATATTCAACATTTCCATTAGAATAATAACTTCTACCAAGTCCATTTTTTTCATCTTCTAAAAATTCACCTTGGTATAAAAGTTTATTCCCCTCATTAAGTAACATACCATCTCCACTTTTTTTAGAATTTTCCCAAGTTCCCCTATAATGAATCTCTCCTGTTTTATAAAATAACGTACCAAAGCCCTCTCGTCTATCATCTTTCCATTCGCCTTGATAACTTGCACCATCATCATAGTAAATTATTCCTACCCCATTTTTCTTACTCTGAATAAATTGTCCCTCATATTCTTTTCTTTCTTTCTCTGTAAAAAGAATTCCTTGTCCGCACGCACTTCCCCTTACCCAGTTACCCTCATAAAATTTCACTCCACTTTCATAGAATAAAACTCCTGTTCCATCTGGATTATCATTTTTCCACTCACCTAAATATTTAATAGTTCCTGATGGATAGTACAAACTGCCTCTACCTTCTCTTACTTCACCTTCAAACTCACCTTCATAAATTTTATTAGATTCTTTATCATAAATTATTTTATAAACACCCATTTATCTACACTCCTTATTCTAAGTGCTTTGACTTAGCATAAAATCTCCCTACTTATTTATATTTATAAATTTATGAAAATGTGATAAATTCTAATGTTTTTAAATAAAAAAAGAGCTAAATTATAGAATTTATTATCTTCTACAATTTAGCTCTACAATTTTACTTCTTAAAAGCTTCTTTCCATTGTTCTTCTTTGAAGCCTACAAGCACTTTATCATCAAGTATAACTAAAGGTCTTTTAACTAGCATTCCATCTGTTGATAGAATTTCTAAAAGTTCATCTTCTGATGCTGACTTAACAACATCTTTAAGACCCATTTCTCTATATTTAATTCCTGATGTATTAAAGAACTTATTTATTGTTAATCCACTCTTTTCATAAAAAGCTTTTAGTTCTTCTTTAGTTGGATTATTTTCAACAATATGTCTGTCTTCAAAATCTATATCATTTTCTTCTAACCATTTCTTAGCTCTTTTACAAGTTGTACACTTTGGATACTCTAAAAATAAAGTTTTCATAAAAACACCTCTTTCTGTTTTCTGTCGTCAATAATAATTATTATAGAATATATTATTTCCACATTCAAGGTATTTAATCATTAACTGTTAATTTAGGAATCAGAATATAAGCTTTAAACAAATCGCCCTCACATTCAACTCTAAACTTACCCTCATGAAGTTCTACTATACTCTTAGTTATAGCAAGACCAAGACCTGAACCTTCAATATTTGAATTTCTTGACTTATCTCCTCTATAAAATCTTTCTACTATATCCTTAGCATCAAAATCAAGTTCATACTCTGATATATTTTTAAATGAAATTTCTACTGCTTCACCTTTGTCCTGAACATTAATATATACTCTTGTGTTATCAAGACCATACTTAAGTGCATTAGTTCCAAGGTTTTGGAATACTCTTGCCATTCTCATCCCATCAAGGTGTACCTCAAGTTCTTCTATCCCTTTTATTTTAAACTCCATGTTTTTCTCAGCATTAAAATCTTCAAGTTCAGCTATGCTTTGGTGCAATAATTGAACTACATCTATATCATACTTATCTAAATTTATTTTTCCTGAATTCATTTTTGACACTTCAAATAAATCTTCAATTAACTCTTTAAGTCTTATTGATTTCTGTTCAAGTATATCCACGTACGTTTCTCTTTCACTCTGCGTAATGTCATCTCTTTGAATAATATTCACATAGTTAATTATAGATGTAAGTGGTGTTTTTAAATCATGTGATACATTTGATATAAGCTCAGTCTTCATCTTTTCAGATGTAAGGCCCTCTTCAATTGCTGTCTTATATCCTATTCTAATATCATTAATACCCTTACTAAGTTTTCTTATTTGAACATCATCATCATATCTTACTTCTATATCAAAATTTCCTCTTTCGATAGATTTAAGATTCTCTGTCACAAATTCAATAGCCTCATATCTATATAATATTTTCACAAGGAAATGCACTACTAAAGCTATTGGTGCACCTATTACTATTAATATTTTTAATATAAATGTATAAACAAACATCCCCTCTAAAGCTATATTTTCCATAACCGAAATACTAGCCATTGAAAGAACTACAAATGATACTATAATCCAAACTATCTTATCACTTAAAACTTCATTAAATATTATATTTCTTTTTAAAAGTGTTCCAAATGCATTTCTAATTTTATACATATAGCCCCATCTTAGACTATCTCTATATAATTTAGCACCTAAATCTCTCCACATAAGAGCTTTCTTTAATAAAATTATTCCAACAATCAATAAAGATATCAAGCTTATTGTAAAAACTATCCCTATTGTTGTTATTTCACTTTCAAACACATCAATTCTCGAAAAATAAATCTCTTCAAATCCATTTTCGGATTTAACAAGCTTAGCTTTAATCTTTTCCTCGCCATCTAATGCATCTATTATTTCCTTAGAACTATTAAATTTAAAAGGCAAATCATAAAACCAACTTTTATTTGAATATGCTATTTTAGTCTGAGTATCAAAAACTACTACTCCAATATCCTGAACACCCTGAACCTCTTCCATGGCTACTTTTGTCTCATCATATATTTTTTCAGTTCTTAACTTTGTTAAGTATGGAATTTTCTTATACACTTGTCCAGAAATTTCATTAGCCCGTGCTAAAAGTCTTTTTTCTATATAAGCTTCTTCATCTACAATTGCTATATTGTAAGGAACATATTGGTCATTAATTTCCTGCCCTCCAGTTAGTACACTAAACATTCCTGGTACTGCTAACATAAACATCAACATTATAAAATTCTCTGTTGACCTTATAGGTAAATTATAATTTTTAAACCAACTTTTTATTATAAAAAGAATTCCCTTACTCTCTGTCCATCTTGTACCCAATTCCCCACACCACCTTTATATACTCAGGGTTCTTTGAGTTTACTTCTAATTTTTCTCTCATTCTTCTTATATGAACGGTTACTGTATTTTCACTCTTATAAAACACTTCTTTCCAAACCTTCTCGTATATTTCTTTTATGGAGAATATTCTTCCTGTATTTGATGCAAGTAAAACTAAGATTTTATATTCTGTTGCTGTAAGTCTAATTTCTTCGTCTCTTAGTACAACACTTTTATTTACTGTGTCTATTGTTAAATCTTTAATCTTAATTTTTTGTGAAGATGTATCTACATCAAGCGGCTTATCATATCTTCTAAGTTGAGATTTTACTCTTGCTACAAGTTCTAAATGATTAAATGGTTTTATAACATAATCATCTGCACCAATATTAAGACCAAGTATTTTATCTCTATCCTCTGACTTTGCTGATACCATTATTATTGGTATGTTTTTTTCTTCTCTAATCTTCATACATGCATTTATACCATCCATTCTTGGCATCATCACATCTAATATAACTAAATGAACCGGCTCTGTTTCAAGCTTTTCAATAGCTTCTACACCATCTTTTACCTTTATAACCTTAAATCCTTCACTTCTTAAATATATATCTATGGCATCCCTTATTTCTTTTTCATCATCTGCAACTAATATTGTGTATTGCTCCATTTTTATCCCCCTTATGAATAAAACAAATTTTTTTAAGTTACATTTATACTTTTATATAAAGTCTCTTATTGAAAATATTAGCATATTTAAATTAACTAATTATTAAATTTAAATTAATTCATATAGTAAATCCTATTAATTTTAAGTATTGTAGAGGTTTGAAGTGATAAAATGGCAATTTATTGTATTATGTAGAAATACATTGATTTATCAAGATAGCTTATTGTATAAAATCCTATATAATATTAATGATTACATACATAGGAGATTTTTATTATGATTAATCTGAGGAAATACAAAACTACTATTATTGATATTGTTGTCATAATACTAGGATGTTTTATTGCATCTCTTGGAGTAAATTTATTTCTAACTGATGCTAAACTTCTTAGTGGTGGAGCTACTGGTATAGGTCTTATATTCCAATACTTATTTGGGATAAATGCTGGTATTATAGTTCTTATAATTAACGTACCCTTATTTCTTTTAAGTTACTTTAAACTTGATAAAAAATTTACTATCTATTCAATGATAGGAACATTTTCTTTATCTGGGTCACTTATGCTGACATCTAAAATACATATAAACCTTAATATTAGCGATCCACTAGTCCTTTGTATATACGGGGGAGTTCTTTGTGGTATAGGATACGGTTTAGTATTCTCAAGAAGTGCTTCTACTGGAGGAACTGACATAATTACAATGTCCATAAAAAAGAAGTATTCTAATCTTAATATAGGTAAAGTTGGTCTTGGTTTAAACCTTATTATAGTATCTATTGCATCATATTTCTTTGGTTTATCAATTGCCCTCTATACTCTGATTAGTATGTTTACTCAAGGTGTGGTCATAGATAAAGTTATTAATGGTGTTAACTCTAAAAAACTACTTCTTATTCTTACAGAAAAAGAGGATGAAGTTATTAACCATATAATAAAAAAAATGAACAGAGGTGTTACTTCTCTCGAAGCAAATGGTGAGTATACAAAAAAACACGGTAAAATGTTATATTGCCTTGTTACAACTAGACAAATGATAGAACTTAAAAGTAAAATCCTTAAAATTGATCCAAAAGCATTTATTACAGTAATAGATGTTAATGAAGTTAAAGGTAGAGGTTTTGAAAGTATGATATAAAGAGAGGGATGTCCTCCCCTGATGGTGGACATCCCTCTCTATTTCAATTTATTTCCCTTCTTGTAAATACATCTTTCTTCCTAATTTATATAAATCATTTCCCTCACAATCAATTGCAACTATAACTGGAAAATCTTTAATTTCTAATCTTCTAATAGCCTCTGCCCCTAAATCTTCATATGCTATTACCTCTGCTTTAGTAATACATTTACTTATCAGTGCACCTGCACCACCAATTGCCCCAAAATAAACTGCTCCATTTTTAATCATACTATCAACTACATTTTGACCTCTTACTCCTTTTCCTATCATCCCTTTTTGCCCAAGGTCTAAAAGTGTTGGTGTATAGGTATCCATTCTATAACTTGTAGTTGGACCTGCTGAACCAATAGCCTCTCCCTCTTTCTTAGGAGTTGGACCTACATAGTATATAGTTTGTCCCTCTACATCAAAAGGAAGCCTCTCACCCCTTTCTAGTGCCTCCACAAGCCTTTTATGTGCTGCATCTCTAGCTGTGTATATCACACCTGTTAAAAGTACACTTTCTCCCACCTTCAACTCTTTTACTTTTTCATCATTTAAAGGTAATTCTATCATTCTCATTTTTACCACTCCTATATAATAACTTCTTTATGTCTTGTTGAATGACAATTAATGTTTACTGCAACAGGAAGACCTGCTATATGAGTTGGGAAAGTTTCTACATTTACCGCAAGTGCTGTTGTTCTTCCCCCAAACCCTTGTGGTCCTATCCCTAATGCATTAATCTTATCAAGCATCTCAACTTCAAGCTTTGCATAAAACTCATCATCATTTCTAATATCTATATCTCTAATTAGTGCTTGTTTTGCAAGCTTTGCTACTCTATCAAAGTTACCACCAATTCCAACACCAACAACTATCGGAGGACATGGATTCCCACTAGCAAGTTCAATAGTTTCCAATATAAACTCCTTAACTCCATTTATTCCATCAGATGGCTTAAGCATTTTAAGTCTACTCATATTTTCTGAACCAAACCCCTTAGCTGCAAAAACTAGCTTAACCTTATCTCCTTCAACTATTTTATAATCAATAATTGCAGGTGAATTATTCTTTGTATTTATTCTTCTAATAGGGTCTTTAACAACAGATTTTCTAAGATAGCCCTCTTCATAAGCATCTATAATTCCACTATTGATAGCATTCTCTAAGCTACCACCTACAAGTCTTACATCTTGTCCCACCTCTATAAAAACACAAGCCATCCCAGTATCTTGGCACAAAGGTTTCATTTCATTTTCTGCAATTTTATAGTTATCTTCAATCTTTTCTAAAATATCTTTTGCAAGTGGAAAAGTCTCTTTTTCACTTGCTTCTTTTAATGCACACTTTATATCATTTGGAAGATAATACGCCGCTTCCATAGCAAGTCTTTTAACTTCATCTTTAACTATCCAAACATTTATTTCTCTCATAATTCTCCTCCTAAAATTGATTTCATTTTTCTAATCTATATCTCTCATTATATATTACTTTCCCATTTAATGTTAATTTAGTGAGTGCATAAAACATATGTATTTCACTTTCTTGATATCAAGGTAAATTTTTAATAATTAAATTTTATCATTTTTATAATTATTTTTATTTTTATAGTAATATTTACTAAATTCCCTCATTTTTTTTAATTTTAAATATGCAAATTCTCACATCTCTTAACTTAAAACAACTTTTGTTAAATATAAAAAAATTTTATATATGTTATAATTTCCTAAAGCTTAAAAAATCAAATAATATGGAGGCGAAACAAATGAAAAGTTTATTTAAATGTAGTGTTTGTGGATTTATCTCTGAAGGTGAAAATGCTCCAGAAAAATGTCCAAAATGTGGTTTTGGATCAGATAAGTTTAGTAAATTATCAGATGATGTTGTAACAAAAATTTATCGTGCAGATAAAACTAACTCACTTCATGCTCAAATGATAGAACTTGCTGATAGAATGATAGCTATTAGTTTAGCTGGCATAGAAGATAACTTAGACCCTGGTTGTTTAGGTCTTTTTGAAAAAGCTAAAAATGAAGCTTGGATTATAAAACAACGCTCAAAAGCTGAAATTGAAAAACATATTCTTGGTTCTAAATGGTAATATAATTTTTTATTCAACAAAAAATTTAATATCCCTATATTTTAAAAATTCTGTTGAATATATAAATATAAATAAAAGAACACGCTTTCCTTGATTGGACAAGCGTGTTTTCTATAGGTTTATTTTATCCTAAACTCTACTCCATTTGCTTTTTTATTAACTCTAGCAGACATTCACTAAATACTAATCTTTGCTATTTCTAGTATAAATTTTTCAAACTCCCAATATACTAATTATGTAACAAAATAAGAAAGGAGAAACAATGGGAAAAGCTAATGTTGATATTTTTAATTTTATAAAATATCTCCTATTCTCTATTTTAGCAATTTTATCTTTATATCTAATTTTATTAACTCAAGGACTTGTTGATAGACCTTATCCACCTAAAAATAGCGTAGAAGTATCTCCACTATCCGGAAAATCTATAATAGCTAATAATGATATTATTTATAATATTAAATATGACAACTCAAATATTTTTGAACTATATCGTATTTATGATAATGAAATTGTTTTTGAACTATATGATGATACTGCTGATATCCTAAAATATACAGCATCTAGCATTAATAGCATTGGCAGTCACCCATCAATTGATTATCTTGATGATGATGTTATAATTTTTCCAGACCTTTCATTTACAGACTATAGCGCATCAAATGACTATAAATTTGAAAGTTCAACTTCAGATGTATTCCTAGAATATAGTGATGATATCGCTACAAGCTTTATCTACACTTCAGGTCAATATAAATATATAAATCCTATATCTCAGCAGTCAGAACATGTTGATACTGGTTCTGGACTAACTTTTACGAATGTTTTCATACAATTTATAGATGAAAAAAATGAATCTAAAGGCACTGGTATTCTTTTTACTGGTGGATTTTCAAAAAATATAATATGGGAAAATAATAATTTTATATTTGAAGATAATATACCGCTAACTTTTAATAAAGGCAAAACTATTTGGATTCCTTTAAAATCATCTGATAAAGATAAACTTATATATAACTAGAAAAAGCTCACAATATGTTTTACATACTGTGAACTTTTTTTAGCTCTGTAACTTTTCTTTATAAGAATAATATTCATCTACTGATTCCTTAATCATTTGTGAAAATTTCTCTTGATATTCTTTAGAACCTAACATCTCACATTCTTCTGGATTTGATAAAAATCCACATTCTACAATTACAGCTGCTGCATTTGGGCTATTTCTTAAAACCATAAATTGTGTTTTAGCATCCTTTGCTTCTCTCTTTGTATTTTGTCTAAGCTTATCTTTAGCAAAGTTTTGTATTATACTAGCAAACTGCTTACTATCATTACTATTAGGAGAATACCATACCTGTGTTCCACTATACTTAGCCTCTGGGAACATATTTTGATGGATACTTATAAATACCTGCGCATCTGTATTTTTTCTCATCTTAACCCTATTAGAAAGATCTTCTCTCTTCTTCTCCTTTATAGTCTTACCCTCGGTATATAATCCTATATCAGAATCTCTAGTCATAAACACTTTATAACCTGCTCCCTCTAGCTTTTCCTTAAGCGCAAGACTAATCTGAAGATTTATATCCTTTTCTATAACTCCACTCTTAGAAACAGCTCCACCATCAATACCACCATGTCCTGCATCTATTAATATAACCTTCTCCATATCTGCAAAAGCGATACTATTCATAAAAAATAAACTTATAATTATTCCTGATAAAACTGTTAGTATTTTTTTCATACTTGACCCTCCTGTATAGATTACAAATTTCTAGATTAGTATTCCCTCATCACCCTTACATTATTTAATAAAAAAACAGGAGTAGCTTTTGCTACTCCTGTAAATTATTATTTAGTATTTTGAATTACACTATCAGCTATATTAGTAGCATGATCTCCAATTCGTTCAAAATTACTTAAAAGATCCATGAATATTGCACCTTCATATGCATTACACTTACCAGCATTAAGTCTTGCAATATGGTTATTTCTGTACTCTTTTTGTTGTGCATCTATTCTATTTTCTATGCTATATACTGACTCTGCTTTTTGAATATTTCTATCCTCATAAGCTATTATTGATGCATCAAGTGCTGCAATTGTATCGCCATAAATTATATCTAACTCTTTTAATGCTTCATCTGAATACTTTAAATTCTTTAAACTTCTTTGTAATGCTAATTCAGCTATATTCTCTGCATGGTCACCAATTCTCTCGATATCTGTAACTATGTGGAATGTTGCTGCAACTATATTTCTCTCTCTATTTGATAAATCACGCTTAGATAACTTAACTAAGTATCTTGTTATAGCCTCTTCTAAGACATTAATTATTTCTTCATTTTCATATACTTTCTTTACAAGCTTCTCATCTTTAGTATCAAAAGCTTTTTTACTAAGTTCTAAGTTTTTCTTTGCTTTATTAGCCATTCTAATAGTTTCTTTTATAACTTGACCAGCAGCTATTACTGGTGTCTCAAGAATCTTATCATCTATGAACTTAGGTCCTACTTTTTCAATTTCATCCTCACCTTTAATCATCTTATTAACAAACGTAATAATCAGACCCATGAATGGGAAGATAATTACTGTTGCCGCTATATTAAACACTGTATGTGCATTGGCGACCTGTCTAGCAACTTCACCCGGGCTTAAGTACTGAACTAAATCTCCAAGTAAGCTTATGAATGGTAAGAATATAAGTGTACCAATTACATTGAATAATAAGTGTATTATAGCAGCTTTCTTAGCTGTTATTGTTGTACCTATACAAGCAAGTAATGCAGTTACACATGTTCCTATGTTACATCCAAATAAGATTGGAAGTGCTGCCTCTATATTGATAGCACCAGCTGTTGCAAGTGATATTAATATTCCTGTTGTAGCTGATGAACTTTGAAGAACTGCTGTCATTCCAAGTCCAACAATTATTCCTATTAGAGTATTATCCCCAATTGAAAGTACTAATTGCTCAAATACTGGTGAGCTAGCAAGTGGTTTCATAGCTGAACTCATTGCTGCCATACCCATGAATAAAAGTCCAAATCCTAAGATAATATTTCCAAGTTCTTTTCTCTTCTTTGCTTTAGCAGCTATTACTATTAAAGCTCCTACCGCTATAAATAATGGTGCATAATCTGTAAGTTTGAATGCCACAAGTTGAGCTGTAATAGTTGTCCCTATATTAGCCCCCATAATAACTCCAGCAGCCTGAATTAAGTTCATAAGACCTGCATTAACAAATCCAACAACCATAACTGTTGTAGCTGATGAACTCTGTACTATTGCTGTAACAGCTGCCCCTACAATAACACCTATAAATCTATTTCTTGTTACCTTTTCAAGGATTCCCTTAAGCTTGTCCCCCGCTGAATTTTCAAGCCCTTCTCCCATGATTTTCATACCATATAGGAAAAGTCCAAGTCCCCCTAATAATTCAATTGCAGTAAAAAATGCGTCTTTCACGATCGTATCTCTCCTTCACTAATTAATTTCTATCTTTATAAATTAAAATATTATTTCCTTCTCACAATTAAAAGTTTAACCTATATTTTTCTCTCTGTTAAGAGCTTTGAGACTAATTTAACCTAAACTTAATACAGAACCCAGTATCTTCCTTTTAATTTTACTAACCCTTAAACTTTTTTAATATTTAGTGAATTTTGCTAGAAATTTATCTATTTTTACATACAAAAAACAGGATTTCAAAATAAAACCCTGTTTTTCTATTTATATTTTCTTAACATTTCTTAACATTAGCTAACATTACTATTATCAAATTACTAAAAATTTTGTTTTTTTTCTTTAATTTTTAGACTTAATCTTAATAAACTAATTCATATTCCACTCTTTATAGAAAGTTTCAAGGAAATTTTCCATATAATCATGTCTTTCTTTTGCAAGTGCTTTTGCAGTTTCGGTGTTCATTAAATCTTTTAACTTCAATAATTTCTCATAAAAATGATTAATTGTTGTATTTTTTTTCTTAACTTCATCTAATGTTTTAAAGTCTTGTGGCTTTACCTTTGGGTCATACATTAAGTTTCCTTTATATCCACCATAAGTAAATGCTCTCGCAATCCCAATTGCACCAATTGCATCTAATCTATCTGCATCTTGAACTATCATTCCCTCAATACTATTCTGCGTAGAATTTACTACTCCACCTTTAAAAGACATAGTTTTAATTATTGTAGTTATTTTTTCTATATCTACATTATCTACACCCTGCCCACTTAAAAACGTCTCAACTGTACTTGTACTTGTTTTATTATCATCAGAAAACTTCCAATCATCAACATCATGTAAAAGTGCAGTAAGCTTAACTATGTATTCATCAGCCTCTTCTCTTTTCGCTATATAACAAGCATTTTTATAAACTCTCTCTATATGAAACCAGTCATGTCCTGAGCCTTCTCCACAGAACTTTTCTTTTATAAATTCAATTGTATTTTCTATTACTAAATCTTTATTCACAACTACTTCTCCTTTATCAGATATATTATTATTATTATAAATTGAATTTAGCATAGTTAAAAGTATAATAATTTCCATCATTAAAAATTTGCATAAAAAAAAGAGAGGTAAATACCTCTCTCCATAAGAAGAAGATTATCTTTTTGAGAATTGTGATGATCTTCTAGCTTTCTTCTTACCATATTTCTTTCTCTCAACCATTCTTGAGTCTCTTGTTAAGAATCCAGCTTTCTTTAATTCAGCTCTTAAAGTTTCGTCTGCTTTTAATAAAGCTCTTGAAACACCGTGTCTGATAGCTCCAGCTTGACCTGTTGTTCCTCCACCGTGAACATTAACTAAAACGTCATATTTGTCTTTAGTTTCTGTTAAAACTAATGGTTGGTTAACGATCATTCTTAAAGTTTCTAATCCAAAGTATGTTTGGATATCTCTTTTATTTATTATTACATTACCTTCTCCAGGTACTAATCTTACTCTTGCAACTGATGATTTTCTTCTACCAGTTCCCATGTATTGAACCTTTGCCATTTGAATTCCCTCCTTCTTTATATTAGTACTTTAACTCAAGTACTTCTGGTTTTTGTGCTGCGAATCCGTGCTCTGAACCTTTAACAACGTTAAGTTTTCTGAACATTTTTCTTCCAAGAACTCCTGTAGGTAACATTCTTCTTACAGCTTCTTCGAATACGAACTCAGGCTTTTTCTCTAAAACAACTCTATAAGGTGTCTCTTTTAATCCACCTGGATATAAGCTGTGTTTTCTCATCATTTTTTGGTCTAATTTCTTACCTGTTAAAACTACCTTCTCTGAGTTTATAACGATAACGAAATCTCCACAGTCACAGTTAGGTGTGAATGTTGGTTTATGTTTTCCTCTTAATATTGAAGCAACTTGGCTAGCAACTCTTCCTAGTGGCTTTCCAGCAGCATCAACTACGTACCATGATCTTTCTACAGTTTGTGCGTTAGCAATGTATGATTTCATGATTTTTTCCCTCCTTAGAATTCTCAAATTTTTTTCATTTAATTTATTAGTTCTATGTATGTCAAGACCTTTTGTCTTATACACAATCTTCTCTTACAAACAAATACCATTATAATACACGCATACGGGTGTGTCAACTTTTTTCTTTATTTTTCAAAAAAAACTTTTTCTAGGCATAATCCCCTTGCTGGTGCACATTTACCTGCTCTTGTTCTATCTTTTGAAAGTATAATTTCTGGTATTTCTACTGACTTTATTTTCCCTGTTCCAACCCTTAACAGTGTTCCAGCAATTATTCTGACCATATTATACAAAAAACCATCAGCTGATATATAAATTTTAATTAAATCCCCTTGAGTTTCAATATGTAAGTCACTTACTGTCCTTGTTGATGTTTGAACTGAACTCCCTTGACTCTTAAACCCTTCAAAGTCATGTTTGCCCACAAAATGCATACAAGCCTCTTTCATGGCTTTTATATCTAATCCCCCTATGTAATGGTACATATAATTACGCCCCATAGCTGGTGCTTCTCGTCTATTTAAAATAGTATAACAGTATGTCTTTCCTATTGATAGATATCTTGAGTGAAAACTCTCTTCAACCTCTTCAGAATTCAAAACTACTATATCAGCTGGTAACTTTGTATTTATAGCTTCTTTAAATCTTTCCCCAGGTATTGTAGACTCTGTATGAAAATTTGCTATATACGCTTTTGCATGTACTCCTGAATCTGTTCTGCTACTACCAAATACTTCAATTCCAGTTTCACCTGTCAACTTCTCTATTGCTTTTTCTAGCTCTTGTTGAATAGTTCTCCCCTTCTTCTGTCTTTGCCACCCAAAGAAATCTGTACCATCATATTCTAATTTAAGCTTTATATTTCTCATTACTTATCTCCCTACCTATAAAATAATATCTTTCAATATTTTTCTTTATTAAAACTCCTAGAACCTATATTTAAATTATAAATTCTCATTTTAATCTCAATAAACTTATAATTTTAAAATATATAGTCCTCTATAATCAAAACTGCATATATTTATTTAACTTCTAAAATTATAATAAATTTACTGAACTTAAACAAACAAAAAAATATGCCTCTTCCCTGAGCGGCAATTTTATTTCTAAAATCAACACTAGGAAAAAGACATAACTTTATATTATTCCTACTTTAAGTAGCACTGTACAACCTATTAAAACAATTATAGCCACATATGCAACCGCATCTTTTGGTGAATATCTTAACTGTTTCATTCTAGTTCTACCCTCTCCACCTCTATAACATCTTGCTTCCATAGCCATAGCAAGTTCATCTGCTCTTCTAAACGAGCTTATAAATAAAGGAACTAAAAGTGGTATTAAACTCTTTGCTTTTTGCATTATATTTCCTGATTCAAAATCTGCTCCCCTTGCTTTTTGAGCCTTCATTATCTTATCAGTTTCATCTATAAGTGTTGGAATAAATCTTAATGCAATAGTCATCATCATTGCTAACTCATGTGCTGGGAATTTAATTTTCTTAAGTGGATTAAGTAAATTCTCTATACCATCTGTAAGCTCTATTGGTGATGTTGTAAGAGTCAATATTGATGTTCCCATAATAAGTAGCATCAGTCTTAAGACCATCTTAACAGCCATTATAATACCATCTTGATATATCTCAAAAAACTTCCACTTCCAAATTAAAGTTTCTGGTGATCCTTTAATCATAAATATATTAAATACTGAAGTTATAATTATCAGTATAAATATAGGTTTAAGTCCCTTATAAATAAAACTAAACGGAACTTTTGATATAACAATTGCAAGAATCAAGAATATAATTGAAAAAATATACCCATATAATTTTCCTATGAAAAATAAGTTTAATACATAAAGAATTGTTAATACAAGCTTTGTTCTAGGGTCTAGCTTATGAACAAAAGAATTTCCTGGTATATACTGACCTATTGTAATGTCCTTAAGCATCTAATCCCTCCCCTTTAATATCTTCAATAACTCTACTTTAGCCTCTTCAACAGTAAATATATCATCTGATAAATTGAAGCCTTTTTTTCTAAGTTCCCTTATAAGATAAGTTACTTGTGGTACCCCTAATCCAATTGACTCTAAAATATCAACCTTCTTAAATACCTCACTAACTGTTCCATCAAGTGCAACCTCACCATTATTCATAACAATAACTCTAGTTGCTATCTTCGCTACGTCTTCCATGCTATGACTAACTAAAATAATAGTCATCTTATATTCCTGATGTAATATTTTTATTTGAGCTAAAATATCATCTCTACCTTTAGGGTCAAGTCCTGCTGTTGGCTCATCTAGTATAAGAATTTGTGGTTCCATAGCAATTACTCCTGCTATGGCAACCCTTCTTTTTTGACCTCCAGATAAATCGAATGGTGATTGACCTCTATATGTTTCATAATCAAGTCCAACCATTTCCATTGATTTCTTAACTCTTTTTGTTATAGTTTCATTATCTAGCCCCATATTTCTTGGACCAAATTCTATATCTTTTTCAATTGTTTCCTCAAAAAGTTGATACTCTGGATATTGGAATACAAGCCCCACTTTTTTTCTTATATCTGTAAGCTTTGTTTTCTTATCACTTAAGTCAACATCATCGACAATTATTGTCCCCTCAGTAGCCTTTAAAAGACCATTAAGATGCTGTATAAGTGTAGACTTTCCAGATCCTGTATGTCCTATAAGAGCAACAAACTCTTCATTTTTAATTTCTAAATTAATATTATTAAGGGCCATTTTCTCAAATGGGCTCTTAGGCATATATACATGCTTCAAATTTTCTATTTTAATTGACATAACTCATTCACCATCTCATCTATATTTAATATCTCTGTTGAAATATCAACACCTTCCTTTTTAAGTTCATAAGCAAGTTCTGTTACTTGTGGAACATCAAGACCAATTTCCTTGATCTGTTCAACATTTGAGAATACCTTTTTAGGATTTCCTTCTAATTTAATTTCCCCTTTATCCATAACAATAACTCTATCAGCTTGAGCTGCCTCATCCATATAATGTGTTATAAGAATTATAGTAATCCCTAAATTTTTATTAATATCTTTTATAGTATCAAGAACTTCTTTTCTTCCTGATGGGTCAAGCATTGCAGTAGGTTCATCTAATACAATACACGCTGGCATCATAGCAAGAATACCCGCAATTGCTATTCTCTGCTTTTGACCACCCGATAAAAGATGCGGAGCATGTTTTCTATACTCATACATTCCAACTTTTTTAAGACATTCATCAACTCGTCTTCTTATTTCACTTGGTTCAACTCCTAAATTTTCTGGACCAAATGCTACATCTTCTTCAACTATTGTCGCAACTAACTGGTTATCTGGATTTTGGAACACCATACCAGCCTTACTTCTAATTTCCCACAAAAGACTATCCTCAACAGTATCCATACCATCTATAAACATCTTCCCCTCACTAGGTAAAAGTAATGCATTCATATGTTTTGCTATTGTTGACTTCCCAGAACCATTATGTCCTAGCACGACAAGAAACTCTCCCTTAACTACTTCCATCGATACTGAATTTAATGCTATCTTACTTGGCTTCTCTTCATCACCTTCGTACTTAAAAGTTAAATTCTCTGCTCTAACCATAATCTCTGACATAAATACACCTCCCGAATAATAAAACTATGCGTCTATCAATCTCTCTTTTTAAGAATATACAATCCTAAAAATATCCAAACTACTTACTATTATATTTTAAACTTTAAAAATGAACAACTTATCAAAGTATATTTTTATTAAAATTCTTTAAAAAAATATCTATTTATAAAATAATACTCCCTCTAGTCTTATTTTATAAATAGATATAAACTTTAATCTTATATTCAATTTTAGATTTACATATTTTTTAATCACATTCCGATAATTATAATCTCATCAGATAAAAATCCTACACTATAATTATATAATACAGCAATTATATTTTTATATTTAATGAAGTTTTAGTTAATATAGCATTTGATTTTTTATAAAAATGGGGATTAAGCATAAACTCAATCCCCACAAAGCAAATTATACTAATTCAAGTATAACTGTTTCTGCTCCGTCACCTCTTCTAGGCCCGATTTTATACATTCTTGTATATCCACCGTTTCTTTCAGCGTATTTTGGAGCTATGTTGTCAAATAAATCTTTAACAACACTTTCTTCTGTTACGAAAGCTAAAACTTGTCTTCTAGCGTGAAGATCTCCTCTTTTACCAAGAGTTATCATCTTTTCTGCTATACTTCTAGTTTCTTTCGCTCTAGTTACAGTTGTTTCTATTTTACCATGCTTTAAGAAGCTTGTTACTAAGTTTCTTAACATAGCTCTTCTTTGGTCAGTAGGACGACCTAACTTACGAGTTCCCATTGCTATACCTCCTAACTACTTATTCTTCATTCACTTTTAAATTTAAGCCTAGCTCGATAAGTTTTTTCTCAACTTCTTCAAGTGATTTCTTACCAAGATTTCTAACTTTCATCATATCATCCATGCTCTTAGCTGCAAGCTCTTGAACAGTATTGATACCAGCTCTTTTTAAACAGTTATATGATCTAACTGATAAATCAAGTTCTTCGATAGTCATTTCTAGGGCTTTTTCTTTTTTATCTTCTTCTTTTTCAATCATGATTTCAACATCATTTGTATTATCAGTTAAAGTCATGAATAATTTGAAGTGTTCGATAAGAATTTTTGCTGATAATGAAATAGCTTCTTCTATCTTAATTGTTCCATTAGTCCATACTTCTATTGTAAGTCTGTCATAATCAGTGATTTGACCAACTCTAGTATTTTCTATTGAGAAGTTTACTCTCTTTACAGGAGTATAGATAGAATCTATAGCTATAGCTGATAATGGAAGATCTTCAGTTTTGTTCTTGTTTTGAGTAACATAACCTCTACCTCTATTAACAGTTATCTCCATATATAATTTACCATCTTCATCTAAAGTAGCAATTTTTAAGTCCTTATTGATAACTTCTACATCACCATCTGTTGTTATATCAGCTCCAGTAACCACACCTGGTCCTTTTGCATCTATATAGATAGTTTTTGGTCCTTCACCTTCCATCGTTAGTGCTAATGTTTTAAGGTTTAATATTATTTCAGTAACATCTTCCTTAACCCCACTAATTGTTGAAAATTCATGAAGAACTGAGTCTATTTTAACAGAAGTTGGAGCAACACCTGGTAAAGAAGAAAGTAATATTCTTCTTAATGCATTCCCAAGAGTAGTTCCATATCCTCTTTCAAGTGGTTCAATGGCAAATTTACCATATGTACCATCTTCATTTGACTCTATACATTGAATAACTGGCTTTTCGATTTCTAACATTCGCAAACCCTCCTTAATATTAAAATGGCAACCTTATTCTGAGGGCAACTGATCCATCTTAAAAAGTCATTCCTTTAAGATTAATTACTATTTGCATGTATAATTCAATCATTATACCTTCATTGTATAGTACCTATCCTTTTTAAAGAAATTTCATACATGCTACCCTTAAGTTAGGGAGTGTATTATATAATTATTTCTACAAATTTGTAAAAATAAATTATACTCTTCTTCTTTTTGGTGGTCTACATCCGTTGTGAGGAATTGGAGTTACATCTTTAATTAAAGTAACCTCTAATCCAGCTGCTTGTAAGCTTCTTATAGCTGCTTCTCTACCAGCACCTGGTCCCTTTACATAAACTTCAACGCTCTTTAAACCGTGCTCCATAGCTGCTTCTGCTGCTTGTTCTGCTGCCATTTGAGCTGCGAAAGGAGTACTTTTTCTTGAACCTTTAAATCCAAGTCCACCAGCACTTGCCCATGCTAATGCATTTCCTCTTTCGTCAGTTAAAGTAACTATTGAGTTATTGAATGTTGATTGTATGTGCGCAGCACCATGTTCAACGTTTTTTCTATCTCTTTTTCTTCTAGTTTTTTTAACTTTTTGAGCCATTACGTCTTACCTCCTTAATTATTTCTTCTTATTTGCCATAGTCTTTTTAGGACCTTTTCTTGTTCTAGCGTTAGTCTTAGTTTTTTGTCCTCTTACTGGAAGACCTCTTCTATGTCTAACACCTCTGTATGATCCTATTTCTATAAGTCTCTTAATGTTTAATTTAACTTCTCTTCTAAGGTCACCCTCTACTGTGAAGTTGTTGTTTACGTATGTTCTTATCTCGTTAACTTGCTCTTCTGTAAGATCTTTAACTCTGATATCACAATTAATCCCTGTTTCTTTAAGGATATTTTGTGAGCTTGATAATCCTATACCGTATATATAAGTTAAACCTATCTCAACTCTTTTTTCCTTTGGTAGGTCAACACCTGCTATTCTTGCCATTAATTACACCTCCTGATTTTGAAATGCTGATTGTTTATCAATCATTTATTTTCTGAAATATATTAATTAAATTCTAGGCTATTATATTTAGTAAGAAAATACTAAATATAAATTTCTTAATAGAACGCCTATATAATCATATTTGAGTTTTTAGAAAAAGTCAATAAAATTAACTTTCCTACACAAACTAAATATTCTTAAGGTTAAAAATATTAGCCTTGCTTTTGCTTGTGCTTAGGATTTTCACAGATTACCATTACTCTTCCTTTTCTTCTTATAACCTTGCACTTTTCGCAAATAGGCTTAACTGATGGTCTTACTTTCATCGGTAACCCTCCTTATTTTGCTCTCCAAGTAATTCTACCTCTTGATAAATCATATGGTGAAAGTTCTAAAGTAACTTTATCACCCGGTAAAATTCTTATAAAGTTCATTCTTAATTTTCCTGAGATATGAGCATTTATTTCATGTCCACTCTCCAATTTAACTCTAAATGTTGCATTTGGTAAAGATTCTAAAACCTCACCTTGCATTTCTATTACATCTTCTTTTGACATAAGGTAATCAAACCTCCTTGACAGTGCCATTAAGCTTTATTAATTATTATAAAATCTACATTCATATGTGTGAAAGAATTGAGTAAGCCTCGCCATCAATCACATCTGTAAGTATTAAATTTTCAACTTACTTATCGGCAATAATTTAATCATACCTGTATATTATAGAAGTATATCCTTCTTGTCTTACTATATAACCCAATCTGCCAATTAAGTTTTGCAGCTTTCACCTCTGATTACCAAGTCATAAATATCATAATATGAATTTATAACTAAGCACTAAACATGCATGAATTACTTAACTAATGTAAGTATTTCTGGTCCATCTGGTAAAATTGCAATAGTGTTTTCATAGTGCGCTGCTAATGATCCATCAGCAGTAACCACAGTCCACCCATCACTTAATGTTTTAACATTGTGTTTACCAACATTAATCATTGGTTCAATAGCTAAGGCCATTCCCTTAACAAGTTTGGGACCTTTACCAGGCTTACCAAAATTGGGAATATTAGGACTTTCATGGACATCTCTGCCAATCCCATGACCAACGAAATCTCTAACTATTGAAAACCCTTGAGCCTCAACATACTGTTGTATTTCATTAGATATATCAGTTAATCTATTTCCAATTTGAGCCTTTTCTATACCTCTGAAGAAACTTTTTTCAGTAACTTCTATAAGTTTTCTAGCTTCTTCACTAACTTTTCCTACTGGAAAAGTTCTTGCTGCATCACCGTGGAAACCATCGATAAATGCTCCGCAATCAACTGAAACTATATCTCCCTCATTGAGAGTATAATTTCCAGGTATACCATGAACCACTGTAGTATTTACAGATATACAAACTGAAGCTGGGAAACCATATAGTCCTTTAAAGGATGGCTTTGCTCCTTGCTTAGTTATAAATTCTTCAGCAATCCTATCCAACTCTTCAGTTGTGATACCCGGTCTGATATTTCTTTCTAGCAAGTTTAAAGTCTCACCAACTATTCTACCTGCCCTTCTCATAAAAGAAATTTCTAAATCATTTTTAATTAAAATCATTAGCTATTGCTCCCTAAGATATTGCAAATATCTCCAAAGACCTCATTAATTGCTTTTGTTCCATCTACTTTTGAAAGTTGCTCTCTACTTCCGTAGAAATCAATAAGTGGTTGAGTTTGAGCTTCATAAACACAAAGTCTATCATTCACTATTTCCACAGTGTCATCTTTTCTTTGGATTATGTCACTTCCACATAAATCACATTTACCCTCAACTGTTGATGGATTAAACTTCACATGAAAGCTAGCTCCACATGAAGGGCAAACTCTTCTTCCTGTCATTCTCTCAAGTATGAAACTTGATGGAACTTCTATTAAAAGAGCCGTATCTATCTTTTCTCCTCTATTTGCAAGGAACCCCTCTAAAGCAATTGCTTGCTCTACAGTTCTTGGGAAACCATCTAATAAATAACCTTTTTCACAATCAACCATAGTTAATCTATCATTAACCATATTAATTGTCACTTCATCAGGAACTAGTAACCCTTTGTCCATGTAGCTTTTCGCTTCAATTCCTAAAGGTGTATTTTCTGAAATATTCTTTCTGAAAATGTCTCCTGTTGAAATATGAGGTATTGAATATCTATTACTTATTGATTTCGCTTGTGTTCCTTTACCAGCTCCTGGAGGACCTAATAAAATAATTTTCACGGGCATTCATCTCCATAATCTTTCTTATTTAAGAAATCCTTTATAATGTCTCATCGTTAACTGAGTTTCTAATTGTCTCATCATTTCTAATGCTACTGAAACTAAGATTAATAATGAAGTACCTCCAAACTCAACCCCTTTGAAGTTTGTATATGTCCCAACAACAACTGGTAAAACAGCTATTATAGCGGCAAATATTCCTCCGAAGAAAGCCATTCTGTTTAAAAGTTTTTCAAGGTAAATTGCTGTATCTTTACCAGGTCTAATACCAGGAATGAATCCTGATGACTTGTGCATATTTTCAGCCATTTCCTCAGGTTTAAAGGTTATTTGAGTGTAAAACCATGTGAAGAATATTGTTAATATTGCATAACATATTGGATACAGTGCTGTCGTCATGTTGAATGGACTAAAGTTACTACTTGTTATCCATACAGCAAAACTATTGTCTGGGAAGAATCTTGCGATAGTTCCTGGGAATCCCATAACTGACATAGCAAAGATAATTGCTATTACAGTAGATCCAATAATACTTAAAGGAATATGAGTATTTTGTCCCTTATAGACTTTATTTCCCACTGATTTCCCTGCATAATGCACGGTAATCCTTCTTTCTCCTAATGACAGTACAATAACACCACAAAGCAGTGCTAATGATCCGAGTACAAACATTGCTATTTCAACAAAACCAACAGTGCCGGCTTTACCTAATTGCATAACTTGAACTCCTGTACCAGGTAATCCTGAAATAATATTAGCAAATATTATTAATGATACACCATTACCTAAACCTTTAACAGTAATTTGATCTCCAAGCCACATAAGGAATGTTGAACCAACTACTAAAGATATAATAATGAGTAATATACTCATAAGATTAGTTTCTTTCAACGCATTACTCTTATACATTAACAAATATGATCCTATTGACATGATGACACCTATAAAGATTGATGAATATCTAGTGATATTCTGGATTTTCTTACGTCCATCCTCACCCTCTTTAGATAACTGTTCAAGCTGTGGAATCGCTATTGTTAATAGCTGCATAATAATTGATGCGTTAATATATGGAACAACACCAAGTGCAAAGATACTAAATCTTGCTAGTGATCCTCCAGATATAAGGTTGTAGAAACCTAACAATCCTTCTGAGTTCATCATCTCATTTAAACGTGCTGTATCAATTCCAGGAACAGGAATATGACTTCCCATCCTGAAAATTACAACTAAGAATACAGTCCATAATATTTTTTTTCTAAGATCTGGAACATTCCAGGCATTGCGTAGGGTTGATAGCATACTAGTTCACCTCAACTTCTCCTCCAAATGCAACAACTTTATCTGCTGCTTGCTTTGAGAATTTGCAACCTTTAACTGTTAATTTCTTTTCAACATTTCCGTTTCCAAGAATTTTAACTCCGTCCATTACTTTACTGATTACTCTTCTCTCAAGTAATAACTCTGGAGTGACAACTGTACCATCTTCGAAGATGTTAAGTCTGTCAACATTTATTGTAGCAAAATGTTTTGTGAATGGGTTAGTGAATCCTCTCTTAGGAAGTCTTCTATATAATGGCATTTGACCACCTTCGAATCCTGGTCTAACTCCACCACCTGATCTAGCGTTTTGACCTTTTTCACCTTTTCCGGCATTTCTACCTGTTCCAGAACCTGTACCTCTACCTAATCTCTTAGGAGCTTTAGTACTTCCAGCTGCTGGCTTTAATTCATGAAGTTTCATAGTCAACTACACCTCCTCTTTTAATTATATTTATTATATTTCTTCAACGTTAATCATATAGCTGATTTTTGCAATCATACCTTTGATTTGAGGTGTTCCCTCATGTTGAACTGATTTTCCGATTTTCTTAAGTCCAAGGGCATTCGCTGTAGCAATATGGCTTTTTTTTCTACCTATTAGACTCTTAACTAAAGTAATCTTTAACATGCTATTCCCTCCTAACCTAATATTTCCTCAACAGATTTATTTCTTAATTTAGCGATATCTTCAACTCTTCTTAAGCTTGCTAAACCTGCTATTGTAGCTTTAACCATGTTTCTTGGGTTGTTTGACCCTAATGATTTAGCTCTAACATCTGTTATACCTGCTAATTCAAGGACAGCTCTAGCTGGTCCTCCAGCAAGAACTCCTGTTCCTTCTGAAGCTGGCATAATTAAAACGTTACTCTTGCTGAATATTCCTGACACTCTGTGAGGTACAGTTCCATCAACTATAGCAACTTCAACTAAGTTTTTCTTAGCATCTTCTATTCCTTTTCTTATTGCTTCAGGTATTTCGATTGACTTACCAGTACCAACACCGATATGTCCGTTTTCATCTCCAACAACAACTAATGCGCTGAATCTGAAGTTTCTACCACCTTTAACAACCTTAGTAACTCTTCCAATGTTTACAACTTTTTCTTTAAGTTCTAATGTACTAGGATCGATTCTCATTACGTTTTCCCTCCTTCTTCCTAGAATTTAAGACCTGCTTCTCTAGCTGCTTGTGCTAAAGCTTCAACTCTTCCATGATATATGTATCCGCCTCTGTCGAATACAACCTCAGTGATTTCTTTTTCTAATGCCTTCTTAGCAATCATTTCTCCAACTAATGCAGCAGCTTCTTTGTTGCTTCCAACTTTTTCGAAACCTTTTTCTACTGTTGATGCAGATACTAATGTTACAGCATTAACGTCATCTATGATTTGAGCATATATGTTTCTTTCACTTCTATATACTGCAAGTCTAGGTCTTTCTTGAGTTCCAGATATCTTACCACGAACTCTTAAGTGACGCTTAGCTCTAGCTTGTTTTCTGTCTGCCTTTTTGAACATAAGACTCACTCCTTTCTAATTATTACTTACCTGTTTTACCTTCTTTTCTTCTTATAACTTCACCAGCGTACTTAATTCCTTTGCCTTTATATGGCTCTGGTTTTCTCCACTTTCTGATACTAGCAGCAACTGCTCCTACCTTCTGTTTGTCGCATCCTGAAATTATTAATTTTGTAGTACCGTCTACTTTGATTTCAACACCTTCAACTGGTTCTACTTCTACTGGATGTGAGAATCCTAAGTTCATTACAACTTTTTTACCTTGTAATTGAGCTCTGTATCCAACTCCGTTTAACTCTAAAGTTTTTGAGAAACCTTCGTTAACCCCAACAACCATATTGTTTACTAATGATCTTGTTAAACCATGTAAAGATCTGTGAGTTTTGTTATCACTTGGTCTTGTAACAACAACTTCGTTATTTTCAACTACGATTTTCATTTCTGTACTCATAGTTTGTGTAAGCTCACCCTTAGGACCTTTTACTGTAACAACGTTCTCTGGTGTTACAGTAACAGTTACTCCAGCAGGTATAGCTATAGGTAATCTACCAATTCTTGACATACTCGCCACCTCCTGTGATATTTTGATCCGTAAATTCATTCATTGCTTCAATCTATATATTAAATCGTCCAAAGTTTCTAAATTACCAAACGTAACAGATAACTTCTCCGCCTAATCCTAATTTTCTTGCTTCTCTATCAACTACAAGTCCTTGTGATGTTGATACTAAAGCTATCCCTAATCCATTTAATACCTTAGGAACTTCGTCTTTTTTACAGTATACTCTTAAACCTGGTTTTGATATTCTCTTTAAACCAGTGATAACTCTTTCATTATCCATACCATATTTAAGTGATAATCTAAGCATTGGAACTACACCATCGTTGTATTCCTCAACGCTTTTTAAATATCCTTCTTGTAATAATAAGTTTACGATTTCCTTCTTCACTGTTGATGAAGGAACCTCAACTACTTGATGTTTAACAGCATTTGCATTTCTTATACGAGTAAGTAAATCTGCGATAGGATCTGTCATAACCATTTTTTTCTGCCTCCTTTCGTTTTTTAGGTTTTACCAACTTGCCTTTTTACATCCAGGAATTTCACCTTTATAAGCTAATTCTCTGAAGCAGATACGGCAAATTCCAAATTTCTTTAATACAGAATGTGGTCTTCCACATAATCTACATCTTGTGTAAGCTCTTGTTTTGTACTTAGGTTCTTTGTTCCACTTTTCGATAATTGCTTTACGAGCCATGTTAAACCCTCCTTATTATTGAGCAAATGGCATTCCAAGGAATCTTAATAATTCTCTTGCTTCTTCGTCTGTCTTAGCAGTTGTTACGAAGATTATATCCATTCCTCTTACTTTATCTATTTTATCATATTCGATCTCTGGGAATATTAACTGCTCTTTTATACCCATTGAATAGTTTCCTCTACCATCAAATGACTTAGCTGAAACACCTCTAAAATCTCTAACTCTTGGAAGAGCTATTGTCATTAATTTTTCTGCAAAATCATACATTTTAACTTTTCTTAAAGTTACTTTACATCCTAAAGGCATGTTTTCTCTTATTTTAAAGTTAGCAACTGATTTTTTTGCTCTTGTTAAGATAGGCTTTTGTCCAGCGATAAGTGTTAAATCTGCAACTGCTGATTCTAAAACTTTAGCATTGTCTTTAGCTTCTCCTACACCCATATTTACAACGATTTTTTCAAGCTTTGGAACTTCCATAACATTTTTGTATCCGAATTTCTCCATCATAGCTTGAACTACTTCTTTTTCATATCTTTCTTGTAGTCTTGGCATCATGTAAAGTACCTCCTTTCACTTTTTCTTAGAATGTTTCTCCACACTTCTTACATACTCTTACTTTTGCGCCATCTTCTAATAGCTTGTGGCTTATTCTTGTAGCTTTCTTACATTTTTCACAGTAAAGCATAACTTTTGCACTGTTTATTGGTGCTTCGAATTCTACGATTCCGCCTTGCATGTTTTCTCTGTTAGGCTTTTGGTGTTTTTTAACAACGTTAACCTCTTTAACTGTAACTGTTCCTTTTTTAGGGTTTACAGCAAGAACTTCACCAATTTTGCCTTTATCTTTACCAGATATTACTAAAACTTTATCTTGTTTTCTAACATGTACCTTCATCTTTAGACACCTCCTAATCCTTTAATTATAGAACTTCTGGTGCTAATGATAAGATCTTGTTAAATTCTTTATCTCTTAGCTCCCTAGCAACAGGTCCAAATATACGTGTTCCTCTTGGTTGCTTATCATCCTTGATTATTACTGCTGCGTTTTCATCAAATTTGATGTATGATCCGTCAGCTCTTCTTACGCCTCTAACTGTTCTCACAATTACAGCCTTTACAACTTCACCTTTTTTAACTACGCCACCTGGTGTTGCAGTTTTAACACTAGCAACTATTACATCTCCAATGTTACCGTATTTTCTTTTTGATCCGCCTAATACTCTAATACACATAATCTCTTTAGCACCTGAGTTATCAGCGACTTTTAGTCTAGTTTGTTCTTGTATCATGAAATTACCCTCCTTTCAGACTTAAGACTTATTTAGCCTTTTCTGCAATTTCAACTAGTCTCCATCTTTTATCTTTAGATAAAGGTCTAGTTTCCATAATTACAACTTTGTCTCCTATTTTAGCTTCACCGTTTTCATCATGAGCCTTGAACTTAGTTGTCTTGTTAACAGTTTTTCCGTATAATGGATGTCTTACCTTTGTAGCAACCGCAACAACGATAGTTTTATCCATCTTATCTGAAACAACTGTACCTAATCTTTTTTTTCTTAAATTTCTTTCCATGGTAGTTGTTACCTCCTTTCAGGAATTACTATTGAACCTTAAGCTCTTCTTCTCTAATAATAGTTTTAATCTGAGCTATTGATTTTTTTACTTCTCTGATTCTCATTGGGTTCTCTAATTGACCTGTCGCTAATTGGAATCTTAAATTGAATAATTCAGCTTTAAGGTCATTTAACTTAGCTTTTAAGTCTTGAGGATTATTTGTTCTTAATTCTTTTATCTCTCTAGCTTTCATTATTCTTCACCACCCATTTCTTCGAAATCTCTTCTTGTAACGAACTTAGTCTTTACAGGAAGCTTGTGTGAAGCAAGTCTCATAGCTTCTCTAGCTACTTCTTCAGCTACACCTGATAATTCAAATAATACTCTACCTGGTTTAACAACTGCTACCCAGTATTCAACAGAACCTTTACCTTTACCCATTCTAGTTTCAGCTGGTGTTGCTGTTATAGGCTTATCTGGGAATATTTTTATCCAAAGCTTTCCGCCTCTTCTTATATATCTATTAATTGCTATTCTCGCAGATTCAATTTGGTTACTAGTGATCCAACCACAAGTTTTAGCTTGGATACCGAAATCTCCATAAGCTAAGAAGTTTCCTCTTGTAGCTTTACCCTTCATTCTACCACGTTGTACCTTACGATGTTTAACTCTTTTAGGCATTAACATGACTGTCGTCCTCCTTTCTCGCTATGCTTACTATACGTTAGCTTTCTCTATTTTTTTTGTTGGAAGAACCTCTCCATTATAAACCCAAACTTTAACTCCGATTTTTCCATAAGTTGTATCTGCTTCTGCAAATCCATAATGGATATCAGCTCTTAATGTTTGTAGTGGAATTGTTCCTTCGTGATATTGCTCTGTTCTAGCGATTTCAGCTCCGCCTAATCTACCTGAACATGCAGTTTTAACACCTTTAACACCTAGTCTCATTGCTCTTTGAATTGATTGTTTCATTGCTCTTCTGAATGAAATTCTCTTTTCTAATTGTAAAGCGATGTTCTCAGCCATTAATTGTGCGTCAGTATCAGCACTTTTAACTTCAACAATGTTTATTAAAACATTCTTTTGAGCAACTAATGCTACTACTTTCTTTTTAAGAGCTTCGATTCCTGATCCACCTTTACCGATGACAACACCAGGTTTAGCTGTATATATATTTAACTTTAATCTTTTAGCAGCTCTTTCAATTTCTATTTTAGAAATTCCAGCTGTATAAAGTTCTTTCTTAACGAATTTTCTTATTGTTTGGTCTTCTATAAGGTTATCAGCAAAAGTCTTCTTATCAGCGTACCATTTTGCGTCCCAACCTTGGATAATACCAACTCTTAGTCCGTGAGGATTTACTTTTTGACCCACTCTTATTCCCTCCTTTTTTACTAAGCCTCTTTAACTACTACAGTTACGTGACTTGTTCTTTTATTTATTCTGAATGCTCTACCTTGTGCGTGTGGTCTGAATCTTTTTAATGTTGGTCCTTGACCTACAAATGCTTCAGAAACGATAAGGTTTGCTCTATCTAATTCATTATTATGCTCTGCATTAGCAACAGCTGACTTAAGTACTTTTTCAATTACTCTAGCTGCTTCTCTTTGAGTATATTTTAATATAGCAAAAGCTTCATTTACATTTTTCCCTCTAATTAATCCAAGAACAACTCCTACTTTCATTGGAGACATTCTTACATATTTAGCTATAGCTCTAGCTTCCATTCAAGGTTCCTCCTTTCTAGGCGTGTGATTATCTTCTTTTTGATGTTTTCTCTGTATTAATATGACCTTTGTAAGTTCTTGTTAATACGAATTCACCTAATTTGTGTCCAACCATATCTTCACTAACATAAACAGGCACATGCTTTCTTCCATCGTGAACAGCAATTGTATGTCCTATCATTTGTGGGAATATAGTTGAGCTTCTTGACCAAGTTTTGATAACTTTTTTCTCTCCAGCTTGGTTCATATCTTCAATTTTCTTTAAAAGACCTGCTTTAATAAATGGTCCTTTTTTAGTTGATCTACTCACTAGAATTGCCTCCCTTCATATCATTATTTTTCAAGCGACTAACACTTGAAGAGAACTAATTCGCCTCTCCAAATTACTTGTCGTTTCTTCTCTTAATGATGAATTTATCTGAATATTTTTTATTCTTTCTAGTCTTGTATCCAAGTGCTGGTTTACCCCAAGGAGTAACTGGACTTGGTCTACCAATTGGGCTCTTACCTTCTCCACCACCGTGTGGGTGATCGTTAGGGTTCATTACTGATCCTCTTACTGTTGGTCTTATACCCATGTGTCTTTTCTTACCAGCTTTACCGATATTAATAATATCGTGAGTTGGATTTGAAACTGTTCCAATAGTAGCTCTACACTCTATTCTAACATATCTCATTTCACCTGATGGTAATCTTAATGTAGCATAGTTACCTTCTTTAGCCATTAACTGAGCTGAAGTACCTGCTGATCTTACTAATTGTCCACCCTTACCTGCTTGAAGCTCGATGTTGTGAACTGTTGTACCAACTGGCATATGCTTTAATTGCATCGCATTACCAATCTTGATATCAGAACCTTCTCCTGATACTAATACATCACCAACTTTTAAACCTATTGGAGCAAGTATGTATCTCTTATCTCCATCTGCATATACAACAAGTGAAATATATGCTGATCTCATTGGATCGTACTCTATTGTAGCAACCTTCGCAGGTACACCATCTTTATTTCTCTTGAAATCTATTATTCTGTATTTTCTCTTAGTTCCACCACCACGGTGTCTTACAGTTATCTTACCTTGTGAGTTTCTTCCAGCTTTTCTCTTCATTGAAACAAGAAGTGATTTTTGTGGAACTGATGTTGTTAACTCTTCAAATGAAGCAACAGTCATCTGTCTTCTCGCAGGTGTTATTGGGTTAAACTTTTTAACTGCCATTGTAATACCTCCTTATTTATCCTTCTCTGGCCTCAGCCACTACCGGCTTATATTATTGCATTCCCTCGAAGAATTCAATAGTTCCTTCTGATAATGTAACTACTGCTTTCTTGAATCCTGCTCTTTTTCCGATGTGAACGCCAACTCTCTTAGTTTTTCCATCATATTTCATTGTTTTAACATCAGCAACTTTAACATTGTTGAATATTTCTTCAATAGCATTCTTTATTTGAACTTTATTAGCTGAAACATGAACTGTGAAAGTGTATTTACCTTCGGCCATAGCTGCCATACTTTTTTCAGTTATAACTGGCTTTCTTATTATATCATGGCTTGTTAATTTCATTATGCGTACACCTCCTCAATTTTATTTACAGCTTCTTTAGTGATCATAACTTTACCGTATTTTAATAAATCATATACGTTAATGTTGTTTAATGGAAGTACTGCTACACCCTCAACATTTCTGAATGATTTGAATACATTCTCGTTTGACTCTAAAGTGATAACTAATGTTTTCTTAGCTTCAAAAGCATTTAATACTTTGATAGCTTCTTTTGTTTTAGGAGCATCGAATTCTAAACTATCTAAAACAACCATTTTATTATCTACTACTAAGCTTGATAATGCTGATCTCATAGCTACTAATCTCATACTCTTAGGTAATGCTTTTCTGTAGCTTCTTGGTTTTGGTGCGAATACAACTCCACCACCAGCCCATTGAGGTGATCTTATAGAACCTTGTCTAGCTCTTCCTGTACCCTTCTGTTTCCAAGGCTTGATTCCTCCACCTCTTACTTCAGATCTAGTCTTAGCTGATTGAGTTCCTTGTCTCTTATTAGCTAATAAAGCAACTACAACTTGGTGTAATACTGCTTCGTTAACTTCCGCTCCGAATACTACTTCATTTAATTGAATATCTTCAACTTTTTGTCCTTCTTTATTAAATAATCCTAATGTAGGCATTTCGTTTCCTCCTTTCTACAGAAATTACGCCTTAACGCTGTTTCTGATAACTACTGTACTCTTGTTTGCTCCTGGAATACCACCTTTTATTAAGATAACATTCTTGTCAGCCATAACTCTTACAACCTCAAGGTTTAATACAGTTCTGTTAACAGCTCCCATATGTCCTGGCATTCTCTTATTTTTGAAAGTTCTTGATGGGTCTGAAGCAGCCCCCATTGAACCTGGTGCTCTGTGGAACTTAGAACCGTGAGTCATAGGACCTGTAGCCTGATTCCATCTTTTTATAACACCTTGGAATCCCTTACCTTTAGAAATTCCTGATACGTCTACTTTTTCTCCAGCTTCAAATACATCAGCGTTGATTGCATCCCCAACATTGTATGTTGATATGTCATCTAATCTGAATTCTTTAAGAGTTCTTCTTAAAGAAACTCCAGCTTTTGCTAAGTGACCTTTTTTAGGTTTGTTAAGTAACTTTTCTCTTACTTCTCCAAATCCTACTTGTATAGCTTGGTATCCATCAGTTTCAGTTGTTTTCTTTTGAACAACAACGTTTGAACCTACTTCTACCACTGTTACTGGAACAACTTTTCCATTTTGATCGAAAATTTGAGTCATTCCTATTTTTTTACCTATTATAGCTTTTTTCATAGTAGCTACACCTCCCAAACTTATTAGCGGATTGCTTACGCATTCATAATAGTCTATTTTTAATACAATTTAAAAATTATATTATAATTTGATTTCGATATCAACACCTGCTGGTAAATTTAATCTCATTAATGCATCAACTGTTTTAGGTGATGGATTAACTATGTCGATTAATCTCTTGTGTGTTCTGATTTCAAATTGCTCTCTTGAGTCTTTATAGTTGTGAACGGCTCTTAAGATAGTAATTATCTCTTTGTCAGTTGGAAGAGGTACTGGTCCTACAACCTTAGCCCCTGTTGACTTAGCTGTCTCAACTATTCTTTCAGCTGATTGATCTAATATTGTGTGATCAAAAGCCTTTAATTTAATTCTTATTTTTTGCTTTGACATTTGGTTTCCCTCCTTTTCATGTACGTTTTACTTCTTAACGCACAACAGCGTTGTTCTGTAAACTGTCCCTGGTGTTTCTCATTTTTCATAAAAACACCATTACAAAACCCCTGTCGTTGGATTCGAGATCCTAACATACTCATCAAGAATAACCCGGAAGTTCGGCAACCTCTTGATTCATCGCTGTTTGCTTTGCAACTTCTTCATTATACTATGTATATTCTCTTTTTTCAAGTACTTTTTTAGTTTTATTTTTTATTAATATTTGAATTTTTTTCACTATATATATCATACACCAATCTCTGTTTTTTTCAAGAAAAATATTCTCCTATTTTATAAATTTTATAACTATTAATTACAAAAAAGGATAGATGATAAATCATCTATCCTTTTTAAGGCCTTTTTTTGAACAACTACCTTCATTCTATTAAATTTTTATTGCGCTAAAAAATTCATTTCATTTCAGTAGCTTCTTTGTATATACATTAAACTTTTTCAAAACTAAATTCTTATCAAGATTGCGCTTCTTTCTAATACCTTTAATGTTGACCCGAGTTCATTGGGCTATTTATATCAAAATTATTACGCTTTTATTGTTGTAACAACTCCTGAACCTACAGTTCTTCCACCTTCTCTGATAGCGAATCTTAATCCCTCTTCCATAGCAATTGGGTGTATTAATTCAACATCCATATCAATGTGGTCT
>JBOFIK010000040.1:0-36323 GCA_051650125.1 Sarcina sp. | reverse complement strand
TATCTAAACTTATCCCAAATTCTATAAAAATATCTAAACATTCGCTCTGCAAATACTTGCTCTTTGCTAAAATAACTTTGTACTTCTACATGTATAAATAAAATTTTACTTTCATTATCTTTTAACTTCACTTTTATTACCTTATCCGAAATTACTTTCTTTGTTTCCTCTTTACTAAAGATTTCTTCTTCTATATTTTATTTCACTCTCTTGCATCTTGCTCACCTCTAATCTTTAGTATTGGTTCTTACTCTAATTATATCCTATATATATATCTTTAAAACATAAAAAGCTATGCTATTTTTTTCTTCTAACAAAGCTTAATAACTAGACAAGCGGTGCTATTTTTGCATAAATAAAGCCACATCAAATTTCTCCAACATGGCTTAAACACTTACTTTATCTAATTAAAATATCCAATCTTTTTCCAGGACCCCGGGGACGCTTGTGAAGAAAGGCACTTTCCGAGCTTGCTCTATTACCTGTAAAACTCTTTTTGATTGTTAATAGCTTTATAATTGTATTTCTATCAACTAATCCGATTTGTTCAAAAGCTAATTCACTTAGTTGCTTAGCTCTATTAACTTCATTAGCAGAAATAAGATCATTTACTAAAATAAAACAATGTTCATTACCATATTTGATAATATTTTTTTTAATCAAGTCTAAAAACTGATTATAATATTCTTCTCCAAGCACTTCCGCAAAATCATCTGTTATAAATGGTTCTATAGCATTTAAAAATAAATCATTTTTGCTTATCCCTCGGCTCTCTGCTACTATTTCTAATTGTTTATTTAAAAGCGGGTGTATTCTTGGTCCTAATTTTATAAAGTCTTCTGTTAATATCTCTAATATTTTTTCTTTCATGCAACACCTCCTTACCCATAGATTCTCCTATATTATTTTTTTATACTTCTTTTTTTTGGAGACATATTTTTTTATTTTCAGTCTATATAATAAATACTTTTTTTCATTTTCCTGACCCCTTTTACTTCTTTAATTTTTAAGAATTATATAATCCTATAATAACCTAAAAAATGTTCTGTGTTTTAAACACAGAACATACTTCACTCCCTTTACTTTAGCCTATCTAACCTTCTTAAAATATAGATAACCTTTTAATTAAATCCCCTAGCCTTTTCCTATTCCCCCAGGAATGCTTGTGAGGAAAGATTACTTTCCATACTTCCTAAAACTTCTAATCAAATAAACTTAACTGTACTTCGTTAATTTTTTTAACCTTGATAGATTTCATAATTCTTTCTGTTATTTTAGCATCGTCTCTTACCTTACCAACTAATAATGGATATTTTTTATCATGCAATTCAATATTTTCTCTAACCTTCGCCTCATTGAAGTTAGCATAGCAATATGAACATAAATGTTTGCATGTATTGTATTGTCCAATATCAACACTTTTGACACATCCACAAACTTCCCTTTGAGTATTATCTTTTTTAATTTCCACCTCATATCCCAGTATATCCCCTATCATTTCATCATCTATACATTTCCCTTTTTTAATTCCAAATTCTGATAAATCATAACTTTCAGAACAAGTCTCTAACTGTAAATTGAAATGTTTAGCTATTTCAGAAAATTTACTAGCAATTTTATAAACATCATTTAAAGCTATAGGTTTTACATTTAAATGCTTTGTATTTTTATTAGTTTTCTTGTATAAATCCATAAAGCTAATAACACATCTATTAGTATATCCTTGTAACTGAAAACATAATTTTTCAAAAGCTCTACAATGATATTCTATCGTATATTTATCGCTTAAAAATATAGGATCATACCTTAAAACCATTTTGTTACTTCCTATTTTATTAGAAAGTTTTTTAAATGTCTCTATAACTTTTTTTTTATTTAAAATGCCACTTTCAACATCTAAACTATAACCTGTTATAGTATATTGAAAGTAAAATTTATAATTTTTCAATTCATCTATTCTTTCTAACATAGGTGTTGCATCCTTAGTCCAAAAGACAAAACAGTCGACATTTTCTGGTGTCAATTCAATTTTACTAACTTGTTTAGGATTCATAGGATTCACAACATAAACAAATCCCTCTTTTAGTCTATAAAAAAACCATTCACTATAAAATGCTGGTATATCAGTTCTTCTACTAACACTTATTATCAACTTAAATCACTTTCTTTCTAAAAATATAAATTTATATACCGTTTGAGAGACTGTAGTTATAGGACTTCTCCCAATAATTTGCTTGCATTCATCACTACAGTATTTATTACCATTATTTTTATATTCTTGACAATTTTCATGAAAACTAAGCACTTTATCTCTAATTTTTGTTGGATAAGGAATTTTATAATGCCATTTCAAACTATCATAACGCCCATATTCATTTTCATTATAAAAAATTTTTGTTTCTTTTATTATTTTATATTTACACTCAATCAACTTTTCTATTAAATTATTAAATCTTTTTTCATCATACTCAATATTTGCCTTTCTTAACGAAATTGCTATAACAATAATTTTATCCTTAAAATCGTTATCCTTTACTAACTTTACTAAGTGATTAAAATCTTTGTTAGTAAACTCTCCGATAGACTTTGGAAAAATTATCACATTATGTCTATTAGATAAATTAGTTATATTTCCAATATTCGCTTCTATAAATTTACACTTTCCTTCTACCTCCTTATAATATTTCCACCTACAACAGTCTACACCAGTATATTCTATATCAACCACTCTATTTTCAATAGCATAGTATGCTCCCCAAAAATCTATTCCAGTTCCACACCCTAAAGATAGTATATTTAACTTATCTCCAAAAAACTCACAATCTAAAATTTTATTATATATTTCATTATATTCTAATAAATATGCAGGTAAATATTTTAATAGATAGTGTTCCTCTATAATTTCATTTGAATAATCCGGTATATTTTTCTCATTAAATTTCCCTCCATGTAATAAACAAAATTTATTATAAAAAGTAATATTAAATTCAAAACTCTCCCAAATTTCTTCTAATGTTTCAATCATAAATTCTTCCACACTTGTCACTCCTAATAATAACTATATGTAAATTTATGATTTATTTATATTTAATATACTACCTTATCTCAAAATTATTAATTAAAGGTTAGGAGATTCATCCTCCTAACCTTTGTAATATCCTAATATTTATGTACCTGATAACCTTATATAAGCTTACTAGAATTAGAATTTATAAAACCTAAATCAACTTCTATATTTGCTGACTTATATAAAGATATCAAAAATAGAAACTTATCTTCATCAGCAATACTAAGGCTCTCAAGATACTTATCAAATATGATAACATTATCTGCTATCTTCTCAACTAGGTTCTTATCTCCTTTGCTAACCTTACTAGACCTTGTGATAACCTTAGCACTAACCTTCTCTTCTTTGGCTATTTCATTATCTTTAAGACATATAAACTCTATATCTGAGTTATAAGTTTTGTCGTAATACTCATCATCTAAAATATAAGCTCCTGTAGCTCTAATTTGTGGAACAACTTCTTCTCTTATCCAAGTTCTAAAAGTAACTCCTAGAGGTTTCTCTGTATAAGCTAAAAATCCATATAACCCTGGCTCATAAAATATAATAACTCTTGGTGCAAATTTAAAAGACTTACCCAAGCTATCACCAGCTATTGCTTTAAATCTTTTAAGTTCTACACCTGTTAAAACTTCATACTCTTTTCCAATTCTAAATCTCTCCACCTCAATGCATGTCATTATAGCTTTTGATGTTTCAGTATAATCTAAAAATGATGCAATCTCAGTAGCAAACCAACAAGCACTGTTATTCCATATCATGCTATGAACATCAAATCCATTGAAGGTTTCAGTAAATAAACGTTTCATTATCTTCACTCCTTGTATTAATTTATTGGAGTTGATATAATAAACCTTAATTGAAGTTTGTTATACAAACTCCGATTATATATAAAAGGAATTTCTATTAAGCTTCCACGCAGATAGAAGTTCCTTTTTTGCATATTAAATTTTCTCTTCTTTACTCTTTCTATCCTTTTCAATAAGTTCCATAACATACTCCTGAAAAGTAGTTTCATCATTAACCATTTGTAATTTTAGATCTTTATGAAGTTTATCCTCTAATCTAATACTTATTACTTTTGTCATTTCACCCTCCTACTACGGTACCATCTTTTCTTTTAGTCAATTTGTCATTAAGTCTTTCTTAGTATAAACAAAACCAAATAAATTATTCAAAAACTTTAAAAAAGGTACCTCAGTCACACTGAGATACCTCACCCTATACCTGTCCTGATTCATCTAATACTCTCATTCCCTTAACCTCTACCTTATATATAAATACTTTTTACATTCAAAAAATATAAATTCCATATTATTTTCATAAGATATAGTATTTAAAATGCTATATCTACTCATAACCCTTTAGTATTACTATTTCTTTCTGCCCTACCTCTATAAAAAAACAAACAGTGCAGTCTCTACATGAATAAAGCCATATCAGATTTCTCCAACACGGCTTATACACTAACTTTATCCACTTCAAATTCCCCGTCTTTTCCCAGTACCCCGGGGATGCTTGTGAGGAAAGGTTACTTTCTAAACTTAAACCTCTAAAAAACTAACTTTCTTTTCTTATTTTTGCAACAAGTTCAACATCAACCTTTAATCGTTCAGATATCTCTTTATCACTTGCTCCTGTTTCTAAAAGTCTTTTTGCTATCTTAAAAACTAGCTTTAATGGATTATTATCATTTATATTTTCTAATTTTAAACTTTCTACATCTATTGTTCTAAAATTATATGTTATTTAATTATATCCTATATATATCTTTTAAAACATAAAAAGCTATGCAGATTTTCCTACATAGCTAAAACACTATTTTTTTAGACAAGCAGTGTTATTTCCAATACATACTTCTGTTTCTTTTTCTTTATCTTTATCTTTATTACTTACTTCCCAACTTTTCAATCCCTACTCTTTTTTCAACACCTTGGGGACTCTTGTGAAGAAAAGTCACTTTCCGAACTTGCTAAAAATTATTTGTAATGTGTATATGCTTTTTCTCTAACTAATTCATATCTAACCTTTTTTTTGCATGCTGGACAATTTTTTTCGCCTTTTGTAACGCTATTGCAATCAGCATTCCTATGAAAGTTATCTAATAACTTTCCACATGGACATACAACATCTACGTTTATATAATTCGCCACTATCTAATCATTCCCTTCAAAATTTATTAATTTAATACTTTATAATATGATTATTACAAACCAAATATACCTTAGTATCCTTTTCACCCCATTCACAAAACTATTTTAATTTTATGAAAAAGCTATGTAGATTTTGCTCGATATCTAAATTACTAATTTGTATTTCTAAACATTATAACCTTCACTATAATAATATTGCTCCTTAAAATCAAATTAACTTAGAATATTATTAAAACCTTCTTTTTTCACCACAAAAAAATTCTATTTCCTTAAATAATCTATTTCATTTATTCTTTTATTAGTCTCTTTACTCTACTTAAAATGCTATAAACTTTTAACTTCACTTTTTGAGCTAAACTGATTTTAGTATTACTCTTTATATTCTCTATTAAATCTACTTTATCAAAATCTTCAAAGAATTTTTCTCTTTTAGGATTATATTTAACCGCTTTTACAATGCAAGGATTATTACTAATTGCAAACTCACCATCTGTTTCTATAATATCCATTTTGTCTGAAATTAAATTCATTATTTCTTGTCCCTTTTTAGTATTTACTAAAACTAATGAAGTTCCTTTATCATCATCAAACTCTAGATGTATATTTTGTACTCCCCAATAATCAGCAAGTGTTAAATCTGCTTCTGTAAATGGTTTTTTAAATTTACAGTCATAACATGATGGTCTAAGATATATATCTTTTAAGAAACCTTTCATATAATAGTTTTCACTTGCTAGTTCTAACTTTTCAATTTTATTTTCAAATTTAAATTTCAATTTGTAATTTTTCCAACCATTAGATTTATCTCTAAAACTAATACTTTTCAATTTACTTCCCACTAAATTAGCTAGATATTCTTTGTACCGTTTGAAAACTAATGGACTTGGTACTCCATGACAAGCAATATCCACTAATAGTAACTTTTCATATTCTCTTCCTAAAAACTTTTTTAATCCTGCTATATGACAAGGTGTTCCTGTAAATATAACTTCTTTACCTTGTTCTAAAAATTCTTTTGCCTCTGTATAAGTATTTCCAACTTTACTTTGTGCATATTTTGAACCTCTAAACTTTTTAGATTTTTCTACACTATAAACACAACTATAATTCACTTCTAAATTCTCATTATATCCTGCTCCAAATACAATGCCATTTGAATTTAATACTTTTTCTGTTAAAAGACTAAATACACCACCTGAAGAACTTTCTATTCGCTCCTCTATCTCTTTATTTTTACAAGCCAAAAACTTTATATTATCGACTTTTTTACTGTTTTGTATAATAGGACATACTTTTTCACATAATCCACAATTGATACAAGTTTCTTCATTAACTTTTGGATACCAAAACCCTTCATTATCATCAATCATTTTTATTGAGTTTTTCGGACAAATATTTTCACACCCATAACATCCACAGCACTCTTTTTTTTCTTTTATACTTATCATTTTTTTACCCTCTTAAATTTATTTAAAATTCTAGAACATGGTTTTAAAATCAACTCTTTTTCATACGCATTGAAACATAACTTAACCGTTAGAACACCAAAAATAATTACCAATATAACGGCTTCTAAAATTATAGAAATAACTATATTAAAAGTAATAAATCTTCCAATAAAATTTGTTACAACAGTTGCTATTATAGCTACTAAAATAATTTTTGATATTTCCTTCCAAAATCTTGGTATATCTATATTGATTTTTTTATAATAATATAGATTCATAATTACTACATTTCCTAAAAAAAGTGCTATTCCGGTTGATATTGCAGCTCCAATCCCACCTAAATTTCTAACTAACAGTATTGTCAAAAATATATTTAAAATAGCTATAAATAAACATACTTTTGACCTGAATTTATGTTTATTTTTAGCCTGTAAAATACTAACCCCCAAATTCTGTATTAATGGAATCGATAATGGAAACATTATTATTATAGCTATATAATAAGCTTCTTCATACCCTGGTCCAGCCCATACGCTTATAAATTCTTTTCCTACCAGTATAAAACCACTTAAAATAAAGAATATTATATAACTTTGAATACGCCCAATTTTTATAAATAAATTAGAAATTTCTATATCACTTGATTTATTTGCCACCATAACTGTTATTTTAGGTAAAAAAACAGTTGTTATTGCAGTTGAAAACCCCATATAATAAATATTAAAAGTTGAACCTACTGAATAAATTGCAACTGCTGAACTACTAACTAGTGCACCTAATATAAATTGATCAGTGCTCCAGTAAATTTTATCTATAATAATATTTAAAAAAATAAAGAAAGAGTAAACTGATATTTCCTTTAATAAAGGTATATCAAAATTATTAAACTTTATTTTTATTTTCAAAACTTTGAAACAATAAAAAACATTTAGCCCTATACAAACTAAATTTAAAATAGTACTTACTATTGTCATTGAAATCGATTTATGTCCCATAAACAATAGTGGGATCATAACCATAGGATTAATTATTGTTCTAGCTATTCCTATTATTTTAGGAAATACAAAATTTTCATAAGCAACTATAATAGAATCAAATATAGCAAAAGGAAAAGAAATTGATAAATTAAACACCATTATTGGAAGAAGTATTTTCATAGTTTTTAATTCTTCTCCAGTTAGAGAAGCTGAAAATATTTTATCTGTATTGAAAATAAATACAGTTCCTAGAATAAATACTACTACTCCTAATAAAGAATATACAAGTACAAACATACCATTGAGATTATACTCGCCATCTTTATTTTTTTCTGCCCTATATTTTGCTGTATACCTTACAATTGCATTTCCTAGTCCAAAATTTAATACCCCTAAATACCCAACTATCGAATTAGATAGCGTGTATAATCCATATTCTGACTGCCCTAATATTCTAAGCATTATCGGTGTATATAAAAGCGATATCACATTCCCCAATATTAAAGAAACATATGATAGTATTGCACCTACTTTTAACTGATTTATTTTTTTCATATACTCTCCTTATTTCTATAATATTATAATAACTTTATTTGATTTAAAAACTTTATTGAATCTTTTTTGTGATTATTTACTATTTCATGAATTTTCATATAATCGATATTTTCATCTAAATTATTACATCTATCCAGTTCATCAGCAGACGTTATTATTTGATTAGTAATTTTGTATCTACTTGCTAAATCAATAAACCTTGTCGCTCTTAATTTTTCTTTATAGTATGCTAAAAATTGCTTTTTAAATTTTATTGAAAACAATACCCCATGATATGAATCTGTATAAATAAACTTTGCTTCCTTAATTTTTTTCAACCATTCTTCAGGTCCTAAATCGTAATATACTTTATCTGCAAAATTATTTATTTTAAAATTCATATTTGAAATCGCTATTAAATATACTGGCAATTCACCATGTGCCTCTTTAATCTTTTCAATAACCTTTGTATGTCCACCATCTATTTCATCCCCTAATATATAAGCCAGTATATATTCTTCACTTGTATTTTCATCTATTAATTCATCTTCGAAATTGTATAAAATTGTTGGGTCACAAACAATAGGAACATTTTCATTTACTATTTTAAACACAAACTTTTTACTATGCTCATTTCTAACAGAAATCATATCAAATTCATTTAAACATTTTTTAAGATTTTCTTTCTCTTCACTTTTAACTTCCTCAGTTGTGGAATCCGCCGCATAACTAATTTTTTTTCCAGTAAAATTCAAATCAAAATCTAAAAAATACTCTGGATTTGTTCTTTGACTCGGATTCCATACTTGATCACTCCCTACAATAATTCCATCATATTTTTCAAGAACATCAAAAATTGTATTTTCATTAACCTGTCTACTTAATTTCATTTTTTTATTTCTAAAATTATTGAATTTATTATTTGCAATTTTATTGTTTTGCAATTTTATTTTTATAGACTGAATTCTTTCATTCCAACTCTTTCCATTCAAAAGTCCTTCTCTTATAATATGTAAAAAATCATTACTTTTTTCATAATATAAAGGCACATAATTTATTATTTCTATGTCAAAACCTTCTTTTTCCAAATATTTAAACAAAGAAAAGCACTGTAATATACCTCCATAATTGGTAGAATAGTGAAATGTTAGTATTCCTATTTTCATTAAAACCCACTCCTTTTCTTACTTTCTTCATTTAAATAAATAATGAAAAAACATATTAAATTCCAAAATGATATATTAGTTAAAACAGGATTTATAAATGCTGCTAACAGAATTAAACCTACACTTATATTTTTTCCTAACTTATAACTTTTTGAAATATCTTTGTTATCTTTCATCTTTCTTATCAAACTATAGAATAATCCACACCACAGAATTCCTCCAACAATACCATACATCCCTAATAAATCATAAATAGATGCATGTCCACCATTACCTAACCCTTCTCTAATTCTAACTTCATTAGCTCCAATCATTGTTCCTATTCCGATTATTGGATATTCATTAAACGTGTTAATTGATATTGCATTTAAATTATTTCTCTCATCATACGATTCATCACTTATCTCATCATCACTTAATGAAGTAATAACATTTTCTACTCGATTTATCATACTTTCGAAATATACATTTTGTTTCAAAACACTTGTTCCATATACCATGAAAATACTAATGATAAATAAAATACCCATTGTCTTCATCGTATTTTTTCTTTCTTTTACATTTATATTCAATACTAAATATAATATCAACCCACCGCACATAATCCCAATTGATGAAAGTGATGTTGATATCATAACCGAAAGTATTGCAATTATTATAAACATTAAATCTATAACTTTATTACAAATATATTCTGAATTTAAATATCTACTTACTACCGCTGGTATACTACATGCTATTCCCATATAATATATAGAACCTCCTACTCCATTAAGAGATGCTATTTCATATGCTTCATTTCCTGAAATTGCTATCTTCCCTGTCACTAATTTCACAATATTTTCATTTTCAAGTGCATATAATATCCCATTTGTAAGAATTATTAACATAATAAAAAATGAAATTTTTTTAATGTTATTGTATTCTCTCATAAAATACTCATTCATAATAGTATTAAAAATACTCAGCATTAATAATCTAATTATTAGAATCACTATACTCATTTGTCCTACACCTCGTTGAAAGAAAATTTCTATCAACAAAATATTAATAATGCAAAATGAAAAAAAGATTATTCCAAATTCTTTTTTTATTATTTTGAAAAAATTCAACTTTCCTTTTTTCTTAAAACATACAACTATAAAAAAAAGAATAAAACTAATTAAACATCCAGTAGAATCTTTAAATAAAAAACTAAATGCAGGTGTTATTGATGTTAGAATAAAAATAATTCCTATAATTTCTATTGATATTGCTCTTTTATATTTCACCTTCAATAACTCCTCCTATTTAAGTTCTTCTAAAAAATCTTGCAGTTTTTTTCTTACTAATTGATATTCATATTTTTCTCTTATAAACTCATAATTTTTTTTAACAAGTTCTTCTGCAAAATCAGAATTATTATAAATCAATAATATTTTTTCTTTCAATTCTTTCACATCATTATTTTTAATAGTTAAGCAAGTTTCATTCTCTTTTATATTCTCTTGAAGTTCTTCAAAAAAAGTCACAATTACTGGACACTTAGCCATCCCAGCTTCTATGATTGGTCTAAGCTGATGCCCTTTTGTAATTGGCATTATAATAATACTCGCAAACTTGTATATTTTTTCGATGTCAGTTATACACCCTAAATATTCAATATTACATGTTGTATTAAACTCCTTTATTTTAAAGTCACCTAACATGAGAAATTTTATATTTTCAATATATTTTTTTTCCCATACTTCATCCTTTACCAATTGCTTTATTACATTCCACCCCTTCAAGTCACTATCTCCACCTAAATATAAAATGTTAAATTTACTAGTGTCTATTTCATACGAATTAACTATATCAATATTATTAAAAGTTTCAATCTTCGCACAATCTCGTATAATTGTGCTATTTATTTTTTTAGTGTATTGATTTTGATCATACTCTGAAATAAAACAGACTCTGCTAAAAGATAGCAAAAATTTTTCCTGAACTCTAGATATTACTCCACCTTTTTTTGCTTCTCTTACAAAACAAATACCTTTTACATTTTTTCTTTTTAATATTGGACCTATCCAACTTAATACTATTGAATTTAAAATAACTATATCAGGCTTTTCTTCACCAATTACAGTATCTATATACTTTCTAAACTTAAATGTTTTATATAAACAATACCAAAAAGTTCTTGAAAATAAACTTGGTCCGCCTTTATACCATGGCAACACGCCAAAATTATCTTCATATTCTAAATAATCAAATTTTTTTTCATCAAACAAATTCTTAGTTTCATTTTTCACAGTAGATATTACACCTTTTATCTCATATTCTTCAGATAACATCTCTATAATATCAACTGCACTTTTCGTACCACCGCCTAAAATACTTGCATGATGAAAAAATAATATTTTTTTCACATTCCCCTCTTTCCTTAGATTTCTTTATCTAATTAACTTCATTATTTTTTCTACTTGTAACTTATTGTTTTTCTTGGTTAGAACAAATTTTTTCCCCTGAAGTCCCCTCTCATGTAAACTCTTAATATCTAATAGCACAATCTTATTCAAAGTCCTTGCAATATCTGCACTTCCTTCTTCTTCGAAGAAAAACACCTTATCATAATATTCAATAGGCATTCCTTTTAATTTGGTAGTTACTACTGCTGTACCTGTTGACATATACTCCATATTTTTCGATGGAAATGAATACTTAGTAAATTCTTCATTTGAAGGTCGTGGATTTACCAACAATGTAGCCTGTATTTCCTGTTTAATTATTTCACTATTCTCAACTACACCAAAATATTTTATTCTTTTATCTTTTTTGCTTTGTTCTTTTATATAAATTTCTGAATCACCCTGTCCAAATATTCTTAATTCAACATCCTCTATTTCTATATGACTAAAAGCATCAACTAAATTTTTCACTCCATATTTTTCATGTAATGCTCCAGCATATAATATAACTTTTGGATTTAATTTATCATTTATATTATTTGGAATATCTCTCATCTTTTCATCTGCAAAGCCTTCTATTATAATATAATCTTCTTTGTTAACCTCTAACCTATCTGCCATTGCGGCTGTTAATAATACATATTTGTCATATTTTTTTATTAAAAAATTATACAAATTGCACATAAGTTTATTAGCACCTAAAAACTCTGGAAAATCAGTTATTATAGTAATACTAGGAATTTTGTAAATTTTAGATATTATAACCCCTGCAATTGAAGCTGTTATATTTAAAGAGTCTGTCATTATAAAAGATTCATTTTTACTATTTTTCGCCCAAGCTCTACCCTCTTTTAAAAAACCAATTAAATTTGTGATTTGTCTTAATATCTTTATATTAATAAATGAAACATATTTAAAATTCACTGTTTCTAAAAGTTCTTCTTCACTTTTCCAAAATATTTTTTTATTTATTTGTTGATTCATCAATGTCCCTGATATAGCAGTTACGTTACAACCATTAAGCTTAAATCCATCTATTATCATATTATTAAATCTATTTCCAACCACATTAGGTTTTATTTTACTTTGTCTAAATATTTCTTTAAATTGCGCTTCTGACATTGTATTTGAACAATATAAAACTCTCATTTTCACACCTTTAACCTTTTATAATCTCAAAAACTTTATTTTCCCATTCCTTATTTTCCAATATAACCATATCTAAAAAGGATTTTCTTCCTTTCTTAAAGTCCTCTTCCTTATTTACTTCAATATAATTTTTTATCTTTTCACTTAAATTTTCTTCATCTAAAGTTACAGCAATTCCCAAGTTATATTTCTTCACCAGTTTAGCTAAATAAGTTTTTTCTCTCACAATCAAAGGCTTTCCGTATTTAACTGCATTATATAATCGATTCGGCAATAAAGTTCTTGTGCCTTTATTATTTATGCTTTCTGTATATACATTCACAAAATCAACTTTTTGATAAATTGAGCCTTCTAATTCTTTTTCGTAGTATCCAAAGAATTTAATATTTTTAAATTCTTTGGATACTACATATTCTTTCAACTCCTCCTCTGCTATTCCTTTACCATAAAATCCAACCTCTACTTCTTCTAAATCTCCTAATTCATCAATTACCTTTGAGTTTCCTTCATAATCTCTTAAGGCTCCAATTGTTGCTACTTTAATTTTTTTCTTATTTAGCGCTTTAGGTGTTACCTTTGAATTATTTAATAAAACTTCTTTACTAATATTATGAGAAATAACATATTCTATATTTTTAGGTAAGTTAATCCACTCTAAATAACCTTTTGATGAAATACTTACTAATTTAGAATTTTTCAAAAGTTGATTGAACCAAAATTTTATTTTTATTGTTGGAGAATAATCTCTTATATCAATAATATATTTATTCCTATATCTATTTATAAACTTCTTATAAATAAAGCAAATTGTTTGCGGGCAAAGTACTATTATTTTATCAGGATTTATATCACTTAATTTTTGCAACACAAATTTTTGATATCCTAAGAAACCAATCCCCCTTGTTAATATACCTTTCCCAAATCCAATATTATTTTTATAAGTGTACTGATTTTCAATTTGATCATCTTCTGACTCATACCTCTTCCAATTTAATACTGTTAAATTTAAATTCTTTTCTTCTTTTAATAAATTATAGTAATAATAAAAATAAGGCATTTCTTTTATTAGAGTTGGCGCAACTATGACAACCTTCATACTACTTTCTCCATATAAATTTATTTATTATCCCTGTATACCCTTGAATAATATTTACAACTTTCATTCCTACATTTATATCTGTATAATCATGTACTTTCACAAGTATTTCTCCAAGCTCTTTCTGCTTTGTTATAACTTCTATTGCTTGAGTTATACTATCAAAATCTATTCCTCCAAGTATTACTGAACCTTTATCAATTGCTTCTGGTCTTTCTGTACTTGTTCTTATTGATACCGCTGGGAAGTTCATTATATTTGACTCCTCTGCAAGTGAACCTGAGTCTGATAATACGCAGAAACTATCTTTTTGAAGTTTATTATAATCATAGAATCCAAAAGGTTTTAACTGTCTAATATTCTTGTGGAACTCTATTGCCATACTCTCTATTCTCTTCCAACTTCTTGGATGAGTTGAATATATTACTGGCATATCATACTTTTCTGCTACTGCATTTAAAGCATCTGTTAAACTCTTAAAGTTTTCATCATTATCAATATTCTCTTCTCTGTGTGCACTTACTAAAATAAACTTACCTTTTTCAAGTTCTAGTCTATCAAGCACATCACTTTCTTCAATTTTATCCATATATTTGTGGAATACTTCTGGAAGTGGTGAACCCGTTACAAATGTATATTCTTTTCTCATTCCCTCAGATAGCAAATATCTTCTAGCATGTTCTGTATAAGCAAGGTTCACATCACTTGTACAATCAACTATTCTTCTATTAATCTCTTCTGGAACATTTTGATCAAAACATCTATTTCCTGCTTCCATATGGAAAACTGGGATTTTTAATCTCTTTGCTGCAATAGCACTTAAACAACTATTTGTATCACCAAGAATAACTAAAGCTTCTGGTTTTTCTTTTACAAGAATCTCATATGCTGATGCAATAATATTCCCCATTGTTTCTCCAAGATGATTTCCCACAACTCCAAGGAAATGATCTGGCTCTCTAAGTTCAAGTTCCTTAAAGAAAACATCATTTAATGTATAATCCCAGTTTTGTCCTGTGTGTACTAATACATGGTCAAAATACTGATCACATTTTTTAATTGTTTCTGCAAGTCTTATAATCTCTGGTCTTGTCCCTACTATTGTCATAACTTTTAACTTTTTCATTATTTCTCTACCCCCAAGAATATAGTGTCTGGTACTTCTGGATTAAACTGTTCATTACACCACATGATTGTTACCATATCTGTATTTCCTGTATTAATTATGCTATGCGTATAACCTACTGGTATATCAACTACTTCAAGCTTTTCACCACTAACTTTATACTCTATAACTTTTTCTTCATCTATTTTTCTAAACTTAATAACTCCCTCACCACTTACAACAAGGAACTTTTCATTCTTTGTATGATGCCAGTGATTCCCCTTAGTTATTCCAGCCTTTGAAATATTAACTGAAACTTGTCCCATTTCTGAACCTTTGATAAATTCTGTAAAACTTCCTCTATCATCAACATTCATTTTTAATGGATAGCTAAACTTATCTTCTGGAAGATAACTTAAATATGTGCTATAAAGTTTCTTTGTAAATTCATCACTCATATCTGATATTTTCAAACTTGTTCTACTATCTTTAAACTCATTTAACAAATCAACTATTGTTCCAAGAGTAGCTTTATGTTCTACATCAACTTTTGTATATCCACTTTCAGTTTCATTATTTTCTAAGTTTTTAATTAAGCATCTAACAACATCATCTATATACACAAGTGTAAGTTCTATATTTCTATCATTAACCCAAATCTCCTGCCCAGTAGCTATGTTATTACAGAATGTTGCAACTCCTGAATTATAATTTGGTCTACACCATTTTCCAAAAACATTAGGAAGTCTATATATAAAAGTGTAAGCTCCGACTTCTTCTGAATATTTAAGTAAAGATTCTTCTGCAAGCTTTTTACTTTTTCCATATGCATTATCAAGTTCTGCATGAGTTGATGAAGTTATAACAACAGGTGTTTCCTTATTAACCTTTATAAGAATTTCTGTTATTTCACCAGTTAAGCCTGAATTTCCTTCAAAAAACTCTTCTTCATTCTTTGGTCTGTTAATTCCAGCAAGATGATATATAAAATCTGCTTCTATAACAGCATTTTTTAATTCTTCTTTAGAATTATTAATATCTATTGAAACAACATTATAATTTTCATTTCCATTTAAAGTAGCAACAAGGTTTTTTCCGATAAACCCATTAGCACCAGTAACTAAAATATTCTTCATACACTTCTCCTATACTGTTTCATAATTTAAATTGAAATTTTTAAGCTCTTCTTGAATATAAGAAAGCTTTAATAACATTTGCTTAACTTCTGCTACATTAACTCTATTTGTATTATCTGAATTATACTCTTCTTGATTTCTTCTTGAACCTTCACCTTCTGTAAAGAACTTTGAATAATTTAATCCTCTATTATCTGAAGGTATTCTAAAATAATTTCCCATATCTTCTACCTTTACAAACTCTTCCTTAGTAAGAAGTGTTTCGTAAGCTTTCTCTCCATGTCTTGCACCAATAATTTTGATACCAACATTTGACTCAAATAACTCTTTTAAAGCTGTTGCAAGTTCTAAAACTGTACAAGCTGGAGCTTTCTGAACAAATATATCTCCTTGCTCACCATGCTTAAACGCGTGTAAAACTAAATCAACCGACTCTTCAAGTGACATCATATATCTTGTCATCTCTGGATCAGTAATAGTTAAATCTTTTCCCTCTTTCATTAAATCAACAAATAAAGGAATTACAGAACCTCTTGAAGCCATAACATTTCCATATCTAGTTCCACAAAAAACTGTTTCACCTTCACCTGCTGACCTTGCTCTAGCAACCATAGCTTTTTCTGCCATAGCTTTTGAGATTCCCATAGCATTAACTGGGTAAACCGCTTTATCTGTACTAAGTAAAATAACTCTTTCAACACCATTAGCAAGCGCTGATTTAAATACATTATCAGAACCATCAACATTAGTTTTCACAGCTTCCATAGGATAAAATTCACAAGATGGAACTTGCTTTAAAGCTGCTGCATGGAATACATAATCAACACCTTTCATAGCATAATTAACACTATCTAAATCCCTAACATCCCCTATATAATACTTAACCTTATCGCAGTTAAGTTCTTTTCTCATATCATCCTGTTTTTTCTCATCTCTAGAAAAAACTCTAATCTCTTTAATATCTGTATTCATAAATCTTTTAAGTACAGTATGTCCAAATGAACCTGTACCACCTGTTATTAATAAAATCTTATCCTTAAACATCCTCTCTTCCCCCTAAACAAGTAAACTTTCTAATTCACTTAACAATCTATCTCTAGTAAAGTTTTCTTTAAAATATCTATTTCCATTTAAAGCTAACAGCTCTCTTTCTTCATTATTCATTTCATATAACCTAATAGCATTTTCACTTAATCCAATATAATCTTCTGCCTCTGAAGTTAGTCCACAATTTGCTTCTTCAACAACTCGTTTTCCTTCACCACTCACACTTGATAAAATTGGTTTTTTAGCAGCCATATAAGACTGAACTTTAGCTGGAAGTGTTACTTTTAAAATATCCTCATCCCTTAAAGTAACTATTAGCCCATCTGACTTTGCAAAATAATCTGGCATTGTATTTGATGGTTTTCTTCCTAAAAACTCTAAAATATCACCTATTTCATATTCCTTAGCTAATTTTTTTACATTTTCAAACTCGCTACCATCACCAATTATTTGCCACTTTATATTTAAATCACTTCTAATTTTTTTAGTATGATTTGCTGCCTTTATTATAGTTTCAACACTTTGTGCTTTACCTACATTCCCTGCAAAAGTAAGTACAAATTCTTTGTTTTCACCTTGTATAATTTCTTTTGAGTCTACAGAATAAAAATCTTCTGCCCATTGCGGAAAATACTTTATTCGTTCTTCAGCTACACCTTTATCTTTAAGAATATCCTTAAATCCAACTGACGTTATTAAAACTTTATCGAACTTCCTATATATCGAAGAACATATTTTATCTAACATCCTTTTTAAAAACTTATTATTTAAAGGTTTAATTGCATATAAACTTTCTGGCCATAAATCTTGTACATAAATCATTGAAGGTATTTTTTTTATTTTAGAAATAATTATTCCTGGAATAGCAAGTGTTATAGGTGATAATTGAAAAACAAACACTTTATCATAGTCTTTTTTTAAACACCTCATAGCCTCTAAACTTCCCCAAAACATATAAGATATATAATTTAATCCTAAATTTAAAAGACCTTTTTTTCTTGGTACAACCCTTACTCTTCTTATATTTATATGTTCTTTATAAACCTCTTCTCGTTTTTCCTTAGTTGAATAACCATCAAAAAATTTTCCATAGGGGTAATTAGGTATACCTGTTATTACATCTATCTTATGCCCTTTTCCCATCAAACCTTCACATATATCATTGATTCTAAATTCTTCTGGCCAAAAATATTGTGTTATAACTAATATCTTCATATTCTATTTTTTCCCCTCAACTACACCATCACTCTTAGCCACACTATGCACCGTTAAAAATATTATTTTTATATCCATCCAAAAACCTTTTATCTGTGCATACTTCTCATCAAGGGCTACCTTATCTGGTATTGGTAGTTCATCTCTTCCATTAATTTGTGCCCATCCTGTAAGACCTGGCACAAGTTTATGAATTCCCTTTTCTGTTCTAAGCTTTATCAAATCATCTTGGTTATATAATGCTGGTCTTGGACCTACAACACTCATCTCACCTTTTAAGATATTAAAGAGTTGTGGTAACTCATCAAGGCTAGTCTTTCTTAGAAACTTCCCTATTGGAGTTATCCACTGCTCTGGATTTTCTAGTAAGTGAGTTGCTACATTTGGTGTATCTATTCTCATTGTTCTAAACTTATATATCTTAAACTCTTTATTGTCTTTTCCTATTCTCCTTTGAGAGAATAGAATCGGACCTTCTGATGTGCATTTTATAATTATGCTAACTATTATAATTATGGGAGATAAGATAATTGTTCCAATTAAACTCGATATAAAATCAAATGCTCTTTTCACTTTTTACTCCCCTTTTGCAACTGCTATTTCTAGTACTTTTTTATCTACTTTTAGCTCTTTATTGAAACCCGACTCGTTTTGCTCACTCAAGATTTCGGCTTTCAATGCATAAGTTGGTACAAATTCATGTAGCTTTTCCTTTAACGCTTCATTCCCTTGTGTCTCTCCAACTCTTATAAGTTCATAAAAATTATCTTTTAGCTCATCTACATCAAATTCTGATGGCTGTGCTATAAATATTTTTTCATGCCCCGTCTGTGTAAGTCCTTCCTCATCCATTAGGAGTTCTTCATAAAGTTTTTCTCCTGGTCTTAGACCAACTTCTTTAATTTTTATTTCAGTATGTGGCTCAAAGCCCGATAATTTAATTAGGTTTTCTGCAAGGTCATATATTTTAACTGGATGTCCCATATCTAGTACAAATATTTCGCCACCTTGTGCAAAACCGCCTGCTTGGAGGACTAGTTGAACAGCTTCTGGTATAAGCATAAAGTATCTGGTAATATCTTTATGTGTAAGTGTCACTGGTCCTCCTTTTTCTATTTGTTTTTTGAATAATGGTATTACTGAACCATTACTTCCTAGCACATTTCCAAATCTAACTGCTACAAACTCTGAATTTCTATTTTGGTCTTTTGCTTTTTTGTGCATTCCCTGAATTATCATTTCACAATATCTTTTGGTAGCTCCCATCACATTTGTTGGATTAACTGCCTTATCTGTTGAGATAAGCACAAATCTTTCTACATTATATTTATAAGCAAGATCTGCTGTATTAAATGTACCTTTGATATTATTTTTGATTGCCTCAAGTGGTGAAAACTCCATAAGTGGCACATGCTTATGAGCTGCCGCATGGAATACTACTTGTGGTCTATAATTTTCAAATATATTTTCCATTCTCCATCTTTCTCTAACAGATGCTATAATTGCATGTTGTTTAAGCTTTGGATATTTCATTCTAAGCTCATTTTGAATTTCATAAGCATTGTTTTCATAGATATCTACGATTAATAAAAGCTTTGGTTTATATACTGCTATCTGTCTGCATAGTTCTGACCCAATTGAGCCACCCCCTCCAGTTACCATAACAACTTTGTCTTCTATATATTCCTTTATCCCTGTTTTATCTAATTTGATTTCATCTCTACCAAGTAAATCATGTAGGTCTACGTCTCTCATTGATTTTATCCCTTGAATGTCACTACCTATAACCTCATTCATACCCGGGATGATTTTAACTTGTTTCTTAGTTCTATTACATATTTCTATAATTGCTTTTTTATTTTTTGAATCAAGACTTGCTATTGCTATAAGAATTATATCTATATTCTCTTTTTCAACAACTTGCTCTATCTTATCCCTTCCTCCATGTACCTTAAGACCTCGAAGGAATGTCTTTGCTTTGTTGATGTCATCATCTATAACTGCTACTGGTTTCATTCCATTGCTTTGATCTTTGTTCATTTCATCAATAACTAAAGTTCCACATAATCCCCCACCAACTACTAATACTCTTTTACTTGTACTATCTAGGAATATTGTTCCGTATAGCATAAGTCTTCTAAATATCCTGTATGAAAGTCTTACCCCTACAACTATAAAGGCTGTAAGCACTCCTGCTAAAACTGTAAGCACTAGTGGTATTTCTTTTGCTACCAAACTTGAATATATTACATTTAGAAAAAATCCCATTAGAACTGCTATTCCAGCTCTTAAAAACTCTTCAAATCCAGCTATTCTCCAAAGACTTCGGTACATTTTTAGAAAAACCATTGGTATTATATATAAACCAATAATCACCACTAAATATTTTGTAATTATTCCTATGAATTCTAAATTACCAGCCTCACCATATCTAGCATAAAAACTAAATAAGTATGCTAGTGTTATAGCTATAATATCTACAAAAAGAAGCAGTATTGACCTTAATTTCTTTCCATTTCCCACTTTTTTTCTCCTTTTCTTAAATTCTTATCAAGTCTTAATTATCTATTTTAATTAAATCCTAATTTTTTAATTTATGAATAGCGAAAAAAAGAAATTACTTCTTTTCTCTATTTTGCTTCCTTTGAACTTAACCTCTTCATCTTTTAATAGTTTTTCACCATTTTTAATTGAAGCATTTATAAATTTTGAGTTTATTTTTTCTATTTTACTTTTATACATTTGCATATCTGTTGATCTAGTTCTTGTATTATGAGCATCTGACCCTACAAAACTATATATATTATTTTTAAGGAATAGCTCTGCTGTCTTCCTGACATCTTTTCCAAATAAATCACTCATGCAACAAGTGTTAAGTTGAAATAAAACCCCTTCATCTATGAAGTCATTTATATAGCTTGGCTCATTTATAAATTCTTGATATCTTTCCGGGTGCGCTATAATTGGAACTATCCCTTTATGCTTAAGTTCATATAAATCTAAAAGAATACTCTTATCAAACCTATCCATATTAAATTCTATAAGCATATATCTTGAATCATTTAACGTTCCTACTCTTCCTTCTTTCAAATCTTCTAAAAGACTGCTTGTATAAAAAATTTCTTGTCCACAATATATTTCTATATTTATGTTTTGTTCTTTAGCAAGGTCTTTAACTTCCTGTGCTAGAGCTTTCACCTGAGTTATTGTTTTATTAAACCTTTCACCAAAATAATGTGGTGTTAATATTATCTTTTTTGTCCCTGACTCCTCTGCCTTTTTCAACATTGATATCGCTACATCTATAGTTTTTGCTCCATCATCAATGTACGGAATTACATGCGAGTGTATATCTATCAATTTTATCTCCCCTATAATTTTGTTTTAATTTTTAGTATTTAACTTTCTAGCCTTCTTTTCTCTTTTAGCTAATTTTTTTTCATCCACATCCGGAATTGTTCCTAAAACCGGTACTGCTAAAATCTTTTCTAGCTCCTGTGCATTCTTAACTGTATTGTTAAGATATTCTAGTAAGAATACAATTCCAAGTGAGACCATCATTCCAAGCATAAATCCTATTATGATATTTAACTGTTTATTAGGTCCTATTGGATTTTCTGGTATTTCTGCTGTTTCTATTATCTGAATATTTCCATTTGGTATAAGTTCTTTTGACTTTTTTTCAAATTCTCTTATAACTGAATTTATAACCGGAAGTATTTCTGCTTTATTTTTTGTTTTATATGAAACTTCCATAATTTGAGTATCTGCACTTGGAGATACTGTAAGCCCTGCTAATACTCTGTTTATATTTCCTGTACTTGTACTTTGAGTAATGCTACCTAAAGCATTTTTTACTGAATCCTTCGATTTTACTATCTCTGCATATGTTTTCATAAGATTTTGATACATTAGTATATCACTACTGTTATACTGCGATGTATCTATATTTCCAGTCCCTGCTCCCTCTTTTCCTATAAAAACTTTAACTCTTGTTTGATATTCTGGTTTCATAACATAATAACTAATAAGTCCTGCCGTGACAGTAAAAGTTAAAGTTATTAAAAAAATCATTAGCCACCTTTTTTTGATAGCACTAAAAATATCTTCTAACTTTATAACCTCTTCTTCCATATTCCCCTCCCTATTGTACTTAACTATTATTTCTGTGTTTAAATTTTAGTATCTAACTTTTAAAATAATGTTTATCAAAATATAAATATTTAATTTTATTTTATTTTTCCATTTTATCCCTAAAGCGAGTATATGTTTAATTTAATTATTTTAAAATAAAAATCGTTTTACTTTTTACTACACTTCTTTTTTCTCTTTTTTAGTTTTTTATACAGGTTGTATATTTTTTTCTTTATTTTCCTCTAAAGTTTTCCTCTGTATGTTCGATAATGTCCCTATGTAAAATTTACATTTAAACCTTTAATGCTTTTTTGTATTTAATTCAATTTTTTACCAATAAACATCATTTTATTTCTTTACATTTAGCCCTATTTTTATCGTTAAATTTTTTTATATAGACTTATTTTCTTTATTTTTAACGATTTAATTTTTTGATTCCATCATTACCTTTAGTTTATTTGGTTCTTTATTTAATTCTTTATTTTATTGTTTTTTATTCTTTTTTAATATCACAATCCTTGTTTTTATAAGCTTTTTGTGACTTTTCCCATTAAAATACTTGTAAAATTTTAAACATAAAAAAAAATAGACGTTTTTTATAACATCTATTTTTTATATTTTTATTTTTTTCTCTTTATTTTATCGAGAGAGTTTATTTAACTTAATTTAAGAGAACTATCCTATTTCTTAGCCTTTAGTGAAAGTGATTAGTAATTCACACAGACTAGGTTACTTCTTTTTTCCTATTAAATTTTGTAGCATTATAATTCTATAATCTAATAAAAATATATTTAAAATGAATTTTTCACTCTTTAAAAGCTTATTATATTTTTTTATTAATACTTTATTTGAGGATATTTGCTCATCTATTTCTTTAAGATAAAATATCTGCATATCTATATCTTTCTCTTTAGATATATCAATTATTGAACTCACTACAACTTTTGAATACCCCGCTATACATTCTTGTAATACCGATTCATCATATTCATCAACTACTCTTTCAATAATATTATTCCAGCTATGAATATTTTCTAATATTTTAGAAAAATGTTCTGTTAGAAGTTCTGTCTTTTCATACTCGCCTTCTATACTTTTAGTTCTAATATACCCACCATAATTTATATAAATTGATTTCTTTGAATTTTTAAGTAATGAATATATAGCTAAAATATCATCATATATGGACCCATTTGATATTTTTATTTCTTTGAATAGTTTCTTTTTGAAGAATTTACCAGGCAGAGAGAAATCATAATAAGTACCTTTAAAACATGCTTTCAAAGTAGCTTGTCTAAATAACATTTTATTAAAACTATAATTCTCTTCTGGTTCTATATAGCAATTACGTTCAATCAATGTCTTACACATAGCAACATCAACTTTTTTGCTCTCACAAAGTTCATACATCTTTTCTAAAAAATTTTCCCTTACCCAGTCATTTGGATCTATAAAAGTTATATACTCTCCACTGGCAACTTTTAGTGCAATATATTTTGATATAGCAAACCTATCCCTACCCATATCTATAAAACTGATTCTCTCATCTTCTTTTTTTAATTTTTCACATACTTTTTTAGCTTCAAATTTAGAGCCATTATTAACGCATATAATCTCTATTTCCTCTAAAGTTTGATTTGTAAGTGAATTAATACATTTTTCTAAGAATGCACCTGTATCATTGATTGCTATAATTACACTTACCTTAGGGCATAAAATTCTCCCTCCTTGTATAACTAATAAAAATCGCAATATTTTCTAATATCTTATAATTAATATATTCTTTCACCTTCTTTTGGTTACTTTTACCCTTTTCCTTTGATTTTTACTCATTTTACTGACTTTTTGCTTTATTATCTGCTTTTTATATATAGCAAAATATAATTCTATACAAAAAAATGTCTATATGATATTTCTATCATACAGACATTTTCAAAGTTTTATATATTTAAATAATTTTTGTAGGCTGTTTAATTTTAAATTTCTTTATTTGTAAGTTGCTTATCAGATTTAATTCCCTAAGCTCCTCTTTTCCCAAAGATTCTTACTTTTTTCTTTGTTTCTTTATCTTCACCATAATATTCATAGTTATACTTACTTTTTTTATTTTCAATAGCATTAAGTACACTTCCAACAATTGGTGCTTTAACTTTATCAAGACTAGCTTTTGCTTGTGCTATATCTTCTCTTTTAGTTGTTAGTGATCTTACTACAAAAACAACTCCATCTACACCTGCTGCAAGTACCTGTGCATCTGAAACTGCAAGTACTGGTGGTGTATCTATAATAATATAATCATATCTTTCTTTTAATTCTATTAGAAGTTTTTTCATATTATCTGTTCCTAACATCTCTGATGGGTTAGGTGGAAGTTTTCCTGAAGTTATGATATCTAAATTTTCTGAGTATGTTTGTATACACTCTTTAACTTCTTTTCTTCTTAACAATAGTTCTGTAAGGCCAGCTTCATTTGTAGTATTAAATTTTTTATGCACTGTTGGTCTTCTTAAATCACAATCTAGTATCACTACTTTTTTAGCATCTTGTGCAAGTGAAATAGCAAGATTTCCTGCTGTGATTGATTTTCCTTCTTGTGCATTTGAACTAGTAACTAATATAGTTTGTAACTTATCATTGCAAGCTGAATATTGAATATTAGTTCTTAAAGTCTTGTATGCCTCTGCTGCTATTGATTTTGGCTCTCTCTCTACTATAAACATGTTTTTACCCCTCTTATTTTAACTTTTAGTATAATCTAGTATATGACACTACTAAAATATTATTAGTCATGTTTTTATGTTTATGTAGTGTATTCTCTGTGCCTAAAGTATAGCATCACTTCTATCATTAAAAAATATTTTTCATTCTTCATTTTATTACATCTATTTAACTCATTTTTATACCAATATAAGATTTGTATAACTTTTTCCTATTTTACATATCATTACTTGTTAAATTTATATCAAAGTTTTATTTCATACAAAATACCCATTAAAAGTTTAATGATTTTTTATATTCAATTATAGGTTGTCAAAAAAATAAGACAATCATCTTTTCGACTTTTTTAACTATTTTCATGATAAAATATTTTTTTCATCTTGCACTTCAAAAATTGAAGAGAAAAGATTTGCGATAAATCTACTTCTTATCTTTTCATTTAATTCAAAGAATTTCTCTCCACTTTTTAGTTTGTATACCTCAATTGGATCTTTTTGATTATAAGACTGATCTTTAACGACCTTTTTTAAAAGTTCCATCTCATCTAGATGTTCTCTCCAACTCATATCAACTACATAAATCATCGTAATTCTTAGTTTTTCATCATTTAATACGATACCATCTTCTAACAATATATTTAGATATATTATTATTTCATTTGTAATATAATCTATGATTTCATCTAAACTTTCAAATCCTTTTAATTCTACTAGCTTATATTCAGATAATTTAATTTTCCCACAAAAAATTTCATCTACCTGAAGATTAATGTCTTCAAAGAAATCTTCAAAGTCTATAATATCAATATTTTCAATTAAGCAAGCTGTGACATTCCTTTTAGTAATATTTTTAAACTCTTTATTAATCGCATATTTATTATAAGCTTGCACGCAAATTTTAAATACTTCCTCTAAAATAAGTTCAGAAATATTACTAGCTATATTTTCTTCCCCTAAAACCATATTTCTATCTTTATAAACTAAATCTCTATGTTTATTAAGTGTAAAATCATATTTTAATGTATATTTCCTCGACTCATAATTCACACTTTCAATTGTTTTTTGTACTTTTTCAATTGCTTTTGCTATATAGCTGCTTTTTAAAACTTTATCTTTTTTTAAAGCCTTTTCAAATTTTTTCTTTAAAACCCCTTCTCCATAAATCTCTAATAATTCATCATCACATGATAGATAAAACTGTGACATCCCTTTGCCACCCTGTCTTCCTGACCTACCGATTAACTGATTATCTATTCTTCTACTCTGCGTTCTTTCTGTACCTATAACCTTTAATCCACCAAGTTTTTCAACCTCGTCAGAAATTTTTATATCAGTTCCCCGTCCAGCAATATTTGTTGCAACTGTTATTGCTCCTCTGTCTCCAGCTTTACTAATAATCTGCGCTTCTAGAGAATTAGTTTTTGCATTTAAAAGTTTGTGGTCTATCCCTCTCTTTTTTAAAACATCTGATATTTCTTCTGATTTAACTATACTTGGTGTTCCAACTAAAATAGGGTTCCCCTTTTCATGAGTTTTTATAATATCCTCAATTATCGCCTCTAGTTTAGCCTTATTATCTATATAAATTTTATCCTCACAATCAATACGCTTAATTTCTTTATTAGTTGGTATACATACAACATCTAAGTTATATATTTCTCTAAACTCTAGTTCTTCAGTTTTAACAGTACCACTCATCCCTGAGACTTTTTTATATAAACTAAAGAAATTTTGATAAGTTATTGTTGCAAGAGTTCTATTTTCACCTTTTATTGACATACCCTCTTTTGCTTCTAAACATTGATGTAGTCCTTCTGAAAATCTTCTACCTTCTGCTATTCTACCTGTACTACTGTCTATTAACACTACATCCCCATTTCTTACTATGTAGTCTTTATTCTTTTTAAGCATATAGATTGCTCTTAACCCCTGTGATATTATATGATTGATTTGTGTATGTTCTAGATCAGCTAAATTTTCAATCATAAATATCTTTTCTACTTTTGCTATACCTTTTTCTGTAATATAAATAGTATTTTCTTTTTCATCAAGGTTGTAATCATCTTTATTAAAAGTTTTTAACATAGTGCAAATTTGCATATATATATCTGTGGCCTCATCTGTGTTTCCTGATATTATAAGTGGTGTTCTTGCTTCATCAATTAAAACTGAATCAATTTCATCTATAATTACATAATTTAACTCTCTTTGAACCTTATCTTCAAGTGACATTGCTAGATTGTCTCTTAAATAATCAAAACCAAGTTCAGTGTTAGTTGTATATGTTATATCTTTTGCATACTCTGCTTTTTTATCAAAACCTTTTTCTTTTACAAGACCCACATCTATTCCTAAAAAGTTAAAGAAGGGTTCCATTTCTTCTTTATCCCTTTGTGCTAGATAATCATTAACTGTAATTATATGAACACCTTTCTCTGTCAAAGCATTTAGATAAGCAGGACATAACTCTGTTAATGTTTTTCCCTCACCTGTTTTCATCTGAGCTACCCTACCTTGATGAAGTGCTATTCCACCTATTAGTTGTACTTTATAGTGTTTTTTTTCTAAAACCCTATAACTTGCCTCTCTAGCTACTGCAAATACTTCTACTAAAATATCATCTAAAGTTTCATTCCTTGATAGTCTTTTTTTAAATTCAGTTGTTTTAGCTTTAAGATTTTCATCTGTAAGCTTACTAATTTTACTTTCTAAATCTATAATTTCATCCGCTAATTTTTCTAATTTTTTCAACTGTTTTTTGTCATAGTTAACCACCATAAAAATACTCCTTTGCCTCTCTTAATTCTATAAATTTTAAAGCCTTTTAAATTAAAACTATTTTTATATTATTAAAGCAAAAGTTGCCATTTAGGCAACTTTTAATTTTAAATTTTATTTTCTTTTTCTAATAATAAGTCCTAAAGCACTTATCATTCCAAGAAGCACCGCTGCTGCGCCTGCTGTCTTACTAGCTGTTTTAGCATTTACAACTGATCCTAATCCTGTTTGTGGTAATTTATTAACAACTTTACTGTTAGTCTCTCCTGCTACATTGCTTGTCCCTACTGTATTTGTTATGTTTACTGAACTAGTTGGCTTAACTGATACTGTTGGCTCAGCTGGTTTTGTTGGCTCAGCTGGTTTTACTGGCTTAACTGGTTTTGTTGGCTCAACTGATTTTACTGGCTTAACTGGCTTTGTTGGTTCAGCTGGTTTTGTTGGCTCAGTTGGTTTTGTTGGCTCAGCTGGTTTTGTTGGCTCAGCTGGTTTTACTGGCTTAACTGGTTTTGTTGGCTCAACTGGTTTTACTGGCTTAACTGGCTTTGTTGGTTCAGCTGGTTTTGTTGGCTCAGCTGGTTTTGTTGGCTCAGCTGGTTTTACTGGCTTAACTGGTTTTGTTGGTTCAGCTGGTTTTACTGGCTTAACTGGTTTTGTTGGTTCAGCTGGTTTTACTGGCTTAACTGGTTTTGTTGGTTCAGCTGGTTTTGTTGGATTAACTGGTTTTGTTGGATTAACTGGCTTCGTTGGCTCAGCTGGCTTTGTTGGTTCAGCTGGCTTTGTTGGTTCAGCTGGCTTTGTTGGCTCAACTGGTTTTGTTGGCTTAACTGGCTTCGTTGGCTCAGCTGGCTTTGTTGGTTCAGCTGGCTTTGTTGGCTCAACTGGTTTTGTTGGCTTAACTGGCTTTGCTGGTTTTGTTGGCTCAGCTTGTTTCTCTAAAACAACTTTTGCTATATTAGATCCTGTTGGACTCAATTTGATTGATCCATTAACTGTAACAAATCCATTTGCATATGTACCATTATATTTTTGCCCATTAATTTCAACATAAGCAATTTTATGCCCTCTCATTAATCCTGATGGCATTGTAATTTTAGCTTGTGTACTACTGATTGTATTTGGTCCTCGTAACCCCATCGGATGACCACTTGGTAATATTGCATTTACACTTAAACTTTCTTGTGATTTAACTGTTATTACAAGTAGACTTTGTCCAATTGAAAAGTCTGTATTAAGTAAATCACTTTTGCTTATTTCATTTGAGTTATAAGTGATTTTTGTAATATCACGCCCCTCATTATCAAGAGATGTTATTATATCTCCCACACTTGAGCCTATTTTTGTTCCTATTGCACCAGAGACTGTTTTATCCTCAACCGTCGTACCACCTGTATCCATAACCATAACTTCTATTGACCCTGTTGTAGATAAATTGGCTTCTTTATTTGCTCCTTTAAAATTATTTTCTAAAGTAGCCCCTTGATACGTTTGATAATTTGTTTGTTGTATATGCATTCCCTTCTTCTCCTTCTTAAATAAATAATTAATTTAATAAAAAATCCTTTTATCTATATACTTTTTATAAAATTAATTATTCTATCATTTAATTTTAAAACTTTGCACTAGTTTAATGCAAAGCTTAGATTTATTCTTCTTTAGAATACACAGTTTTTTATATCAATTCAATCTATGAATATTTCATTACAAATTTATGTTTGAATTCTTTTTTGCAAGAGTAACTTTTTTTTAATAATAGCCTCTCATAGTACATATTATTTTAATAAATTAATAATATATTTTTCATTTTATTATAAATTCATTATTTTAAATTAGGATTATTTAAAAATTTTAGTATCTTTTAAATATTTATTTATATTATTTATTTTTTAGTTATATAATAAAATTTATGAAAAAAAAGGATAAAATATCTACATTTATCCTTTTTTCTATTTAACTTAATAATCCATAATATTTATGAATTTCTTCTTCTATTTCCTTAAACTTTAATCTGCTAACTGGAATTTTAATATTACCTTCTAATTCTATACTTAGCTTATCTATTTTTTTAACAAAAAAAGGATTAACTACATGACTTCTATGCGCTCTTATAAAATTAAAACTTGAAAGTTTATTTATTTCATCTAATACGTCTTCAATTTTCCCATAAAAGCTCACTTCTTCACTTTCACAATGCAATGTAATTATTCTACTTTTAACTGATATATATTTTATATCTCTAGTATTGATAAACCTTGTTGATGTATTTTTTTTAATAACATAATACTTACTTGAATTTTTTAACAACCCAAATTTATCTGCTAATTTTTCAGTTACATTTATTAATCGTTTTAAATCTAACGGTTTTAACAAATAATTAAATACATCTACATCTAGTGCATCAAAAATATATCTTTGACTCTCACTAATAAATATTATTTCTAAATTTGGGTCTATTATTTTTAACTCTTTAGCAAATTTTATTCCCTCACCGTCCTTCAACATTGTATCTAACACTACAACATTAAACTCCCCCTCTTTGCATTTTTCTACTAGTTCTTTTCCATTTTCAAAAAGATGGTATCTACATTCTATATTATTCACAAAAAAGATTTTATTAAAAACCTCCATTACTTGCTCTTTACATTCATCACAAATTGCTATATTTATCATTCTTCTTCCTCAACTTTTTTAATTTCTTCTTGTGCTTCTTTAACCTGAACTAGCATTCCATAAAATACATCTCTTAAAAATTCTGTACGTATCTCATCAATCATTTCTAGGTATAATTCTCCTGCTTTTTTTCTATAAAATACAAAAGGATCTATTTGAACATAACTTTGATGGTTAGAAGCTCTTTTAAGTTCTTCCATTTTATCAACGTGTTTTATCCAGTTAATATCTATTATATAAATTAATATCTGCCCTAATGTACTACTTAAGGAAAATGTTGTACTACATGCTAGTTCATTATATTTTGTTATTATAAACTCAGTATAATAATTTATAAGCTCTTCATACTCATCTTCATCAAATTCTTTTGCTAATATTTTCATATTAAACTTTTTACTTAATGCATCTGCAACCTTATCAATATTCTCAAATTTATCTACTATCTTTGTTACTTCTTCTAAAATAAAATTAGCTAATACAATATTCATATCATAATCGTTGCTAACTAGTTCTTGTCTTTGTTTATATATAATATTTCTATGTAAATCTATTACATAGTCTCTTTTTATAACATCTTTTCTGCTATCATAGCCTTGCTTTTCAATAATTCTTTGTGTTTTATGAATTACTTTTTTAATAAATTCTAATCTTTTTTCACCATTTAATTTTTCAGCTTTTTTTACAAAAAACTCATCAGCATACTCTTTAAACAATTGATCTGATGGAGATAAATAAAACACTGAACTTCCATTGTTACCCTGTCTCCCACTTCTTCCTATTAGTTGATTGTCTATTCTTTTAGCTACATTTCTTTCTGTTGATATTACTCTTAGTCCACCAAGTTCATTAACTTCATCAGATATTTTAATATCTGTTCCACGCCCTGCTATATTAGTAGCAATTGTAACTGCACCTTTTTCTCCTGCCTTGCTTATAATCTGTGCTTCCTCACTCTTTGTTTTAGCATTTAGTAGCTTATGTTCTACACCACTTTCATTTAAAACTCTAGATAAACTTTCTGATTCTTTAATACTTGAAGTACCTATTAATACCGGAATCCCTTTTTCTATACTTTTTTGTACATCAACTTTGATTTTTTTATATTTGTCTAGTTTATTTATGCACATAATATCATTCTCATCTATTCTTTCTATTGGCTTATTAGTTGGAATTACTATAACATCTAGGAAGTAAAATTCCTCCATCTCTAAAGCATCTGTGTATATAGTTCCTGACATTCCACTTACTTTTTCATAAAGTTTAAAGAAATTCTGATATGTAATACTTGCAGTTGTAAAAGTATCATTAGTTATTTTTACACCTTCTTTAGCTTCAATTGCTTGGTGCAACCCATCTGATAATTTTCTACCATCTGCAATACGCCCTGTACTAATATCAATAAGTTCTACTTCTCCACCTCGAATTATGTAATCCCTATCTAATTTAAATAAATATTTTGCTCTTAAACACTGATAAACAACATGTCTTTTAATACTATTTTCATTCCACGAAAAGTTTTTTAATCCTAAGAGTTTTTCAATCTTTAGAATCCCTTCAGCTGTTGGCATAACATAACTTTCTTTTACATTATATTTAACATCTTCATCCTCTAAACCTTTTAAACATAATGTTATATAGCTGTACATTTCATTATCAACACTAACTTCCTGCGCTAGTATAAGAGGTGTTCTTGCATCATCTATAAGTACTGAGTCAAGTTCGTCTATAATTACATAATTTAGCCCTCTTAGCACTTGTCCTTCTAAACTTTTGGCTGTATTATCTCTTAAATAATCAAAACCAACTTCTGTGTTAGTTGTATATGTAATATCTTTAGCATAAGCTTCTTTTCTTAGACTAGGAGAGGTATCATTAGTTACTAACCCGACAGTTAATCCCGCATATTCAAATACAGCTCTCATTTCATCATAATCTCTTTCACACAGATAATCATTAACTGTTAAAATATGTACACCCTTACTAGTTAAAGCATTTAAAAAGGCTGGACATAGTTCTGTTAAGGTTTTCCCCTCTCCTGTTCTCATTTCTGCAATTCTGCCCTCTGCTAAAACTAATCCTCCTATGATTTGAACTTTATACTGTGATTTATATAAAACTCTTTTTGTTATTTCTCTACATAATACAAATACATCTTCTATTATCTTGTTTAAATTAGATGTATCTTTCCATGAATTAGTTAAGTTTATTATTTCTTCTTGTGAATATTCTGCATACTTGTCTTTATTTTTTAAAATTCTATCTGCTTTTTTTGATAATCTTTTTAATTCTCTTTTATTATAATTAAACATTTTATATCCCTTCCTACTTTTTTCTATAATATGTCAATAATTTATATTAATAGAAGCATGCATACCGAGTATGCATACTTCCACTATATAAATTATTTATACTTCATTATTTTTTTCTTTTAAACAAGAAACCTAATCCTATTATTCCAAGTAATCCCGCTATTCCTGCTGCATCTTTTGCTGCGTTGCTAGGAATTGCATTTGATATTCCTGTGTCAGGAAGAGTATCTACTTTAGCTACTCCTTTATTATTTACTGAAACTACTGGAATCTTATTATTATTGTTTACTATTGGTGTTGAATTTGTACTATCACCATTATTAGTATTTGGTTGTACTATTGGTGTTGAATCTGTATTATCTCCATCACCAGTATTTGGCTGTACTATTGGTGTTGAATCTGTATTATTTCCATCACCAGTATTTGGCTGTACTATTGGTGTTGAATCTGTATTATTTCCATCACCAGTATTTGGCTGTGCTATTGGTGTTGAATCTGTATTACTACCATCACCAGTATTTGGTTTTGCTGGTGTTGGATCTTTAGCTATTGTATAAACAATATGTGTTGTACCATCTGGAATCTTCATATTTGGAACTACTTTAACTTCTTTTCCATTTATTGTAATTCCTACTATGTGAGATCCTTTTTCTGGTGTATATCCTGTTCCTGTAACTGCACCACCTACGTTTCCTTCTGTAACTGTATGTTGCCTAACAACTACGTTTCCGTTGTTATCTACTACTTTTACTGTTACTTTTCCAGTTTTTTGTACTGGTGTTGGGTTTACTGGTGTTGGATCTTTAGCTATTGTATAAACAATATGTGTTGTACCATCTGGAATCTTCATATCTGGAACTACTTTAACTTCTTTTCCGTTTATTGTAATTCCTACTATGTGAGATCCTTTTTCTGGTGTATATCCTGTTCCTGTAACTGCACCACCTACGTTTCCTTCTGTAACTGTGTGTTGCTTAACAACTACGTTTCCGTTGTTATCTACTACTTTTACTGTTACCTTTCCAGTTTTTTGTACCGGTGTTGGGTTTACTGGTGTTGGATCTTTAGCTATTGTATAAACAATATGTGTTGTACCATCTGGTATCTTCATATCTGGAACCACTTTAACTTCTTTTCCGTTTATTGTAATTCCTACTATGTGAGATCCTTTTTCTGGTGTATATCCTGTTCCTGTAACTGTTCCACCTACGTTTCCTTCTGTAACTGTATGTTGCTTAACAACTACGTTTCCGTTGTTATCTACTACTTTTACTGTTACCTTTCCAGTTTTTTGTACTGGTGTTGGGTTTACTGGTTTTACTGGTGGATTAACTACCGGTGCATCTTTCTCGATGTTATAAACAATTTGTGTTGTTCCGTTTCCAACACTTCCTGATACTGTTCCATCTTTTGATACGCTTCCATTTCCACCTGTAGCATTAGCTATTGATGAGCTTACTAAGTGGTAACCTTTTGGTACTACTGAATTTACATCTGTATAGTTTGAGTTAGTTATTGCTGTTCCTTCTTTAACCTCTTTAACTGTTGTTTCTTGGTTAACTAAAACTTTAACAACTTGCCCATTAGATCCAACCTCATTAATTGTAACTACTACATTACCTACTTTAGGTGTTTCTGGTTTTACTGGTGGATTAACTACTGGTGCATCTTTCTCGATGTTATAAACAATTTGTGTTGTTCCGTTTCCAACACTTCCTGATACTGTTCCATCTTTTGATACACTTCCATTTCCGCCTGTAGCATTGACTATTGATGAGCTTACTAAGTGGTAACCTTTTGGTACTACTGAATTTACATCTGTGTAGTTTGACCTAGTTATTGCTGTTCCTTCTTTAACCTCTTTAACTGTTGTTTTTTGGTTAACTAAAACTTTAACAACTTGCCCATTAGATCCAACCTCATTAATTGTAACTACTACATTACCTACTTTAGGTGTTTCTGGTTTTACTGGTGGATTAACTACTGGTGCATCTTTTGCTATGTGATAAGTAATTTCTGTTGTTCCATCGGCTATTGCCCCTGTAACTGTCTCACCATCTTTTCCCAATGTTGCATTTGATCCTTCTGGCTTAGTAAGTGTTGTTGTTCCAACTAAGTGATATCCTTTTGGTACTCCTGGAATATTTCCTAAGTCAGCTTTATTTGATATCGCTGTTCCTACATCTCCACTTTGTACTTCAAGTCCTTTAACTGGTGTTGATAATACTTTGCTAGTATCTTTTCCATCAACTATATTAACATTAACTACTACTTTTCCTGTCTTAGGTGCATCTTTTGTAATTGTATAAACAATGTTTGATCCATCTTTTCCGATTTCACTTGCTGGTATGTTAGCAATTGTTTGACCGTCTTTGTTTGTTGTCGTTGTAACTTTTATATCTTTACCATTTAAAGTATTCTTAGCTGCTACGTGGTAACCTTTTGGTACTACGATTCCTGAATCTGTTGAATCAATCTTATCTGTTGGTAAACCTGTTTGTACATGTCCCGCTGCGTCAGTAACTTTAATACCACTTACTGTTGTTGTTGGTACTTGTTCTTTTGTTGGTACTGGGTTTCCGTTAGCATCTACTGTTACTACTTTTACTGTTACACCTTTTGTTATTGTCGCATCTTTTGTAATTGTGTAAACAATGTTTGATCCATCTTTTCCGATCTCACTTGCTGGTATGTTAGCAATTGTTTGACCATCTTTAGTTGTTGTTGTAACCTTTATATCTTTACCATTTACAGTGTTCTTAGCTGCTACATGATAACCTTTTGGTACTACGATTCCTGAATCTGTTGAGTTAATCGCATCTGTTGCTGAACCACTTTGTACTGGTGTTGCATCTTTATCGTTAACCACAACTCCGTTTGTTGTTTTCGCTGGTACTTGCTCGTTTGCTGGTACTGCGTTTCCTTTAGCATCTACTGTTACTACTTTAACTGTTACTGGAACATTTTTTTGTATTGTATAAACAATATTTGATCCATCTTTTCCGATTTCACTTGCTGGTATGTTAGCAATTGTTTGACCGTCTTTGTTTATTGTTGTTGTAACTTTTATATCTTTACCGTTTAAAGTATTCTTAGCTGCTACGTGGTAACCTTTTGGTACTACGATTCCTGAATCTGTTGAATCAATCTTATCTGTTGGTAAACCTGTTTGTACATGTCCCGCTACATC
>JBOFIK010000039.1:0-30196 GCA_051650125.1 Sarcina sp. | reverse complement strand
ATGTGTTAGGCACGCCGCCAGCGTTCATCCTGAGCCAGGATCAAACTCTCAATTTAAAAAGTTTAATCTTAAGCTTAAAAACATAAAAAGAATTGCTGGTTTACTTAATTTCTTCTGTTTAATTTTCAAAGACCTTATTTGCTTGTGTTGTTTTGTTTCAGACAACTTCTATATAATATCATCTATAAAAATATAAGTCAACACTTTTTTATTATTTTTTTCATAAACTTCTAAAAAAATATATATTGCGTATCTTTCTCCTTAATATATATTTTTTTCTTTTTATGATTCCATTCTTTTTCCTTTGTAAATTATAACTCTTTAACCCTATCTAATTAGCCATACTTTCTCTTCCTTATCAAATATAATAATTTAAAATGAGCATATATCAAAATAATAATTCTTCCTTTGCTTGAGATACTTATACCAACAAATCAAAAAATACTTATAAAAATCTTATTTACTACTTATTTTTATATTCGACTTATAGTAAAAAATTAAATACTATCTGTTTCTATTTAATTATCTACCATTCCACCTAAATATATACATAAACTAGATTATTTTATAAAATTAACTTTTAATACTAATAATAGCTAATGATATATTGCTCAATAAAAAAATTGTTACATTAATAGTATAAATATTTTATAGTTAGATAATTGAATGTTTTAGTGCTACCTTCTTTGAAATACTTTATTATATTAAAGTCTTTCTTTATTCTATATTCATTGAAGTACGACACTAAATTTAAAAAGAACTTATATCAAAATAACTTACTTTTAAACATAACTTATTCTTTGTCAATTAAAGATAATTATATAATCAAAAATACACCAGTGGAAATATTGAAAATCCGCTGGTGTATTTTATTTCTAAATTTATCAAATATAACTAGTTTATTATATTATTGATATATCTATTGTTTTTATATTAAACTAATTTTTTCATTTCTGTTGCTATTGGGTCCGCAAGCGTACCCATTATTATTTGTACATTGTTAGAACCAAGTTTCATTATCCCTTTTGCACCTAGAGATTTAATTTTAGGCTCATCTATTATAGAAGCATCCTTAAGTGTAAGTCTAAGTCTTGTAACACAGTTATCTAGGACTTCTATATTTTCTTTTCCACCTATTGCTTCTAATATACCTTGTGCTGTACCAGCTAATCCCTCTTTTTTAGTTATAGCTTTTGGTTTTTCTACAATTTCATCTACTTTAACTTTTCCACTAACTATATTTTTCATTTCTGCTGCTATCGGATCTGCAAGTGTACCCATTATTATCTGTACATTGTTAGAACCAAGTTTCATTATCCCTTTTGAACCAAGAGATTTAATTTTAGCCTCATCCATTATTGAAACATCTTTAAGTGTAAGTCTAAGTCTTGTAACACAGTTATCTAAAACTTCTATATTTTCTTTACCACCAATGGCTTTTAATATGCCATTAGCTGTTGCTGTTAAACTATTTCCTTTTGAAGTACTTTCTTCATTTGTTCCAGCACCTTCAAATATATCATCATCTTCTCTACCCGGAGTTTTTAAATCAAACTTTTTGATAAAGAATACAAATAAGAAGTAGTAAATTACAAATGCTATTGCACCCATTATAAGTAATAATATCGCATTTTTACCCTTACCAAAGTATAATAAGTAATCCATTAATCCACTTGAGAAACTAAACGCTAAGTGAATATTAAGTGCATATGCTACCGCCATTGAAACTCCTGTAAGTATTGCATGGAAGAAATATAATACTGGTGATAAGAACATAAATGTAAATTCTATTGGCTCTGTAATACCTGTTATGAAAGCTGTTAAAGCAAGTGATAAGAACATACCACCAACTTGTTTCTTCCTGCTTTTTTTAGCCATTGTGTACATAGCTAAACAAGCTGAAGGAAGACCAAACATAACTATTGGGTAGAACCCTGCTGTATAAACACCTGCTGTTGGGTCACCTGCTAAGAATCTTGAAATATCTCCTGTGACTGCAACTCCACCTGCTGTTGTAAATGTTCCAAGTTGGAACCAAACTACTGTATTAAGTACATGGTGTAAACCTATTGGTATAAGTAATCTATTTAAGAAGCCGTATATTCCAGCTCCCATCCATCCTGCATTTGTCATAACAACTGCAAAATCATTTAATCCATTTTGAACCATTGGCCAAACATATCCAAAGAATACCCCTAAACCAACACATACTGCTGAAGTAATAATTGGAACAAATCTTTTTCCTCCAAAGAAACCAAGAACTGCTGGTACTCTTATATTATGGAACTTGTTGTATAAAAGACCTCCAACTACCCCTGCAAGTATTCCTCCGAATACTCCCATATCTATACCTGCATCAAATGTTTTAGCAACACTAGTCATTACTAGATATCCCAGTAATCCAGCAAGTCCACCTACTCCATTATTTTCTTTTGCAAGTCCAAATCCAATACCAACTGCAAAAAGCATTGCCATATTAGTTCCAAAAGCTGCTCCCCCTGCTGCTTTAAGCCATGGTATATTAAGTAAATCAGTATCTCCAAGTCTTAGTAATAAACCAAGAGCTGGCATAACTGCTATCGGAACCATTATTGATTTTCCTATTTTCTGTAAGAAGCCTAAAATACTATTAAGTTGTGTTTTCATCAACTTTCCCCTCCTCTTAAGTAATCTTTTTTTCTAATTTATAGAAACCTGTATAATTGCATCAATATTTTACAATAAAAAAAGCTGAAAAAGATAAGATACATCTAAATAAATGTATACTATCTTTTTCAGCTTATGCCCTACTGGTTACACGCCTCAAAGAAATATTTGATTTGTTTCTATACTCTAATCTTAAATTATCATTCGACAGTTGTCAACAAATTATTCTATTTTTTCTTAACTCTTTGAAAAGCTTTAAATGGTATATATGTAAGATTAATTTAATAAAATAAATCGTCCATTTTATTTGACAAAAAACATGAAATAAAATATAATAATGATGACGTGTTACTGTTTAGTCAGGCATAAGTTCTTTCGGGATACTTATGCCTTTTTTTATTACAAAATTAACGAAAATTAATATAAAATAAATTAAAATAAACAATGAAGGGATGTGAAATTCCTAGTGTTTAGCTACATAGATACTAGGAGATATTATGTTTGGATTTTTAAAAAAAGAATTAAAATTAATTGCTGCGATAGATGGAACTACAATGGATTTAGCTAATGTTCCAGACCCTGTTTTTGCTCAAAAAATGGCTGGGGATGGAATCGCAATAAATCCTACTGGAGATATAATTGTTGCACCTTGTGATGGAGAACTTAGTTTAATATTTAAAACAAACCATGCTTTTGCAATGACACTTGATGGTGGAGTTGAATTATTAGTACACATTGGTATAGATACTGTTTCTTTAGATGGTAAGGGATTCGAGAGATTAGTAGAAGCTGGACAACAAGTTAAAGCTGGTACACCAATAATCAAAATTGATAAAGCACTTATTGAAGCAGCTGGTTTATCACTAGTAACTCCTATATTAATAACAAACCCAGATTCAGTTAAATCAATAACTCCTGTTATTGGACAAACTGTAAAAGCTGGTGTTGATACAGTAGTAACTTATAAAAACTAATTATTGAATTTACAGGTGAGAACTTTGATTCTCACCTTTTTTTATTTATAAGCAAAAAAGACTGCATCTAAGTGCAAGTTATCTACAATAAATAGTATTTGAATAATATATTCTTAAACTAGATTACGGATAACAAGCTATTATTATACAGCCCTTCTTTATTTCTATTTTCTATCATTATAACTCTTTAAAAATCTTTGAATATGCATAGCTATATATGCTATCTCATCATTACTAACTTTTTTATCGAGTGACTCTTCAATTATTTTTGCAACTTCTTTTGCAACTCTATATGATTTTCTATACTTTATCTTTATTAAATCAAGAAAATCATTTTCTACTTTTATATCTTTTAATATTCTTTCCATAGCAAATCTCAAATGTGTTAAAAATCTTGCATAATCTAAACTTTTTCTATCAATTTCAATCTGCATTAAGTCTTCAACCGTCTCCACAACAGAGTTTCCTATATATGCATACTTAATTGTGTTAGAAAGCTTTCCATTGTTTCTAGCTGAATGAATATGAAGTGCTATAAGTCCAACTTCTCCATCCGGTATAAATACCTCTGTTTGAGCCTCTAGCTTAATAGCCATTTCTTTAGCTAATCCAAACTCAACTGCATATAAAGTCTCTATTTCTACTAAAAAAGGATTCTCTATAACTTCGCCATCTGCAAGTCTTTTTATAGCTATTGATATGTGGTCTATAAGTCCTATGTGTATATTTTCGCTAAGTTCCTCATCTAAACTATTAGATATATCACAAATTAATTCCTCACATAATCCAACAAACTTCTCGTCATTTCTACTAACTAGTTCATTAAAGTTTTTTCTATTTTGCTCATCCTCGATAAAAAATATCTTTTCATATTGAGTACCCTTTTCTATTAAATCACCAGACTTCTTTCCAAATCCTATTCCCTTACCAAATAGAATACTTTCTTTTCCGTCAAACTCTACTGAAACAACATTGTTGTTGAATGCTTTTATCACATTGTAGCTACTGTTTAACTCCCGTATCATGGTCACACCCCTTCTATTTAAATACTGTACGTAAAATTCTTATAATTAATACAACTTATACTATCATTATATAATATCTTTTTCCATAAAATAAGCAAAACTTCTAATTTGTCTAAAATTTTTGGAAACGAAAACAACTTAAAATAATTTTTTTAAGTTAAGTAAAAAACATTCACACATATCTAGCTACTTCATACTATATTGTATAAGAAATTCTTATATCAACTTTCTTAAAGTCACTTTTTCAAATTACTTATATTTGATAATTCTTGAAAATTGACATGGGCTTAACTTCCCCTAAATCGATTAGTAAAGAACTTTAATGGTTTATAGAAGATTCTCTTAATTTATTGATTTTAAAATTAAATATGATTTACAAGGAGGTATTTCTTAAATGGAAGAAATAACAAACAAACTTACCTTAACCTACATTGGTAATATAGATAGCAAAGCTTATTTTAATGTTGAATATATTAATGGCTTTACTGATGATACTGTTATTAAAGTAGCTGATACTTGTTGCGAACTCAAATCTGAATTTTTCAAAAATGTAGCTAACTATAATGATAATACAATTAGAACTCTTACTATTTTTGAAGCTGATCAAAAAGTAGTGACTGATTATAATATCGAACTATATGAAAGTGAAACTCTTATTGAAAAGCAAGTAGTTTCTACTGATCCAACTGATGTCCCTGCACTTATTAAGGAAAATGTTCATGTTCAATCTATTGGTGATAGAATTATAGAAATTTTATTTGATGAGCCAGTTCAAAATCTTGAAGCAAATTTTAATTTTGCTGCAAGTTATTTAAATAATAAGCCTCTAGCTCTTACTAATGAAGGTAATGTTATTTTATTTGATGGCACTAACTACTTTACTAACACAGGCACTCTAGATAATCCTGTTTTATTTTCTGTTGATGCAACTGGTGCTGAAGTTTCACTTGCTGGTGCTCCAAGTCAAACTTTAACTGCTGTTTATGCTAATATTAATGCTATAAAAGCTATTAATATACCTTTTCCTTTAACTCCAGCAACTAAAACTCTTACAAACCTTCCAAAAGCCATAACTAATTCTCAAGATTGTTATATAATTTATTCACATGAATACTCAAAAGACCCTGATGGAGATTCATCAGTTCTTTTAAATTACTATTTCAGGTATTATGGAACAGATGATGAAGGTACTTTATACGAACCTGCTGATAAACCTATAGATTGGCTTGGATATTTTGCTGGAAAAGATACAACAACTAAAGTATCTAAAGATAAAAGAAAAGTAGAAATTCAATTTGATAGTTATAGTTTACCAACAGCTTCACTAGCCGCTGGAGATGTTCCTCATCAACTTATCATAAACTATGCTAAAACTTTCCCTAATTATCCAGGTAGTTATAGAATTTTAGATGCTAATAAAAATCCATTCCCTATCGTTAGGGAAGCTGTTGAAGTTAAAAAACTTGCTAATAAAGCTGTTGTTACAAGTATAGTTGCTTTATCAAAAGATGAAGTTTTAGTATCTTTTGATAAACCTGTTCTTTGTCAAGAATATGAAAAAAATAAAAATTACACTGTAATAACTATAAATGATGCTACACCAATCGAAGTTTCTAGATATAAGAACTCTTATGACACTCTTTATTGTAGATTGGCTCCTACTGATGCACTTGATATTGGTAATGTATTAGTAACTGTTGGCCCTGTAATAGATGCTTGTGGATACAAAACTGTTGCTTGTACTAAGGAAATTTCTGTTATTGCTATACCTCCAGAAGTTATTTCTTTAATTCAAAGTAAAAATAGTACAGAATCAGAAACTATTCTTGATATAGTGTTTACTGATGAAATGAAACTATTAAGTGGAAATATTTCTGAATACTTTGAATTCTTCAAAATTGTAGCTGGTATCAAAGAAATTATCTACCCTACTATAACTGTTAAAACTCAAACTGAAATGAATGGTCAAACTACTCTTGTAGTTAGTGTGAAAGATCCTATTCTTTACCCTGGATATGTCTATGAAGTTAATGTCTCTGGTATGGAGAACATTTATGGAACAGAAATGATTCCTTATGCTAAAATACTTCATATTAAAGATATGTCAGCACCATCTATAAAAGCTATTTATTTAACAGATCATACAACTGCTACTCTAAATCATTTTGATGCTGATACTGAAGGTTATAAAGTAGCTATTATATTTAATGAACCTATGGCAACTGAAGGTATTCATAGCTTAACTTACTGCGATAACTACGCGATCATTTTAGGAGAGCATATAGATAATGATCCTTGTGATGAAATACTATTTAATGACAAAGATACTAGAGTTAAAGTTGTATTAAATCATGAAAATTGCATAGATATAGTTGCTTTAAAAGAAAGTACTATATCAAGAATTTGTTTAAATAAAGAGTTCTTTACTAAAGATGCTGCTAATAGACCATTAACATTTGATGAGCGTAATCTTGTAGTTAAAGCTGGACATTGTGATTTAAAAGAGATCAAATATCTTACAAACACTTCTGAAAATGTACTAAATTTTGTATGTCCTATCGAAGAGGATATGTCACTTAAGGTTAATTTAGCAACAGCTACTACTAACATCATAAGTAATGAAACTCTTGTTATAAATTATTCAGCTCAAAACAACGAACTTTTAAATATTGATGCTAGTGCTTTTTCAGTAAAAGCTATTGCTGATATTGAAGCAACCATTGCTATTGATGCTAAGGTAGTTTCACCAACAGAGTTAATTATCACATTCCCTAATGACACTTTTGTCAACCCTGATAAAAAGCTTTATATAGAAGCTAGTGGTGAAGATTTATTTGGCAACCATATGATGCCTGTAACTGCTAAGGATCTTGTATACAATTCTATTCCAATGCTTACAAAAGCATATAAATATCATAGACATGGAGATATTGTTATATTTGGACTTGAATTTAATGAGCCAGTTAGAGTTCTTGAGAGTGCTCATATAGCTGCAAAAGATTATTCAATTTCTATAAATGGTGGACCTGCTAAGGCCGGTACTCTATTTGGTAGATTAGTTAATCCTGAGCACTTAGACAACACTCAAGTTGAGAACGTTTTTGGTGCAAGTAAAACTTTATTCTTACAACTTACTAACTATAATAATGAAGTTTTCTTACCAACAGATAAATTCACTATTAGTGTTAATTCAGAACAAGGTGATTTTGGAACAGTTGATTATGAAAATAATATACCTGTAGAGATATTTGAAAACGTAGATGCTAATACACCATACCCACAAGTAGGTGCTATCGTTGGTGACTATAATTTAACTGGTACTAATTTAGCAATTAATTATAAATCTAGTATTGGTGCAAAACTAGATGAGTATACTTCTATAATTTCAGCTGATCCTAACTCAGCTCCTATAAACTTTATTCCTGTAAATATTAGTAAAGCTGCTAACCTAGCAGATGACTATTGGGAAATTAAATATAAAGCTGAACCTTTGTTTAACTCATTTAGTATAGTTGTTAAAGGTACTGCTAGTACAGAACCTAGTGCTATTAGTTTACCAAGCCCAGTTATCACTTATGTTGCTGGAATATATACTTTAGCATTCACACTCGAAAATACAACCGGTGGAATTAGTGAAAATATAACAAAAAATACTTTAGCAAATATTGATATCGGAGTAAGCAATGCATTTACTACAATTTTAGGAGTTCCAACTGCTAATAATTCAGTTCATTGCATACCTGTTCTACCAATTCCTTAAAGATATTTTTTCTTATTGATATAAAACAAAAAGGTAAGCCAAAACTGGCTTACCTTGTTTTATTTCTAGTTATATTTAAAAGTTAACTTCTAAAATTTGCATTTAAATTATCTTATATCACTTAATCTATTTTTAATTAATGTTAGAATTTTTTCTTTATCCTCTTCATTATTTTCAAAGTCGAGATTATCTACATTTATTTTTAGTATTGGTGATAAATTATAATTATCAAAATATGATTTATACTCTTGATTTAAACTTTCCCAGTATTCTCTTTCTACTTTCTGCTCAAAATCTCTTCCCCTCTTCTGAATTCTTCTCATAGCCTCTTTTACTGAAACTTCAAGATATATCATAAGTTTTGGTACTTTTATGTGGTTTACCATATTCTCTAAAAGCTCTTCATATATAGCAAACTCTTCTTTTGTCATATCCCCTGACTTACATAGCATTTTTGCAAATATTGCATCTCCATATATGCTTCTATCAAGCACACATCCCTGAATCTTTCCAGCCTCTTTTAGATGTGCAAATCTACTATTTAAAAAGAATACTTGTGATGGAAATGCATATCTTTTTCTATCACCATAGAACTTTGGAAGTATTGGGTTTTCTACTACTGGCTCTTCAAACTTCACCATATCCATCTCTTTTGCAAATATATTCATAAGAGTACTTTTACCTACTCCAACAACTCCATCTATAACTATCATATTCACTATCTCCTTAACGTTTATGTAATTTTCTTCACTAAGTTAATTTAAAACCCTTTTTAAATTAGAAAAACATAATAACTATTTAATCGCACTTAACTAAACAATTATTATGTTAATCTATATATCTATCTATATTATCTTTAGTCTATTACTTAGCTAATGCCTCTTCTACTTCCTTAAGCTTAGCATCTATTAAACCTATTATTTTTTCTCTGTCTTCTTTTATATTCTCAAAGTCTAGCCCATCTACATTAATTCTTAATATAGGTGATACATCATAAGCATCAAAGTATGTCTTATACTCACTATTAAGTTCTTCCCAGTAAGCTTTCTCTACTACTTGCTCATAATCTCTTCCCCTTTTTTGGATTCTTCTCATAGCCTCATCTACTGATGCCTCAAGGTATATCATAAGTTTTGGAGCTTTAACATGCTCAAGCATATTTTCTAATAGCTCTTTGTATAAATCAAACTCCTCTTGTGTCATTTCACCTTTATCACATAACATCTTAGCGAATATAACATCTCCATATATACTTCTATCAAGTACACAGTTACCCTCCGCTGCTGCTTCTTTTATGTGTTTAAATCTCTTATTTAAGAAAAATACTTGTAATGGGAAAGCATATCTTGCTCTATCATAGTAGAATTTTTCTAAGATAGGATTGTCCACTACTGGTTCTGCAAAAGCCATTAATCCTCTCTCTGCTAAAATATTCATTAATGTACTTTTACCTACACCTACTACTCCATCTACAACTATCATTGGCCAAACTCCCTCTTTATCTATTTTTCCTAGTAACTCTTTGTATGTTTCAAATTTTGTTTTTAACATTGAAGACAATATCCAGTTCCTCCTAAAGCTAAAATATTTTAAAGCTATGTAAAATAGCTAACACTTTTTTAATTTACTATTTCGAATTTATTTTTCGACGCTTTTATTAGTTTATCACAAATTACTATAAAATTTCTCACCATCAAAAAAGTTTTACAATTGATATTTAAACACTATCAACTATAAAACTCTTTATATATCTATTTCTCGTTATTTAATTAAAAATCTTAATCCTCTATTTTATAAAAAGTTATATGATCTCTCCATTGTCCATTTATAAACAAATAATTTCTATTTATACCAACTTCCTTGAAACCACAAGACTTTAAAACTCCCTTTGACTTCTCATTATCAAGAAGTGTTGATGCCTCTATCCTGTGAAGTCCCATTGTATCAAATGCATAATCTAGTATAAGTTTTAAAGATTCTTTCATATATCCCTTACCTTGACTATCCTTATCTATTGAATATCCTACAAATGCACTCTTAAATACTCCATATACAATATTAGATAACTTTATCTTTCCTATAAACTCATCATCTTCAAATATCCCCATATCAAGTGAAGTACCATTAAGGTATTGTTTATATCCCTCAACTAAAATTGCTCTTTGAGTTTCCACACTATAAAAACTTTGATCTCTAGTTGGTTCTACCTCACTAAGATGATCTTTATTATTTGTATAATACTCAACCATTTCTTCTGCATATGATGGATTTAATGCTTTTAGATTTATTTTACTACCTTGAAGTTCTAAATCCAACATTTTAAAGCCTTCCTTAAAACTTTGCTTATCTATACCAAAAAGAAGTTCATCTTTATGCGCCCCATTAGCTATTGTATTATTAGCTAATATACCCTCAAGTGCAAAACCTACATTTAAGAAAGCCCCCACATTGATATTATCTGCTATAAATATATTAAGCTTATATATATCTTTTTTATTAAATATAACTCTTGATATAATCTCTAGTGCCTCCTCAAGAAGCACTTTATTATCCCTATAAAACTTAAGCCTTATAGATGACCTCTTCTCATTTGAACTAAGTTCTAATATAGTGAATCTTCCTATTGTTATTCCTGATAAATCTTTTATTAAATAGTCTTTTTTACTACCCGTTACTAGTAGTATTTTGACATTCTTTGTTCTATGCATAACCATATCTCTCCAAAAAGTATATCTATTTTTTATTTACTAAAATATCTCTAGTTCTATTATAAAGAATAATAAACAATATTGCACTTATAAGTAAGCAAATTGGCATAATATAAAATGCTTTTTCTGCACCTATTTGGTCACTTACAATTCCCATAACCTTATTCATAACCATCATAACAAAACTTACTGACGTTACAATAATACCTGTTATATATGAACTTCTCTCTTTGAATACCTTACTTATAGTAAGAACCCCTGTTGGGAATGTTATAGAGAAGAATATTGCTGATGCTGATATTACTATAAGACCATCTTCTCCCATAAGTATCCCTGTTGTAAATGTAATTGCTCCAAGTATTAATGACACTGCCATTGTGTTAAAGTACCCTGTCTTGTGAACTACAAATCCTCCAAGTAATCTACCTATTGCAAATATAGCAAAGAATATTGCTGTATACATAGCTGCCTCACCAGTGCTTATATCAAAACTAGATGTTATATAGTTAGAGAACCATCCACCTGTTCCCTGCTCTGCAAAAGCATATAATCCAAGTCCAAACATATAAAGTAAGACTATTGGATTTTTTAGAAGAACTATAATCTTGATTTTTTCTTTCTTTTCATCACTCTTATGCACTGTTGGCATTTTAAAGAATATAAATATTATTAGTACAACTACATATATAATTGCAACGCCTAGATAAATATGTCTCCACTCTATCCCTCTTCTTGATAACTCACCAAAAGCTGCCTGTCCAACACTTGCTCCCATAGCATAGAAAAAGTGCATTATATTCATAATAATTGTCTGTGCCGATATAACTATTATAGGAATTATAGTATTACTAGCTATTGCATTAAGTGCTACTCCACCATTTGCAAGTGCCACCCCTAAAACCACCATAGCAAAACTATTTGCTTGTGATAGGCATATAAGTGCAAGCACTACTACTATCATTCCTAATATATAAACTTTCTTTTGTCCTACTTTTTCACTTAGTAGTCCCCCAACATATGTGAATACCATATATGCTGCTGAACCTATAATAAACATATTACTAATACTATTATCATCTATTCCAAACTCCGTCTTAAATACAGGAACAAAAATACCAAAAGTATTCTCTATAACTGCTGCAAGAACCATTAATGTAAAAATAAAAATTAGTGCCTTTGTATTATTTTTCTTGCTCACTATTCCCTCCTAATGTCCATTATTTAATTTAAAATTTCTTTTTTCAAAACATTAAAATTATAACACACAAAAGAGATTTGTAGATATTTGTCTATAACTTTATTAATTACATCTGTAACACTATTTCCCTAATTAGAATAGATTATATAGTAAACATCTTTTTTGTTTATTCTTGATATTTCTAACATTTTTCATTTCTCCTTTAACCTATAAAAACAAGCAGGATCTAGATTTCCTTTGCTCTAGATTCTGTTTTTTTGTGCGTTTTATATGATATTATATATAAAGAGCTGAGTGAAGTTTATTTCACTCAGCTCTTACTTATAAATATATACTATTCCTCTATTAGATCCCTAACTACCTGTGATGCAAGTATCATCCCTGCAACCCCTGGTACAAATGACATACTTCCTGGTGATTGTCTTTTTGAAAGTCTTGTGATATCTTCACCCTCAACTTTCTTTGGTGCATCTACCTGTGGTGATTGTGGTTTTATAGGTAACTCTTCTGAATAAACTACCTTTAATTTTTTAACTCTTCTCTTTTTAAGTTCATTCCTCATAACTCTAGCAAGAGGGCATACATTTGTTTTATGTATATCTGCAACTTTGAATTGTGATGGGTCTAGTTTATTACCTGTTCCCATTGATGCAATTATCTTAATATCATTCTTATAACAATATTCTGCAAGTGCTAGTTTTGATGTTACTGAATCAATAGCATCTATAACATAATCTACATCACTTGGTATAACCTCTGACATATTATCTGCTGTTAAGAATACTTGCTTTGTAATTACATTACACTCTGGGTTTATAAGAAGCATCCTATCCTTCATAACCTCTACTTTTACTTTATCAACAGTTTCTCTTGTTGCATGAATCTGTCTATTTAGATTACTTATATCAACTGTATCATTATCAACTATAATGATAGTCCCTATTCCCGTTCTAGTTAAAGCCTCTGTTGCAAAACTTCCAACACCACCAACTCCAAATACTATAACCTTTGAATTTTGTAGTTTTTCTATTCCCTCTTCCCCAATAAGAAGCTGTGTTCTTACTAACTGTTCATTTAACATAATTTTTCTCCTCTCTAGTGGATAAATTGTTATATACCTATTATATATGCTTATTTTCTATATTTTCAATAATCTTTATCATTATTCATAGTTAAGTAATTTTTTTAATATATTAGATTGAAATAGTATATTAAGGAGATTTGCTTTATGAAATTTAACCTTAATCCCTTTAAGATATATTCTGACATAGAAAATGGTAATACATACATAAGACCACTGAATATATTCTTTGCCATCTTAGTCATAATAATCGATATTCTATTAGTTACTTTAATAGAATCACAAGTATTAAAAATTTTAAAAACTTTTAATGCAAACAGTGAATTTATTTTTAATACTATTCTTTTCCTAATACAATTATTTACCGCACTACTTAGCCTTAACATAGTTCTTTTACTTGTGAAAAGAAAAACTCCTGATATTAATTATGCCTCTAATAGCTATACCTCTGATTTTATCTATGTAATATTTTTAATTTTTGGATTTAGATTTTTATATGAGGGAACTATATATCAACTTAAAAATTTACTTTATATAGATTTCACAGTAAACTCAATACTTTTAAGTTGTATCTATGCTCCATTTATAGAAGAGCTTATGTATAGGGGTATTATCCTCAATGGTATGCTCAAAAAATACCCTGAGACTGTTGCACTAATAGTATCATCTACTATCTTTGGTATAATGCACTTTAGTTTATTTCAAAGTATAAATGCTTTTTTAATTGGTTTACTTATTGGGTACCTATTTATAAAAACAAAATCTATTTATCTTTGTATCTTCATTCATTTCTGTAATAACTTTATCGTGATGTATCTGCCAGTAATATTTTTTGACTCAACTATAATGCATATACTTTATGCTATCTTTAATATCATTCTTGGTACTTGTCTTTTATTACTTACACTTAGAAAAATGAATTTACACAAGAGGAAGAAAATATTCTCTGACTATGATGAAGAGTTTAACTTCTTTGTAGAAGAATAATTGAAATGCTACTACATTTTTGTAGTAGCATTTTTTATTTACAAACATAATACTATAACTCTAAAAAAATATTTTTATAAACTGAGTCCCCCCACTCTCTTTATATACTTTCCAATATTTGACCTTACTTCTAAAAGGGATATCAAATATTATATAATTATTCTCACTTCTCTCCTTACATCAACACTAGCTATCTTTAAAATTCAAATTGTACTTCTCTTTTTATAAATAATTCATTACAGAAATCTGTATTTTGAGAAAGTACTTTCCCTCAAACCCTTCTTAACCTTAGCCTTTTCATTACTCTGATACAAATTTCAGTAAACTATGCCACAATAAAAAAATAAAATTATATTCTTATCACAACATCAATTTAATTTAAATAATTATTCTCATAAATATAGCAATATCAACCACTCTATTCGAATTCCAATATTTGCCCTTACGCCTATTCCCCAGGGCAAATATTGGTAATTATCCTCATTTCTTTATTTTCACTCCAAATTCACTTAAAATTTGTACTGCTCCCTCTAAAAATACTCCACCTTCTTTATTTGCTCGTTCCCACAATTCTAATGCTTGAATTGCTATTTTCATTTTATCATTAGAGTAAGATTCTTTAACTTCAACCTTAGTTCCTTCAAATTCAACTTTATTCTCTTTTCTCTGAATTATTTTATTATCTATTTTTGTGTTATTCCTAAAGTTCTCTTCTCCTAAAACATAGTAGCCTTTTTTTATTATCTCTGAAACTACTTCTCTTCGAATCCATAATCCAAAAGCTATTCCCTCTGGTTTTTTGCTATACTGCAGAACTCCATACAAACCTGGTTCAAAAAGTATAATTAGATTTCTTGTTTTTATACTAACTGCTCCTGGGCAAATAGCATCTGCTACTTCACGAAACTCCATTAACTCCTTTCCTATCAATTTTTTATATTCTATTCCTTCTTCAAAAGATTGACTTATGATACACTCACTTAAAGTTTTACTAACATTAGAGTATTTCAATATTTTTATTACTTCGTTCCCTATTAAACACATCCTTCCATTCCATATGAATGTATGTACACCTTGACCTTCGAACGTTTTATAAATTAAATCGTTCTTTTTTTTCATTTTTTTCAACTCCTTCTTGTAGGACAAACTCTATAAATGTTATACTGTGTTCAAATATTATTTCTAACCTACCTAGTGATTTGTTAGTGAATAATATCTGAATACTCTAGCTTGCAAAAGTAGTTAAATCTTCATTTTAACGCCTTTTTAACCAAGCTATATAAAAATTCTTTCATTAAACATAGTCTACGACTTCCATAAAGGTCGTAGATTTTTTTATTGTTTCCTATTTTCTAAGGATATATGTCATCTCTTTTTTAACTACAATTTGGTCATCAGTATAACTTTTCATAAATACCTCTAGTACATCATTCATCTTTTGGTCATTAGCTTTGCAGACCTCTCTAAACTTATCTTGTATCGCTCCATCTACTGTTGTTGTGAATTGTCTTCTTCTCATTTTGATTCCTCCTATTTTTTTATCCATATAATGTGTAAAACATTTTTACTATATTAGCTTTTGTATTTCGATTCTTTTTTATACATAAAATTTAGATTTTTTTCCAAGAAAGTCACAGTATATTTTTTTTGATTATTGGTTACTCACAAACTACTGTGAATAAAGCATTTATATATCCACAGATTTTATATTTTGGTTTTAGTTAGTCACAGATTTTTGTGACTAAACTGTGGAATAATCAAATTCTTATTTGTTTAAGAGATAGTATTTGTATATAATATATGTATCTCAAAAGGTTAAAGGAGGAGTTAATTATGACTCTAGGAATTATAGGCGCTATGAGCGAAGAGCTTGAAATACTTTTAAAAGAAATGGAAGTTGAAAGCAAAAATACAAAAGCAAACATGACATTCTACAAAGGTAAGCTTTGGAATCAAAATGTTGTTGCAGTAGTTTGTGGAATAGGTAAAGTTAACGCTGCTATCTGTACTCAAATATTAGTAAGTGAATATAACGTAGATAAAGTAATAAATGTTGGAGTTGCTGGTGGAGTTAAGAAAGATATCTTCCCTGGAGATGTTGTTATAGCTAACAACCTTGTTCAATATGATATGGATACAACAGTATTTGGTGACCCAGTAGGACAAATCCCAAGACTTGATACATTTGATTTCAAATGTGATGCACAGCTTATAGCACTTGCACAAAAAGCTTGTGATGAAAACTCAGACATCAAAAGTTCAGTTGGAAGAATCATAACAGGAGACCAATTCGTTGCTTCAGTAGAGAAAGTTCAATGGATGGAAAAAGAGTTTGATGCCTTTGCAGTTGAGATGGAGGGTGGATCAATAGCTCACACAGCTTACTTAAACAATGTACCTTTCGTAGTTATCAGATCAATTTCTGATAATGCTAACAACGGTGCTCATATGGACTTCGCAGAGTTTACAACTATCGGAGTTAAAAACTCAACAGCTATATTAAAATCAATGTTACTTTCAATGTAATCTGATTTAAAAGCAGAAAAACCTGTGGATAACTTTTCTTTAAAGTTATCCACAGGTTTTTTATTTTATTCACCTTTCATATATTATAGCTATAATATCTTCATCCTTAATATTATGTTTTACCTCTAACCTTAAAATCAACTGCATTTTCCTAATTTTAATATAATCTAAAGCATCTTGTTTATTTAAAATAATTATTAAATCATTAACTACTAAAAATTCATATTCATCACCATTTTTATGAGTTTTCAATTCCTCATTTATAGACTTATCATCATATTCTCTTATTTCAAACTCTTCTATTTTAATATTAATTCCTAAATTTTTATTTTTAATTAATAATGTTGAGTTATACCCATACCCAGAATCTTCGAATTTTTTTTGTAGACTCTTTTCAATCATTTTTAGTTCATCAATTTCATCTTCAGTCCCTTTCATCATATAAAAATCACTCAATTCTGTTTTGTTAGCAATAATTTGAGGAATAAACTTTCTATCCTTTAAGGTTTTTAGAACCTTTTTAATTGTATTTTCCATTTCATCACTAATATTAATTGTTATTCCATCCTCACAAAAAAAATTGCAAATTTTTGAATTAACCACCGCTAAAATATTTTCCTCATATGACATACCCCACAACGCTACTTTTTCTGCTAAAACATCAACATAAAGTTCATCCTCTATTTTTATAATTTTACTTTTTATATGTTCTTGATTATCTATCTTATAATCAGCATTAATTTTATTTATAAATTGGTATATTTTATTTTTTATTTTTTCAATACTGTTCTGAATTTCCTCATTTTCTATATGTTCCTTTGCTTCCTCAAATTTTAATTTAGAATATTTTTCTCTTGTTATCAAAAATATTTTTTCTATTTTCTCCTTAAATTTAGGTTTTTCCTTAAGATTATATAAATCCAAATATCTTAAAAACTCTTTTTTTGAATCTAAACGTAAATTTTTTTGGTCATAATATCTAAATATTTCTTCACATTTTACTTTATCAAAAAACTTTTCAACAAATTGCTTATACAAATATTCGCTTATATTCACTATTGTATAAAATAAGTTGTATTCGTTAATGACTCTTTCCATAATGAGGCATTTTACCTTTCCACTAGGCATATATTCCCACGACCCATATATCATTTCTCGTTTTACACTATCATTCTCTTCCCATATTTTTATGCCTACTATTTTCATAAGTTCCTTTAAGCTCTTTAACTCTTCTTCTTTTTTATAACTAATAAACTTTTTTCGGCTCTCTTTATAGTCTTCACTATAATAATCTTCTCTTAATATATACCATATAAATATATTAACTGTAACTATAAGTTTATATGGTATATTACCCCTTTTTAAATTAAATGAATATCCATTTTTCTTATAAATAATACTCATAATATCATTAAAATTTTCAATATCATTTTCCTGTATAAGAAACTTTAAAATACACATTACCACATCTCTATTTAAGTTCTGAGAATTTATACACTCAATTGTATGTTCTCCTACAAGAATCTTACTTATGAATCCTACTATTAATTTTTTCTTATCCCAGCTTTCTAAATACCTACTAGTATAAATAGCTTTAAATGTACTAAGTTTTTCATATTTTACTTTTCCCTCTTGCCTGCTCAAAATATAATTCATAATCCTTTCACAAATATCTACTTCTGATTTATCGTTTAAGCCATATATTAAATCATCTATTAATACATCTATTATATTTTTATCTATATGGCTCACTTTTATATTTTCTATTATTACTTTTAAATCATTTATTTTATTATGTTCTACTAATTCTTTTCCTGTTTTTCTTATAACCTTATAAATTTCAGGCAATATTTTTTCTTCTTTTATTTGATTATCACAAAAAGATAAATCCATTTTAATCCATTCTTTTTCTATTTTTCTCCTTTTTGAAAATTTATTCCAAAATTTAAATAAACTATTCTTTTTCACATTCTTTTCTGAATCTACGTCTCTACTACTAAGCATATTAGCAATAAACAGTAATACATTAGTATTCACTCTAATATTTTCTAGATTATCAATTTCCCAACACTCTGTATTATGATTATATATTCCTCTCACTACATCAACTAGATTTTTTTCATTGTTTAAATTTATTTCATTATATATATTCTTTTTAACATACACTCTATATTCTTCTAAGTTGAAAATTATATTATATGTTTCCCAAACTAAAATAACTACTCCGTAAATACTAATTATAAATATCCATATTAATATAGGTAATTTCTCTTGTACTAAAAAAAACATATTTATTGGTATTAACAATATTATTATTGTAATTTTTTCCATATAATTTAAATTAGAAAAAAATATAAATTTCCTTTTCCGAACAGAAATTAAAATATTTTTCATTGATTGCCCATATATCTTTTTGTCTAAATCTCCAGAAATTAAACTAATCAAAGTGATTGTTATAATTGAAATAGTTATCTGTGCTTGCCATGTATAAAACATTAAATTTTCAATATTAATATTCTCTGCATTTATGTAAAAAATTTTTGGTAATATACTTGCTTCTATAAAATAATTATATAAACCTCCTATAAGTACAATCAAACCTAGGTTTACTACTATCCATAATAAATTTATTTTTCTTCTCATACCTCACCCCTTATATACATTATATAGAAAAAGAGTTAAATAATCTCAATTATTTAACTCTTTTTTTATTTTGAACTAACTTTATCTACTTTTTAAAGTCACTTCATAATTTTATTTATTCTCATATACTATTTCAGCTTGTGTATAAACAATCCACTTCTAAGTTTTGGTTCAAACCAAGTAGATTTAGGTGGCATTATTTTGCCTTCATCAGAAACTTGTATAAGTTCTTCTATACTTGTAGGATACATTGCAAATGCTATATCCATATCATCTTTAACTCTTTTTTCTAATTCATCAAGTCCTCTAACCCCACCAACAAAATCAATTCTTTCATCAGTTCTAACATCTTGTATTCCAAGTAGAGGTTTTAAAACATTCTCTTCTAATATTGAAACATCTAAACTTTTTATAATATCAGTAGTATCATAAGAATTTTTCTTTGCAGTTAGTTGATACCAAGTTCCTTTTATGCACATTCCAAATGTTTTTGCTTTCTTTGGTTTGCTTTGCACTGAACCTATCATATTTACTGTAAAGTTTTGTTTTAATCCTTCTATGAATGTTGGTAGGTTAAAATTATCTTTAACTCTTACAACTCTGTTATAATCTAATATATTTAAATCACTTGATGGGAATACAACTCCAAGGAAATAATTGAATTCCTCTTCACCAGTATAATCCGGATACTGCTCTCTTCTAAGTTTTCCAACATTTATTGATGATGCTGTTCTATGGTGACCATCTGCTATATAAAGACTATCAACACTTTTAAACTTTTTAATTAAAATATCAATCATTATCTCATCATTTATAACCCAAAGTTTATGTCTTATATCATCATCACTTGCAAAATCATATACTGGTACAACTTCTGCGCAGTATGAATTAACAAGGTTTGTAATACTCTTATCCTCTTTATAAGTTAAAAGTATAGGACTTGTATTAGCATCACAAACATCAAAATGATTTGTTCTATCTACTTCTTTTTCTGGTCTAGTAAATTCATGTCTTTTGATTTTGTTATTTTCATATTCATCAATAGCACAACATACAACTATTCCTCTTTGAGTTTTACCCTTAAACTCTTCATCATAGATATAAAAACATTCTTTATCATCTTGCTTTAATGTGCCCTCTTCCCAAAATTTATTTAGTATTTCTCTAGCTTTCTCATAAACCCTCTGATCATATACATTAAAGTCTTCTGGAAAATTAACCTCTGGTCTGTCAATATTTAAAAAAGATTTCTCTTTTCTAATAACCATCTCCCTAGCCTCTTTTGTATTCATAACATCATACGGAAGCGCTGCAACATCACTTGCAAACTCCTCACTTGGCCTTATTGCTTTAAAAGGTTTGATTCTTACCATATATACCCCAACTCCCTTTATAATTTAAAAGTTTCTTTTACAATCTCATAAATCTCATCAGCAATTCTTTCTTGTGCTTCATTTGTAGATGCACCTATATGTGGTGTTGCACAAATTCTTGGATTATTAACAAGCCCTTGATTAACCTTTGGCTCATTTTCAAATACATCAAGACCAGCCCCTGCAACTTTTCCACTATGAATTCCAACAAGTAACGCCTCTGTATTTATAATAGACCCTCTAGCAGTATTTATAAGAAAAACTCCATCTTTCATAATATTAATCTGTGCATCGCCAATTAAGCACTCAGTTGTAGGAACATGAATTGAAATAAAATCTGAGTTCTTATATAGTTCATTAAGTTCTGCATAATCATAATCTTTTGCAAGTTCAATAGCACCCATAGCATCTGAATAAATAACCTTCATTCCAAGTGCTGTTGCTTTTGCTGCAAGAGTTCTTCCTATTCTACCCATTCCTATAATTCCAAGAGTTTTCCCTGAAATCTCGCTACCTGTGTAAGAGTTTTTATTCCACTCACCTTTTTTCATAGTCATATTAGCTTGAACTATAAATCTTGATAACGCAAACATATGTGCAAGAACAAGTTCTGCAACTGATGCTGAACTAGCAAATGGAGTATTTTTAACATCTATCCCACTTTCCTGTGCATATGCAACATCTATATTATCTACACCAACCCCTGCTCTTACAACAAGTTTTAGTTCACTTCCCTTAACTGCATCAATTAATTCTTTTCTAACTTTTGTAGCAGATCTTACAACTAAAATATCAGTAGTTTTCAACTTTTCTATAAGTTCTTCACCCTCATAATGAGTATTCTCCACCTCTACCCCTATTTCCTTTAATTTTATAGCTAAATCTTCCTCTACACCGTCATTAAATAATATTCTTCCCATTTATATAAACCTCCAAACTTTTATTTAAATATTTAGACCCCTAAGCTTATTTCATTAGCTAAAGAGGTCCACAAAACTTATAGCAATTAACAACGAGGTTTTTCAGGTTTTACAACTCTCCTAGCGTTAAAAATCACTTAAATACCTTTACATTTAAAAACCTAAGATATCATCTATTGCAGCAAGTAAAATATTTATATCTTCTACTGTGCAATCTGCCATATGAGCAATTCTAAATGTCTTTTCTTTTAATTTACCATAACCATTTGACAACATCATGCCTCTTTTCCCAAGTTCTTTATTAAGTTCTGAAACACTTATGCCTCTAGTATTTTTTATATTAGTTAAAGTATTTGAGTAATACCCCTCTTGAGTAAATATCTCAAAATGCTCTTTTGCCCATTTTCTAACTATTTGTGCCATCTCTATATGTCTATTAAATCTATTTTCTAAACCTTCTATATTTAGAATATAATCTAATTGATAATCTAACGCATACATATGTGGAAGTGATGGTGTTGAAGGATATTGATAATCTTTTTTCTGAATATACTCATCAAGCGTAAGCAAATCTAGATATGTCCCTCTATTCTCAACAGTTTTTGCTCTTTCCCTAGCCTTATCAGAGAAAGTACATATAGCAAGCCCTGGTGGAAGTCCTACACATTTTTGAGTTGATGTAACAAGAATATCTATACCACACTTATCAACCTCTATCTTTGTTCCAACAGCTGAACTAACAGCATCTACACAAAATATCACATTCGGATATTTTTTAACCACTTCACCAATTTCCTCAATAGGATTCATAACACCAGTTGAAGTTTCATTATGAGTAACAGCCACAAGGTCATATTCACCTGTTGCAAGAACGTTATCTACCTCTTCTGCTCGTAGTGCATTTCCCCACTGAGTTTCAAATTTATCAGCCTTAACATTATTACTTACTGCAATTTCATACCATCTGTTTCCAAAAGCCCCAACAGAGAAAACAGCTGCTTTTTTTGCACTACAACTTCTAATAGCACCTTCCATAAGACCAGTTCCTGAAGAACTTGAAAGTAAAATTTCACTTTTTGTAAAAAGCACTTTCCTAAGATTTTCGCTAATTCTTCTTTGAAGGTCAGATGCATCCTTCCCCCTATGACCGATCATTGGCATAGCCATTTTTTCTAAAACATCTGGTCTAACATCAACTGGACCTGGAATAAATAATTTTTTGTGCATTTATTTTCGCCCCCTTTAAAATATAAGCACTATATTTTTTCTTTTTTAAATATATTATTCGTAAGTTTAATTAATGTTAGTGTATTTTGATTTAATTTTTTAATTTTTAATTTTATAATATTCAACTATTAATAAGCTAGTGTTGTTTTTCTATTTTAAAAATAACACTAGCTTATTAATAGCACTACTATTTCTTATTATATTTTCATGAGTAGAATTTTTTATCAAAACAATTTCCGAATTTTTTATAAGCTTTCCAATCTTCAAACTATGACTTTTTTTTATTACATCTAATCCAGAATACATAACTAAAGTATCCATATCAAAATTCATTAAATCCTCATCACTTATATCAATATCATCAAACATTAACTCAGCTAGCTCTAGTCTAATCCTTGCTTTATGAGAAAATATCATCTTTATTTTCAAAACATATCTATAAATAATCAACAAAACTCTAAACCAAATACAAATTCCCTCAATTTTATAATTACCAACTATAAGAGCTAACTTATTTATACACTCAGGTTTTTTCTTAGCAATAATCATTGCTAAATTAGCACCATCACTATAACCAATAAAACTTGCTTTAGTAATATTTTTTTTTTCTAAAAATGTTATTATATCTAACGCAATTTGTTCCATAGTTATCACTTTAAGACCTCTACTACTTTGTCCACTGCCCCTAACATCTAAAGCTATACATTTTTTAAACTTCACTAATTTATTATATAATTTAGAAAACTGAGTGGAGTTCATGCCATTTCCATGTAAAAAAATTATGCACTCCCCCTCCCCTTCTTCATAATAACTCATAATAAAATCATCTATATCAATTTTTTTTAAATTCCTCATTCTCATAACTCCTTTGTAACGTAAAATAACTATGTTAGTATATAATTATAAACTAATGAAAAGGTAAAAGGTGAAAAAATGGAAGCTTTAACTAAATCACGACTGATATATATTCTTAAAATAATATATATTTTTGTTTTCGCACTAATTTTCTTAGGTGTAATTCACTACACAAAAAATCATTTAGGTTTTTTAGGACTTTTTAGAGTAATAAATAACTTATCATTCTCTCATTTTATTTTTATTTTATTTTTAGGATTTATACTATTTTCTATAACACCAATCACTTACTTAATAATTAAAAAAAATGAGAACTTTAATCTGTCTGCTACAAACGTATTATATGGAAAATTTTTGCCTGCTCGTAATCTTTATAAAAAATATGCTAATAAAAATAAACAAGATTTTAAATTTACTTTAATACTATATTCAATAAACTTTCTAAGTGCAGGAATTTTTCTTTTTATAACAACTAAAATGTTATCAATTAATTTAAACCCGTTCATTTTTGTTTTAATTTATTTTATAGCAACTATTATTGGATTTATAACTTTGCTACCAGCTGGAATCATATCATTTGATGTTGTAATGGTAGTACTTTTATGTTCTATCGGTTCAAATAAGAACTTAGCGTTAACTTCAATTATAATTTATAGATTAGCTTACACTTTAATTCCATTATTCATAATAAGTGTAGTATCTACCATAAAAAATTGGGGAAAAATCAATGTAAAATATAATTCATTACCAAAAATTATTTCGATAAAAAGTGCATTTTTTGCACTAAGATTTTTTGTTTTTATTTCAGGACCTTTATTGCTTTTATTAACAGCATTTCCACAAATATTTTTCAAAATAAGAGAAATTTATTTTTTAAGTTCTGCAACAATGCTACATTTTTCTAAAGGCTTAGTCGTAATAGTAGGTTTTCTTTTATTAGTTATGGCAAATCTTTTAAAACATAAATCAAAAGGGATTTATCGTCTAACAATATTTTTCTTATTAATAGGGTCACTTTTAACAATAGCTAAATCCTTTAACTACATAGCTACGGGATATTTAATTTTAATAGCGCTTTTCCTAATAGTAAGTAAAAATGAATTTTATAGAAAAAGTTTTATAGTAAGTACAGAAGATCTAATTTCAACAACGTTAATGTTAACAGGTTTTTGGATTTTATATCTTATTCTTGGATATATAAATGTTCCTATAAAGCATATAGAGATGCATAATAAATTAGCAATTGCACTTCATACTTATCAAAATCTTGTAAGTATAGGTACAATAGGATTTGTATTATCCTTACTTTACTTGTATTCTATTTATCTTTTAGGTAAACATTTAAACAAAATGACACACACTTATATTGAAGATTGTGCTAGTGATATAACTGAATTTCTTAAAAAACATAATGGAACTTCACTTACTCATTTAATATATCTAAAAGATAAATATGTATTTTTCTCTACTGACAAAAAAGGAATGATTCAATATACTATAATATCTAATAAACTTATAGTTCTTGGAAACCCTTTAGGCGATAGAGAAAATCTAAGCAATTTAATCTCAGAATTTTATGATTTTGCTGATTCTTATGACTATGTTCCGGTATTCTTTGAAATAAGTAGTTCTATGCTTGATTTGCTACATGATTATGGATATGAATTTATGAAACTTGGCGAAGCTGCAATTGTTAATTTAAATGAATTTACAATACAAGGACAAAAAATGCAAAAAGTTAGAACTTGTGTTAATAAAATAAATAAAGCTAATTATACATTTGAAATTGCAACTGATATAACAGATAATCTAATTTCAGAATTAAAAATAATTTCAGATGAATGGTTAAATGGAAAAAAAGAAATGGGATTTTCAATGGGATTTTTTGACCCTGAGTACATAAAAAGATCACCCATTGGAATCGTAAAAGATGAAAATCAACAAATCAAAGCATTTGTCACTATAATGCCAACATATGGTGAAAATAAAATGTTTTGCTCTGACTTAATGAGATATTCAAGAGATACTCCAAGAGGTCTTATGGATTATATGTTTGTAAACCTCCTGCTTTGGGGAAAAGAAAATGGATATAACTACTTTAATTTTGGTGTTTCACCATTATCTAATGTAGGTTTTTCTAAATATTCTTTTCTTAGCGAACGTTTAGCAAGTCAAATTTATTATAACGGAAGTGCTTTTTATTCTTTTGAAGGACTAAAAAAATTCAAAGGAAAATATGCACATAATTGGGAACCTAAAATGCTTGCATATAGAAATAGATTCTCCTTGCCAATTACAATGTTACAAACAAACCTTGTAGTTTCTAAACCTGAACAAAAAACAAGAAAATAAAAAGCTTAAGCTCTAGGTACAAATATACCTAGAGCTTAAGTTTTTTATAGTAAAAAGTCCTAGATATCCGAGCAATGTGTTGACATGGAGTTTATTTACTCATCTTTATCTAGGACTTTTAGATTTAGTTAGAGGTCATCCTTTAAAAATTCAGCTTCACTAAATTCTATACTCTCTGGTTCATACAAAGAATTATTATCATGATGGTTACTACATATAAATTCATTATCCCTGTTTGGATCATTGAATTTTATATTCCTATCTATTGCAGATAATTGATGATAAGTCGTAATTATATTAATCACACCTTTCCTATATACTAAATCCTCTTTAGTATTCCACTATTTATTTAAATTATCCATAAAATAAAAAAAGTAGCCTTAGCTACTTTTAAAGTTATTTTATTCTACATATATTTAAACTGTTTTGGAATAATTCTTGCTATAAACATTACTCCTACTCCAATCACTAAACCATTTATCCCCTCACCTAAATCACCTAAATTAAACACACCTACAACTCCTGATATAATCGCCATCCCAATAATAAAAATCGCAACTAGGATTGCCGGTTTCCATTTAGTATCTATTTTTATTAGTTTACTTGCCCACTCACCAATATTTATAAATTTATTAACGATTAAATAGGCAATTATACCTATTGCTACTCCAACACTCATCATAATTTCTTCCTCCTTAGTTAACACTCTCACTAACTTGATTATAAGTTAAATGCTTTTATATTTGAACAAATTCAACAAAAATTTAACAACTTGCAAAAACTCCTCTGTACATTTGTACAAAGGAGTTTGTATTATTTATTATCTTGTTGTGCATTGTTAAAAAACGAATTTTCTCTATCCTCAGTTTGATGTATTTTCACTTCATCATCAAACATACTTTGTTCTTTTATAAAATCTGTTTCTATTTCTACATTAAAACCTTCCTTGATTATTATATCTTCATCAAAGAACAACTCATCAAATCCTGTGTCATCACTTATATTTCCAACACTTTGCTCAAAGTTGTTTTCTGCTATATTTTTTTCATCTATTTCTTTATCAAAGTTTTTGCCTAAATCTCTAGTTTCACCTAAATTTTCTTCATCCTTAGGTGTATAACTTGTTTTAACTGTTTCTTTGACAATTCCCTTATTCTCTAATTTAGCATCATTGATTTTAATATCTATATTTTGATTATTACTCTCAATATTTTTTGTTACCTCTAAAATCTCATTACTTTTTTTATCTTTTTTCTTTTTTTGCTTATCTATAATTAAATTATTTCTTTTCATATAAAAATATTCAAAAAGAACTACCAAAGTTGGAATTAAAATAATTGATACTATTCCTGTATATTCCATAGCTTTATCTAATGTAATAGAGTCTATTTGCAATAATGAATATGCCCCAAACCCAGCTATTGAAAAATACATAGTAAATAAAGTTACTAGATTTATATTTATAAATCTTCTTAAAACCGTCGCTCTATAACTGTGTGTTAATGTTCTTTTATTATAAGTAACTAGGAATCTACTCGTTCCCGCTAAACAAACTACTGTCATTGTCATAAATGCTAGAATTGTTGTAAAGAATATTTGTGTCCCTAGCATTTCTACTCTAAGCTTGCTAGTAAACATATTTAGATAATTTAAGACTACACTAGATGTAAAATTAGAAAACTCCACCATTCCCGATATTTTCTCTGATGCAAAAAGATTAGACACACCAAAAATAAGTATTAAACTTTCAAATATAAATAACGGATATAGTGTTGCTGTTAAAATTGGTTTCATTGTTATTTGGAATAAGAATCCAAGCGAAACTCCAAAAATTGCAATTATTAAAATATATATAGTTGTGTTAAATACCACATAAAATGGCATTTCAAGTGTCCCTGCTAAAACCTCTGTATGAACTGCGAATAATCCTGCCTTAACAAGAAAACCTGCAAAACTTGCTATTATAATCGGAATAAATAAAAGCAATAAACTTTCTTTAAAATATAAAATTCTATCTTTCTTCTCACCGAGTCTCATTTTTAATTGCTCATCTTTATCTCTAAAATAAACTGCTGCAATTATGCTTGTAGCTAATATCAAAAATAATATTTCAAAATTCCCAATAGTACTAAATTCTTTGATTGCACTTGTTTTTGTCAGCTTTTTAAAATCAGACCTCATAAGTGCTAAACTTCCTGAGAAAACAAAAAATAAAATTGTATAAATTGCGGTTGTTATACCTACCCATATTTTATTTCTTAAAATTAAGTTCTTTAATATAGTCCTCTCCCCCTTTAAGTTCTACATTATAAAATTAATGTCACAACTTTACCCTTAAAATAGTAACCAAAATTTCTTTTATAGCATATATTTATAGTATATTAAATCCATCTTGATTGAGATGCAAACTCCTCTCTTTGTGTACTTTCAAGATTACCTTGCTTGATATGCAAGTTCCTCCCATCTATCATTAAAAAACAGATGCCTACATACAACTGGAAAGCATCTGTTTTCTTGTGTTTCTTTAAATGCTTAAGCTCCACCTAATAATTTAAAAACTACCATAACTATAACACCAGGTATTCCAAATATCCCTGCTATAAGAGCTGTAAATATATTTATTCCTATTGTTATTCCAAAACTTGCTCCAAAGAAGTTAACTATCCAAAGCAATATAACTCCAACAACTCCGTTTATAAGTAACTTTATTGAACCTTTAACTATTTTGAAAACAATAAATGCTACTACTAGCCCAAGAATTAACCAAATTATACTATCCATTAATTAATCCCCCTTTCCTATTTTGTCATTTAGTATTTTTGACAGATATTATTATATACGTATAACATATCTACTTTTATACCTTTTTTCCTCGCCTGTCCAAGCAAATATTCATATCTAGCCATAGCATCCCTTTCTTTATATATAAGAGACTCTACGAGTTTTGGATCACTTATGAAATTAAAATTATTTCTCAATCTATCAATTTCACCTTTAGTTTCCTCAACAGAACTTATTATAAATTCTCTATCACTTATATTATTTCTACGTTTGCCTTCATTTTTCCTCTTTTTTGATGAATTTTTTTCTACTATTATTGTATTCTCCATAACAACCTCCTAATACATAAACTTGTACATATTAGAAATTATTACCATTTTTTTATTTTATATTCAAATTTAAAGTTGTTTTCTTCCCTCTAAGGCTTTAGATAAAGTAACTTCATCTGCATACTCTAAATCTCCACCAACTGGTATTCCTGATGCAATTCTAGTAACTTTAATATCTAAAGGTTTAAGTATTTTTGATATGTACATAGCTGTTGCCTCACCCTCTATATTAGGGTTTGTAGCAAGTATTACCTCTTTAACATCAGCATTCATTCTAGCAACAAGTTCTCTGATTCTTATGTCCTGTGGTCCTCTTCCTTGCATTGGAGATATATTTCCATGGAGAACATGGTAAACACCATTAAACTCCCTAACTCTTTCTATAGTCATAATATCTTTTGGTTGTTCTACAACACAGACAGTTCCTATATCTCTATGATTACTTGAACAAATACTACAAGGGTCTGAATCTGTAAAGTTCCCACAAACAGAACAATATTTTATTGTTCCCCTAGCATCTTTAAGTGCATTAGCAAAAGCCTCTACTTCATCCTTAGGTAAATTAAGAATATGAAGTGTTAATCTTTGTGCCGTCTTTTTACCAATACTTGGTAACTTAGCAAATTCCTCTATTAATTTCTCTATTGCAACTGGGTAAAAATCCATATTGTACTGGTTCTAAAATTATAGACAAATGTACTTATTTTAGATAATTTGTGCTTTTAATATCTTCTGATATCATTTAAGCCAAGGTTGGACCAGTTTGTATAAATAAATTTATACTATCCCACAACCCTATTTATTAAATTTA
>JBOFIK010000038.1:0-17040 GCA_051650125.1 Sarcina sp. | reverse complement strand
CATGTGTTAGGCACGCCGCCAGCGTTCATCCTGAGCCAGGATCAAACTCTCAATTTAAAAAGTTTAATCTTAAGCTTAAAAACATAAAAAGAATTGCTGGTTTACTTAATTTCTTCTGTTTAATTTTCAAAGACCTTAGTGTGTGTCGCTTTTGACGACTTATTTAGAATAACATTTCGTTAACTTAATGTCAACAACTTTTTTCAAAGTTTTTTTGATGTTATTTGTCTTCCAAGTAAGTTTGTGTCTCGCTTGTCGACTTCTCAAATTATAGCACCTTTTGAATCGAAACACTATGTATTTTATCTACTCTTTTTCTATTTTATTACCTTTTCTTTTATTTACTATATTTTTCTTTATTTTTCTTTGTTTGATACACTTGGATATGTTTCTTTCTATTTTTTCATTTAATATATACTTTTCTATATTTTTTCACTTTTTTAAGTATTTAAACTATCTATATTTTTCAGAAATCTTAAATCCAAAATAATTTTTCTCTAAATTCTCTTCTAAATTTAACTATATTCTTTTTTCATTTTTTAAATTAGTACTTACTTCTTATAAAAGATCTAAATCTTCTTAAAACAAAAAAGAACCTAAAACTATTTCTAGTTCTAAGTTCTCTAAGTTTTAATTTATCTACATAAATATTGATGCTCCTGGTCCTAATGGAAGTTTTAACATCATCCACACAATAAGTAATACTGACCACCCTAATAAGAATGAAATTGAATATGGAACCATTGTTGATACCATTGTTCCTATTCCTGATTCTTTATCATACTTTTCTGCAAATGATACTATAAGTGCAAAGTATGTCATAAGTGGTGAAATTATATTAGTTGATGAATCTCCTATTCTATATGCCATTTGTGTAAATTCTGGTGCGAATCCCATTTCCATAAGCATTGGAATAAATATTGGAGCCATGATTGCCCATTTAGCTGATGCTGAACCCATAAATAAGTTTACAAAAGCTGTTACTACTATAAATCCTAATATTAGTGGAATCCCACCAATATTAGCTGCCTTTAAGAAATCTGCTCCCTTTACAGCTATTACTGTTCCAACATTTGATTGTGCAAAGTATTGAACGAATTGTGCTGCAAAGAACACTAATACTATATATCCACCCATTGTAGACATTGTTTTAGACATTTCTTTGATTATATCTTTATCATTCTTTATTCCACCTGCTCCGATTCCGTAAGCAACTCCAAGAACTAAGAATACTATTGCTATTATTATAACTATTGAATTCATCAGTGGTGACTTATCTACAAGTGAACCTGTTTGTGCATTTCTTAAAATTGCATTTTGAGGTACTGTGGCTATTAAAAGCACAATTGCTACAAATACACTTGCAATTCCTGCAAATTTAAGACCTCTTTTTTCTGTATCATTAAGATCCATATTTTTATCTACTTTTGTATCACCCTTATATTCTCCAAGTCTTGGTTCTACAATTTTTTCTGTTACTAATGTACCTATTACTGTAATTAAAAATGTTGATGCAATTAAGAAGAACCAATTATCTGTTACTTCTACCCCTGCTGTTGCACTTTGAATTTTTGCCGCTTCTGTTGAAATCCCTGCAAGTAATGCATCTGTTGGTCCAAACATTAAGTTTGCACTAAATCCTCCAGATACCCCAGCAAATGCTGCTGCAAGTCCTGCCATAGGATGTCTTCCCATACTTAAGAATACTATTGCTCCAAGTGGAATTAATACAACATACCCTGCATCTGAAGCTATACTTGATAGAACACCTGCTAAAACTACTACTAATGTAATAAGTGTTTTTGGTGTGCTTAATACTAATTTTTTAAGAGCTGTTCCTATAAGTCCTGTCCCTTCTGCTACTCCAACCCCTAACATTGCTACTAAAACTGTTCCAAGAGGTGCGAACCCTGTAAAGTTCTTTAATGCCCCTTCTAGCATACCTACTATACCTTCATTCGATAAAAGACTTTTCACTGTAACTGTTGTAGGTTCTATTTGATTAGTTGCCATGTTCAATGCATCGTATGTAACTGAAACTCCCATTTTAGCCATTATGTGCGATACTACCATTATTACTCCACATAGAATTACGAATATTGTTGCTGGATGCGGTAGTGCATTCCCAACTTTTTCAATAAAATTTAAAATACCTTTTTTCTTTACTGGCTTTACTTTTTCTGCTGACATTTATATCCCCCCTAAATAGATAAATTACTCTCCACAATGTGTCCTCTTACGAAAAACATATGTTTTTCTTTTCCTTTTTCATAATTTTACCATGTATTTCTATAAATTGGAATATAATATTCTATGTCCTTTTAAAACTTTTTGTAGACTTTTTGAACATACTGAAACTAGCCTCCCTCTTCTTTTTAATTAAATTAAATTCTTTTGAATTAATTGTATTTTTTCTTATTTGAATCTATTTTTTATATAAAAAAAGACTATAGTTTTACCTATAATCCTATTTTTTCTATTTCATTTTTCTACTTTTCACTTTATGGTATATCATCACTACGATTACACCAATAATTCCACCTGTTGTATCAATTAACACGTCTGTGAACTTTCCTGCTCTTCCTTGAACAAAAGTTTGATGTAATTCATCTGAACAAGCATACAGAAATACTCCTATTATGGAGTATACAAAAACTTTCTTTCTTACTTTAATGTAATCACTTAATACATTATATGTGAATAGACATAGTATCATATATTCCGTTAAATGAGCTGCCTTTCTTACAATTACTGATGCAAACTCACCAAAATTAGTGCTAAAGTTTAACCCTAATACATTTAATACATTTATAACAAAATCACTATCCTGTGTTGATGCATCTGCGGTTTTAGCTGACATTAAAAATATAAAACTCATCCATATAATTAATAATGCTAAATTAAAAACTTTCTTTTTCGTTAATCTCATTCATCTAATCCCCTTAATTTAAAACTACTTTTCATTATACAAGGGTATTTAATTTTTTAAAATATAAAGAGGTTAAGTTTGCTTATTTTTAACAACTTAACCTCTTTATATTAGCCTAGCTTATTAGATTTTATATTTTTTCTTAATTACAAGTGGTGTTTCACTATTGCCATTTAATACTTCCCCGTCTCTTATAGTTACATTTTTATCTGTTATAACATTTTGCATTTGTACATCATCACCAATTTTAGTATTTTGTAGTATAACACAATTTTTAAGATACGTATTTTCTCCTATATAAACTCTTCTTGAAATTACACAGTTTTCTACTATTCCTTCTATAAATGAACCATTAGCTATTATAGAGTTAGTTACTTTACTCTTTTCTCCATATTTTGTACCTGATTCGTCTTTTGTTTTTGTATATATTGGTCTATTGTTATAGAAAAGTTCCTTTGTTACTTCTTTATCTAGAATATCTGTATTCATTTTAAAGTAACTATCTAATGAATTTATGCATCTTACATATCCATCAAATGCATAGCTTCCAACCTTTAAATTATCTGTATTATATTTTATATAATTTTTAACTTTTCTTATATTTCCATTTTTGATACAATCATAAACTATGTCTATAAACAAATCTGTCCTCATAAGGTACATTTCCATATTTATTTTAGCATTTTTATCTGAACCTATATTCTCCCCGACACTTAAAACTTTTCCTGCATTATCTGTATTTAAAACATCGCATCCTAAAAAATTCACTTTAGCATCATTTACATCTTTATATACAACAGTTATATCATTTGTGCTATTCTTATGCTCTTTCATTACTTCATTAAAATCTATATTTGCTATCATATATGATGGTGCTAATAAAACATATTCTTTTTTACTTAATTTCACAAATTCTAAATTTTCACAAAATCCATGAACATCATCTGATGATGGGTCTTTGTCCGCAAAGTTAAATACTCTAAGTCCATCTCTTTTTCTATTTAAATCCCATGGCTTACCATTTGATATATGATCCATCAAAGATCTTGATTTATTTTTTGCAAATATCCCTATACTTTCTATACCTGCATTTGTCATATTAGATAATACAAAGTCCACTAATCTATATCTTCCTGCTATCGGAACTGCTGCTAGTGGTCTATTTCTAACTAGTTCACCCATCCTATTTTCTTTTTCATCTAGGTTTATTATCCCTACACAATTTTTCATATTTCAACTCCACCCCTCTATACTTGCCTTCTATTCAACTAAACTTCCTTCTTTTATTTCCTCTTTAGATCCAATTACTGTTATTTTCTCACCATTTCCAACAATAACTTCTCTACCAAGTTTTACTTCACTTCCAATAATAGCTTTCTCTACTCTACAACTTGTATTAATGGTTGTATTAGGCATTATTACAGAATTCCTAACTACTGCACCTTTTTCAATTTTAACTCCTTGAAATAATATTGAGTTTTCAACTATTCCTTCTACTTCACATCCCTCTACTATTAGAGAGTTTTTAACCACTGCCTCTTTTCCTATATATTGAGGTGGCGCCATTGTATTTACTGAACATATTTTCCAATCTTCATCATATAATCCAAGTTCACATTCTTTGTCTAATAAGTCCATGTTTGCTTCCCATAAGCTTTCAATTGTTCCAACATCTTTCCAGTATCCCTCAAATGGATATGCTACCATTTTTTCTTCATTATTAAGCATATTAGGTATTATGTTTTTACCAAAGTCATTACTTGATGATCCATCAGCTTCATCTTCTACTAAGTATTTTCTTAGTGCTTTCCAGCTAAAGATATAAATTCCCATTGAAGCATTATTGCTCTTTGGTTTTTCTGGTTTTTCTTCAAACTCATAGATTGTAGCGTCTTCATTTGTGTTCATTATTCCAAATCTACTTGCCTCTTCCATTGAAACCTGTAAAACTGCAATTGTTGCTGTTGCTTCTTTTTCTTTGTGGAAGTCTAGCATCTTTTCATAGTCCATTTTATAAATATGATCACCTGATAAAATAAGTACATATTCTGGGTCGTAACTATCTATATAAGGTATATTTTGATATATTGCATTAGCTGTTCCTGAGTACCAGTCTGCCCCCTTCTCACCTTGATATGGTGGAAGTATACTAACTCCTCCATCTCTTCTGTCTAAATCCCACGAGCTTCCGATTCCTATATGTGTGTGAAGTTCCATTGGGCTATATTGTGTTAAAACACCAACTGTGTATATTCCTGAATTTGAACAGTTACTTAATGGAAAGTCTATTATTCTATATTTTCCTCCAAAAGGAACTGCTGGCTTTGCTAGCTTCTTAGTTAGTACCCCAAGTCTCGAACCCTGTCCTCCTGCTAATATCATTGCTACAATTTCTTTCTTACTCATAAATTTCCTTTTACCCCTTTCTCCCTAGCTTTATAAAAACTATAATTTTAGCCCCTAATTTCTCTCAGTCAAAAACTTCATAATATATCTAAGTGACATTTCTGATGTTGACTGATTACTTTCTAGATTTTCAAATTTAATTTCTAAATTCATCATGTTTTGTTCAAGTCTTGATACAATATCTTTAACTTCTAATAAAATTTTCTCGTTATAAGAAATTTGATTCCCGTCAATATCTGTGCATATTTTTTCTGGAGGATTACCACACTCTATGCACTTTGCATATATTTTACCTATCTCAGTATCCCTAAAAACTTTAAATTTTTCTGATTTACAAGAAGAACAATTCGATAATAATATAAAACCTTGTTCATTATATTCATATTCATAAGCACTATTACACTCTGTGCATAGTATTGATAATTTATGATCTTTGTTTTCTACGTAGAAACTGTTTCCTGTACAGCCTTCTTTTTCACAAACCACAGTTCTTATCACAATAATCACCTCCTAAATGATAAATATGTTTTAATGAACTATAAAATTACCGTTTAAATTTTTTTAACGTTAATTTTTCACAAAAAAGAATTTGCACAATCAAATATCAATTGTACAAATTCTATTAATTATATATATTCAACTAGTTTCTTAGAAATTCATAAGTATTTTACATTGATTAGGAAATATTTTTAATTCTGCTAATTTTTCTTCAAAATTATAGACTTCATATGGATTAAGATAATTTTTATATTCTCCTAAAAGTCCCTTAATATTTATATATTTCTCATACTTTGACTGATTTGCTATAAGTATTAATTTTTTGTCACCTATAAATCTTTCAAAACAAAAAACATTTGTATTTACATTATGAATTTTAAAGCCACCTTTTGTTACTACGTCTTGAGACCTTCTTATATGCGCTAATTCCTTATACCATTTATAAACTTCTTCATTTTGATTATTCCAAGGAAATGGTTTTCTGTTACTTGGGTCTGCCCCACCTACAACACCAACCTCATCTCCGTAGTAAATAAGCGGTACTCCTGGCATTAACATTTGTATTGCGGTAGCTATTTTAAACTTTTTAATATTCTCTTCTAGCATTGTTAGTACTCTCTTTGTATCATGATTGCCCAACATATTCATTGTTGAATAAAAACTTTCTTTTGGATAATTTTCATAAAGACTCATTATTCTCCTAGATAGCTCAGTTGCATTAATTTCTCTCATAACAAATGAAATTATAGAATCTTTCAATGGATAGTTAGTTACAGAGTCTAGCGAATCTCCGAATAAGTATTCTCGCCTTTGACCATAGCTTATTTTATTTGAAGCATCTTCCCAGACTTCCCCTACTAAAATGCTCTCCCTATCTTCTAACTTCATTTTCTCTCTTATCATCTTTATAAACTCATCTGGAAGTTCATCGGCTACATCAAGTCTCCATCCACTCGCTCCAAGTTTTAGCCATTTTGAAATTATTGATTCATTAGACTTTATAATATAATCAAGATAACTCGGATTCATTTCATCTATATTAGGTTGATTATCTATTCCCCACCAACATTCGTAGGTACTTGGATAGTCATAAAATCTATACCAATCAAAATATGGTGAATCAGTTGATTGATATGCTCCAACAGACTCATAAGTTCCATACTTATTAAAATATTTACTATCGTCTCCAGTATGACTAAAAACTCCGTCTAGGATTATTTTTATACCTAGATCATCAGCTTTTTTGCATAGTTCTTCAAATTCATCATTAGTCCCAAACATTTCATCTATTACTTGATAATCTGCTGTATCATATTTATGACAGCTTTTCGCCTCAAATATAGGATTGAAATATATGATATTAGCCCCTAAAGATTTAATGTATTCCAATTTTTTAAGAACACCTTTTAAATTTCCTCCATAAAAATCCCATCTTATTATTCTCCCTTCCGAATCTTTTATATATAAAGGTTCATCATTCCAGGATGAATATATAAAACTATTTTCCTTTGGATTTGTAACTGTGCCATCTTCATTACCATTATAGAATCTATCTACAAAAATTTGATATATTATTCCTTCCTTATACCAACTAGGTATAGAAAACTCCTTATACACCGTTATCTGATATTCTCTAGGGTCATACTCATATACTTTCCCTTCTCCTCCAAGGGACTTAGCATTATTACCGTAATAAATCTGCTCACCATCTTTATTAATACTAAAATGGTAATTAATAATACCTATTTTATTTTCTGTATCTATGAAAGCTTTATAGAAATTTCTCTTCCAACTACTTTTTTCGTTGTCTCTCTCCATCCATATAGTTTCTTTTCTTCCATCAAAGTTTACTAGATTTAAATACACCTGTGCGTCATGCTCAAGTTCTATATCTATTCTTACTTTTTCACCCTGCTTAACTGCACCGAAAGGATTTCTATAAAACTTATCTTGTGAATCATGAATCATATAAAAATTATTCATCTAGTTTCTATCCTTTCTTATATTAATACTATAAGTTTTTGTACATGGTATCTGAACCCCATATACCTGTTGCATATTCTGATATTGTTCTATCTGATGAAAAAATTCCTGAGTGAGCTATATTTATAGCGCACATTTTTTGCCATCTATGAGTATCTCTATATATTTCATCAGCTTTATTGCTTGCATCTATATATGATGCGAAATCTTTTAGTACAAAAAACTCATCATTATAAGTTAAAAGATTTTGGTAGATATCATTAAATCTTTCTGGGTCATTGACATACTTACCATTTCTTAAATCTTCAATAACTCTTTGAATTCTCGAATCATTTTTATAATACTCATATGCTGAGTATCCACCATTTCTATAATATTTAAGTATTTCACCCTCTGACATACCAAAAATTATTATATTATCATCCCCAACTTCATCTCTAATCTCTACATTTGCACCATCTAAAGTAGCAATAGTAATTGCTCCATTCATCATAAATTTCATATTAGATGTTCCTGATGCCTCTTTAGTAGTTGTAGATATTTGCTCACTTAAATCTGTTGCAGGAATTATTTTTTCTGCAAGCGATACTCTATAATTATCAAGTAATACCACTTTTATCTTATTATTTATTCTTGGATCATTATTTATCTTTTCTGCAAGTCTACTTATAAGCTCAATTGTATTTTTAGCTAAGTGATATGCTGGTGCTGCTTTTCCACCAAATATAAATGTTCTTGGAACTACATCTTTATTAGGATTTTCTAGTAGTTCATTGTAAAGATGCATTATCTTTAAGCAATTGAGAGATTGTCTTTTATATGCATGTATTCTTTTAACCTGTACATCAAAAATAGAATTTGGGTCTACCACAATCCCCTTCGTATCTTGAATAACTTTTGCAAGCTTCTTCTTATTATCTAACTTAATGTTAGCTAACCGATCTCTAACCACTGCATCATCTGCATACTTTTTAAACTCAATCATATCTGTTGGATGTTTTATAAATGATGTTCCTATTGTTTCTTTCAATAAATCAGTAAGATCAGGATTTGACTTTAAAAGCCACCTTCTATGAGTTATACCATTTGTTTTATTATTAAACTTTTTAGGGTACATATAGTAAAAATCACTCATCTCTTGCTTTTTAAGAATTTCTGTATGAAGTTTTGCAACCCCATTTACACTATGACCACCAACAATACAAAGATTAGCCATTCTAACAAATCCATCACCTATAATCGCCATGTTTGAAATCTTATCCCACTGTCCTGTATATTTTCCCCAAAGCTCACCACAGAATCTCTCATTAATTTCATTAACTATCATATAGATTCTAGGTAATAATTTTTGAAACATATCAATTGGCCATTTTTCTAGTGCCTCCGATAAGATTGTGTGATTTGTATATGCAATTGTGTTACTAGTTATCCTCCAAGCAATCTCCCACGGAAGTTCCTCTTCATCAACTAAAATTCTCATAAGCTCTGGAATAGCAAGTGCTGGATGCGTATCATTTACATGAATGGCAATCTTTTCATCAAAATTCTCCATCTTCCCACCAAGCTTTTTATAATGTCTTATAATCCCCTGTATTCCAGCTGATACAAAGAAATACTCTTGTTTAAATCTTAAAACTTTCCCCTCATAAACTGAATCATCAGGATATAATACTTGTGAAATTGCCTCAACAGAATTTTTATACTCTATTGCCTTAAGAAACTCTCCTCTACTAAAAGAAGAAAAATCAAACTCATTATTAACTGTTTCTGCACTCCAAAGCCTTAGAGTATTAACAACATCATTTTCATACCCGACAACAGGAGTATCATATGGAACTGCAAGTACCGGCTCATAATTTATGTGAGTGAATACATCCTTTCCGCCAATAGTTTCTATTTTAACTTGTCCACCAAATTTAACAATCTCTGCCTTATCTGATTTTCTAGCTTCCCAAACATTCCCCTCTCTAAGCCAGTTATCCGGAACCTCTATTTGAGTATTATTTATTATCTTTTGTTCAAAAAAACCATATTTATATCTAATACCACAACCATGTCCTGGTATATTTAGTGATGCCATAGAATCTAAAAAGCACGCTGCAAGTCTTCCAAGTCCACCATTTCCAAGACCTTGGTCACTTTCAAACTCTTCTAATTCATCAAGTTGTATTCCAAGTTCATTTAAAGCCTCTCTACAAACATCTCTGATTCCAAGATTTAAAAGTGCATCACCAAGCAGTCTTCCCATTAAAAACTCCATTGAAAAGTAATAAACTTGTTTTACACCTTCCTCGTTATACCTTTTATTTGTATCAACCCAAGAATTTGCAACATAGTCCCTAATTAAACATCCTAAAGTTTCATATCTGTATAGATCATTACTATTTTTCAACTCTTCGCCATAAAGCTCTAAATATTTTTTTTCATAATCCTTTTTGAACTGTTCTTTATTTATCGCTAGCACCGAATTCCTCCTAAAATTGCTAAATAACTATTTCATTACTATCTCTTTATAAAGGTTTCTATAAACTCTTGCTGACTTTTCCCAACTATTTTCTGAATTCATAGCATTTTTAACTAAAATTTGCCATTCATCTTTTCTATAAAAGGTTCTTATAGCCTCTTGAGTAATATCTATAAGTTCCTGAGCGCTATAATTAGCAAAGCTGAAACCATTCCCTGTTATATCATATTTATTATAAGGCGATATTGTGTCTTTTAATCCTCCAGTTTCTCTAACAATAGGAACTGTTCCATATCTTAAAGCTATAAGCTGCCCTAGGCCACAAGGCTCAAAAGCAGAAGGCATAAGGAACATATCTGAAGACGCATAAATTTTATGAGCTAAAGCATTATCAAAGCAAATATTTGCGCTAACTTTATCATTATAACGATAGCCAAGTCCTTTAAAATGCTCCTCATATCCATAATCTCCAGTACCTAATATAACAAGCTGAATATCTTGTCTTAAAAGTTTATCAGCGCAATTAATTACTAAATCAACACCTTTTTGATTTGTAAGTCTTGAAATAATAGAAATCATAGGCACATCACCTCTAACTGGTAATCCTAATTCTTTTTGTAATTTCATTTTATTCTCTACTTTTTCATCTAAGAATAAACTTGCTGAAAAAGTTCTATCTATATATAAATCTGTTTCAGGGTTATATTCATCATAGTCAATCCCATTTAAAACACCTAAAACATCTGAAGCTCTCTCTCTTAAAATTCCATCAAGCTTTTCTCCATACCATGGACTTTTAATTTCCTGTGCATAAGTATTACTAACAGTTCCAATTTTATCTGCAAAAACTAAACCTGCTTTCATAAAACTTGCTGCTCCATGAAGTTCCATATTCCCATTATCATATTGTTCTAATGTGTACCCAAAAAGTTCTGGTAAAATTGCTTTATCAAAATTTCCTTGGAAAAGTAAATTGTGTATAGAAATAATTGTTTTCATATTTGCATAAAAACCATCTAGATGTTTTTTATACTCAAGTTTATGGAGTGCTGGAATCATTCCACACTGCCAATCATTACAGTGAAGAACATCTGGACACCAATCTAGAACTCTTAATGTCTCTAAGACAGCTCTATCAAAATAGGCAAATCTTTCACCATCATCAAAATGTCCATACAATCCATCTCTTTTAAAATAGAATTCATTATCTAAGAAGTAATACGTAACATTCTCATGTTTTAATTTAAAAACTCCACAGTGTTGTGTCCTCCAGCCAACATTAACTCCAAAACTAGTGATATACTCCATATCTGATATATATTGTTTTTTAATTCCTTTATACCTTGGAATAATAACTCTAACATCATCTCCAGTAGCTGCAAGTGTTTTTGGTAATGCTCCCATAACATCTCCAAGTCCACCTGTTTTAATAAATGGATGTGCCTCTGATGCAACAAATAAAATTTTCATATAAAAAATCCCCCTAATTTCTAATAATATCTAAACTTCAACTTTTTTAATCTGCTCTATAATCAAAAGTATTTTTAATAACCTCTTCATAAACACTTTTATTTTCTGATTTAACACCCTTTTTTCTTTCAGCCTCTTTTACCTCATTAATCTTAAGAACTAAAGTTCCCATTGGAGGTATACTAACATCTACTGAATACGGTTCACTATGATATGGAATATCTTGAGCAACTATTTCACCTTCAATAACCTTCCCTGACCCGCCATACTTCATTTCATCAGTATTAAATGCTTGTACATAGTTTCCGTAGAATGGAACACCCACTCTAAAACTCTCATAATAATTTGACGTAAAATTACACACAAATACTAGAGTATTTTCAAAAACATTGTGTCCTTTTCTCATAAATATAAAAATACTTTGATCTCTATTATCAGCATCAATCCAATTAAAGCCATTATCTAAATGATCTCTCTCCCACAAAGCTGGATTTTCTATATAAAATTTATTTAAATCTTTGTAGAATGCATTTATCCCAGAATGTATTGGATAGGTTAAAAGTTTCCACTCAAGTTCTTCATACTCTCTCCATTCGATAAATTGTCCAATTTCTGCACCCATAAAATTAAGTTTCTTTCCTGGATGTCCCATCATATATGAAGCAAATAACCTAAGACCTGCAAACTTATTCCAATAATCGCCCGGCATTTTATTTAAAAGTGACTTTTTCCCATGAACAACCTCATCGTGTGAAATAGGTAATATAAAATTTTCTGAATAATTGTACATCATAGAAAAAGTCATATCGTTATGCTTATACTTTCTATATATAGGATCAGCCTCACAATAATCTAGAGTGTCATTCATCCACCCCATATCCCATTTATAATTGAAGCCAAGTCCACCTTCTTCAACTGAGTGTGAAACTTTTTGCCAAGAAGTTGATTCCTCTGCTGCCATAATAACAGTAGGGAATTCTTCAAAAATTGCTTTATTAAGCTCTTTTATAAATTCCACACCATCTACATTATGTGTAGACCCATCTGCATTATACTTCCATTCGCTTTCTGGTCTACCATAATTTAAGTAAATCATATTAGCTACGGCATCAACTCTTAACCCATCAAAGTGATACTCTCTAATCCAAAATAAAGCATTTGAAATTAAAAAACTCTGAACCTCTGGTCTTCCTAAATCAAAATTACAAGTTCCCCACCCTTTATTTTCCGACTTCCATCCCTCTGCATACTCATAAGTAGGTGTACCATCAAATCTATATAAACCATGCGAATCCTTACAAAAATGTCCTGGAACCCAATCAAGAATTACACCAATATCATTTCTATGAAGTTCGTCAATAAGCTCTTTAAGACCATTTGCATTTCCAAATCTACTTGTAGCTGCATAAAAACCAGTTGTTTGATATCCCCATGAATTATCAAGTGGATGCTCCATAATAGGCAATAACTCAACATGAGTATATCCCATTTCCTTAACATACTTAGGTAAAATATGCTTTATTTCTCTATATGTTAAAAACTCACCTTCTTCATTAGTCTTCCATGAACCTAGGTGCAGTTCATATATATTCATAGGTCTTTCTTTTGTATTCTTACTCTCTCTTTCATCAATCCATTTAAAATCTCTCCACCTGTACATATTCTTATTAACAACCACAGATGCAGTATTAGGTCTAAGCTCACTAGCTCTTCCATATGGATCTGCTTTAAAAACTATGTTGTTAGTAGGATCCTTTATTGCAAACTTGTACTTTGTTGCCGGTTTAATTCCTGGTATAAAAATACTCCATATCCCCATGTCGCCAATCTTCTCAAAAATGAACTCTTCATTCACTCTCCACTCACTAAACTCACCAACAACATATACTGCTACTGCATTAGGTGCCCATGTTGTAAATCTAACCCCTCTTCTACCACCTTCACTTCTAACAATTGCTCCCATAAAATCATAGCAATTGAAATGTTTCCCCTCATGAAATAAATAAATATCTAAATCCGTAAAATTCCTCACACAAAATCCTCCCCATAGCAAATACATAAAAATAAGCTATATAAATAAATATTAACAATTAAACTTTTATATCCTAAAAAATGTTTAATTAAATAAATTTTCATAAAATCATAAATTAAATCGTTTAATATTATCAAATTCAAACTAATAACTTTTACTAAAACTAATTCATTTTATAAGTCTATTTAAATTTTTTTATCTATGTGCTTTAATTTTTATTTTTCATTTGCAATAATATATTACTAATAAAAAATATTCTAATCTTAAAATATGTTCCTCTTAGAATCTTACGTGACATAACCTAAAAAAATTCCAAATAAAAAAAGAACCTAGAAAAATTTCTAAGTTCTTATATTAATTATAATTTTCAGATTTAATTTTATCTTCAAGCTTTTTAATTTCCTCATCTAATGTAAAAGTGTTTTCACCAGCTAAAATTAAGTTTCTCTTTTTCAACTTAAGTTCAACTAACATTTCCTCTAGCTCTTGTAGATTCATACTACCTCACACTCCATTTAAAAACAAATTAAAAGCTATTCTTATCATTAGCCTTAATTGTTCATTTCTTACTATAATAATAATTATATAAATTATTATATAATAAATCAAATAATTTAAGACCACTAAAGAAAAACTTATGTCTAAACTTCTAGTTCTTCCTCACTTTTTTCCTTCATTCCGCCCTTAATTCTCATATATGCATATACTGGAACCGCTAGCATAACTAAAATAAACCCATACATAACAGTTTCTGGTCCAGATGAAATAATACCCCAAACTGCAAATGCGAATGCGATCATTGCTCTAATAACAAGTAATGTATAGTTCTTTACACTTGCTCTTCTTTTCCCCTTTGACATAAGAATAATTTCTGCAATTGCAGTAAACCCATACACCGGTAAATAACTTAAAGTAGCAAGTAAAACTATAAAGCTATAAGCTCCAGAAAGCCCCTCAGTAAAATTCATAATAAGAATTATATTAACCATAACAGAACTTATTATAAGTGATACGTATGGTGTTCCATGCTTTGGGTGTATCTTTGAAAACGCCTTAGGAAATACTCCATCCTCCCCAGCTGCAAAACTAACTCTTGCTGTTGATAAAAGCCATCCAAGTGAAGTACCAATTACACTAATAGCAATAAATATACTAATAATCGAAAGATTCCCTACATTTAAAACCTTTGAAATAATATCAGTTATAGGTGCTGAACTATTTGCAAGTTCTGTTTGACTCATAGCCCCCATAGCAGATATACTGATGACCAAATATAAACAAGCACTTATACTCATACCAAGTATTGTGCTTCTCTTAACATTTTTTTCAGGATTTTTAATTTCTCCACCTGTAACAGATGCAGTTTCAAGCCCCATGAATGCCCATAATGTAATTCCTGCTGCAATAGGAATAGTCCCCACACCTTTGCCAGCTGGGAATAAAGGCCCTATGTTAACCTTATTAAAGCCCATAAAAGCAATAACTACAAAACTACCAAATAATAATATCTTAAATACAGTCAATCCTGCTGTAATTCTTCCTGCAAACTTTGTCCCTCTAATGTTGATATATGTACATATCCATAAAAGTCCTGATGCAAAAATAAAACTTACCATTGGGTTATTTAATAATACTGGGTAGGCTTGTCCTAAATAAGTTGTCGCAACAATATACATAGATGCATTACCTATCCATGACCCGTTCCAATAAAGCCAAGCCGCTAAAAATCCCCCGAAATTTCCATAAGCCATTCTTGAATATTCATATGCTCCACCATTTCTAGGAATCTTTGATCCAAGATTAGCAAATGTAAGTGCCATTATAAGAGCTCCAAACCCCGTTAGTATCCATGCTATTATAGTCGCACCAGGCCCGGCAACTTGTGCAAGTGTTGCTGGTAACATAAGTATTCCAGCTCCAACCATATTACTTATAACAAGCGAGGTAGCCGTAAACAGACCAATCTCTTTCTTTAACTCTTTTTTAGCCATAAACTTAACTATCAAAATTAGAAAAACCTAACTATTGATAGACCTCCTTTATTTTACCAAAGCCCCTTAAATATAAGCGTATCCCTTAACAACTAATTTTTTATATAAAATTATATAAGTGTATTTAGTTATAAATACATCCATACTTAAACTTTGATTTTTATTTTTTAGTATTTATAAACATATAATGTAAATAAATTTACATTATTTATTATACATAAGTTTCGACATTAAACAAGGATTTTAGTCGATAAAAATCAAAACTCTCACTAAATATTCATATTTAAACCTCAAATAACTTTATTTTTTAGTTTATCAAAACACTATGCATAATATCTTCCTTTTTGGGAACTACTAATAATGGATTGATTAAAATTTAGGAGGCATAATTTATGAAAAAGACTATTAAATTGCTGGTTCTAGTTCCACTTATTTTTATAAATACTTTTATAGGATGTACTTCTGATGTATCCTCTGACCTGGGCAAAACTGTAGAGGAAAATAAAAGTACAAATCCCCAACCAACACCAAGTACCAGTAAATCTCCTTATAAAGATGGAACATTCACTGGTAAATCTTCAATAACTAAACGTGGTCAAGAAGAAGCAATTGTAACAATAAAAAATGGTAGAATATCTGCTATAACTTTAAAAGTTTTAGATACATCTGGAAAAGAAATAAATTATTCTGACTACACAGGTCAAACTATTGATGGTATATTTTACCCTAACATAAATCAATATCGTTTAAACTTCTCTACCTCAATAGTAGATAAACAAAATACAAATATTCCAGATATAAAAGAAATACCTGAAATAAGTAGTAACTGGAAAATTGTTGTAAATTCAGCACTAATACAGTCTAAATCATCTAAAAATAAATAAACTAAAAAAAGCATCAACAACTGATGCTTTTTTTTTTACGTATAAAAAAAAGTCTACGATTACATCGTAGACTTTAGCTTGGTGGAGATAATGAGATTCGAACTCATGACCCCCTGCGTGCAAGGCAGGTGCTCTCCCAACTGAGCTATACCCCCAAAAATGGTGCATCCTCAGGGATTCGAACCCGGGACCTACCGGTTATGAGCCGGTTGCTCTAACCAACTGAGCTAAGGATGCTTATGACCTGGCAACAACCTACTCTCCCACACAGCTGCCCGTGCAGTACCATCGGCCCATAGAAGCTTAACCATCGTGTTCGGAATGGAAACGGGTGTTACCTTCTACGGCATAATTACCAGATTAGAGATTATATTCTCTTAAAA